>JBPOHJ010000001.1:0-785024 GCA_052035725.1 Bacteroidota bacterium | reverse complement strand
CATTGGATGTTGACCGAACCTGAAAATAATTCCTTTTTTAAAGTACCGCCTGTAGACCTCTGGGGCTGGGAACTTGGTGACATTAAAAAAAGCTACAGTATTTTTGCTGATTTTGGCTCTGACCCTTCGATGAACTAAGTGCGGCCTAATTCAAGCTTACTTTTTCTTTGTAATCGATCTGAAATTTTTTCCGCATCAAAAATTTTGATGCCTTGAGTTCACCTTTGATGTTGATTTCATTTTTAAATGCCCCGGGTTGTAAAAGGTTAAGCAGATCGAGGAAATTCACTTCTTTAAAATCGTTTTCCAATTCGAAAGTATAAGTTTGTTCTTGCTTTCCTTTTATTCTCACCTTTTTTACCAGACGGGCTTTACCAAGATACATGCCACTGTATTTTACATCAAAGCTGGAGGGCAAAATTGTAAAACCAAAAGGGTTGGGATTATGCAAACTCAATTGCAGACTGCTTTGCATACCCGAAGGATCGAGCTTTTTTAAACTAAAGCCCTTAACATCTTTTACCTCGAGGTCTTTTAGCCCAATGCAGCCGGTGAAAAATGCCAAAAATAACAAGCCACTTAAAAATCGTATCATCTTGTTTTATTAAGTTGGGTGAGCATAATCAATGAAGAAATGGCCCAAACTCCTTCCAACACCACAAAGGGCCAGAATTGTATCATCAGTGAGGAAAGGCAGGCCAAGGCTCCGCCCAACACATTTAATAGCAAATACATTTTTGAATTGGCCTCCAGCTTTTTCAGCAGGTTAAGTGCAAAGGCAATTAGTAAAATACTTACGCCAAGCGTTCCGATCCATTCGCCTGAACTCATTATTTAGCTTTCAGTTCGCTGAAGTGTTTATAAAATAAAGGAATGGTTTCAATGCCCTTGTAATAATTAAATAAACCATAGTGTTCGTTGGGTGAATGCAAAGCATCGGAATCTAAACCGAATCCAAACAAAATGCTGTCCAATCCCAATTCCTTTTTGAAAAGCGCCACAATGGGGATACTTCCTCCACCACGGGTTGGAACCGGTTTTTTACCAAAGGTTTCTTCCATGGCTTTGCTGGCCGCTTTGTATCCGGCGCTTTCAGTACTTACCACTACAGGTTCGCCACCATGGTGGGCCGTTACTTTTACTTTCACCGATTTGGGCGCTACACGCTCGAAGTGTTTCTGGAAAAGTTCGCTGATCTGATGCGAATTTTGATCAGGCACCAAACGCATGCTGATTTTTGCAAAGGCTTTGGAAGGTAACACTGTTTTTGCACCTTCGCCGGTGTAACCGCCCCAAATGCCATTCACATCCAAAGTTGGACGAATGCCGGTGCGTTCAATAGCAGAGTACCCTTTTTCGCCCATCACGTCATCAATGTGCAGGTCTTTTTTGTATTCATCCAAATCAAAAGGCGCTTTGGCCATTTCTTTTCTTTCGGCTTCACTCAATTCCACCACCTTGTCGTAAAATCCCGGAATGGTAATATGTTTGTTTTCATCGTGGCAATCGGCAATCATTTTGCACAACACATTGATGGGGTTAGCCACCGCACCGCCGTAAACTCCTGAGTGCAAATCGCGGTTCGGTCCGGTAACTTCCACTTCCATATAGGCCAGTCCGCGTAATCCGGTATCAATACTTGGAGTATCGTTGGCAATAATACTGGTATCAGAAATTAAAATCACGTCTCCGGTTAAACGCGCTTTGTTTTCTATTATCCAGGGTCCAAGACTTGGGGAACCTACTTCCTCTTCACCTTCAATCATAAACTTTACATTGCAGGGCAGAGTATTGGTTTTCATCATCAATTCAAAGGCTTTCACGTGCATGTACATCTGCCCCTTATCGTCGCAAGCCCCGCGGGCAAAGATGGCCCCATCAGGGTGAACAGGGGTTTTTTTAATCACCGGTTCAAAGGGAGGAGAATCCCACAAGTTCAAAGGATCAGCCGGTTGCACATCGTAGTGGCCATAAACAATTACTGTTGGTTTAGCCGGATCAATTATTTTTTCACCGTACACCACCGGAAATCCTTTGGTTGGACACACTTCCACCTTGTCGGCACCGGCTTCCATCAGGCGTTGTTTTACTGCTTCTGCTGTTTTAATTACATCGGCTTTGTATTTACTGTCGGCACTTACCGAAGGAATTTTTAACATGTCGAGCAACTCATTGAGAAAACGTTCCTTGTTTTGATTGAGGTAGGTGTTGATTGTAGTTTTTTCCATAATTCCGTTTAGAGCAGGTAAAATTAGGGCTTTAGGGTGAATTAAAAAATGTATCACAAAAACACCCAATGTATCCCACACACACTTCATAATACCTTAAATTTGAACTATGTTCAGGTTCTGTTTCAATGGCTGATGCAAATTCCTTAAAGGCGCTGTTGTTTGTGATTTTATTACACTGCAACTTGTGTAATAAGGCCCAGGTTAGCTTTGGCATTAATTCGGGAGTTGGTGTTGGTTTTAATGCCCCTGAAAGTTTTCGTCCAAAAACGGTATACAATTTCTGCACAGGAGAAGATAAAAAAAAGTACGCCGTTTTTGTGATTGAGGGCCGGCTCTATTTTAAACGATCGGAAGATTCTGGTCGCAGTTGGTCAGACAGTACTTTGATGTATTCACTTCCTTGCGCGCCTAGTACCATGGTGAATAGCCGCCGGGTAGATACAGAACCCCGGGTGGCCTGCGATGTAAGTGGAGGGCCATTTCATAAGCGTATTTATGCAGTTTGGAGTGACCTCAAAAATGGAAAAAACAACCTTGATGTTTTTATGATATTTAGTGACGATGAGGGTTTACACTGGACGGAGCCTTTGTTGTTGAGTTACCATCCTAACCACAAACACCAGTTTTTTCCGGATGTACTGGTGGATCCTAAATCAGGAAATGTATACGTGTTGTATGTTGACCAGCAGAATTTTTTGGAACAGGGGCAATGTGATATTCAACTCGCAACAAGTACAAATGGCGGATTACAATTCAATTGGCGTGTGATGAACAGTGAACCCCTGCGTTTTTCTGGTTCACTGAGTCCGAAATTAAATTTGAGGGCCGAAGGCATCAGTGCCAGTTGGGATGCCAAAATAAGAAGCTGTTTCCTGGAAAATCCCCCGCCATCTGAAAGAGGAAAGTCGGGGATTTTGCTCGAATCAAAGTCGTATACCTATACTAAAAATCTGAGTATTTCGTTTGAATTACTGAAAGACAGCAAAATTTCAGCCGAGCTCAGCAAACCACTTGAACCCAATTTTCATAAAATTCTTTTGAAACGTAAAAAATTCAGCAAAGGCAAACACAACATCCAGCTGGCTGCTGTTTTTACTAAATTGCCTGAAGACAACTACATCATCACCTTATATGACGAACAGGGTAACACATTTGCCTGGATTACTCAAAACTAGGCTAAGAGCCGGTGGTTTTGTGGGTGTGTTTCTGCTTACACTAAGTAGTTATTCTCAGCGTATTCTCAACTTCAATTTGAGCAGCAGTGGTGGTTTGGTTAGAATTGACTTTTCGGTTGCCAAAGGTTCCACCTGTGATGGCTATAGAATTTACCACAGCCTTGATTCGCTTAATTTTGTTGTAATTGAAGATTATGCCGGTATTTGCAGCAGCACCACAGAAAATGTCTCTCACACATACAATCACAGCAGTCCTTCGCCCAAAGCCCTCAATTATTATAAAATTGAGCTCGCTTTTGTTGAGACATCACCTGTAAAAAGCATCTATGTTGATGAACAAAGCCGACCCTTGCTAACGCCTTACCCTAATCCTGTTCCCATTTCAGATGGCCTGGTAAAACTGAGAACGTCGAATACGGAAAACGGGGCCCTGGAAGGTTTCATTTGCGATGAAACCGGACATAAATTTCAGGAGGTGCTGGTCAATAGCTATGATTATAAGTTAGAGCTTCCTATTTACGGGCTCAGTACCGGTATCTATTTTATTTGGCTGAGTGATGGGGTATACGCGTATGGGGCTAAACTTATTATTTCTCCCTAATGGAAGTAAGAGCAGACACTTATTTATGGGCAGTGAGAATGTACAAATCCCGCTCTCTGGCTTCAGAGGCGATAAAATCGGGAAAGGTAAAGCTCAATGGGGATAATTTTAAAGCCTCTCATTTGGTGAAGCCGGGTGAAGTGTACAGTATGAACATAGGTCATAACAAAAAAATCATTGAGGTTGTGGCCTTACTAGAAAAAAGGGGCTCTTTTGAGGTGGCAGCCAAACATTACAAGGACCTGAGTCCTCCGCCGGAAAAATCCGAACACCTGCCATCTGTGTTTTTTAAATCCAACATTAAGCGGGAAAGAGGTAGCGGAAGACCAAGTAAAAAAGAAAGAAGGGATTTGGATGACCTGAATTATTTCTAAAAATCAGCGAATTTTTCCAGCTGCTTTATGTCGTAGTATTCTTCCACCTGTTCCAATTTTCCGTTTCTGTAAAATGCCACTTTGGTTTCCACATGCCCTTTGCACCAATTTTGGTAGGATTCAAACCGCATGTCCATGGTGTCGCTGGCATTCAACCTTTCAATAATTCGAATCACCTTCATGGTTGTTTTATCAAACCATATCTGATTGGTGTTGAGATCTCCCTGCAAGGCACCAAGAACCACTACTTCATTTGACTTCCAGTTTTGTTCGGAAAGTACATTTGGATTGTAACCTGAGTTCTTTAAGCGAAGCAGAACGTCATCAAAACTTCTGTAAAACATACCACCTAAAATCAACAAGAGCGAATTGGAGTCGGCTCTTGATTTTAAAAATTGTGATTTTCGGTAATTGAATACGCTGTCGTTTTTAAACAACACGTAATTACCTTCTGCTTTATCACCAAAATGTATTCGAAATTTATCGGGGAATTCAATGACTTCGTGCCAAACCGAAGTTTTGATCAGGCTGTCATTGCGGTAATGGTAATTTTTTTGTGAAAAGGCATAGATTTTACAGGGCGACTGATAAAATCTCTCGTGCACTTTTTTTAGATAAATTTCGCCGTTTTGGGCCGGGACTAATCCAGCACAGGTAAGTAAAATCAATAAGCTTAGGTGCTGTTTCATTTGAATTCAAAGGTAATTCATTGCAACAGGTTTATTGTAATTTATTTACGAACGGTAAATTGGCCTGAGCGAGAGCGCATGAAGGGTTTGTGTCGCAAAGGATGGAGTATCAAATGGGATTTTTTTGAAAGAAATAGGTGAACGCGCTTTCCCCAATCTGAAAGGCCTTTAATTCATCCAAACGCAAGAATTTTGCCCGGCAATTTTATAGCTTTGCACGATGTCTGTCCCCAAAGAAACTACATTGGAAACTTTATTAAAAACACTGCCTGAGGGGCCGGGTGTTTACCAGTATTTTGATGCTGAGCAGCAATTGTTGTACGTAGGGAAAGCAAAAAATCTGAAAAAACGCGTCAACTCCTATTTTACCAAGGTACACGACAATGCCCGTTTGCGGGTGATGGTGAACAAAATTGCCGACATTAAAACCATCAAGGTAAATTCTGAAAGCGATGCTTTGTTACTGGAAAATAACCTGATTAAAAACTTAAAACCAAGGTACAACATCAACCTCAGGGATGATAAAACCTATCCCTGGATTGTAATTAAAAAGGAACGATTCCCGAGAATTTTTCCAACACGCAAACACATTCGCGATGGCAGCGAGTATTTCGGGCCTTACACGAATGGGAAAAACATGCATGCTTTGCTGGACCTCATTCGTCAAACTTATCCCATTCGTAACTGCACTTACGAGCTAAGTCAAGAAAACATCAACAAAGCTAAATTCAGGCCTTGCCTCGAATTTCATATTGGAAATTGCAAAGCGCCCTGTGTAAATAAATTCAGCGAAGAAGAGTACAATCAGAATCTGCAGGAAATCCGGCAGATCATTAAAGGCAATGTGTCGGGCATTTTAAGCGAAATGCGCCAGGCCATGAAAGCTTATTCAGAAGCTTTGCAATTTGAAAAAGCCAATGAAACAAAACAAAAAATTGAGCAAATTGCTTCCTTTCAGACAAAATCCACCATCGTACATCCGTCAATCACCAATACTGACGTGGTACATATTATTTGTGAGGAAAAAACTGCCTTTGCCCACTGTTTTCATATTACCAACGGAGCTATTGTGCAGGCTCAAAATATTGAGTTGAAAAAAAAGCTGGATGAAAGTGAAGAGGACCTGATGTTATTTGCCTTATTGGAGTTTCGCGACAGGATTGGAAGCACCGCGAAAGAACTGCTTGTTCCATTTTTACCTGAAGTGGAAATTCCGGGCTGTGTTTACATTGTGCCAAAAATTGGTGATAAAAAACACTTATTGCAATTGTGTTATAAAAATGCTTTATCACACAAACAAGAAAGAGATAAACAACTTGCCCTCACCGATCCCGAAAAACACAGTGAGCGAATTCTGACGCAGATGATGAAGGACCTGCGCTTAAGCGTGCTGCCCCGCCGAATTGAAGGATTTGACAACAGTAATATTCAGGGGCAATACGCGGTAAGTGCCATGCCGGTGTTTATTGACGCGAAACCCGCCAAAAAAGAGTACAGGCATTTTAATATAAAAACCGTTGAAGGCCCGGATGATTTTGCCAGCATGCGTGAGGTGATTTATCGTCGCTATTCAAAGTTACTAGAGGACCAATCGGAACTGCCACAACTGATTGTTATCGACGGAGGAAAAGGTCAGCTGGCGGCTGCAATGGAGAGCCTGGAACAATTGGGTTTAAGAGGTAAAATAGCGGTGATAGGCATCGCCAAACGATTGGAAGAAATCTATTTTCCTGGCGACCCCCTGCCTCTTTATCTAGATAAACGCAGTGAAACCTTGAAAGTGATTCAACAAATACGTGATGAAGCCCATCGCTTTGGCATTACGCACCACCGAAGCAAACGCAGCAGAGAAACCTTTAAAACCGAACTAAACGAAATCAAAGGGATTAGTGATAAAAGCGCCGAAAAATTATTGCTGGCCCTCAAAAGTGTGCAACAAATAAAAGCGGCAAACCTTGAAGAACTAGTTGCATTGCTTGGCGCCAACAAAGCCAAACTGGTGTGGGATCATTTTCACGGTGAAAAGTAACTACCAAGCTAGTTTATATTCACTTGCCCAACTTGCCTCAATCCTTATCTTTGCCCGTATGAAGCCCATCCTTGAGGTCAGGGAGATCAGTAAAAAATTTAAGATCCGCAGCCAGGTAAAACCCTATCTGAGCATCAGAGAAAGTCTGTTCTCATTTCTCAGCCCGTCATCAAAAAACGAAGAGTTCTGGGCGCTAAAAGACATTAGCTTTGAGGTAATGCCGGGCGACACCATTGGGATTGTTGGAAAAAACGGGGCCGGCAAATCCACCTTATTAAAAATTCTAAGCAAGATAACTCCTCCAACCCAAGGCCGGATTATTTGCCGGGGAAGAATTGCCAGTCTTCTGGAAGTAGGTACCGGTTTTCATCCTGAACTTAGTGGAAAAGAAAATATTTTTCTAAATGGTAGCATACTTGGCATGAAACGGAGCGAGATCAAAAAACAACTGGATGCCATTGTAGATTTTTCGGGTGTTGAAAAATTTCTCGAGACCCCACTCAAACATTATAGCAGCGGCATGCAGTTAAGATTGGCTTTCGCAGTGGCCGCTTTTCTTGAACCCGAAATTTTGGTAATTGACGAAGTGCTAGCGGTTGGAGACGCCGAATTTCAGCGAAAGTGCATGCGCAAAATGGAAGACGTCAGCAAAAGCGGCAGAACCATCCTGTTTGTAAGTCATAACCTTACTTCCCTGCAAGCCATTTGTAAAAAAGGGCTTTTACTCAGCAATGGTCAAAGCAAAGGGATTGCAAGCATAGAAGATACCGTAAGATCGTATACCCATGGCGAAGACGCCATCCAACACGCTGTGTTCAGATCAAAAAACCAACCTACGCATAAAGAAGCGTATATTCTCGAAGCACGATTACTGAATGATAGAGGTGAAATGTGCAACCGCTTTAAATGTTACGAAAACATCCACCTTGAAATGGTATGGGTAAACAAATCGGCAAGCCTTGTTAGTCCAAATTTTATGCTGGTGAACCAAAACAACCAAACAGTGATGGTAGCGCTTGATACCCCTGCTGACTGGCGGGGCGATAAAAAATCAGTGGCCGGTAAATATTGCTCAAGGTTTGTGATTCCAAAAAACCTGTTGAATGCCAACGATTACCTTATCAATTTGGCCTTGGATTGCTCCAGCCCGGCAAATTGTTACGACGCCCAACTTGGCTCACTGCTATTTTCAGTATGGGACCCTATGGATGAACAATCCATTGCCCGAGGTAATTTCTCCCTGGTGAGAGAAGATGCAGTTTTGATGCCTGCACTCGACTGCAGTTTTACTTATCTTGGTAAAGAAGACGCATGATTAACCTGTTTCATACCTATATTGCCGCTCATGCCGGAGAATACGTACAAAAAGTGCTGAACTCAGGCTTTTTAAGTGAGGGTGAAACGGTTCTGGAATTTGAAAAAGCGTTGGAACACCATTTTGGCTTCGGAAACTGCGTAAGTGTAAATTCCGGTACATCTGCCCTGCATCTGGCCCTTGAGTTGGCCGGTGTGAAAGAGGGTGATGAAGTGATACTCCCTGCTCAAACCTTTGTAGCAAGCGGCTTAGCCATCCTTTACCTCAAAGCTGTACCAGTGTTTGCCGACATCGATTATCACACCGGCAACATTTCAGTAGCTTCTGTGAAAGAAAAAATCAACTCCAAAACCAGGGCCATTATGGCTGTGCATTGGGGCGGTTACCCCTGCGACATGGATGAACTGCACGCCCTGGCTAAGGCTCACGGATTAAAAGTAATTGAAGATGCAGCGCATGCGCTTGGCGCAACATATAAACAACAACCAATCGGCAGCCTGTCTGATTTCACTTGCTTTTCCTTCCAGGCTATTAAACACCTGAGTACCGGGGATGGTGGTGCTATTTGTTGCAAGTTAAACCAAGATGAAGCAGAAGCCAGAAGCAGAAGGTGGTTTGGTATTGACCGTGCAAATGCGCCTTTAACTGAACTAGGAGAAAGAGCCTATTCCATTCAGCACGCAGGTTATAAATACCACCTGAATAATTACGCGGCGGCACTTGGCTTAGCCAATCTTAAAAACTTTGAATTGAGATTTCAAAAAAGAGTCCAAATTGCCAATTTATACCGGAGCAGCTTACACCAGCACAGCGGCATTCGTTTGTTCAATTATTTTACCGATCGACAAAGTGCTTACTGGCTTTTTGGCTTTCATGTTGAAAAACGCTTGGACTTTATCCGAAAATTAAAATCTGCCGGAATTACGGCCTCCGTTGTGCACCAAAGAATTGACCGCAACAGTGTGTTCGGCGGCCTAACCAAAGGGCTAAGTGCTCAGGAAGCTTTTGATGAAAGTCAGATCCATATTCCCATACACGACGCGTTAAGCTTAGAAAATGCGGAATACATCATAAACACCATTAAACAGGGCTGGTAATGAAACTACTTGTATTAGGCGCAACAGGATTTGTAGGTAAAACCGTTTCCAATTATTTGGATAAGGCAAATATCACACACGTTAAAACTTCACGTTCACTGGGGTGTGACCTATTGAATTACGAACAAACGCTGCAATTATTTAAAAGCACTCAGCCCGATTATGTGCTGAATTGTGCCGCGCATGTGGGCAGTTTAAATTACGTGACCAAAATGGCGGCAGATGTGATCAGCGATAATTCGCGCATGAATCTGAATATTTACCAGGCCATTGCCGAAGCTTGTCCAAAAGCCATACTCATTAACCCCATGGCCAATTGTGCTTATCCCGCACATGCCGACACCTTTGTGGAAGACGAATGGATGGCGGGGCACCTGCATCGCTCAGTACTTTCTTATGGGGCCGGCAAACGATTGCTCTGGCACATAGGCGAAAGTTATTATATGCAATACGGCATCAAGTCGATTTACCTTTTTGTACCCAACATGTATGGGGCTTTTGACAGCACCGACCCCAATAAAGCACATGCCCTGGATGCCTTAATTTCCAAATTTGTAAAAGCCGAAAAAGAAAACAAAAAAGAAATTGAAATTTGGGGCACCGGCATTGCTGTAAGAGAGTGGCTGTATGCCGAAGATTTTGCAAGGATTTGCGAAAGTATTTTGACCAAAAAAATTACCATTGGCCTCGATGAGCCGGTGAACATTGCACAAAATTTCGGCTTAAGTGTGCGGGAGCTGGTACATCTTATCAATGCTAAATTCAACAACACCTTTCAAATTCGCTGGAACCATAACATGCCAGATGGCAGTCCGAGAAAAGTAATGGACGACCGGCGCTTTAGAAAAGTGTTTGGCAATTTTACCTTTACTCCATTAGACAAAGGTATCGACCATACCATAGCCTATTACAAAAGCGTTTACCCTTATTAGGCTGGTTCGAATGAACACTGAAGCTAAACCAAGTTTAACCTCTCTGTTTCAAACCAGACTATTGCACAAAAGCAATGGACTGAGTGTTTTACTGATAGGAGCATTTGTACTGGTTCGTTTTTTAGTGTTCTACGATTACAAACCTCTTTGGATTGATGAGCAAATCTCAGTAAATGCCGCCTGTGGCGACAGCACCTTAAACAAGTACAGTTTTGAAGAGCTAAAACAAATACGTACTAAACATGTGGATGCGCCCGGATTTTTAAGCAAGGTGTTTTACGCAAACATTCAAAACGATCGCTCCAATGCTTTGTTGTACGATTTTACATTAAGCGCCTGGATCCATTGTTTTGGATTAAGTTTGTTTTCCGTACGCGCCTTATCACTCCTGTGTTTCATACTCATGCTGGTAGCGGCAAGGGGCATAGCCTCTGAACTTCGCATTAATTCGGCATTTTTACTGATTCTGTTATTGAGCAACTCTCTCCTTTTCCGCTACAACATGGAAGCAAGAACGTATCTGTTTACCTTATGCCTTTCTGTTTGGTCCACCCTGTTTCTTCTCCGGTACATTCGCGAAAATACACCAAGTATTTTGTTAGTCTACCTACTGCTGGTTATACTCTCTATTTTTTCACATTACCTGGTTGTGGTAGTTTTTGCCTGGCATGGTTTGCTGGTACTACGAATTTCAAAACGGGACATAAAGTTGAAATTATTAGGTGGTTACCTAGTTCTGTTAGTGGCTGTTTTTTCTTTGTTCTATCTGCTTAATCAAAGCACAGGTTTTATCCATCAACTAGGTCAGGCCAATGCCAACATTAGTCATAACGCTGCTGAGTCGGTTCACTTTAAACCATTTACGCTTGCTAATTTGGTAATAGGATTGGTACAGGTTCTCACACAAAATTTCGGATTGAGTTTACAAAGCCTATTGCAAATTCGGTATTTTGCATTTCTGTTGATCATACCTGCTTATTTTAGCTACCTGGCCTTTAAAAACAAGAGTTTACGATTGGGCATGGATTGTATTTTATTGGTTGGCGTGCACATGGTTTTTCTGATTTTAGTTAGCGCACTCAGTGGTAACACCACCATTTTCCAATTGTGCTACGCCATTTTTGTTCTACCCTATTACCTTGTGTTTTTTACTCAACTAATTTCAAACTCAATTGCTAACAGGTTGCATCAGGTATTGAAATGGAGTATTGTACTCATCTCCATAGCCGACACGATTGGGTACATTTATTTGGCCTGAAACTTGGCACGCAACAAGAATCCCAGGTATTGCCGGGTGGTTTTGAGCATTTTCATTTTTGATTTGCCACGGCGTTTGGAAGAATGCAGGGTGGTTGGCACCTCTATCACCCGGGCATTGCAGCGAATCGCCTTTAACAAGATTTCGAGCATACAAATAAATCCTGTTTCCCGAATCAAAACCTGGTGCTTGTCCCTGATCTTTCTCAGTAATTCAACATGGTAAACTCTGTAAAATGAACTGAGTGTAAGCACGCGAATGTTGAACGCAAAACGCATGAGTAAATTGGCTGCGGCAGAAATTATGCGGCGTAGCAAGGTGGTTTTTTCGAAACCTCCGCTTTGGGCATACACCGAAGCCAGCACCAGATCAAAGCCCATACGGGACATTTGTATCATATTTTCCAATATGCCGGTATCAGAGGTGCAATCTGCTTCTATGCTAACAACAAGGTCCTCTTTATTCTGACTTTGTTTCAACACCCATTCAAATGCCGTGTTAAAAGCGGCTCCCGGTCCACGGTTCACACCATCACCAAGTACAATATAATTGAGACCCTGAAATTCTTTTTTCAGTATTTCAGGCGAACCATCCTGCGAACCATCGTCGGAAAAAACATAAAATACGTCTTCGTTTTTCAAAACAGCGGTTAATTCTGCGTGGAGGTTCGCAATGTTCAGACTTTCATTATAAATAGGAATGACAAAATAGATCATGCCCGCTCTTTTCTGGCTTGGTTTATTGTAATACGAATGGCTTCTTGCATACTCACTTTTGGTGCGTATCCTAAAAGTTGCTTGGCTTTGCTGAGGTCCGGTATCCTGCGCATGATATCCTTGTACTTACCAAAAATATCTGCCATGGGAATAAATTGCAATTTGAGTTCTTTACCGGTATCGGCAATACGGTGTATTAGTTTCGCAGAATCCAGTACACTTAATTCCTCATCGTTACCAAGGTTAATGATCTCTCCAATTGCAGCCTTACTTTCCAGCGCAAGGCGCGTTCCTTCCACAAGGTCACTCACAAATCCCATGGACCGTGTTTGGGAACCATCGCCATGAATAGTGATGGCTTTATCATTCAATACTTGTTGTATAAAAATAGGAATGTGCCCTCCGCTCCAACTGAAATTGCTGCGGGGACTAAAAGCCCCAAAGTACCTTAAGATAACCACAGGAACGCCAAAATCACGGTAGTAGGCATTTGCCAGTTGCTCTCCATATAGTTTTGACACAGCATAACTCCAGCGTTTGATCATGCTTGGTCCTATCAACAAATCCCCATCTTCATTCAACGGCAGGTCGGGTGACATGCCATACACATCGCTAGTGGAGGCGAACACTACTTTACTCCCGTATGTTCTCGCTACTTTTAATACATGTTCAGTTCCTGTAGCATTTACCGATAAGGTAGGGTAGGCATCTTCCTTTTCACTGATCTTTTTTAATGCGGCAAGGTGAATAATAGTCTCTGCATCTTTCGCTGCTTCTTTTAATACCTCGTAATTGAGTACATTGTTGTGTAAAAATCTAAAACGCGGATGTGCTTTTTGGTGAGCAATATTCGCCTCTGAACCATACGACAAATCGTCCATCCCTGTTACAGTATATCCTCTCTCCAGCAGATCATCAAGCAGGTGCGATCCAATCATTCCTGCAACACCGGTAATTAAAACATTTTTTGATGCCATGTTTGTGTTGATTGCAAATATAATCTTCCCTAGCTTATGAAACCGTTTCTTTCTTTTGAAATTGTAGCCTTGCAGAGCCTGATAAATTCTAATAAATGGTTTCATATTTTTAGTTTAAAATCATCGAATTCAGGGTAATTCGATTAATTTTATAGCTTTAACTGAAGCCCTCTATGCTGAATTCGGATCAGTACGACCATACCCTACTCAAGTCCTGCGGCAAGGATGTTTTTATCAGCCCTAGGGTTGAGATTCGCCGTCCGCACTTGGTTAGTGTTGGCAACCACGTTGCAATTGACTCAGGTGTATACATCACAACAAAAGCCTCTATAGGAGACTACACACACATTTCACCTTATGTTACGGTAATTGGTGGTGAAAAGAGCGAATTTATTCTCGGGCATTTTGCTACAATAGCTGCTGGAAGTCGCGTTATTGCAGGTAGCGATGCCTTCTTAGGGGATGGTTTTACCAGCGTAACCGTTCCTGATGAATTTCGCGACAAGGTAGCGTTCAGTACGGTGAAAATTTCGCGTTTTGCCGGAGTGGGAACAAACGCCATCCTCATGCCCGGGGTGTGTATTGGTGAAGGCTCAGTAATTGGTGCGGGGGCGCTTGTTACCAGTGATACCGAGCCATGGACCATTTATGTTGGAGTACCGGCCCGGCCATATAAGATCAGAAAAAAAGAGCTATTATTAGAATACGCCAAACGTTTGGGATACGATTAATGCAGGTTACCTTATCATACGTTCTCACCACTTTCAATAAACTGGATTACCTTAAAATAACCCTGCCCTTATTAATTGAAGCCTGTAAAACAGATGAAGAAATTGTGGTGGTTGATGGCGGTAGTTCAGATGGAAGTAAAGCCTTTCTGGAACACCTGTTGAAGGAGAAAAAAATTCACACCCTTTTATCGGAGCAAGATCATGGAGAAGCCCATGGTATCAACAAAGCCTTGTTACTGGCTAAAGGAGATCTTATTAAAATCATCACCGATGATGACTTGTATGATTTTGAAGCAATTCAAGTTTGCAAAAACTACATGCTGCAACACCCCAAAACCGACGTACTTGGTTTCGATGGGTATTCCTGCAAGGTTGTTGATAAACCCAGGTTTGAAAAAACCAATTTTATTACAGGCTTCCATCAACGCAAAAAAGAGGGGACGGCCTTTTTGTTTTGTGGTTTAAGTTTACTCATCCGAAGCTCATCACTCCCCTATCTTGGCTTATTTAATGCCAGTTATAAAATAATTGACATGGAATATTCATTAAGGATCACATCCATGAAATGCAAGCTCGCTTTTTATACGGGTTATGCATTCATTAACATCGTCAACCCTGCATCCAATTCGGTAAAGTTTTACGATGTTATTCGAAAAGAGTACCATAAGTTAAGGCGAACGTATCCCGAAGCGAAATTGAACTTCAGAATCAATAACCCCATTCTGATGATGAAGGAGCGCCTTAACCGACTTACCCAAAAATTAAAACCGGAAACTCTACCTGAACACTCTACCCTTTTGCTCCACTATGCTACTGTGATTCAGAAAGGACGTGCACTTTTTGAACTCAACCAAAATCAAACATTTGAAATTCTTGATTCTGAATCCTGATGGTGTTCCACAAACTATACCGAACCTGCGCGTCCATCTTTTCCCGGATTGGGTCTGAGTTAAGACGACTGCACTTTACCTTTAAATACCCCTCCCTTCGCCTCAATGCCGGGTGTATTGTTTCAAAAAATTGTGAAGTGCGCTGCATGGATGGTGCAAAGTGTGAAATTAAAAATACCCATATTGGCGAAGGTGTTTTAATAGTTGTAGAAAAAGGCGCTGAACTTTTTATTACTGACTCTTCCATTGGTCCAAACGCTGTTATTGTTGCTAAATCGAGCATACACATTGCGGCAAATTGTTCCATTGCTGAAATGGTGGTAATACGTGATCAGGACCATAAATTTGGCCAGGGGCAACTGATAAAACATTCAGGTGAGAGCACCGGCCCCATTCGCATTGGTGAGAATGTGTGGATTGGGGCAAAAGCCAGCATTTTAAAAAATGTGGAAATAGGCAAAAACTGTGTTATTGGTGCTCACAGCCTGGTAAATAAAAGTTTCCCCGACAACTCGGTGGTTGCAGGTGTACCGGCCGTTCTCATTAAAACATGCTGAACATCCTTTTTTATACCTCTTTCAATTCCCGATCCCGAGATACCGAATCGCTTGTTCAGGCTTTTGTGAACCAGGGTCACAAAGTGTATGTGTTAACACAAACAAAAAAAGGCGCCTACCACGAAAGTTGTGAATCACTGGGTGCACAAACGTTTGCCTACTCGATTAACAAAAACAACGCGCTTGTCTACTTTTTCAAACACAGCCTGTTTTTGTTGCGTTTTTGTAAACAGCACAACATTCAATTGGTTTACGCTCATCTTGAAAATGCCGGATTACCTGCCGTACTTTGTCAGCCATTTGTGAAGGCAAAAATAATAACCTGTCGGCACACAGTAGATGAAGCGGAATTAATGGGCAGTAAAAAATTCAAGTTACTGAACAAAATCGTGTATTCGCTTAGCCGACATGTTATTGTTGTTTCAGAGCGAAGCAAACGGTACATGATAGAGAAAGAAAACATTGCCGGAAAAAAAATCAGGGTAATCCGTCTCGCCTACAATTTTGAACTCTACCCTCAACCTGATCAAAAACAAGTGCAAGAAATCAAACACACCTACAATGCCGATTTGCTGTTAATATGTGCTTGCCGCATGATGGAAGGTAAGCGACCACAACTTGCGTTGGAGATTTGTGAGTGTTTAGTTAAAGAGGGACAGGATGTGAAACTGCTGTTGCTCGGTGAAGGGCCATTGCTTGAGCAACTCAAAAAAGTAGTACATGAAAAACAACTCGAATCGCGGGTGTTTGTGCTTGGATACCGTTCTAACATCATCGATTTTTTATCGGCTGCTGATGTGCTTGTGCACCCATCAATACAGGATTCAAGTTCAGTTATTATTAAAGAAGCCGGACTTAACGCAAAAACGGTAATTGCCTGTGAAGAAATAGGAGATGCCCAGGAATACCTGGTTAACAACCAGAACGCTCTTTTAGTAAGCGCGAAAGACGCTGCAAGCGTATATTGCCATTATTTGCGTGCCGCTTACCTTCAACCCGGGAAATTACATGCCCTTGGTCAGGCATTAAAAACCTCGGTACAAGAACGATTTGCCATCAACAATGTATTGCCCGAATACAACCGAATTCACGCTGAAATTGACTTACATGGAAACTATTAAATCACTAATCTACTCCCTACTTGATTTGTTGAGCTTCGGTAAAGGGCTCACGCGAAACATCAGTGGATTCAACATACAATTTCCTGCACGATGGTCAAGGTATTTCGAAAGCAATTACGAAGCTGAAAACATTGCCTTTCTCAAAGAACATGTAAAACCCGGACAAGTGGTACTTGACATTGGAGCCCATCTGGGATTGATGACTGTTATTTCATCGCAGCTGAGTGCTCCGGGAGGTAAGGTATACGCTTTTGAACCCAGCCCTTCTACCTTTGGCCTCCTCCAGCAAGTACTTGCACTCAATTCCGGTTATGCCAACGTTGTTCCTGTACACATGGCCATCAGCAACACCAGTGGCAGTATTCGATTTTATCTTTCATCAGACCTGGGCAGCAATTCGAATAGTTTGGTTGAGAAACATCACCTCAAACGGGAAGCAATTGATGTGAATTGTACCACAATTGACGCGTTTGCAAAAAAAGAGGCAATTGCCTTAATTCATTTGCTTAAAATAGACGCCGAAGGTTCCGAACTTCAGGTATTGCAAGGTGCAAAAGAGGTTTTACAAAATCATCGACCTAAAGTGATTTTGGCCATACACCCGCGTTTGATTCGTAACAACGCCAACGAACCAAAAGAACTATTTGAACTTATCACCTCACTTAAGTACACCATTATTTATAAGAAAAATGCACTTAACAAGGAAGCTTTTTGTGCTATAGACGATTTTTTTGATGTACACCTTTTGCCTTTAACTACGTGAAAGACCATTTTTTTTCAATCATCTTGCCGGTATACAACAGGGCGGCTTTTCTTGAAAAGAGTGTGCTTTCTGTGCTATCTCAGTCGTACACCAACTTTGAACTATTGGTAGTTGACGATGGCAGTACAGATAAAGGCGGCGAAATTGTGCAATCACTAATTCAGCAGCACCCTGACAAAAAGATCAGGTACTTTTATAAAGAAAATGGAGAGCGTGGAGCAGCCAGAAATTATGGGGCCGAAAGAGCCCAGGGTGATTACCTGAATTTTTTCGACTCTGATGATGTGCTTCATCCCAATCATTTAGCTGAAGCCAACGCTCTTATCAACCTTTACCCTCAAGCCGGCTGGCTGCATTTGGCATATGTGATACAAGATGAACAAAATAACACCATTAAAAAATGCCCCATTTTTTCAGAGCACCCCAACCGACTTTTAATTGGCGGCAACCACTTAAGTTGCAATGGTGTTATGATAGAAAAAGGTTTGTTTTTGCAAACCCGCTTTCACGAAAACAGGTTGCTTGCCGGATTAGAAGACTGGGAACTTTGGTTGCGGCTCGCAGCCATTGAACCACTCTATTATTCCAACACCGTTACTTCAATCATTATTCAACATCAAGACAGATCGGTGTTGGATAAAAATCACGATAAACTGATAAAGCGAGTGGAATATGTCATGGCTCTTGTTGATGAAAACACCATGTTGCGTGAGTTTATGAGTAAAGATGAGAACCTGTTCAAAAGCACTTGCACCTCCTACCTCTCGCTTCATTTGGCTTTGATGAAGGGGCAAAGAAAATTGGCCTTAAAGTACTTGTTTAAATCCCTTGCATTGCGCCCTGTGTTTGTTCTCGAGCGAAGGTTCTTTGCCATCCTAAAGCACCTGATTTGAGAAAAGATAAAAACATACTGGTTGTAACCTATTGGAGCATTAACAATGCTTTGATCCACACGTATACCTTACCCTATTTAAGGCAAATTGCCTCCTATTTGGAAAACGATGCAAAAATTTATTTAGTTACTCTAAGCGAACCTGGAACTTTAAACAAAACTGAAACCGTTGCCTTTATTCAAACCCTGGCCAAAGAAAACATAGAAGTGATTAATTTTAATTACTCTCCTTTTGGTTTCAAGATGCTCTCAACCTTTTTGTTTCTTTTTCCCTATTTGATACTGGTTTCCCTTTTTAAACATGTGAGAGCTATTCATGGCTGGTGCACACCCGGTGGAGCCATTGCCTGGACTATTTCACTATTCAGTGGCAAACCACTAATTCTCGATAGCTTTGAACCGCATGCAGAATCAATGGTGGAATCAGGCGTGTGGAAAAAAAAGAGTGTAAGCTTCAGAATTTTGTTTTTACTCGAGAAACTTCAATTAAAACGCGCCAAAGAGGTGATTTGTGCAACAGAAGGCATGATCAAACACTCGCAGGAGCTATACGGAATTAAAAAAGCCCGGTACTTTGTGAAACCTGCCGGTGTAGATTTGCATTTATTTGATCCTGATTTACGAACTACTCCGGTTGTACCGTTCGAATTAAAACACAGGGTGTGTGTATATGCCGGAAAGTTCGGAGGAATCTACCTCAAGGAGGAAGTTTTTGATTTTTTCAAAGCCGCTTACGAATTTTGGAATGGTAACTTTTCCGTCCTTTTATTAAGCCATCACACTGAACAAGAGATTCAGCACCTCTGCCAGCTTTCGGGTTTAGATCGCCAATGCGTAAAATTGTTGCATGTTAACCACAAAGATGTTGCCGCTTACCTGAAACTTGCTCATTTTGCCATTTCTCCCGTTAAACCTATTCCCAGTAAATTGTACTGTAGTCCCATAAAAAATGGCGAATACTGGGCCATGGGTTTGCCTGTTGTAATTACCGACAACATTTCGGTAGACAGCCAGCTAATTCGTGAAAACCACATAGGTTATGTGTTAAGGGAATTTAATTCGGCTGAATACACAACCTGTTTATCAGAGATAGAAAAAATCATCCGAACTGAACACATAGGTAATAAAATAAGGCAAATTGCTAGGGAAAAAAGGGCCTTTGAAAATTCCAAGTCAATTTATGCGGCTATTTACGCCAGAGGCGAAGTTTATTCAAATGAAATAAAATAAACAAGGCAGAAAGATAGAATGGAATTCCGGGAATCTTTAATCGAACAAGCGCTCCATAGTTGGCTGTAGTGAGTCCAACAGAGAAGGCAAAAAACAGCGCAAACAAGAGTGAAAAAATCAACAAAGGATGACTAACAAGGGAACGCAACAGGGTAAAAAATTTCACTCTTAGCAAAATAAAAATACTAAAACCCAGAACGAAGAGATTTTCGAGACCAGACAAAATCATTACCGGATTGCCGGCATCCCAAATGTATGGACGAAAAAGGGCCATGTTTAAGGCAGCAGGTACCTTTGAAATAAGACCTCCAAAACTGGCATCAAACTCGCCAATGTTGTAATAATTGCTTCCGTATTGTTCACCACGAATCAAATCCTGTTGGGTTTTGACAGCTTTATCCAAAACATTATCGAGACTGTATTCCCCAAGGTATTCTCCGAAGAACTGCATTGTTGCGATTATTAATACCGACATCAAGCCTAAGATCAGCGGCAGAGCCAGGGTTTTTAGAATTGGGTTCTTAATTTTTGTGAACTTGTCAAAAAACAGCCATATCAGGGAGCCTGGCGTAATGGCGAAAAAAATGTAAGGTTTGATAGAAATCAACACCAGAGAGGCCAAAATCAATAGAAGCAGGTATTTGAATTTTCTCTCCTTTTTAATTAAGTACTTATACACCCCATATGTTACAAAACCCAAAGCACTGAGTGTGTAAGTATCTTTCAACAACCCCGATCCCCAAAAAAAAACGGAAGGCACAAAAAAGATGGCGATGGCAAATTGTTTTTTAAGTTCAGGAAATTGGTCTATAAACACTTCATACAGTTTCCATAAACCTATGCAACTAACATAGGCTAACACCAAGGTGGTTGCAAGGAAACTTTGTGATCCAAGCATACAAAACGGAATTGTTAAAACCACTGTGAATAAGGCATACACATCGGTGTTATGAAAAAAGATATAGCCGTATTCCTTATCATATACCCCTGACATGTGAATGTTATTAGAATAAAAATTCAGCATATCAAAAAACAATGAAAAGTTGAAGTCATACAGCACATTTACATAGGTATTGGCTGTTAGAAAATAATTGCTCACATCACCGCCGGCCGTATAATAAAACGTGTAAACCAGGCATAAGGAAATCCCCCCAATTAGTTTACAAATTACCGCGGGCACATAATATTTGTAATGGGGTTTATTTTTAATGTTACGATTGCGCACACCAATAGCTATCAGAACCAGAATGGTAAAGTAAATTGGTGCCAGAAAAAGATCGTATATGTCTATCCAGGGACTTTCGATGCGACTAAAAGTAAAAAAAAAGGTTCAGATGACCCCGAGCCTTATAAAACTCTGTCGAAAACTACAAGTGGAAAAGTCTGTATCTGGTTGCAATTCCTTATTTTTGTTCATTATGCGAACAATACTTGTCACCGGAGGAGCGGGGTACATCGGCTCTCACACACTTGTGGAGCTGCTTCAGAATTCCCAATTCAAGGTGATTTCAATTGATAACTTTTCCAATTCGCTTGAACATTCGTACCATAGGATTAAGTCGATCACCCAAAGGGATTTTACCACTTTGTGCTTGGATCTTTGTGATAAAACCCGCCTGTATGAAGCACTCGGCCAGGTGGGCCAAATTGATGGCATTATACATTTTGCGGCCTATAAATCGGTTCCCGAAAGCGTAAAGGATCCATTGTTGTATTACCACAACAACCTCAATTCTCTCAATAACCTGCTTAGTTACGCTGGCGACAATGGTATACAACACTTCATTTTTTCTTCTTCCTGTTCAGTGTATGGCAATGCCGATGATTTGCCGGTTACTGAACACAGTCCGTTAAAAAAAGCAGAGAGCCCTTATGGTCACACAAAACAAGTGGGTGAAGAAATGCTCTCCTTTTTTACACAAGCCAACCCATCGTTTAAAGCCGTGTTATTGCGGTATTTTAATCCTGTGGGCGCACATCCCAGTGGTTTATTAGGTGAATTGCCGTTGAACCGCCCTAACAACCTTGTACCGATAATCACGCAAACTGCAGTAGGCAAAAATGCTTTAACCGTTTTTGGAAAGGACTACCCTACCCGCGACGGTTCGTGCATAAGAGATTACATACACGTAAGCGATATTGCCGAAGCCCACGTGAAGGCCCTTGATTATCTTATCAAAGGAAAAAACACAAGCGGTTGCAGTGTGTTTAACCTTGGTACGGGTACCGGGATTAGTGTGTTGGAAGCCATTGCCGCTTTTGAGAAAGTTGCCGGAAAAAAACTGCCATACACAATTGGAGGAAGAAGGGCCGGAGATGTGGTTGCAATTTATGCCAACAACACCCTCGCTAAAAAAGAACTTAATTGGGTGCCAAAGTACAACATCGACGACATGATGCGTAGTGCCTGGAAATGGCAGCAAAACCTTGAGACCGAGTAAAAACAAGCCTTTCAGCGTGCCCGTTTAAGGTTTATTCACAATTCTTCGGTCTTAATTTTCCGATCACCGGGAATGAATTGCCGCAGATTTTACTACTTTTAAGCACCGCATATGCTTAAGTCTTGCCTTTATCTTTTTGTGTTGTTGTTATCACAATCACTTTGCGCTCAATACCAGACTTTTTTTGAAAGTAAAAAGTGGGGAATAAAGGACAGTTCAAAAATTGTGATCGCACCCGTATATGACACCATTTTTAATTTTGATAAAACCAACAAGGTATGCCTGGCCTGTTTTAAAAGTAAAAGCACCAACTCGAATCAATTTATTAAGGTAACCAACACCAATTATTTTTGTAATTACTTAAACCCTGCCTCAAAACATTTGACCATAAAAACCACTTCAAAAGACACCTGTAGTGTTTTTCAACTTAATAAATCCTCGGTTAAAAACTACCTCAACAACGATACCTTGTTTAAGGTGAAGGTGAAAAATTACATGTACCTCGTAAATAAAAATTTTACTCAAGTAAACTTCAAACCCTATTACGACATCGACCTTTCTGAAGATCCGGGTTTTTATGTTGTTCAAGGGCTTAACGATGCGGATGTGCCCATGTACGGATTGGTCAACAACAAAGAAGAACTCCTGATACCTTTTCAGTATTCGGGTATAAAATTGAACCCGGTCGATTCTTTGGTGATGGTGTGTGGAACGGGTTATGGAGCCGGCACCGAGGATTATGTGTTTGATTACAACGGCAAAAAAAAGATGTCGTATCACCACCATATCGACCTGGCTACCAAAGACTACATCGTGTTCAAGTCGTTTGAACCAAAAGAACATTTTTTTAGCTATTGTATTGAGACCAAAGAAGAAAAGGCGCTTGCGGTTGACGAGGTGAAATACTACAGTGGAAATTTAATTCGAGTTCGGATAAAAACAGCCTGGTGGATTTACAACCTAAAAACCGGGGATAAAACAGAATTAAAAAACTAAGGCGTGGTATAATTTAATTTAATAGTGTCATGAAAAAGATCAACATTGCAATCAATGGTTTTGGGAGGATTGGCCGGGTGTTTTTAAGAAACAGTTTGAGCCAACCCAATCTTGAAGTAGTAGCGATTAATGATATTACCAGTGCTGCAACACTGGCACATTTGTTTAAATACGATTCGGTTCACGGTAGATTTGATGGTGAAGTAAAAGCTGAGGGCGATGCATTGGTTGTAAATGGCAAAAGTATTCGTGTGGTATCGAGTGCCGACCCGGCCGAGCTCCCTTGGAAAGAACTAAAAGTAGACATTGTGATTGAAAGCACCGGTAAATTCCTCGACACTGCCGGAGCAACGCGTCATCTGCAAGCCGGTGCCAGAAAAGTAATACTTTCGGCCCCAGCTAATGATGAATCAATAAAATCACTGGTGTTAGGGGTCAACGACCAATTACTTAAGCCCGACGACCTGATAGTTTCAAACGCCAGCTGCACCACCAATTGTGCGGCGCCTATGTTAAAAGTGCTGCATCAATTTGGAATTGAAGAAGCTTATATCACAACTGTTCACTCTTACACCAATGATCAACGCATACATGATGCTCCACACAAGGATTTGAGAAGGGCCAGAGCTGCTGCACTAAGCATCATTCCAACCTCCACCGGTGCTGCTAAAGCCATCACTCGCATTTTTCCCGACCTTAAGGGTAAAATAGGCGGTTGTGGTATGCGAGTTCCGGTGCCTGATGGCTCACTGACCGACATTACCTGCGTTCTGAAAAAAGTACCTAGCGTTGACGAAGTGAATCTTGCATTCAAAAAAGCATCTCAATCCCACCTCAAAGGCATACTTGAGTATACCGAGGATCCACTGGTAAGTGTGGACGTGATTGGCAATTCTCATAGCGTGGTTTACGACGCTGAATTCACCAGCATTGTAGGTAATCTTTTAAAAGTTATCGGTTGGTACGATAACGAATGGGGCTATTGCAACCGTTTAGTTGAACTGGCGGTAAAAATGGCTTGAGTTTATTCCAGCTCGCAACTGTAGCTGCGGGTACCGGTGTTGGTAATAGTAATGGTTACAAAACCCGGTACGCCATTTGATGTGGTTTCATTGATAGCTTCCGTTTTATCAAAACAATTGTATTTGGCTTTGCGTTTACTCACATCATTAAAAGTTGTGGAGTTTTGATTGGACGTGTTCAAGGGGATCACCACGGTGGTATCGGTTCCGATTAACTCTGAAATAGTTCTTGTACTGGTGGTTCCTGTGGTGACAACTGTGCAGGTACACACCCTGTTTTTGTTGCATGAAACTAAAAATGCAAACATACAACTTACAATCAGTATTAGGTTTTTCATGGGTTGGGATTTAAAATTCAAATGTAATTTGCCCGTCGGTATCAAAAAAATCTTTGGCACTGTCCTTATTCAATTTTTCCATGGCTCTGCGATGCAATTCCATTGGGGATAAGCCTGTTTTTTCGTCGTCGTGGGAAGCAAGGAATTTTTTGGCCGATTTGATTTCTTCCGGTTCTCTCAGGTTAACTTCCTTGATTTTGTAGGTGGAGATTTTTTTACCCTTAGCTTTCATGTTAACCATTGGGCTGAAATCCACCATTTTTAGCACTTCATCAGGAATTTCTTTGCCTTTTTCTTTGGCAAATTTAATTTCCACAACAGGATGTATTTGCGTGGTTACCAATTCGATTCTTGAATCGGGGTGTTCGCTAATGATAAGGGTTTTTGTTGTAGTGATTTCGGGTTCGAAACGTTTGGTGAAGTACGACTTACTTTGCCCATCGTAATACACACAGGTTACCACCAGTTTAGGATAATATTTTTCAATCAGCACCACGTCGTCATCAAAATGGTTGAGTACATCGTAAGTGTAAAGTTTGTAATTTCCGCTCCCGGTAATGCACAGTATTTTGTCCTCTCCGCTGAATTTTCCCAAATACGAACCTCTCTCTTCTTTGTTCAAACGGTGAGTACTTTCATCAAACCAATAGTCTTCTCCTTCCAGCGTTGACGCACCTTTTTCTTTTAGTGTTACTTTATTTACAGTGTATTTGGTGACAATATTGCCTACAGCCGAACGGGCTTTTATTTCAAGTTCAGCAAAATCCACATCCAACTGCAATTTGCGTAGGCCTGCAACTGCTCTTAGATGAACAATGACCTTTTCGGTTTCAGCATTCGGGTTCGAGGTGAACCAATACACAGTAGAATTTGCGGTGCCCTTGGTGAGATCGTATTCCTTATCGCGGGTTACTCCGGTAACATTAAACCGTTTCATAAAGGTAATGCCTTTTGGTCCATCGCGGTAAATCATGTTGTAGGTGGTGCGCTCATCATTTTTTCGGAATACCGCTACGTGCAGTATGTCTTTTCCAACAAACACCTTATCGGCCACTTTAAACACCTTCATCTTTCCTTCTTTGGTAAAGGCAATGATGTCGTCGATATCAGAACAGTCGCAAATGTACTCGTCTTTTTTTAAGCCGGTGCCAACAAAACCTTCCTCGCGGTTCATGTATAATTTCTCATTGGCCATCACCACCTGAGTGGCAATAATAGCTTCGAGTTGTTTGGTTTCGGTTTTGCGTTCACGCCCTGTGCCGAATTTTTTCTTGAGATTTTTAAAGTACTCAACAGCGTAGTCAATCAGGTTGGCCAGATTGTTCTTAACTGCTTCAATCTTGGCATCGAGTTCCTTCATAAATTCCTCCGCTTTGATGCTGTCAAAACGGGTGATGCGAATCATTGGAATTTGAGTGAGCTTTTGGAGATCTTCATCGCTGATTTCGCGAAGCAATTTTTTGCGATAAGGCTTAAAACGTTCGTACAAGTATTCATACAAGGTTTCACGGGTCGCGTACTTCTTAAAATCAATGTACATCTCCTCCTTTATAAATAACTTTTCAAGGGAGGCGAAATGCCATTTTTCTTCCAGTTCTTTTTGCTCAATCTCAAGCTCTTGTTTCAACAGCGCGAGCGTTTGTTGCGTACAAATTTTTAATATCTCGCTTACACCAACAAATCTTGGTTTATCGTTTTCGATAATACATGCGTTGGGCGAAATACTCACCTCACAATTGGTAAAGGCAAATAAAGCATCGATAGTTTTGTCGGGTGAAATACCTGGTTGCAGGTGGATCAGGATCTCTACGTTTTCGGCCGTGTTGTCTTCTACCTTTTTTACTTTTATCTTTCCTTTATCATTGGCGGCTAATATCGAATCAATGAGCGAGCCGGTGGTGGTACCAAATGGAATCTCTGTAATCACAAGCGTTTTAGGATTCAACTCTTTAATCCTTGCCCTAACCTTGATCTTACCGCCTCTTAAACCATCCTTGTAATCACTAAAATCGGCTATGCCTCCGGTAATAAAATCAGGATAGATGCTGGCTTTTTTTCCTTTTAATACCTGAATGGAGGCATCAATCAGCTCATTAAAATTGTGAGGTAATATTTTTGTGGCCAAACCCACGGCAATACCTTCAACACCTTGAGCTAGCAGCAGCGGAAATTTAACCGGTAAAGTAAGCGGTTCTTTGTTTCTGCCATCGTAACTTAAGCCCCAATTGGTAGTTTTTGGATTAAACAGCACCTCAAGCGCAAACTTCGAGAGTCGGGCTTCAATGTACCTTGGTGCTGCAGCGCTGTCGCCGGTTAACACATTTCCCCAGTTTCCCTGACAGTCAATTAACAGGTCTTTCTGGCCCATGCTCACCAAGGCATCACCAATGCTGGCATCCCCATGAGGATGGTATTTCATGGTGTTGCCAATGAGGTTGGCAACTTTGTTGTAGCGCCCGTCTTCGAGCTCCCACATGCTATGGAGTATGCGCCTTTGTACAGGTTTTAATCCGTCTTCAAGTGCAGGTACAGCCCGCTCGAGAATAACATAGGAGGCGTAATCAATGAACCAATTCTTGAACATCCCGCTCACATGGGTGAGGTTATCTACCTCATTGTGATTCTCCATGTCGGCTCCTTCGAAAATAGTCTCGTCCATTCTTGTTTCTAAAGATAAAGTACAAATATACGTTTAGGAGATGAAATAAAGGGCCTTCCTTCGGCTTCAAAGCCCGAAAAAGTGACTGAAATATTCACATTTCGGGTTTAATACACCAGTATTTTTCGTTTGAGGAAAAATAAGGCCTCAGATAACTTGGCCTGAAGTTTAGGATTGGAATACGCGTTGATTCCCGCCTTTTCAGCATTGTTGGCGTAACCATACACTTCGGTAACCTGCTGTTTATAGAGGATTTCGGCACTACCTGACTTTTTTAACTGCAGGTCAACAATCAACTGCGCAAGACTAAGCTCGTAGTTTTTCTCGAGGATGTCGCTGCTGATGTCTTTTTGTGTATCGGCATTGGCACTGATAATGTAATCGGCTTGAATTGCTTTGTCAACCAAACGCACCTCTTGTCCTTCAAACTTTTGTTTGATTAAGGCATCTATTGAAATAAGACCGGTTGGTTTACCAAAATTCTTTTCTGAAACCTCAACAAAAATTGTGACCTGAGTTACATTTGCCTGCACTTTTAATGCAGGGGTTTGTATAAATTGTTTTAACAAGGTAATACCGGCACGACTCACAGAATCGCTGCCCATGAGCGTGGTAATATCAGGACTAAGGGAAAAAGACACAAATTGGTTCAGAGGTTCAACACTCTGAACTTTAACCTGCAATTCGCCTTGTTGGTCGGTAGAACTCGCCTCTGTAACATCCACCTGATCTTCTTCGCTCAGCACTTTTAATGGAAAATTTTGCAAAGGAAGTTTATTTTTGATAAGCAATTTAAATTTCAGTGGTTCGTAAGTGGCCTGGTAGGGTTTCAATTCCGGCACCAGTTTGTTCTGAACCACCGTAATCGATTGCAATTGACCTTGAATAAGGTTGGTAAGATCTAGAATATTTTTGATGCCTTCGGTTTGCGCCGGATCAAAATTAATTTCCTCGCTGAGGTAAGGTGTTAAAACACCAAAAGCCTGAATGCGTTTTTTTAATGCGGAAGAAAAGTCCTGATTTTTTTCATCATAAAAACTCGAGGCTATAAAATTGGATGCTTTATTTATTGTTTGTTGCTTTTTCAGCGCTTTTTGTTTGGCGTATTCTTCTTTGTCGAGTTGGTAATACACCCAATACTGTTTATCGTTTTCGTAAGAATCTACCAGGGTGTATCCCTCTATATTGTCGCTATTGGATAGTTTGATCAGAGAATTGAAATTCTCATTAAAACTGTTGCTGTTCTGCACAGTGTAGAGTACAGAATTACTTGAAATATCTACCTTAATTTCGGAAGCAAGATCGTACAAAGCGTTCTTCTTGGCTTCCATTTGGTAATTGCTGCTTCTCCCTTTTTCAGCAAAGCCAATGCCCACGTATTTAAATCCATTGTTGGGGCGACTACTCACCCAAACCGGCACTTTTACTTCCACGGCTGCAACCGGCTCTGCTTCGCGGGTTTTGCAAGCGCCTAGTACAACCATTAACATCATGAGCCATATGAACCTGTGGGATTTCATTTCATTGATGAGGTAGAAGAAATAAATAATCTGATGTTTTGATTGTACACCTCGCTTTTTAATTCTTCCTGCGATTTTAAGGTGTTGCGTGCGCTAAAGGAGTTTCTCCAGGCTTTGGCGTTATACTGGGCCGTAACTGCGGTTTGTTGTGGGTTGTATGGATACAGTGTGTTGATGTTGCTTTTGAAGGGCTGAGTAAACTCCTGGTATTCTACCGCATCGGCGCTTTGCATGTTTTTGGTTTGAGAAGCCACAATTTGGCTGTTTAGGGCGTTAATGATTTTAAAATTAAAATCATAAGATACCGATCGTTGTGCCTTAACGAGGTTGTAGGTAAACGGTTTGTACTCCACTATAACAAGGGTATCGTTTTTTCTGGTGCGAGTTTCTTCAAATCCCTTTTTTTGTGTTTTTAATAAGCCTGAGTCGAACTCTTTGACATTGTTCACAGTAAAGAAATAAAAATAATCGGCCCCGGTAGCTTTGCGTATGGCCTGAATCAGATCCACATTGGTGCTTTTACTGAAATCAAAGGCTTCGGGGGTTTGTTGAAACGGGGTATTGTTGATCACTTTAATACCACTTAACTGGCTGGTTGCGGCATCGTTCATGTTATTGTACAAGTCAGACTCAATAGCTTTGGACAAAGCAGTTGACGAAGCTTTGGGTTCGAATAAAATAAATTGTTTGGTGCTCTGAGCGGTAGCCATTTCCAGGAGGTCCTTCGTGTCTTTGTATTTATCTGTTTTAGCTGCTATGGCAGACAAAGCCTGTACAGCCGGAGCATAATTTTTGTTCTGAAGGTTAGTAATAGCAGTTTGATAAAGTGGTTCACAAGTAGCGATGATGCTCAACTGAGCGGTATTTTTATAATCCTTATTGTAACGGCTTACTTTTGAGATGAAGCCAAGTGCTTCGTTGTATTTTTTTTGGTTCACCAGCACCGCAGCCTGATGGTAGTTTTTAGAACAATATGTTTCTACTGTTTTCTGATAATCCTCATCATACGCTTTAGGGTAATCCATTTGCACGTTTAAGGCAGCACAGCGGTCAACAAAATCTTTCATGCGCTCATAACTTTCCAAACTGGCTTCGTTTTGCTGGGTATTAAAGTTTCTGAAAAATTCTGAAGCCATTCCCGACGTGTGTTTTTGACCTACTTCTTTTAATTTTAACCTGGCTTCCACATTGGTGGGTTTTCGCTGCAGTGACTGAAAATAAAATTCAGCGGCCTCATTAACGAGCCCCATTTTTTCCATTCTCTCCGCCGCTTTGAAGTACTTTTTAGACCCTGTACAGGAAAGTAATAGCAAAAACAACGCAAGACTGCTTATGTAGATCAGTGATTTCACGTAAAAGGTTAAAAAAAGAGCATCTTCAGTGAAGATGCTCTGATGGGCTTGGTTTTATTTGCCTTCCTCAGCCAGTTTTTTCATCTCGGCATCAAAAATCTGCTGGAATTTTTGTTTGTCGTAATCCAGCTTCAATTTTGCATCGTTGGAGATTTTAGCATCCAGTTTTTCGAATACTTCTTTTTTACCGGCTTCGATAGCAATCCAATAACTATAAGAGTTATCCGGTTCTTTGAAGATCTTTTCGCCAATTTCCTTTACATTGGACATTTGCATGTTCACCACTTCGCGGGTCAACTCTTCAAACTTATTCTCGTACTCTTGGGTATTTCCAACAGAACGCTGGTTGGTGTATTGGTCGGTAACACGTTTTACAGTAGCCTGAATGTTGGCAGCCATTTCGGCGCGTGCATTCTGAAAGGCAATCTTTTTAGCAGTTGCCAAATCGGGAGATTTGCCTACTTGTTTTGCTCTGAAGTAATTTTCATCGCTGCGGTATTCTTTGCTGCTGAAAGGCACTGAAATTTCAACGGCTCCGGTTTCTTTTTGCACCGGGGTACCTTTTTTAGACTTACAACCCGCCAGTGTTAAAACAGCCAGGGCAGGGATCAGAAGTAATTGCTTTGTTTTCATACGTTTTGTGTTTTTATTTGATTAAGGTAGATTCAATTCTTGTTCCAAAGTAGTCAAATGTAATAAAATTAACTTTTGTTAACCCACCAGATCCTTTTCTAGTTCTTTCTCTATCCTCAGGTTTTCGATGATAAATTCCTGCCGGTCCTGAGTGTTTTTGCCCATATAATAATTCAATAACTCCTGAATGCTGGCGCGTTGATCAATGAGTACAGGCTCTAAACGGATGTCTTTTCCAATAAAATGTTTGAACTCGTCGGGTGAAATCTCGCCAAGACCTTTAAATCGGGTAATCTCAGGTTTTGGCCCCAGTTTAGCAATTGCGGCCTTGCGCTCTTCATCACTGTAACAATAAATGGTTTCCTTTTTGTTTCTTACCCTGAATAGCGGTGTTTGCAATATCTTCACGTGATCGTTTTTTACCAGATCGGGGAAAAACTGAAGAAAAAACGTGAGCAACAACAAACGGATGTGCATGCCATCCACATCGGCATCGGTTGCAATCACCACATTGTTGTATCGCAGTTCTTCCAGACCCTCTTCAATGTTCAGTGCGGCTTGCAACAGATTAAATTCTTCGTTTTCATACACCACTTTTTTACCGAGTCCGAAGCAGTTCAGTGGTTTTCCTTTTAAACTAAACACAGCCTGACAGTTTACATCACGGGTTTTGGTAATGGAACCGCTTGCTGAATCGCCCTCACAAATAAACAATGTGGTGTCAAGCCGTCTCACGTCTTTGGTGTCATCCAGGTGCACACGGCAATCGCGCAATTTTTTATTGTGAAGCGACGCTTTTTTGGCTCTTTCTCTGGCTAATTTTTGAATACCCGACAGTTCTTTCCGTTCCCTTTCATTGGCCAATATCTTTGCCTCAATTGCTTTGGCAGTATCCGGGTTTTTGTGTAAATAATTGTCGAGTTGCTCCTTAATAAAATCATTCACAAAACTGCGCATGCTTTGCCCGCCAGGTGCTATTTCCTGAGAGCCTAACTTGGTTTTGGTTTGGGATTCGAATACAGGCTCCTGCACTTTTACGGCAATGGCCGCAATGATGGATTTACGTACATCGGTGGGATCAAATTCTTTTTTGTAAAATTCGCGAATGGTTTTTACCACCGCTTCTCTGAAAGCCGCCTGATGTGTACCTCCTTGTGTAGTGAACTGCCCATTCACATAACTATAATATTCCTCACTGAAATGTTCGTTACTGTGGGTCATTGCCAGTTCAATATCTTCTCCGCGCAAATGAATAATAGGGTAAAGTATTTCTCCGGTGATGTTTTTTTCAAGCAAATCCTTTAAACCATGGTCCGATTTGTATTCCTGTCCATTAAGGTAGAGTTTGAGGCCGGTGTTCAAAAAAGCATAGTTCCACACCATACGATCGATGTATTCGTGCACAAAGTGGTATTTTTTGAAGATGCTGTCGTCAGGTTTAAATTCTACGTAGGTGCCATTTTTTTCCCCGGGCGCCGAAACCAATTTGTTTTCTTTCACCAATTCGCCTCTTGAAAATTCAGCGGTTTTGGCTTGTCCATCACGGTAAGAGGTTACTTTAAAGTTCACCGATAGCGCATTCACCGCCTTAGTTCCCACACCGTTCAATCCAATCGACTTTTTAAATGCTTCACTGTCGTATTTACCTCCAGTGTTAATTTTTGACACTACTTCTACCACTTTCCCTAATGGAATTCCGCGTCCGTAATCTCGAATAGTCACAACGCCATCTTTGATGTTAATTTCAATCTTATCCCCTTCACCCATCATAAATTCGTCGATGGAATTGTCCATCACTTCTTTTATGAGTACATATATCCCATCGTCGAACGCACTACCATCTCCTAATTTCCCGATGTACATACCCGGGCGGGTGCGAATGTGTTCTTTCCAGTCGAGGGATTTTATGCTGTCTTCGTTGTAGGTTGATTTTGCCATTCTTACTAATTCCTGATTTCTAATTTCTAATTGGTGGCGGTAATAATTCTTGCTTAAAAGTAGTTTTAAATTCCGTCACCATCTAAAATGTTCCCTAAACCTCCGAGGATACTTCCTTCTTCTTTTCTTCGGAAGGAGCCATAAGAGAGAATGCGTCCTGCCAGTCGGCTTATGGGTAAGGTTTGGATCCAGACTTTTCCCGGACCCCGTAAACTTGCATAAAACATTCCTTCTCCTCCAAACAGGGTGTTTTTTACCCCTCCCACAAATTGAATATCATAATCCACATCGCTGGTAAAAGCAACGATACAACCGGTGTCTACTTTCAAAAGCTCGCCGATCTGAAGGTTTTTTTCTATTACGTGTCCACCGCTGTGCACAAAGGCCATTCCATCGCCCTCCAGTTTTTGCATAATAAAGCCTTCGCCTCCAAACAAACCCGTGCCGAGTTTTTTCTGGAATTCAATACCAACGGCAACGCCTTTCGCAGCGCATAAAAAACTATCTTTTTGACAAATGATTTTGCCACCTAAACGGTGAAGATCCATAGGAATAATTTTTCCGGCGTAAGGTGCGGCAAAACTCACCTGGCGTTTTTGTTGAGAGGTGTTGGTGTAAACGGTCATGAATAAATTTTCACCGGTGAGCAAACGTTTGCCCGCCGAGAACAATTTACCCATGATGCCCTTTTCATTGCCATCTCCAAACAGGGTTTGCATTTGAATGCCGTCGGTCATCATCATAAAACTGCCTGGTTCAGCAATTACGGCTTCCTGTGGATCGAGTTCGATCTCTACGCATTGCATTTCCTCTCCGGAAAGCTTAAAGTCAATTTCGTGGTTGTTCATAGTCACAAATTTCTAATTGCTTATTTCTAATTGGATTCGGGTTTTTTAAATTTCTGATCTTTAATGCTTGAGTTGTTCAGATAGTTTATAAAGCCTGCTATTTGCGCGGCCAATGTTAGACACTTTTGCTGCAAGATATCATGCCTTTCTATTGAAATCACTTTTCTATCCAAGGCTCTGTAAAGCTGAGACCTCACCTCGCCCAAAGAGGCCTTGGCTATTGCTAAAAACTGGATGAATTCACGTGTTCCATCCCTCTCAAAGCCTTCAGCAATATTGTCCATAACAGAACCTGAAGACCTTTCAATTTGAGACTTCAACTCAAAGCATCTTAATTCCTCAGCTTTATCGAACAAAGGGATAAGTTCCTGAAGCAAGTTCCTTGCCTCCTTCCAAATTTCCAGGTCCTCAAATCGTTTTATTGTCCCCATTTTGTTCACACAAAATTAGAAATCAGAAATTAGAAATTGTCTTTAGACATTAAACCTAAAATGCATCACATCTCCATCGTTTACAACGTATTCTTTTCCCTCAATTCGTAATTTTCCTGCCTCACGGCAAGCAGCTTCAGATCCCATAGTAATGAAGTCGTTGTAGGAAATCACTTCTGCCTTGATAAAACCTTTTTCAAAATCGGTATGGATAACCGCTGCGGCTTGCGGGGCTTTGGTACCGTGGGTAATGGTCCAGGCCCTAACTTCTTTTACACCAGCAGTGAAATACGTATCGAGTTTTAGTAATTTATATGCCGATTTAATCAGTTTGTTCACACCTGGCTCATCTAAACCCATCTCGGCCAAAAACATCTGCTTTTCTTCGTAGGTTTCAAGTGACGCAATTTCACTTTCCATTTGCGCAGTGATAACCAGAATCTCAGCGTTTTCGCTTTTCACGGCTTCTTTCACTGCCTCCACGTGATTGTTGCCGGTTTTAGCAGAGGCCTCATCCACATTACACACGTACATCACCGGTTTAATGGTGAGTAAATGCAAATCGGCAATATAAGGCAACTCATTTTCGTCGAGTTGGCAAGCCCGGGCCGACTGACCACTTTCCAGAGTGGCTTTCACTTTCGTGAGTGTTGAATAAATGCGCAGGGCTTCTTTGTCGGTACCTGTTTTGGCCAGTTTTTCGAACTTTTTCATTTTACCCTCAACACTTTCCAGGTCTTTTAACTGTAATTCGGTATCAATAATTTCTTTGTCTCGCACCGGATCCACTCGCCCATCCACGTGAACCACATTATCGTCGTCAAAACAACGCAACACGTGTAATATGGCATCACACTCGCGGATATTACCTAGAAATTTGTTGCCTAAGCCCTCACCTTTGCTTGCACCTTTCACTAATCCCGCTATATCGACTATTTCCACGGTTGTTGGCACAATATTCTGGGGTTTCACAATTTCAGAAAGTTTGGTCATGCGCTCATCAGGAACGGTTATGGTTCCAACATTGGGGTCAATTGTGCAGAAAGGGAAATTGGCCGCCTGGGCCTTTGCATTGCTTAAACAATTAAATAGCGTGGATTTTCCCACATTCGGTAAACCAACAATTCCACATTTGAGTGCCATGAGTATAAATTAGGTAGTGAATTAAAACCCGCAAATATACGAATAAGCAAGGCATTTTTTTTCTTGGGATTGAGAGGAATTTCTAGTTTTTAACATCCCTTTCTTCTTATTAACAGCAGGCCTCACAGGCGTCTGGCAAATGTTAATTTTGCGCCTAAACCCGCAATTATGCCAAAACTAGATGAGATGAAGCAACTCTGCACCCAGGTGCGACGCGATATTGTGAGAATGGTGCATGCCGTCAACTCTGGCCATCCCGGAGGCTCACTGGGCTGTGTGGAGTTTTTTGTCGCCCTGTATGGTGAAATCCTTCGCCATTCGCCTTCACCTTTCAACATGGATGGCAGGAATGAAGACCTCTTTTTTCTCAGCAACGGCCACATCAGTCCGGTGTATTACAGTGTTTTAGCTCACAATGGGTATTTTCCGGTGAAAGAACTCAACACATTCAGAAAACTCAACACACGTTTGCAGGGGCATCCTACTACACACGAAGGATTACCCGGCGTTCGAATTGCCAGCGGTTCTCTGGGGCAAGGTATGAGTGTAGCGATTGGCGCAGCGCTTAGCAAAAAACTGAATACTGATTCGCACCTTGTTTATAGCCTGCACGGCGATGGCGAACTACAGGAAGGGCAAATATGGGAAGCGGCCATGTACGCTGCGGCTAAAAAAGTTGACAACTATATTGCTACCATCGACTACAACGGCAGGCAGATAGACGGGGATGTGGATAAGGTGTTGCCACTTGGCAATTTAAAAGCAAAATTTGAAGCCTTTGGCTGGGCGGTACTTGAAAACCCGAACGGAAATTCGCTTGAGCAGGTGATAGCTACCTTCAAACAAGCCCAAACGCTGTTAGGAAAAGGCAAACCCATAGTGATTCTCATGAAAACCGAAATGGGAATGGGCGTAGATTACATGATGGGCACGCACAAATGGCACGGCTCGGCTCCTAACGACGAACAACTTAAAAAAGCATTGGATCAGCTTCCTGAAACAATTGGTGATTATTAAATCTCCTGTGAAAGGCATGGCAAATTTTCTTTCATACCGTTTAAAAAAGGCGGTTTCTGTTCTGCTTTTTTTGTTATTCGGATTTCAATCCAATTCACAATCACCAAGCACCAACCGCATTCTCTTTATTTTCGATGATTCGTTCAGCATGAACGGACCATGGAACAGCAACATTAAAATTGAGGTGGCCAAAAAAGTGATGGGCGAATTTCTCGACAGCTTGAAAGGCATTCCTAATCTTGAATTGGCTTTGCGTTGTTACGGGCACACCACTTTTTTCAGACCAGAACGTAATTGCGAAGATACCAAGCTCGAAGTTCCATTTGCTCAGGCAAAAACCAATACCGAAAAAATCAAACAACGCATTCAGAAACTCGAACCCATGGGAACCACGCCCATCGCTTACTCACTTGGACAATGCATCAATGATTTTCCTTCCTGCAACACCTGCAGAAACATTGTAATATTAATTACCGATGGCATTGAAGAATGTGGAGGCAACCCCTGCGAAGTAAGCATCAACATGCAACGCAAAGGTATTTTTCTACGGCCTTTTGTGATAGGCGTTGGGCTGGATGTAAAATTCGCTGATGTATTTGCCTGCATGGGTAAATTTTACGACGTGAGTAATGAAGCCAATTTTAAAGATGTGTTGAAACTGGTGCTAACCGAATCACTTTCTCAAACTACCGTGCAGGTGAATTTGCTCGACCTTGGCAAAAACCCAACCGAAACCGATGTTGACATGACATTTTACGAAGCCGGTTCATCCAATGTTAAATACAACTACCTGCACACCATCAACAACAGAGGCAACCCTGATACGCTGGTGCTCGATCCTGATGTAAAATACGATTTGGTGGTGCACACCATTCCGCCGGTAGAAAAAAAGAACATCGTAATTGAAAAAGGCAAACACAACACCATTGTGCTTGATGCTCCTCAAGGCTATTTGCTGCTTCAACTCGACGGACAAAACAGTAACTACTTTCCAACCACCATTGTAAGACAGGAAGGCATAATGAAAACACTCAATGTGCAAGAATTTGGAACCAAAGAAAAATACCTGGTTGGCAAATACGACCTGGAGATCCTAACACTTCCTCGGATTAAACTCAAGGACGTAGAAATCAAACAAAGCAGCACCAACACGATTAAGATTCCGGCCAGCGGAAATGTGTATTTTAATAAAAGCAGCGCAGGTTTCGGAAGTGTGTATGTGGATAATGGTAAAACTGTGGAATGGGTATGCAACCTGAACCCGGCTTCACAAAATGAAATTATATATTTACAACCCGGCAAATACAAAGTTGTTTTCAGAGCCGAACTGGCAAAAGAAACGCTAAAAACAACAGAACAAAATTTTGAGGTGAGAGCCGGCTTGCCCATGACCGTTAGAATTAACTAGCTATGAAAAAATACGCTTACACAGAAAAAAAAGACACCCGTTCGGGATTTGGTGCCGGATTACTTGAGCTTGGCAAACAAAACAATCAGGTTGTGGCTCTCTGCGCCGATCTTACCGGTTCATTAAAGATGGATGCGTTTGAAAAAGAATTCCCCGATCGCTTTTTTCAGGTGGGTATTGCAGAGGCTAACATGATGGGCATTGCTGCCGGTTTAACTATTGGAGGAAAAATTCCATTCACCGGCACCTTCGCAAACTTCAGCACAGGGCGGGTGTACGATCAAATCCGACAAAGTATTGCTTATTCAGATAAAAACGTCAAAATCTGCGCATCTCACGCAGGACTTACCCTGGGCGAAGATGGCGCCACGCACCAAATATTAGAAGACATAGGTCTGATGAAAATGCTGCCTAACATGGTAGTTATTAACCCCTGCGATTTTAATCAAACAAAAGCAGCCACCATTGCCATCGCCAAGCATCATGGTCCGGTTTACCTGCGTTTTGGGCGTCCTGCTGTGCCGAATTTCACCGCAGCTGACCAAGTATTTGAAATTGGAAAGGCCGTGTTGTTACATGAAGGTAAAGACGTGAGTATTATTGCTACAGGACACCTGGTTTGGAAAGCCCTTGAAGCTGCTGAGCAACTGGCCGAAAAAGGTATACAAGCTGAAGTCATTAACATTCATACCATAAAACCATTGGACGAAGACGCCATATTATCATCTGTGGCTAAAACCAAATGTGTGGTCACTGCTGAAGAACACCAAATGAATGGTGGTTTAGGCGACAGCGTGGCTCAGCTTTTAGCCAGAAAGTTACCCAGTCCACAAGAGTTTGTAGCCGTTAACGATTCGTTCGGAGAAAGTGGTACCCCCGATGAATTAATGAAAAAGTACGGGCTCGACACGGTAAATATCATTGCCGCCGTGGAGAAAGTCATGAAACGTAAATAAATTACCACCACACGTTTCGGCTTTAAACAGGCTTCTGCTGAATTTGACGTATGTTATTCCTTCATCGAATCGGCTTCACAATTATTTAATTTCATTCCTGCCATCCAATTCTTAACTTAGCTTCTTAATACTTGTTTATGAAGCAATTTAACCGAACGAAGATCGTTGCCACCATGGGTCCGGCCACTGCCGACGTAAAAACCCTGGAAGCCATGTTCAATGAAGGGCTTGACATTTGCCGCATTAACTTTTCGCATGGAGATTATGATGCTGTTTTAAATACTGTAAACAACATTCGTGAACTGAATAAAAAACTGAACCGTCATGTTGGCATATTAGCCGACCTGCAAGGACCCAAACTCCGAATAGGGCTGGTAAAAAACAATTTGGTTCAACTTGAAAACGGGAAAGAAATTTGCATTACCACCAAAGAAAAAGAAGGCGATGCTGAGGAGATATACATTACTTACCCCCAATTCCCCCAGGATGTGAAAGCCGGAGAACTGGTGCTGATTGATGATGGAAAAATTCACCTTAAGGTAATTGATACAAATGGTAAAGACCGTGTTCGGTGCAACATTCTTTCCGGCGGCCCTTTGTCTTCCAAAAAAGGTGTTAACCTTCCCAATACTAAAATTTCGCTTCCCTGTTTAACCTCAAAAGATTTACGCGATCTGGATTTTGCCTTAGAACACGATTTTGACTGGATTGGTTTGTCGTTTGTTAGAAGTGTAACAGATATAGTTGAACTCAAGGAGATCATTAAACACAAAGGCAAACGCGCCAGGGTAATCGCCAAAATTGAAAAGCCCGAGGCCATCAACGAAATCGACAATATTGTTGATGTAACGGATGGCATCATGGTTGCACGTGGCGATCTGGGTGTTGAGTTGCCTATGGAACGCGTGCCTCTGATTCAAAAGATGCTGGTTCAAAAGTGCATTGAAATGAGCAAACCCGTGATCATTGCAACACAAATGATGGAAAGCATGATCACCAATTACACCCCAACCCGAGCCGAAGTGAACGATGTAGCTAATGCCGTGATGGATGGCGCTGATGCGGTGATGTTAAGTGCAGAAACTTCAGTTGGCAAGTACCCTGTGAAGGTGATCGAAATTATGCGCCGCATCATTACTCAGGTTGAAGAACTCGACACCATTTACCATAAAGAACATACTCCCCAAATAAAAACCATTACCTACATTACCGACAGCATATGTTACAATGCCTGCTCTCTGGCTCATCACGCGGGCGCAAAGGCATTGATTAGCATGACCAACAGCGGATATACCGCCTTCAAATTGTCGAGTCACCGACCAAAGGCACCAATTTTTATTTTTACCGACAACCGTTCTCTGCTTACCACCCTGAGTTTGGTGTGGGGCGTGCGAGGGTATTTTTATGATAAATACGAAAGCACCGATCAAACCATTTCTGACCTGAAAGAAATCGTGCACAAAGAAGGTCAACTCAAAAGCGACGACCTGGTGATTAATATTGCCAGCATGCCAATGAAAGAAAAAGGACGCACCAATATGATGAAGCTGAGTTACATTAGCTAATGTGGTTAAAGGCCCCGAATATTTCCTGCACACACGGTTTCTCAACACGCAGCGAAGGAATTTCTTTAGCTCCATTTGACTCACTCAATCTTGGTGGTTCAGAGGACCAAACCTCTAACATCACACACAACCGAAAACTGGCACTCGAAGCCCTTGGACTTCATACTCATCGTTTGGCTACGCTCAAACAAGTTCACAGTTGTAAGGTTTGCACGGCAAAAGAAGGCGCTCAGGAAGGAGATGCGCTTGTAACAAGTGAACCAGGAATGGTTTTGGTGGTGAGTGTAGCCGATTGTTATCCCATTTTGTTTGAAGATGCTAAAAACAAGGTTATTGGTGCTGTGCACGCAGGTTGGAGGGGTACCGTGGGCGGCATTGTAAAAAACACACTCGAAAAAATGTTTGAAATGGGGGCGGAACCTTTACAAATTCGAGCAGCCATCGGTCAGGGTATTTCTTTAAAACGCTTTGAAGTTGGGGATGAAGTAATACAACAGTTTCGAAGCGCCGGTTTTGGCGAGTCGTATTTTGATAACAACCACCTTGATCTGGCATCCTGTAACAAAAAATGGATGTTGGATTTGGGATTGGTTGAAAACAACATCTGGCACCTTAACCGTTGCACTTTTCAGGACGATTTCTTTTCTTACCGAAGAGATAAAGGAAAAACAGGAAGGATGTGGGGGGTGATTGGTATTCCTTTTTAATTATTCCGGGTTCAAAGTTCATCCCTAATGATTTAACATCTTAATCAGCTGATTCCTTTTCACGAGTAATACTTTTCCAAAAAAAAAAGCGAAGGTCTCCCTCCGCTTCAGGTTTTAATATCTGAGAACTAATGTCGACTGCTTTTGCCGACTGAATTCTGACTAAGCCTTCACCCCTTTTAGAATCGCCGCCATGGTTTTCCCAATTTCGGCAGGGCTTTCGCAAACGTGAATACCACACTCGCGCATGATTTGCATTTTAGCCTGTGCAGTATCTTCGGCTCCACCTACAATTGCTCCGGCATGGCCCATGGTACGGCCTTTTGGGGCGGTTTGTCCGGCGATGAAACCTACTACCGGTTTTTTGTTCCCATTGGCTTTGATCCAGCGGGCCGCATCGGCTTCATAGCTTCCACCAATTTCGCCAATCATCACAATGGCTTCGGTTTCAGGGTCGTTCATTAACAATTCAACTGCGTCCTTAGTTGGGGTGCCAATAATGGGGTCGCCGCCAATACCAATGGCCGTAGTTACTCCCAAGCCTGCTTTGGCAATCTGGTCAGCCGCTTCATAGGTTAAGGTACCGCTTTTTGAAACGATGCCAACCGTTCCTTTTTTAAATACAAAACCCGGCATGATACCCACTTTGGCTTCTCCGGCAGTAATTACACCAGGGCAATTAGGGCCAATCAAACGGCAATTTTTTCCTTTTAAATATTCTTTGGCATACACCATGTCTTTCACTGGAATGCCTTCGGTTATACACACAATTACTTTAATTCCGGCATCAGCGGCCTCCATAATGGCATCAGCGGCAAATGCAGCGGGCACAAAAATAATGGACACATCGGCTCCGGTTGTTTGAACGGCATCCGATACGGTATTAAACACCGGACGCTCCAGATGCGTTGTGCCTCCTTTACCTGGCGTTACACCTCCCACCACATTACTTCCATATTCTATCATTTGAGTGGCGTGAAAAGTGCCTTCTCCACCTGTAAATCCCTGAACGATGATTTTTGAGTTCTTGTTAACTAATACCGACATAGCTGAATTTTAAGTTCACGAATATACTTATTATTCGCTTTGGCTCAAGCGCCAAAAACCGAAAAATTCTTGTTGATTTAGGGCAAGATTGCTTCGAAATCAGGTATCTTCAGCCCTCCAAATGAAACCCACCATACAACTTTATACTGATGGCGCTGCCAGCGGAAATCCCGGTCCGGGTGGTTATGGGCTGGTGCTAATTTACGGGCATCACCGTAAGGAAATGAGCGCGGGATTCAGACTCACAACCAATAACCGCATGGAGTTAATGGCTGTGATAGTTGGACTTGAAAGTATTAAAGACCATTCCCTACATATTGATGTGTTCAGCGACAGTAAATACGTGGTGGATGCCATCAATCAAAAATGGGTACAAAGCTGGAAATTAAAAGGCTACAAAAACAAAGCCAACCCCGACCTCTGGGAACGATTCCTAAGAATTTACAATCCCCAAAAACATCGTTTTCACTGGGTAAAAGGGCATGCCTCCAATGTGGAAAACAACCGCTGCGATGAATTGGCCGTTGCCGCTTCCAAATCCAAGCACCTTACGCCGGACGAAGGGTATGAACGCTTAAAAGACCAGGGCTTTCAATTGGAGTGACATTATTTTCTGCCTTCGTAATATATCCCCTGTCGCCAAAGGTCAACCGCATTCGACCATGAGCTTCTGTAAAACTGCGAACGCTCCAACACATAATGCGCATTGCAGTAAGGGGTGTTTATTTTTTTAAAAATAAAGGTTGTGGAGGTTTGATTTACTGCAGAACCATACACCCACACCTCTTCTTCATCTTTGTAGGTAATGCTGCTGGGCTGTCCGAACACCACAAAAATCATTCCTCTGTCGGTTTTCCATCCCTCTCCAAACCCTGTGTAAAGTTTATTAGCCTCCTTCACCCTTGCATAATAACGTTTGAGTAATTCCCTGGCCCTTTCATTGCTGCCTCCAAGCTCCAACCAAAATTTATCAATGGCCTTTTTTCTGTTTTCTGATTCCAAACAACTTTGGTATTCTTCTTTGGTCATGATGTAACGTGTGCAATGAATCATTTCTATGGCATCGGTTATTCCGGGAAAAGAGGAAGAAAAGGTAAACAAACTCAAACCTTCTTCACGAAGGGCCGACAAACGTAAATGATAGAACCCTTTGGATGGCATAATCAAGGAAAATTCTCCGCCAGTTATTGGTTTAACTGTACTGCTATCGGGCGAGGGAAGCTCTGCTTCTGCCTTGGTTGAAAATGGAGGCAGCGCAATGGGATAATCTTTGCTAAAATACTCCTGCGTGATGTTAAAATACAAACCCGAATTGAGTTTAACCTGTACCGTGTCGCCGGCTTTATACACATTGGTAAATTGGATGTTCCCGTTTTTGGTTACAAAAAAATTCTGTCGGTTGAACCTGTCTGTTTTGTGAATCGAAATGTCTTTGGTGTACTGTATTTTTTTATTCAGATCAATAACTGCCAAATGCAAGAGGTAATCATAACCGAAAGCCGAACGAAGTTTAAAGCCCGAATAAATGGATTTGGAACTGAGAATTTCTTCTTCAGCCCGATCGTATAACAAATAATTGCCAGAATCCAGGATGGGCTTTTCTTTTCCGGCCGGAAAAAGCTGGTACACGATTTTTAGTCTTGCGTATGGCATTTGTGCGGTGTCGGTGTATTTATAAAGCAGGTTCTCATTCTCTATATTAAGATACAGTGCACTTACACTGTCGTTTTCGTGAAACACCACTTCGTTCACTTCAAGTAAATCGTTCTCGGGGTTCAACAAACTCTTAGCAGGTTTTCCGGTATATTCAACCTGAGTTTTACACGCCCAAAGTAAACTAATCAACAAACAAAAAACACTATGGTACAATACCCGCATAGAATATTCTTCTTAAAATTACTGTAAATTCACTGGACTAAATAATCCCTTATTGCCATGGAAAAATCCCTTGCCTTTTTGAAGAAATTAAAATCCAATAACAACCGCGAATGGTTTGAAAAAAACAAAGCCCAATACCTTGAAGCCAAAGAAGAATTTGAAAACTTCATTGATGAGTTGATTAAAGGTTTACAAAAAATCGACAAGGAAATATCACCTGAGCTGAAAGCCAAAGACTGTGTATTCAGAATTTATAAGGACGTGCGTTTTTCCAAGGACAAAAGCCCTTACAAAATCAACATGGGCGCCAGCATCAATCCGGGAGGAAAAAAATCGCTGGTAGCCGGTTACTATTTTCATTTGGAACCGGGAGGCAGTTTTTTAGCCGGAGGGGTTTACATGCCTGAACCTGCCATGTTGCAAGCCATACGGCAGGAAATTGATTACAACCCTGAGCCCTTAAATAAGATATTAAAGTCGGCCTCGTTCAAAAAGTACTTCAAGGGTTTGGATGAAGATGATAAACTTAAAACCATGCCTAAAGGTTTTGAAAAAGAACATCCTCAAGCCGAATTATTAAAAAACAAACACTTTGTGGTGAGCCATTTTATTAGTGATAAGGATTTATTGAATAAAAAACTTGTACCTGAAACGCTTGCAGGGTTTAAAGCGATGTTGCCCCTTTTGTTGTATTTGAGGGCAGCAACTAAAGTATAAAATATAAAGCCCTTCCTTACTCTTGCATCTTTTTCTTGGGCGTTTGCGGGCCCTACGCTGTAGCTTGCTCAACGTAGCGAACAAGCCCATGCCCTTCCGGGGTCTGCTCCTTACCTCGCAGCCTCCTCAGGCGCAGGGTTGGTAAGCTCCGTTTTCGCAAGGCTGCCGCTTCGGTCCCTAACGCAAAGCGTGGAATTATAACAATACAAAAAAGTATACACCATCATTTCCAGGATACTTTTAATCGCTAGTAGTTGAGGCTGAATCCCTAAGATAATTCCCATTAAACTCAGGCCTTATCCAAAAGTTGCGGCAGGGATGAGGGCAAAGCTCCAGTGGAGCTTTGAGCCAGCTTGTGTGTGGTTCGCAACAGAAATGACATACTTGCCCTTGGCAGGCGGAGGCTGCGACGCAGGAGCAGACCCCGCACTGCTTAGGGCGCATTTAGTCTTTCAAGCAAGCTAAAGCGAACAGCCCGTCTGCCGCCCAAAAAATAACAATGAAAAAACTACTTCCTAAAAAAGAAATACACGGCTCCGAGTAAGAGCAGAAAGCCAATGATGTGGTTCCATTTTAATTCATCGGTTTTAAAAAAAACCAGTGTAAACACCACAAAGATGGAGATGGAAATTACCTCCTGAATTAATTTTAGTTGCCACATATTGAAAGGCCCGCCGGTAACGGCGCTACCCAAACGATTGGCCGGTACCATGAGCAGGTATTCAAAAAAAGCAATGCCCCAGCTGATGAGGATAATGCCAAGCGTGCCGGTGTTTTTTAAAAAGGCAATGTCCTTGAACCTCAGATGCCCATACCAGGCCAATGTCATAAAAGTATTGGAAGCCATTAACAGCAATATGGTGGCCAGTGCTTTGGGCATTACAAACCGGTATACTTGCGGAAAAGTTTAATAGCGAGTGCCAGAACAATGATGCCAAATATTTTTTTTACGATGGCAATGCCACCCGGACCCAGAATTTTTTCGACCCAACCCAAATATTTTAGCACCAAGTACACCACAATAACATTTAATACAATTGCAATTAATATGGAGGTCATGCTGTATTCTCCACGAATGGAAAGTAAGGTGGTTAGGGTGCCTGTGCCAGCTATTAGAGGAAAGGCCAGGGGTACTACTGAAACGGTTGATGACACCTGGTCGCGGTAAATGCGCACGCCCAGTATCATTTCAAGCGCAATAAAAAACAACACAATGGAACCGGCAATGGCAAAATCGCCCACAGTAATACCAATGATTTCGAGTATGGTTTGACCAATGAACAAAAATACCACCATGATGAGAAAGGAAACCCAGGAGGCTTTGAATGGCTGGATGCTGCCGGCGGTTTCTTTAAGGTTAATGATCACCGGTATGGAACCGATAACATCAATTACAGCAAACAACACCATGCTTACTTTTAATATTTCTACCAAATCAAAATTCCAGGTCATGGGGTAAAACTAGGTTTTTATTGGGAGGATGGCAAACAAAGTCGTGGATCTTTGATGGCCGATGGTATGCTTTGCTGATCAAACAAAAAACAGCGACAAGGAATATTCCTTGTCGCCGGTTTTTGAAAACAGGATGTGATGCTTTGCTTAGGCGCAGCAAGCAACCGCGCTGATGCTGTTAGCCCCGCAGCAGGAAGACGTGTCACTTTGTTCTTTTGAGTTGTTGGTTTGGCTAACGCAACAACCCGCATCATTGGCTTCGCAACAGGCCCCTTGTTCCAACTTGTCGGCATAAACCGTAATGCTGTAAATGCCGGAATTGGTTTTTTTGTAAGATTTCCACTCCGCAGCACTCAGGTACTGTAGTGCGAGTTCTTCAGGCAATTCGATTTTACGTTCTTTTTTAATTTGTATGTTTTTAAACCCAGCCGCTTTTATAATACCCAGGTACTCGCCCTTTTCGCTGGCCCCGGCCACACAACCCGCATAAAGTTCGGCGGCTTCACGAATTCTTTCAGGCATGGTGCCAATGTACACTATGTCTGAAATGCTAAAGTGCCCGCCTTGTTTTAATACCCGGTGTACTTCACTAAAAGCTTTCTCTTTATCTGGCACCAGGTTCATTACACAGTTGCTGATAACTACATCATTTGTGTTAGTGGCAATGGGACTCATGTTTTCAATTTCACCCAGGTGGAAATTCACATTGCGATAGCCCAGTTTTTGGTTATTCTGTAAGGCTCTGATCACCATCTCTGGGGTCATATCGATGCCGATAACTTGACCGGTTTCACCAACCAGGCTCCTGGCAATAAACACATCGTTTCCGGCCCCCGAGCCGAGATCGAGCACCGTTTGCCCCGGTTTGATGTTCGCAATTTCTGTTGGAAGTCCGCAGCCAAGTAACAGGTCAGCTTCCTTATGATACCCCGCTACATTAGTATAAGCTTCTGACATGGTAGTGTCAAATGGTCCTGCCCCGCAACAGGCCTGCCCAGTGGAACAGCAGCCTACCTGCTGAATTCCTTTTGCAATGTTTCCATAAGATGTTTTGATCTCGGTTTTGATGGTTTGTGTGTTCATACGTGTTTTTTTGTTTGAGGGGCTTTAGTGCCCTTTACCTGTATCACGCAGCAAACTAAAAAAAGACGCAAAACAATTCAGGAGCAGCCGCAGTTTTTTTCTTCTTTTCCACTCAGGTTGCCATACTTGTCACTTTCGTAAGCACAACAAGACAAAATCATGCGGCGCAATTGTTCTTTCCCGCGTTGTACACGTGATTTTAGACCAGAATAAGAAATGCCCAATTGTTGAGCCAGGTCTTTTTGCGAAACATCCTGAAATTCGGTAATGAGCAGGGCCTCCCGGTAATTGGCCGGCAGTTTTTGAATAAAGGGTCTAACACAACATTCTGCTACGGTTGTATTCAAATTTTGGTTTTCTGACTCAGACCAATCTTCTATCATCGCGGTAGATTGTAGTAAGGGTTTTTTGTTGCGAAAATGATCGCTGATGGTGTTGCGCACAATTCCATACAAGTAAAGGCGCAGATTTTGGGCAGCGGCAATTTTATCTGAATGGCGAAGAATTTTGAGAAAAACGTCCTGCAAAATATCATCCGTATCGGCGGTATTACGTGTTTTGTTCTGTATAAAGGTTTTTAATTCTTTGTGAAAGTCCTTCCAGATGGCTGTTATTTCAGTATTCATGGGTTTGTGCATTTTGCGTGTTATACTTACATGACGCACAGGGAGTAAAAAAGACGCAACTAGTTTGACTTTAGCAAATTTGAACGCCAAAGTTGGACCACCTGATGGTGCCGTCTGTGTTTTAAATTTACCAAAGTCCGGCGAAAAACACAAACGTTATGTTATTTGACACATTAACTGTAAAATGTTAGGCATAGATGTTCTCATCTTTTTAATGCAGGCATCCTATGTACATCTCTGCTTGTATTTTGAACGCATTTTTCTCCCTTTTTTGTAAAAATACCAGTGCACTGTCTGCACTTTTTTCTGTTTCATAAATGCCAGTCACCAAGGCCATAGTTTTTTCACCTGCTTGCTTTTGGTAAAGGCTAAGGTATTCTATACTTAAATTGCGCGAGGGAAACCGTCTTGGGAAATAGTCTCCAGCATACATTTCATCGTCGTCATTATCGGGTAAAGCAATAAGATCCTTGGTCTTATTGTAAAAACGTCCCATGGTGTCGATTGCTATCGACAGTTTCTTATTTAGATCAAACATTTTAGTGCAAAGCGATGAATAAAGAAGATCGGTGTCGGCTATTACAACGTAATAAATGGCATTTTCGTAGTCGGTCGTGTCAATGTTTGAGTCGCTTGTGGATAGAGCCGGTTGCATGGTATTAGTTGTGTCGCCAAAAGCGTTTTCGGGCTTTCCTGTTTCAGAGGCACTTGGTCCTGATCCGCAAGCCGTTAAAAAACATAGGATATTTATATAAAAGTATTTAGTCATTTACTTACCTCTACTTATCTATCTGAGCTAACAAATTGCGCAACCGCCGCACACCCTGTTTGTAGTCGCATCAAGCAGTTGCACTTCGAATTTAGTGCTTTTCCCTAAATCACATCCAAGTGCGCACTAGCTCAGCCTTTTGTGCTATCCTTCATCCCTTCTTCTAATATTCCTTAAATTGCAGGTTTATGTCAAATTCTGCCCAAAAAAAAGTACTTATTCTCTGCGCTCACCGCCCCGGTCGCTCACCCAGCCAGCGTTACCGCTTTGAACAATACCTGCCATTTCTTGAAACACAGGGCTTTACTTTTACTTGGTCCAACTTATTGAATGAAAAAGAGGATGTTTTATTTTATTCAAGCGGCAAATTGCCTGCAAAGTGTTTTATCCTTTTAAAATGCACCTACATCCGTTTTAAGGATGTACTGCGCTACAAACATTACGATATTATCTTCATTCAAAGAGAAGCGCATTTTCTGGGGACTTCCTATTTTGAAAAAAAAGCCTTCCACTCGGGGGCTAAAGTAATTTTTGATTTTGACGACAGCATCTGGCTGGCCGATACCAGCCCGGGTAATAAAAAATGGGAGTGGATCAAATCTCCTACAAAATTCTATAAGAATGCACAATACGCGCATAAGGTGCTGGCTGGCAATGCCTACCTTTTAGAAGAGGCCTTGAAGGTCAACCCCAACTCCATTTTGCTGCCCACAACCATAGATACCGGTTGGCATGTGCCGAAGCACGAGTTGCGCCACAAAGAAGTAGTTTGTATTGGCTGGAGTGGAAGCCAAAGTACGCTCAAACATTTTGAATTGCTTATACCTGTATTAAAACGCGTGAAGGAAAAATATGGGAATAAGATTCGCTTTAAGTTAATGGGCGAAAACACTTTTTCGCATCCCGATCTGGAAATCGAGTCGGTATTTTGGACCGAAAAAACAGAAGTAGAGCAGCTTAACAGTTTTGACATTGGCTTAATGCCCCTGCAGGACGATGCCTGGGCCAAAGGCAAATGCGGCTTGAAAGGGCTTTCTTACATGGCTTGCGAGGTGCCGGTAATAATGAGTGCGGTAGGTGTGAATACAGAAATTATACAGCATGGAGAGAACGGCTTTCTTGCCAAAAATGAGGAGGAATGGGTGCATGCCCTTTCTCTGCTGATTGAAGACAAATCACTTCGCCAAAAACTAGGAAAGTCCGGGAGAATAGCGGTTGAGCAACGATATTCGGTTGAAGCAAACAAACACCTGTATTTGCAAGCTTTTCAACATGCTTAATCATCTTGATAACTACTTTTTAAATCTACCCTAACCTCAACAAAGTTGCCTGTTGTTTGTGCGTCAATTTATTCTGGGTTTTAATACGGCCATTACAGAGCAATGGCGTTACAACACCCCAATTTATTACTAGAATGGAAAATGGATGTATTACATCACTTGTCAAAAAAACAAAAGACCCCATATCTTGGCTTTATACATGGACACAAACTAAAACACAAACAATTGCTGAGCGAAGCAAGAAAACAAATAAAAGTGTACTACCTTGATCCTGAAAAGGATATCGATATCAAAACGCTAAGAGAGTTGGTGATGGAGGCCGTCTTATATGTTGACGGTTTAACTCTTAAGCGCTGATTATTTGCAAAATTTCAAACTCAAGTCCAAACTTTTCACATGGTGAGTGAGCGCGCCAACTGAAATAAAATCCACACCGCATTTGGCATAGGCAGCAATGTTCTTTTCAGTGATACCGCCGGAAGATTCGGTTTCAAACTTTTTATTGATAAGTTTAACAGCACCTAGGGTCTGAGCCGGCGTAAAATTATCGAGCATGATACGCTGCACCCTCCCGTGTTTCACTACTCGTTTTACGTCTGCAATGTTTCTAGTTTCAATTTCTATTGGCAGTTTTTTCTTTTTAGATTTTAAGTAGGCGTTTGCCGAGTCAATTGCGCGCTCTATACTGCCGCAAAAGTCAATGTGGTTATCTTTAATCAAAATCATGTCGTACAAACCAAAGCGATGATTAGCGCCCCCTCCAATCACCACAGCCCATTTTTCAAAAAACCTAAACCCAGGTGTGGTCTTTCGTGTATCGATTACTTTGGTTTTTGTGCCTTTGCACAAACTTTGCAAATGGGCCGTTTTAGTTGCAATACCACTCATTCTTTGCATCACATTCAACACCAAACGTTCACACAACAATAAATTTCTGGTTGTGCCTTCTAAAACAAAAGCCACTTGTTTGGGTTTAACTTTGCTGCCATCGTTAATCAAACGCTTCATCTTGATGTTTGGATCAATATGCGATATTATGGCCTTTGCGGCTTCCACACCTGCCAAAACCCCGGCTTCTTTAACTAACAATTGCATCTTGCCATACTGGTTTGAAGGCACAGTTGCCAGGGAGGTGTGATCCCCATCGCCACGGTCCTCGTTTAAAGAGGAAGAAACAAAAGCTTTGAGATCAAAGTGCTTTTGATGAAGTTCAAGATACGATTTAGGCATAAGGCAATCGTGTAATTCTATTGATGTGCTGAAATAGCAAGGTTACTAATCGTTATCAGGCTCTATCCTGAACTGACTAACCAAATTATGACGAATTAGTATAGATACCCTGAATTTACCGCCTGAAGTTTCCAGGGTACCGGTAATGTACTGCGATTGTTTGTTCATGGAACTTACATGGCTGGAACTAAAGGCCTTTACAGTGTATTTACCAAAAAAGTGCTTTAAGTTGGCTTCTGCCTGTGATTTACTAAGTACATCTTCCTGATTGATGATTTTTAAGGCTACCTTTTCGTCAAAGTACTTAACCAGTTCCGAAGCCTTCCCGGCCTTTAATGCCGCAACAATTTCATCGCTCACCTCCAGGCTGCTGAAAGCAACTATCGAAACAAGCATGGCTATAGATACTAAAAATCGCACGGGTATGACAAATGTAGGCTTTTTTTCATCACTTTTATAGCAAGGATGATGCCGCTAATGGCCTGTTAAAGCCAATAAATATGAAAATTCTGCTACTTCAAATTGATAAAACCCAGGATGCTTATCTGGAGCAGGGCCTTGGTATTTACCTGAAACGTCTCAAAAATTACATCCACTTTGAGGTGAAAAGCCTGCAGGTAAGCAAAGCCATACGACAACGCAGTGCCGGAGAGCAAAAAACAGAAGAGGCCCGGCTTCTTTTAGATGAGATTAAACCAGAAGACGAACTGATACTTCTGGATGAACATGGAAAAGAATACAGCTCTCAGGCCTTTGCTGAGTTCCTTCAGAAAAAACAAAATACTTCAGTGAAACGGTTGGTATTTGTTATCGGCGGTCCATACGGATTTGATGAACGCGTGCACAAAAGGGCAAACGTGAAACTCAGCTTATCCAAAATGACCTTTTCACACCAAATGGTGCGGTTGTTTTTTGTTGAACAAATTTACAGGGCTTACACTATTCTTAAAGGAGAAAAATACCACCATGAGTGACCTCGCAGTGTTCGTAACGAGCTAGGGCTGTATTAAGGTACTTGTTTGGTGCCGGTAGAAAACTCAAACATACACTGACCAGCTTCAGGACCATTATCCCATCTCTCGCGCCAGATCCGGCTATTTAAACATTGCCCTACTCTCTTGCGATTTAATTTTCCTGGTTCTGTAATCGCACACTTTGGTTTATTTGCTTGTTTAGTTCAAAAAATACATTCGATCTAATCAAAAAACATCCATTTTAATCCAAACCGTAAAGCCATTTGAGGCTGATAATACCCCTGTACAAGAGCAAAGTTGTTTCCTGCCATCCCAGCCAGAACATTCTCTATTTTCACAAAAAAAGAAGCCGGACGAATTCTGGCATTCAGGTACACATCCATAAAAGGGAAATCGCCGGTATAAAATCCATTTTGCAAATAAAACACTTGTGTGGCCGGCATATAGGCATAGGTTTCAAATGATTGGTAGGCCTGCACCTGGGTGCCTAATTGAATTTGCATGTTGTGTTTAAAAAGAGAAGCATAATAATACAGGTTAACGGTAGCATGGTTGTTTGGTAAGCGCACCACCTTTTTGTCTGATGTTTGCTGGTAAACATAGTGGATGCTCAAACCCAAATGTTTAAAAAACAGTTTTGCGAACAGAAGATCAAAGGCCAGGTTGTTGATGCCACTTTGGTGCTGCTGGGGCATAGCCTCTGTATTATAATACACCAGGTTTTCGGTATTCTGAAACAACACGCCCACACTCAAGGTCTTACCTAATGAGGTTCTCACATTCGCTTGCACTTGTTGAATTCGTTTAAACTTGTTGTTCCAGTAAAAATGGTTGCTTCGCCATTGGTTGAAAATATGATCAGGGTTACGGTTCTCCAGTAAAAGGTTCAGGCTCAATTCAGGTAAACGTTTTGACAATCGCAGGGTGTTTTTGTTCTCCAATTTAAAGTTTCCGTAATTAGGGCCAATTATCACATACTCAAAATCCACTCGACCTGAAAGGTGTTGTTTGAACTGTGAAAGACTGTCGCCGGACTTCAGGTATTTTTGAAATTGCATGCCACCCAACAGCGTTTGATTATAAAAAACCGAATCACTTTTTTGCCAAACCCTGTTACTTTCGTTTCTGGTTCCTACATTAAGCCCAAAACCCGACTTGCTCAGCAAGTTATATTCAATGGCATTGCTGAATTTTTTTACATGCGCACTGTCGTTGGTGTATAATGAATCCAGGTAAAAACTGGAATAATAGAGATCATCTGCTACTCCTTGATCTTTGTAACGGTATTTGTGTGAAGCATAAAATGATTTTATACTCAAGAGATGCAACACCTCAGGATGGCTGTCGCGCCGCGCATTTAGTTTTATCCAGGGGTTAAACATCAGTTTAAACTCCCTGTTCTCTCTTGCCGCTGAATCGAGTTTTACATCAATAATACCTTTATTCAACAACACAGTGGAATCGTTCAAAACCGAATCTTTAATCCCTCCATTCTCTCTGTTTTTATTGAGGTTACCAAGCCAATACGCATAGTAGCCAAACCGCTTATTTTTTGTGTGGTACGAATTGGTAAACAGTATGTTGTTCGCAAAGGTTTGCTGTTTGTTGTAATACCCAACCGAATTGTACCTGTTGAGTTGTAAACCCACATTGATGCGGTTTTTGAATGTATGGGTAAAATTGGCTTTGAATATTTGCAGTTGTTTTGAACCTGCTATTCCTGTTAAATCGGCATAAGGGCCTTTAGTGTAATGGTACCGTATATTCTCTTCTTGAATACGATCGTTTTGCGTTGGGGCTTCAAAAAACCGAAAACCCAATTCCGGACTTCCATAGTGTAAAAACAACAAGGGTGAGGCCAGGCCTGTGTTGCCCAAAAAATTTCGTGGAAAAAAATTGTGGAAGAAGGTGATGCTGGTATCAGGATAATCTGACCGGTAGTGGCTGAATATTGTATGGCCCTCCGCTTTTGATTGGATGTAATCAGGATTGGTAGTGTAAAAATTCTGTGCCTGAACTTTCGCAAACAAACACGCAAGCACAAACAGAACCACCGGTTTAAGGTGCCGGTATGAGTTCTGAAATTTGGAATGCTTCAGCATACGCAAGGCTGCAGGAATCAAAAAAGTAAAGCTACTAATTTTTTAGCCGGGGTCGATTAAAGAACGTTAATTGGCTCGTAGCGGCTTTAGAATTTCCCAAAAAAATGTTCTTCCACATCAAAGGTGGATTTTAACCCTACTTCGCTGTAATCGGTTTTAATCCATTCTTCCGCAATCTCTCTGCCTTTGACTTTCAGACTTTGCAAAAAATCCCAGGAAGTATTCATTTTACTACTCTGGCTCATTTGACTGAGGGCTTTGTAACCGCTGATGGTGTGAACAAATATTTCGCGGTTTTCCTTCTCGTCTGTTTTTAATATGCCGTTGCGAATCAGCTCATTTCTGTAGTGAATAAGTTTCATTTCGTTAATGAGGCTGCTATTAAAAGAAATTTCGTTGACACGATCAGCAATATCGCGTGCCGTCGTTGGTACCGAACTGATGTTGATTGAATTGATCTTTATGAGAACAATATCATGTAAATCGGTGTTGGTAATGAGTGGGAATATTGGTGGATTTCCCATGTAACCCCCATCCCAGAAATACTCCCCATTAATTTCAACCGCCTGAAACAAAAATGGCAAACAGGCTGAAGCCAAAACCGATTCTACTGTGATCTCTTTGTTGGTAAAAATCCTTGCACGGTTGGTTTTTACGTTGGTAGCGCAAATAAACAGCTTCTTTTGGTTGTAAAGGTGTAGCTCTTCAAAATCCACCAGTTCAGTAAGAATGTCTCTAAGTGGGTTATAGTTAAAAGGGTTGAAGTTATAAGGCGAAAGCACTTGTGACACGGCATTAAAGAACATATACCCTGGACTGTTGTATATATCTCCGTTGCTGTTGGCCTTATCAAATAAACCGGGCTTCAGAAAAAAACTGCCGGTAAGTGCTATCTTTTGCCATACCTTCTCTAAAAGTTCTTTGGCTTTGGTGGGTCCTCCTACGTGAAGACCATAAGCACAAACTACCGCGTTGATGGCACCGGCACTTGTTCCACACATGGCTTCTGCCACAATTGCTTCTTCTTCCAATAAACGATCGAGTACTCCCCAGGTAAAGGCCCCATGGGCACCTCCACCCTGCAACGCCAAACCAATTTTCTTTTTCTCTAATTGCATACCTCTGTTGTTTTTCGATACTGAACAGGAATTCAAAGTAGGAGTTTCCCCGCTCTTCTGCAAATTATACCTTCCGGTTGATTATTGTAGGTTGTTCAAGCCCTCAATAGCCAACTCGTAATTAGGCTGTAATTTTAAACACATGTTGTAATCGGCTTTGGCTGAAACCTTATTATTGAGCCTGGAATAAGTGAATCCTCTAGCAAAATATGCCTCCAGGTAATTTGGATTAATTTCGATGGCCTTGCTAAACGCCTCCAGGGCATTTTGATATTCCTTTTTTACTTCAAGGTAAATGGCTCCTAAATTATACTGGCATTGATCGCAATTCGCAATACGGCTGATGGCCGATTTGTATTCTCTGATAGCATCGTCATATTTCCCAAGATCCTGAAAAAACTTTGCTCTTGCATAAAGAGCTTGTTCATGTGAGGGATTTATCTTAAGGGTATTCGCATAATATTCCAGGGCCAACGGGTCTTTTTTCAAACCATACAATCTGCCTAAATCATAAAAAGCATCCACATAGGCATTGTCTTGTTCAATTGCCGTTTGAAAACTTGAAATGGCTTTTGTGGTATCGCCTATTTCGAGATACACATTGCCCTTAAGGTGATAGGCACTGGCTTGTGTTTCGTCTAATCGCAGAGATTTGTTAATGTAATTGATAGCCTCCTGGTATTGTTTAACCAGGTAATACAATTCGCCCAACTTCAAAAAAGCCATGTCATTATCAGGGAATTTACGTTCTATGGCTAACAAGGTTTCTTTGGCCTGACGCGTGTTGTTCATCATAAAATACGCATCCACCATCGTGAGGTAATAGGCCGCCGATGTACTGTCTAATTTTATAGCAAGTTTAGCATCATTCAAAGCCTCTTGTTGTTGTTTGAGACTCAGGTACACTTTAGCGCGTTGGTTGTATAATTCAGCGTTATTAGGGTCTTCAACCAATTGTTTATTCACCGCTTTGAGTTCGGGTGAGTTCAACTGAAGACTTAAACTATCAGAGCGTAGGTTTTGCTCCTGAAGTTCTTTATCGTTCAAACCTTTTTGTGAACAGGAGATGATAATCATACTCCATAACAGCAATACCAATTGTTTTTTCATGCGCTACAGATCGTTTGCATTGGCTATAAGTTCAGCCACATCCAAAACCTTGGTTTGGTTCTCTTTGTTAAAGTACTTAACACCATCCGTCATCATGGTATTACAAAACGGACAAGCTACTGCAATTACATCAGGATTGGTTTGTAAGGCCTCCTCAGCCCGTTCCACGTTCACCTCTTTGTTCCCTTTTTCGGCTTCCTTGAACATTTGCGCCCCGCCTGCTCCGCAGCACAAACCTTTAGCGCGACTGCGTTTCATTTCAGTAAGCTCCACGTCCAACTTTTGGATCACTTCACGGGGAGCTTCATACACATCGTTGGCGCGTCCTAAATAACAAGGGTCGTGGTACACTATTTTTTTGCCTTTGAACGCACCACCCTCTACACTCAGTTTGCCTTCGTCGAGTAATTGTTGCACCAGCTGGGTGTGATGGATGACATCATAATTTCCACCCAATGCAGGGTATTCATTTTTTAGCGTATTAAAACAATGCGGACAACCGGTTACAATTTTTTTGATGCCATAGCCATTCATTACGGTGATGTTTTGCATGGCCTGCATCTGAAACAAAAATTCATTGCCCGAACGTTTGGCCGGATCACCGCTGCAGCCTTCTTCGGTACCAAGAATGGCAAACTTGATATTGACTTTATTTAAAATACGAACAATAGCCTTTGTTATCTTTTTCGCGCGATCGTCGAAACTACCGGAACAACCCACCCAGAATAAAATTTCGGGGGTTTCTCCTTCGGCTAACATTTCGGCAAAGGTCTTTACTTTTAGTTCTTTCATTTCGTATAGTCTTTAGTCGGTAGTTGCAGTCGGCAGTTTGAACCTCGAAAACTTCTCCGGAGTATTCATCATGCTTCCTAATATTCTACCGATCTGTTTGTATTCTTCAATTAATTCTTTTTGTGTTACAGCTTGTAAATATCCACACTCCAAGGCAAAATCGAGATGAACGGATGTTTCCGCGCACTCGGCGTCCGCATCAGATAGCTTTGAAACAAAATGTTTTGGGTAAGTTCTTTTTCTGTAAGCTTCGGCAATGTTTGCACACACTGAACGCGAAGACCGTCTTATTTGATCAGTCAGGGAATACATTTCTTCTTTTGGGAATGATTTGGTTTGCTTAAAAATAATCATGGCCGCAGAAAAGGCTTTTTGATAAGCAATCAGATCTTTATGTCCATTAGAAGCCACAGTAATTTGTATTAATTTTGTGTTTCATTATTCTCAAACTGCCCACTGCCCACTGCCCACTGCCCACTGCCTACTGCCCACTGCCCACTGCCTACTACCTACTGTCCCCTGTGTCTTAGTGGAGTTAATCCTTCAACCAATTAGCTCTATCTGAAGGAGAAAACTGCCAGGGGGCTGAATTGTTTTCAATGTTAGCAAACATGCCGTTCAACTCAGCAGGACTTTGACTTTGTTCCATCACCAGATAACGGCGCATCTCAAGAATAATGGCCAAAGGATCGATGTTGACCGGACATTCCTGAACACAGGCGTTGCAGGTATTGCAAGCCCAAATTTCCTCAGAGCTGATGTAATCGCCCAACAAGGATTTTCCGTCATCAACAAACACCCCTTTATTTTTGTCCATGTTTTTGCCCACTTCTTCTAATCGGTCGCGCGTGTCCATCATGATTTTGCGGGGCGATAATTTTTTACCGGTTATGTTTTGGGGACAAGCCGAGGTACAACGCCCACACTCGGTACAGGTGTAAGCGTCGAGTAAATTTTTCCAATTCAAATCTAACACATCTTTTACGCCAAAACGTTGCGGATTGTTAGGGTCTGTTTTTGGTTGATAGGCCGGATCAAAATTCGGAGCCACCACATCGGTTACAGAATCCAGCGTATTGATCTCACCTTTTGCTTTAAGGTTAGAATAATAGGTGTTGGGAAATGCCAATAAAATATGCAGGTGTTTGGAATAAGGAAGATAATTTAAGAAGGCAAAAATTCCGATAATGTGCAACCACCAGCAAAAGCGTTCGATAAAAATCAACGAGCCATCGCTCATACCACTCAGGAGAGGAGCAAAAAAAGAACTCACTGGGAAGGAACCCGCCTGAACGTAATGTTCGTTGCCTCTTGCCTGAAGGTTTTGATCGGCTCCATTCATCAACATCAAGGCACTCATCAGCACCATTTCCGTGATGAGAATAGCATTGGCATCCAGACGAGGCCAACCGTTCAATTCAGCATTTAAAAAGCGTTTTACTTTCACCACATTTCTTCTCAACCAAAAAACAACCACACCCACAAATACTCCAAGTGCGAGTAATTCAAAAAAGCCTATGAGAAAATTGTAAAAAGCGCCTAATACAGAAAATGCTCTGTGGGTATTAAAGGCGCCATCAACCAGCATTTCAAGTACCTCTATGTTTATGAGTACAAAACCAACGTACACCAAAATATGCATAGCAGCACTCAGTGGGCGCGTGAACATTTTACCCTGACCAATGGCCACCAGCAACATGGTTTTCCAGCGCAGGGCCGGATTGTCGCTGCGGTTGAGTTCTTTGCCAAGCAGAATATTACGACGGATTTTACTTACATTTTTGCTGAACAGCCAAACTGATGCGGTAAGCAGCAATAAAAAAACAATGGCGCTGATCATGCGAAATTAGTTTTGGGTTTTCTTTTTGTCTTTTTTACCGAAAATGGAGAAATGCACGTAACGTTTGGGGTTGCTTTCCAAATCTTTCAGCAATTTGTCTAAACTAGCAGCTGAGCTGTTGAGGTTGTTGTACAAACTGTCGTTTTTGGCCAGCTTGCCCAGAGTACCTTCACCCCGATTGATGCGCGACATCAATTCGTTCAACTCTTTCATGGTAGCACTGGCATTGGCCACCGCAGAGCGAAGCTGCGATTTGGCAAGTGTATCCGACAGATTACTGAAGTTGGTAATGATGTTGTTGAGCTTCTGTTCGTTATTGTTTAAGTTGGTACTTATGTTGTTGAGGTTAGTAATTACGTTGGACACTTTGCCTTTTTCACTTACCACCAGTTCGTCCAGTTTATAAGCGGTTTGTTCCAAACTCAAAATAGCTTTGCGTACACTTTCAAATGAACGGTCAATGTTTTCACGGGTTTTAGGGTTTAACAACATGGTCACCACTGTCATTGCACTGTCAATGCTTCCAATCAAACTTAAGGCTCTGGCCTGCAGAGGTGCAATTTGTTTGTTGACCGCTTCCCGTAAATTTTCTTCAGAACCCGAAAGCAAGGTGTCTCCGTTTTTGACAAACTCTTTTTCATTACTAAATTCAACTTCTACGGCTTTGGTCCCTAACAGGTCGGAACTCACAGTTTTTGCGATGGACTTTACCGGAATGTTCACTTCTTCGGTAAGCACAAATTTTACGATCACCTGGTTTTTGTAAGGCCCGTCTTCTACCAATGAAATGGAATTTACTTGTCCTACTTTAAATCCATTAACCAACATGGGGTTGGCAGGAATGAGGTTGTCAATGCGAGGGTAAATGGCGTAGAGGTAATATTTACGGTTGAGAAGGTCGGAGCCTTTGAGGAAAGAAACCCCCCAAACCAGAGCGGCAACACCAAACACCACAATCACGCCTATCTTGAATTCTTTAGAAATCTTCACAAAAGCAAGTACTTTTAAACCTTAAATATAGGTATTTTTCAGTATTTCCATTTTCAAATATGGCCCTTAAACTTCAAAACCAAAGCCTCCAGCGCAAAAGCCTGGAGGAATTTAAGCAAGCGCAAAAACATGGCATTGTGGTGGTGTTAGACAATGTTCGCAGCCTCAATAATGTGGGATCGGCTTTCCGTACCGGAGACGCATTTTTGGTAGAAGCCCTGTATTTATGTGGTAGCACCGGCACGCCCCCAAACAAAGAAATCGAAAAAACCGCCTTAGGGGCTACCGAAAGTGTCAACTGGAAATACTTTAAAAGCACCGGCGAAGCCCTGCATGAGTTAAAAACTATGGGTTATGTATTATATGCGGTTGAACAAGCCAGCGAAAGCATTGCATTAAACAATTTTGTGTACACAGGCGAAAAAACGGCCCTGGTATTTGGAAACGAAGTGTATGGGGTGGAACAGGATATCATTGACAGATGTGATGGGGTGATTGAAATTCCTCAGGAAGGCACCAAACATTCTTTGAATATTTCGGTAACGGTGGGTATAGTGTTATGGGAGATGTTGAGGACGAATAACAAAAGTTAATTTGAGCGGAATTCGATTTACAGTTTTTTGGGCGCCTTTCGGGCTGTTCGCTTATAGCTTGTTCAATTTGGCCAACATGCGCTAGTCGCTACGAGGGGCGGAGCGTAGTTAAAAGCCCAGTGGGCTTTTATAGCGACGAGCCGGATTTCAGGGGAGGCTTTCTTTTATCATCATTTTTAATGCATATGATTCATTGCGCTCCTTCCTACTCACATTCCGGGCGCAAAAATCAAACACATAATACCTTGGTTCATTTCTAATGTTTTAGCCCTCCATTTAAAAAAGTTCCGAGTTCAATTGGTGAATGCATGGTATCATTGAGTGAGCAACTTTCATTTAACTTCTATCTGACTTACTTTTATCGTGATGAAGCCTGCTTGGAAATACCTGCTCCCACTAACTGTATTCCTGACTTGTCTTTTTCCCAACTTACATTCACAGGCCCCTGCCAATTTTAATTTTGAACTTTCAACTCCAGGCTCTTACTCCACAGCAAATGCTGTTACAGGCTGGACGGTAGAGAGCACAATGAACTCAATGAGTTTTGGTGGTTTAGCTTGCAACGCTTCAAACAACGCAGTTGTATGGGCGCCCGGAAGTCCGGAATTCAGCGTTTTGTCAACCCCAATCAGCAGCTTGGCATTTGTTGGTACAGTCCAACATTCACCGCTTGGGGGAAATAAAGTGGTTCAATTGAACAATCATTTCCCTACTGGTTTAGCCACGCGCATTCGCAATCAATTTATGGTAAGTGCCACTTTTAATCTCTTCCAGATTGCGTTTGCAGGGCTGTTCGATGGAGCCCATCCTTGCTGTGAACAAGGCGCCTTCCAGCTAGATTTTTATACTTGCACTGCAAACCCAAGTTTAATTTCAAGTTTATCCCGCACACTAAACCCGCCAAATGCCCAATGTCTGAGTGCTGCAAGCCCTTACTCGGTCACGAGTTCAGTTTTATGGACCAATTGGCAATTGTTTCAACTGGACCTCAGCCCATTTATCGGACAATGTCTTCAGGTACGCGTTACGGTTTCCGATTGTCCATTTGGAGGACATGCAGGTGCTACAGTACTTGATTTTGGTCTCAGCAATTCACTGCTCGCTTATAACCCATCAATACCTCCAATCACCTTCGGCAACGCAGTAAGTTTTTGCTCCGGATCGAACATCGCCGTATTGCAGGGTCCACTAGGTTACAGCTCCTATCAATGGATAGCCCCTGGTGGTTTTCCTATCCCTTCGCCTTTGGGAATTTCTCCAAATTACACTGTTAATGGCGCTATTCCAACTTCTGTTTGGACATTGCAGGTTACACAAAATGGTTCAATTACTCCACTTACTTATACTATTCTCCCTTCCCAGGTTAGTATCATTGGTGTTAGCTCCGGTTCATCATGTATAGGAGGTAACAGTGGTTCGGCAACCGTTGTTGCAAACGGTAGTGGCAGTGGGTACAATTATATTTGGTTAAATTCAGGCAGTGTTACAGTTGGTACAGGCTCAACTGTTTCGGGCCTAGCGTCTGGCATATACACAATTCTTGTTTCAAGCATTTCAGGTTCGGCATGTGGAACCGCAAGCTCTACAATCAGTATCGGCACACAACCTGCCGGTTTAACACAAGTGCTCTTTAAACCTTATTGTAATACCGAAGCTTATTTTTGTGCCGGTGCTGGTAGCAATTTTCAATGGTATAATGGAACTGTGGCCATAGCTCCCCCACTTGGAACAGCGCAGTGTTATACACTTTCCAATCCGACAAACGGCAACTTCGTATACTTAAAATATTCAACAGCCCAGTCATGTCAGGACAGCATTCAGTTTGTCTTGCAGTCTTCAACACCTGGCAACATTTCCATCACTACCTCAACATATGCTTGTCAAGGCAGTTCGAATGGAAGCGTAACGGTCAGCTTGAGCCCGGCTCCTGGTGCTGGAGCACAAAACACTTTCTCTGTTTTTTCACTTTTCAATTCCCCTGTCTATTCCGCGTCGATTGCTGCGGGTCCACAAACCAGTTTAGCCTTAGGCAATTTGCCTGCAGGTACATTCAGTGTAGTTAGTTTTGATGGCAGTTGCAAATATGGTAACACGTTTGGTATTCTCAGCTTTGCTGATACATTTACTCTAAGTCCAAGTACACACACCATCTGTTCTGGTCAATTAGCAACCGCTGGCGTTACTCATACGGCCAATCCGAGCCCAGGACAATATACTTATTCCTGGAGTCCATCCTATTTACTGGCCGGCAGCAATCAACAATCGACTATACTATGGCAAAACACACCTGCACCGGGTTCATTAAATACTGTTGTGTTTACAGTTGTTGTTACACCAAGTATCATCAATTGCCCTATGAGTAAAACCATGGCCATTACATGGGCCAACCCCATCACGCCCAGTATTGTTCCAATTCCCACCTTATGTAGTAATTCACCAAACCATACGATTTCTGTAATGCCAAACGGCGGTAGTTTTATGAATGCACCTGCCATTAACTCTTTAACAGGTGTACTTACTCCCTCTTTAGCCAACATTGGTTTAAACTCATTTGTGTATGATAATTCCGTCGGGCCTTGCTTAGCTAGTGCTAGCGCATCATTCAACATTGGCGGCCCGTCAATTTCTTTTTCCGGAAACACTTTGGTTTGCACGGGTCAAAGCGGAATAATCTTTGCCAATGGTGCCAATTCTTACACCTGGAATACCGGAGCCAATTCGAATTCCATAAGTATCAGTCCAACAATGAATACAGTATATACTGCAACTGGTTCACATACACTTGACCTTTGCACGAGTACAAGAACTGTTTTGGTCCAAAATATAAACCCGCCTTCCATTCTCATAAGTGGAAACACTTCAATTTGCAGCATGACAAACGGCACTTTATTGGCCACCGGGGCAAATACTTACACTTGGAGTAATTCTGCCATCGGAAGTACTGTTAGCGTTTCCCCTTTTAGTAATACAATTTATACCGTTTCAGGAAGTAATATTTTACCTAATTGTATTGGTCATCAAACGGTTTTGGTGATCGCAAATTTTGGCCCTGAGGTGCAAATTTTTGGCGACACGCTCTTGTGCTTAGATGCCCAAGGTGTAATTATTACAAGTGGTGCAAATTCATACACCTGGAGCGCATCACCCAGCACCTGGACTAATTCGTCTAACTCATCAACACTCATCGTTAATCAAGCTGTTTCAACTCTTTATACACTAACAGCAAGCTCATTCAGCAATCCATGCATTACTACAAGGACATTATTGGTTTCGGTTTTTCCTTGCACTTCAGTAGGAGAAATTGCAAGTGAGTCTTCGATTAACATCTCCCCTAACCCCAGCAGCGGCATTTTTACAATTGAAAGCCCAAGGCAAATTGAAATAAAAGTTTACAATGCTCTGGGGCAAATTATTCTGTGTAAAACACTTTCACCTGGTAAACAAACGATGGATTTGTATGAGCAGGTTTCAGGGATTTATTTTATGACATACAAGACAAATGGCATTTCCCGGGTCGTTCGCTTGGTAAAGCAAGAGTAGTTTTTTGTTCAGTTTTCGTCTCCCTGCTCGGCTTGCAGGCGGGTACTCAAACTAATATTCAACTCCGGACCCGCGCCATGGGATGCGGAGGGTTTAGTTCTTTTAAGTTTGTCCCGATAGGGCAAACTTAAAAAACCGGAGCGAAGCGTAGCCCGAAGCAGCCCGGTTCGCAATAAAGCGGCTTACCATGATAAATTTCAAGCCTGCTTTATTGGGAAGGCGCCATAAAAAATAATACGCTGGGCAAACTTTTTTATAAAATAAACGCTAAAACATCCTCCCCGGATAAACTACCAACTGAATAAAATTAAATTCCAGACTGGCGAAAGAAATGGATTGCCCTCCTTCCAAATTCAAATTGATTTTTGGAAACCAGCGCAAATTGGTTCTAAGCAAAATGCTTTGTAAGCGGTTCGGACGAATGTCCCATCCAAAAAGAACACCGAAAGCCAATTGCTTATTCGAGACCATTTGTGTTTGCGCCTGCTCAAACGTTTCTTCAAAACTCAGTTGCTCGTAAGAAAAACTAGGGCCAACAAAGGGTACAAAGCCTTGGTAATCGAATAAAAACTTAGCGCATTCAAGTGCAAGTGATTTTCGTTGTGTTTTTTGAAAAGCGCCATACGTAGCGGTGCCATCAGAATACGCCCTGTAACTTGCACCTATGTTCAAATCGGGTTGGTGAATATAATAGCCTATTGACAGGTCAGCCAGCAATGCTCCGGGGTATTTGTAAACATAGGGCCTCAGGTTTTGGTTGTATGAACTTTCCTGCAAACAAAACGCAGCTGAAATTCCAACCCCCAGGTAAAAATTATTCAATTCCTTTTTTTCGGCTTTCTCAATTGTAATTTTTTGTGTACGACCCGATTCCCAATCTCTCTCTGCGCTTAAAGTGGTTTCCAGCATGTACTTATAACCCAACTGAAAATAAAAAGGGGGTGTGGAAACGGAAGTTTTGATTTCTCTCGAAATGTGGTACTCGTGTTGGTTTTGGTAATTCCAAACTAATCCTACTTCCAACAAATGGCTTTTGTAATTAAAGGTGCATCCACCTAATACCGGAAACGCTGAAATGCTGAGTTCTGGCCCACTTCCGTATTCTAAATTTCCATTGTTCTGTTTCAAATAATACCCCGTTAAAGCCACACCTAAATACGGCCGTAGTTTTTTGTTTTCCAATCGCAATGGGTAATATTTAAAGCCGGTTTCCACACCGCTGTAACAGGCAACTGTTTGATTCTGCATGTTTGTTTTAGGATTTGTTAAAGGAATAGCAAGGTAAAAATCGGCATGACCCCAGAAATGTGTACCACCAATTATTATGCGCGGTCGTATTTGAGTTTGTAGAATCAAGGGCTGAATTTCACCTTCTGCATCCAGGTATTTCGTGTTTCCCGCTGAACTCAACTGCGCATCTAAACCAAAATTCAACTGAGCAAAGCGGTGCCTGGAATGTTTTTGAACATACACCTGCCCATCACAAATAGCACATACTAACAGTGCATATAAGGTGCTGCGGGTTCTCATTTGTGATTAAGCAAAGTTTTTACGCTTGGCAAAAATCTTCCGGCCTTATTTTGCTGTGTTCTGAGCTCATAAACAATAAACGGTGCTAGAAGAACAGTAGGTCCTAACCATAACACAATTGGGGGCAAGGGAATGCGTTCGTAATTGTTCACCGTAAACGCCGTAATGGCCCCGATGTAGGAACCCAGCATCCCGCTAATGTGAGCCAGCAACCAATAATTTTTAAAGGCAAGGCGTTTTCTTAAGCGTTGAATGGTACTGTAATTGCCTTGTAATCCAAAAATCCCAAATACTACACTAACTATGCCCAATGAGAGTTGCCCTTTGTACAATTGATAGCATGCAAAAACCACAAAGGCCAGGTGCATGCTGCCAAAGAAGGCTTCAATCACCCAGTCAAGTTTGTCAGGATTCTGATCCAGGTGCAAACGTTTTAAGCGCAAAGCCCGGTAAGCCGTAAGGCAGGCATAATAAGTGAAGAAAGCCACACAAAACAAAAACACATTAAATTTCACGAAAGCCATGTAAATGGCCGAAGTAAAAATTACCGTCATGCTCCAGAAATAAATGCGCCCGATAGGTTTGTGCATGTTTACCTTTTTACGAAACACAATGGCAAACAAACCGCTAATGAGTGCCAATGCTCCGGCCGAAATGTGAAGGATTTTGATGAGTAGACTTAGATTTTGCACGGGTTTTATTTGCAAAACTAAACTGAAGAGCTCGCCTACATCAAATTAAAGGGCTGAACAACACCCATTTGGGACGAACAACAAAAGATGGGATAAATAACAAATGGATTGACCCGGGTTGGGACAAAATACAAACTCAATGGCCTGTTTTAAAGTAGCTCATCACTTCAGGACCATAATTTCTGGATACCGGCACTTTTGTTTCACTCTCTGAAAAGCTGAGAATATAGCCGGCTGCATTGCCTTCTACTTTTGCTACCTTAGATAGGTTTACCATAAATGCGCGATGACAACGTTTTACCATTTTGGATTGGATTTGACTTTCGAGGCGTTTCAGGCTAGAGCGAATAAGTTGCTTTTTAACCTTGCGCCCTTCTAAAATAACCACACTGGAGTAATTATCCTGAGATTCAATAAAAAGCAAATCTTCCAATTTAATCTCCAGTTTGTCCCTTTCATTCTCAGCAATCAGTATGAGCTTGTTTTCAGGCAATGGCGCTATGCTTTCAGCGGGTTTTTGCGATTCCTTCTTTTCAGTTTCCTGTGCATCTGGATGAGCAATAAATTCATTCGCCCTTTGAGCAAGGTCTGAATTTAAGCGCAGCAAACGGTGGTATTTATTGAGTATGGCCAGCGTGATAGGAAACAAACCGAGCAAAACAGTAACCATCATCGAATTTAGTAATCCACTTAAGTTGATTTCGGCAATGTGTATTAGTTTACCATAAAACAAGTTGCCCAATGCTATGCTCAGCAACACACCCAAAATGAGAACAAGTTCTTTCCACACCTTCCAATTGTCTTCCAATTCTGTTTTTGGAATGAGTTTAAAAACCATCCATGAAAACAAAGTCGGCATGATAAATGAAACAAGTCCAAACCCTATCAATTTCCAGGTTTTATTTGGTGTGTTCCATAAGCTCAGATCAAAAGGTTGAAACACTATCAGAAAAAGTGCCACAAAAATGCCAATAAACAGATTGTTTACCCAGGCCGGACGTTTTGAAGGCAGATAAGGATAAGCTTTATTTAAAAAACCAAACACCATTATTTGTTCACCAAGGCGTTTTGCAATCGAATACTCTCTTCGTGAAGGAGCTGGCAAAGCTTTTCAACGTGTTGCAGCGACAGGCCAAGTTCTTCGGCACGCGCAGCCCTGGTTCTGAGTATTTCCTGCCAGCGTTCCAATTGAAAAATGCTGATGTTGTGTTCTTTTTTATACAAGCCAATTTGTTCAATAATTTGGTTTCTTCGCTGAACGTTACTTAAAATATCCTCATCTATCTGGTCGATGATCTTGCGTAGTTCGATCAGGCGATCTACACGCTTATCGCCTTGGTGCAGTTGCTCTCTTTGTACCAAGTTGCCCAACACTTGTCCTAAAACATCAGGCGTAAACTGTTGTTCCTTATCGCTTAATGCTATTTCAGGCTGATAATGACTTTCTATCATCAAGCCGTCCATGCCCAAATCAAGGGCTTTTTGTGCCACGGATGGAATCAGCTCTCTGTTGCCGCAAATGTGACTGGGGTCGCAAAACAAAGGCAATTCAGGAAATAAGGTGCGTAATTCTATGGGGATTTGCCAAACGGGTTCATTTCGGTAAAGGCTTTTGCCGTAAAAATGAAATCCCCTGTGTATGGCTGCCATCTTAGTGATACCGGCATTGTAAACCCTTTCAATGGCACCAACCCACAATTGCAAATCGGCCTGAACCGGATTTTTAACCATCACAGGCACATCTTTTCCCTTTATAGCATCCGCAATTTCCTGAACGCTGAAGGGGTTGGCTGTACTTCTTGCTCCTATCCACAACACATCCACACCATATTTCAAGGCTAATTCCACATGCGCAGCCGTGGCCACTTCAACCGTTGTTTTAAATCCAAATTTGATCTTAACTTCTTGCAACCACTTCAAAGCTTCCTCACCCTTGCCTTCAAAAGTGCCGGGGCGTGTCCGCGGTTTCCAAACCCCTGCCCTGAACAAATCTATCCGGTTCAAATGATGGAGCCCTTGCGCGGTTTGCATGACCTGTTCGCGACTCTCGGCCCCGCAAGGTCCGGAGATGAGTATGGCCTGAGAACCACGTGAAGGCAACCAGGAAGAAAGTGGGGAAAATTTCATAAGGAATAAGAGTTCCGCATTGAGACCTGAAAATTACCCTTTTTAAGGTATTTAAGGAATAAACACGCTAAAGTAATTTTGGTTCGTTGTGATTGAATTCCAAACACCAAAAAAACCCTTTCTGCAAAACAATTGCAGCTTAACCCCTTTGGTGGAATGTTGTAAAAAGAAAAAGGACTGTTGTAAAAGTTTCAAAAAAGGGGATCGCTGTAAAAAGTGCCCCGGCAGGAAATAAGGTGCTAAACGAATTCCAGCAATTCTCGTCTTAAGTCAGGCACACTGTTAACCGCCGTTTTTGAGATTTGTTTCAAGCCTTTGATGTATTCCAGGTCAAACTCCACAGGATCGACCAACCACTTTGGAACCGAAGGCAAGACAAAATTGATAATTCCTGCTGCAGGGTAAACATTGAGTGAGGTGCCGATTACCACAAATAGGTCAGATTGTGATGCCAGGTAATTGGCGTGTTCCATTTCTTTTACTATTTCACCAAACCACACAATGTGTGGTCGTAATTGAGAGCCCTTTTCACATGTGTCGCCGGCTTTTAATTCATGGGAATTCAGTGGATAGATGAGGTTGTCATCAACACTGCTTCTCGCCTTCATAATTTCTCCGTGCAGATGAAGCACAAATTCACTTCCTGCTCTTTCATGCAAATCGTCCACATTCTGTGTCACAACCTTCACATCAAAGTGGTCTTGCAATTCTGCAATCAGTTTATGTGCGGCATTGGGTTGAGCTTCCAAAACTTGTTTACGGCGTTGGTTGTAAAACTCAAGCACAAGGGTTTGATTTTTTCTCCAGGCTTCTGGCGTGGCTACATCCTCTATTCTGAATTGTTCCCACAACCCACCTGAGTCACGGAAGGTACGTATCCCACTTTCGGCACTAATTCCGGCACCAGAGAAAACAACCAGTTTTTTTTTCGGCATAAGGGCTACCCCTCTCTACAAATTTTCAGTAACGAACTTCAGTATTTTTGAGTAAATATGCAAACGCGTGAATCCACCGCCAATTCCGTGATTTTTGTTGGGATAAATCATAAAATCAAAAGGAATGTTGTGTTTCACAAGTGCGTCGGCCAGTTCCATGCTGTTTTGCATGTGCACGTTATCATCAGCACTTCCATGAATTAATAAAAATTTCCCTTTGATATTTTTCACAAAATTGGTTGGGGAATTGTCCTCATAGCCGCTTTTGTTTTCTGCCGGGGTTCTTAAAAACCGTTCGGTGTAAATGTTGTCGTAATATTTCCAATTGGTCACTGGAGCTACAGCAATGGCTGCCTTTATTACATCTGCCCCTTTGGAAATCATAAGTGAAGCCATGTAGCCGCCATAACTCCAACCTTGAAAACCGATTCGCGACGCATCAACATAGGGTTTTGCGCCCATGTATTTTGCAACTTCAATCTGGTCCATAGTTTCCAGTTTACCCAATTGCAGGTAGGTGCTGTGTTTAAATTCTCTTCCCCTTCCCAAGGTGCCTCTGCCATCAACACAAACCACAACATAACCATTTTGAGTGAGCACATTGTGCCAAAAATAATCACTGCCTCCCCAGCTGTTGTTACACAGGTTGCTGCCCGGTCCGCCATAGGCATACATGTATACCGGGTATTTTTTTGTGGAATCAAAATTCACCGGTTTCATCATCCACCCGTTTAACTCAATGCCTTCGGAGGTTTTAAACTTAAAAAAGTTGCGCTTACTAAGTGTATAGGATTTTAGTTTTTCCTTTAGCGCTGAATTGTCTTCGAGTACTTTTACTGTTTTGCCGTCAACACTTCTGAGTTCAAATGATTTTGGTGTGTTAGCATCGCTGAACGAATAAATGTAATACTTGTTTCCTGAAATCAGGTTAATGTCATTAAACCCCTTTTTATCAGAAAGGTATTTTTTGTTTTTTCCGTTGAGTTGAATCGAACACACATCACGATTGATGGCCCCACTTTCGGTGCTGGTGAAATACAATGTGGTGGTGCCGGGGTCAAACCCCTTAAACTCCATTACATCCCAGGCTCCCTTGGTTATTTGTTGTTTGAGTTTTCCATTGAGGTCGTAATAATACAAATGGTTGTACCCGTCTTTCTCACTACTTATGATAAATCCGGTGTTGCCAACAAACACAAGATCGTCGGTAATATCAACGTAGGTTTTGCTTTCTTCGGTCAGCACTACTTTAGATTGACCACTTATGGCATTACAAAACAAGTACTCGAGTTTATTTTGCAGCCGGTTCAGACGTTGCACACAGAGGGTGCTTGCGTCGTTGGTAAAATCCAAACGTGGCAGGTAGATGTCCGTTTCGTTTCCCATTTCAACACGGGTTGTTTTGTTGTTTAGCACATCAAATACATGTACACTTACGATAGAATTCGCTTCTCCTGCTTTTGGATATTTGTACGTGTATTTAGCAGGGTACAGATCGCCTTTGTAATAATCAAGCGTGTACTCCTTTACCCGGCTTTCATCAAATTTCACATACGCAAAAAAGCGACTGTCGGGACTCCAATCAAAATACTCTGCTTTGGAAAACTCCTCCTCATACACCCAATCACCCCAGCCATTTTTAATTGTATTTGGCGCCCCATCTTCAGTTACGGTTATTTCAGCACCGCTGGTAAGATCTTTAATGTACAAGTTATTATCCCTAACAAACGACACTTTTTTCCCATCAGGTGAAAACTCAGGAAAAAGCTGTTTGCCAACCGGGCACAACTCTATGCATTTTTTTGTGGCAATGTCGTACACATAATATTTTGCCATTGAAGAACGGCGGTACACCATTTCAGAATTAACCCAAAACAACAACTTGTCCTCAGTTGGACTAAAACGATAATTGCTGATATCAATCAACTTCCCGTTAAACACCACATCACTACTGCTCACCATCACGCGCAATTTGGTTCCTGTTTTAAGTTCAAATTCTGATATACCAAAACTACCATCAGGTTGTTCTTCCAGTTCCGTGTAGTTTAAACCATTGTTGAGCATATAAAAACTTCTGGTTGACTTCGAAGCGAAAGTTCCCTTAGACCAAATGTCTTCGAGGGTAATGGTTTTTTGAGAAAAGAAAACAAAGGGAAATACGACTAAAGCAGCGATCAGTTTTTTCATTCGATGGTTGTGTTATGGATAGGTGAAGGTAAACAATTCTGTAATTTGGTGTTTTGGCCGGTGGGGTTTTAACCGTGATACACCCGTGAAGCAATGATCTTGTCATCTTCAATTACGAGCAATTCGGCCACACGCAGATCTTCTTCACCATCCACATGCCTCAGGTATTCCATAAACACCTGGCTTTTGTCGGCTGTGAGTGCCAGCATTTCATAACGCAAAGTAGGCAATCGGTTGAATGCATCCTGCCACCAATCCCGCAATGCCGCTTTACCTTGAATTAACCCTTTGGTATGAGGATGGCGGATCTTTAGTTTGGGACTGTAATGTTGGGCGTTATTATGATACAAGGCCAACAACGTATCGAGGTTGTGCGTATTAAACGCACCAAACCAACGCAAAGCAATTTGTTTATTTTGTTCTGAAGACATGCAATTCGGTCTTTTGTAAAAAGATAAAACCTTAATTTTAGACATGCTAAAAAACGCTTTTATTTTAATTTCTTCAATACTCTTTTTCAGCCACTGTTCACTAAAAAAAGAAGATGTTGATTTAATTGTTTGGAATGCCAGGATTTATACGGTAAATCCCGATTTTGCCGTTGCCGAAGCGATGGCTATCAGAGGAGGGCAAATTGTGGCAACAGGTTCGGATGAAAGTATTTTAGGCCGTTTCAATGCTAAAGACAAACTCAAACTTCAAGGCCGAACTGTGTTACCGGGATTTATTGATGCCCACTGCCATTTTACAGGATACGCCACCGACATGTGGAAGTGCAACCTCAGCGGCACCCAGTCGTTTGAAGAAGTACTTGATAAAATAAAAATGTATGCCTATTCAGCACCCATGACCTGGATTTATGGTCGGGGCTGGGATCAAAACGATTGGGAGCTCAAAGAATTTCCCAACAAAACAGAATTAGACAAGCTATTCCCTAACAGACCGGTATTTTTGAAACGTGTCGACGGACATGCTGCTTTGGTTAACCAATACGCTCTTGACCTGATGGGTATAGGCATCAACACCAGAGTAGAAGGAGGAAAAGTGGAAGTGGTAAATGGCAAACTCACCGGAATGCTGATCGATAATGCGATGGATCTCGTGGATCTGAAGATCCCGCAAATTAGCGACAGTCTGGCAAAAGTGTATTATAAAAAAGCAGAACAAACCTGTTTCTCATTTGGACTCACCGGCGTGCACGATTGTGGCGTAAGCGAACACACCATCGATTTGCTGGATGAGGAACAAAAAGCAGGTCGAATAAAAATGAAGGTATTTGCCTTACTGAGTGACGACACTTCCTATTATGTAAAATGGATTAAAAAAGGCATATACAAAACTGAACGATTGAAAGTTGGTGGTTTTAAAGTATACACCGATGGTGCCTTGGGCAGCAGGGGAGCTTGTTTACTTAAGCCCTACAGCGACAAAAAAGAATGGATGGGCTTTTTACTTACCAGTCCGCGCCGCTTATCACAAATCGCCAATCAACTTGCAGAAACCGATTTTCAATTATGCAGTCACGCCATTGGAGACAGCGCCAACCGGCAGATCTTAAAAACCTATGCCGCCGCCTTAAAAGGAAAAAACGGCAAACGCTGGAGAATCGAACACGCGCAGGTGTTGAACGAAAGTGATTTTTCCTATTTTAAAAACTACCACATCATTCCATCAATCCAGCCGACACATGCCACCAGCGATATGTATTGGGCTAAGGACAGGCTTGGGGAAAAGCGGATCAAATACGCCTACGCCTATAAGTCACTGCTCGATACTGTTGGAATTATTGCGCTGGGTACCGACTTCCCGGTTGAAGACATAGCTCCGGTAAAAACCTTTTATGCTGCCGTTGAACGCAAAGACAGCAAGGGATTTCCGAAAAATGGTTTTCAAATTGAGAATGCACTTTCACGCAAGGAGGCTTTAAAAGGCATGACCATATGGGCGGCCTGCGCAGGTTTTGAGGAAAATGAAAAAGGCAGCCTTGAACCCGGCAAATATGCCGATTTTATTGTATTGGATACCGACCTCATGACCTGCAAGGCCGATGATATTCTAAAAACTCAAATCTTGTACACATTTATAAATGGTGAAAAGGTTTTTGTTAAACCCTAAAAGAAATTTTTCAGCTCAGGTAGTTTTTTGATTGACGGAATTTTCCCGGTTGTTGAATTTTCATTATCCAGGTGTATGGCTGCCCAGCCGGCATTTATGGCCCCCTGTACATCATTCTCTAAATTGTCGCCTATCATAACACATTCTTTTGGGTCGGCGCCACACAAATTTTCAGCTAAACGAAAAATACGTGCATCGGGTTTATACAAACCATGTTCTTCACTGATGATGATGTGTTGGAAATAATCGCGAATTCCACCGCTGGCAATCTTAACGCTTTGAATTTCACTAAAACCATTGGTTATGATGTGAAGTTGGTGTTTTGGTTTGAGGTAATTAAGGATATCCAAACAGCCTTCTTTAAGTGTACTGCCTTTTGGGGCACGAGATAGATAGGCCCGGGTAATTAACATGTTATCCGATTCATTATCATAATTGAACTTTTTGAAGGTTTCCCGAAACCGCTGTTCACGTAAATAAACTTTGTCAATTTTACCCTGCCCGTAAAGCGACCAAAACAACAAGTTGACCCGTTTGTATTCTTTCAGGAATTCAGAAAGTTCTGAGTTGAGTTTCTTATTTAGGTTAAACTCATGGAACAATTCACCGAGTACGCGTTCAGAATTGCTCTGAAAATCCCAAAGGGTATCGTCGAGGTCAAAAAAAATGTGCTTTTTGTGCCGCAGGTTTTGCATTATTAAAATAGAGAGAATGTAAAATAAAACACCAGCTCCCAAAACACAACAGACAGGCTCAAGTACAAAATAATTTTGTTTTTTTTCTTAAAAAACCGTTCGGCTAAAAATGCACCCAGCGGGGTGGAAAGTACCAAAGGCGTAATGGCAGCAATTCCAAACAAACCAAACCGCTGTTTTACTTTTATTACCCTTCGGTTAAAAGGTGTGAAAATGGGCCTTTTATGTATAAGCTGACGTTTGGCCCGGTATTCGTGAATCTTTTTAAGAAGTGCTGCGCTGAGATTGGTAAACACGATATTGCCCGTTATCCCACCTGCAGTGCACACCAAAAAAAAGGTCAGAAAATCGTCTTGAAACAACACGAGAGCGGTTGGTACTCCTGCTTTGCAAAACAATACGGTACAGGTAAGGTATACGCCAAGAATCTTAAAAAACGTCGTCATTCAAGGAGTGTTCAGCGTAAGAAAATGGTGAGAAACATAAGGGCCTCAAGTTAAGTGATTCCGCTCACATGGGGAAATTCCAAAGCCACGTTGATTTTGGTGCGTTCAATTAATTTTCTTTAATTTTGCAGCCTATTCTTAAACCCCGAACACATGTCAACAACAACTTTAAATGCAGCCCAGGGACAACATACCCAAAGTATGTTTGAAGCGGTATTGGCCCGCCTTGATGCGGCCGCCAAAATCATGAAACTGAGTGAAGAAGTATCTACGGTGCTGAAAAACCCTGCTAAACAGGTAAAAGTCAGTTTACCGGTAATGATGGATAATGGCTCTTTAAAAATATTTAATGGATACAGAACCATTCACAGCACCCATCTTGGTCCTAGCAAAGGTGGTATTCGTTATGCAATGGACGTAAATGCCGATGAAGTAATGGCTTTGGCTGCCTGGATGAGTTTTAAATGTGCTGTGGTGAACCTCCCTTATGGCGGAGCCAAAGGCGGGATTAAACTCGACCCGCGCGCGCACAGTGTTGGTGAGTTAGAGCGCATCTCCCGTGCTTATGCTGTTGCTATGAAAGATGTTTTTGGCGTAAACAAAGACATTCCGGCTCCTGATATGGGAACTAGTGGTCGCGAAATGGCCTGGATTCTTGATGAATTCAATAAAATTACCGCAACCGACAGCCCTGGTGTGATTACCGGAAAACCGGTGGCCGTTGGTGGATCACTCGGAAGAGAAGCTGCTACAGGCAGAGGTGTTATGATCAACACCCTTTGCGCGCTTAAAAAACTTGGTTTGAAACCCGAAAACGTTACTGCTGTTGTACAAGGATTTGGTAACGTGGGTTCTCACGCTGCCCGCTTGCTTGCCGAAAAAGGTGTAAAAATAGTTGGTATCGGTGATCACAGCGCTTCTTACTACAACGAAAAAGGAATTGACATCGCTGCAGCCATTGACTTTGCATCAAAAAACAACCGCAACCTCAAAGGATTTACCGGCGCTACCGAAATCAAAAATGAGGAGTTGCTTATCAGCAAGTGCGATGTTTTGGTTCCAGCAGCCTTGCAAAACGTTATCACCCCTGAAAATGCTCCTAAAATTCAGGCTAAGCTAATCGTGGAAGGCGCAAACGGGCCAACCATGCCAGAAGCCGACACCATTTTGAACGATAAAAACATCATTTGCGTACCAGACATTCTGGCAAATAGCGGTGGTGTTACCGTAAGTTATTTTGAGTGGGTTCAAAACAAAGCCAGCTACTATTGGTCAGAAGAAGAAGTGAACCAAAAACACGACATTAAAATGGAAGAGGCTTTCGAAAACGTTTGGGCAAACACAACCGAATACAAAGTGAGCATGCGTTTAGGCGCCTATATTACAGCACTCAAAAAGCTGGAGCAAGGTGTGCGTTTGAAAGGCCACTATTAAAGGTAAACTATCTGATTGTCAGGCACCTGAATTACAAGTTTAATTTCAGGTGCCTTTTTTGTTATTTTATTTTTAGATTTGTTTTACCCTTAAAACAACACAAAAAGATTTGAATAACCTTTATGTTTTAATCGCTTACCTTCTGGGTTCAATTCCAACCTCAGTATGGATAGGAAAGGTGTTTTACAACATCGATGTGAGGGAGTTTGGAAGCGGCAACGCAGGAGCCACCAATACTTTCAGGGTTTTGGGTAAAAAAGCCGGTATTCCGGTGCTCATCATCGATATTTTAAAAGGCTCATTAGCCGTAAGCCTCTCTTTTTTAAGCAGCTACGACATCCATAGCAATGCTTTTATCAACCTTCAGTTGGCTTTGGGCATCGCAGCGCTTATCGGCCACATCTTTCCCATATTCGCCGGATTCAGGGGTGGCAAAGGCGTGGCGACAATTCTGGGAGTGGTGTTTTGTATTCTTCCGGTGGCCTGCTCTCTTTCATTGCTTGTGTTTTTGTTTGTTTTTCTCATCAGCCGCATCGTGTCCTTATCTTCCATGATAGCCGGACTAAGTTTTCCCATCATCCTCAACCTTGTATTGCATAACCAAAACAGGGTACTCATCATTTTTTCCATTGTTGTTTCGGCTTTGCTCATCATCACCCATCGAAAAAACATCAAACGATTGCTTAAAAAGGAAGAAAGCAGAGTAAATCTCTTCTCAGGCTCCTCCAAGTAGCCGAAATGGCAATATTTTATCCTTCAACTCCGTTTATTCTCCAACATGAAGTCGATTATTAGACCTTTGGCCACTTTCCTCTTGCTTTGCAGTCACCTTTTTTTACTGGCACAGCAAACCACCGAAGAGGATTATGTAACCCAAACCTTAAAATACGACAACTTCACCTACAAATCCAATATTCGTACCGTGCAGTTCCATCAGGTTGGTTTTGAATACCTGCCGCCAATCATCGATTTGTATGGCGCCGAACAATTGGAGTTGAATTTTGATGACCTGGATGGCGGACATAAACAATACAGCATTGCATTCGCATACTGCAATGCCGATTGGAGCGTAAGTAATTTAATGGTGAGCGAATACCTTGATGGTTATTATGAAATTAACCTGAATAACAATTTCAGTTATTCCATGAACACCTTCCAAAAATATACCTATTACAATATCATTTTCCCTCTAAACAATGTTAGGTTTACCAAGAGTGGTAATTATATTGTATACGTGTATGAAAATGGCGACCGCCAGAATTTGGTGCTTAGTCGCCGGTTTATGGTGTATGATAACAAAGCTAAAATTGACGCTTCTGTACGCCAACCCATTGCAGGAGAACACCAATACAGTCAACAGCAAATTGATTTTAAGGTTACCGGTGTCAACTATTTACTTAACAATCCTTATAAAGACCTGCATGTGGTGATTATGCAAAATCACCGCTGGGACAATGCTGTGGTTGATATCAAACCAACTTTTCTTTCAGGCAACAGTGCTGATTACTCCCTTATCGATGCTTGTATATTTAATGGCGGCAACGAATTCCGGTATTTTGATGTACGTAGTACCCGATTTTTAACCGAGCGGGTAAAGGAATTGTACAGGGACCAAAATAACCGGATGCACGCTGTAATCGTAAACGAAGAAAATAAAAAAAACAAACCTTATTTGTTTTACAATGATATTAACGGGGAATACCTTATTCGTAATACTGAAACAACAGGACACCCGGATACAGAAGCCGATTATGTGGAAGTTCACTTTTTTATACCCTACCCTGAACCCGAACCCAAAGGCAATTTTTACATTTTAGGGCGACTTACCGATTGGCGCATGAACGCGAATAGCAAAATGACCTACAATGAAAAACGTTTTGGATACGAAACCACACTGTATTTAAAGCAAGGTTATTATAACTACATGTATGTTCTGAGCAGCGATGACTACAAAGGCGGAGATCACACAATAATTGACGGAAGTTTTTTCGATACAGAAAACGAGTACGATATTTTAGTTTACCACAGGCAATTTGGCACTTATCACGACCAACTTATCGCGCACAAACGTTTTTCTTCTTTCAAACGCTAATTCACAAGTGTTTTACAATTTACGTTTAGGGTTATCGCTCAAATAGGCTTTCCATCCTGAATAAGATTTTGCAGCTCCCGTGCTCCCTTTCTTTTGATAATAATGGCAAAGTGCTGCACCAAGCGCATCAGTCGCATCGAGGTAATCATGCAGAACATCCAGCGCTAGAGTTTGTTTTAGCATGGCTGCCACCTGTTCTTTGCTTGCATTTCCATTTCCGGTTATACTCATCTTTATTTTTTTGGGGGAGTATTCGGTTATGGGGATGTTTCTGCTTAAAGCCGCAGCAATGGCAACTCCCTGAGCACGACCCAATTTTAACATGGACTGTACATTTTTACCAAAAAAAGGGGCTTCAATGGCCAATTCATCGGGATGAAATTCATCAATCAGGCCTCTTACGCGTTCGAATATTTTTTTGAGACGCATGGCGTGGTCGTCGTATTTTTCCAGCTTTAATACACCTAGTCCCGGTACGCTGAGTTTGGAATGCTGAACATGAAGTAATCCATATCCCATCACCAGGGTTCCGGGGTCAATACCTAAAATAATTCGGTCGCCTGGTTTCATTTAAACTGTAAATTTAACCAATTTGAAACGCGGCAAAAAAATACTTTCCCTCCTGCTCAAGCTTGGCATTGGAATTGCCGGCGTGTACATTATTTACAGGCGACTTAAAACCGACTTTGGTTGGGAACAGGTTCACCTGCTTCAGAACACCTTATTTGAATTACCTTCACTTGTTTTGCTTGTGTTCTGTGTTCTGCTTATTCCCGTAAATTGGGGGCTTGAGTCTCGTAAGTGGCAACTCATAACCGGCACTATTGAACCGGTGAGTTTCAACACCGCAATGCGTTCGGTATATAGTGGTGTTTGCCTGGGAAATTTTGCACCCGGCAGAGCCACTGAATTTTTAGGGAAGATTCTGTTTTTCAGCGATAAAAACAAAGGGAAAATAAGCGTGTTGCATTTTGTAAATGGCATGATTCAACTCGGCATTACCCTATTGGTTGGCGTATTGGCGCTGTTGATCAAACTCGATAGCTTTTCTGAAACCTATTCTTGGATGTTGTATCTTTTATTTGGCTTGGCAATCATGTTAATCGGGTTTTTTGTGTTCTCCGTTTTACGGGTGAACCTTTTCTTAAACCTGGTATCAAAATTGTTGTCGCGAAAGCGGTCTTCAGCATCCATCTCTGTGGTTTTTCCAAAACAACTTTGGTTCAAGTTGCTATTTTTATCAATTGGCCGTTACCTCACATTTTGTCTACAGTTTTTTATACTCTTAAAGGTCTTCTCTCCGGCAATTCATCCCAGCCAACTGCTTCCCGGTATAGCCTTGTATTTTATGATAACCAGTTTGTTGCCTATGGTGTCGGTACTGGAAGCTGCTATTCGAGCTGCGATTGCCTTGATTGTGTTGGGGGATACAGGTCTAAATTCTACCTTACTCGCACTTGCCACGGTAATGTTGTGGTTATTAAACATTGTTTTGCCAAGTGTGGTGGGATATTTGGTATTGTGGCGTTTAAGATTTGATTTTAAACTCATCTATAAATCAAACTCATGACTGGGGTATACCTATTGTTTCTATTGCTCTTTGTGTACTGTCTGCTTTTGCTGGCGATGGCCTGGGGCTATTATCGTACACAGGCATTTTCCCCCGGTCCGGCAGTTACGGCCGAGCCTGTGAGTTTGATTGTTTGTGCAAGAAACGAAGAAGCCTACATTGGCAGGTGTTTAAATGGAATTCTTGCTCAACATTACAATAAACACCTATTACAGCTCATTTTTGTCAACGATGCAAGTTCCGACTCAACTTTAAACATTGCAAAATCCATTTTAGACCACTCAGGGCTGGATCACTTGATACTGAACAATCCAAGTAAGATTGGTAAAAAAGCCAGTCTCACTAAGGCCATAGAGAAAGCCAAACACCCGCTTGTCATTACCCGCGACGCAGACACCTTTACCTTGTCTGACCAATGGTTGAATTCCATGGTGCAGTTCAGGGCATCAGGGCAATACGATCTTGTAATTGGTCCGATTTCTATAGCCCATAACAGCGGTTTGTTATGGGCCCTTCAGTGCATTGAAAACAATGTGCTTACCGTAATTACTGGCGGATCAGCTTATTTCAAACATGCATTTTTATGCAGTGGTGCGAATTTAATGTTTACCAAAACTGTTTTTGAGAAAGTTAATGGGTATCATAACCACCGTCATATTGCTTCAGGTGATGATGTGTTATTTTTGGAAGATGTCAAAAAAACCAACAACACTGGTATTGGGTTTCTAAAAGGCAGGAAAGCTCTCGTATACACCTATCCGCAATTCAAGTTATTTGCCTTGTTCTTACAAAAGGTACGTTGGGCACAAAAATTCAAACACAATTCCAATCCATTTAATTTTACCCTCAGTTTTTTGACCTTTACCGTAAATGCCATTTGGCTTGTGGCCTTTATCGGTCTCTTTCTGCAAGTACCCCTTCATAACTATTTACTTGTATTGGTTGTTCTAAAATTGTTGACCGAGCTATTCTTGCTATTTTTAAGCAGACGTTTTATGAGAAACAACCATCTTATTTGGTACGCGTTTGCTGTGGCACTGTTATATCCGTTTTACACATTGGCGGTCGCACTGGCTTCACTTTTTCTTCAACCAAAATGGAAATGAACTTGTTCAGAAAGAAAAAGCAAACCAATGCCGTTGACTCTATCGGCCAGATTACCTGGAGGCGGTTCAGGAAAAACCAACCCGCTATGCTGGGATTGTATTTTGTGATGGCAACTGCTTTGGTGGCAATATTAGGCTATGCACTTGCCAATGATAAAACGCCTTTTGCTAATGATCAAAAACCTGAACTGCACATTCTTGCTCCGGGCACTTCGGTGCACTTTTTGCTGGTGCGCAAAAACGAATTTGTAAAAGAAGAATCGTTTTTGAGTCGTATGCTGTTTGGTACCCAAAGCGCTTTTCAGTCCATTCCCTATTACGCGTTAGAATTTAAACACGATAAAGTTTTGGTTGAAGAATATACCGGTCATCAACCTAATAGGGGCTATATTTCTGAATATGGCTTGGCAGATGTACTTTACCCGCTTCACAACAAAAAAGAGGTGGTCTACGACAGCCTGAAACAGTGTCTCCGGTTTCAAGTGCAGGGCCAACCTGAGCCCTTAGAAAAAACCATCAGCGAAATGCGTAAAACTGTGATGAAAGACCATGTGCGCAGCAAGCGGTTTTTGTTGGGTACCGATCTCTTAGGAAGAGACGTGCTGAGCCGACTCATTATCGGAACGCGCATCAGTCTTACAGTAGGATTAATTTCCGTTCTGATTTCCATTTTCATAGGTATAACACTTGGCGCTCTGGCTGGGTATTACAGGGGGATAATCGATTCCTGCATCATGTGGCTCATCAATGTTGTGTGGAGCATTCCAACGTTGTTGCTGGTAATTGCCATTACCCTGGTATTAGGAAAAGGGGTGTTTCAGGTGTTTATTGCCGTAGGTTTAACCATGTGGGTAGAGGTGGCGCGCATTGTACGTGGTCAAATTTTAAGCATTCGTGAAAAAGAATTTGTTGAGGCCGGCAGGGCACTGGGTTTCAGTGATGCCCGCATTATTTTTAAGCACGTGTTGCCCAATGTAATGGGGCCGGTTATCGTAATTGCAGCCGGTAATTTTGCTTCCGCCATTTTGATGGAAGCCGGTTTGAGTTTTTTAGGCATAGGCGCTCAACCGCCTGTTCCTTCATGGGGTGAGATGATCAACGCTCACAGGGGATACATCCTGATGGACAAAGCTTATCTTGCTTTTATTCCTGGCCTTGCCATTATGATGTTGGTGCTCGCCTTTATGCTGCTCGGAAATGGATTACGAGATGCCCTCGATACAAGAGCAGGCGAACATAGTGCAATTCAATAAACGCAATTTTACTTCAGGCGTTGTTTAACTGCTTCAAACAATACAATACCTGTGGCCACCGATACGTTCAACGACGCTGTTTTTCCGGGCATTGGGATTTTCACTTGCATGTCGCTGCGTTTTAAATACTCCCCGCTTATGCCATCCTCTTCGCTTCCCATAATCAGGGCTGTAGGTTGTGTAAAATCGGCGTCGTAAATCAGGTGTTCGGTTTTTTCATGCACGCTTACAATTTGCAACCCGCTTTCTTTTAAGTAGGCAAGACTTTGTTTCAGATTGTCTTCCCGGCATACTTTTATGCGGTGTAAAGCCCCGGCACTGGTTTTTATTGCGTCGCCGTTAATTTGCGCTGCACCTCTGCTTGGAATCACAATCAACTGCACCCCTGCACATTCAGCGCTTCTTGCAATGGCACCAAAATTGCGAACATCGGTTATACGGTCAAGTACAAGAACTAGCGGTACCGCCCCCGACTCGAACACCAATGAAAGAGTATCTGCTAAATTGTAGTAAGTTACTTCGGTAAGATAAGCAATTACCCCCTGGTGGTTGCCTGAACTCAATCGTCTCAACTTTTCAGGAGGCACCACCTGAATGGGCACAGGTCGGTTTCTTAGGGCTTTACGCAATTGGTTGTACAGTTCATTCGAAAGTCCCTTTTGTACCAGGATTCGGTCAATTTCTTTGCCTGCGTCCAATGCTTCTATTACTGCACGGGTGCCGTAGATTAATTCTTCCTCCTTCATGCCGGCAAAGAACATTAAAAAACAAAGATTTGCCAAATCCCAACCGGCATTTGATGGTTTGGCAATCGGCAATGGATGTCTTATCTTTGCCAACTATACAAAATGGACAATCTGAAGAAAAAAGTAGAAGACGCCCTTGACAGCATCCGCCCATATCTGGAAGCCGATGGAGGCAATGTGGAAGTAGTAGAAATAACAGACAACCAAACCCTTAAATTAGCTTTCAAAGGTGCTTGCAAAACCTGCAACATGAGCCACATGACAATGAAAGCCGGAATAGAAGAAACCATACGCAGAGCGGTGCCTGAGATTGTGGAAATCATTGCAGTAAATTAATCGGCACTCATTCCATCTAAACATTTGCATACAGGTCACCACCTATGAAACTCACTCAAAAAATACAGGAAAGCAAAAAAACCCTCTTCTCTATTGAGATCCTACCGCCACTTAAAGGCAAGAGCATTCAAAGCATTTACGATGGCATCGATCCTTTAATGGAGTTTAAACCTGCTTTTGTTGATGTGACTTACCACCGCGAAGAATATATCTACAAAAAACGGGAAGGCGGCTACCTCGAAAAGGTTAGTATTCGCAAGCGTCCGGGCACTGTAGGGATATGTGCAGCCATCATGAACAAATACGATGTTGAGGCAGTTCCACATATCATTTGCGGAGGTTTTACAAGAGAAGAAACCGAAAATGCACTTATTGATCTTCAGTTTTTAGGTATCGACAATGTATTGGCATTACGTGGCGACAGCATTAAAACAGAGCCGGCTTTTGTACCAGAACCCAACGGGCATGGCTACGGATTAGATTTGGTTAAGCAGATCTCTGAAATGAACAAAGCCAAATACCTGGATGAAGAAATGAAAGAAGCCGCCCCTACTAATTTTTGCATTGGTGTTGCCGGCTATCCCGAGAAACATTTTGAGGCCCCCAACATGACCAGTGACCTTAAATACCTGAAAGCTAAAGTAGACGCCGGGGCGGAATACATTGTAACGCAGATGTTTTTCGACAATGCCAAATACTTTGAATTTGTTGATTTGTGCAGAAAAAATGGCATTAACGTGCCCATTATTCCGGGACTAAAAATTCTCGGCAGCAAAAAACAAATTGTTACACTTCCTAAAATATTTCACATTGATATCCCTCAGGCATTTTATGAAGAGCTCGAAAGTTGCAAGGACGATAAGGCCATTCGTGAGGTAGGAATTCGGTGGTGTATTGAACAAAGCAAAGAATTGGTGAAAGCCAATGTGCCTTGTTTGCATTTTTACACCATGGGCAGTTCTGAGGCAACCAAGGCTGTGGCCAGGGAAGTGTTTTAATTCGCATAACAGTATGGCCTACGATTTTTATAAAGGAGAAGTACTTCTCATAGATAAGCCATACACCTGGAGTAGTTTTCAAGCTGTAAATAAAATTAAACACGCCATTAAAAACCACGCCTCCTGGTCAAATGAAGGGCAGAAAATAAAGGCCAAAGTGGGGCACGCCGGTACCCTCGACCCTTTGGCAACAGGCTTGCTGATTGTTGTTACTGGTAAAAAAACCAAAACCATAACCGAACTCATGGGATTGGAAAAAGAATACACCGGCACTTTTTTTATTGGTGCCACCACACCTTGTTTTGACAAAGAAAAGGAAGTGGATGCTGTTTATGAAACCAATCACATTACCGATGAATTGTTAATCACTACCTCAAGACAATTTATTGGTAAACAATTGCAGGTTCCCCCATTGTTCAGTGCTGTAATGGTGGCTGGTAAAAGAGCCTATGAACTCGCCAGAGAAGGTAATGCGACAGAACTCAAACCCAGAGAAATTGAAATCAAAGAATTTGAAATAACCAAAATACAATTACCCGAAGTTGCATTTCGGGTAGTTTGTAGTAAAGGCACCTACATCAGAAGTCTTGCAAGAGATTTTGGTATTGCCTTAAACAGTGGCGCTTATTTAAGTAACCTGCGCCGAACGCGAATCGGTACTTTTTTTGTATCAGACGCCCAGGAACCCACTGCCTTTGCCTCTGCCATAAAATCAGATTAAATGTTGAGGAAATGAATGAACTCCTTCATTCGGTCATCAAAATCGTGGTTAAAATTGCCTGCCTGAAAGATGGCTTTTACAGAATAATTGTACCGGTTAAAGGTTTGTAATATACCGGATAGATCTTCACGGTTCACCTTTAGCGTCACTTCCATTTTAGTGCTATCGGGATGAGAGGAAACGTGCAGGCTAAGAATTTTTGCATCATTGCTCTCAATAATGCCTCCAATTTGCGTAACCGAATAATCATTCTGATTGAGTTCAAGTATGATCACCCCACCGGGATTTTGCACGGCTGTCATACTTCCGAGATTTTGGATTAAACCGCGAATGGTAATACAGCCTTTGTAAAATTCTTTTTCATCAATAACCGGCACAAGAGTTAGATTCATGCTACTTACCAATCGCAAAATATCATAAGCGTGCTGATAATAGTGTATAACCGGACGAAGCAACAATACCTTACTGGCATTGATCTGTTCGTCGGGATGCTCATAATCGATGATATCGCTTTCGGCCACCAGGCCAATAAGCTCCCTGTTTTTAACTACAGGCAAATGTGATACCTTGAACTGCTCCATCCAGTCCAATGCCATTTCTACCGTATCGGTAATTTTGAGCGGTGGAATTTCGTCCGTTATAAGATCGCCTGCCAGCATTTAATTTCCCCAAAAATACGAATTTAATTAGCTTTGTGCCCTCAAGCAATTTCCTCCTGCCCATGACCAGATTAAGCGTAAACGTAAATAAAATTGCCACTCTTCGCAATGCCAGAGGAGGAAATGTGCCCGATCTGATCAAAACTGCTCTTGACATCGAGCGATTTGGCGCACATGGCATTACGGTACACCCAAGACCCGACGAACGCCATATCCGCTATACTGATGTGCACGAACTTAAAAAAGTACTGAGCATTGAATTTAATATTGAAGGCAATCCAAGGGAAAAAAAATTCATGGATCTTGTGTTGGCTGTAAAGCCACATCAGGTGACACTTGTACCAGATGAACAAGGTCAAATTACCAGCGATCATGGCTGGGATACTCTTAAACACAAAAACTACTTAAAGGAAACCATTGCAATTTTTAAGTCAAACGGTATTAGGGTAGCAATTTTTGTGAATGCTGACGTGAAAATGGTGACCAACGCGGCAGATACCGGAACCGATCGCGTTGAACTTTACACCGAAGAATATGCCAGACTTTACACCACTGCAAAAGAAAAGGTAATTGTTAAGTTTGTTGAAGCAGCTAAAACCGCCCAGCAATTGGGCCTGGGTCTGAATGCCGGACACGATTTGAACCTCACCAATTTACGTTATTTTAAACAGCAAGTACCAGGACTTTTAGAAGTTTCTATTGGGCATGCTCTAATTAGTGATGCCTTGTACTTTGGTTTGGAAAATACCATACAAATGTATTTGCGCCAATTACACTAATCAAATGAAACTGGCTTACCGAGAATACGGGAGTGGTCCTCCTTTGATCATCTTACATGGTTTGTTTGGGCAAAGCGACAACTGGAACACACTTGCTAAAACATTTTCAGAGCAAGGCTTCAGGGTATTCACAGTCGACCTTAGAAACCATGGCTTGTCTCCACATAGCGAAGAATGGAATTACCCTGTAATGGCTGATGACTTATACACATTCATCCTTGACCATCAAATTAAAGCGCCTATTTTACTCGGCCACAGCATGGGTGGAAAAGTCCTCTTGTTTTTTGAACAACAGTATCCCGGCATAGCCAGTAAACTTATCATTGCCGATATCGCAGCGCGTATGTACCCACCTCATCACCAACAGGTGATTAAAGCTCTGCAAGCTATCAACTTCAATGAAATTACCTCCAGAAAAGAAGCGGAGGCTGTGATGCTGAATTATATTGAAGATTTTGGAACACGCCAGTTTTTACTTAAGAACATTTACTGGAAGGAGTCAGATCGAATGGACTGGAGGTTTAATCTTGCCATAATCAGCCGAGAGATTGAAAACATTGGGATGGAAGCCCCGGCATTTAAGAGTAACACACCTACACTGGTGTTGAAGGGAGGAAAATCAGACTACATTGTTGACACCGATGTATTAGACTTTAAAGCACGTTTTTCGCAGTTAAAATTGTACACAATTGACGGGGCCGGCCACTGGCTGCACGCCGAAAAACCAAAGGAATTTTCAGAAGCTGTTCTAAGTTTTATAACAGTTTAATATCTTTAAGCAGCTCTCCGATTTCCATGCCTTTTGGTAGGAGATAGGCATTAATGCCACAAGCACCGGCTCCTTTAACATGTTGTGCAGAATCATCAATAAAAACCGTTTCTTCAGGTAATAAGTTGTTCTGTGACAACACCGTTTCGAAGATTTTTTTATCCGGTTTACGCATGCCCATCCGGCATGAATAATATACTTTGTCAAAGTAATCCTCAAAATTTTTGACACCATGATCCAGATAGAGCTGTTCTTCAAATGAAGCAATATGCGGTTCACAAGTATTGCTGAGTAAAAAAGTGGCGTATTGCTGTTTTGCTTTCACCAGAACATCCAGGCGATATTCCGGTACATCGAGCAGCATGGCATTCCATGCCTTTAACAGGGGTTCTGTATCGCCGGAATAGCGAATCTCTTTTTTCAGGATCTCAAAAAAAGCCTCCGAAGAAATCGTTCCTTTGTCTAGCTCATCAAAGAGTCCGGATTGAGTGGAATTATTGTAAACAGATTCAAAAGGCAAGGCACTCAAGGTATTGAATTGATAAATGGTGCGTTGTTGGTCGAGGTTAATGATTACGCCACCAAGGTCGAAAATGATGTTTTTGATCCCTTTCATTTATTTTGCAAAGATGGGCTAATTCTCTATTTTTGCAATCCTTTATTTGAAACGGCTCAAATTAAGGGTGTAGTTCAGATTTAAAGCTCCTATAGCTCAGCCGGTTAGAGCATCAGACTCATAATCTGAGGGTCCCTGGTTCGAGCCCAGGTGGGAGCACCCAATCAAAAGGCCTGATCGTGGTTCATTTACGGTCAGGTCTTTTGATTTACTACCAAATCTGTTTTAGCGGATTTTAGTGCGCGGCAACATCAAATTGGGTATGCGGTTTCAAAAGTTATCATAAGAGTACTCGGCAAAGCCAGTTGGAAGGCGATTTCAAGCATTTCTAAACCAAAGCCTCTTCTACTTTATTACCTCATTCCTCTTCTGCGCGGTTTTTAAGTTGCATGAGCAGTGCGTATGCACCTTCCTTTACCACATTAACATTCATCAAATCCCTTCCGTCTTTCGCGTGTACTTCAATGTACTTATCCTGAGCCACACCTTTCATCACTTCCAGCATGTCGTATTGACCCTTTCCCTTCACAATAAAAACATAATCCCTTGCATTATAACTCACAAGTGCTTGTTCAGGCAAAACCATGGCGTTTTTACTGTTAATTTCGATATCGGCATTCATGTACATTCCAGGAAAAAGGCTTTTGTCGTATTCTTCAAAATGGCAGTGCACTTCGGCACTTCTGTCTGTATCCAAATTTTGGCTAATTAAAATAATTTTACCCGCATACTTTTTATCCGGTTGGTTGTTGTTGTATGCAATTACCCTTTGGCCAATGTTCAAATGTTCCAGGTTTTTTTCGAACACCTTTAAATTGAGGTGAATGTCAGCAGGATTGATTAATTCAAAAAGCACATCAGTTGCATTAACATACTTGCCAATGTTCACATTCACTTTAGATACAAACCCGTCAATTGGTGAAAGCAGTTGTATGTTTCCTTTAACATTTTCTGCAGTAAGGGATTCAGGGCGGATGTTCAATAACCTGAGTTTTTCGGATAAAGCACTCAAGGCCACTTTGGCGTTAGTGTATTCCATTTCGGTTTGCTGTAACACCTTATCGCTGCTCGACTTACTTTGGTTCAACTCTTTTTGACGGTTGAATTCACTTTCTAAAAATGTTACTTTAGATTTTGCCTGAAGATACTCTTGTTGCAGTTGAATGTATTGTTGGTCTTCCATAGTAGCCAACACTTCTCCTTTACGAATATGCATACCAGGTAACAGATGGGTTGTTTTGAGAAACCCACCCAATGGCATACTAACTGAAATCAGGTTTTGAGGCGGAACATCAATTTTTCCATTAAGGGTGAGGCGATGAGCAATGGTTCTTTGTTCGGGTTTACCATATTTGATACCGGCTGAACTTATCTGAGTTGCAGTTAAGTAAATGGTGTGTAAGTCATCATTCGGTTTTTGGCTTTCCTGAATGCCTGGTTGCTCTGAGCAAGAGAATAAGAATAGGCATAAAGCAAGAGAGATGCTACGATATTTCATTTTTTATTTGTTAAGTAAGTAATTAATTAGAATAGTGGTTTGATTTAAAGCCTGTATGGCATCGAGATAGGAGGATTGTATCTGTACTGTTTGGTTGTTCAACAACACCCATTCCAGATAATTGATTTCACCGGTGGCTAATTGTTTGTTAGAACTTTCGTGTATCAAGGTGGCGTTTTTAAGCCCTTCCTTTTCGTAATACTCCACCACTTGTTTTTCTGCCTTGTATTTTTCTGCTAAACCTGCATACTGATTCTGTAAAATACGTAGCTCATGAACGTAGTTAAGTTCTGCTATGCTCTGTTCTATTTTAGACGCACTTAATCTTGATTTTTGTGCCCCAAAAAACAAGGGCACACCTAAACCTAACTGCACCGACTGGAACCTTGTAGTGGTGTAATAGTTTTCATCTGCTCCAAAACCTCGCATGCTCATATTGAAATATGCCACATTCAAATCAGGCAATAATCTTGACCTTTCCAAGCGCCTGGTTGAGGCGGCCAGATTTTTTTGTTGTGCCACTAGCAGTAAACCGGGGTGTTGACTAAGGTTAGCGGGATCTGTGCTGAATTGCACTTCTGAAACTATCGTTAATTCATGAGGCACATAATTTGCAGGCGCATTTAACACTAGAAGAAATTCATATAACACCACTTGTTTTTGTTGTTGCAGCTGTTTTAACTGAATATGAATGGCACCTTTCTGACTTTCGGCAATGGTTTTTTCCAATAGATTACTTTCGCCTGCAGCTAAACGTATGTTGGCCCTTTCAAGAAAAACTGAATACACACTGTCATACGCAAAAAGTAACTTCTCTTTTTGTTCCAAATAGAGGTAAGTATAAAATACTTGTCTTACGGCTCGCTTAACTTCAACTTCCTTAAGCAATACGTTCAACTTACCTGATTTCCATTCTTCATTGTACACATTTTTTTGTTGAACATAAACTGATGGGAATTCGAAATTCTGTGAGATGCCAAATCTATTGTCGGAATAGTAACTGTTTATTTGACCAAATTCACCACTTACGTTTGTTTTAGGAATCGCACTTGCAGCTCGAGTCAATTGTTTAAGGTAATCTGCTTTCAATTGCTGATTTTTAATCATCAGGTTGTTGTGAAGAGCAGTATCAATTGCAGCTTGCAAACCAATTGGCGTTTGCGAATAGGCAGTATAGGATAATAAACTGAGCAATACCAACATTGATATACCGTTCTTTTGAGATACGTTTTGTTTGCTGCTATTGCCGAACTTCAGGTACAACACAGGTAAAACAAACAGGGTTAAAAACGTTGCAATTAACAAGCCACCAATCACAACGGTTGACAGCGGACGCTGCACTTCGGCCCCGGCTCCAGTACTAATAGCCATTGGCAGAAAACCAAGTGAGGCAACAAAAGCCGTCATCAACACAGGACGTAAACGTAATTTTGTGCCTGTAATCAGAATTTCCATAAGATCCTCCCTACCCTCCTTTTTTAAGCGATTAAACTCCGCTATCAAAACAATGCCGTTCAGCACCGCTACGCCAAAAAGCGCTATAAATCCAACGCCTGCGCTGATACTGAAAGGCATTCCGCGTAAAGCCAGAAAATAGATCCCGCCAATGGCGGAAAGTGGAATGGCTGAATAGATAAGTAATCCCTGACGAATTGAATTAAACGCAAAATACAAAAGCACAAAAATCAAAACCAATGACACCGGAACTGCAATCATCAAACGGTTTTTGGCCGCATTCAGATTTTCGAACGCACCACCATAAGTTAAATAATAGCCACTTGGAAATTTAATTTGCTTTTCTATTTTTTTCTTTAGCTCATTCACAATACTCTGCACATCTCTGCCTCTCACGTTAAAACCAACAACAATCCGTCGTTTAGCATCTTCACGCTGAATTTGATTTGGTCCGTTTTTAATTTCAACGTTGGCTAATTGGTCAAGCGGCAATTGGCTGCCGTCAGGCGTTGGGATCAATAACTTTCTGATATCCTCCAGATTGCTTCGCTTTTCGCCTGTCAATCTTACCACCACATCAAAACGTTTTTCCCCTTCAAATACCAATCCTGCACTTTGTCCTGCAAAAGCGGTATTTACAACTCGGTTGATGTCGGTTATGTTTAAATTATATTGGGCAATGGCCAAACGGTTGTACTCTATAATTACCTGAGGCATCCCTGTAACCGTTTCGATGTAACGATTTTTAGCTCCATCCACGGTGTTGATGATTTCACCTACCAATTGCGCATAACGCGCCAATGTATCGAGATCCTCACCAAATAACTTAAGAACTACATCCTGTCGGGCACCTGTCATTAACTCATTGAACCGCATTTGCACCGGGTACTGAAAACTCGCGGTAACACCGGGTACTTCTTGAAGCGCCATGCCCATTTTTTCTGCGAGTTCAGAAAAAGACTTAGCGCTGGTCCACGTGTCCTTGTCCTCTAAAATTACCATCATGTCACTTGCTTCCATGGGCATGGGATCTGTGGGCACCTCACCACTTCCGATTTTTGTAACAACCATTTTTACTTCAGGAAAACGGTCTTTCAATAATTTGGCTGTTTTTTGTGTGTATTCAATGGTTGTAGAAATGCTGCTACCGGTTAACACCCTCGTGTCTACGGCAAAGTCTCCCTCTTCCAACGCAGGAATAAATTCTCCACCTAAAATACTGAGTGTAAAGAGTGCCGAAACAAACAAAACCAATACACTCAACAATATGGTCTTTGGTCGTTTAAGCACTTTTTTCAATGCGCTTTCGTACCATAATTCAAGTTTCAACATGAAGCGATCAGAAATGGTAGGTTTGTGTTTGGTTTTTTTACTTAAAAAAACAGCACTCATCATTGGAATATAAGTGAGTGACAAAACAAAAGCACCCAATAGAGCAAAAGCCACAGTTTGAGCCATGGGTTTAAACATTTTACCCTCTATACCTTGCAGGGTGAATATGGGCAAATACACCACCAAAATGATAACCTGACCAAATACCGCGCTATTCATCATCTTACCGGCAGAGTGGTTAACTTCTTTATCCATTTGTTTCTGATTCAGTTTGTGCAGGTGCTTAAACTCTTTGTTGTGTGATAAGCGGTGCATGACCGCTTCTACAATTATCACTGCACCATCAACTATAAGCCCAAAATCAAGTGCTCCCAAACTCATCAGATTTCCGCTTACACCAATCAGATTCATGAGGCAAATAGCAAACAACATGGATAATGGGATCACAGAGGCTACCAAAAGACCCGCTCTGAAATTACCCAGGAATAATACCAATACAAACACCACTATCAAGGCACCTTCCATCAAATTGGTTTCAACAGTTCTTATGGCATTGTTTACCATTTTACTTCTATCCAAAAACGCCTCCAGTACAAGCCCTTCTGGTAAAGTCTTTTGAATTTGTTCAATGCGCTCCTTTACATTTTTAATTACCTCGTTGCTATTTGCACCTTTTAACATCATTACAACGGCACCTGCCACCTCACCTTCATTATTATAACACATGGCGCCATAACGCGTGGCATAACCTGTTTTAACCTCTGCTACATCCTTAATAAATAGTGGAGCACCGCTTTTGGTTGATTTTACAGCAATGTTTAAAATGTCCGCTTCGCTTCCAATAAGCCCTTCGCTACGGATGAACAAAACGGTTGGCCCTTTTTCGATATAAGCACCTCCGGTGTTTTGGTTGTTATTTTCAAGCGCGTTAAATACATCTTGCATAGTGATGTTATACGCTTGTAGTTTATTTGCATCCAGAGCAATTTCATATTGTTTGAGTTTACCGCCAAAACTGCTTACTTCTGCTACACCTTTGACGCCTAACAACTGTCGGCGAACAATCCAGTCTTGTACGGTACGTAACTCGGTTGCATTGTATTTGTTTTCATAACCTGGTAATGGGCGAATTACGTATTGGTATATTTCACCTAAACCGGTTGATATTGGCCCCAATTCAGGTGTTCCAATATTCTTAGGAATGAGATTTTGGATTTTTTGCAAACGTTCCGCTACTTGTTGTCGGGCCCAATAGATATCGGTTTCGTCATCAAATACAATGGTTACCAACGACAAACCAAATCGCGAGAAACTTCTGATTTCTTTTATGCCAAGAATGTTGGTGTTGGCCTGTTCTATTGGAAAAGTAACAAGACGTTCGATATCAGTGGCTCCATAAGATGGCGCAACGGTAATCACCTGAACCTGATTGTTGGTTATATCCGGTACAGCGTCTATGGGTAATTTTGTGGTTTGGTAAACACCGTATCCAACGAGTGTAAACACAAAAAGAGCAACCAGAAGTTTATTTCTGATCGAAAATTCAATGATTTTTGTTAACATGTTTGTTCTGTTAATAGTATTGATGAAACAGGTAGACTGATGAACCTTTTAGGATTCAGCCTCTGAAATAGAACCAATAAATACTAACAGGATTTAGGCGGTTGCCAGATGGAAGCCAGGTAAGCTTGGCTTAAAAAATTATCGGTATAAGCAGAAAATTGAACTGAAGCGCTGAATGCGGTTTTATTTGGGAGTTCAGTTGTTGCACCATTCAGGAATACACTTAAAAAGCTGGTGGAACATCCGTCGTGGGACTTGAAGGGCAATTGCATATCACGGTCGTAATCGGCGTCCAATTCTTGCTGTTGAGAATAATGCATATTCAAAAAATCAACAAACGAAAGGTTTCTGTTTTTTTGTTTATGCTCTTGATAATGCTCAATTAGTAGAGGCAATTTCACCAGCTGCTGTAACTCTGTTGCCGAAATCAAATAAACGGAAAGGAATAGTATAGCAACTGACTTTTTCAATACAGCAAAGGTACACAAATTGCACTTTGAATACAAGAATTGAATCCACTTGGGGCAAAAGACAGATATGATCTTTGTCATACTTTGTCCAGTCATTATTATTTTATACTCTCAATTTAAAAAAACACCTTTGAGTTAATCGGCGTTGTATATTCATCGTCAAGACGCTACCACTTGTTTTTGTGTATAGTTGAATCGGCTCATTTTTTCAATTGCAAATAAATTTGAATACCTTGTGATCTTAATATTTCAGTAAATGAAACGTAGTTTAACCTTGGTTGCCATTGGGGCAATTTGCAGCCGTGGTTTTTCACAAACCATCAAAGAAAAAGACGTTCCTGTTCTGGTAGTTCAGGCCTTTCAAAAAGACTTCACGGGAGTAAAGGTAAAGAAATGGGAAAAGGAAGGAGCCAATTATGAAGTCGATTTTGAGTTAAACAAGATTGAAAATTCTGCAGTTTATGATGCAGTTGGCAAACGGATCGAGCACGAGATTGAAATACAACCCAGTGAATTACCAAATTTTGTTCTTGCTTATTTTGAAAAAAACCTTCCTGGTAAAAAAATAAAAGAAGCCAGCAAAATTACAGATGCCGATGGAACAGTGACCTATGAGGCAAAAGTTGATGACACTGAGTACAAATTTCAGGAAGCTGTTGGCATGATTAACAAGGAAACGGAAAAAAAGGAAGAAAAAGAATAATCCGAAATTTAGAATTCAAATTTGTACCCTACCCCTTTTACCGTTTTAAAATATTCATCGCCTATTTTTTCGCGAAGTTTGCGAATATGTACATCAATGGTTCTGTCACCTACCACAACTTCGTCGCCCCATACCTGATCAAGAATGTATTCGCGGGTGAACACTTTTCCCGGTTTACTGCATAACAAGGAAAACAATTTGAATTCTTTTTTCGGCAAGGCAATTTCCTGGCCGCCTTTGAATACGGAGTGTTTTTCTTTATCTATTCTAACATCACCAAATTCTAAATTTCCCTCATTTTCAGAAGAGGTTTGTAAGCGACGCAGTAGGGCCTTCACCCGGCTGATAAATACTCTTGGTTTGATTGGTTTGGTTATGTAATCGTCGGCTCCCACCTCAAATCCGGCAATTTGAGTATAATCCTCACTTCTTGCCGTGAGGAAAGCGATCAACACTTCGCTTAGGCCTTTTTGTTCCCTGATTTCACGGCAGGTTTCGATACCATCCATATCGGGCATCATCACATCCAAAACGATCAATTGGGGCAATTCTTTCTTCGCAATTTCAATTGCATCTTTACCATTGCTGGCTGTGAGAACATCGTAGCCTTCCTTTTTCAGATTATAACTCAGAAACTCCACTATATCCGGTTCATCGTCAACCAGCAATATTTTGATTTTGGTACTACTCATAGATAAAATGACGGTACAAACTTAACACAATGCCTTAACGGTTAAAGTTAACTTATTCTTAAGTTATTTGCAATTTGTGGTGATTTCGTTAAAGTTTTGGTAACCTCAAATTTAAACAGGGGTCACCTGCCTGGTGTTTCTTTGCGCTGTTAAATTTCAAACAATGCAAAAATTTACCCTTCTCTTTCTTTTTGTTCTTTCAGCTATTTCTATTCAAGCCCAAACCGGTAGATTATCCGGAACTGTATTAGACGCTAAAACCGGAGAAACACTGCCCGGAGCCACAATTTTAATAGAAGGCACAACCAAAGGAGCTGCTGCCGATTTTGATGGCAAATTTTCGATTAACAATGTTCCTGTTGGAAAAGTCAATCTGATTGTCTCTTTTATCTCTTATACCACCAAAAAGATACAAGGGGTGGAGGTTAAAGCCAATGAGGTGACAGACGTAAATGTGTTATTAGAAACTTCGGCTTCTACTGAATTGCAGGAAGTAGAAGTGGTGGTGACTTTAAACAAGGAAAATAACACAGCACTAGTTCTGCAACAAAAAAATGCCAGTAGTGTGAGTGATGGTGTTAGTGCAGAAACGATTAAACGCACCTCAGACAGAAACACCAGCGACGTATTAAAACGTGTAAGTGGTGTTACCATTCAGGATGATAAATTTGTAGTGGTTAGGGGATTAAATGAGCGATACAACACATCGTATTTAAATGGGGCACCATTGCCAAGCACTGAACCCGACCGAAAAGCCTTTGCTTTTGACCTGTTTCCGGCTAATATGCTTGATAACATTGTTGTATACAAAACCGCTACACCCGATATGCCTTCTGAATTTGCGGGTGGAATTGTGCAAGTCAATACCAAAAGCATTCCAGAGAAAAATTTTATCTCCTTAAGTGGTGGGATAGGATTTAACAGCATCACCACCGGAAAAACCAAAACTGTTTACGAGGGAGGGAAATTGGACAATCTGGGGTTTGATGACGGCTCACGCGATCTGCCATCAGCTATTCCTCCAACCAGTGATAAAAGCACCTGGATTTCAAACAAAGATCAGGCTGCCATGGCCAAAAATATGCCTAACGATTGGGCTTACAGTTACGGAAAATTTAGTCCCAACCTCAGTGGGCAATTTGCAACTGGATACAACATTAAAAGAAAAGAACGCGACTTTTTAGGTGTAATTTTTGGTCTTAGTTACTATAATGTAAATAACCTTTATGATGTGAAACGAACCGAATACGAAGAGCTAAGTATTAGCGGCGATAACCTTGTTTTAAAACCAAAAGAACAAGAATACAATAACACAGTGAATCAAACCCTGGCTTCCACAGGGGCTATTTTAAATCTGGCATTAAAGCTCAATGAAAACAACACCATTAGTTCAAAAACCCTGTTTAGTGGCATGGCTGATAATAAATTTATTACATCTAAAGGCACCAACAACTTTAATGAACAGAATGTGATTCAGGACAGAATTAACATTCGGTATTTTTCAGCTAACCGAATTTTAACCTCACAACTCATTGGCGATCACTTTTTACCTGAAAGCAAATTCAAAATCAGTTGGAATGCAGGCTTAAGTAAAATAAACCGCACCGTACCGGCGCTCAGGTTTGATGCATACGGAAAATACAGCTATGTGAATCCTCCATCCGATCCTTCAGAATCTCCCAACCTTAAAGACACTGTTTATTCCGCCTATATTTCCTCTTCTGTTGGCCCTGACTACGCCGGCTTTAGAGTGTATTCAGAGCTCGAAGAACAATTACTTGGTGGGCGATTAGATTTATCGCGTTTGGTAAAATTTTCAACAAACACAAAGGTGGATTTTAAAATTGGTGGTTTATTACAAAACCGTAAAAGACAATTCAACATTCGCTCTTTTGGTTACGACAAGTACAACCAATCATCACAAAGCATTTATTTTTCAGATAGTTTGTTGTACCTGCAACCCGATCAACTGTTTAGTGAACAAAATATGGGTGTTACGCCCGATGGTAAAGGTGGTTTAAAGTTGGTTGAATCAACTAAACCAGACGATAATTACTCGGCTAGTTCCAATTTAATAGCTACCTATGGCATGGCAGAATTTAAATATCGCGAAAAGTTGAGGGTAATCGCCGGCGCCCGTTATGAAAGTTATTTTCAGGAAGTGAACGTTGCTTATTTTAAAAATCGTGATTCGGTTTTTGTGAACAGCACAGTAAACGACCTTCTTCCATCTCTCAATATCATATACAATCTGAATGAAAAAATGGGCGTTCGATTAGCCTATTACAAAACGCTAAACAGGGCTGAGTTTCGTGAACTTGCTGTAACAAACTGGTACGACCCTGAAACACGTCTTTCAATTGCAGGCAACGCCAACCTTGAGCGTTGCTTTATTCAGAATTTTGACGCCAGATTTGAAGTTTATCCGGGCCGCGGACAACTCTTTACGGTTTCAGGGTTTTATAAATACTTTGATAAACCTATTGAAAAATACATGTTCCCCGGTAACGCCATTCAGATGTACTACAAAAATGCCAACTTTGCTCATGTGTATGGTGCTGAAATGGAATACCGTTTAAACATTGGAGCCATACTAAAAAAAGACTCTATTCCCTTTTTGAGCAATTTGGTTTGGTTCTCTAATCTCGCACTCATTCAATCTGAAGTAAATGTGAAGGGCATAGATGAAAATGTACCTGATACACGGCCTATGCAAGGACAGGCACCATACATTCTCAATACGGGCTTATCATACATAGATAACAAAAACCATTTCAGTGTTACTGCCATGCTCAACAGGGTAGGCCACAGACTTTACCTTGTAGGTAGCAACATTATTCCAAATCGCTGGGAAAACCCCAGAACAGTGGTGGATCTACAGCTCACAAAATCACTCTTCCACAATAAACTGGAATTACGATTTAATATTCGTGACCTCTTACACCAGGATTGGATCATCTATTACAAAGGAACCAATCGTGAAAGCAACAAATATCAGGAGGATGTGGATTATCTGAACTTTGTGCGGAATTATGGCAGCACTTACTCTTTTGTGCTGAGTTACAAATTCTGAGTCGTGGCTTAACACTTGCTTAACGCACACTTGTGCGTTTGATAAACTTACAGTAAGGTAAGGTTAATGTGCTTGCACGAATTTTGCACCTGAACAATTGAACAAAAACCATTAAAACAAAAACGATGAAAAAACTTTTATTCACCGGGCTAAGCGCCTTATTGTTTGGAGCTGGCATGGCCCAGACACCATTCTTTGAAATTACATGTTACAGAGGAGCATTTGCACCAGCGCCAAATCCAATGTGGACTGATAGCTGGACAGAATGGGACCCGCAAAACAAAGTTTATCCTGCACCAACCCTAACCATAACTGGCAATATCACAAGTAACACTACCTGGAATACAGGCCAAGTTGTATTGTTATCGACACAGTGTTTTATTAAAAATAACTCCGTTCTCACAATTCAACCTGGTGTTGTGGTTTTGGGTGATAAGGCAGCAACTGGTGCCGGTATTTTTGTTACCAAAGGATCACAAATTATTGCCAATGGTACCAAAGCTAGTCCTATTGTATTTACATCCAACCAGGCACCTGGCCAAAGAAGCCCCGGTGATTGGGGTGGTTTGGTGTTATTGGGTAAATCAACTAACAACAACTCTAATGGTATCAACAACATTGAAGGGTTACCAATTTCTTCTGATACAGAATATGGAGGAGGTGCGAATCCGGACCCGAACGACAACTCAGGTAGCTTAAAATACGTGCGTTTAGAGTTTTGTGGATATACCTATCAGCCAAATCAGGAAATTAACAGTTTAACCATGGGTTCTGTTGGAAGAGGAACTTCTATTGATTACGTTCAGGTTTCGTTTGGGAACGATGATGCTTTCGAATGGTTTGGCGGAACCGTGGATGCTAAACACCTTGTTTCATACAGAAATCTGGATGATGACTTTGATACGGATTATGGATTTAGCGGCCGAGTTCAGTTTGTGCTTTCAGTGCGTGATCCTCAAATTGCCGACAATCCTTCAGTATCCACATCAGAGATATTCGAATCAGACAATGATCCCAGTGGTACAGCCGCTGCCCCAAAAACTTCGGCAATTTTCAGCAACGTAACAGCAATTGGCCCACGTCGTGGTCAAGCCAGTCCAACCGTAGCATCAGGTCATCGTCGTGGATTAAGAATTCGTCGTAATTCTGAATTAAAAGTATTCAACTCTATCTTTATGGACAACCAAACCCGGGGTTTGTTTATTGATGGTTCAGCCTGTGAAAACAATGCCAATGCCGGTACCCTGAAGTTCAAACACAACGTATTGGCCGGATATGGTCAACGTGCAACAGAATCGGGTACCTTTGGGATCATCAACACCAATACCTTTGTTGCAGCCAACGCCAATGACACACTTCCAAGTGCCGCCAACATATTAGTTACACCATACAACTATACCACTCCGGATTATCGTCCAGCTCCAGGTTCAGTTGCTCTTTCTAATGTAAGCTTCACCGATGCGGTACTATCCTCCATAAGCAGCAACACCGCCATTGTGATGGCCACCATTCCAGGTTCGGTTTGCATTGGAGATGCCGGAACCCTAATTCCCTTTACCTTTGTACCCAGCACCAGCCTTAGTTCAGGTTACTGTTCACTCAACTGGACAGCCGGATCAGGATTGAGTATTTCAAGTTCAACTATTGAGAACCCAACCTTTACTGTTAGCACCATAGGCACCTTTACCGCTGCTCTCAATGTGATAATCGGAAATGCCCCACAAAATGTGGTTGTAAGCATAACAACCTATACTTGCGACAATGTTGGCATTAGCGAATTCAATACGGCGATTTCAAATGTTCACTTGCTCCCAAACCCGGCATCTAACAACACGACATTACAATTTAATTCAACCCAAGCGGGCGAAGTGAGTGTTATGTTATTTGACCTCAGTGGTAAATTGGTGAGCACGGTTATCACTAACATGCACTTGCAATCAGGATCAAATGAAATTGCAATTAACACACATGCACTGGAAAATGGAATTTACTTTGTTCAGGTAAGCACTGAGTATGGTAAAACCACATCTAAACTGGTTGTTCAACATTAATTTTTAGACAATGCTAAAACGCCTGCTGATTCAGCGGGCGTTTTTCATTTAGTTATAGGTCATGGCAGGATGAATTGCCTGTTTAACTTGTCAATTCTCAAAAAACCGTTTCTCCTAATTTAATGTTTACTTAACATAGGCTTGGCTTCAGCATAAACTGAAACTACAAACTTTACTTTCCATCAGAATGAACCCGGAAGAAGCCCAAATTGTATTTCTTGACCAAACTGCACAGAAAATTGCAAAAACAATTGGCATGCTTCAGGCCATTTATAAAAACTTGAATGTATTTACGGATGAAGCAGCTTTTAGCAATTATCTTGAAAATCAGGCTCCTCAAATCATCTTCCTGAACATTGATCTTCAACCAAACGATGGTATTGCAGTATTGAAGGAGATCAGATCCATATCCTTTAAGGAAATTCCTTACGTAGTGCTTTATTCAGAAAAGCAGGATGATTTTTTACAAGAACTGGCTTTTGCGGCAGGTGCTGATGCTTTTATTGGTTTTCAGTCAAAATCCACCACTATGAAACTATTTACTTTTAATTTATTATGGCGAAGGAACATACAATACCACAAAAATGCTGAAACCGATTTACGCATTGATACCGAACGTTATCTCATTTACCATAAAGGGCAAGCCATTCAGCTCCCCCGTAAGGAATTTCAATTGATGGAATTGCTTTATACCAACTCTGGGAAATATTTCAGCAAGCCAGAAATTGCTGACTTGCTTTGGAAGGACAATAGTATAGCCGGAAAACGTATTATTGATGTACACATTTACAACATCCGTCAGTTGTTCGGAAAAAACATCATTCATTCGCAAAAAGGTAAAGGCTACCGCCTGATAAGAACCCAGGCGGTTTGATTTGCTCATTGATACCTTAATGATTAAAGCATTCGCTTTTTTGTAAATTTGGGGGTACAATTTCAGTTACCATGTATACCAACTTCTTTTCCCGGTCATTTATTGTTGTTATCAGCCTACTTAGTTCTTTTGTGCTACAAGCCCAAAACGAAAATCATGGTTTGGTAAATTGGCTTAGCTTTAAGGAGGCACAGGAAAAAAATAAACTTCAGGAGAAACCCTTTCTGATTGATATTTACACCGATTGGTGTGGCTGGTGCAAACACATGATGCGCACCACGTATTCTAACCCAAATATTGCCAGTTACATCAACACTCACTTTTATGCGGTGAAGTTCGATGCAGAAGGAAAAGACACCATTGAATACAATGGTAAGATCTACAAACCCACGTCTTCTGCTCCAAAAACACCTCACGAACTGGCTCTTAAATTTCTTGGCAGCAGCTTAAGCTACCCTTCCACCCTGTTTGTCACCAATCAATTTCAATTTAGTTTGCTCAGTCAAGGGTACCTTGAAGACAAAAAAATTGAACCCCTCCTTGTATTTATGGTCGAAAATGCCTGGAGAACGGTGCCTTACGATGAGTTTAATCAGCACTTCACTCATACCTTTTACGACACCCTTTACCCTAAGGGTGTTGTGAAGCCCATAACCATTACACAACTCGAACAGCAAAAAAAGAAAACCAAAAAAACACTCATCCTACTCAATAGCGGATTCTGCAATACAGGAAAAGTCATGTCAAAAACCACTTTCAACGATACCAGCATTGTTAATTATATCAATTCCAATTACAACTTCTGCGAATTTGATGTAACAAGAAGTGACAGTTTACGATTTAAAAACAAAACCTACGGCACTGTGTTATTGAACAACTTTCCTATTCATAGCCTGGCGCTTCAATTAACAAACAACAGTTTTAGTCTGCCATCTTTGTGTATTCTTGATGAGGAGCTTAACACCATTCAAGTCATCAACTTTTATCTCTCCCCTCAAGCACTCAAACCTATCCTGTATTACTTTGGTACCAACGCCTACAAATCTTTACCCTATGCCGATTTTCTAAAACAAGGAGATACAAGTACTAAAAAACCAAAATAAAGACTTGTTCACTACCGTGTATTGAATGAAATCACCAAAAACCCTTTTATTTTCCGGGTTTTCTTTTTAAATTGGCCTTGTGCGCGTATTACCGTACATAATAATCGGGTTTTTGGCCTTGGCTCAGCTTTCCTTCTTTAAGAACGATTCTAGCCAACGACTGGCTATTCCTAAGGATAAAGGCAATGAACCGTATTCAGGGGAACCTTTATGCAGAAACGTGATTGGCCTGCCCAATCAGAAAACCAGTTTCTGTGAGGACTACATATTCGATCAAACGCTTTACGATTTGAGACTCGATACATTAAAACAAGTGGAGTTCTGGAGAAAGGTAATGAACATGAATGAAGATTCGTGTTTGGTGAACCTTGCTGTTTCGCGAACAATTTTCGAGAAGATGAGCAGTAAAGACTGGAACAGCAAAAGTGATTCAATGAAAACTGTTTACAGAGATAGCATAAGAAGCATGCACTGTCTTGATACTGCTCAAAAGATTCTTATTACAACTGGAAAAAAGTTTTTTTATGATTTTGATAAAGCAAGCGACAACCTGCACAAAGGCATCAATTGTTTTATTGCCAATGGGGTTGATCCCTGGTATGCGCAAGCCATTTTACTCATTGAAAGTCCGAATAAACTACAAAAATCCAATGCCGGAGCGTATGGTCCGTTTCAATTGATGAAAGACGTGGCCCGTATGTACGGCTTAAAGGTGAACCGCCATGTTGACGAACGGGCCAACTTTGAGCGTTCAGCCTACGCAGCCAGCAGCCTAATCAAAAAAATCTGTATTCCCTACACCAAAAAGATGCTGGATTCATTGAAAATTGTGAATTACAATGAACACGATTTGTGGTTCCGCTTGCTGGTTATGCATTCTTACCATGCAGGAGCCTACAATGTTCAAAAAGCTTTATTTGCCTGCAATCCTTGTGAAGGCAATATGGAATTGGTTTATAGTTTGTGGCGCACGCAAACCAAACGGTTTAAGAGCGCTTCACAAAACTATTCGCAGCTGATTCTGGCTGCTATGTTTGAAATGGACGCCCGAAGAACGGCACTTCAATTGGCCAAACTTTAAACGCACCTTTACCCAATAGACCAAAAAGTAGAGGTATTGGCCAAAACCCGTAATTTTGTTCTCACATGTCTATACAATTTTTAAAACAACGCCCTAGGCGCAATCGCAAAAACCAACCCATTCGTAACCTTGTACAAGAGAACCGTATAAGTGTTCACGACCTCATTTTTCCACTTTTTCTAACTGAAGGAAAGAAGAAACGTTCGGAAGTGCATTCTATGCCGGGGATTTACAGGTACAGTGCTGATCTTTTACTGAAAGAAATAGAAAGTTGTCTTCAACTTGGCATCACCACCTTTGATGTATTTCCAAGTTTGAGCGAAAAATTCAAGGACAAAAAAGCCACTGAGTCTCTCAACGAAAAGGGGTTATATCTTTCTACACTGCGCTTGATTAAGAAAGAATTACCGGAAGCTATTATCATGACTGATGTGGCTATGGATCCTTACAGCAGTGATGGCCACGATGGGTTTGTAAAGAATGGGCAGATCCTGAATGACGAAACACTGGAAATACTGGCAAAAATGGCTGTTGCTCAGGCCCGAGCCGGAGCAGACATCATTGGTCCCAGCGACATGATGGATGGACGCGTTGGTTACATTCGCGATGCTTTGGATAAAAACGGATTCACTGATGTTTCCATCATGAGTTATACAGCCAAATATGCAAGTGCCTTTTACGGACCATTTAGAGATGCGCTCGATAGTGCTCCGAAATTTGGAGACAAAAAAACCTACCAGATGAATCCAGCGAATAGCCGTGAAGCGCTTTTGGAAGCGGAGTTGGACACAAGAGAAGGAGCCGATTTTCTTATGGTTAAACCAGCCATGAGTTACATGGATGTTATCAGACTCTTAAAGGACCATTGTACTTTGCCAATCGCGGCCTATAATGTAAGTGGAGAATACGCAATGGTGAAAGCAGCGGCTGCAAAAGGGTGGATTGATGGAAACCGGGTAAGAGATGAAATCTTACTTAGCCTAAAACGCGCCGGGGCGTCTATCATTCTTACCTATTTTGCCAAAGAATTTGCCTTAGCCCACAAAGAACATCAGCACATTCTATAAATCACCAATCGCCTCGTGTGTCAACAATGTACCATACCACTTTCAGGATCCCTCAAATGGACTGCCCCTCTGAGGAGAGCTTGATACGATTACAACTTGGAGATGTGCCGGGTGTTAAATCACTACAATTTGATCTTCCATCCCGTCAACTAGAGGTCATTCATGCCAACTCGCCTAAGGAAGTCTTTTCAGCTTTAGAGCAATTAAATTTAGGTGCGGCCATAATAAAACAAACTACCATTTCTGCCGACTTTGCATTTGACCATCCCGAAACCCAATCCCGACTCTTAAAACAAGTGCTGTTCATCAACTTGTTTTTCTTTATTTTGGAATTAATTGCTGGACTATTGTCGCAATCTATTGGCTTAGTGGCTGATGGACTCGACATGCTTGCCGATACTTTTGTGTATGCCCTTGCTTTAGCTGCGGTAGGTGGAAGCATGTTAAAAAAAGACCGAATTGCTTCTCTAAGCGGATATCTTCAATTGGCATTGGCGCTCATAGGTCTTACAGAGGTGGTGTGGCGCTTTATTGGTAAAACTACTGCTCCTGATCCAGCAAGTATGATTCTGATTTCTATCCTGGCCCTTATTGGCAATGTTTCATGCCTCCTACTGTTACAAAAAAACAAAAGTAATGAGAGTCACATGAAAGCCAGTCTTATTTTTACATCCAACGATGTTATTGCTAATGCGGGCATCATCCTGGCAGGTGCCTTGGTATATTTCAGCAAAAGTCGTTATCCTGATCTTATTGTTGGAGCAATTGTATTTCTGCTTGTTGTGCAAGGCGCCATCAGAATTTTGAAATTATCCAATCCAAAACGTTCAGGTGCCGAATAAAAAGAAAATACTGCTTTGTGGCTTTATGGGCAGTGGAAAAAGCACGCTGGGCAAAAAAATGGCTTTGCTGTTGAAGATGCCTTTTTTTGATCTCGATGAATATATCGAACGTCGTGAAAATACATCCGTAGCTGATTTGTTTGCATCTCAAGGAGAATCGGGCTTTCGGGAACTCGAAAACAAGTATCTGAAAGAACTACTGAATGAAAATACTGAACTTGTATTGGCGCTTGGAGGAGGCACCATATGTTATCATAACCTTCTAGAATATACAAAATCGAACGGCCTGCTCGTATACTTGTATCTCCCAGTAGCAGCACTTGTTCAGCGCTTGATTCAAAACACCGGCAATCGCCCTCTCCTGAATAATTTGAACGATAAACAAATAGAAGAGTTTGTGCTTCAGTTAATGGAAAAACGTCAAGCTTATTACGAGCAAGCTCACCTTAAAGTAAACGGTATTAACCTAAGACCCGAACAATTGGTGAATGAAATCAATACTTTGCTTTAAATGCTCCTTATTGTTGCTGTATTCGGTCAGCCAGTTTGATGGTCGGTGTCAGGAAAACGCCTATCCATTCAGCAATTATGGTTTTTACGCCGGACTCAACCTGGCGTTTGGAACCCATGTACAACGTTTGGGAGTAAACGCGGGCTTGTATTTTTACCATGATTGGTTTCAAACCAACACCGAAGTCAAATTGTATAGAAACTTTCGTAACCTGGGCCCTACTCAGCCATATGGTGAGTTGGTTGTTTCACAAGGAGTAGTGATGGGCTATGGTAAACGGTGTCGGGCAGAAAACGTCTTCATGAGTTCGGTTAGTAACCAAACCGGATACGATCATTCATTTGCTTATACATTCAATTGGTATTTGAATAAGATTGGTACAAGTCAACAAACCGGCCTGCTGGCCTTGCAATTTCAAGATGTTTACTTCTTAGGCGAAAATGATCTATTGGCCAGGCCCTCACTTGACCGATTTCGTACCGGCGCTTTTTTGCTGATGTACCAATACGAAAACCAATTCCAGTTTGCAATCAACTGCACAATGTGGACAGGGCAAATGGGAAATCGACATAACCTTGAAAGTTCTTCATCCTTTTCACATTGTTACATGGATACCACCGGCGGAAAATACACCGGCTATTCGCATGGTATTTTTGCTCTACAGGCAAAAGCGGCATTACCTCTTTACCAAACTGTTCAAGTTAGCGCAGGAATAGACGCCGAACAAATCAGAAACACAGTGCAAAACAAAGTTTTTCATGATATGGTGATGCTTCCGAAAAAATGGAGACCAAAAACCAATTGCCACATACCAATGCTTGATGAATCAGGAAATCCGTATTTGTATCTCGATCAGCAGAAAATAAAACAAGCCCGGCTTTTCCTTAACGCATTTGTCAACCCTTCGGTTTTCTATTGACGGTTACTGAACTAGTTTAACCTTACTCACTACCGAAGCCATGTTGAACCAGCCGATTGCTTTTGTAGCGGCCCCTGATGGTGTAACAATGTTGGTTCTTACGTTTTCTGGTGTGGTAGCGAATAAACCACCGTTTTGAATTTGGGCTACCGCCTGATTCAAGAAATTATTGCATTCACGGGAAATGGAATGAATTTCAACTTTACACACATCATTCTTTTGGTAGGAATTGAATCCCAGAAAAATTCCTGGAGGAGTAAAATCTAGGGTGTCGGCATTGGGATCAAACACTTCACCATTGGTGCCATCAATTGACGTGTTTAAATCTTCGGGACCGCCAAACAATGTGTCGTTTCTGTAGGTTTTTATCCAATAATAGTCTGCACTTTGATCAACCTTATCTCTGGCCCATAACAAACAATTGTAGAATGGTTCGGTAGAACCGAATCCTCCGCTGCCATCATTGTATATGGCGCTGATGCTGTCGATCACGGCGGTTCGTTTTTGAGTTGACATGGCTGTGTAATCCGTTCCGTTGATGTTTACTTTCAATTCAAAAACGTGATTAATCCCATCTATGGCCGGCTGTGTTCCTGAATCATACACATAACGCCCATCGCTTGTATAAGTAAATGTGTACTGAGCATTTGTGGTGAGATCGGTTAACAGAACCTGAGCCCCGCTTACTGCCGGTGCCTCCTGATTGCTGAAATAGTTATCGCTTTGAGTGATCAATACGGTTTGAACTTGGTTTTGGTTGGTGATAAAAGCATCTATCACATATAGTTTTGAGCCCTCATCAAGTTTTACCTGAACCACATCTTCGCATGAACTAAAGCATACAAGCGCTGAAAATACTACAAGGTTAAATGTCCACTTTTTCATGTTCTTAGAAATTAAAATTGTAAGTAATAGCAGGCACAAAGGAACCAACCACTGAAAAACGAACAGCCTCTGTTTGGAATTGTGTTCCCGCTTTTGTTCTGAAATAAATACTGTATGCGTTTCTGCGGTTGTAAACATTGTATACACTTAACACAATGTTTTGCTTAAACCTGCGAATGTCGTTTTTTCGAAAATTATAGGTAGCCCCAATATCCAATCTGTGATAGGGAGTGATGCGGTAGTTATTTCTCTCGCCGGTGGTATTGTAAGGCACATTCCAGTTTTGGATTTGAATTTTAGAGGTTGGGAATGTGGCCGGAGTACCTGTTAGGAAAACAAAATTCGCTGAAACGGTCCAGCGTTTATTAAAATCATAATTCGCAATGGTGTTCAACACGTGCGTGCGATCGTAGCGGCTGTAAAACCAGTTATTATTGCTGATGCCATTTACCAAGCGTTCTGTTTTACTCAGGGTGTAGCTGATCCATCCGTTCAGTTTACCTTTGTTTTTCTTGATAAAAAACTCCGCTCCATAAGCTCTTCCCAAACCTTGTACCAATTGATTTTCGACTGTTGGATTGATGAATAAGTTTGCGTTATCAATGTAATCCAATTGGTTTTGCATGTATTTGTAATACACCTCCACCGATGTTTCGAGTGCGTTGTTCAGAAAATTTCTAAAATACCCTACACTTCCCTGATCGGCAACAAGAGGAGTAAGGTTGTTGGAAGCAATGGTGTAAACATCCAAAGGGGTGCTAGCTGCCGTATTGCTAATCAACTGAAGGTATTGAGCCATCCGGTTGTAACTCGCTTTAATGGAACTGTATTGGTTCAACACATAATTCAGCGACAAACGCGGTTCTGGATTGACATAGGCTTGAATTAGTTCTCCAGCCGAATAATATTGTGAGCCTTCCAAAGGCAACTCCTCATTTGGAATAGTATCACCAAAGGTATAAGCGGTACCTTTTCCGATATAGGTATACAAACTAAGGCGCAAGCCATATTCCGCTGTTAAACGCGGAAGAATTTTTTGTTCGTTGCTGATATATACCGAATATTCCACTCCCCTTCTTCGTTCAGACAGAAACTGAATGGTGGTGTTGTCAATGGTTCCGATAGCGTCGTAGGGTAAAAAATTATAATACAGCGCCTGAGCACCAAACCGCACGGTATTTTTGCTGTTGGGATAAAACCCAAAGTCAGCCTTCAAACTGTTGTTAATGATGTTACTGGTCCAGTTAAATCGTTGGTTGTTGCTTTCCTGTTCAAAATCAAGGAGGTAATCGTAATTGCTATAAAAATAGGTGAGGTTCATGAAGAGTTTACTTGAAAACACATGGTTCCAGCGAGCTGTAGCCGTGGCATTTCCCCAATTGAATTTAAACCCGGTTGCGCCAAACACATCGCGTCCGAAATAACCACTGGCAAACACCGTGTTTTTTTCGTTGATCCTCCAGTTCACCTTTGCTGTAAGATCATAAAAATTAAAGTCAGCCTGTTTTAAGGGGTTGCTGGATTTCAAAAATGGTTTTACCAAAGCGTCGATGTAACTCCTTCTTCCTGCAACTATAAAGCTGGCTTTGTCTTTCACTATAGGTGACTCTACGCTGAATCGACTGAAAATAGTGCCTATACCGCCGGTTACAGTGGTTTGTTTGGAGTTTCCTTCTTTCATTCTGATATCGAGAATTGATGACACTCTACCCCCATATTGCGCCGGGATACCGCCTTTAATCAGTTTTACATCCTTTACTGCATCGGGATTAAACACCGAAAAAAACCCGAACAAATGGGATGAGTTAAATACCGGTGCTTCATCCATTAGAATCAGGTTCTGATCAATAGCACCACCTCTCACATTAAATCCGGTAGCACCTTCACCTTGCGTGGTAACACCAGGTAACAATTGGATAGCGCGGATAATATCAACTTCCCCCAATAAGGCGGGTACTTTGTTAATTTGTTTGATGTCGAGCTTGGCTACACTCATCTCAACACTCTTGATGTTTTTATCCTCTGCCTCACCCGTTACCACCACCTCTTCAAGTAACTGGCTTTCTTCACCCATTTCGAAGGTTTTAGTGAGGTTCTTTTGAAGGTCAACCGGAAAATTAATGGTTTGGTAACCAATTATCGAAACCACAATGGTGTGTTCTCCCGGTGGTAGTGATAAAGAATAAAACCCGTATTCATTAGTGGAAACGGCCTGTGTAGTGCCTTTTTTTGAAACAACAGCACCTACCAACGATTCGCCGTTCTTTTTGTCTTTAACATAACCGCTGATAATGAACTTTTTATCCTGAGCGGTAAAAACGCCGCTAAGACTAAAAAAGAATAGAACGAATAGAACTTTAAGATTCATATAGAATAAGGTATTAGGTTCAAACAAGCTTGCCTTCAATTTGTTCTAAGGCGGCGCAAAACTAGGGAAACTAAAATTCGCCAACAAGTTTCCACCCTGTAAAACAACCACTCGTGTAAACTTTAACTTCCATACTTTAAATAGGCTAGATACTGGTTATGTCATTTTTATATCGTCTGAAAGCCACTATTGGCAAGGCCTTTGAGCCAGGCACAAGCAGAGTCAAGGGATGAAAATCTTTTTCTTATGTTTGTGAAGCCGTTTAAGGCCTCTCCTTTTTTGGTTATTTTAACATTCATGAAACCATCCATACCCAGCGGAACACGTGATTTTGGACCCGTAGAAATGCGAAAGCGCAGCTACGTTCTTGAAATCATTCGTCGCAATTTTGAACTTTTCGGTTACCAGGCCATTGAAACTCCTGCCATGGAAAATATTTCCACATTAACCGGCAAGTATGGAGAAGAAGGCGATCAGTTAATTTTTAAAATCCTTAATTCCAGAATTCATGAAAGTAAAAAAAAGGACCTGCTTTTAAGTGAATTTCAGCTTGCTCTTGAAAGTTCGCGCAATTCGAATGAACTCACCGAAAAAGCTTTGCGTTACGACCTCACCGTTCCATTCGCACGTTTTGTGGTAATGAACCGCAACACGCTTGTGTTTCCATTTAAGCGTTACCAAATTCAGCCCGTTTGGCGCGCCGATCGTCCGCAAAAAGGCCGTTATCGGGAATTTTACCAATGCGATGCCGATGTAATTGGAAGTAACTCATTGCTCAATGAGCTGGAATTGATAGCATTAATGGATACATGTTTTGCGGAGTTAAGGATTCCGGTGGTTTTAAAATTCAACAATCGGAAAATTTTGACTGCGCTGGTTGATGTGTTGGGTGAACCGGATAAAATAACTGACATCACGGTGGCAATTGATAAGTTGGATAAGATTGGCAAGGACAAAGTACTGGAAGAACTTAACAACAAAGGGCTTGGCAGTAAAGCCATTTTGGGTTTACAACCTCTACTGGATTTTCAAGGAACCAATTCTGAGAAGGTGAAGTTGCTTCACACCCTTTTGGGAGAACACACAGCAGGAGCCAAAGGCCTTGAAGAAATTGATTTTTTGCTGAACAACGCTTCTACAAAACATCTTCAAATGGAACTTGATATTACCCTTGCGCGTGGATTAAACTATTATACCGGCAGCATTTTTGAAGTAAAGGCAACAGCCGGTAGTTTACAATCCAGTATTCTTGGTGGCGGGCGTTACGATGACCTCACCGGTGTATTTGGTTTACCCGACACAAGCGGTGTAGGCATCTCGTTTGGCATCGACCGAATTTACGATGTAATGGAAGACTTGTCCTTATATCCCGAAACCGTTCAATCAGCAGCCTCTTCAAAGGTGGTGTTTGTACATTTTGATGAAGCCACGCAATTGTATTGTTTTAAACTCGCCACTCAACTCCGCTCAAAGGGCATAGCCTGTGAAGTGTATCCTGAACTTAGTAAAAAACTTGGAAAACAATTTGACTACGCCAACCGTAAAGCTATCCCTTACGTTTGCACTGTAGGTAGCAATGAAATTCAAAACAAACGTTATGCCTTCAAAAACATGGCCAATGGAGAACAACAGGAGTTAAGCATTGAACAGATCATCGACCATTTAAAAAAGTAAATCATGCAATTTGTTATTGACCATACAAAAAAACTCACGCTAGACGAACTGGAGCGATTTCTCAAAAACCGCGATGCTCAGGTGGTTCTATCTGAAACTTCAAAAACTGCCATCCAGAAATGCAGGGACTACCTGGATAAAAAAATAAAAAACACACCTCATCCTGTTTACGGCATCAACACAGGATTTGGGTCACTTTGTAACGTAATTATTCCGGATGCAGATATTGAACGGCTTCAGGAAAATCTTGTCAAGAGCCATGCTTGCGGTGCGGGAGAAGAGGTGCCACAGGACGTTGTTCGTCTCATGTTATTTTTGAAGATTCAATCCTTGGCTTACGGCAAAAGTGGTGTACAAGTACAAACCGTGGAAATGCTCTGTGAATTTATCAACCAAAAAATGTTGCCCGTTGTATATCAGCAAGGCTCACTTGGCGCAAGCGGCGACTTGGCCCCTTTGGCACATCTTTGCCTGCCCTTATTGGGATTAGGCAAGTTAAATTACAAAGGCTCTAAGCTTGATACAGCCGTTGTTTTTCAGCAAAGGGGCATCACCTCAATTCGATTGCGATCAAAAGAAGGGTTGGCCTTACTCAATGGTACCCAGTTTATGAGTGCCTATGGGGTTTACAGTTTAATTCAGGCCCGACACCTCAGCAAAGCTGCCGACACCATTGCCGCTATTTCTATTGATGCTTACGATGCCCGACTTGATCCTTTCAATCATCAACTGCATGCAATACGCCCACATCCCGGCCAGATAGAAACGGCCATTACCATCACGCACTTGTTGCATGGCAGCGAAATCATTCAACAGGAAAAAAAGCAGGTACAAGACCCTTATTCCTTTCGCTGTATTCCGCAGGTGCATGGGGCAAGTAAAGATGCGCTGAATTACGTTACGCGTATTTTTGAAACCGAGATCAATGCAGTGACCGACAACCCTACTATTTTTATGGAGAGTGACGAGATATTAAGTGGAGGGAATTTTCACGGACAACCTTTGGCACTGGGACTGGATTTTTTATGCATAGCACTTGCCGAACTTGCCAGCATTTCTGAACGAAGGATCTATTTGCTTATTTCAGGTCAAAGAGGCCTTCCGGCTTTTTTAACTCCAAATCCGGGTTTAAACTCCGGGTTTATGATTCCGCAATATACTGCGGCGAGTATAGTGAGTCAGAGTAAACAACTTTGTACCCCAGCAAGTGTTGATAGCATTGTTTCGAGTAATGGTCAAGAAGATCACGTGAGCATGGGCGCCAATGCCGCTATTAAGTGTTTTCAAGTGGTGAACAACAGCGAAAAAGTTATTGCTATAGAATTGCTAAACGCCGCTCAGGCACTTGAATTCAGAAGACCAAAACGATCTTCAGCAATTATTGAAGAATTAATGGGGGCATACCGAAAAGTGGTGCCTTATCTTAAGAAAGATGAGTTGTTGCATGACTACATGGCTCTTTCAAGACAATTTATCCGTACTTACTCTTTTTGATCCCTTGATCCGATGCGGCGTTCTGCTAAGCTGGTGCTGTTTTTATTCTGCTTCGGGTATACTAGTAGCCTGATAGCATGTCAATGCCCGGTAACGGCTTTGAGTTTGTCTGAATGCAATAAGTACGAAGTTATCTTGAGGGGTAAAGTACTCTCAGTAAATTCTTGCGATAACAAACCAGGGGAAGCGATTCTGGAAGTACTGGAATTGTACAAAGGCAATGCCGAAAACAAATTTAAGCTCCTGTTTAATTGTGCAGATGAGTGTTTTTACGAATTTAAGCCAGGCGAAGAATGGATCATCTATAGCCGTTACAAACAGGTAAATACAGCTTTAATGGATTATTGCAGCCGAAGTCGCCGGTACTTTGCCTCAGCTAAGGAAGATTATTACACCGCCAGCAATGGCAACGATTACGAAGATGAATTAAATTTTTTAAGAACAACGCTTGGTTTACACCGTTTAGTTGAAACAAAACAACAGTTTGACTATTCCCGCAACAACCGACCCAACACTTCACAAACTGTCGCAATCCTGTTGGTTTCGATTGGTGCTTTGCTCGTGTTTTATTTCATTTTCAATCGTTTTCTGAAATAGCTTATTTCACATCCAACAGTTCCACATCAAAAATAAGGACTGAAGATGCCGGTATTTTTCCGGTTGCCTGACTTCCGTAACCCAAAGCCGAAGGGATTAGCAATTTACCTTTGCCCCCTTTTTTGAAAAGGGGAATGCCTTCCTGCCAGCCTTTGATTACACTAGTTAATTTAAATGAAGCCCCACTTGTGCTGCTTTTATCAAATTCCGTTCCATCGGTAAGTGTGCCCCTGTAAACCACGGTTACTGTTGAATTGATGGTTGGATGGTCGCCTGTACCTTCAGTGTCGATCACATAGTACAAACCTGAACCTGTAGCCTTGGCGTTAAGCCCCTTATCTGAAATGTACTTTTTGATGATTTTTTCGTCGGCTTCTTCCTGACTAATTTTCTTTTTGCAGGAATGTAAAGGAAGGACTAGGATAAAAAGCCAAATGCCAAAACGAAAAAACGGGAAGGTGAATTGAAAACTCATCTGTCAAAGATAAGAATTCTGAGGTGCTATAAAACGACCGGGAAGTTAAAAACATCCCGGTCGTATCTTTTGATGTAAGGTTTATTGCACGCTAATAAGCTTTTTCGGCTTTTGTTTAGAGTCCTCTTTTTTCGCGATAAGCAAGGTTAAGATGCCATCTTTATAGTTTGCGTTCACGTTTTCAGAGTCGGCAGATTCGGGTAAATTAAAGCTGCGTTTAAAAGCACCATAATGGAATTCGCGGCGGCTGATTTTTTGATCTTCGCTCACTGTTTCTTCTTTGCGTTCCCCACTTATCATTAAAACGCCTTTCTCCACCTCTACCTGAAAATCTTTTTTATCCATCCCGGGTACGGCCAGATCGATTTTAAAATCTTCAGCCCTTTCGGTAACATTTACTGCCGGCATCCAGCTCAAATTATCTTCTGCCCATAGTTTATCAAAGGCATCGTTGAAAAAAGAGGGAAATCCAAAATTGCGTTCAATGCCTGGAAAATCTGTGATTCCTCTTCCGTTTCTGAATTTTACAAGTGTCATGGTAATTATAATTTTAATAGTTAGACTTTAGTTTTGATACGTATCTCCACCTAACCGAACAAGCGCCGTTCCAAACCAAAATTTCAGTCAAAAATTTCAGGTTTTTGCAAATTTTAAATAATCTATCTGAAAAAATTTCAGGGTTCATGTGAAAAAAAAGCCAATTTGACATTTACAAACAAAAAAGCCACTGCATTAACAGTGGCTCTAGTACAGGTTAGCTGCGGTAAGTCCCGTATCCCATTCGCACTCATGTGAAAATGTCGGGTGATGGTAAAAAAAAGTACATGAAGCATGGTGTTTTTACGTTCTGTTCCAAAACAAAACACCCCATGTACCAAAATTGAATGTAAAAAACCGGCTTGTGAATCTAACTCTGTTGCAATCACAAGACCGGTAGTTGATAGGCACAAAAAAAGAACTCCTCAAAGATACATTCAGCCTTACTGGCAAACGTTACATGAATGTTAGGAAAATGCTAAACTTGTAAAACTTACTCCGGGTAAGTGTTAATCAAACAAACAATTGGCCCTCTGACTGGATTTTGTTTAATGCTTCATACAGGGCGTCCAGATCGGATGTGGAGTTAAATCCATTTATCGAAAATCGGAGATACACGTTTCCTTCATAAGGGATGACCGGAATTTCTAAGCGGTATTTGTTATATAAGACGTTTTGAAGTGCCTCAGGGTCCTTACAATTGATCCGTAAACTAAGCATTTGCCCCAGGTGTTTGTGATTGAGTGGACATAAGGCCTGGGTTTTCAGAAGTTCAAGGAATTTAGGAGCATACTTGATTACCATCGATTTGCATGCTTCAGATACAGCTTGCCAATTGTGATGGCGCATAAAATCGAGGCAATCGGGAATGCACAAAAAAGCAGAATAATCGCGGGTACCTGTGTGTTGATGGTAATCCAAAAACTGAGAAGAAGATGGTTTGGCACTTTTATAGCCCCAACTTACGATTAAAGGATCCATGTGTTTTTGCCACTCAGGTTTTACATATAAAAATGAGCATCCTTTAGGTGCCATCATCCATTTGTGGCAAGCTCCGGTATAAACTTCCGCATCCAAGGCACTTAAGTTTAACGGAAGATGTCCGGGTACGTGAGCCCCATCCACAATACACATAAGCCCTTCTTGCCTGGCTCTTCTGCAGATTTTTTCTGCAGGCAAGATCATACCGGGGGCGCTGGTGATATGTGATACAAATACCACTTTGGTTTTTTTTGTTAACCCCTTGAACAAGTCGTCTACTATTTGTTCTTCTGAGTTTACAGGTAAGTCAATGTGTTGCCGTTTATAAGAAGCACCATGTAGGGAACAGTAATACTCCCAACTGCGGTCACAGGCTCCGTATTCAAGATCCGTACTGAGAATTTCGTCGCCCGCTTTTAGTTTTAGGTTTTTGATAACGATGTTCAACCCATGAGTGGGATTGGGTACAAACAACAGGTTGGAAGCATCACACTTCACATAGTCGGCAAGCGCCTTTCGGGAAATTTCCAGTTGTGTTGGGCCCTCTCGAAGCATAAACTGAACCGGTTCCTTTTCAAGTTGAAGTTGCCAATTTTGATACGCTTCAAATACCGGTTTGGGTGTTGCCCCGAATGAACCAAAATTCAAGAAGGTAATGGAAGGGTCGAGGAGAAAATGGTGTTTTAAATCTTGCATGATGAGGGATGAATTTAGTAAATTTATTCTCAAAGCTGTTGCAATAAAGATTAACTTGCTTTTTACATGTGATAATCCAACTCATGATCAAACTCCCTTTCATCCTTGCTTTTGTTTTGTTTTTTCACTGTGTTTATCTGCTTCGTGCCGATCTCCCCTATACACCTGTTACCTTTGAACTAAAGAGCAACAAAGCTGTTTATGAGCCCGGAGAACGTATTGAATTTAAACTAAAGGTTTACAACAGGGATAAAACCAGATCTTACCCAATTGTGATGCCCGGTACACAAAACAATGGGAAAAAACTTATTCGACTGCAATTTTATAGTGTGAATGAAAAAACTCAGTATTACACCCTTGTGGCCAAGGAGGACCCGGAACTTAAAATGGTTTGTAAATCTCCCGGAGCTGTAAATGTGAGGCAACTTGCGCCTGGTGACAGCACGGAAATGGTGTTCTTTTTAAACGATCACAAAAATTATCTGAGTCAAACCGCCTCCCACCATCAACTGGATAAACCGCTATTTCCCGGAAAATACCAGGTACACATATACTACGATCCTTCGGTAACAGAATTGAGAGACTTGTACCATTATATCGGAACAACGAATGATTCGACCTCCTTAGAAAAACTCAACTTTTGGATAGGAGGAAATGTTAGCCAATACATCCCCATTACCATCAGCAAAAGTACGGCTGGTGTAAAAAATGAAACATTACCTCCCTCGTGCGCCATGAACTGCGGTTTTTGCAAGTCCATAGATGAAGGGAATTGGAGTGCTGTAAAAACAACCATGGTAAAGGCCCTTCAAAAAAGCGAGGACTTTGATATTGCTTTAGCTCAGCCAAATTGGATGAAAACACATCGCAATGTGGTTTGGGTATCACCACCTCCTCAGGAAGTAGCAAGTAGTTTACCTACTTTTTTTGGTTATGAACTTATATTCCTCAGCCGGGGTGAATTGTTTTATTTTAGTGCCGGCTACCAATGGGGCATAGTATATCAAAGCCGCTCACGCTTTAATCAGATATTTCAATCAAGTCGTCCTAACCCCATTTTGCCGGGAGAAGACCTTAGTTACGTTGGTTTGATTTCTTTTACTGAAAACACCTGTGCTCAGTCAAACACAAAAAACAAGTAGGTGGCACTTTTCTTCTTTAACAGTGCCCTGTTGTTTTTTTGTTACGGCTAATGATACTGCCATTTGTGCTTTTGTTTACTTTCATTGAGCATGAAAATAACACGTAATTTGTTTGTTTTTTGGTTTTTAGCTGTTAGCTTTTCCTCATTCGCCTGGTCAAAAGAGGGGCACCACATTGTTTGCGCTGTTACACGGCAATACCTGAGTGATAAGGCCATGGACTCGGTTCGTCACTATTTGGGTGATCTCAGCCTTGAAGAAGCTTCAACCTGGATGGACGAAGCGCGCCGGCAACCTGGTCTTGCTTACCTCAATTCCTGGCACTATATCAATATTGAAAAGGACCAAACCTATGTAGAGGACAAAAAACCCAACCTAATTAACCGTTTGCAATTGGCTATTTACAATTTAAAAAACAAACTTGGTGACTATCAAACTAAACAATTCAACTTAAAAGTGCTAATTCACCTCATAGGTGACCTGCATCAGCCACTGCATGTAGGCTATGGTAGTGATCGCGGAGGAAACGATGTGAAGGTGAATTTTCTGGGTAAAGAAACCAATTTGCATAAATTGTGGGACGAAGATTTGATCCATTCTCAGCGTATTGACTTTCAAATGTGCATGAAACGCAAAACTGAACTCCCTGAATTTAAGAATGAGCCGTACAACGAAACCCAAATTAAAAATTGGGCATTGGAAAGCCGTGCCTTGTTGCCTATAGTTTATAACATCGGGAATGGCCTCCTTTCTTCTGTTTATCTTACAAATAACCTCCCCATTCTTGAATTGCAGTTGCACAAAGCAGGACGTCGCGTGGCCGCAATATTAAACGACATATATGGGCTTTAAAAAAACCCGATACGCACCTACCCCAAGTGGTTTTTTGCACCTCGGCAATTTGTATTCTATGGCATTAACAGCCTCTATTGCCAAAAAAGAAGGCGCCTCTGTATTGTTGAGGCTAGATGATATGGACCATGCCAGAGCAAAAAATGCCTACTTACAAGACATATTTGACTGCCTGAACTTTTTTGGTTTGCCCTGGCAGGAAGGACCAAAAAACCTGAACGACCATATTGCCAACTATACCCAATCCTCAAGGCTTGGGCTTTATAACACATTTCTTGAAGAACTAAAAGCCAAAGGCAAGATATTTGCCTGTGCTTGCTCACGAAACGAAATTGCACAGGCCGGCTCAGACTCGGTTTACCCCGGCACATGCAGAAACAAAGCCATTGATTTGAATGCAAACAACGTGTGTTGGAGATTGGATACTTCTGCCAATCTAGAATTGCATCTTAAAGAATACGGCCAGGCATCGGCTCGCTTTTTTCTACCTGAAAACATGCAACACTTCATTGTTCGCCGAAAAGATGGTTTACCTTCTTATCAGGTGTGTTCTTTGATAGACGATGTACACTTTGGTGTCGACCTAATTGTTCGAGGAGCAGACCTTAGAGATTCCAGTCTGGCGCAACTTTACCTGGCGCAATTGAACGGGATGTCCGAATTTCTGAACTGTACTTTTTTGCACCATGCTCTACTGCATAATACAAGAGGTAAAAAACTCTCCAAATCGGCGGGGGATTTATCACTGCGTCACTTAATTACAATGGGGCAAGAAAGGCAATCGATATACCATGAAATGGGTCACAAATTAAATTTATCCTACTCTTTGTCTTCATGGAGTGACTTGGTTCACAATGATTAGATTTTGTTTTTTCTCAGAGTCCAATCAATTTTTTCGAAAACGTCTGTCCACTTTCTGTCATGCAAGAGACAAGAAAAAAACCTTGGTTCTCGACAAGAATTTCTATCTCCTTATTTAACGGAAAATACTCCTTGATAATTTGACCTAATTCATTTAAAACCTTTACGTTAGTTAAGTTTTCCGAGCAGCTTATAGTAAATGTTTTAGCAAATGGATTGGGCGCAAAAGTTAAATTGAAATTTACCGGTAAAAGGGGTTCTTCAACCAAGGTGTATACGATTATCTTATCAGAATCAGTGCCTCCGTTGTTAATCAAAAATAGCCTTTTACCATCCGGTGAAACACAAATATCTCTCAGCCTCCCATTCAAATGCTGATCTTCTTTAAAAAAAGTACTAGGATTTGTTTGAGTTGCATTAGATGGGACGATGCTCTGGCCGTTATCAGTCAGCTTAAATCGATAAACTTGATTGTCGGTTAAGCTGCCGTTCTTTAAGGTCACTACCAACAAACTGTTGTTCCAATCAGGAATTGCTGAGCTACTGTAATATATTCCGTCAGAAGGAGCAACAGTACACCAATCTAGATAAGCAAGAACAGAAGGTTGTGAAACACTGCACCAGGAGAAAATTGGCTCAACTAGCCCATCGTTTGGAATCATTGGATGCGGAGTATAGGATTGTGCGAAATTCGTTTCACCAGGAAAATTATTATCCGAAGAATACCCTCTCACTTGTTTCCAACCATAATTTTTTCCAGCTGACAATACATTGATTTCATCATCTGTTCGGTCCCCATGCTCAATGCTGTAAATTACTTGTTCTTTGGTATTATACATCAAGCCTTGAGGATTTCTATGTCCCCGTGTATAAAACGAATTACCCGGAATTGGATTATTACTTGGCACAGTTCCGTCCAAAAGAAACCGATGCACTTTTCCATTCATATAGAGAGGGTTCTGGGTCTGATTGTTTGGATTAAGTGTTTGTGGATTGTAACAAGTTGGGCTATTTTCCTCAGATATCCCATGATCGCCAATGGTTAAAAACAGATAATAAACTCCCCCTTGAGGAATGATCATCATTCTTCCGCCGAAATGATCGTATCCATTAGGTAAATCTTGAATTAAATTGGTTGCAGCCACTATGGATTTGCTTTCGCTATTCCAGGTGAGTCTAACCACTTTAAAGCGAGTGGCTGGTGAACTTTCTGAACCCTTATTGTAGGAATAAAAGAAATAGACATACGGAGAACCCAAAATAAATTCAGGATGTATTGCCATACCAAATGTCCCGGCTCCAATGTTTGGCATGTGACAACCCTGTAATTGTTCAAGCGCACTCCCTCCAAAATAATCCTGAGCCTGATAAACGATTGTTCTGGTTCCATTTGCAGGATCAACACGCGAAACTCGCCCACCCGACTCTGTCATCCACAAATAACCGTCAGGACCATACATTATTTCCCAGGGAGCGCTTAAGCCGGTGATCAATTCTGAACGTGTAAACTTTTGGGAAAAACCCAGCTTAAAATAGAATACAATCAAAATATACATCCATTTTTTTAAGCCAATCATTAATTGAATATAGTAAATTTTTTGATTTTGGGAGCCATTTGTACAAATTGATTTCAAATTAATACCTTTAATACATGATGAGATTTAATAAACTTCCAGTAGTTCTTTTGCTTTTATTCGCTTTTACCGATTACTCAAGCCAAGTGAACTTTTGTCAGGTAGGTAAAGTGAGCGCAGCACCCATTTACAATAACCAGGAGAACCTGCGCAGCGACAGCATTAATGTACTGAAATACACAATACGTCTTGAGATAGGCAACACAGTGAACAAATTCATAAAAGGCAGCACACTGGTGCGTTTTGCACCAAAGCTGAACAACCAAAATTACATTCGGCTCGACCTGTTAAAGATGGTGATTGATTCGGTGAAAGAAAATGCAGTTATGCTGACTTATACTTATAATGATACTTTGTTAAAAGTTAACTTTACTGCTGCAAAAAATACCATCGACACATCAGTTATTGCTATCTATTATCACGGCGTGCCTGTATTGGACGCCACAGGCTGGGGAGGCTTTTATTTTAACAATGCACAAAGTGCTCAATACGCCTGGAACTTAGGTGTAGGGTTTGCTGCTAAACCACATAATTACGGACGGGTTTGGTTTCCCTGTTTTGACAATTTTGTTGAACGAAGCAAATATGAATTTCATATCACATCTGACACTCTGCGCAGGGCGGTTTGCAACGGTGACTTAATTTCTGATCAGATTCAAAATAACAAACGCACCCGAGTTTGGTTGTTAAATGAAGAAATTCCAAGTTATTTGGCCTGTGTGTCGCTTGCCAACTACACGCAGGTGAACTGGAACATCAACACCTTAACTGGCAATAAAGCCATTACCTTAACTGCAAATGCGGCCGATACTACGGGTTTAAAAAACGCGTTCCTCAATCTTAAAAATTGTATTCATGGTTTTGAAAATTATTTTGGACCCTATATGTGGAACCGTTTTGGCTATTATCTCATTCCTTTTAATAGCGGTGCCATGGAACACGCCACCAACATTGCTTATCCTCGTTATGCTATTGGCAATTTGAACAATGAAGATCTGATGGCACACGAACTTTCACACCATTGGTGGGGTAATTTGGTCACTTGTGAAACTCCTGAAGACATGTGGATCAACGAGGGATGGGCCTCTTTTTGCGCCCATGTATTTTTTGAATGGCAATATGGAAAACAGGCTTACCTCAATCGTGTAAAAACCGAACACGAAGACCTGCTACATTACTTGCATCACAGGGAAGGTGGTTTTAGAGCTGTGAGCGGGCTTCCTCACGATCTAACTTATGGAGATCATGTGTATAAAAAGGGCGCTGATATTTCACACACCCTCCGCGGGTATTTAGGGGACAGCGCATTTTTTGCAGGGGCCAAATACGTTTTGCAGCAAAAGGCCTTTCAAAGCATGAACAGTCAGGAATTTCAGCAGCTGATGCAAACTGGCAGCGGAAAAAACACATCTGACTTTTTTACAAACTGGGTAATGAATGGGGGCTGGTCGCATTTTGCAATTGACTCTATTAGCTATTTCAATGGTATACCAGGAAGTGTAAGTATTCAGGTAAGTGTAAGCCAAAAAACCTATGGAGCACCGGCTTTACACAACAATGTTCCACTTGAGATCGCTTGTTTTAAGAACGATTGGAGTAAAACTGTAAAAACGATAACCGTATCTGGTAGTGGCGGTAATTCAACGTTTACCTTAAACTTTCAACCGGTTTACTGTGCATTAAATTACGACAGCAAAATTAATGATGCAACCTCTCACGAAGTGAAGGTGATTAAAACCAATGGAGTTATTAATTCAAGCTTAAGTAAATTAAACATTACCGTTCTGGATAAAGGACAAGATTCATCACTGGTTCGTATGGTGCACCACTATGTAAAACCCGATGCATTCAAAAGCAATCCTGCCGGGCATCTTCTCTCCGATCAACATTACTGGCATATTGAAGGACTGCTAACTCCGGGATTTAAGGCACAAGCCCGTTTTAATTACAATGGTAATAAAACAGTAGGTGGGGCATATTCTTACCTCGATACCTTACTTACAAAAACCAATGGTGATAGTATTTCACTTTTTTACAGAGCCAATGCGCGGGATGACTGGAAACTTGTTACCAATGTTACTAAGGTTAAACAAGGCACACGACACGGTTATATAGACGTGGATACGTTAAAGCTTGGAGAATACAGTTTTGGCAATTCTACCGATCTGAATTATTTGGGCGTTAAGAAAGCCGAATTTGAAGAAAACAACATTCGCATTTATCCCAATCCTATGGGTAAAACTTGTACCGTAGAAATTGATGACCGCCATCCATCAGCCTACCTCCTGAAAATTTACAGTTCAGAAGGAAAGCTATTGGAAAAACACAAACTTCAAAGTGGCAAAAACGAATTACATCTCAACGAACTACCGAAAGACACTTTGCTATTCTCGGTTTGGCAGGGTCAGAAAAAACTTTTCAGCAAAAAAATAGTTGTTGAAGCAAAGTAAGATCTATTTGTTTAACATGTGTTTCAGCCAATTTACAGCCTCCTCTTCATGATTAAATAACTTTGTAGGCGTTTTTGGTTGATTGAATTTCATGTAAAAATTGGCCAAAATGAGTGTAGCCAGATTATACCTGGTTAGCAAAGCCGTAGCTTTTCTTCTGGGGTTAACATATGCTGCCATAAATTCCCTGGCTTCTTTGCTCATGCTCACATGGTGTGTAGCATCTACCAACACAGCATAGTTGTCGGCACCTGTTAATTCATCCTGGGCAGCAAATTGTTCTTTTGTGGTTTCGAGGTTAAAATCCGCTCCTTCCTTGAGCCGAAGGTGCATAATCCCGTCGAGGTATTCCAAGCGGGTAGTAGCAATTTCTTTAACTAAAGCGAAGGGTGCGGTAGTGTTTTTCATGCGTATCTGCAAAACGGAAAGTGTTCGAAGTTAAAATTTTTTACGAGAAAGCTACTTGGTTTTACACAAACGGTTGTATTTGTACATGTTTCACCTCGCTATAGAAACTAAAAAGCGAAACCCATGGGTCTCGCTTTTCAAATAGTGATGAGTGTATTATAGTGTACCTCTTTTCTCCTGTTCACGTTCTATTGATTCGAAAAGGGCTTTAAAGTTCCCTGCCCCGAAACCTTTGGCGCCCATGCGCTGAATAATCTCGTAGAATAAGGTAGGACGGTCCTCAACAGGCTTGGTAAAAATCTGTAAAAGGTAACCTTCTTCATCTGCATCAACCAGTATAGCCAGTTTTTCAAGAACCGAAATATCCTCTTTCATCATGCTCATGTGTTTGCCTAACCTTGCCGGTATCTCCTCATAATAGGTTTTAGGCGGAGCCGATAAAAATTCTACTCCTCTTGCGCGCAACTCAGTAACGGTTTTGATAATATCGTCCGTAGCTACTGCGATGTGCTGAGCTCCAGCCCCTTCGTAAAAATCTAGGTACTCTTCAATTTGTGAACGCTTTTTTCCTTCGGCGGGTTCGTTTATCGGGAATTTAATACGCCCATTGCCATTGCTCATCACTTTGCTCATAAGGGCCGAATACTCGGTGTGGATTTGTTTGTCATCAAAGCTCAAAAAGTTCACAAAACCCATTACGTCTTCGTAAAATTTCACCCAGGTGTTCATTTGATTCCAGCCCACATTACCTACCATGTGATCAATAAATTTTAATCCTACCGGTGCCGGATTATAATCCGACTTCCAAACCTGGTAGCCAGGCAAAAACACGCCTTTGTAATTTTTGCGCTCTACAAACATGTGAACAGTTTCACCATAGGTGTAAATTCCAGAACGTACCACTTCTCCGTGCTCATCCTTTTCGCGTGTAGGAGCCATAAAGGCTTTTGCCCCTCTTTTGGTTGTTTCTTCAAAAGCTTTGGTGGCATCTTCCACCCAAAGCGCAATAACTTTTACTCCATCGCCGTGTTTTTTAACATGCTCACCTATCGGGGAGTCGCTGTTCAAGGCTGTAGTTAAAACCAATCGAATTTTATCCTGTTTCAACACGTAAGATGCTCTGTCTTTCATTCCTGTTTCCAAACCTGCATACGCCAGCGATTGAAAACCAAAAGCAGTTTTGTAAAAATGGGCTGATTGTTTGGCATTCCCCACATAAAACTCAACGTAGTCAGTTCCTAACAAGGGGAGAAAATCCTGTGCGCCTTCGAAAATTTTTTCGAGACCATATTCTACGTTTTTAATTGGTGTTGTTGACATGAGTGTTGGTTTAAATCAATAATATTAATTCAATATTTCCCACTGTTTATTCCATTCAGTGTTTCAATCATGACCAAAGGTAAAAAATAGAGAAACAATGCGCAAACCAGAGCAAATTTAACTAGTCTCCATACCCAAAAATAGTGCTATATTAGCTCAAGAGGTATAAAATAGCTAATAATGAAATTATCCATCACCATACTGTTCGTTTTTTCTATGCTTGTTGAACAAGCACAAATCAACCTTGGCAGCAGTTTGACTGCCTGTTACGCCCTGAATGGCAATGCCAATGATCCAATTAGTTCCTTAAATGGCACCATCAGTATGGTCACAGCCACAGTTGACCGGTTTAACAACAGCAATTCAGCCTACGCTTTTTCAGGTACTCAAAACAGTTATGTGGAGTTACCCAATAGCCCTCTGCTCAAAGCTAACCAGGTTTCCTTTTCAGCATGGGTCTCATTCAATTCACTCAATACGGCTCAATACCTTGTATTTACCCATAATGGATGTAATAATTACCATGAAGGATATATGTTGGCAGTCAACAACTGGATTCCGGGTGGGTTCAGATTGCAAATGGCAAAAGCCGATAACAGTTGTACTTTATTAGGGCAGGCAACCTTAAATGGCAGCCAGATACTAACTACCAACACCTGGTATCATGTTGGTTTTTATATTGGCCCTGATTCTTTAAAACTCTACCTGAACGGTAACCTGGAATCCACCATGTTTAATTCAAATCCACTTCTATTTAACCCAGCTACTGGTGTTTTTTTAGGCGGATCGACAATTCCAGCATTCAATGCCCCATTAGATGGTAGCCTTGATAATGTTCGGTTTTATAACAGAAAACTAAGTAATAGTGAATTCCTACAATTGTATACACTTGATCCTGTTTGCCGTGAAGTGAACGTTGGAATTAATCAACCAATTTCTCAACTCCATCTAGTTTCGGTATACCCAAACCCAAGTGAGAATTGGATAACGATTGATAACATTAATTACAGTGGAGGCGGACACTATACTATTGAAGATGCCAGCGGAAGGCAACTAATAAAAGGCGAATTGGAATTGCAAGCTAAAACAACAATCAACTGCACATTGCTTTCCAATGGTATTTATTTTGTAAGGATTACTGCTGGTAAACAGGAGGTTGTAAAAAAGTTCATGAAACACTAAATCCTCTATAGTGCTGTCGCATACAAATCAAAATCACTGGCTTCAGTAATCTTTACATTTGCAAAATCACCAATCCTGAGATAGGTGTTTTCATCTGCTTTCACCAACACTTCATTATCCACATCAGGCGAATCAAATTCGGTGCGGCCTACAAAAAAATCACCCTCCTTACGATCCACCAATATTTTAAATTCCTGTCCAGTTTTCTTCTGATTTAACTGAAATGAAATGTCTTGTTGAAGCGCCATTACCGCATTGGCCCGTTTCTTTTTTGTTTTTTCTGAAACGTCGTCTTTTAACTGATAAGCATGGGTGTTTTCTTCATGTGAATAAGTAAATATGCCCAGACGCTCAAAACGACTTTCCTCAACCCACCTTAACATTTCTTCATGGTCTTGTTCAGTTTCTCCCGGATATCCTGCAATTAAAGTTGTTCTGATTGCAATACCCGGAACTTTATCGCGAATGGTATTGACAAGGTCAATGGTTTTTTGTTTGGTAATGCCGCGGCGCATGCTGCTTAACATGTTATCGCTAATGTGTTGTAAAGGCATATCGAGGTATTTACACACATTTGGTTTTGCCTTCATCACATCCAATACCTCCATTGGAAATCCACTTGGAAAAGCATAATGCAAGCGGATCCAATCAATTCCATTCACTCCGCTAAGGGCATCAACTAATTTAGCCAATTCTCTTTTTTTGTAAATATCAATGCCATAATAAGTCAGGTCCTGAGCAATTAAGAGCAGTTCCTTTGTGCCTTTGGCAGCCAGGTTTTGCGCCCTACTCACCAGCTCTTCAATGGGAACGCTTACATGCCCTCCCCGCATGAGTGGAATAGCACAAAAACTGCAAGGCCTGTCGCAGCCTTCGCTTATCTTAAAATACGCATAGTGTTGTGGTGTAGTTAGTAATCGTTCACCAACCAACTCGTGTTTGTAATCGGCTTTGAGTGTTTTAAGGATCTTGGGCAATTCACGGGTTCCAAAATAGGCATCCACGTCAGGTATTTCTTTTTCCAGGTCCTTTTTGTACCGCTCACTTAAACAACCAGTCACATATACTTTTTCAACCGTACCCTCTTTTTTGGCTTCTACATATCTGAGTATGGTATCAATACTCTCTTGTTTAGCATTCTCAACAAAACCACAAGTGTTTATGATTACAATTTGATGATCATCGTCCTTGCCTTCATGCTCTACTTCAAACTTATTGGCTTTCAACTGTCCCATTAACACCTCGCTGTCCACCAGATTTTTACTGCAACCAAGGGTCACGACATTCACTTTATTTTTTTTGAGACTTTTGGTTTTCATGTTTTTACATTAAAATGTGGGGCGCAAAGTTAGGTTTTTTTTGGCAGCCATTAATTTGGGTCAACATCAATGGCCACGCGGTATTTCCATGACTTGTACTTGAACTGAAGGTTTTCAAGGCTGGTAAAAATCGCCTGACGAATGGTTTTGGCCTTTTCATCCCTTCCCACTTTAATAAGGATACGTTTGTGATAACGGTTTTTGATTTTAGCTACCAATGGGAATTCAGGACCAAGCAAGTGATTTTTGAATTCGTGACTGAGCAGTTTAAATAACTCCTCTGCTAAGTGGTTCACTTCATTTAATTCGGAACTGATTACTGTAAGTTCAAACAATCGTGAAAATGGAGGATAAAAATAGAGCTCCCGGTCCTTTAGTGTATCCTTAAAAAAATTAGCGTAATGGTTTTCTTTTATAAACTCAAGTACCTTGTGTTCGGGATGTGAAGTTTGAATGTAAACAGTGCCAATTTCAGAACCTCTTCCGGCCCGCCCTCTCACTTGGGTGATAAGTTGAAAAGCCCTTTCGAAAGAACGAAAATCAGGGAAATTGAGTATGGAATCTGCATTTAATATTCCTACCACTTGTACATTTTTAAAATCCAGTCCTTTGGTAACCATTTGTGTGCCGATAAGGATATCAATATTACCGGATTCAAAATCATCAATGATTTGTTTATAGGCGTATTTGCTTCGCGTACTGTCAAGATCCATCCGAGTGATTTTTGCATTCGGAAACAGCACTTCCATATCTTCTTCGATTTTCTCGGTACCTAATCCCTTGTACTGCAGGTTAGCGCTTCCACAAGCTGCACATGTTTTTGGAGGAGGACAGGTATATCCACAATAATGGCAAACCAGTTTATCCTGTTGTTTATGGTAGATGAGCGAAACGTCGCATTGAACACAATGAGGTACGTGAGCACAATCGCGACATTCGGTATAAGGTGCAAATCCTCTGCGATTTTGAAACAAAATAACCTGGTGTTTTTTTGACAGCGCCTGTTCAATACCTTCATATAAAGGGCGGGTGAGTATGGCCCTCATTTGATTGGTTTGTTGAAAGTACCTAAGATCACATACTTTAACTTCGGTGCCTCCCTTTTCTTCGAATTGCGTTTGAAGTTTAACCAATTTGTATTTGCCTTGCTCAGCCAGAAAATACGACTCTACCGAAGGGGTTGCACTACCAAGCAATACTTTTGCTTTGTGCAGGGAAGCCAGGTAGAGTGCCGCATCTCTTGCATGATAACGTGGCGCAGGGTCCTGTTGCTTAAAAGAAGCATCGTGTTCTTCATCAACTACTACTAGTCCCAGTTTCTGAAATGGCAATAGCAGGGCCGAACGCGCGCCAAGAATGATGCTGCATTGTGGCTGTTGTGTACCATCTTGTTTAGTAGTGCCCTTGAAATGCAGAACCTTATTCCATAACTCAACCCGCTCGTTTTCACTGAACCTTGAGTGGTATACTCCTACTCGCTCCCCAAAAACTGCCCTTAATCGGGTGATGAGTTGAGTTGTTAGAGCAATTTCTGGCAACAGGTAAAGTACTTGTTCGTTTCGATCGATGGCTTCCTGTATCAAATGAATGTATACTTCGGTTTTGCCACTGCCTGTTACCCCCTGAAACAATACCGTTTTGTTTTCAGTAAAAGCAGTCTGTATTTCTGACAACACCATTTGTTGTTTTGAACTGAGTTGCTTCTGACCCTGAGAGGCTGACTCAAACATCAAACGCCCAACTTCAATGTGTTTATCTTCGAACACTTGTTTTTTTATCAATGCGCTAACAACCGAAAGTTCAGAGCCCTGAACCAATTCAGATACTTTAAACCAGGGTCTTTGATCAACAACTGCAGGATTCGAGCGACGCCAATTTTGCTGTAATTGAAGGTATTTGAGTACTATCTCGGCTTGTTTAAAGGCTCTCTTTTCGAGCTGTTTCAATAATTCTTGGAGTTGACCCGTTTCCGTATACAATTGGTTTAACCTCAGTACGTGTTGTTTTTTTGGTTTGTACCGTTCCTTCACATCCTCATAAATAAGAACTGCATTTTTTTTAATGAGACGATGAATAAGTGGGTGAGCAGATTTGATTTTCAAGATGTCGGCTAATGCATCGAAATCAAGATTCGTGTGGGCATGCAATGCGTCAAGAACCTGGTGTTCGCGCTCTGTAAAATAATCGTGTGCCGATTCTTCAAAATTGAATTCTGGGTTCAGCTGTACATGGGAGGTACTTGAAAGTTTAAGTCCTGCCGGGAGTGCCGCATTCATTACTTCCCCCGGATGTGCGCAATAATAATACGCCATCCAGTCCCAAAATAGAAGCTGTGTGGCATTCACCACCGCTTCATCGTCAAGAACTGCTTCTAGGTATTTAGCTGTATAATCGTGAGGCGCTTGTTGATGAATGGCATAAATGATACCTGTGTAAACTTTTGTTTTACCAAACTGAACCAATACACGTTTTCCTCTTTCTACAGCTTCATTTAATTCAACCGGAATTCTATAAGTGTATCTTCTTGGTACACCAAGGGGCACGATCACATCTGCAAAAAACGTTTCCCTTTGCATTAGCTGATAAGGTAAGCAAGTAGAATACCGCCGGCCATAAAAAGTATTTTACTGCGGTTGTATTTATGGTGTTCGCTCGATTCGAAAAGTATGGCAGTTGAAATGTGAAGAAAAATACCAATTACAACAGCGAAAGCAATGTGCCCAAAGTACTCGTATTGTTTTAAACCATAATTCTGCAAAATATAACTGAAGAAATAACCAAGGGGACTCATCAAAGAAAAAGCGATCAGTAAGGCCCATCTTTTTCCGGCTTTGGCTTCGTGTTCTTTTAACAAACCAGCAAAAGCAAGGCTAATAGGAATATTGTGCATGGCCAATCCAATCACCAATTGATGGTTAATTCCTGAAGCTTGTGAAGGATTGATGTTGTATACCGGGAGTCCCTCTAAAAAAGAGTGCATGAACAACCCTATTACGATGCCCATGGGCAAATGTGAATTGCATTCGGTACTATGAAGGTGAACATGGCCGTGTTCAATTCCGGTGCTGAAGGTGTCAATTATCAACTGAATGGTGAACCCAAGTACGATAAACAATCCCATTTGTTTTACTTGTCCAAATTCAAAAGCTTCGGGAAGTAAGTGGATAATTGATAATGCAAATAGGTAAGCTGCACTAAATGCAAGCAACAATCTAAGCTTGCCTTGATTAACGCGTATCAGTAACGCCACAGATCCTGTGATGAGGATAGGCGCAACCAAAAAGAGTATATACAAAAAGCTGATCATTTTTCTTTTCTGAAAACAACAATTAAACGCTCAGAGTAGGCAGGATCGAAAGTATCAAAATGGTAATTGCCATACACTTTTTCTAGTTTTAAATTGGTGTTTCTGGCAAATCTCTCAAAGTCATCAAGTCCCAATAAGGAGACTTGTTCTTCGAAAAAGTAATCCTTGTTGCCACAATTGAACTCAATGTGTTTATTAATACGTTTACCCTGCACTTGTTTAGTGATTTGAAATGTTATGTCACCGCGCTTTTCAGTATAATGGTCTCTGAATGAGCTCAGCACCTTTTGGGAGTTAAAAAAATCTACCAAAAATACCCCACCAGGCTTTAAGGCTGCATCTACATTTTGAAACACCTTTTCATTATCGCATTCGTCAGAAAAATAACCTAAACTGGTGAACAAATTCAACACTACATCAAAGTACATGTCTCGAAAAGGCTGGCGCATGTCGTGTACAAAAAAATCCAAACCTTCTTCTGCATTTTTTTGTGCCTCCAAAATACTGTTGTGAGCCAGATCAGTGCCGGTAACATCCAATCCCATTTGATGCAAGGCTAATGAGTGTCTTCCTTTTCCACAAGCTAAATCCCATACCTTGCTGTGTTCTTTTAGTTGCAGGTGAACGCAAAGGTTCTGAATAAAGCGGCTAGCCTCGTTATAATTACGATGATTGTATAATAAGTGGTAGTAGGGCGAATTAAACCAATTTTCAAACCACTGTGGCGATGTCATCGCGCAAAAGTACTAAAAAGAAAGATGATGACTGATTGGCAGAGTTTACTTCACTTTGGCTTTAGAGAACTGGTAAGCCTCGTACTTTTTACGACCAATGTTCCAATCTCCCATGTATTCGGGGCCGCCCACCGACGAACTCAAACTGAACTGCAATTTAGTGGGGTCTCCACCCAATTTCCGAACGGCTTCAACAATGTCTTTTCGTAAACGAGAAGCCCTCACTTTGGCCAGCTTTTCATTGCTCCCGAATTTACGGGTAGGCACCTTTGACGCACTGCCATAAACCAGAACAGTAACTTTTCCTGATCTACTCAATTGGCTGAGTTTTTTGGTAAAATTCTCCCAGCACGGATCGCTTACTTCTTTCTTATTGCGGTTGTATTTAAAATACACTTCGTATTCCGTGTCAGGCAGCTGGCAATTGGAAAGCGCACCGGAGTCCTGCTCAATTGTTAAAGCAATTTCTTTGTTCACCTCGGCAGCCTCTTCAATTGGGCCTGTTGTAAAACTTTCTTTATCTGAAGCGTAGCCGAATTTACTGGCCATTAATGTGTATTTGGTCTCAGAACTCAATGGCACTTCGCGCAGGAATCCATCTGCATCGGTTCTTAATAGTTGCGTTTTGCCGCCGGTTGGTGTAATTGCCACCTCAGCATCTGCCACTGGTTGATTATTTTTGGTATTCTTAACCAGCAGAGTAAGACGGTATTCTACAGCAGAGTATTTTTCTGACTTCCCATAAAGGTACAATGGCTGGTTCATGATGCGGGCCGTTGACATTCCGGCAGTGCTGATTACAATGGGGGTTGAACGTTTGTAACTGGTTTCAGCAAATACCGTATAATTTTTATCTGCTTCAAGCGTAACGCCATTGCTGTTACCAAGCGAATCGGCTTCGAGCACCTGAGGGGTACATGAATCGCATACCAGGGTGATCTTTGCTTTGCCAATAGCGCGGGGGTGCTTTTTGCTGTTCATCACTTTCATGTTCAGCACAATATCCTGATGTTTGACTTTTACCTTTCCAACCAGCTTTACTGGTTCAAGATTCACTTCGCGCTTGATTTCCTGATACGACTGATTTCGGTTTACACTTACATCTTCGTTGTAAAACTCCTCACCTGCTTCTGTTCGGTAAGAAAAATTGTATTCTTTCCCAGGCGGTAAAATGGTAGAAAAACTACCATTCTCGAGTCGTGGCCGGTAGGTACCTACAATTTCATTGGTCTCTTTATCACGCACAACTATAACCAGGTGGTCAGGCAATGACTCCCCATCTGCCGGAATCAGCCGTCCTTTAAAGAGTGCCAGAAATTTTTCACGGGGTTCGGCTATGGTAATTCTGTATATGTCATTTTCGCCGTACCCTTCCTTCTTCGCCGAAGAAAAGTACCCTCTTTTCCCGTCAGGTGAGGTTACATAGAAGATATCGTCGTCAGTGGTGTTTACCGGGTAGCCAATATTGGTGGCGTTCGAAAACTTATTATCCTCGTTAAGTGTGGCGTACATGATATCGTAGCCACCCATGGTTTTGTACCCGTTGGTAGAATAAAAAAATGTTTGGCCGTCGGGATGAATAAATGCGCCGTCCTCATCATACTCCGAATTGATATTTTCTCCCATGTTAAGGGCTTTGCTCCATTGCCCATTGGGTAATTTTACACAACGGTAGATGTCCTTCCCACCATATCCTCCCGGGCGGTCAGAGGCAAAAAACAGCACAGTGCCATCTGCGCTCAGGCAAGCGTGTGATTCCCAGAACTCTGTGTTTACATTAGATCCAAACTCGTTCAACATACTCCATTGTGTGCCGTCGAAACTGGTATAATAAATATCACCATTGCCATTATTATCCTTAAACACAATAAGGATCTGTCCATCAGGGGATAGATTGATTGAAGCTTCGTGACCCATAGAGTTCACGTTTTCGCTCAGGCTCACCGGTTTGCTCCATTCACCGTTTTCGTTTTTATAACTCACAACAATGTCTTCAAAATACAAACCTTCTGGTGTTTTCTGCCCTCCTGTGCTGCTTGGGCGGCGGGTAGTAAAGATTATCGTGTTTTCATCGGCATTCAATACTGGACTGTACTCCGGGTAAGGGCTGTTAATGCTGTCGCCCATGTTGGTAATCATCACATTAATAGGGTTGGCCACCATGGTTTTAGCCAAAGTTGAAGTGGCTACTTCTTTTTCCACCATCTTTACATACTCTTTGTCCTTGGGATCCACAAAGCGGTTAAATTCAGCAAATTGTTTGAGCGCTTCATCAAACTTATAGTTCAGGTGTAAAGCCTGACCGTAAAAGAAGTAAGCCAAAGGAGGAGCTGCTTTCTCAGAAGCCATATCGGCCTTGTAAGAATTTGAAATATCTTTTATGGCCTTAGCCAGATGGTATTCGGCCCTTGCCTTTTTTGTAGGAGACTGCAGGTAACAGATGCCCAGCATGTAATTGATATTGGCCGAAGTAGAATCCATGCGGTAGGCAATCTCAAAATTTCTTAAAGCGCCTACAGGGTCGTTTTCTACCATAAGGTAGGAGCCCTCCTCAAAATACGTTTTGTAGGTGGGGATCTTGGTTTCGGGTTGAGCCGAAACTATTGTAATGAAACAAATGAGAGGCAGAAGTAGTCTCGCTTTTTTCATGCAGGGGCTCTGAATTACAAAAGTTAAATTTAACGAACAAAGCAGCGGCCTGAATTGAGGCCTATGAATCTTATTAACTGTAAGTTGTGATTATCCCTGCGATCCCTCAATACTTCAAAAAAGGATTATCTTTGCCGGCCAATTCAGCCTTGTATGACCATTTCTGAGGAGATAAAAAGAAGAAGGACCTTTGCCATTATCGCCCACCCGGATGCCGGGAAAACAACACTTACCGAAAAACTGCTGCTTTTTGGCGGGGCCATACAAACCGCTGGGGCTGTTAAATCAAATAAAATCAGAAAGTCCACCACTTCCGACTTTATGGAAATTGAAAAACAGAGGGGAATCTCTGTTTCTACCTCAGTGATGGCTTTTGATTACAGGAATTACAAGGTAAATATTTTAGATACCCCTGGTCACGAAGATTTTGCAGAAGATACCTACCGTACCTTAAGCGCAGTAGACAGCGTAATCATGGTGATTGACTGCGTAAAAGGGGTAGAACCTCAAACCCGCAAATTGCTTGAAGTGTGCCGCATGCGTAACACCCCGGTAATTGTGTTTATCAACAAACTCGACCGAGAAGGACAGAATGCTTTTGACCTTTTAGATGAAATTGAAAAAGAACTCAGCATCAAAGTAAGGCCCATGACCTGGCCAATTGGCATAGGCAAGTCATTTAAAGGTGTTTACGATCTTAGCAAAAAAGCACTCAATTTGTTTCAGGGCGATAGCAAAACAACGGTTGAAGAAAAAGTCACCATCAACAACATCAACGATCCAATGATTGAAAAGCGTGTTGGTAAAGACTTCGCCGAACAACTGGTGTCTGACGTGGATCTGATTGATGGGGTTTACGATCAATTAAATATTGAGAAGTATTTGCAGGGTCAAATATCACCGGTGTTTTTTGGTAGCGCGGTGAACAATTTTGGCATACAGGAATTGCTGGATTGTTTTGTTGAAATTGCACCTTCACCAGGCCCAAGAGAAACCGACCAGGGCATTGTGAAACCTGAAGACCCTAAATTCAGTGGCTTTGTGTTTAAGATTCATGCTAACCTGGACCCCAAGCACCGCGACCGCATTGCCTTTTTGAGAATTTGCTCCGGAAAATTTGAGCGAAACAAATATTATTACAACGTAAGAGATAAAAAACAATTGCGATTCAGCAATCCTACCGCTTTTATGGCTCAGCAAAAATCGGTGATTGATGAGGCCTATCCCGGCGATGTAGTTGGTTTATACGATGCCGGAAATTTTAAAATCGGTGATTCCTTAACCGAAGGCGCAGAGCTTCAATTTAAAGGCATTCCCAGCTTTTCTCCCGAATTGTTCAGGTACGTAACCAATCTGGACCCCATGAAAACCAAACAACTACAGAAGGGGCTTGAACAGCTTACCGATGAAGGCGTAGCGCAATTGTTCACAAAAAAAGTTGATGGGCGCAAAGTTATCGGCACCGTTGGCGCCCTGCAGTTTGAGGTGATTCAGCACCGTTTAAAATCAGAATACAATGCCAGCGCCAGCTTTGACCAGATTGACCTCTATAAAGCGCTGTGGGTGAGTTGTGATGATAAAAAAAAGCTGGACACATTTCTCCAGGATCGTCACGCGCACATTGCTCACGACAAAGAAGGTCGTCCGGTGTTTCTTGCCGAAAGCGCCTGGCTATTGCAAATGGCCAAGGAAAAATTTCCTGACATACAATTTCACGTAAAAAGTGAGTATTAGGGTCATAACACCCTGAACATCCCACCTTGAACAATACTTCTTAATTTGTGTTAGGGTATTGATTCTCTACCATTTTTGTGGTATTTTTGTAGTCTAATTAGATTTAGTCTAATTAATTTTAAATGCTTAAACGCTTATAAAACAACATGTTATGATAACAGTAACGGAAAATGCAAAAAATCACGCACTCGAATTAATCAGAGCCGAGAACCGTCCGCTCGACACATTTATTCGCGTTGGAGTTGAAGGAGGGGGGTGCTCAGGATTATCTTACAAATTGGAATTCGATAACCAGATGAAAGAAGGTGATCAGCAATTTGAAGACAAAGGCATTAAAATAGTAGTTGACCGTAAGAGCTTTTTGTATCTGGTAGGAACAGAGTTGGAGTACACCGGAGGTTTAAATGGTAAAGGATTTGTTTTTAATAATCCGAATGCCAACCGCACTTGTGGTTGCGGGGAATCCTTTTCAGTATAAACTACCAAGCAAAACGAATAACCGGTAGCTATCGGTTAGCACAACAAATACTAAAACAGCATTGTGATGCCTGAACAAAACGAGATACTGGAAGAACACATTAACAGCGACTATAAATGGGGCTTTACTACCGATATTGATTCGGATACCTTTGCCAAAGGACTGAATGAAGAGGTGATAAAAGCATTGAGCGCTAAAAAAAACGAGCCGGCATGGATGCTGGAATTTCGTATAAAAGCCTTCCGCCATTGGCAAACCATGAGGGAACCCAAGCATTGGGCACACATCCCTTATCCTAAAATTGATTTTCAGGACATCAGCTATTATTCCGCTCCAAAAAAGAAACCGGAATTACAAAGTCTGGATGAAGTGGATCCTGAACTTTTAAAAACCTTCGAAAAACTTGGCATTTCACTTGAAGAACAAAAACGGTTGAGCGGTGTACAATCCAATATTGCCGTTGACGCCGTTTTTGATAGTGTTTCGGTCAAAACTACCTTCAGGGAAACATTGGCTGAAAAGGGCATTATTTTCTGTTCTTTCAGTGAAGCAGTTACTGAACACCCTGACCTGATTAAAAAATACATGGGTACTGTTGTGCCTTACACAGACAACTATTATGCCGCCTTGAACAGCGCTGTGTTTAGCGACGGATCATTTTGTTACATTCCAAAAGGCGTGCGTTGCCCAATGGAATTATCAACCTATTTTCGAATCAACTCTACCGGCACCGGACAGTTTGAAAGAACCCTCATAGTTGCCGATGAGTCTTCCTACGTTTCATACCTCGAAGGGTGTACCGCGCCTCAACGCGATGAAAACCAACTGCACGCGGCCATAGTAGAAATTATTGCTCACCGCGATGCAGAAGTAAAATACAGCACCGTGCAAAATTGGTATCCCGGCGATAAAGACGGTAAAGGTGGCATTTATAATTTTGTGACTAAGCGGGGTATTTGTTTAGATGACAATTCCAAAATCTCGTGGACACAGGTGGAAACAGGATCAGCCATCACCTGGAAATACCCATCGGTAATTTTGAAAGGCAATAACTCGGTGGGTGAATTTTATTCAGTTGCCTTAACCAACAACCGCCAGGAAGCCGATACCGGTACCAAAATGATTCACATTGGTCGCAACACCAGAAGCACCATTATTTCAAAAGGTATTAGTGCAGGTAAAAGCAACAACTCCTACCGGGGATTGGTGCAAATTCGTAAAGGCGCCACCAACGCGAGGAACTTTTCACAATGCGACAGTTTGCTGATGGGAGATCAATGTGGGGCACACACCTTTCCTTATATTGAAATTAAAGACAAAAGCGCCGTGGTGGAACACGAAGCCACCACCAGTAAAATTGGTGAAGACCAATTGTTTTATTGCAAACAAAGGGGTATCGATATGGAAAAAGCCATTGCGCTCATCGTTAACGGCTACTGCAAAGAAGTGCTCAATAAGTTGCCGATGGAATTTGCGGTAGAAGCGCAAAAACTACTGGCCATTAGTTTGGAGGGCAGTGTCGGCTAAAAGTGTTCGCTTCAGTTCAAAATAATTACAGTCGTATTGTTTTGTCGCTTGCTGGGCTGGGAGGCCTTATCGCATCCTATTTTTTAGTCTGGAAAAATCAAGGCACAAGGGCTGTTAATTTTATTGACGGAGATCCCGAATTTTATTATTACTATTTGCAAGCCACGTTCAGTAAAACGTACTTACCCGATTACGAATGGCTGAAACCCGGCACCATCAACACCATCACACATCACCCTGCCGGACTTTCGGTTTTGCTTTTGCCATTTTATTTACTCGCTTCCTTGTTTGCTTTGATGATGAATTACCCAACCGATGGATTGAGTTTGCCATACCAAGTAAGCATTAGCTTGGCCGGACTCTGCTATGCTTTGGTTGGATTATACTTTCTGATGAAATTCTTTCAACTTCAGGGAATTTCTGAACGTATTTCCAATTTAGTGATCCTGCTTTTATTTTTTGGTACCACCTTGTTCCAATACAGTATCGTTGAACCGGCCATGTCGCATGTGTATTCCTTTGCGACCATATCGGCCTTCCTTTATTTCGCTACCATGTATGTGAATACCAAGTTGAACCAACACCTTTGGCTGAGTGCTCTTAGCTTAGGCATCATTCTTCTAATTCGTCCCAATAACGTTCTGATCGTGCTATTTGTTCCTTTTTTGTACACCTCAGGTAGCCATTTTATCGCCGGTTTGAAAGAACTTCTAAAGCGAAGAGCTTTTTATTATAGCATTGGGCTGTTGTTGTTGTTGGTAATTTTTCAGCTGTTGGTATGGATGCGCTTTGAAAACACCCTTTTCAGCGATCGTTACGCTGCCTATGGTTTTGATTGGTTGCACCCTCACGTTTTTGAAGTTTTGTTTGGTTTTGAAGCCGGTTTCTTTGTATACACTCCGCTTTGTTTTTTATTTCTTTTTGGATTGTTTCAGGTATTTCGTGAAAACAGGTTTCGGTTTATTATCGCTTTTGCCTTCGTTGTTTTATTGATCTACTTTTTTTCAGCGTACAGCGCTTACACCTATTTCGACGGGCTGGGTATTCGTGTACTGGTAGATTATTATGCCGTGTTTGCCTTGCTTGGGGCTAAGCTGTTTATGCACTTTAACGAAAAATTGGTGTTGTTCACCGCCGTATTGATGCCTGCATTGGTTTTGGTGTTTGTTAACCTTGTGTACACCTATCAAAGCAGTGCCGGTATTTTACTAAGGTCCGGTATGAATTTCGAAAAATGGAACTACATTTTCCTCAAAACATCAGACAAATACAAAGCTTGTCTGGGTGGCATGAACGATTATCCGCCATATGCCAAAACACCACCCAAGGCGCTCCTTTCGCAAAAGTTAGATTTAAACGAACCATTTGATTATTCAGGTAAAGAATATGGATTGGTGATGCATTTCGATAGTCTCAGCATTTCTTCAAATCGTTTATTTTTAAACATACACTGTACGCGAAAAGAGGCCTCATTAAATTCTAGCCGGGGCGCATTAGTTTGTGTTGCTTTGGAAAATGGTCAAAACAAAACGCTCAAATCTTACTTTCAATTTGCACTTAACGAAACCCCTGCTGTTGAGTGTTGTGAAAGCAAAACATACCGCTACAGTGCCAACATGAACGCAGATGTTAAGGCTGGAGATAACTTGTCCATCTACATCTGGAATCTGCAAAAACAAAATTTTACGGTTGACGCTTTTTCGGCCGAGATCTTTAACTACAATTATCAAATCACATCACCATGATCAGCATCAAAAACCTGCACGCTTCTGTTGAGGGAAAACAAATCCTTAAAGGCATCAACCTTGAAGTAAAAGCCGGAGAAGTTCACGCCATAATGGGGCCAAATGGCTCCGGAAAATCCACCCTGTCAAGTGTTTTGGCCGGAAAAGAAGACTACGAAGTTACCGAAGGTGAGGTGCTTTTCAATGGCAAGAATCTTTTGGATCTTGCGGCAGAAGACCGTGCTCGTGAAGGTTTGTTTTTGGCCTTTCAATACCCTGTTGAAATACCGGGTGTGAGCAACATCAACTTTCTGAAAACCGCCCTGAATGAAATCAGAGCTTATAAGGGGTTAGAAGCCATTGCGCCCAAGGACTTTCTTGCACTCGTAAAAGAAAAACAGAAATTGGTTGAACTGGATGGTAAACTTGCCAACCGCAGCGTAAACGAAGGCTTCAGTGGTGGAGAAAAAAAACGAAACGAGATTTTTCAGATGGCCATGCTTGATCCTAAACTGGCTATTCTAGATGAAACCGATTCTGGACTTGATATAGACGCTTTAAAAATTGTGGCCAATGGCGTGAATACCCTACGCAACAAAAACAACGCCTTTATTGTGATTACCCATTACCAAAGGCTGCTCGACTACATTGTTCCCGATTTTGTACACATCCTCTACAACGGTCGCATTGTGAAGTCAGGCACCAAAGAATTGGCGCTGGAGTTAGAAGCAAAAGGCTACGACGAAATCAAAAAACAATTTGAAACGGAAAACGCATAACCGGAGCTTATCTTTAGCATGATCGCAGAAAAATCAACATTGACCCAAAGCCTTATCCATCACCTTTCAAAAAAAGGTCATAAAGTGCCATTTATTGCAACCGATGTTTTGGTGGAAGCTCTTCAGTATTTAGAATCAAATGGCATTCCGAATAACAAACATGAGGATTACAAATACTGCAATATAGAAGGTATATTGAAGAAGGAATTTCACAACATTGAGCAAAAATTCAATTCTGAATTTCCCATTCTTTCGGATGGCGCAGGGGGTGTAATTACACTCGTTTTACTAAATGGGGTGTTTTCAAAAGAACAGAGTGATGATGTTTCTAAAGAAGGTATTGTTGCCGAAGCATTTTCCAAACTTGCACCGGCGCAAGCTTCGCGACTTACAACAATCGCTAAAGTAAATCAGGATGCCTTTGTTGCTTTGAATACGGCATTTAGTAATGATGGGGTATACATTGAAATACCAAAAAACCTTCGAGTAAGCAAACCCATTCGAATCTTAAACATCATCAGCACATCCTCTGAGGTTTTTCTAAACACGCGCAATTTTATCTACCTGAATGAAGGTGCGAAAGCCGAAATGTTTCAGGAAACATTGTGCATTAGTGAGCACAAGGTGTTCATGAATGCGGTGAGCGAACGCCTACTTGAAAAAGGGGCTGAGTTGATTGCCACAGAACTTCAACACGAGCGTTCAAACCAATTTGCCCTTTGTACGGTGAATGCTCAGCTCGATAGGGAAGCGGTTTACGATTGCACCAGCATTAGTGCTGGCGCACAAGTTATTCGTAACAACCACAACGTTTCCCTCAATGGAGAATATGCCGCTGCCCACTTGTATGGGTTGTTTGCCGCCAATGGTCATCAACTCATAGATAACCACACCTTGATGGACCATCGTGTGCCCAATTGCGAAAGCAACGAATTATACAAGGGAATTGCCAATGGAAAAAGTACCGGCGTGTTTAACGGAAAGGTGTTTGTTCAGCCCCATGCTCAAAAAACCAATGCTTACCAGAGCAGCAAAAATATTCTACTCAGCGATGATGCCAGCATTTATACCAAACCTCAATTGGAAATTTATGCCAATGATGTCAAATGTTCCCATGGCACTTCAACCGGAAAAATAGATGAGTCCGCCTTATTTTATTTAAAAGCCAGAGGCATTGGCGAAGAAAGCGCTAAAAAATTATTGCTTCAGGCCTTCGCAGGAGAAGTCATCCAGCATTTGTCCTCGGAGGAACTGAAGGAACGTGTTAGCCAACTGTTTGAGAACACCCTATAATTTGATCGATCAGAACCATATTCGCCAGCAGTTTCCCATACTTCAACGAAAAGTAAATGGGCAAAACCTTGTGTATTTCGATAACGGCGCCACCAGTCAGAAACCGTTCCGAGTAATTGAGGCCATGAGTCGGTATTACGCCAACTACAATTCCAACATCCACAGGGGAGTTCATACCTTAAGCCGCGAAGCAACTGAAGCCTATGAAGCGGCAAGGAAAAACATCGCTGGCTTTTTTAATGTTCAACAGGAACAACAAATTGTTTTTACTGCAGGTACTACCGACTCCATCAACCTGGTAGCACAGGGGCTCGCTAAAAAGCACTTGCAAAGGGGAGATGAAATTATTTTAGCCGCCTATGAACACCACTCTAACATATTACCCTGGCAACTCTGGGCCGAAGAACATGGCGGTAAAATAAAGGTCATTCCTCTCAAAGAAAATCACCAATTGGATTACGAAGCTTTTGAGCGCCTGATTTCACCAAAAACAAAATTAATTGCAGTAACTCATGTGTCCAACACCTTGGGTTTGATAACTGACCTAGAGAGGATTAAATCCATCGCTGTTAAATTCAGTATTCCCTTCTTGATTGATGGAGCACAATCGGCTCCTCACATGGAAATTGACTTAAAAGCACTTGACCCTGATTTTTTTGTTTGCAGCGCTCACAAAATGTATGGGCCCACCGGAGTCGGTTTGCTTTACCTTTCCGAAAAATGGTTGAATGCATTGCCGATGTCAAAAACAGGTGGCGGCACCATCAAAACCGTAAGTTTCGAAAAAACCGAATACGCTGAAGGGGCTTTACGTTTTGAACCCGGCACCCCACACATTGCCGGGGCCATTGGGTTTTCTGAAGCAGTTTCTTTTATGCGTGAAATTGGCATGGAAGCTTTACACCAACACGAAAATGAACTCGTTCAGTATGCACAAACGCTGCTGAGGGAAATACCAGAAATTGCCTTATATGGAGACTCCTCCAAAAAGGCCGGTGTTATCTCATTTAATGTAAAAGGCCAACATCCCTTTGATGTGGGTACCTTGCTCGATCAATACGGCATTGCGGTAAGAACCGGTCACCATTGTACACAGCCATTGATGCAGTTGCTGGGTGTACCGGGAACGGTAAGAATTTCGTTTGCAATTTATAATACAAAAAAAGAAATTGATTTTTTTATCGAGAAATTGAAGAGGGTGATGAAGATGCTGAACTAAGTCATGAGTATAGAAGAAATCGAAAATACTATCATCGAGGAATTCGAATTATTTGGAGACGACTGGGAATCCAAATACGAACACATTATTGATTTGGGAAAGCATTTGCCATTGATTGACCCTGTTTTAAAAACAGATGACCGCATCATAAAAGGGTGTCAAAGCCGGGTGTGGTTACATTCTGAACTAAAAGACGGCAAACTTGTTTTTACTGCTGATAGCGATGCAATTATTACAAAAGGAATGGTGGCGTTAATCATCAGAGTATTGTCAGACCAAAAACCTGAAGATATTGTGAATGCAAAATTGGATGTAATTAACAAAATAGGGCTTGTTAAGCATTTAAGTCCCACCCGTGCGAATGGGCTATTAAGCATGATTACTAAAATGAAGCATGAAGCGCTTAAAATGGTTCAAAGTGGTTCAAATAGTTCAAAGTAGTTTAAATGAGCATTTTGAGAAAGTATGGCAAAGTCATTTGAAGAATTGGAAGTGTGGAAATTGGCAATAGAAATGGATAAAAAGGTGTATAAATTTATACAGGAGTCAAAGATCAAAGCTGATTTTGCATTAAGGGATCAAATGTTACGCTCAAGCGGCTCAATTGCCGACAACATTGCTGAGGGGTTTGAAAGAGGGGGCAATAAGGAGTTTATACAATTTTTGTTTATTGCTAAAGGTTCTTGTGGTGAATTACGTTCTCAATTTCAGAGAAGCCTAAACCGGGAACTGATTGCTGAAAAAGAATTTGATTTATTCTATAATGCATGCAAAATCTTATCTGTAAAAATAAGTAACCTTATCTCTCACATTAAATCCTCAGAGTTTAAGGGAAACAAATACACTTGATTTTACCCACTGAATTTGAACCATTTTAAACCCTTGAACAAGATTGAACCCACCGATAATTACTAAGAATGGCAGCAATAATAGTCACTAAAAATACCGAGTTAATGCAGAGAGTGATTGATGAAATCAAAACCTGCTTCGATCCTGAAATTCCGGTCGACATTTGGGAATTAGGTCTCATTTATGAATTGCACCTGGATGAGGGAAACAATTTAAAGATTGTCATGACCCTTACCTCTCCCAATTGTCCGGTGGCTGAAAGTTTACCGGCCGAGGTCGAAAACAAACTGAAACTGCTCCCCGGAATTGCCTCCGCCGAACTTAAACTCACCTTTGAACCGCCCTGGGAAAAAGAGATGATGAGCGAAGTGGCTCAATTGGAACTTGGGTTTATGTGATAACTTTTAAGATAAGAACTCGTATTTTCATAAGTAAGAATGAAACTTTAGTTGGAATGTTGCGTGAGGGATGCGGAAGGTTTAGCTCTTTTTTGATGAGGGCCTTAGCCCGAAATCAAAAAAAGCCGGAGCGAAGCGGAGCCTCCCTCCTAACGTCGGGATAAATTCCGCAGCCTGAAGCGAGGCCTGTGTATTAAGGTGTGACTCTGCTTCAGAGGGCACGCCCAAACCTTAGAAATTCTTAACAAACCCTAATTCACAGCCCATTCACCCCAATTTATTACCTTTGTAAATCACCATGGCAAAAGATACCGGTATACGCTGTTCCCTTTGCGGAAGAGATAAGAAAGAAAGCAAGATCCTCATCGCGGGAATTAATGGGCACGTTTGCGATGCTTGCATTCAGCAGGCACACAACATCATTAAAGAAGAAAGCGTTGGCGAACAAAAACAACAAATTCAGCAAGCCATTAACTTGCTGAAACCACAGGCCATTAAACAAAAGCTCGACGAATACGTGATTGGGCAGGATGAGGCTAAAAAAGTGCTGAGTGTTGCCGTGTATAACCACTTTAAACGCATTTCGCATGCTGCTAAAAACAACAAGGAAGAGATTGAAATTGATAAATCCAACCTGATACTGGTGGGTGAAACCGGCACCGGAAAAACTCTGTTGGCACGTACAATTGCCAACATGTTGCAGGTACCTTTTTGTATTGCCGATGCCACCGTTTTAACCGAAGCCGGTTATGTGGGCGAAGATGTGGAAAGTGTACTCACGCGTTTGTTGCAGGCTGCTGATTACGACGTGGCCGCCGCAGAAAGAGGCATTGTGTTTATTGACGAGATTGATAAGATTGCCCGAAAAAGCGACAACCCTTCCATTACCCGGGATGTGAGCGGTGAAGGTGTGCAACAAGCCATGTTGAAATTGCTGGAAGGCACCACGGTAAATGTTCCCCCACAAGGTGGACGTAAACATCCTGACGCAAAGATGATTCAGGTGAACACCAAAAACATTTTGTTCATTTGCGGCGGGGCATTTGATGGCATAGAGAAAAAAATAGCCAAACGCCTGAACACTCAGGCTGTTGGTTTCACTGCTTCCATCAACAAAAACGAAATTGATAAAGCCAATTTGTTGCAATACGTTTCGCCACAGGACCTTAAATCTTTTGGTTTGATTCCCGAACTCATCGGGCGTTTGCCTGTACTTACGTATTTAAAACCTTTAGACAGGGCCACCCTTCGATCCATTTTAACCGATCCCAAAAACGCACTCATTAAACAATACGTGCATTTGTTTAAGATGGAAGGCACTAAACTGGAATTTGAAAACGAGGTACTGGACCTCATCGTAGATAAAGCCCTTGAGTTTAAGCTGGGGGCCAGGGGTCTGCGCGGCATTTGCGAAGCCATTATGACGGACTTGATGTACACGCTGCCATCAGAGGAAAAACAAGTGAAACATTACCTGGTAACGTTAGATTACGCACTGGATAAACTCAACAATGCACGCTTGAGTCAGTTAAGGGTGGCCTGATTTTTGACTTTACCAAAATTGAAGCAAGTTTAAACCATTATCTTATTGGTGTTTTTTGGCGCCTCCCCTGAAGCAGAAATACCAATTACACTCTGGGAGTATTTCTCTTCAGGGGCCGGGCCCTCGCTAGTCGCTCTTTGCCGGCTATGGCCAGGCAAAGGAGCTCCAACATACCGCTCGGTCCCTGGCGCAAATTCACGACACACATTAAATTAGCAGTTTTTAGAGCCATTGTTAATGTTTACTTTTAAACCTTATGATAAACTTTTCCAACTACCCCTTTAGCGTTTCCGAACGGTTCATCCGCTACGCGAAAATCGACACCCAATCCGATCCTGAATCGCCCACTTGCCCCAGCACAGAAAAACAAAAAAACCTCTCCCGGCTTTTGGTGGAAGAACTCCAAGCTATGGGCATTCGCGATGCCGAAATGGATGAACACGGGTATGTGTACGCTACCATTGAAAGCAATACGCAGAAAAATGTACCGGTATTGTGTTTTTGCTCTCACGTGGATACCGCACCCGATTGCAGCGGCACCAACGTTCAGCCGCAGGTTCACCGGAACTACCAGGGCCAGGACCTTATACTTCCCAAGGATACCACGCAGGTGATTAAGGTGAGCGAACACCCCGAATTAAAAAATCAAGTAGGTAACGACATTATTACCACCGATGGCACAACACTATTAGGTGCAGATGACAAGGCCGGTGTAGCCGAAATTATGGATGCAGCGAATTATTTGATGAGACACCCCGAAGTAAAACACGGTAAAATCAGAATTTTGTTTACCCCTGATGAAGAAATTGGCAGAGGTGCCGACAAAGCCGACTTGAAAAAACTGGGTGCAAATGTGGCTTATACATTAGATGGCGGCACTTTGGGCACCCTTGAAAACGAAACCTTCAGTGCCGATGGGGTAACTGTAAAAATTAAAGGCTTTTCCACCCATCCCGGTTATGCTAAAGATAAGATGCAGCATGCTATAAAAATAGCTGCGCAAATCATTAACCGATTACCCGCGGATAAAAGCCCAGAAACCACCGAAAAAAAACAGCCCTTTATTCACCCCAATACCATAACAGGTGGATTGGAAGAAGTGGAAATGAAATTTCTTATTCGTGCGTTTGATAATGCGACACTTTTGGCACTTGAAGAAGAGCTCAGGCAAATTGTTGTTGATGTTTTAAAACAGTACAACAAAAGTGCTTATGAATTTACTGTGACACAACAATACCGAAACATGAAAGAGGTATTGGACAAACAACCGGCAATCATCGATTACGCTCTGGAAGCCATTAAACGCACTGGGGTAAAACCTGTATTGGATAGCATACGCGGAGGCACTGATGGTTCCCGTTTTTCGTTTATGGGTTTACCTACTGCCAATTTATTTGCCGGCGAACACGGCATACATAGTAAACAAGAGTGGGTAAGTGTGCAGGACATGCAAAAGGCCGTAATGACCATCGTGAACCTTTGTGAAATTTGGGAGGAGAAAAGCTAGTTCTTCCTTATTGTTGCAACAGAAATGAAAATCATCTTTGTGCTTAGTTTGCTTATTGGCTTCTCGGGTTACTCACAAGACACCTTGATATGGAAAAACAAATCAAGAAGTGTGGTTACAATTACCGACATGTACGAGGATACCTTATTTTACACCCAACTTTCTGACAAAAAACCCAAACATTGCCATTTGTCAAAACTGAATGCTATTCTTTATAAAGATGGTTCCAAAAGGAATTTTGAGGGGCTTTATATGGACACAATGCCAGAGGTGTTGATTGTGGAAATCCCGATCATAGAGCCTCCGGGGCGCGACACGGCTCTTTATAATAAGGGAATTAGAGATGCTAAAAAACATTATACCATGATGTCTTTTTGGTTTCCACAAAGAAAATGGAAACCATACGAAGAGAACATATTGTGGAAGTACTATTTGGCTCCGTCAGAATTAGATATCGAATTTCCAGATAAAGAATTGGAAATAAAATCTGAATACAGAGCTGGTTATGTTTATCAATGGAAAATACTCAGGAGAAAATACCTGCGCAACTCTGTTGTCATTTTTGTTGTCGCTGCCACAATAGTTGCAGCAACAATCGTTTTCTAAAACTCTAAGGTACAAAAACCAAAAACAGTGTGATTCATCAAAGGTCAAGTATAATATACTTGGTCTAATTCTATACTAATATGAAAACATCTTTATTCAGGTGGTATGTTAAAACATCATTTGGGGGCCTTGAAAATAAATCTAAATTTGAAAAAGCAAAAAGATGTAAAAGTTCAACGTATCAGATAAATACGTTAGAAAAAACCATGAACGAATTACTATTCTGTATTTTGCGCAACGATTCCTAATAATTAGACAAATTAGAAAGCAAAAAGTTTAAGAATGAAAAAGTATATTTTGTTGTATGTGCTAATTTTTAACTCTATAATCAGTTTTTCTCAGAGCCATGACACGTTTCAAAGTGATTCTATTTATAAAGTAAACAAGGTAAAATCTAGAACTCAAATTAATGTTGGTGCCTTTACCAAACAGACTAACATAATTAATTATGACAAGACAGGACGAGTTTCAGAAAACATCCTTACTGACGAATCAGGAATTAAGGCTCAAAGTCGCATCGTATACAAATATGACTCTTCTGGTAAACTAATTGCTGAAAACTACTATTATGGTAGTATAGAGGGGGAGAAAGCAAAGTTTGAATATGACACGAATAATAGGGTAATTAAAAAATCGATGACTTACTATGACAAAAAGCCAAAAAAAGAAGTTCAAATAATTTATGAACCCTTTTTTGAATGCGAAAAACTATTTGATCGTGAAGGTAATTTGAAAAGTGAATCTTATACGTATTATGAAGCTTTGAATGTGTCAAATCGTTATACGGGTTCAAAATTCAATCCTAATGGAAAAAAAGAGCTCTCCTGGGATTATCGATACAAAAACACATTTGACAATTCAGGCAAGCTACTAAAACGGGAAGCTAAACAGGGAAAACAGATAATTCAATTCATGGAATACGAGTATAATGAAAAGGGATTATTAACCAGAAAAACCATTAAATCGGGCTTTGCTCAACCGATTGTTGAAGAATACAAATATGAATTCTGGCCTTGAAAATCACGAGCACTTTAGCCTCTAATTGTTTAGTGAGTAAAAGAGGCAACAAAACCGAACGAACTCTTTGTTGAGTCATTGGAACTTTAACTAAAGCTAAGCTCTATCCTTTTGAGTATAAGAACAATTTGTTTATTTTAGCTTAACACCTCATTCAATTGAATAAACAAAGAAAGTTCTTTTGATTTTTAGCTAAATGCCAATCTGATGTGCTAAACCAACATGACAGAAACCCTTTCACTTCAAAAAAATAGAATTGAGTCCATTGACAGCCTGCGTGGTTTGGTGATGGTAATTATGGCATTGGACCATGTTCGTGATTTTATCCATTCCGAAGCCTTTACAGGAGATCCTCTCGATATTGAACAGTATAATTTAGCCTTATATTTTACTCGTTGGGTCACCCATTTTTGCGCCCCCATTTTTGTTTTTTTATCGGGCATCTCCATTTATTTGCAGAGTTTTCACAAGTCCAAAAAAGAACTTGGGCTGTTTATTGTGAAAAGGGGGCTCTGGCTCATTTTTATGGAATGGACACTCATCGCCTTTGCCTGGACCTTTAATCCCACCTTTCCAATTTTTCCCTTTCAGGTGATTTGGGCCATAGGCATCAGCATGGTTTTGCTTGGTGTTTTATTGCTGCTTAAGGCCGGGTACCGAAGCTTGTTCATAATAGGCATAGTGATAGTAGTGGGTCACAATGTTCTTGATTATTTTGAGAAAAGTCCGGCGTTCAAGGCCAATTTTTTCTGGGACCTTTTACACAGCGGTACCTGGAAAACCTATACGGTTTGGGGCAATCATGTGGCTTTAATTATTTATCCTTTTATAGCCTGGACAGGATTGATGCTCCTGGGTTATTGTTGTGGGACATGGTTTGAAAAAAACGTATTGCCTGAAAAACGGGTTAAGTACTTAAAACGTTTGGGCTTTCTCCTATTATTAGTTTTCCTGATATTGAGATTCAGTAATATTTATGGTGATCCGTTTTTGTGGAGCAAACAAAACACCCTTATTCAAACCATTTTATCATTTATTAATGTACACAAATACCCTCCCTCCCTCTTGTTTTTACTGTTAACTATAGGGGTAGGGCTATTAGCTCTGGCTTATTTGGAAAAAGTAAAAAACAGCTTTACTCAAGTGATGAAAACTTTTGGCCGAACCGCATTTTTCTATTATCTCTTGCATTTCTATATTATCCACCTGATTGCAGTAGCACTCTATTTTGTGCATGGGCACAGCATGGCTGAACTTATGGAATATGGCAAGAACTTTTCTTTCTTATTTGTTGTACCCGGGCAAGGGGAATCTTTAGGAGTTGTTTATTTCATTTGGTTGGCAGTAGTTGTAATGTTGTATCCTTTGTGCAAATGGTACGACCAGTATAAAACTTCGAACAAAGGCAAATGGTGGTTGAGCTATTTGTAAAACAGAGAGGCAAGGTGCTTTCGGAAAGAAATAGAGTAATCTACAATTAAACTAAATTCGGATGAGGTTATGGACAAATCATTTGGATTCTAAACTTAGTAATGCACATCCTTTAAAATCTTTCAAAAATTTATAAATACCTAACCTTTGAAGCATTCAATTCGCTAAGTCCATTATTCATCTATTTAATGCCAGAGCGTTTATTCTTGCTACCATCATTGGCGGAGTTTTAGGTTCAGCAGTTTTACTTTCGGTTAACTTTTATACCCTCAAGCAAACAAAATTCGCAGTATTTACGTGGGTTCTGGCGGTTTTAATAGTGTTGTTAGACTATATCCTGATTCAATACAATGATGTTGGCATAAGTCTTGTGACTTTGTTTTTTGTTCTATTTCTTGGCATGTGGGCCTTCAACGCCTTTCAAAGAGCCTCCATTGAGCAATGCATTGAAGAGGGTTATAAAATACTCCCTACCTGGACCGGAGCACTCATTGGCTTAATCTGTTTAAGCATAGTAGTTGGTCTCAACCAAATCAAACACTTCGCTAGCGCGTAACGCTTACAAACCCATCGCATCTAATCCTCCTCTACCTTTAACCGACAACTGGAGTTGTAAAATTTTACCATCTTAATGTATTTGTCATCGTCCTTGTAAACCTTGTTTTTAATGTTATTTGCAAGCGAGGGGCAATCCGCAAAAAATTTAGCGAGATCCTTGTCGCTTGGCACGAAAGCAGTGCTGTTTTTGGTGAGATAATGATCGTCCTCCCCGCGCTTAAAAAAATATTCGTCCGAACGTCCATCAACTGAAGTGGCAAAATACAATACACAATGCCCTTTTGCCAGTAGCCGCAAGAAAGTTCCTTTAGCAAACACTTTATCGATTCGTCCCGGCGCCATAATCTCTTTAACATACCTGAAATCGTAACGCTGACCCAAATAGGTAAACCCAAAGGCCTGTATATCCCCTTCACCAAGTTCAATTTCTTTGTTTTTTTCGACATGTGTAATGCCAAATAAAAAACCTGATTCTTCTACCTTCTTTTTGTTAAAGAGGTTGACCACAATCTCCACAAGTGCTTCGACTGTATCACCGTTCAAGGTAACATAATATCCTTTTGCACGCGGTTTTTCAGCTTTGGTTGAAAATGTGCTAAGTAAAAGAACGCTAATCAGAAAAAATGTTAGTTTTTTATTCATAAAATAAACAGGTCAACACTTAAATCTAAAGATTAATACCTAAACGTCAAACTTAAACCTACGGAGCTTCCCATTGTATTCCCCTTGAGAATAAAACAGTAGTTCATTAATTAAAAGGGTTTTGGTATGCCGGATTGGTTAGCAAGGAATAATCTGTAAGGGTTTTTAGGAAATTTACAAGGTCCTGTTTCTGCTGGGCACTCAACATTAATCCTGTGCCCCTGGTGTTTTCCAAAGCCGGATCAAGATACGTTGAAGGTTTTAATCCATTGTTATAATGATCCACGACCTCCTCAAGGGTCTTCAATCTGCCATCGTGCATATAAGGTCCTGTGAGTTCAATGTTTCTGAGACTTGGCACCTTAAATTTCGCTTTGTCGGCCACGTTGTTTGTCACTTTTTCTCTTCCAATGTCAGTAATTGAAGCGTCAGTGTCCAAACCATTGTTCATGTATTCGTTGTTGGTGAAATTAAACCCGCTGTGACAATGTGAGCATTCAGCACCCGATTCAGCTGGGAAAAACTGATTGTATTCCTTAAAAAAGAGTTTCCGTCCGTTATCCTCACTTGGGGTTAAAGTAGCAGTCCCGGCCAAATACCGGTCATATTTTGAACCATTTGAAATAATGGAATTCATGAACTGCTCCATTGCCTTTGAAATGTTCAGCGTTGTAATTTCGCCGGATTCGAAGGCCCTAGTGAATTGAGCCTTGTAAACCGGATTGCCTGAAAGTTTTGATACAATGTTGGGAAGGGTTTCAAACATTTCCAAAGTATCTTGAATCGGCATCAATGACTGATCTCGGAGCAAATGCGCCCGGCCATCCCAAAAAAACTCATTCTTGTGCCAGGCCATATTAAAAATCGCCATGGCCTGACGTTTTCCTTTTAGCCCAAGCACTCCAATAGAAAATCTCGCTGTATCGTCAAAGGCAAATTTTTGTTGGTGGCAATCCGCACAGGAAATCTGGTTGTTTTTAGAGAGTTTTTTTTCATAAAACAACATTCTTCCAAGCAAAACCCCTTGTACCGTTAAGGCGTTATCTGTAGGAAAGTTCGGAGCGGGAAAACTGCCATAGCTAAATGCATGTGGCGTGCCGTCATATGTAACCGGCACTGTCACCGGCTCAGTGGTTTTTGTGTCCTTTTTGCACGCTACTTGCGGTAAAGAGGCTGATAAAGTCAGTAGTAAGAGCAATAGTGTGTTTTTCATGGCTTTTTTAATGCGTTAAGGTTACAGAATTTTTCATCACTCAGTGTATTTAAAAATTGTACCAGGTTGTTCTGCTCCGAAATGTTAAGATTCAAGGGTCTGATCAAGTGACTCTTTTGTTTGTTGTTTTTTCCTCCAGTATTGTAATGGGTTATGACATCCTTCAAGGTTTTTAACGAACCGTCGTGCATGTAAGGCGCTGTGTATTGAATATTGCGCAGAGTAGGTACCTTAAATTTCTCCAAATCCTCCTCTTTCTCGGTCAGTCGCTTTCTACCCATTTCTTTATAAATTTCATAGAGGCCGTTATTCTCGAAGGCATAGTTGGTGAAATTGAATCCGGAATGGCAATGACTGCAATTGGTCCTTTCACTGAAAAACAACTCCATACCCTGCTTCTCACTCTCCGTAAGGTTTACCAGGCCTTGTTTGTATTTATCGTATTTGCTGCCCCCGCTGATCAAACTTCGTTCGAAATTCGCAATGGCCCTCGTGATCACGTAATAATCCAAATCACGACCATATGCTTTATTGCTTAATTTCCTGTATTCCTTATTGGATTGAAGGCGTTTGGCAATTTCAAGGATATTGAAATCAAACTCATTGTGCTCTTGTATCGGAACAAGAATTTGCTTTTCAAGGGTGGATACCCCTCCAAGCCTGGTGTAATAGGGATTGTAGGCAACATTGGTGAGAGTAGGTGCGTTTTGAGTCCCAGCACGTTTTTTTACACCAATACTAAAGGCCACACTATCACTAAATGCCAGGGCAGGATGGTGGCAAGATGCACAACTTACAGAACTGTCAACTGAAAGGGCCTTATCAAAGAAAAGTTTTTTTCCCAATAACCACCTCTCTTTCTTGAATCCGTTGTCTTCCGGAAAATTAATCTCTGGAAATCCCTCAGGCAAACTAATCTTCTCAAGGTTTCGTGGACCAGAATTTAAAGAACGATTCAGGCAGGTGCATAAAAAAAAACCTGAAAGTACAACAAGTAAAACGGGGTGTTTTTTAATACGGGAACACACTTATGGGTTAGTGCACAATTAGTTTTTGATTTCGTATGGCAGTTCCTCCCTCAAAGATGGTCACAAAATAAATCCCTTTGTTCTGAATTGTAAATTGGCTGCCGTTCAAAAGTTGAACCCGGTCTTCCGTCAAAAATTTTCCGGTAATATCGGTTATTCTGTAAAAGTAATCCCCAGTGGTCGCTTTCGTGGCCATAGTAAACACGCCGTTGTTTGACGGGTTAGGGTAAATTACAAATCCATTGTTTGACATTTCATTTATCTCAATACCAACAGGGCTTAAGTCCTGAGCGGTAAACACGAAACTTTTAAAATTATTGATCATGGTGACGTTGACACCGCTCGAGCCGTGCAATACAAGTCCACTTGAAACCGTTATGTTTTTAAGTGCCATTTCATAATCAGCATCGATGTTGATTATTTTATCTCCTCCTACCTGGGTTGCAGAAGTTATGATGGTTTGGCTGAAATAATTTGCATTCCCCAGGGCGTGGAGTTCCAATTGTTGATTGAGGGAAGGGCTTGAATTTCCACCTAAAGCTATAAAAAAGTATCCTGAGGCCCAACCCCAGTGCATTGATGGTGACTTTGGAGCCAGGGGGTGATTTGCAGGCCACTGAGAAGGATCGGCGTTGTTCTCCGGCGTGTTCACACCTATAGAGAATTTAATAGCTTCAACATTGGTGATGCCTGGATAAGTTCCCAAGTCGATCAAGGCGGGCGCAGCAGCATCAACTAGGGCGTATACACCCGTAAGTGTAGTGGTTTGAGCGCCATCGTGAGTAATCTCAAAACCAGACATGTAATATTGCATGCGGTTCAAATTAAATGTATTGCCTAAATTGTTTGTGGCTGTTTGGTTCAATGCAAAGGCATTGTTACCCAATTTGTGGGTGATGTTCAGTTTTATGGCGTTTTGACCATTTACAGCAAAAGCTGCAAAAAACATGATAAAAAAAGCGTAGTATTTTTTCATTCTCCAATATTTTCAGCCAAGGTAAGCCATTTTGAGGCTATTCTTTTACATAATTTTAAGAATCAGGCGGCCATGTCATAGAAAAGCATCTTTTTTTCCTTACTTTGGGGTCGGATGCGTGTTTTTTTTCACCTGTTTTTTACCCTTTATTTTGTCCTCATTTCCTCGGGGATAATTTACAGCAAACACACCTGTGGCGATCATGTGTCCCGCTCAGTGTTCGGAATTAGCATTAATCCCGGAGGAGGTTGCTGTTGCAGTCACGAAAGTGCCGAACACGATGATGATTGCTGTGAATCTGAGACCCAGGTTTTTCAGGCTGAAACTCAAAAATTCAACACCCTAGGCCAATTCAAGATTTGGATGCCGCTTGTGTTGGAATTGCACTACACCCACACGACTGAGCCCAATTGCCTTGAATTTGAAAACCCTGATTCTGTATCTTCTATCTCTCATCCGCCTCCTGAATCACCAACACCTCTCTACCTTTTGATTAAGCTTCTGCTGATTTGATATTCATAACACTGCCCTTGTTACCTCAACGGGTGTTATTGTATGATATTAAACTTAGTAAGCTATGCCATATTTTTTGTACATCAAAAATATGGTCAACCCCCCGTCCTACGCGGTGGTTGGCCGTATATTAAAGAAGCTTGGGTATGAGCCTCAAGAGTTCCTTACGGAAAGGGTTGAATTGTTGTCCGCTCCGGAAAGAAAAACAATCGTCAAACTCAACAAACTGCTTTTGCCTTTAGGCTTTTGGGTTATTGATGACAATTCAGAAAAAATAACTTCTCAAATAAAAACTGCATTAAACGAATTGTTAAATAACAATCGCCTTTTACAGAGGATCAAATTAAGCGAGTACTTGAGCGATACGATTCATTATGAATACCATTATTTGAGCACGGTTTTCAGTGATTTTGAAAACACAAGCATTAAAAAGTACTTTATACGGTTGAAAATTGAAAAAGCTAAGGATGTTATCCGATCGGGGAGTTTAACGTTCAGCGAACTGGCTTATCAATTGGGATATAGCAGTCCTGCACATTTCACAAGCCAGTTCAGGCAAGTGGAGGGAAAATCCCCCTCGCAGTTCAGGTCATCTTTACGCAACCAATAAACGTCATGTGTTTTCCGTTCATCTGTTTTCACACTGGAAGGATTTGTATAACAAAAAAGTTGAACTGCGTTTACCCATAGTGAGTTCCCAACACAAGAGCATCAGTTGAAAGATGCTTAGCCAATGAAAGCACAGCCTCAATACTGTAAAACCCTCAACAAATTATCCGCCTTCAACAAACACTCCTTGTATTCTTGTTCAGGATCGCTCAGGTACGTAATGGCTCCACCAACAGCAAAACTCAGCTGTTTGTTTTCAGCATTGTAAAAAATGGAACGGATGATCACGTTCAGTTCAAAATCCCCATTCTCATCCAAAATGCCAAAGCTGCCGGAGTAGTGTTTGCGGTCAAAGTCTTCAAATTCACTGATTAAATTCATAGCCATAGTTTTAGGTGCCCCGGTCATGCTGGCCATGGGGAAAGTGGCTTTAATAATATCTTCGAAATAGGTTCCGGGCTTTAGTTCGCAAGAAATGGTGCTTACCATTTGGTGCAGGGTTGCAAAACTTTCAATGCCAAACAAGGTATCCACGTTTACCGAAGCGCGTGCTGCAATTATAGAAAGATCATTGCGGGCCACATCCACAGCCATCACATTTTCGGTTCGTTCTTTTAAACTGGCGTGTAATTCCTGCTTAAGTTGCTCATCTTCCTCAGGCGTTTTTCCTCTTTTGGCTGTTCCCTTAATTGGCTTGGTCGTTAAATGCGTGTGTTGCTTTTTTAAAAATAATTCAGGACTCGCACACAAAATATAGTCCTTACCCAGTTTTACAAGAGCAGCATAAGGAGCATTGGCTTTTTGTTGCAAACGGATAAAGGTAGAAACCGGATCGAATTCGGTAGCCACAGCTTCAAAGTTCATACAGAAATTGATTTCGTATATGTTGCCATATTGTATATGGTTTTTGATTTTTTTGATTTTTTCAAGGTACTGCTCTTTGGAATACCTTGGCTGAAGATGAACCGGGTGTAATGGGTTTTTGTGGGGTTCAAGCACCATCTCCTTTACCTCTAGAATTGGAAAATATTTTGGCGCCGGAGGGGAAACGGAGGGGTTTTGATAAGGAATGAGCACAAAACTGTTTTCACAAAAACCGCTTTCTTCTCCCAATACATAAAGTCGTCCACTATCCGGTCTGCCCAGTTCCGGATAAAACACAAAATTATTTAGGTCATCTAAGTACAACACTGTAAAAATAGGATTCTAAAGTGAATCTATGCTTGCGAAAGGGATCGCAGCATGCTGAGGACGCCGCTCTTGTATAGGCCCGCCAAAGCGCGGAGGCTGCGCCGCAGAAGCAGACCCCGCAGCTGCTTTTCTTTGCGGGCCTTGACAAGGGCAAGTCATCTGCTGCAAAGAGCCCGGTGCCGCCGGCCTTTGTATTGAAATGAAAAACTGGCGGCATTCGCCCAAATAATAATTTCTACCTTTAAACCCATGCATATAGGGCTGTTTTTTGGTTCGTTTAATCCCATACACGTTGGGCACTTGGTGCTGGCCAATTATATGCTGGAATTTACCCCAATGCAAGAGGTGTGGTTTGTTGTGAGTCCGCACAATCCTCTAAAAGAAAAGAGCAGCCTCTTGAATCAACACCAGCGTTTGGTAATGGTGAACCTGGCCATTGAGGATCACCCAAAAATGCGCAGCTCAAGTATAGAATTTGATTTGCCCCAACCCTCTTATACCATCAACACCCTTGCGCATTTGAAAGAAAAATACCCTCAACATAGGTTTTCATTAATACTTGGGCAAGACAACCTGAAAAGTTTTGGAAAGTGGAAAAATTACGAAGAGATTCTCAAACATTACGAACTCTATGTTTACCCCCGCCCAAAAGCCGAAGCCAGTGAGTTTGATCATCACCCAAAGGTGCACCTCACGGAGGCTCCTGTAATAGAAGTATCTTCCACCTTTATTCGCCAGGCAATTAAAGACAAAAAAGACATTCGTTTTTTTCTTCCGCCCAAGGTATGGGAGGAAGTGGATGTGTTGAATTTGTATAAGTGATCGGATCTACAACCCTTTTACAAAATCGGTGATCAATTTAAACACATCCTGGTACTCAGTTAGCGGTAGTGTTTTTTCGATGTCATACACATCGTGATAGGCTTTGATGCCTCCCATGGTGTACAAAAAAAAGCAGGGTACACCGGCCTCAGAGAACCAATAATGATCGCTGTTTTTGGCCTTTCCCCGTTTTTTTATTTCCGTTAGATAATGTTCTTGCGCATTGATTTGTTGGAGTCGCAAAAATTCTTTCTCATGCACTGCACCATTCACTACCATAATACCTTCCTCACCGGTACCCATCAAATCCAAATTCACCAGAAATTTGATTTTTTTCATATCTAGCGTTTTGCTTTCCACAAAATGCTTCGATCCAATTAAACCCGCCTCTTCTCCTGCAAAAAACACAAACACCGTTTTGTATTTTGGAGGATAGGCCATGTAATGTTTGATGAGATTAAGGAGCATACTCACTCCGCTGGCGTTATCATTAGCACCGGGGAAATAGGTTTTTTTGCCTATGCCTCCTAAATGATCGTAATGCGCTGTAAACACTATACAGGTATCATTGCTAACGGTACCGGGTACAAAGGCACAAATGTTTTTACAAATGAATTTTGTGAGCACCTTGGCTTCCAACTGCACCTCTGCAGTTTTTGGTTTATCCGGACATGAGGTTTTCAGTACCTCCAGTAGGCCCAATGCCACACTGTTGCTTGCCACACTGAAGGTTAATTTGTTTTTTAAACTTAACAGCAATTTTCCGCTTTCGTTAACACCTTCAAATGTTACACTGTCTTTTTGTTCCAGCTTAAACTTGCCTTTCAAACTTCTGCTTAGGGGGTCGGGAATAAAATCACTGCCAGGTTTTAAAACTTTGTTGTTGAGCTTCAGGCTAAGTTTAGCGGGGAAGGTATTCACATTAATATCAAACCATTGGTAGTAGCCGGTTGCGAAAAGTTGTTGTGCTCCAGTTTTTTTTATTTCAGTTGTAATGTATTCTGCCGCTTTTTCAAGGCCTCCTTTTAAATACCCTCTCCCATAGAACGCAGGAGAACAAAGTTGTTTTAGTACTGTTCTTGTATACACCATGTCCTGAGCTGCAGATGAGAACAGGTGAAAACTAAAAAGAAAGAGGCAAACTCTCCGCATCATTCAAAACGGCGTTTCACGATGCTGTAAAAGTGTTTTACCACATCCTGTTGTTCTTTCCATGTATAGAGGGATTTGAGGCTGTTCAGGTAAAGTTCTGACTCGTTCCAGGTTTGCAATGCTGAAAGTTGTTCGACGGCTATATTAAATTCAGCAGGATTTTGTGAAAACAGTTCGTTGATAAATCTAAACTTGTCGTTAATGCCAACCACTATCGGGGCATGTAATTTAGGAGCAGGCGTTTTGGTTGGTGGTGGGATTTCGGCAGCAGGTGGCGAAAGCTTTGATTCGTTTGCCTGAACATGCACAGAGGACTCAGGGATGTCCTGAACTTTAACTTCTTCGCTCACTCTGGCATGAATATTAAAACTGGGCGACACTTCCTGATTCAGGCGCTGATGTTTGTAAACAGCCAGATTGTCCTGAAGTTTATGCAATTTGTTCTGCAACTCTTCGCAATCTGATGCACCCGGGTGCACATCAGGATCACGGAATTGCTCCAGGGTTTTTAGCAATTCCCTGATCTGTTCCCTCATCATACTCAACACCTTGTCGTTGGCCATCGTTCTGTAAAACTTTAAACTTAAAAATAATTTGAATTCAACACTTCCTTCTTTACATTTAAGTTTTGTTTTACACGCTTTTTAAACAATGATCCCGGAATACAGGTATAGTCCCGAAACAAGGGGATGGATAGAAGTAATTTGCGGGAGTATGTTCTCCGGTAAAACCGAAGAACTGATCAGGCGTTTAAAACGCTCGCAATTCGCCAAACAACACATTGCCACCTTTAAGCCTGACATTGATAAACGCTACGATGATTTTAAAGTGGTATCACATCAGGGTACCGAATTACTGAGTCAGGCCATCGCTTCAAGCCGGGAGCTGCTCAGCCGCTGTGGTGAGGCCAAAGTTGTGGGTATCGACGAAGCACAATTTTTTGACATGGAACTTCCGATGGTAGCTCAATCTCTCGCAAACAGGGGCCTTAGAGTAATCATAGCAGGGCTCGACCTGGATTACAAAGGTCAGCCTTTTGGCCCTATGCCCCAATTAATGGCCATTGCCGAATATGTAACCAAGGTGCATGCCATTTGCATGCGATGTGGTAGTTTGGCATATGTGAGCCATCGCAAGTTTGCACACACCGAGTTAGTTGTTCTTGGAGAAACCGAATCTTACGAGCCATTGTGCAGAACCTGTTTTAACCTAGTAAAAACCCACTGATGTATACGCCGGAACAAATTGCCGAAATCACCAATTGTAAGCTCGTTGGAAAAAGCAAGAGCAACATCCGGTACTTTTTAAACGACAGCCGTGAGCTGCAATTTCCTGAGGAAAGCCTGTTTGTTGCCTTGAAAAGCGATTGGAATGATGGCCACCTTTACATTCCTGAATTGATTGAAAAAGGGGTAAGAGCTTTTTTGGTGGCTGATATGGGTTTTGATTTTAAGTCATTGGCCAGGCCCGATGTGAGTTTTCTGCTTTGTGAATCGCCATTACAAACCTTGCAACAATTAGCAACTTACCACCGTCAGAGATTCCAAATTCCGGTAATTGGTATTACAGGCAGCAACGGCAAAACCATGGTGAAAGAATGGCTCTACCAATTGCTCAAACACAAATACAGCATTTGCCGTAGCCCTAAAAGTTACAATTCTCAAATTGGCGTACCCTTAAGTGTTTTAAAACTTAACGAAAACAATACACTTGCCATATTCGAAGCCGGCATCTCTCAACCAGGTGAAATGCAACGTCTTGCTTCTATTATCCGCCCGACTCTTGGCGTATTTACCTCTATTGGTTCGGCCCACGACGAAGGGTTTGACTCCTTGCAACAGAAAATTGCGGAAAAAGCACAACTGTTTTTAGCTTGTGAAACGGTGTTGGCCAATGGCCTTGGAAAAACAGAATCACAGGTGCCGGGTTTGGAATCTGCTATACTGATTTCTGAAAAAACAGAAGCCGATTGGAACCTGAGACAAAATGGCTATAACATTTTGCTTCAAAACAAACAAAACAAACTTAGCTTCAACCTGCCTTTTACCGATAAAGCTTCGGTAAACAACGCGGCCACCTGCGCTGTGGTAATGCTGCAGCTGGGATTGAATGCGAAAGACATACAAACTGGCATGCCACAATTGCAAAGTTTAGCCTTAAGGCTCGAACTAAAAAAAGGCATCGACAACTCTTTGCTGATTAATGACTTTTACAATTCTGACCTGGATTCCATTGCCATTGCTTTAAGTTATTTAAACCGCCAGGCACAAAATTCCAAAAAAGTGCTTGTAATTTCTGACATTGAACAATCCGGAATGTCAACTGAACAACTGTACAGTAAACTATCCGAACTTCTCACACAAAACAAAATTGACTTTTTGTTTGGAATTGGACCTGAAATTTCTGCACACCAAAGCCTGTTCCCCTCTCATGCCATGTTTTTTCAAAACACCAATGACTTTGTAGCCAAGATCAATATTGTGCGTACGCATTTCGCCAACGCATCGGTATTACTGAAAGGTGCAAGAAGTTTTGGTTTTGAAAAAATTGCTGCCTTATTGCAATTAAAAAGCCACGACACGGTGTTTGAAATTAACCTCAACAAATTGCAGCACAATTTTTCCCATTACCGTTCCTTGCTTGAACCTGGCGTTAAAATTATGGGTATGGTAAAAGCCATGGCTTACGGAAGCGGTAGTTCTGAAATAGCCTTGGCCTTGCAACACATGGGTGCGGCATATTTGGCTGTGGCATATGCTGACGAAGGAGTTGAACTGCGTAAATCCCAAATATCCTTACCAATCTTGGTAATGAATCCCGAAGAGGAGGCATTTGAAGATATTATCAATTACCGCTTGGAACCCGAATTATTTTCTTTTCGGGTATTGAGGAATTTTATAAAAAAACTCGACGGACTTGGCATTACCGAAGCATACCCGATTCACCTCAAACTGGATACAGGCATGCACCGTTTGGGTTTTTTACCCGAAGAACTTGAAACTCTCATCAGTGAAGTGAAACAGTACCACCAAATTAAGGTCCGCTCTGTGTTTTCTCATCTGGCCGCATCTGATAATCCACAACTGGATGCATTCACACAATTGCAGATCCGGGGCTTCGAAACCGCTTGCAAAAAACTGGAGTCGGATTTAGGTTATCCCTTCCTTAAACACCTTTGCAATTCAGCAGGCATCACCCGTTTTAAATCGGCCCATTTTGATATGGTGCGATTGGGGATTGGTTTATATGGCATCGGTGCAAATGAGAGAGAACAGAACTTTCTCGAAAACGTTGGAGTTCTCAAAACCAAAATCTCTCAGATCAAAACCCTTGAAGCCGGCGAAAGTGTGAGTTATAACCGCAGTGGCAAACTGGATAAAAAAAGCCGAATTGCAATTATTCCGATCGGCTACGCGGATGGGTTCAGTCGTTTGCTTGGCAATGGCAAACACGGGGTTTACATCAACCAACAGTTTTGCAAAACGGTTGGCAACATTTGTATGGATATGACTATGGTTGATGTGAGCGCTTGCAAATGTGATGAAGGAGATGAAGTAATTGTGTTCGAAAACCCCGAACACATTCAGGCTCTTGCAACCGCCCTTGGAAGCATCCCTTATGAAGTGCTAACCAACGTGTCAGGACGAGTGAAACGGGTATATGTGAGAGAATGAGATGTAAGTTAATTCAGGAATTTGTATTTAGTTGATTTTTACCAATTGCATTATGTCAGTTATTAATCAACCCGGTGTAGTATACGTTAAAGCTACAACAGAAGACGCTGTCTTGTTAAGTGAAATGCGCTTGGAGTTTCTTGAAGACTACTGGGGTAAGCAAGAGGCCAAGGCTCGAGACCATTTACGAATGAACCTAATCCGGTATTACTCTCAAACATTGGCAAATGAAACCTACATATGTTATTTGGCATATTTCGAAAACAACTGCATTGGGCTTGGCGGAATGATTTTAAGAGAACAAGCGGGAAGTTTTAAAATTCCGAACGGGAAGGTGGCCTATTTGATGAACATGTATACTCAAACCGGCTTTCGCAAGAGAGGTGTGGCCACACAAATTTTAGCATTGCTCACCAAAGAAGCCAGAGCTCGGGAATATGAAGCTTTGGAATTACATGCTACTAAAGATGGGGAACCGGTGTACCAAAGAGCCGGATTTTATTTGCACTCAGAACCTACTTATCGCAAACTACTACTTTAGTTCAAAAAACATCCCTGCCTAAACAGGGATGTCTACTGTAGTAATTCTGACCTTAATTTACAATAAGTTTTCCTGTTCTTAGGTTGCCACTTGTATTTGACAAATGAAAGAAATAGATACCTGGTGCAATACCACTGGTTGTAAATCTCAAATTTGACCCCGACATGAATGCTGAATGCAGCAATTTACCTTGTGCATCAAAAATTTTGAATTGGTAGTCTGAACTGCTGTCCAGAACACCCTCATTGCTTTCAATCCTGCATTCACCTGAACAAGGATTAGGGAAAATGCTCAGGGTCGTAGTTTGAGCCTGGTTTTCTTGTATACCGACAAAGGTAAAATTGGAATACACCCTTTTTTCTCCATTAATCAGTGCGGAATTAGGAAAATCCCAATACTGTAAAATGGTTTGAGCGATATTGTTTGCCCCGTCGTAAGTATGAATAAACTTCGTTTCATTCATGATTTCCCAAGCGTTATTTATGTTGTCCCAGCTTTCATAACGGTCGCCCGTGTAATTGTATTTATTATCGACGAATTCAGAATACCTGCTTGAATTTTCCCAATTGGTGCCGGTATAGGCTTCCCATGTTTCAACAATGCCTCCAAAAGCATCATAAATCGCCGATACCCTTTCGGAATTGTTCCATTGATTGTTCACCGGTGTATCCCAAACCTGAATGGTGCCCGATTGAATAGCTGTAGTATTGCAGTACCAGCCGCACCAATCATGAAAAACAAGATTGATCCAACGGATATCATTGTCATAGGCATTGCCATTCCATATCTGTCCGGTTAATTGTACTGGTTTATTGTTGATCGAATAAACCAAAGCGTATTTGTAATCATTGTCCCAATTCGCCCCGTTTGGAAATTTGGATTCGAGTGAAAGGATATTGTTATTTGCATCATAAACGAATGCGGTTTCGCGGTAAACATTCTCCCAAAGACTGGTGACGGTATTATAACTTTGATAAATGTTGTCGGTGATTCTGTTGGACGCGTCGTAAGTAAGCAGATTTTTTTGTCCGGATTGCAATTCCCACAAGTTAGTTGTTGTATTATAGGATTCAAAAGTAATCTCTGTCATAAATCCCTGATTGTTGTACACATATGAAGACCGATTGTTATTGATCCAAAGACTAGTGAGATTGTCCCAAAATTGAAAAAGTTCTTGTGTTAAACGTCCTTGTGCGTCGTATGTACTCAAACGCCGGCTATTAGGCACACCGTTACGGCTAAGTTCACTCAACAAATCACCAGCAAGGTTATAGGTATAAAAACTGGTATCCGTGTAATTCCATTGTGATGCCTGATCATCCCAGAAATAATTCACCGACCGGCCCGGTCGGCTGTTTGTGCTGGTTACTACTGCCTGAGTGGCACCTTGTTGGGATTTTTGGTGTGCTCCGCCCTTTGACCTAAGCGTTTTTACCAGTTTGCTTTGTGCCTTAAGTTCGGCAAGTCCCGCAAACATCAACACGAAACAAAAAAGGATGACTTTTTTCATGAGTAGTGAATTAAACCCTATTTTAACGCAAGTTAAACAAAATTATTGCCCGCTCAATTTTGGGTTGTGTTTGTGTCGTTCAGCATCTCTTGTTGTTTTTTTTGCAACACTTTTTTGCAGGGCCTCCTCAAGATTAATGCCGCATTGATTAGCTAAACAAATCAAAACAAACAGCACATCCGCCATTTCTTCCCCAAGGTCTTTTCCCTTATCACTTTGCTTTTCGCTTTGCTCTCCGTAACGTCGGGCCATTATACGGGATAACTCGCCCACTTCTTCCATCAACAACACGGTATTTGTGAGTTCATTAAAGTACCTTACGCCGTGTGTTTTAATCCATTGGTCAACCAAATTCTGAGCATCTTTGATTTCCATGTTCAGGTGTTTTGAATTTTTTGTTGTTGAATTGCAGCTTTGATGTGCTTTTTGTCGAATGCCGTTTTTAGTTCCTCGTACAAATTACTGCTTAAAGTGGTTGTATCATCTGGTTTACAATAAGGTTTCACATTCAATTTGATAGCTCCGGCCTCAGCAATGGATATGGTAATAAGGGGCTCAGGGTCTTTTAACACAAGCGGGTTGTTGTGCAATACTTCCCAAACCGTGGTTTTAATTTCTGTTGTGTCGCTATTTGCATCAAGATTCATCACAATGTCAATTCGCAAATCTCCTTGTCGTGTATTATTGATGATGGTGCCATTTGATAGTGGGCCGTTGGGTAAAATTACCGTTTTATGATCGGCTGTAACCAATATGGTATTAAAAATCTGAATCTCCTTTACTTCTCCAGTTTGGCCACCCGCTTCAATGGTATCTCCTACACGAAACGGTTTAAAAATCAGAATAAGTACGCCACCTGCGAAATTGGAAAGAGACCCTTGTAAAGCCAAACCCACGGCCAGTCCTGCTGCTCCCAATATGGTCACAAAAGAGGTGGTTCCAATGCCAATCATTCCTGCAACTGTGACTATCAGAACAATTTTCAAACCAATACTAATCAAACTTCTGAGGAACGTTCTCAGGCTGATGTCAAGGTCACGCTTTTGCATGGCCTTGGTTGCCAAATATGAAATACGTTTGATGAGCCAGAGACCGATAAGCAATACCAGCAAAGCGGATATCAGGCTTGGGGCAAAATTAACCGCCTGATCCGACAAACGGTCGAAGTAGTTATTTAGTTTTTCCTCTTGTTCGTTGATGCTTTTTTTCACTTCCTTCACCACAGGAGACGCATTCTCAATAAGCAGGAAAAACGTTTGAGTTTTCATAAAATATAATTAATACCTTCACAAATCTAATAAATTAAACTGCTTTTGTTTGTTGGCAAAGCAATCGATTGTGCAATGCAAGTGAACTATTTTTTACACCAGTTGTTGATCAGAAAATGAACTATAGAAATTTGAATGAATGTGTTCTTGATCTCGAAAAAAACGGGCATTTAGTGCGTGTTAAAGAAGAGGTGGATGCCAGGCTGGAAATGGCAGCTATTCATTTGCGTTTATTCGAAAAAAATGGACCTGCAGTGTTGTTTGAAAACATCAAAGCTTGTCCTTACAAGGCTGTGAGCAATTTGTTCGGCAACTTGGAACGCAGTCGATTTATGTTTCGATCAACCTTTAAACACATGCAACAACTGGTTCAGTTGCGAAACAATCCAATGGAGGCACTTAAACATCCTCTCCGCTATACTTCAACTGGTTTTGCGGCTCTTAAAGCGCTTCCCAGAAAAGGACAGTTTGAAAGTGCCGGGTTTAAAGAAATCCGAATTTCCGATTTACCACTCATCCAGCATTGGCCTATGGACGGTGGAGCCTATGTTACACTTCCTCAAGTGTACAGCGAAGATCCGGAACTTCCCGGAATACAACATTCTAACCTGGGCATGTACCGCATACAACTTAACGGTAATGATTACCAAAACAACAAGGAAATAGGTTTACATTATCAAATACACCGGGGAATTGGTGTGCATCAAAGCAAAAGCAATAAAATAAACGCCCCGCTAAAAGTCAGCGTGTTTGTTGGTGGTCCGCCGGCCCATAGTCTTGCAGCCGTTATGCCATTACCCGAAGGCATGAGTGAACTTACTTTTGCCGGTGCGCTTGGCGGAAGGCGTTTTCGTTATGCATACAAAGACGGGTACTGTATTTCGCTTGATGCGGATTTTGTGATTTGCGGTGAAGTGCATCCATACGAAAACAAACCCGAGGGGCCATTTGGTGATCACCTTGGCTATTACAGTCTTAAACACCCTTTCCCTTTAATGCGTGTACACAAGGTATACGCTAAGAACCAAGGCATTTGGCCATTTACCGTCGTGGGTCGTCCGCCTCAAGAAGACACTGCCTTTGGTGCATTGATTCATGAAATCAGCGGCGACGCAATTCCTAAAGAAATACCTGGGGTGCGTGAAATTCATGCAGTAGACGCTGCCGGTGTGCATCCTTTGCTATTAGCAAGAGGCAGCGAGCGTTATACACCGTATCTCAAACACAAAATTCCTGCCGAAATTTTGACTCAGGCCAATCGTATTTTAGGTACCGGGCAATTGAGTCTGGCAAAATACTTATTTATTGCTGCTGAACAGAATAATGGGCCCGATTGCCACGAAGTGGAGCGGTTTTTTGAACATGTGTTCGAGCGTATTGATTTGCACCGTGATTTTCATTTTTACACCAAAACCAGTATCGACACACTCGATTATTCGGGTGAAGGGTTAAATGAGGGAAGCAAACTGGTTGTTGCCGTCGGAACAGAAAAGGTCAGAGAGTTAGACAGCACACTTCCTTCCTTATTCAACGAATGTGCGCTAATTTCAGAGCCTGTACTTTTGATGAAAGGCGTTGTGGCCTTTAAGACCAAGGTTTTTTACAATTATTCTGATACCCATCAGGAAATGCATGAGTTGAAAAACTGGTTCAAATCCAAACTGCATTTACTTCAAGGCATTGTACAGCTGGTAGTATACGACGATCACAATTTTTCAACTTCATCACATCCGTTCAGAGATTATCTTTGGGTTACCTATACCAGAAGTAACCCCAGCCATGATGTGTATGGGGTAGGAGAGTTTATCGAAAATAAACATTGGGGTTGCTCAGGTCCCATGCTTATTGACGCACGAAAAAAGCCGCATCATGCGCCTGAACTAAAAAAGGATCCTGAAATCGAAAAACGCATCGAACGGTTTTTCAAAAAAGGGGCAAGTCTTGAAAAATGGGGATAAATTGAAATATGAAAGCAGAAATAATCAGCATTGGCGATGAAATTCTGATCGGGCAGATCAACAACACCAATAGTGTATGGATTGCACAGCAATTGACTCTAATTGGTATTCAGGTGTTACATATGAGCACCGTTTCTGATGAAGAAAGTGCTATTGTGCAGGCTTTCGATCAAGCCCTGTTGCGTTCTCAGCTTGTGTTTATTACCGGTGGTCTGGGACCAACAAAAGATGATTTGACCAAAAAAACGTTTGCTAATTATTTCAAGGTACCGTTGGTGTTAAATGAAGAAGTGCTTGATGTGGTGCATTCGTTTTTTACCAAACGCGGACGTGAGCTAACTGAAGTAAACCGTCAACAGGCACTCGTTCCCGAAGGTTGCGAAGTAATAATGAATTACAAAGGCACCGCTCCTGGCATGTGGATGAAAAAAAATTCCAGTGTTTTTATCAGCATGCCCGGCGTGCCTTACGAAATGAAAGCCATGATGACCGACATCATCTTACCAAAGATTAAAGCAGAATTCCAGTTGCCTTCCATCTATCACAAAACCATACTTACCAATGGCATTGGTGAAAGTGCGCTTGCCGAATTGATAGAAGATTGGGAAAATCGAATAAGTGAAGAAGGCTTAAAACTCGCCTATTTACCTCAACCCGGAATGGTTCGTTTGCGGCTTTCAGCATTTGGTGAAAGCATGGAAGAATTAAAAAGTCAGGTTAACAAACACATTCAAAGCCTTCAAACACTTATTCCAGATTACATTTTTGGCATAGAAAATTATGGTGAAGAACCATTGAGTCTTCAACACGTGGTTTTCAATTTATTGTTATCAAGAAAAGAAACGGTGAGTGTGGCTGAAAGTTGTACCGGTGGTTACCTTGCTTCATTAATCACTTCTGTACCCGGCGCTTCAGAAGTTTTCAGCGGTGGACTTGTGCCCTACTCCAATCAATCAAAACACCAGTTGTTGGGTATAGATCAAGCCTTGTTTGATACAGTAGGAGCTGTGAGTAAAGACTGTGTTGTCGCGCTCGCTAAAAATGTAAGGGATAAATTCAACAGCACGTATGGTATTGGTATTTCAGGAATCGCAGGTCCGGGCGGAGGCACGGCAGATAAACCGGTAGGATTGGTTTGGATTGCTGTGGCGAATGCGCATAAAGTGATTCCTATACAACTTCAATTTGGGGATATTCGTCAGAACAATATTGTAATGAGCGCTAACGCCGCACTTAATCTGTTAAGAAAATTTATACTGAAACAACCGTAACGAATTTAACTCCGTTTAGGAGGCGCAATCAGCGCATTGCATTTGATGATTAGGTCCAAAAACAGAATCTTAGGGTTTGCGTTCCTTTCGATATAATAATAATTGCTGTTAAATTCCTCTATTAGACGTTCGTAATTTTTTTGGTTAACAAAAGGAGCAAATTTTTCGAGAAAACTTCTTTCGCTTCCACTTAATCGAACCAAATCCCTGTTTCCGTAATTGTACATTAAACAATCGCGGAACACTTCCAAGCCATATTGGAAAAACCGTTTGTGTTTCTCTCGGCCCAAACCAGCGTTATCTTCTACCCAGGATTGTACTTTCGCAAAATCAAAACTAAAAGCCAAACGCATAAAATTCTGAAAATGGCTGATCAGTTCTTCCCCAAGCGTATCCTCATCCAGCATCTTTAATGCTTCATTAAAATTTCCATCTGCCAACAAAGCAATTTGTTCTGCCTCTAGCTTTGACTTAGCATGCGCGGTTTGCAAGTGTTGTGCAATTTCATCGCTACTTAACTTGGCAAGACTTACTTGTTGCACACGCGAAAGTATGGTACTTAAAAGTTGATCGGGTTGATTACTTACCAATAAAAAGATGGTGTTGTCACTTGGCTCTTCAAGCACCTTCAGGATCTTATTCGAAGCATCCCCATTCATTTTTTCAGGAAGCCACATCAAAAGAATTTTGAACTGACCCTCAAAACTGGTGTAACTTAATTTTCTGATGATATCGGCTGCTTCTTCCGTTCCAATTAGGGGTTGTTTGTTCTCTGCACTGATTTCGTTAAACCAATCTTCCAGGTTCAAGTATGGGTTGTTGATACAAGCGGCTCTGAACTCTTTCACCCAATATTCGCTTTTACGAATTTCGCCTATGAGTGCTATTGGAAAAACAAGATGCAGATCGGGATGGGTAAGTTTATTCGATTGCACACAGGCTGAGCAGATGCCGCAAGGGCCTTCGGCGGTTTTATTTTTACACAACAAATGGGTTGCAAAAGCGAGGCTCAATGCTAAATTTCCACAACCTTCAGGTCCGTTTAAAAGCAAAGCATGCGGCACACGGTTTTCTTCTACCAGTTTAAGCAGGCGAATCTTAGTCTCAGTTTGACCTATAACTTTTGAATAATTCACAAGTTGAAGTTACGTATTCTTACTTGGTGTTGTATTGGTTCATACATCGTTCCAGTCCCATAAAACTGAATGCACAAACAGCTTCAGCAGCTACTTTTATCCTGGTGTCAAGAGTTTGAAGTTCGAGTTCATTCCATTTACCCAACACATAATCTACTTGCTGCCCTTTTCCAAACTCGGCAGCAATGCCAAATCTTAACCGTGGGTATACATTAGTGTTCAATGCCTCCTGAATACTTTTAAGGCCATTATGTCCCCCGTCACTTCCCTTTGGGCCAATTCTGATCTTACCAAATGGAAGTGCCAGTTCATCCACCACTACCATCAAGTTGTGAATTTGAATGCCTTCGGCTTGTAACCAGTAATTCACGGCCTTACCACTTAAATTCATGTAAGTGCTGGGCTTAATAAGAACCAGTGTTCGGCCTTTGTATTTGAATTCAGCCCTGTCGGCCAAACGTGAAGAAACAAACTTGCAATTGTGTTGAGCGGCGAGCTCATCTATTATTTTAAATCCAATGTTGTGTCGGGTTTCGGCATACTCTTCACCAATGTTTCCCAAACCTACTATCAGATAGTTGCTCATGCCTCTTTTGGTTTGCCTTAAAGCTAATAATTAACTTGCGTTGGCCAGTTCCTTCGACTTGTATAGGTTGTTTTTGATGTTGTAGCGGATGCAATCCCAGTAATCTTTAGAATAACTCACAAATATTTCCTCTCCGGCCTCAATATTACGGGTTGCAACTATGTAACACCTGTCGTCAAATATTTCATACACCGCATTGTTGCGTAACCCTTTCATGCGACTGAGACCGGCCGCATCATTAGCGTATCGGGCTTTGTGCTGAGGTGTATTGTAAGCATCAATACAGCGCTTTTTATTGATATAAAACAGATATCCGTCTTTATCTTCTTTCACACGCTTTTCGTATTCTTTCCAATCAATAATTTCACCTTTATATTCCACAATCTTTTCGTCTTTCAGAATACGTTTAGTGGTAAACAGTCCTTTACCGGCATTCGGCAAGGTTGATTTTTTTACAAGTAGGGCCATAACGGGCACAAAAATAATTTTTTAAAGACACGCTGTTACCCTTGCTCATAAAATGTTTGAATTTTCATTCATATTATAAAAACGCCCCGCCAAGTGCTAAAAATGCGGGCCGTGTAACGGCTGTCTCGGTATCCAAAAGTTCTGCCCTTCCCTCAGAGAGGATCAAAAGTTTATTGCAATACCTGCGCACCAAATGAAGGTCGTGGGAACTGGCTACTATGCATTTGTTTTGTTCTTTGGCTAATTTCTGAAGCCATTCAAACAAACGGTACCGCGAACCATAATCCAAATAGGCCCCTGGCTCATCTAACAAGATGGTTGGTGTTTGTTGCGCCAGTGCTTTTGCAATTAGCGCTTTTTGGAAATTGCCGTCACTTAATTCGTGAATTGGTTTTTGTGCCAGCTCTAGTATGCCGGTTGTGATCATGGCTTCACGCACCACTTCCAAGTGCGCTGCAGTTAACTGGTGGAATAAATTGGTATAGGGCATCCTACCCGAAGCCACCAAATCAAACACATTTAAATTAAAGCCCTTTACCTTATCGGTAAGCACCAGGGCAATCTTTTTCGACAAATCCTGCAGAGAATAAGAGGCGAGGTGGTTGTTCCCAAGAAGCACCTTGCCTTGCAAAACATCTAACGTTCCGCAAATACTTTTAATGAGCGTAGATTTACCTGCACCATTCAATCCTACTAGTCCAATGCAATCGCCTTCGCAAAACTCAAGGTTAACGTCTTCCAACACCTTAACGATATTGCGGTTCAGGCGATAACCCAATGTTGCCCCTTGCACTTGTATGATTGCAGATTTTACCATTGTTTGTTTTTGAACATGAGGTACAATACCACCGGGGCGCCTAGCAAGGTGGTGATGATATTCACTGGTAAACTTGAATCAGGAATAAGGTTGTGTGTTAAGGCATCGGAAAACAATAATAAACTGCTGCCCATAAGACCACCGGTTAATAAATGCCATTGTTGATGTGAGGTTTTAAAAAGGAGGCGTGAAAGAATAGGCACAGAAAGCCCTACAAAAGCCAATGGCCCGCAAAACGCGGTACAAATGCCTGTAAGCAGGGAAGAAATAAGAATCAAAAAAAAGCGTGTACGGGAAGTTGCAAACCCTAAACTTCTGGCATACTCATCTCCCAATAGAAGGGCATTAAGTGGTTTTATAAAATACACTAACATAAAACACGCCATACCAATACACCCCAGAAAGATCAGGATATCGTTGTGGTTGGTTCCTGATAATGAACCCATGCCCCACAGGACAAAGTTTTTAAGGTTCCCGGGCTCAGCATAAAATTCAAGAGCCCCCAATAGTGCAGAACATATTTGTGAAACCATTAAACCAATTAGTAGTAACAACACATTATTTTTTACACGGGCCGAAATGGCCAACAACAACATGGTTACAAAAAAACTTCCTGCCAATGCCGAAACAATTAAAATACTTTTGCCATAAAACAAACCAAAGCCCAGGCCCTGCATGGATAACAGACTTAATGCTACCATTAGAGAGGCCCCTGAACTGATGCCAAGAGCATAAGGCCCCGCTAAAGGATTACGGAATAAAACCTGCAATACCAGGCCAGCAGTTGGAAGAGCAACACCGGCCAAAATTGCCGTTAGGGTTTTAGGAAAACGAATTTCCCAGAAAATAAAATTTTCCTGATTCAGATCCGACCAGTTTAATTCACCGCTGCCCCCATAAAACACACTGCAATACAATGCCAAAATAAATAGGCCCAAAAGCACTAGTATGCCGTATTGTTTTTTCACTTATCGGATGTTTCGGTAATAATATAATTCCTTTTCGTCAACTTCAGTTGAATGGAAAAGAAGAACAAGATCATGGAGTACTCTTTCAGGATGAAACATGGCGGTTTCCCAATAATCAGAATACCCTTTGTTGTTAACGCGTTTGTTGTTATTGTAAAGTCGGTTGGTTTGAAAGGCCAGGAAGTTTTGGTAACGCTCATCCTGTGCTAACATGTCCTTTTTGTTTCTCACCATTGAGAGGTTAATCCAAACTCCGGCATCTGCTGCCGAACGATACACCTGTTCAAAACTGAGTGGTAAACTGCCGCTGGCCTGATTGTCTTTCCAGGCGTATTGACCACCGGCGTCGGTAATGAATGTCGACATAAAACTTTTTCCGCCCGGCACATACCAGGTATCACCGTATTTTAATTCACTCAGCACCTTGGGTCCCAATTTTTGCTTCTTAATAGAATCTTTCAATGCCAGGTACTTCCTTTCTACCGTCTTAAAAACAGAGTCCGCTTGTTTTCCTTTGCCTACAAAAGCTGCAATAAATTTAATCCACTCGGCTCTTGCCAAAGGTGTTTCTTCGAGGTGGTCGACAATTAAAGCACTGGCAATGCCTGCTTTATGTAGTACCGGATAGGCCTCTTCTTCTGGATTTCCCATACCAAACATAAGCACCATGTCAGGTTGCAATGAAAGCACTTTTTCCATATCGGGCACAGGCCCCTTTGCCACTTCTGAAATGTGACCTAGCCCGTGCTTCTCGATAATTTGATGGTGATTCACATAATCAATATTGTCAATGGCCACCAAATAATTTAAGGCATTCAGCTCAGCCAGCATGGCCGAATAAATACTGCTCAAAGCAACTACACGCCTGCTAGGTACTTTAAGATAATAGGTGAGGTGTTGTGTTTTAATGTGTGGTTTCAAACTGTCAGAAAGAACATAAACGGCAGTGGTATCAAGTGTTTCCTTTTTCCCGAAAAGTGTAAGGATAGTAAACCCCTGGTGTTCTTCTAAGCTAAAATGTTTCGAATACCGGATTGAATTTTTGGTACCCTTGTTTGAAATGGCCCCATGCTCCTCTTGCTTTACAGGGTTGCAGGATAGGAAACAAAGGAAACCCAAAACCAGAACAATAAAAAACAACTTATACGGCATGAAAATCTATACTAAATGTGGTGCCATTGGGCGAATTGCTTTTGACCAGAATGTTTGCCTTTTGGGCTTCTACCAGTTTTTTTACAATATAAAGCCCCAGACCGGTTCCCTTAGTTTTGCGTGTTTCTTCGTTTCCGGCACGGTAAAATCGTGTGAAAATTTTTTCTTTGTCAGATTTAGAAATCCCGGGGCCATTGTCTTTTACCTCCAACACAATGTGATGGTCAAACTTAGTTAGTTGCACCTCTATGGTTTTTGCTTCGCCTGTATATTTGAGTGCGTTGTCTACCAAATTTGTGATTATTGAAGTAAGTGCCAGTTCATCGGCCAGAACCATACACGATGCAGCGGCGTGTACCCGTAAGAAGCCTGATTGGCATTCGCTGTGATAATACCGTTTCATCACCAAATTGAGGTGTTCAGACAGATCCAATCGGCGCAAGTCCACTTTGAACCCCGGAGAATCCATCCTGCTGGCCAGGAGTACATTATCAATCAGGCTGTTCAGGCGTTCGGTTTCTTGTAAAGCATTTTGTATAAGCTCTTCCTGTATTGCTGCTGCCGGCTTCTGCTTTTGTATAGTTTGCAATTGCAACTTGGTAGCGGCAATGGGTGTTTTTAATTCGTGTGTGATACTCAGGAAAAAGTTATTTTGTTGTCGGCGCAATTCGTCTTCCTTATCGTAGGCTTGTTTTATTTTGTAAACCCCAAACAACAAAAGCAATAAAAACACAGTGCCCTCACTTACAATCATAACCGTTTTGGTTTTGCGTTTGTTTTGTAATTCTGTGAGCTCTGTTTTTAATTGCTGGTCGTCACTTACTGAGAGTGCCACAATTTTTTGCTTCTCATCAATTATCTGCCCGCTTTGCCTTACCAGGAGGATTTCCCACCATAAAAACTGCAGTACTACATACGTAAACAAGATGCTAAAAAAGATAAGTGCCTTGGGTTTATGCTTCATGATTCTGGGCTTCCGATTTTGGAACAAGTTCAAGAATTTCGTTTAAGGTAACAATAGCCTTTTGAACCGAATCCACATCTTCTATACTAAGATACAGTTTATTGTTTTGTTCTTTTAAGTTACAGCGCAAAGGAAACTTTTGAGCAAACAACAAAGCCCCTTGAAAATGCGGTCCCGAAAAATAATCGCTTTGTTGTTTACTCAGGAAATAAGCAATCATTTTGTTGTTTTTGAGTGTCAGTTTTTCAAAACCAAGTTTCATGGCTTTCCAACGCATACGCACCACCATTATAAGTTCGCTCACTTCTATTGGTAAAGGCCCAAAGCGGTCGCGCAATTGATTTTCGAACATACCCAAATCTTCTTCTTTGGTAATATTGTCCAATTCACGGTACAACAACAAGCGCTCTCCGAGGTGACTAACATAAGCATCGGGTATAAGCAATTGTAAATCGGTTTCTACCAGGGTTTCTTTTACAAATTGTCTTGAAAACACCGTGTGGTCTAACTTAGAATCGTTGTCGTGCACGGCTTCTTTGTACCAGTTTTCTTCTTTCAATTCCTCCATGGCTTCATTCAGAATTTTCATGTACGTGTCGAAGCCCATGTCGTTAATGAATCCGCTTTGTTCTCCACCCAAAAGATTGCCGGCACCTCTGATGTCGAGGTCACGCATAGCGATTTGAAATCCACTTCCAAGATCACTGAATTCAACAATAGCTTTTAGGCGCTTTCTGGCCTCTGCAGTTAGCAGAATAGAAGAAGGAGCCAATAAATAACAAAAGGCCTTTTTGTTGCTTCGCCCTACTCTTCCTCTCACCTGATGCAGGTCGCTGAGTCCGAACATATGGGCTTCATTAATTAGTATTGTATTGGCATTGCTGATGTCGAGGCCGCTTTCAATTATGGTAGTGGCTACCAACACATCGTAATCCCCCTCCATAAATCCCATCATCACGTCTTCCAGCTTTTCACCATCCATTTGCCCATGACCAATGGCCACACGCGCATCTGGCACTAAGCGTTGAATGGTTCCGGCCATTTCAAGAATACTTTGCACTTTGTTGTGTACAAAAAACACCTGACCTCCGCGGTTCAATTCAAATTGTATGGCATCTCTTATGAGTTCTTCGTCAAACACATGCAATTCGGTTTGAACCGGAAAGCGGTTCGGCGGTGGTGTGCTGATAACAGATAAGTCACGGGCACCCATTAAACTAAACTGCAACGTACGAGGGATTGGAGTGGCCGTTAAGGTAAGGGTGTCCACGTTGCTTTTCAGGGTTTTTAATTTATCCTTTACTCCAACCCCAAACTTTTGTTCCTCATCAATAATCAACAATCCCAAATCTTTGAACTCGGTGCTTTTGCCAACCAATTTATGTGTGCCAATTAGTATATCTATTTTGCCTTCAGCCAGCTTTTTTTTGATTTCCGTTTGTTCTTTAGCGCTCCTGAAGCGGTTAATGTAATCTACAGTGCATGGCAAATCCTTTAATCGTTCACTAAATGTTTTATAATGTTGGTAAGCTAATATGGTAGTAGGCACGAGCACCGCAACTTGTTTACTGTCGCAAACGGCTTTGAAAGCAGCACGTATAGCCACCTCTGTTTTTCCAAATCCCACATCACCACACACCAAACGATCCATTGGGTGGGGTTTTTCCATGTCGCGTTTTACATCGCGGGTTACTTTTATCTGATCGGGCGTATCTTCATAAATAAAGGAAGCTTCCAACTCGTGTTGCAGGTAATTGTCTTTTAGAAATGCGTGTCCGGGTCTGGATTTTCTCTCAGCGTATAACTTTATTAAATCGTAAGCCAGTTCTTTTACTTTCTTTTTTGTTTTTTGTTTGAGAGTACTCCAGGTGCTACTACCCAGTTTATCAATCCTGGGTACCTGGCCTTCCTTACCGCTGTATTTACTGATGCGATGTAAGCTGTGAATACTTACATACAAGGTGTCGTTGTCGCGAAACAACAATTTCACACTTTCCTGTTCCTTGCCGTTGATACTAAGTTTTTGAAGCCCGGCAAAGCGGCCAATTCCATGGTCGATATGGGTAACATAATCCCCCGGATTGAGGTTCAGGATTTCTTTAATAGTCAGGGCTTCCTGGCTTCTTGTACGGGTTTCGCGCAATTTGAACCGGTGATAACGTTCAAAAATCTGGTGATCAGTAAACAAGGCGATTTTGTTCGTTTCATCAACAAACCCTTCGTGTATGCTGATGGGCAGGTGTTCGATAAGGCTATCGTAAGTGCGATTTTCGCGACTCAACAGATCATTAAAAATACTGATGAGTCGCTCGCTTTGTTTGGTGTTGTCGGTTAAAAAGTAATTCTGAAAACCCTTGGTTTTATTCGCTTTCAAATGCTCAATGAGCAGGTCGAAGTTTTTTTTAAATCCGGGTTGGGGTGTTTGGTGAAAGCTTATGGTTTCAGCCGCTGCGTAATTTTTTAAACCAAATTCTACGCCGTTAAATTCTCTGAATACGTTTGCCATTTCTTCTGCATCTGCATACAAAGTTTGCGGCGGTAGTTGTTTTATCTCACCCTGATAAGATGCAAACATCTTTTCTGCCTGTTCGAATTTTTTTGTCGCCGTATCCAGGCAAAATTGTATGTCATCTGTAAAAAGCAGGGTATCTTCCTTGTTAAAATACGCCGTTAGGATCGCCTTTTGTTCAGTAAACAATGAAGAATTGATGTCAGGCAAAATGGAAACAAAATCGTAGCGATGTTGAGAAAGTTGGGTTACAGGATCAAAGGATTTGATGGCCTCTACTTTGTTGCCAAACAATTCAATTCGGTACGGCAATTCACCAGAAAAAGAGTAAATGTCAACTATACCGCCACGAATGCTGTATTGCCCGGGTTCATAAACAAAGTCCACTGCTTCGAAATGGAAAGATTGCAAAAACTCGGCAATAAAATCCAGAGAAAGTTTTTCCTCTTGTTTAATGAGTAGGGTGTTTTGGTGTAATTGTTTTTTGAGACTGACCTTTTCACATAAAGCTGTAGGATAACTAACCACCACACCACAAAACGTGTCGGCCGAAACGCGGCTCATCACCTCTGCACGCTCCTGGATGTTGGCATTGAGTGTTTTTTCAGGTTGGTAGGGTTGTCGGTACGATTCAGGAAAAAACAACAATTTGCCGGGTGGCAGAAGGTTTTCAAGGTCATTATAGAAATAGGCCGCTTTTTCTTTGTCGGAGGCAATCAGAACACAGGATTTACTGTGGGTTTTGTGAATAGAAGCGAGTAAAAAAGACAAAGAGGATCCGCTCAAACCCCGGAAATACTGCTTTTTATTGGGGTTAAAGGATAAGAGCTGGCGTTCGAAAATACCCTCCAGGACCTTGAGGCTCATGATGCGGCGGCGAAGGTACGCATTTTGCCTCATGAGGCGTGCCAGGCCAACCGTAATTTTAACAATTGACTTGCTTTACTTTGAATTTACTTTACTAAATTCGTGTGACTAATCTAATCCCATACAATGAAAAAACATGTATTTACGTTTGTGCTGCTAATTGCTAGCATAACAGTTTTTGCTCAGTCTACCCGTATGAGCATTTACGAAGAATTTACAGGAGAAACCTGTCCGCCTTGTGCCCAAACCAATCCGGGCCTCAATGCGCTTTTGGCCTCTCCAACCAACACACCTAAAGTAATTGCCCTCAAATGGCAAGTGCCTATTCCAAGCGCCCCAACCAAAACCTGGAGTTTGTACCAAACCAACAAAACTGAAATTGATTGGAGGTACCGTTCCACTGCTCAAAATGGCTATGGTTATGCCATCAACTCTGCGCCAAGCGGAAAAATGGATGGGCAAAACGTAACGGTTTTTGGTGCGAGTTCTAACCACCCGGCCAACCTTACCAGTGGAATTATTGCTACCGCTCAATCCTACACCACGCCGTTCTCTATTTCGGTTGTGCGCAATTGGTCCCCAAGCGGCACTGCTGTCGACCTCACAGTAACCATCACATCCAGCACCCCTTTCACATCGGTTGGAGGTTTAAAACTTCGTACCTGTATGGTGGAGCGTTTGATTCAATTCAGTGTTCAGCCCGGAACCAATGGAGAAACAACGTTTGAAGATGTGGTGATCAAATCCTTCCCTTCCATTCAAAATGGCATTGCCTTACCTTCAAACTGGACAGCCAACCAAACTCAAACTTACACCTTAAGCTGCCCTATTCCTTCTTATACCCGCAAGATTACTGAAATCGCGATGGTTTGTTTTATTCAGGATGATGGCGACAAAAAGATCTGGCAAGGTGTTAGAGCAGATAAACAAGGTGTACCAAATGACGCTGAGGCCATCTCTGCTACTGTGCCCTCGTTTACCTGTGGTTCAAGTATTGATCCTATGGTTACCATCAAAAACTCAGGTATTACTACTATCACCGACATGACCATTACCCCGGCCATCGACGGCGTAGCAGGCACTCCGGTAACCTGGAATGGTAGTTTGGCTCAGGGTAGTACCACCACTATTTCGGTTGGTACTTTAACTTCTTCTGTTGGTGGGGGTCATGTATTTTCTTACACCATAACAGGAGTAAGCGGTACCGACTTTTATACCATGAATAATACGGCCAAATCCAATTTTTATATGGTAAGTGGTTATCAGGGTACCCCGGTAGCTGAAGATTTTTTTGCGGTGAGCTTCCCACCTGCTTCCTGGGGCATGGTAAATGCCAACAATGGTGCTAGCTGGAGCAGAGTATCGAATGTAGGCGCTTATGCCATCCTGCCTTTGGGTTCAATGAAATACGATTTTTTCAATAACACGGTGGCCGGCGACGTTGATGAAATGTTACTTCCGCCTTTAAATGTAGCCGGTGGAAACTCTCCATTGCTGACTTTTGATATTGCCAAAGCGTTCCGCACCGGTAAAAATGATATGCTTGAAGTAATGGTGTCAACCGATTGTGGAGCTACCTGGATTACTGTGTATTCAAAATCCGGCACCACATTGGCTACCTGGCCAAATGCCATAACTTCCAATTATCTTCCAGTAACTGCTGCAGAATGGAGAACTGACTCGGTTACACTTAGTGGCTTTAACGTAGCTAACTTATTGGTGAAGTTTGTGGCCACAAACGATAATGGCAACAACATGTATCTGGATAATATCAACCTTTCACAAAGTGATCCGGTTGGTATCAAAACCTATGGTATGGTTAATTATCTCGTAGATGTGTATCCTAACCCAAGCAATGGAGAAACCAACATCATGATTAATGCCATTTACCCGTCAAAGGCTGAATTCAAAGTGATAAACAGCATTGGGCAAATAGTGTATGTTTCCTCAGAAAACTTGATTCAGGGAGAGAACCTGATCAAGTTGGACGCTTCACGATTTGCACACGGCATTTATTCCATTGTTGTAGAATCTGAACACGGCAAAGTGGTGAAAAAACTCACTGTGGCTGAGTAATTTACAACGACTTAGACTTTAACCCCCTTCCTTAAACCGGGAGGGGGTTTTTTTATGAGCAAGCCGTTGTTTTAACACTTGTGTGCTTGGTATCACAAGGCCTTTTTTTATATTTGTTAACCTAAATATAAACTAAAACACTAGAATTCATGAAAAAACAATTACTTGCACTAGGCCTTCTTTTAGGCGCTGCTGGAATGAATGCTCAATCAACACGGTTGAGTGTTTTTGAAGAGTTTACCGGTGAGACCTGCCCTCCTTGTGCAGCCACCAACCCAGGACTAAACGCCCTATTGGCGTCGCCCACCAATACGCCTAAAGTTATTGCCTTAAAATGGCAAGTACCTATTCCTTCTGCACCAACTACAACTTGGTCGTTATACCAAACTAACAAAACTGAAATCGACTGGAGATACCGCTCGCAAAGTGCAGGAGGTTATGGATACAACAACCCAGGTGGGATTACTTCAGCACCAAATGGTAAAATGGATGGGCAAAACCCAACAGTATTTGGCGCTTCATCCGATCATCCGGCTAACCTGAACAATGCGGTAATTGCTGCTGCTCAGGCTGTACCAACGCCGTTTTCCATTAACGTGCTACGTGCCTGGGATCCAACATACAGTGCTTTAACTGTAACAGTCAACATCTCAGCTTCTGCGGCATTTACTGCAACAGGCAACCTGATTTGCCGTGTAGTAATGATTGAAAGAAGAATACATTTCGCCACTCAACCCGGTACCAACGGTGAGAAAGATTTTGACGACGTGGTTATCAAATCGTTTCCAAGCATTCAGGCAGGTACACCAATGGCCGCGAACTGGACCAATGGCCAAAACCAAACCTTTACACTAAACTGCCCATTGCCTGCGTATACTCGCGATAAATCAGAAGTTGCCATTGTGGCCTTTATTCAGGACGATGCCGCTTCAAGCAAATTGATCTGGCAAGCCGGCGTGGCTGATAAAGAAGGTCTGGCGAACGACGCAAAAGCCATTTCGGTAAGTCTTCCTAACATCGTGTGCTCTTCAACAATAGCTCCAAGCATTGTTGTTGGAAACCATGGTACAAACGCCATTACTGCCTTAACTATTACCCCATACATCGATGGTGTTGCTCAAACGCCGGTAAATTTAACAACTAACCTGGGTGTTGGCAGCAGCACAACTGTAGGTGTTGGTATTCTAAACGTTACCAGTGGTGCACATACTTTCTCTTACACCATCAACGGTGTAAGCGGTGGTGACTTTAACCTGGCTAACAATAGCATGAAAGCTTCTTTCGTTGTGAACAGCAGCTATCAAGCAACCCCGGTTGCTGAAGGATTTGTTGGTACTTTCCCTCCTGCAGGTTGGTCAACCTACAACAGCAGCAGCGCACCAACCTGGATTAAGGTGACTACTGCCGGTGGTTTTGGTTTAACCAGCGAGTCTACCAAAATGGATTTTTATAACATTGCCGCAGGCACCATTAACGACCTGAACTTGCCTGCCATGAACCTTACCGGTACCAAAACGCCAAGCTTAAGCTTCGACGTAGCATATGCCTCTTACAACTCAACTTTGGTTGATACTTTGGATGTATTAACTTCAACTGATTGTGGCGCTACCTGGAACGTTGTGTACTCTAAAGGTGGCCCTGCCCTGCAAACTTCTCCTCCTCAAACATCTGCATTTACCCCTAGTGCCGGTGCAGGTCAGTGGAGAAAAGAAACCATTGGTTTAACCGGACTTAACACCAACTCTGTATTGGTTAAATTTGTAGCGCGTTCAGGCTATGGTAATAACCTATATATTGATAATGTTAACCTCAGACAAACAGACGCAGTTGGCATCGAAACCATCAGCAATTCTATTGTGGGTGTAGAACTCTACCCTAACCCTGCCGGTAACGATGTTAACTTAAGCATTGCTTCTTTGAATGCGGGTACTGCCAAAGTAACCATGATCAATACATTGGGTCAGGTAGTATACAGCAGCAACACTTCACTTGAAATTGGCAACACTACTTTGACCATTGATTTGAAAGGTCTTGCTACCGGTGTTTACAATGTAATGATTGATACAGCACACGGTTCTACTGTTAAAAAATTAACTGTTTCGCACTAAACTATTAAGCCCCGTCGTAAACCGGCGGGGCTTTTTTAAATACCTAACAAATGAAAAAGTTACTCTTATTACCGGTTCTTTGCTTTTCACTGAATGCGGGCGCACAAGGCAGTATTTTGTTAACCAACAATGATAATGCTTCTACCCTAACCCCAAATTCGGTGATTCAACTTATCACAACAGCCTCTTCGAACTTAAAGTTTAACATCGACATCAAAAACACCAGCGGCAGCACAAAAACCTATCTTGTGAAACGTTATGATGTAACCTTAAATCCTGGTGCAGATGCATACTATTGTTTCGCAGGATCGTGTTACGGTCCGGGCACAATTTTGGCCCCTTCTGCACTGACATTAACCAGCAATCAATCTGCTTCGCAAATTCAGGGTCAGTACCAGATTCTTACAGCTGACCTCGACGAAGCAGCCACTATAGGATACAGTTTAATCAAATACACGTTCTTTGACGAGAACAACGTATCCGATTCTGTACAAATCAGTTTGCGATACAACTCTCCGGTTGGCGTTTCGGAGGTAAAGAAAAACCTGAAATCCATGGAGCTTTTCCCTAACCCAAGCGAAGGCAATTCTACTTTATTGATAAACACCCAAACCTCCACCAATGGTAAGGTAATGGTGTTCAATTCGCTCGGAGATCTGGTAAACGAACAAACCACAAACCTTGTTCAAGGTCAGAATAAAATCGAGCTCAACCTGCAAGCCCTTAGTCCCGGAGTTTATCTGGTGAGTGTAAAAGCAGGTAATGCCAGCCTTACCAAACGTTTGGTGATTAAGTAAAAACTCCCATTCTTAGTTAAGAAAAGCTCCGAATACCCGGGGCTTTCTTTATTTTAGCCCTCCGCTTATTCATTTTTTTTTGTTTTCTTTACATCTTTAAATCACCCACTATTATGGAATTATACCTCGATTCAGCTAACATGAAGGAAATAGAAGAAGGCTTTAAATTAGGCTTTCTCAACGGGCTTACCACCACTCCTACCTTCATGCAAAAAGAAGGCATTACCGACATTGACGGCACTATTGTGAAGCTCAGTAAAATGGTACCGGTGCTGCAAATTGAGGCTCTGGGTAACAGCGCAGAAGAAATACTTGCGGAAGCTGAACGACAGCTAGCATTAGGATTAGACCCAAAAAAAACCGTGTTTAAGATCCCGGTTTCTTTAGAAGGCGTGAGAGCATGCAAGATGCTGCGGAATAAAAACTATCTGGTGAATGTGCATTTGGTGTATACCCTTCAACAAGCTTACATGGCTATGCAGGCTGGTGCCACTTATGTTTGCCCGCTTGTTGGCCGTTTGCAGGATCAGGGACACGATGCTTTAACACTGGTTCAACAATGTGTTGATGCAGTTGATTTATATGAATACGACACCAAAATCATGTTTTCTTCGGTAAGAAATGTAGAACATGTTCGCAATGCTATTAACATTGGTGTACACACTATTACAGTACCCTTAAAGGTAATGAAACAACTCACCGAAAATAATTTCACAACAGTTGGTACCGATCAATTTATTATGGATACCCGCCTGATGATGGTGAAAGTAAAAGAAGCTATCAATGGCGTTAATCCTATTGTTGATGAAAACACCAGCTTAAGCGACGCTCTGGTAAAAATGACAGAATACAATTTCGGTGCTATTACCGTTATCAAAAAAGACGGCACTATTCGCGGCGTGTTCACCGATGGTTCACTTAGAAAATTACTAATGGAACAAGGCAAGGACGTGCTAAATAAAAAACTTAGTGATCTTAGCTACCGCGACCCAATCAGCATAGAAGGAGATTTGCTTTTGAATGAAGCAAATGCGTTGTTCAAAAAGACTTCGGTAGATACCATTGTGGTTACCGATAAAGGTAAGCCAGTTGGCATGATAGATATTCAAGACCTCTAACCTAACTTGCCCCGTATTGCGGGGCTTTTTTATGCAGGACATTATCCGCAAATTTTCTGAGTTGGGTGGTAGTTTTATTACTGCACCCGATGACCTGACAAAAAAACTACTCGGTATCAAAGCCTTTGTGTTTGATTGGGATGGGGTGTTTAACAATGGACAGAAAATTTTGGGCAGCGGTAGCCCTTTCAGCGAAGTAGATAGCATGGGAACCAACCTCCTTCGCTTTTCACATTATCTGAAAAACGGTCAGCTTCCTATAAGTGCCATAATCAGTGGAGAAAAAAACGATAGCGCAATTTCATTCTCTGAACGCGAGTGTTTTCATTATTCTTTTTTTAAAACCCCTCATAAAATTGAAGCTCTGGAAATGATCTGCAAACAACACAAGCTCCAAACTACCGAAGTTGCCTATGTGTTTGATGATGTACTTGACATTTCAATTGCAAAGGTATGTGGCTTAAGAATATTGGTGAGGCACACAGCCAATGTTTTGTTTGAGGACTATTGCCGGAAAAACCAACTTGCTGATTACATTACCGCATCAGATGGAAACCATTATGCCGTAAGAGAAATCTGTGAATTGCTCATGGGGTTGAACAATAATTTTGATGCCTGCATTTCGCATCGCGGAGACTATTCCGCTACCTACAACGATTACCTCTTATTGCGCAGAGCCATAAAAACAGAAATGTACAGTGTTAAAGACGGAACAATACAGTCCCTCAGTCCCTATTGAGTCTTTTTCCGGTGATGAATTCTGATTAACTTTGCCTGCCATGAACGAGTTCAGAGAGTCTTTATTGGTAATGATTTCAGTACCGGTTTATGTAATAGTGATTGGGGCTGAATTGTTGTATTCTCACTTTTACAAAAAAGGGTATTACAGCGGCAAAGGACTGTTTTCAAATTTGTATCTGATGCTGTTGAATATGGGGCTCGACATACTAGTGCGAGGTGTGTGTTTGATGGCATTGAATTATTTTTACCAATTTCATGTGGCTGACCTCTCCTCCTTGCCGATTTTATACTGGGTGGTGTTGATAGTAGCCGAAGATTTTTTATTCTACTGGTTGCATCGAGTCGACCATTATTGCCGCTTGTTTTGGGCCGTTCACGTGACCCATCACAACAGTGAGGAATTTAATTTAAGCGTGGGGTTTCGTTCTTCCGTTTTTCAACCCCTTTACCGCTTTGTCTATTTTATTCCCCTTGCACTATTCGGATTCAAAGGCATTGACATCATGTTTGCCTACAGCGCCACTCAAATTTTTGGTATTCTGGTGCACACCCAAAGCATCAAAAAACTTGGTGTTCTTGAATACGTGCTGGTTACCCCTTCTCATCACCGCGTGCACCATGGCAGCAATGTACGTTACCTGGATAAAAATATGGGAATGTTCCTGATTATTTGGGATAAACTCTTCGGCACCTTTCAGGCAGAAGTAGAAACCGATCCGGTGAAATATGGCCTTACTAAAAATATTGAAACCTACCACCCGGTTACCATGGTGTTTCATGAGTGGGTCAACATATGGAAGGACCTTAAAGAAAAGAACTGCAGCTTTGGTGATAAACTCATGTACCTTTTTGGCCCGCCCGGCTGGAGTCATGATGGCAGTACCAAAACCAGTGCTCAACTTAGGGCTGAATTACAACGGAAAGAAAGTATTGATGTCGGAACCTAAAGCATTTGAGCGCTTAAGGCGACTGAAAACCTTGTTAAAGATTGAGCAAGACGAAGATTATCGCCAATACAAAGAACAATTTCTTCGGGTAAATCTCGAACAACGCAAACTTAATGGACTCAGCTGGTATCCCATTAAGATCAATTCAGAAGAGCTGGGCAGCAATGAACTCATCACCCTCGAAATTGAACGTACTTCATTACTCGACCATCCTCACCAATTCAGTTCGGGTAAAAATGTGTGTTTGTTCAGTCAGCAATCACAAGTCCAGAAAGAACTTAATGGTACCGTAAAATCTGTTAACCGAAACAGTCTGAAATTGCTGGTAAATACCGATGAATTACCGGATTGGTGTTTTGAAGGTAAATTGGGGCTCAACATCCAGTTTGATGAAAATTCGTACCAGGAAATGCAAAAAGCACTTGACGCCCTGTTGTTTACAAAAAACAAGCGTTTACTAGAACTACTCGATAAACTGGAAGGCGAACAAGATCCTGAATTTGATGAATTGAACACCGATGTTTTAGTGCAAAACCTTAACCTTTCACAAAATAAGGCGCTCAGGCACGTTTTAAGCGCCAAAGATTTCGCCGTTGTTCACGGTCCTCCCGGCACCGGTAAAACCAGCACCATGGTTCACGCCATTCGTTTAACCCTGCAGACTGAACATCAGGTATTGGTTTGCGCTCCAACCAACACCGCTGTTGACCTTGTGAGTGAAAAACTACTGGAACTGGGTATCGATGTTTTGCGATTGGGTCATCCGGCCAGGGTATCAGAGGAGTTGCAAATTTGCAGCCTCGATGGTAAAGTAGCTGCCTCCAAACATTTTAAAACAATTAAATTGCTGAGAAAAAACGCGGAAGAATACTTTCGTATGGCAGGTAAGTACAAAAGGGTGTTTGGGAAGGAAGATGCTGCGCAACGTGCCGCTTATTATTCAGAGGCGAAAAACAACATCAAAGAAGCCCGCTTACTGGAAGATCTGGTGGAAGACGAATTGTTCAAAACCTCCCAGGTAATATGTTGCACCCCGGTTAGCAGCACTCACCGCAGACTGGCAAGAGCAAAATTCAAAACCTTGTTCTTTGATGAAGCTTCACAGGCTCTTGAACCTATGGTTTGGCTACCTTTACTAAAGTGTGAACGTTTGATTTTGTTTGGTGATCATTTCCAATTGCCACCTGTAGTAAAAAGCGCTGAAGCCAAAAAAGGAGGACTTGACCAAAGTTTACTTGATCGCTGTATTGAGCGTGATAAAACAACCGTTTTACTCAACCGCCAATACCGCATGAATCAAATCATCATGGGATTCAGCAACTCCTGGTTCTACAAAGGCGAACTCATGGCTGATGAAAGTGTAAAAGAACAGGTGTTAGCCGACGAAGCAACTGCGTATCTAAACTCCTGTCTAGAATTTATTGATACAGCGGGCTGTGATTTTGATGAAGAGCAAAATCCCGAAACCCTGAGTTTTGCCAACCCAAAAGAAGGTGAAGTGCTTTTTAAACATTTGCAAAACCTTCTTGAATCCTATTCAACTCAGGTTAATGTTCCTAAGCTGAGCATTGGACTTATTTCTCCATACAAAGAACAAAGGGAGTGGATGCAACAACACATTGAGGATTATCCCTTGAATACAAACAAAGTAGAAGAACTTCACATCAAAACCATCGATGGTTTTCAGGGAGAAGAGCGTGATGTGATTTACATTTCCCTTGTACGCAGTAACGAAAAACAGGAAATTGGATTTCTAAGCGACGAAAGGCGAATGAACGTTGCGCTTACAAGAGCCAGAAAAAAACTGGTGGTGATTGGTGATAGCGCTACAATTGGCTTGAACCCCTTTTACAAAACCTTTTTGGAATATTGCGAAAACCATGGAGTTTACCGTACCGCCTGGGAGTGGAACGTTTAACTAGTTGAATTCATTTGCCAATAATCCATTGAAAAAACACAATTCTTTGATTTATAAAATATGAAGCGTTTTGTTGTTTTGTTGTTTCTGATCATTTGCTCTTCCTCTTTCGCAGCTCAGGAGAAAGGAAGGATCAAAATTATCATGAAAGGTTTTAAGAATAATAATGGCATGGTAGGATTACGAGTCTTTAATCAATCGTCGGGATTCCCATCAAATAAACAAAAAGCCCTGAAAGAGTTTTATGTGCCTATCATAAATGGGGAAGCCGTATTTGAAACACCGGAATTGAATTATGGTGTTTATGGTATTGGATGCATTCACGATGAAAATAACAATCAAACTTTAGACAGCAACTTTTTTGGCTTACCGAAAGAAGGTTTCGGCACTTCTAACAATCCTACAACACTATTTGGTCCACCTTCGTTTAAAGAGGCCAAATTCGAACTTAAGGAAGGTATGCACGTTATTATAATCCAAATGGTTTATTTATAAATGCAGTACTATTACTAAAACAGCTGTTATTTATGAAAACACTATTTGATTCTAAAACTAAACTTGAAATTTTTGCCAGATTAGATCAGCTGAAGCCAGACTCAAAGCCTATTTGGGGAAGCATGAATGTGAATCAAAACCTGCTTCATATGGGCATGCTTTTCGAAATCGCCATGGGTAAATATAAAGCCACTCCATCATTCGTTCCACCCATGCCAAAGTGGTTGTTACGACTCATTTTATTATACATTCAAATGCCTAAAGGGAAAATTACAACCCTTAAAGAAATGAATACTATTGAAAACCACCTTAATCCTAAAGACTTTGAAATTGAAAAGGAAAGGGTCAAACAATTGATTGACCAATTGACTAGTTCATCTACACTGGCTCGCGAACACAGTGTTGGAGGTAAATTCAGCCGGAAAGACTGGGGTAAATTCACGTACAAACATACAGACTATCATCTCAAGCAATTTGGTGTCTAAGTTCGGCGCCGATCTGAAATCGTAGCCTGTTGAAACCGATTTTTGCCTCTACTATTAAGTCTCAAGTGTGAATACAATTCCTAATTTTCTGTATAAAAGCTGATTAATCGCGTATTTTTGTGTCATGACTGTGTTACGAACTGGCATACTGTACCTTTCGGTTATTTTGCCTTTTCATCTGGTTTCTCAGGTAGCTTTGGCCAACGCCTGGAATGCTTCCACGTCTGCGGCCCTTTCTCATACAACCGGTGCAGGCAGTAATCGATTGTTGGTATATGTAATATCGTTTGAAGATGATGACAATTTAAACGATGTAACCTCGGTTAGTTATGGTGGACAAGCCATGACGCAAGCCGCACAAAGCACTACCATCACCGGTACTGGAAGCCAAAGCCGGGCTGAAATTTGGTATCTGAATCAGGCAGGAATTGTGTTGGCGTCCAACACCACGTTTACGCCGGTATTTAGTGTTTCAAATCCTGCTACTAGCCATGGGTACTATGCCATGGCTGTTACCCTAAGCGGAGTGAATCAACTCACCCCGGTTTGTACTGCCGGAACCGGACAACGCTTAACAAGCAGCACTGTTAATTTAAGCTCAGGAATCAGTGTTTTGCCGGGTGAGTTAATGATTTACGGCACTCACACCGGAGACTCCAGAACCCATACCCCAGCCGCCGGCTATACCGAATCGTTTGATCTCAATGGTGCAGGTGGGGGTCAAGCAGCCTCCATCAACCACAAACTTATTGTAACGGCCGGTACCGAAAATCCAACCTCAACATTAAATTCAAGTGGTAACCGTTTTATTATGGCAGCCGTAAGGGTCTTGGCCTTTGGCGCTACTTGCTCAAGTGCCTTGCCCATTGATTTGATTGCCTTTGATGCAACCATTGAAACTAATCAGGTAAGGTTACAGTGGCAAACGGCATCCGAAAAAAACAACCGATGGTTTGAGGTACAGCGATCGGCTGATGGACACACGTGGGCAGAGTTAGTTAAAATTGAAGGTGCCGAAAACAGTTCAAGCATTAAACACTATACTTACGAGGACTTACAACCACTTCAGGGGACATCCTATTACCGTCTCAAACAAATTGATGTGAACGGGCAATTTTCCTATTCAGGAATTGAAACTGTTCGGTTTGATTTCCATCACCAAAAACTTAAACTCTACCCTAACCCCTGCGCTGATGAACTCTTTATTGAATCGTTAACGCTTACCGATGAACTCCCGGTTATTTTAGATGTGCTGGGAGAGACAATGCCTTTTGAGAAGTTATCCGCCGGCAACGGCTTCTGCCAATTACACCTCAAAGGTCTTTCCTCCGGTTATTATATTCTTAAGTTAGGACAAGAGATAACCTGGTTCATAAAAGAATAAACCTTCAGGCTGGAGTTGATCTTCCTTTCATGTGTTTAAGGTTCAATAAGTACATAACGATAAACACTAAATCCAGAACAATGGAAAACACAAGACTGCCGTATTGTGAACCTTGCTCAGCGGTGTTAATGTTGAGGCTAAAAAAATTACTGCTCAATTCGGCAATTGTATACAGATAAAAGCCAATTTTATCGAGCTTCCACATCATAATTACACCAATAAGTGAGAATATGTTTGCGATTATGCCATAGATACTTACCATGCCAACCTGATGAAAAAACTCAACACCCTCCACATTTTCAAACTGTGGGTAGCCTTCAACTACCTGAGGCCAGATCTCCTCAATTGTGTCGGGGCTTAACCCAAGTACCATTGCTCCCAACGCATACACCAAAAGCATCAAGCCCGATGCGATAAAGGAAAGGATACATATGATCTTTAAAAAATCCGGACGTTCAGACTGAGTTGCATCGGGTGTATTCGTGCCATTGATGGTGTTTTCCATATTTTTCTAAAAGTTATTTAAAAGTAAAAATAATCAGGAGGCCCGATATAAAAAAAACAAGAGCGGTTCTCTGCCCTTGTTTTCGGTATCCTTTAAGGATAAAGGCTATTTTCCTGAAAATGGCGGGTATTTATCAGTAAGAAATAACATGTAAAGGCCCACTCGTGTTGACCAACGAAGGGTGCCAACTATAAACTCGTGCATCCCTTTGGGGTATTTACCTGTGAATAACACAATCAACCAGGCAAGGATAACATAAATGTATACTAGTATCATTCTGAAAAAGAGGACAAAGCCATGCGGAATGATGACATAGATAAGTCCAAAAAAAGTGCGTAGTAACAAGGTAAGGCGACTGAGCTGTTGAGGGTGGGCAAGAGTTAGCGTAACATTGGCGTCTTCGGCATTCAACCCAAATGCAGGGTATCCGTCGCTCAGATGCAAAATCCTTGCACTTACTCTTGCACCCCAGCGTTGCAAGGCCATTTGAAAATCGAAAAACGACTTGGGGTATTGGGCAGTAAACAATACAATCCACCAGGCCAGAAACTGCAGTATTCCGGCAGCAATCTGCATAAAAAACAAGATGAAGGCGTGGGGTATCACTATATACAGCCAGCCAAAAAAGCTGCGCAATAACAATTGTCCTCTGGAATACTGTTCCTGGTGCTGTATCTCAAAGACAAATTCAGGGGCCGGGTTGGTTTCTTCCATGATGTAGGGTTTTAAGGTTTATATCCACCCAAAGTACAGCCCCCAATACATTTGTCAAGCCCAAGTTGATATGAAGTTTTGAACAGCAACACAAGTTGTATCGCTATTCCTGTTTCCAACGCTCAAATGCTTTGGAAGGGTTTTGATGGGATTTCAGCAGCTTTGGGGCAAAAAAGTAGGTATAGCCTTTTTTATCTCTGCTAAGTTTTAAGTTTCTGAGTTTTTCTCCTGAATTTACTGTCAATTCCAACTCTGGTTCGCCTGAAAAATAGAGCAGCCAGTTGTTCAGGTTGTTTTTAAGCACCATACCATTCACCGACATGATTTCATCGCCGGCAAATAAACCTGCTTTCCAGGCCGGCGAATACGGCGCCACCAATGTCACCTTACTGAAAAAGCCATTGTCAATGGTTTTAAACCCATAGCGGTGTTCAGATTCCATTGGTGAATCGGCCTTTACAAAATCTATGCCCAGATAAGCCAATGCGTCTTTTAATGGAATTTCAAAGTCGCTGGTGCCATAAACATAGGAGGTAAAAAAATCTCCTAAATCTTTTCCGGCAACTTCACGAACCAATTCAGGAATTGTTTGTTCTGTATATCCTTTATTTTGTTTGCCATACCGTTCGTAAAGCAAAACACAAACATCCCTCAAACTTTTTTTATTGTTGGTAGCCTCCAGAATTTTCACATCCAGCATCAAAGCTATTAAACAGCCTTCGTCGTAAATGTTGGTTTTTCTGTAAGGTGCGCCAGGCACATAGCCATCGAGCCAGGTTTCCCAACTACTATGTGCCACGCTTAAATTATACCGCCCATAGTTATGGAAATGTTTCACCACTCGTTCTTCAAGCGTTTTCAGATACTGTTCCATTGAGAAAACAGCACTGCTTAGTAGCAATTTATCGCCATAATAGGTTGTGAACCCTTCGTAAACATAACCTGTTCGGGCGTAATTTTCTTTTGTAAAATCATAAGGCAACATTTCTTGAGGCCGAATGGTTTTTATGTTCCAAACATGAAACAATTCATGGCAGCTAACACCCAAAACATCTTCATATGTTGTTCCTTGGTTGAGATCGTAACCTGGCCCAATGGCTATCACTGTATTACGTTTGTGTTCAACACCATGGTAGAACCGAAAAGGGGTGATTTGAAAAATAAAATGGTAATCAGGATAAGGGAAATCGCCCCAAAAACGGATGTTGGCTTTTGTAAAAGCTGAAAAGTCGGTTTTAATTCTTGCAAAATCGGGTTTGCATATACCGTTAAAATGCAGGTAAAAGCGAGTTCCCTCAACTTCATAAAAATCGGATTGCAATTGGGTTCCGGCAATAAAAGGCGAATCGGCCAACTCATCAAAACCACCAGCCATCAAGGTACTGCCTTCACCGGGCAATGCACTCACAACTTTGTAGTGTTCAGGAACAAGCAGCTTCACTACATGGGGCTCTAACATTCTGCTTGGCACATACATACAACAATGTACAGGATTAATATAAATTTGGCTAGCATCGGCAAAACAAGAGCCAGCAGTAAGTTCAGCCGCATAATAACTGTAGGTGACTTTTAATTGTTTGCAATTGGATGTGGTAATTCTCCAGCAGTCTTTGTTAAGTTTGGTATAATACAACACTTCCTCCTTTTCATTAAAGGCATCTACGCGTTTTATGTTTTTTGCAAAATTTCCCAACTCGTATCGCCCCGGTCGCCAAGCCGGTAATTGCAGGTCTATAAACTCGGTGCTAATGTTATCTATTACCAAATCGATATACACATAGTGCGAATCAGGATTTTTTTGATAGAATGTGTAAGTTATCATATAGAAGATTTACCATAAAAGTAACGAATTGAAACTTTGATTGTGCCATCGTCTTTGTATTTTACCTTCACTGTTGGAGCGTTGCTGGGTTTGGACAATTGAGTTCTGTAGTTGATTTTCTTTTTCTAATTTTGTTACCAAGTGCTGCTCAGCTTTCAATCTGAGAAGCGAAGAAAACCCCAACCATGAACGCCAAAAAAAACAAAAGGATAGATGTGGTATATTCTACAAACCCCAATTTTAAGTATACTGAAGAGCACGAAGACGTTCAGGCAACTCCTGACAAACAATCACAAAATTTAAAAGTGTACCTCGACCGATTAGGGGGTGGTAAAATGCTGAGCCGCATTTCGGGTTATGTTGGGAAAGATGAAGATCTGGAAGCGTTAGCAAAATTACTCAAACAAAAATGTGGTGTTGGGGGAAATGCAAAGGATGGACAAATACTTATACAAGGTGATAAACGCGATAAATTGATAGAAATCCTAATCAAAGAAGGATACAAAGCCAAAAAGGCCGGGGGTTAATTGGTTTTTTCGAATTCGAAACCACTGTAATAGATATGTCCATTTTCCAATAGTTTTACCGATTCGCCGGTATTTCTGCCTATACCTCCAGTCACAAGCAAAGTGTCTGAAACCACCTCCAAAAAACTTTTCCCTTTCATATCAGGAGATTTTGCCTTGGTTATCAACACCACAAATCCATCTTCTTCTTTTAAGGTCATTGTTAATCCTTCGGCATTACCATAAGGACAATTGGTACAAGGGTAAATTTTGCTGACAAGTTTGTATTTACCATAAACTTTTTTCCATGTCGCAGGAATTGGTTTTGGCACATCCTTGTAAGCGAGGTACTCTTCTCCGCCATTGGCTGTAAGGATCACTTTAGCATAGGTTTTGCCAGCCCTATTTTCAAATGTAAATAATTGATCCTTGATTTTTATAGGAATCAAACCAAGCACAAGCGCTTTTAATTTGTATTTGTAAGGCTCATCCTTTTTTTGGTTAAGAACGACAAAAACAGGCCCTTGTTTGAACTTGATTTTTTTCGCATTAGTAACCTTAATTAAAAATTGGTTTAAATTATATACTCCTTTGATTTCTTCGGGACTGCAAGTGCGTTTTGTTGCTGTGGCTAAAGAATCTGGCGGGGATTTGAAGTTAGTGTTCAATTTGATTCCTTTGGTTTCCTTCAGATAGATTTTCAATAGTTTGTTAACGCTTCGAATGCTTGCCCCTTTGTCGGAATTAGTGAGAAGCACTGCTCCCACATGTAACTCTGGTATAAATCCAAAATCAGCATGGTAAGCATAGGTGTCTCCAGCATGTTGCACAATGTTAATTACACTGCTGTCTTGACCTTTTTTAATTTGAGCCCGCTTTGTGTACAACCCATAGCCCCAGGCATCCTGGTCGGGTAGTGTAATATCGCCAATCTGATTTTTCATCATTTCGTCAATACCATCCGGACTCAAAAGATATCCTGTATGGTGTTCTCCCTTTTTCAGGAACATCAAAACGTAATTCGACATGTCAAGTACTGTACTGTGGATTAATCCTGCTGCCTGATCACGAATTAAGGGTTCCTTAATGAGCTTATTATTAACATATCCTTTAGCAAAGCGTTTACTCAAAATGCTATCTTCTTCAACATAGCTCGAACGCATGTTTAGTGGAATAAAAATGTTTTCTTTCACGTAATTGCTGTAGCTGGTGTTGCCCTTTCTGGCAATAACTTCCCCTAGCAAACCATAGGCCGAATTGGAATACGCATGTTTGTACCGGCGGGGTGAAATGGTGGTTTGTTTGTTGAGCTCAGCAATGAGCCAGTTCATGTCGGGTGGCGCATCGCAGAAAAACCCATTAGTTACATCGCAGGGCAAGCCCGAAACATGGCACATCATGTCTTTTATAAAAACCTGATTGTTATCATTGAAGCGGTTACCAATCTTTAACTCAGGTAAATACTGCTTCACCGAATTTTCTATGTTAAGTTTGTTTTTTTCATGTAGTTGAAGAATAGACAATGATGTAAAAGATTTAGTACATGAACCTATACGATAAATGGTACTATCTGAGGCTACTTCTTTTTTCTCCCTGTCTGAAAATCCATATCCCATGCTGTAAACAATCCGGCCACTGTCAACAATAGCTATACTCAGACCCACCGCTTTGTATTTTTTCAGTAAGGAGGTGTAAGTGCTATCGAGAACTTTTTTAGTACGTGCATTTACCCTGTTGTGTGTTTGTGCATTAGAGAAATAAACAACAAAGCTAATTAGCACAATAAAACAGGTCCGTAAGTTGGGCTTCATGATCAGAGTTTTTATGGTCAGTTTCTGCAAAAATAAGGGAAACTAGTGGCCGATAACTCACATAAACAGGCTATTTCCGACCAAGTCAAGTATACACATACTTTTTGAAAACAAAAAAGGGCCCTAAGGCCCTCTTTTAAATAAACAATGATTAGTGTTTGCTAAGGTAAGCTGCAACCCCGGCGTGCGACTCTTTCATGCCTTCGCTGCCCTTGGTCCAGTTAGCCGGACACACTTCTCCGTTTTCTTCGAAGAACTGTAAAGCGTCAACCATCCTTAAGGTTTCATCCACATTACGACCAAGTGGAAGGTCGTTGATCAATTGATGGCGTACAATGCCCTTTTTATCAATCAGGTACAAACCCCTGAAAGCAATCATGGGGCCGGTTGCGATAAGATCGCCTGCTTCATTTACATCGTAATCACCAAACAAGGTGCCGTATGCTAATGAAATGGTTTTGGTGGTATCGGCTACAATTGGATAAGTAACTCCTTTGATGCCGCCTTCTTTCTTCGACATTTGCAGCCAACCCCAGTGACTTTCTTCAGTATCGGTGCTACAAGCAACAACAGCCACATTGCGGCTTTCAAACTCCTTCAGTTTTTCCTGAAAAGCATGCAATTCGGTTGGGCACACAAAGGTGAAATCCTTTGGGTAAAAGAAAAACACCACATATTTTTTACCGATGTATTGATCAAGAGAAAAATTCTCCGACATTTCGCCTCCATTCACAACGGCTGTAGCCTTGAACGATGGGGCTTTTTTTCCTACTAAACTTGACATATGTTTTGATTTTTAGATTTAATATTTTGTGTAAAAGTAGACATTCCTAAGAAAACCATTTCAACCTAACATTGTTCAAATTTTAACTTAACAATAATTAGTATGAGTTTAAGCAAAGGTCAAATGGCCCCCAATTTCACCCTTTACAACACTACAAAGACCGAAATCACCCTCAGCGGTCTCAAAGGTAAGAATGTAGTTTTGTTATTTTTTCCTCTGGCGTTCACCAGCACCTGCACTGCCGAATTGTGCTCTGTAAGAGATGAATTGGCAACTTACAACAGTTTAAACGCCATGGTTTTTGGTATTTCCATTGACAGTTTATTTACGCTTGCCAAATTTAAGGAAGAACAGAAGTTAAATTTTGACTTGTTGAGCGATTTTAACAAAACGGCTTCAGCGGCCTATGAAAGCCTCTATCCAGATTTTATGTTCGGCATGAGAGGAGTAAGCAAACGTTCGGCTTTTGTGATTGATAAAAATGGGATATTACAGTATGCGGAAGTTTTGGAGAAGGCCGGTGATCTGCCTAATTTTAATGCGGTAAAAACCTGTCTTCAATCACTAAAGTAATTTTGTTAAAAGCTTACTACAATAAAAAGTTAACTGAAGCCGGTTGCGACGAGGCCGGAAGAGGTTGTTTGGCTGGTCCGGTATTTGCAGCGGCGGTGATATTACCCAAAAATTACCGTAACAAATGGCTAAACGACAGTAAAAAACTCAGCGATAAGGATCGTTACGAACTGCGCCCGGAAATTGAACACCAAGCGCTTGCCTTTGCGGTGGCACAGGTATCACATAGCGAAATTGATCAGATTAACATCCTGAACGCTTCATTTTTGGCCATGCACAGAGCAGTTGAGCAACTAAGCCCGCAACCTGAGTTTTTACTTATTGACGGTAACCGATTTAAACCCTATCCCGGCATTCCTCATCAATGCATCATAAAAGGCGATAGTCTATTTTTAAATATTGCCGCTGCCAGTATTCTGGCCAAAACTTACCGCGACGATCATATGACAACCCTCGATACAGAATACCCAAATTATGGTTGGGCTCAGAACATGGGTTATCCTACTCTCTCGCATCGCGCTGCCATTCGCAAATATGGTGCCTGTCCCTATCACCGTATGAGCTTCCGACTGCTTCCAGAACAACTGGAACTGGAGTTTTAATTTGGGTTTTTTCCTACCCCGGCTTTTGAAAACTCTTCTTCATCCGGTACTTTCAAACCTGAATATTAGCTAGATTCGCCTGGTATGTCGGTTCTAAGAAATGTACTTTTTACCTTACTTGTTGTTTTGGCTTTGGCCGGAGGTGTTTGGGCTTACCTGAAATTACGTGAAATTAAAAAACCCTCAGATGACGCCCTCGAACGTTTACCCGCCAATTGTTCGGTTTACTTGTATACTCAGAACCTGTTTGAGCTCAACAACCGTTTAAATACGCGCAGTTTAATTATCGACAGGTTTGCTGAACTTTCGCCATTATCTAACTTCCTTCCGGCACTAGAACGCTTTTGTGAAGTTGCCGCTGAAAATACTGAAATTGAAGAAACATTTTCAGACAATGGCGTTCATTTTGCCTATTACCCCGAAAACAACCATTGGCTGATCAGCTTCAACCTGAAAGAACTCGGGCAGGAACGAAGTTTTCAAACAGCCTTTTCTGAATCTTTTAGCACCAAAAAACTCGATACTGATCGGTACAGTTTTGAAATTGGGGCAGTTGGTGTACTGTTCATGAAATACCATAATGGCGGAGTTTGCATTTCCAACTCCAAACTCGGTATTGAGGATGCTTACAACACGGGTTCTCCCAAACTCAAAAAAGATTCGGCATTTATCGTTTGTTCATCAGAATTTGATGAAACCGAACTACTCAGTGTGTATTTTAATCACCAACTTATTGCCCAAACTAATCAGGGAATTCGCATCAATGCTTTGCAAAAAACAGGATACAGCTCAGGACAATTGGATATTCAACCTTCTCAATTGGTATTCAATGGTCAACTGCACCCTGGTAACAACAGTTTATTTGAAAAATTGCTTCAACAAAACCCTTCCGCTCCAGCACTCGAGCTAATGTTGCCAGACAACTGTGTAGCTTTTAAGGCATATGGGTTTCAGGAATATCAAACGCTGATAAATGACGGTAATACGGTTAAAACCAACCAGCATTTTTGGGATAGTGTAAACGATTCGGCCATTACCGAAATTAGCTCAGCCTTTTACAAGAATATTACCACCACCCTCTGCGAATTTAAGGTAAACAACAGTGCCAAACCGTTAATTACAGCCGAACTTTCTGACACACTTATTGCGAATGAACACCTTGACTACATGCACGACAGCATTATTTTATTGGGTGGACATACTATTTACCGTATTTTTTCTCAGTCGGAAACACCGCGACTATTTGAACCTTTTAGTTCACTGCATTGCGCATTTGCTTTTGTGTTTGATGGGTATTTGTATTTTGCAGAAGAATTAAATGATGCGATTTCCCTTTTGCAGTCGTTAGAACAAGGCCATACATTTGAGAAAAATCCAACATTAATGGCGTATGCCAAGGACCAGTTTCCGGAATCGTTCAGTGTTTTACATTACGTTTCACCATCAGCCCAACCCCATTCCATCAAGGATTTTTATCCCGCGGCATCTCAGCTCAAAGACGAAGCTTTTGAAGGTTTACGGCACAATTCACTATCGTTGATAGCTCTTGATCGGGTGTTTAAATTGCGATGGCACTGTGCTCTTGAAAACGAAAAAGAAGAAAATGGCGAACAATTTCTTTGGACCCTAAAGCTGGACACCATTTGTACTATGGTGCCGCAAAAGTTCACCAATCACCTTAATGGAGAGCAGGAACTTGTGGTGCAGGACGAGGGCAACACCTTGTATCTAATAAACAGCAAGGGCAAAATTCTTTGGAAAAAGGCATTGAATGAAAAAATTACATCCCAACTTTACCTGGTTGATATGTTTCGGAATGGCAAGTTCCAAATGCTCTTTAGCAGTGCGAATTACCTTCATCTCATAGATCGCAACTCTAATTACATTGAATCGTACCCGGTAAAAACTCCAGGCAAGTTAAGCTCCCCGCTTTGTGTTTTTGATTATGAAGGCAGCAGAGATTACCGTTTGTTTTTTGCCTGCACAAACAAAAAGATATACAATTACACCATTTACGGGTTGCGGAATGAAAAGTTCAGTGCAGTAAAAACGGAAGAAGAAGTGGAGTTACCTATTCAATACATCAAAGTAGGTGAAAGCGATTATTTGTTGTCGATTGATAAGGAAGGAAAAGTGTACGCCTTTTCCCGCCGCGGCGAATTGCGATTGCGTCTTAGCAATCGAACCCTTGTACCTTGCCGTGAAGTATACGTAGATGCCACAAAAAGTTTGCAATCAACCAAATTGAACTTTGTTGATGAAACAAGCGGAGGTATACACCGCATTTCGCTATCAGATAAAAAGGAAATACTCGACCTGCAGGATGAGGAAACCGTTTTTTGCTACAGGTTTGGTTTAGTGGATGAAAACAGGAACATGGATCTTGTGTTGGCCGGATCGGAGAGGATTAGTGCGTATAACTTAAATGGTACACGGCTATTTGAAACCAATTCGCCAATAGAATTATCAGAAGTTGATTTTTACACCGATCAAAACCACAGTGTTTTTTATGGCTGGAGCAAAGGCAGCCACGAATTCTACTTGTATGATAGCCGAAAAAATGAAGGTCGAAAACTCAAATCAGACGCCATGCCATTGTTTTGCGACCTTTTTAAAAACAATAAAATTTATCTTGTTTATCCTGAAAACAATCAGATCAATTGCCTTGCCTATTGATAAACGAATTCACCGTAACCCGATCGAATGGTGACTTGCTTCTTTTCAAATGGCTCTACCCTGCCAATCACTTTTGCATCTATGTTAAACGACTTGCTTATCGAAATGATGTGTTCAGCAATCGTTTCATCGCAATAAATTTCCATGCGGTGACCCATGTTAAAGACTTTGTACATCTCTTTAAATTCGGTTTGACTTTGTTCCTGAATCATCTTAAATAAAGGGGGAAGTTCAAACAAGTTGTCCTTAATTACGTGTAACTTATCATTGAGAAAATGCAAAACTTTGGTTTGTGCTCCACCACTGCAATGCACAATTCCATGGATGCCTGTTGTGATTTCGCTAAGTAGTTTTTGAATCACCGGGGCGTAGGTGCGGGTTGGAGAAAGCACCAGTTTTCCGGCACTGATGTTTTCTTTTACTGTTTCGCCATTTGCAAGTGTGTAATTTACCTCAACTTCATCTGTTAATTGCATTTTTCCGCAGTAAACAAGTTCAGGCGGCACACCCTGGTCGTAACTTTCAGGGAATTCTGTTGCAAGTGCGTGGTGAAACACATCATGGCGCGCCGAGGTAAGGCCATTGCTGCCCATTCCGCCATTGTATTCCGATTCGTAAGTTGCTTTTCCACTGCTGGCCAATCCAACTATCACGTTACCGGCTTTGATGGCATCGTTTGAAATCACGTCTTTTCTTTGCATTCGGCACATCACCGTGCTGTCTACAATTATGGTTCTTACCAGATCGCCTACATCGGCTGTTTCACCTCCGGTAGAATAAATACCAATACCCTGCTCACGTAAATTGCTGAGCACTTCTTCCGTACCATTAATAATTGAAGTAATCACTTCACCTGGCACAAGGCGCTTATTTCTGCCAATGGTAGATGAAAGTAAAATATTTTGTGTGGCTCCTACACAAATAAGGTCATCCACATTCATGATTACCGCGTCCTGTGCAATGCCTTTCCAAACACTCAGGTCCCCGGTTTGTTTCCAATACATGTAGGCTAATGACGATTTAGTTCCCGCCCCGTCAGCATGCATCACCAAACAATGTTCTTGACTGCCCGAAAGGTAATCGGGTACTATTTTACAGAAGGCTTTCGGAAATAGTCCTTTACTTAAACCTGCAATTGCCGCGTGAACATCTTCTTTTCCAGCAGAAACACCGCGTAATTGGTATTTGTTGTCGCTCATAAACAGGGCAAAGATAATGAATTGGATTAAGCGGTATTGCTTATTTTTACAAGCTGTGAATCAAGAGAAAATTAAAGTTTCAATCGTTAATTACACCAACACCCTTCCTTTTAAGTGGGCCCTCAAACGCAGCTCTATTTTATCTAAGATTGAACTGCAGGAAGACATCCCCAGTATTTGTGCCCAAAAATTAAAATTTGGTCAGGTAGATCTGGCGCTAGTGCCTGTGGCCTTGCTACCTGAACTCAAACACTACAGCATTGTGAGTCGGTTTTGCATAGGCGCAGAGGGAAAGGTAGACACAGTTAAATTATATGCCCAAGTGCCCTTACAAGAAATACAAGAAGTGAGCCTCGACTACCAATCCAAAAGTTCCAACGCCTTGGCAAGGGTATTATTCAAGCATTTTTGGGAAATGCCTGTGGAGTTCAAAGAAGCCTTACCGGGGTTTGAAAAACATGTTACCGGGCATCGAGCAATCGTGGTGATAGGAGACAGAACCTTTGACTTGAATGGGCAATTTTCCTACGAGTACGATCTGGCGGAAGAATGGCAAAAATCCACCGGACTACCTTTTGTGTTTGCATGTTGGGTAAGCACCAAAACACTTGACCCAATTATAGTAAAACAATTTGATGATTGTTTGTCATATGGGGTTGATCATATCAGTTCCGCTGTCGAAGACATGGGGCACCAGAGTCCTATCAATCAACAACGCACATTAGAATACCTCACCAGGCGAATTGACTATCTGTTCGACGAAAAAAAACAAAAGGCTTTGGCCCTTTTTCTTGAATTGTTGGAATCACTTTAACCGGTCCATTTAAAGGGGTCTCACTTTGAAAAACAAGGGAAGGCTATTTTTATTAAATTTATATGTTTAAACATATATCCATGATCGCTCGTATTCAACCGTTTTTGATTTTCGTCTTCGGGCTATTTTTTAGTTCAGGTGTTGCTCAAATAAAAACGATTCCATATCAACAATTGCCAACCGCCGGCGGTAGCCCAACGGGCTCGAACATGTTTTTTGGAGCAAGTATGTCGGTTTCCCACTTAACGGTCACTTTTGCCGGACCATCCGACCGTTGGATAGCCATAAGTTTTGGTACCTCTATGCCCAATACTGATGCCTTGATTTATTCGGTTGGTCAAAGTGTGTCGCCCCATGCCTTAGGATGGAATGACTATTACATCAGTAGTTACAGTGGGGCAGGCGTTACAAATGATGCGAACCAAAATTGGACAATACTCTCCAATAATGTTGCTTCCGGTCAAAGAACAGTTGTGGCCACTCGCACACTAAACACTGGTGATGCAAATGACGCAGTTATTCAATACACTGCTGCCGCACTTAGTGTGGTTTGGGCACGTTCTGCGAGCGCAGATTATACTATTGCTTACCATGGCTCTTCAAACCGCGCCAACAATATCAGTTTACCCTGGTTGGTTGCGCCAACAGCAAGTTTTGCAGTAAGCAGTTCAAGTTTGTGCTCAGGTTCTTCGCTAAGTTTTACCAATCAAAGCACAGGTGGCCAATTATCCTACCAATGGAGTTTTCAGGGAGGATCCCCTGCCACAAGCACAGTAACTAACCCCCTTGTCAGCTACACGACACCTGGAACCTATTCCGTTAGTCTGGTTGCCACCAATTCATTAGGAACCAACGCGTATTCCGTTAACAATTTGATCACCGTCACCCCAACGGTGGCTCCAGGCATTTCAATTTCTCAAATCTCCGGACAAAATCCGATGTGTGCAGGTGCCGGCATAAGTTTTTCAGCAAGCCCCGTGAATGGAGGAAACGCCCCGGTTTACCAATGGAAAGTAAATGGCATCAATGTTGGCACAAACAATTCCGTTTATACTACTAATACCTTTACCAGTGCGTCATTAGTGACTTGCATATTGACTTCCAATGCCGTGTGTAGTTCCCCTCTAACAGCAAGTAGCTCGGTAATTTCGGTTACAGTAAATTCAACAGCTCCTGCATCTATCAGCATAAGCTTGAGTTCGGGTTCTAACCCCATGTGCTCTGGTGCTAATGCAGGATTTTCGGCGAGTCCATTCAATGGCGGTAATACTCCGGTATTCCAGTGGAAAGTAAATAACCTCAATGCAGGTACAAATTCTCCCAATTTTACAAGTGCAGCTTTGCTAAACGGTGATCAGGTTACCTGCGAATTGAGCTCCAATTCCACCTGTGCTTCCAATACTTTAGGTCTTAGTAATGCCATTACCATGAGTGTAAGCGCTGTATTGGTTCCTTCGGTTAGTATTACCCAATTTCAAGGCAGTAATCCTAGCTGTTCAGGCGCCTCTCTGAGTTTTTCTGCCACCGCTTTCAATGGCGGTAGTAATCCGGTATACCAGTGGCAGCTCAATGGGGCTAGTGTTGGCAGTAATTCAGCAGTTTACCCCGCTACTTTGAACAACAGCGGCACCATCACGTGTTTGATGATTTCGAGCTCGTCTTGTGCTAACCCACAAAGCACGCTCAGTGCAGCACTTACCATTACAGTCAACCCAATCCCCACTAGTCCGAGTATTTCTGCCAGTGGTAATTTAAATTTCTGCGAAGGCGATAGTATTACGTTATTTTCCTCTGCTCCATCAGGCAATCTTTGGTCAAATGGCGCTAACACAACTAGTATTTCAGTGAGTTCATCCGGTACTTATACTGTTACTCAAACGATAAATTCATGTGTGTCCCTGCCTTCTTCACCGGTAAGTGTAAGTGTTCACCCCCTGCCTGTTTGCACCCTCGTGCCTATAGGTCCATTATGCCTTGAAGATGCCCCCGCAATATTACAAGGTGTACCATCCGGTGGTGTCTTCAGCGGAACTGGTGTGAATGGCACAGTGTTCACTCCTTCATTGAATCTTCCGGGAAGTGTCGCACTTGTATATGAATACACTGATGCAAACGGTTGTAAAGATACGAGTGCAATTAACGTAACTATTTCAGAATGTGTTGGACTCTCAGTGGACAACAAACCAAAGGAGAATATTCTTATTTATCCCAATCCTGCAAATAATTTGCTTCATGTGAATTCTATTGTAAAAGTTATTGAGCGAATTCAGATTTTCGACTTGAATGGAAAAGAAGTTGTTCCTGAATTCCTTGAACGGAATTTAACACACCTTGTTTTAAGTCTTGATTCGCTCAACGCAGGGGTGTATACTTTGAAAATAAAGACAAGAGAACACTCCCTTTCCTTTAAATTGTGCGTTGTAAAACCATGATTGACTTTGTATTTTCTTGTGGTGTATTACAAAAATGCTTATTAGCCATTTTGTGGCTTGTGCCATTCGGGCATTTCGCACAGGACATTTTTCAAGCCGCCCGATCCAATGATACAACCAGAATAAAAGCCCTGCATATTTTAAATCAAGACTCTATCAATTCTACTAATGAGAACGGATTCAGTCCCCTTATCATTGCGGTATACAGCCAACAGGCCGATGCTGTAAAGGCACTACTTCAATTGGGAGCGAATCCCAATGCCAATTCCCCAGAAGGAACCGCACTGGTTGCTGCAAGTTATAAAGGCAACCTGAACCTCTTAAATTTATTGTTGAGCAATGGTGCAAAACCTGACGAATGCAATGAAGATGGTGTGAGTGCCTTAATGTATGCTGCTCAATTCAACTACAAAAACATTGTTATTCGCTTAATCGAATATGGTGCCAATATAAACTTAAGATCCAAGGCCGGATACACAGCTTTAGATTATGCTAAAAAAAACGGGCACATAGAGTTGGTCGCTTTTTTAAGCCATTAATTCCTTACTATTTCCACGCTTTTAATTTTTGTATGCATTGTAAACTCAACATTACCTAACCGTTGATGAAAAGTTAATGCGTTTTGTCGTAGTTCAAGTTATGTTGTTCTGTAAAGTATAGATTTACAAATTAAGGCCATTCTTAATCTTTTCTTCATTCATGGCTAACTCCCAGGGAGCAATGCCCCTCTAATTTTGGAGCTCATTAAACTCTAAACAACATGACAAAAAATTTTACAACACTAATTTGCGCTATCGGACTGATAGGCATTGGCCGCGCGCAAACGCTTCAAACGGGTCCTAGCACCACCAACACACCCTACATGTGGCCATCAGTTGCCGGTGGAACTGCCATTTCCGTTCTCACGGTTGGTGATATGGTGAATGGTTATCCGCTTGCCGGTTTAGGTGATGGAATGGGAGCATTAGACAATGGTGGCGCCACTTTTACCGTTTATCTGAATCACGAAATGGGATCAACTTCCGGCACTGTTCATGCTCATGGACAAACAGGAGGGTTTGTTTCTAAGTGGGTCATTAACAAATCTAATTTTCAGGTAGTGAGTGGGGCTGATCTGATTCAAGATGTGAAACTTTGGACAGGAACAACCTATACGACTTACAATGCAGTTAATCCCTCTACTCTGACTGCTTTTGCCCGCTTCTGTGCGGCTGATCTTCCTGAAATTACTGCATTTTATAACCCGGCTTCCGGAAAAGGCACACAAGAACGCTTTTTAATGAACGGAGAAGAAACAGGTAGCGAAGGCCGCGGAATGGCGCATGTGCTTACGGGTGCTGAAGCCGGAGTATCGTATCAGCTTCCGCATTTGGGTCGATATTCATACGAAAACGCTGTTGCTAGTCCTTATCCGCAAGATAAAACAATCGTTGTAGGATTAGACGATTCTTCACCTGGACAGGTTTATGTGTATGTAGGCAACAAAAGCTTTAGCGGCTCACTTATTGATAAAGCTGGTTTATTTGGTGGAAAATTGTATGGTATTGCTGTACAGGGCATGTTTAACGAACAAACTACAGGTACCGTGCCTGCCAATACAAAGTTTAACATGATAGACATGAGTTCTTCCGCCCTTCAAACAGGTGCTATATTAAACACCAACAGCAATAATAATGGGGTAACTAATTTTCTCAGACCAGAAGATGGCGCCTGGGATCCAAACCGCCCAAGCGATTTTTATTTTGTTACTACCGCCTCATTTACCACACCAAGTCGTTTGTGGAGATTGCGATTCACTGATATCTCTAATCCTGAATTAGGTGGTACTATTACAGCAGTTCTGGAAGGTGCAGAAGGTCCAAAAATGATGGACAACATGGTTATGGATAATCACGGTCACATTTTGATACAGGAAGATCCGGGTAATCAATCTCATACCGCGAAAATTTGGCAATACAAAATAGCAAGCGATGCTGTTACATTAGTCATGGATCAGGATACCATGCGCTTTAAATCGGGGAACCCCGGGTTTTTAACTCAGGACGAAGAATCCTCCGGAATTATCGACCTTCAAGGAATTAAGGGTGCAGGCTGGTTTATGTTGTACGATCAGGCACACTACTCTCTTCCTTCACCACTGGTAGATGGCGGACAATTGTTGGTATATTATAATCCGGCTACTGCCGCTGCCAATGCCGAAATTAACCTCCAGGGCAATAACCAATCCATTGCCAGTGGAAACACTGTTGTTGCCAGCAGTAACAATACCGATTTTGGTACCGTAAATGTTGGCGTTTCAGCTTCTAAACAATTTGTAATACAAAATACCAGCACTGGAACTTTAATTGTAGGTGGTTTGTTCATGAGTGGAAACAACGCCGGTGATTTCATTATCTCAGGTCCTTCTACTCCATTCACTGTAGCTCCTAATGGTTCGCAAACCATTACCGTTAATTTTACAGCGCCATTCAATGGCACGCGCACTGCAGTTCTTAATGTTATGAGCAGCGACTGGGATGAAAAATATTACACCACTGCCGTTCGTGGCATAGGTGCCAGTCCTGAAATCAATGTGCAGGGAAATAACATTAGCATTGCCTCCGGAAATACAAGTGTAAACAGCAACGACAATACCAACTTCGGCACTATTCAATTGGGCACCAGCATCAGCAAAACCTTTGTTATCCAAAATACCGGCAATGGTACACTAACCATCAATGGTTGGATGATGAGTGGAGCAAATTCCAATGAGTTTGTAGTATTAAACTCTCCCAATTTCCCGCTTACACTTGCAGGAAACGCTACACAAAACATTACGGTTGAATTTACACCCTTGATTGCAGGTACCCGTAACGCCATGATGCACATCATGAGCGATGATGGCGATGAAAACAACTACAGTTTCGCTATTCAAGGTAAAGCCGATATTGATGTGAGCGTTGCTACTTATGAAAAAGACCTCGCATTTACTTCTTTGTTCCCTAATCCAAGCAACAACGAAGCCATTGTTAAATTGCAATTGGAAACTTCAAGCAAAGTGGCCGTAAATGTGTATGACATTACCGGCGCTTTGATAATGCAAGTTGCAGAAAAAGAACTAGGAAAAGGGGAGCACAACATCAGCCTCAACACCACATCACTGAACAATGGCGAGTACTTTGTAACCCTTGCAAAGGATGGCAAATTGCAAACACTTAAACTGGTAGTGCTGCACTAAACCAATTAATTCTGCTTTAAAACCGGGTCTTTCACAAGGCCCGGTTTTTACTATTTACAGGAGTAAGAAGAATGAAGAAATTACCGCTTTTTTTAGCCCCAATCGCTGTGCTGCTGACTTTAACTCTTTCCTTTAAAAAGGCAGATTTATCAAATGTGTATCTCGATACCTACCAAAGTCAAATTCTATCGTTCGCAGTTGAACAAGAAAATTTTATCGCCACCCTTAAGGCCTCACCGAACTGGGATAAAGAGTCAAAATCTAAAACCAAAACTGAAATTCTGCGATTAAGAAAGGCGTTAAAAGGCTTGGATCTTTGGCTCCGGTATTTAGAACCCACCAGTTATAAAAAAATAAACGGGCCACTACCTGTGGAATGGGAAACTGAAGTATTTGAGAAATTTGAAAAGCCTTATCGCCGGGAAGGGGCCGGTTATACACTGGCCTTACTCTACCTTGATGAAGTCGAAGCCGGAAAAGACAGTTTGTTGCAGCTATTGCAAGCAGCTTTAAAGGCTACCCGAATCTATTTGGAGGATAGTATTGTTAAGCGAGTCAATGACCCTGCGCATTTTTACTTCTGTAACCGCTTGTTTTTGTTAAATCTTGCTGCCATATATACCAGCGGGTTTGATTGCCCTAATGCCGATGCCATTTTGCCCGAACTACATGCCATGTTAATGAATACAGGCAACATTTATTTTGCCTACAGCAAAGCCTATCCGGGTTTGGCCTTAAGTAACGAATATTTGGCTCTGTACAAGGGGTTAATAGCGTTTGTCGAGGGTTCTTTAAGCGATTACCACACGTTTGATCATTTTATTTTTATACGTGATTACATCAATCCACTTTACGCCATAAATCAATCCGCTATTCGTTCGCATCAACTTAGCAGTCGCAGTGTAGTGGATTATTCCTTGAACAAACAAAACAACAGTCTTTTTGATAAACAACTGTATACGGCACAAAACACCAAAGGCCTTTTCCGCCGGGTGCAAGACCCCAAAGCTTTGGCTGAAATTGAAGAGTTGGGTAAATTATTGTTTTACGACCCCTTGTTTTCAGCTAACAACAAAAGGGCCTGTGCCTCTTGCCACAAATCACAGTCGTATTTTGCCGACGAGAACGTTTCAAGTCACTTGCAACTCAGTGCCCAATCTTTGCTTGAACGCAATACCCCCAGCCTCATCAACAGCATGTACAATCATCTGATCATGGCCGATGGTAAACTTCTCGACTTGCAAGAACAGGTGAGGGCTGTTGTGAGCAATAGTTTGGAAATGGGAGAAGATCCGACGAATGTGTTGAAGAAAGTAATGTCCTGCAACGACTACAACAAACGACTCACCGCAATAAAAAGATTTGTGCCTGAGGACAGTGAAATAGGATTTGACCATCTGGCCTCTGCCATCACTTTTTATTATGGCAAATTCAGCCAACAACGTTCGGAATTTGATGCTGCTATGAACAAAAAGGCAGAATTAAGTGCTGAGGTAAAAGCCGGGTTCAATTTATTTATGGGTAAAGCGCAATGTGCCACCTGTCATTTTGTTCCTCATTTTAATGGGGTAAAACCCCCTTATGTGGGTTCAGAATTTGAAGTACTGGGGGTTCCTTCTGATACCAATTATACTGCACTAAGTTCCGATGTTGGTCGTTATGCTATCAACCCTGCGCCTGAAACCTATCGTGCCTTCAGAACGGGGAGTTTGCGCAACATCAGCCGAACTGCGCCATACATGCACAATGGCGTATTTCGAACTTTGGAACAAGTAATTGATTTTTACAGCGATGGTGGTGGCGCCGGACATGGTTTGGATGTACCCAACCAAACCCTTTCATCAGATTCATTGCATCTCAATGCATTGGAGAAAAAACAACTTCTGGCTTTTATGAAAGCTCTGGATGAAACAATTGTTATTGAAGCACCACCAGCTAATTTGCCAATGTCCAAAAATAAGGCCCTTAACACACGAAAGGTAGGCGGAGAATTTTAAACCTCAACATTTGATTTCACATCATGAAACTAATTTACAGTCTTTCTGCAATTCCTCTTCTTTTAATGGCCTGTTTCAGCAGTAAAAAGGCCCCGCTGGAATTTCCTGAGGCCATGCGCGCTGAGGTTCAGGCTGATTATCGGAAAACCTGCGAAAGGGGTTATGCCTTGTATAAACTTTCTTGCGCCAAATGCCATACGAGTAAAAAATGGGGTCGTGACATCATCCCCGATTTCAGTGATGCTCAGTTGCAAGGTTACGCCCTTCGAGTGGCCAATAAACAACACGAAAATAATTTGCCAGATTCACTGATCAGTGAGGTAGACTTTGGCGATATTATGTTGTTTTTAAAATATAAAAAGAAAAGTAATTCCCCGTTTATTTCTCCTTCCAGTGCATCAGCTGCGCCTGCAGCTTTGAAGTGAAAAAGGATAAAGATTTAACGAAAGGGCTATTATTTATATCCAGGTCCTACAATCGCCATTAATGACTTTTGTTGTATAGAATAAGACAGTAGTTTGCCGGCCATTTGAGGCTCACCATCAAAGTGAATACTGTCATCCTCTTCCCTTGTAATGGTTAATTGGTTTGTAGTAAAGGTTTCGATGTGAGATGAGGTGTGGGCTTTTCTTCTAAGAATTTTCATAAAAATGGAGAACACACTCAACACATTAAACGGCTTTAATATCACCACGTGAAACAAACCATCATCAAGTTTTGCCAGTGGAGCAATGTAAAAATCATTGCCATACTGACCGGCATTGGCAACCGTAATCAGAAAGGCTTTTCGGTTTATGGTTTTTCCATTAAATTCCAGGGTGTATACTTTAGCCCTATAGCTTAAAAGCTGGGCTATGGTAATTTTTACATAGGTGCCTAATCCCCGCTTTTTAGCCTTAGAAAAAAGGTAGGCGATGTGTGCGTCAAAACCCACCCCGCTTGTACAAAAAAAAGAGTGTTGGTTTACCAGCCCACCATCTAATTCAGTACTTTTTCCTTCGACGATTTGTTTGATGACTTCTTCTATGTCCATGGATAAGCCTAATGACCTGGCCAATCCGTTTCCTGAACCAATTGGAACAATGCCCAGGCGTATGTTAGTCCCCTGAATTACTGAAGCGACTTGATTAACGGTACCGTCACCTCCAACCGCAATGGCATCGGTATAGCCTTCTGATTTAAGCAAAGAGGTTATTTCCTCAAAATGGTCTTTGTTTTTCCAGATCACAATCTGGTAATACATGTTTTGTGGAAATTCTTTTCGAATAATCTTGATGATCGCCTCCGATGTTTTTTTACCGGCGTTTGGATTTACAATAAACAACAGTTTACGTGGCATACTATACACTCGCGATTTCGTGAGAGATTCTAAGTTTGGCATTTTGTACCCAGATTTTATACCAGTTGTTGTTGCTGTTAAATGTAGATGAAAAATTCACAAGTTTGCTAATGTCAAAATGATCGGAAAAGATGCCCGCTCCGGCTTTGTAAGCGTCTCTTGAATTGCAGAGTTGTTCAAAGTGTCCCTCTACCGGCACCATCAGCACAGGCTTACCCAGATACATGGCTTCGCAAACACTTTCAAAGCCTGCAGTACTTGCCAAACCACTGCTTCTGCTCATCATGTCTAAAAACAATTTATCGTTTATAGCATGTACCTGAAGTTTTTGATGGTCGAAACTATAGGTGCTGGTTAATTTATCCGGCTGGTCGGTAAAACAATGGATCAGTTTGTCGGGATTGGCTTTGTGCCAATTCAACACCTCTTCAAAATAGCCGTTGTTCACCAGATAAACCAAATAAAAGTCTTCTTTTTGAGCATTCAGTTCAAACACTTCTTTACGCAGAAGTGGTGGCACTACAACTACATCTTCGTTCGTGGTGTGAATCTTATAAAAAGACAAGGCCAGGTTTTTCGACGATCGTGCTGCAGTTAAGCGGGTATACATTTTTATGGATAACCTATCGATCAAATGCCCTTCAGGAAACTCAAATTCAGGGTGAAAATAAATGTACTGGTGAGCAATACAAATGAGTTTGGCTTTGGGTTTATAAAACCGGTAATATAGGCCAGTTAACAAATCAAAAAAATTAATCACCACATCGGGCTGATGTTCCTGAATTAACTCATCGATACGCCTTAAGCTGGCTCTGAATGTTTTCAATTGAGCCAAATTGCTGAACAAGGTTTTTGGAATATTAATGCTTTTATTCTTTTCATCCGTTACAAAATTCGGACTCTGCAGTTTACTAATAGGGGCCTTGATTTTTTCAAAGAAAAAGGCAGGCACTTCACGCCTTGCGCTGGCCCCGACTATTACGGCGCACACTTCGTGGCCTTGTTCTATCAGCATTTCATACATGGTGATGGCCTGAGTCATGTGGCCTCTGCCCTCGCCTTGTACAGCAAGTAAATATTTCTTTTTTTTCATGGTTATGAATTGGTTACTGTAACTCCTGAAGGCAATAGCGTATCGATGGATTCGCTCAGGTTATTTATCTTAGATTCCGACCAGGTTTTTAACCAATCCTGATAGTGGATGATCTTCCAGGTGCCTTCAATGTCCTCTACTAGGGCCGTCAAACTCTCCACCCAATCCCCTGAATTCAGGTATTCTATGCCTTCTATGGTTTTTATCGCCGGCTGGTGAATGTGGCCACAAATGATACCATGGCATTTACGCGCCCTGGCTACTTTTACGAGTTCGTTTTCGTAATCCGAAATAAAAGAAACAGCCGACTTCACTTTAGCTTTCACCACCTGTGATAGGGAATAATAAGGCAGCCCCCTTTTTTCTCGATATGTATTGTAATGTCGGTTCAACCAGAGAAGAAAGGTATAGCCTACATCTCCCAGTTTGGCAATCCATTTTAGTTTAGAGGTTACATTATCAAAAATGTCTCCATGTGTGACAAAATACTTTTTGTGAACGCCATAATGGATATAGTATTTTTTGATACTGAAATTGCCGATTTTAAGCGGCATGATCTCTTCCAAAAAATCATCATGGTTGCCCCTGAGGTAAATGATCTTGGTTTTGTTTTTTGATGTAAGCCCAATAATGTGTTTAAAAAAATTGCTGTGTTGTTTTCGCCATTTCCCGTTTTTGCGCAATTGCCAGCCGTCGATAATATCCCCATTGAGGATCAGAGTTTCACATTTGTGTTGTTTTAAAAAATGAACGACTTCTTTTGCTTTACTGGCTTTAATACCCAAATGGATGTCGGAGAGAACAATGGTTTTGTAAAAGGTCTTCATTCTGTTTTCGGTACAAATCTCCGACGAAGAGGTGAAGCGCGTGTTAAACCCTAGTTAAGATAAGTTGAAGAAGTTCCTAAACTGTGTTAAGAAATTAGAAAAGGCCTACTACACAGAGAATTGGCTGTTCACTCAACGATTCAAAATGAAGCCCTAACAGCGTAAGTTCTATTTTACGCTGTAAAGTTCCTTCACACATTACAGGCTTATTTTTGTTGTGGTTATACGCAACGCTTATGAACGCACTTGCATCATTGAACTGGTATTTCTCAAGATTGTATGTAATTCTGTTACTTTTTACTTCTCCAATTACTGGCAATGCTCAATTCACACCTGGCCGACTGATAGTGCTGCAAGCAGGTGATGGCAGCCTGCCTTTAAGCAGCAATGGCAACGCTATCGTATTCAAAGAATTTTCCACGAGCGGCTCACCCGGTTATAGTTTGTCTGTTCCAACCACCGGAACTAATGCTTTAATTATTCGTGGTAGCGCGAATTCTGAAGGCCATCTTTCCCTTTCTGAAGACGCGAGTTGTATAGTTTTTGGTGCCTACCTGCAGTCCTTACCATATGCCGGACCGTTAAACTCACCGGCAGCTTCCACGCTTAACCGGGGCATAGGTCTTGTATTTGCTGATGGAACTTATTATCTGGGGGCAGTTGGTAGTGGACCATACGCCAATGGCGATATTCGTGGTGCTGCGGCCACTACTTCGCTTAATCTATGGGCATCAAGCTCAAGTGCCGGGGCTTCGTATTATGGTACCAACAGTACTCCGGGTAACGTGCAAAATTCCAAAAACAATTTGCGCTCCATACAGATAGTTAATCAACAGTTGTATATCAGTTCACAATCAACCGCCGGAACTCCTTCCGTAATCGGTATTTATGCAGTGGGTTCAGGCACCCCGGTGAGTGCTCCGCAAACGGTTAGCGTGATCATTGCAACAGGAGTAAATTCCCAACCTTGTCAATTCTATTTTAATGCTGCCAACACCATTTGTTATGTTGCCGATTCACGAAACAATGCTTCGGGAGGTATACAAAAATGGGTAAAAACCGCCGGTGTATGGTCCTTAGCTTATACTTTAAACACTGGTGGGACCTTGACAGGAGCATTATTAGGTGTAGTAGCCGACTTTTCAGGCAATTTTCCAAAAGTGTATGCTACAACAAGCGAAAATACAGGCAACCGGCTTGTGGCAATAAATGACCTGGGTGTTGCCTCCACAGCTACCACACTTGCTACCGCTAACATGGCTAATAGCATATTCAGAGGATTGTGTTTTAGTCCGGGCACCGTACCTTGCAATTCACCTGTTGTGTTAGCTATTACCACAAATTCGGCTTCCTGCTCCAACGACACTTTGCTTGTATCAGCCAATGTTGTTGGGAACTCGCCATTAACCTATTCCTGGAGCGGGATTGGAAATTTTAGCGCTCCTGCAGCATCCCTCACCGGCATAACCCAGGCCACAAGCGGCACATATAGTTTACAAGTTGCCAATGCCTGTGGTACTTCCAGTGCAACATTGAACCTTAGCATTACACCAAGTCCCACACTTCAGGTGAACTCTACCAGCATCTGCAGCGGAGGTGTTGCTACACTATCAGCACAGGGAGCCACTTCATACACCTGGAGTTCGGGAAGCAATAACTCCACACAAACTGTGAGCCCGGCCGCAACTAGTTTGTACACTATCACCGGCACAACTTCCTCTTGTGTTTCAGCTCCGGTTGTTAGTACCGTTCAAGTTGTTAGTTCCATCAGTCTCAACAGTTCATCTTCTACCATTTGTTCAGGGATAAGCGCATCCCTGCAGGTGAATGGTGCGGTATCTTACACTTGGAATACAGGTAACACTGGCAGTTTGTTGGTTGTTTCTCCCTTGGTTAGTACCGTTTATACGGTAATTGGTTCGGCACCCGGATGTCCCAATACCGCCAGCACTACAGCCACTGTAGTAGTATATTCTCTTCCTCAAATTACTTTTACCGTTTCCCTTACCGAAGTGTGTGAAACAGAAACCCCCTGGCAATTCAATGCCAGTCCGGGCGGAGGAACATTTAGTGGCCCCGGAATTACCGGAAATCAGTTTTCGCCCAGCCTGGCTGGAATGGGAACTCATACTATTGTGTATACGTATACTGATGCTAATGCCTGCAGCAATTCACAAAGTCAAACCATCAGTGTTTTGGCATGTACCGGTATTGATTCGTATGATCCGTTATTCGCATTTGCTGTGTTTCCAAACCCGGCTGAGGAATCTGTAACCCTGTTACCATCAGTTGAAAATCAAATATATTCGGTTCGCATTTTCAACACCAATGGTCAGCTTGCCCTACAATTCAGTGCAATAGGTAAAACACCTATTTCGGTTCAGGAACTTCCGGCCGGATTGTATTGTCTTGAGATTTGTTCCGAAACGAAGCGCCTGCGTTTTAAACTCCTTAAGGAATAAGTCCTGACTTCTCATTCGCGTTAAGTAAATATTGGCTAATTTTGGTCCAGCATTTACACTATGAAAGACGTATTACAACGCCTCGGCATTCAAGAAATCAATGAAGGTTGTTCAACAGGAAACACTTGGTTTTCAAACGGAGGGGTGATTGAATCCTTCAGTCCGGTTGACGGTAAACTTATCGCAAAGGTAAAATCGGGAACTGCCGAGGATTACAAGAAGGTAATAGCAAGCGCTCAATCGGCCTTCATCTTTTGGCGACAAATTCCTGCTCCTAAGCGTGGTGAAATCGTAAGGCAGTTTGGCAATAAACTCAGGGAGAAAAAATCTGATCTCGGTCAACTGGTTTCATACGAGATGGGAAAATCCCTTCAGGAAGGTTTGGGTGAAGTGCAGGAAATGATCGACATCTGTGATTTTGCATTGGGTTTATCGCGGCAGTTGTACGGATTGCAAATTCAAAGTGAGCGTGTAAAACACCGCATGATGGAACAATGGCATCCCCTGGGCATTGTAGGCATTATCAGTGCGTTTAATTTTCCGGTAGCTGTGTGGAGCTGGAACACTGCACTGGCCTGGATTTGTGGAGACGTATGTGTTTGGAAACCTTCTGAAAAAGTGCCGTTATGTTCTATTGCTTGCCAAAACATCTGGAATGAAGTAGCCAAAGAAAATAAGTTACCCGAAGGTATCTCCTGTATCGTTAACGGCAATTACACAATAGGCGAACATTTAACCTCCGACCATAATGTGCCTTTAATATCAGCTACAGGCTCAACCCGAATGGGAAAATTAGTTGGAGTGAAAGTAGCTGAACGTTTTGGTAAAAGCATTTTAGAGCTTGGCGGTAATAACGCCATCATCATTAGCGACAAAGCCGACTTAAATATGAGTATTATTGGAGCGGTGTTTGGCGCGGTTGGCACTGCGGGTCAACGCTGCACCAGCACCCGTCGTCTTATTATTCACGAGTCGGTCTACGAACAGGTAAAAAATAGTTTGGTCAAAGCTTATTCTCAACTTAAAATTGGTAATCCTCTGGATGAAAAAAATCACGTGGGTCCTTTAATTGATAAGGATGCAGTAACAAATTATTTAAAAGCCATTGAGGCTATTAAAAAAGAAGGTGGAAAGATGATCATGGAAGGCGGGGTGCTTAGCGGTGCCGGATACGAAAGTGGCTGTTATGTAAAGCCTGCCATAGCTGAGGCCCGCAACGAAATGGCCATTGTGCAGCACGAAACATTTGCACCGATACTTTACCTTTTAAAGTACAAAACCATTGAGGAAGCCATCGCCATGCAAAATAATGTGCCACAAGGTTTGTCGAGCGCTATCATGACCCAAAACATCCGTGAAGCAGAATTGTTCCTGAGTTTTGCAGGAAGTGATTGTGGTATCGCCAACGTGAACATTGGTACCAGCGGAGCGGAAATAGGTGGCGCATTTGGAGGGGAAAAAGAAACCGGAGGTGGTCGCGAAAGCGGATCAGATGCCTGGAAAGCCTACATGCGCCGACAAACTAACACCGTTAACTATGGCGATAGTTTGCCTTTGGCTCAGGGCATTAAATTTGATCTTGGTTAAAAGGTTTAGAAGGTTGAAAGTTTAGAAGGTTGAAGGTTGCGAAGTGAAAAAGCCACCAATTTCACGAATTAAGACCTGTCACGAAGCGAAGCGGTAGCTTCTACTTTTTGACTGCCGACTGCCACTACCTACTGTCTCCATCTATACTACATTGTTCACAGAGTAATATTCAGAGTTCCACTGAGAATTCTCTTAGTGAACCTTTGTGATTTGAGTGGCTGAGTGGTGAATTACTTCTACCTCTTTAAACGGGTTCCTCGCAATCCAGGGCTCTGGTTGTAAAAAAGAAATAAACGGTTTTTGAATTAACCGCGAAACGGTATTCTGAGGTTTGATGTAACAAATGAGGTCGTGTGGTTTAGCCCCTACTGTAGTTTTTATTTCTGAAGCCGTTCTACCCAAATTCACCCACCTGCTTTTTTTGCGTATGGCTTCAGCAATCAAACTGTACAATAAATTCTGGTACAAATTGTATTGTAAATTTAAATTGTAGTCAAAACCAATATAGTGTGCTTCCATATTGCCGTCGGGCATGGTGAAACAGGAACCGAAAGCAAGCAGTTCTTCCCCCTGAAAAAACCCTTTTACGTGGAATACCTTCGGAAAATGGCTTTTCACCCGGATAAAATAATCTTCCGGCAATTTCAACAACTTAAACTTGGCATTTTCAAAAATGCTTTCGTACAAGGTAAACATCCGGGTTTGGTATTTGATTAAATCCTCGTGTTGCATTTCTCTCTCCGTAATTCCGGCTTTTGCTTCAAATATTGTTCTTGAACGTTTACGGTATTTTTTAGAGAATAAGGCCACATAATCTTCGATCGTATTCACCCCTTCAGGTATATCCACAATCATGTTGGGTTCGATGTTGAATTCCGAAAATCCTTCTTTCTTATAAACCGCTTCGGGTTGCAGCGGCTCATAAAAGTCCTTAATCAAACTGGCAGAAATAGTCCCCCTTAGTTTTTCTTCTCTGGCAATTAAATCCATTAAACCCAACAATAACTTGCTTTTGGTGCTGTGGTTCAGCTCTTCTGAAAACACAAATCCGTATTCCCCACTTACCAAATTGTTACCACAAGTAAAAAGACGGAGTAAAATTTCATCTTTGTTAGCGTCGATGTAACGCTCAAACAATTTCCAGCGGGTACTGCGCATCTTATCCAATTGTCCGGTTATCAGGTCGCCAAACACCCCGGCCTTAAAATCAATCACTTGAAAATATAGCAAACCACATACCTTTTTTTTGTGGTAAACAATTACGTAGCGACTTTGCAATTTGCTATGCCCGCACGATTCTACAATTTTCAGAAACGCCTTCTCCAAAAACACACTTCCTTCAGGACAAAGTTGTTTCCAGTCCTGCTCAGGCAAATGTTCCGCCTTTTCGTAAAGACTAAAATAGTAGTCCGTGTCGAGTTGACGGAAGGGGGCAAAACGTTTTTTGGAAGATACCGGTTTACACAACCACAGCATATGGTTTAAATGTACTTATTCCTTTACTTCTTTTATAACGGAATTTCCTTTAAAATTGCTAATAATTCCAAACTCTTCATGCGCTGGCACCCCGATGATAGTCCATTAACCGAACAGGTTACCCTTGAAGAAAGGGTGCAGAAACTGGCTACGCGAAGTTTAAAGAAGGAGAGCAAACTCAAGGCCCTGCATTTGGCTCTGAGCCTGATTGACCTCACCACTTTAGAAGGTAAGGACACTGCAGAAAAGATCATTCGGCTATGCGAAAAAGCCAAACATAGCGGTTTTGGTGCCGATGCTTTACCTCAAGTTGCGGCCGTTTGTGTTTACCCCAACCATGTGCATACCGCCAAAACAGCATTGAATGGCAGTGGTGTATTGGTCGCATCAGTAGCCACAGCATTCCCCTCAGGCAACCTGCCTTTAAAACTAAAACTCGAAGAAGTAAAATATGCGCTTGAAGAAGGCGCTGATGAAATTGACATGGTGATCAGCCGGGGCGAATTTTTGAAAGGAAATTACAACCTGGTTTACGATGAAATTGCTCAGGTAAAACTAGTTTGTAAAAACACCACTTTAAAAGTCATCCTTGAAACCGGAGAACTTTCTACCCTCGATAATGTAAGAAAAGCCGCTGACCTGGCCATGGCGGCCGGAGCCGATTTTATAAAAACCTCAACGGGAAAAATTGCTTCTGCCGCTAACCCAGTGGTAAGTTTGGTGATGCTAGAAGCTATTCACGATTGTTATTTAAAGACCGGTAAAAAAATTGGCTTTAAACCAGCCGGGGGTATCTCCACTTCCAAAACGGCCTTGCAGTATTTGGTTCTGGTGCATGAAGTTTTGGGCGAAGCGTGGTTGAACAAAACACTCTTGCGTTTCGGCGCCAGCTCTTTAGTAAATGATATTTTACTGCAATTGGGCAAAGAACAAGCCGGTGCCTACTACAGTAAAGATTATATATCGATCGATTAAAATGCCAAAAGAAGCAAAAATAAACTGGACCTATTCTCCTTCTGAAGAATCTTCTGAACATGTGAGCTTAAAGGAAAAGTACGAGCTGTTTATCAATGGTAAATTCACTAAACCCCAAAGCAAAAAATATTTTCACAGCCTAAATCCGGCCGATGAAACCTCTCTCGCCCAGGTAGCCAGAGCCTCAGAGAAAGATGTGGATACTGCCGTGAAATCAGCCGCAGCAACCTACAACAAAGTTTGGAGCAAAATAGAAGGAAAAGAAAGAGGTAAATATTTGTTTCGCATCGCCAGAATGCTTCAGGAAAGGGCCAAAGAACTGGCTGTACTCGAGTCTATGGATAGCGGTAAACCCATTCGTGAGAGTCGCGATTTTGATGTGCCTGCCGCAGCCAACCACTTTTTTTATTACGCGGGCTGGGCCGATAAACTCGAATACGCGTTTCCCAATCGAAAAGTAGAATCTCTAGGCGTTGTGGGACAAATCATTCCCTGGAATTTTCCTTTGCTTATGGCGGCCTGGAAAATTGCTCCGGCTTTGGCTACCGGAAATACGGTGGTGTTAAAACCCGCTGAAAGCACTTCCTTAAGTGCGATGAAATTGGCAGAGATCATTAAAGATTGTGATTTACCCCCAGGGGTAGTGAATATTATCACCGGTTTTGGAGATACTGGAGAGTATCTGGTGAAACATCCTTTGGTGAAAAAAATAGCTTTCACCGGAAGCACCGAAATTGGAAAACACATTCAAAAATTGTGTGCCGGAACAGGTAAACACCTCAGTTTAGAATTGGGTGGAAAAGCAGCGCACATTATTCTGGAAGACGCCCCCATCAACGAAGCAATAGAGGGCATTATCAAGGGCATCTTTTTTAATCAGGGAGAGGTGTGCTGCGCGGGTTCACGTTTGCTGGTACAGGAAAATAAAGCGCAAGAAGTGATCACCAAACTGAAAGCCCGCATGGAAAAGTTAATTGTAGGGAATCCACTTGATAAAAACACCGACATAGGCGCCATCAATAGCAAAATGCAATGGGATAAAATCCAGAATTACCTACGTCTTGCCAAACAGGAAGGACTAGACGTGCATCAAAGTTCTTGCGCTCTTCCCACAAAAGGATTTTATGTGCTTCCAACTTTGTTGTTAAACGCTACCCAAACCCACCGTGTTGTGCAGGAAGAAATTTTTGGTCCTGTGTTAACGGTACAAACTTTCAGAACCATTGAAGAAGCCATAGAACTGGCCAACAACATCCCTTATGGTTTAAGCGCAGGTATTTGGAGCAGCAAAGGTGCCAGAATTTTTAACCTCAGCTCAAAACTCAAAGCCGGTGTTGTGTGGGCCAATTCCTATAACAAATTTGATCCTACCTCTCCTTTCGGTGGCTACAAGGAAAGTGGTTTTGGAAGAGAAGGGGGATTGCATGGCTTGTATGATTATGTGGAGTTGAAATAATACCAAGCTGCATCTTGGTCACGTCGAGTAGCTGCAGATAAAGCTGTGCATTGGGCAATGTATCAATACTTCACCTTGTAATTGAATGTTCCGAGAGTCACTTCTCGATAAGGTTTTGTTCGAGTAACACGCATTGACAAAACCACTCGAAGAGACATGTTCTATTTAATTTGTCACGTCGAAGGGCATCGAGCTGGGGGCTCGATTAGCCGGTCTGTGTGCCGGGCAGCAAATGCAAGTGGGTAGAGCAGCGTATCGAGACGCTTTCCACAGGCCATATTACCTCAACATCACATGTGATGTAAAACAAAAAACCGGTCCCCTCCGGAACCGGTCATAAACAAATCTCCTTTACAAAACCCCTTAGGCGTTTGCAGCTTCTTCGGCCAGCACCTCTTTGATTTTGGTTTCTATCTCTTCTGAGAGGTCAGGATTTTCCATCAATAAGGCTTTCACCTGATCGCGACCTTGCCCCAATTTGGTATCCTCGTAACTGAACCAGGAACCGGCCTTTTTAATAATGCCTTTCTCCACACCCATGTCAATGATCTCTCCCATTTTGCTGATGCCTTCTCCAAACACTATATCAAATTCAGCCTGACGAAATGGTGGAGCTACTTTGTTTTTGATCACTTTCACACGCACCCGGTTGCCGGTAACATTATCCCCATCCTTAATTTGCGAAATGCGGCGAATGTCCAAACGAACTGAGGCGTAAAACTTTAATGCATTACCACCAGTAGTCGTTTCAGGGTTACCGAACATGATGCCGATTTTCTCGCGCAGCTGGTTAATAAAAATACAGCAACATCCCGTTTTGTTTATGGTACCGGTGAGTTTACGCAATGCCTGGCTCATCAAACGGGCCTGTAATCCCATTCTGCTATCGCCCATCTCCCCTTCAATTTCCGCTTTTGGTGTTAAGGCTGCCACCGAGTCAATCACTACAATGTCTACCGCTCCGCTACGGATGAGGTTATCGGCAATTTCCAAAGCCTGCTCCCCATTATCGGGTTGAGAGATCAATAAATTTTCAGTGTTCACTCCCAATTTCTCGGCATAAAAACGGTCAAAGGCATGCTCTGCGTCAATAATGGCGGCTATGCCCCCGTTGCGTTGCACATTGGCAATCGCATGAATGGCCAAAGTGGTTTTACCGGAAGATTCAGGTCCATAAATTTCCACCACGCGCCCCTTGGGTAAACCCCCAATGCCCAGAGCAATATCCAGACCCAAAGAACCGGTTGAAATGGCTTCTACCTGTTCCACCTGGCTGTCGCCCAGTTTCATGATGCTGCCCTTACCATAGGTTTTTTCCAGCTTATCCAAGGTAAGCTGAAGGGCTTTTAATTTTTCGGCATTCACCGATTTTTTTGGACTCGCGTTCATAGATGCTTCTATTTCGTTGATAACATCGTCTGCGTTTTTCTTTGCCATGATATAGTCGTTTTATTTGTTACGCATTCATCTAAAGTTAAGTTCTTTTGTCTTCCTATCCCCGCCTTGTTTTCCACTTCAGCGCTTAACTTCTTCACAAATGTAGAGGAGGGAAGTAGCAAACCCTTGCTATGAATTATAGTATTCGGTAAAAATGCAGATAAACAGGCCGGTTCGAGGGGTTAAACATATCTTAATTTGGGCGCCCCCCTGAATCAAAGGGCAAATGTGCTGTGCACATTTGAGCCAGCATGTGTGAAGGATCTACCGCATACATGCTCGCTCAAAGGCCCACCGGGCCTTTGCCGTGATTCAGGGTCGGGCCCTCCGCTATAGTCCCGCAGCACTTTGCTGTGTTTTACCGGCTGCGGTGTCTTTTTGTGGCTACAAAAAGCCTCCTCGCTCTTAAACCCTTCGCAAAGTGCCCGCGGGAGCTGCCGCTGCGGTCCCTGGCGCAAACCCTTGTAAAGTTGATAACATCTTGCACTTAAGTAAGTAAACACACATCACTTTTTGATCCGGAAAAACCTTTTGACTTCATCTCAGGCCAAACCAGCCCTAAATCCTAAAATGTTTTAATTTCGTTGATTCATAGTTAATTAAATCAAGTCTTGGGTTTAGTTTCTAAAATACAAACATTAACTGGGCTATCGCCAGAGGCTGTAAGCTGGCTTAGTCAGGCTCTTGAAGAGTTTACCTTCAAAAAAAACGAACTTGTGCTCAATGAAGGTAAACCATGCAATTACCTATACTATATAAATAAAGGTATGTTGACAGGGTATTACCACCTGCCAAATCATGAAGTGTGCAATTGGTTTGCTTTGGAAAATGATTTTGCCACCTCTTATTACAGTTTTATTTCGCGACAGCCTTCTTACGAAATCATCAACAGTATTGAAAACACAAGCGTTCAGGCCATCTCCTTCTCAAAACTGAACGAACTTTACCAATTATTTCCTGAAACCGAACGCGCAGGGCGCCTCATACTGGAAGACTATTATTCCCGACTTGAAGAACGTTTGATTTCTATACAATTTAAATCGGCCAAAGAACGCTATTTAAAACTTCTGAAAAACCGTCCCGAAATTATACAACGCGCTCCCCTAGGCCGCATTGCTTCTTACCTGGGCATGAAACAGGAAACCCTCAGTCGCATTCGAGCCGAAAAAGAATAAAAAGCCAGGAGAAATCCATGCATGGGTTGATGTGTTTTTTTGATTTAAGTCAAATACTTCCTACAACTGATCGTATAGTTTTGTGCTATCATCTTAAACCCATTTATACCATGAAAAACAAACTCTTGCTTTTTGGCCTTTGTCTGATGACCCTGGTCTCCTGCATGAAAGAAATGAGCGAATCCATCAGAGACGAAAGCGCCGGACTCAACGGTGGATTTGAAAAAACAAAAAACAATTTGCCTCTCAACTGGCTGGTGTACACCCAAAATACCGCAGGTTACGGCGATTTTAGCATTTTAATAGATAGTATAAATGCGATTGAGGGAAAACAGTGTTTGCATTTTGCAGTAAAAGACTGCTCTAAAGAGGGCGGACGATTTTCCCCCGGCATAAGCACAGAAATAAAAGCTCAAGCGGGTAACACCTATAAAATAAGCTGCAAAATAAAAAACCGGGGCTCTGCTTTTTGTATTCGGCTGAGTGGTGTCAATGCCTTTGAGGCCTCCCCCGGACCGGAACTCTGCTCTTCAGAATCCATTCCCGAATGGCGTGAAATTGAACTGGAATATACTCTAACAGAAAACATGGAAAAACTGCGTCTGGAAGTCAGCGTGCTGAGTCCCGGAGATTTTTGGATAGACCATGTAAAAATACACACCTTGCATTAAGGTTGATTGAGCCCTTTGTCTATTCTCTCGTATTCGTAATAGTGTACTTCTTTCCAGGGGCTTTGTCCCTGCCAATTGGAAGAAGGATGAATGATCTTTTGTTCATGAATGCACTTTACCAAATCACCATATATAATGTAGGTGGTTTTGAAGCGGGGAGAAAAAAAAGTAGCCTTGCCTTTACTGATTAATGTGTCGGTCAAAACCAAACCCTTTTCAAAATACCGATAGTGGAGGGTGTCCTTGGTGTTCGCAAAAATCAGATTCAGATCCTGCCCAATGCGAAAAGCAGCCAAAACTGAATGTGAAGCCAAGGAGTCATGCAAAAATTCCCTCATTGAAGGCGTTTGATGAGATGGTTCAGAACAGGAAACAAGGCTTAAATAAAATATGGCAAGCACAAGTTCCCGCAAAACAAACGAGAAAAGATTACGGTTATTTTTTATCGCACAAAAAATGTCTTAAGCAAAAAACTTCTCACATGTACTGATTCTTCATGAGGTACTGTTGCACGTAATCTCTTACCCCGTCTTCCAAATTGGTAAAGGGAGTTTTGTACCCCTGCCCAATTAATTTTTCCATTTTGGCTTCGGTAAAATACTGGTACTTGTCGCGTATATCAATGGGGGTATCTATAAATTCAATCACCGTTTCCTTGTCCATGGCGGCAAAGGTGGCTTTGGCCAAATCCAAAAAGGTGCGGGCTTTGCCGCTGCCTAAATTGTAAATGCCGTTTTTAGGTTGGTGTTTGTACAAAAACCAAATCACGTTCACCACATCTTTTACGTACACAAAATCACGCAATTGTCCTCCATCGGTATAATCTTTATGGTGTGAACGGAACAACTTTACCTTGCCATTTTGTTGAATTTGGTGAAAGGCGTGAAAAATAACCGATGCCATGCGACCTTTATGGTATTCGTTGGGACCATAAACATTAAAAAACTTCAAACCCTGCCAGTGCGGAGGTGTTTTTTTCTGTAACAAGGCCCACTTGTCAAAATCGTTTTTGCTATCACCATAGGGGTTCAATGGTTTTAACAAGGGGATTTTGGATTCATCGTCCTCGTAACCATGCTCGCCTAAACCATAAGTAGCGGCAGATGAAGCGTAAATAAGAGGGATGTTGTGCGCTGCGCAAATTTGCCAGAGGGCTTTGGTATAATTTAAATTGAGTTCGTTAAAAATGTCAACATTAAATTCGGTGGTATCGGTGCGGGCTCCAATATGTAATATTGATTCAACGATTTCCGTATTTTTTTGCAGCCACTCAATAAAATCTTTGCGTTCAATTTTTTGGTAAAAGGTTTTGAGGGTGTAATTATGGTCCTTATCATGTTTAGAAAAATCGTCTACCAACACCAAATTGGTGATGCCTTCGGCGTTGAACTTTGCGATAACACAGCTTCCTATAAAACCTGCTGCGCCAGTAATTACGATCATACCTTAATTTTGGGTTAAAGATAAGGGAAATGGAGGGAACTAAACACCTACTTGCTTTACAAATTGTATAAGCGAGGCTGTGTGAGGGACGGCAGAAGCCCTGTGGTCCCGATACCTATCGGGATGAGCGAGATGGTGAGGCAGGCAAGACTTAAATTGCGTGAGGGACGGCAACAAGCCAGTGGTTTGTTGAGCGAGCTGGTGTGATGACTAACCGCAGTTGCGTGAGGGATTGAAGTGGAAAGCCCGGAGCTGCGAGTGAGGCTTTAGCCATAGCTCGCAGCGAGGACTTGAAACGAAAAGCCCGACGGCTGAAGCAAAGAGGCAAATGAAAATACGCCGGCCTCTTGCTTCAGCCGGCACGCCCAAAATCAAACCAAAAATAAAATCAGGATCAAAATCATTTTGAAATCAATCAAATTAGCCTCAACTTCGGTACTATGGAAATAACAAGGGTTTTTGACATCCTGGATTATTTGAAGCAACACCCAAAATCAGATATCCTCGCCGCCAAAGTGAACAAACGCTGGCAAACCTATACAACAGATGACTTTGCAGGCAATGCCAATAAGGTAGGGGCCGCCCTCCTGCACCTGGGGCTGCAACCTGGTGATAAAGTGGCCTTATTGGCAGGCAACTCCCCCCAATGGAATTTTGTGGATTACGGCGCCCAGCAAGTAAACATGCCAACGGCACCTATATTCCCGACTATCAATAACAACGACCTGCTTTACATTCTCAATCACAGCGAAGCTAAAATTGTGTTTGTTTCTGATAAAGGTGGTTTACAAAAGATCAATACTTTAAAGGATAAACTGCCCCATTTGAAACACCTGGTTAGTTTTTCAAAACAGGAAGGCTGTATGCATTTTGACGAATTTTTGGCTTTGGGTGAAAAACACCTGGATGTAGCAAAAATTGAAAGCATTAAAAAAAGCGTACAACCCAACGACCTTTTCACCTTATTGTACACTTCAGGCACAACAGGTCAGCCCAAAGGTGTTATGCTTTCGCACTACAACATGTTGAGCAACGTAAAAGTTTGTAAAAACATTGCCCCTTTTACTCCAAAATGGAGAGCTCTGAGTTTTTTGCCTTTGAACCACGTTTATGAACGTTTTTTGAACTCGCTTTATTTGTACAATGAGGTAAGTATTTATTATGCCGAAAACTTTGAGACCATAGGTGAAAACTGTCGGGAAATTCATCCTCAGTTGTTTGTAGCAGTGCCAAGGATATTGGAAAAAGTGCTGGAAAAAATTTGTGCGGCAGGAGAAAAGCTGAGCGGTCCGAAACGCAAGATTTTTGATTGGAGTTTGGATTTGGCTGAACGTTTTGAATACAAAGGCGCCAATGGCTGGTGGTACGAAATACAACGTAAAATTGCCGACAAACTTGTTTACAAAAAATGGCGTGAGGCCGTAGGTGGTGAAATTGTAATTATTGTAAGTGGAGGTGCGGCGCTTAACCCAAGATTGGAACGCATTTTTTATTGTGCGGGATTAAATTTACTGCAAGGTTACGGACTAACTGAAACCTGCGTGGTGGTGGCAGTGAATCGTATGGATGAAGACCGTCGAAAATTTGGTACTGTGGGTTTGGTGGTTGAAAATTCGGAAGTTAAAATAGCCGAAGAAGATGGGGAGATTCTGGTAAAGGGGCCAAGTGTGATGCTGGGCTATTACAAAAACCCGGAAGCAACGGCAGAAGTGATTGACAAGGAAGGATGGTTCCACACCGGAGACGTTGGTACTTTGCTGGAGGGCAAGTTTTTAAAGATTACGGATCGTAAAAAAGAGATTTTTAAAAACTCGGCAGGAAAGTACATTTCACCTGTTTTGATTGAAAACAAACTCAAAGAATGTAAATACATTGAACAGTGTATGGTAATCGGAGAAAACCAAAAATTTGTTTCAGCATTTATTGTGCCTTCCATACCGGCATTTAAAGAGTACCTGGCCTCTCGTAAAATACCCTCCGGCACAGCCGAGGAAGTGGCAAATCACGAATTGCTTAAGCAGCTCATTCAGGATCATGTTAAAAAAATCAACACCACGCTTGCTCCATACGAACAAGTGAAACGCCAGCAACTGGTGTTCGATCATTGGACAATTGAAAATGGGGAGATTACTCCCAAATTAAGTCTTCGTCGTAAAGTAATTATGCAAAAACACCAGGAAGTGTATCATAAAATTTTCTTAAACGAAGACTAGTTTTATTGTAAGTTTCTGAATTATTGTCTTTGTAGGTCGGCGTGTTGCTGGTAAGCCTTGCATTCCCATTTGTTAGGTAAAATCCAAACCCGGCAAAAGCTGCCTTGAATTTTTTAATTCAATATTATTCGGCAGGCCTTAAGCCCACACCTTTGTTCCTTCAGTACAATTGGTGCAAATATCAATCTGATTTCTCCCTTTCAGAATGGACTGGCGAAAATGATTGTATTCTTGTGAGTGCCAAACCGAAGCAAAGCTTTGTTGTTTTAATTCCCCCAAGCGATATTTGGCATCCTTATCGAAACAACAAGGCACTACTTTTCCATCCCAGGTGATAACGCAGCCCTGCCACATTCTCCAACATTGATTGAGTAATTTGTTTTTGATTTTGAAGCTTCCTGCTTTGGTTTTTTCGTAGCGGGAATACCTGGGGTTTTCGGGTATCCATTCCTCCCCATGCTCATAGTCGTAAATTTGAGCTGTTTTAATTCTCACTTCATCTACCCCCAACTGTTTTCCCATGCGTTTGATCTCGTTGATTTCCGATTCATTGTGTTTAAATACAATAAACTGCCAAACCACATGAGGGAAATGGCTTTTTAGCGCCGCTTTTTGCTGAAGGATGTGTTGTGTGCCTTCCATTACCTTTTCGAATTGTCCCCCTACACGGTATTTTGCATACGATGCTTGTTGACTGCCATCCACTGAAATGATGAGTTCATTGAGGCCACTGTTCACTGTTGCTTTGGCATTTTGTGCATTCAAATAATGGGCATTGGTGCTGGTAATGGTATAAATACCCTGTGCGTTGGCAAATGCCACCATTTTTAAAAAGTCAGGATTCAAAAAAGGTTCGCCCTGAAAATAAAAGGTAAGACTGAAGAGGTGTTGTTTTAATTGTAGAATTAGCGATTGAAAAAACGATTCGTTCAACATGCCGGTTGGGCGTGTGAACTCGCGCAAACCACTTGGACACTGCGGGCAGCGTAAATTACATGAGGTAGTAGGTTCGATACTTACAAACAATGGCCTGCCTCTTTGTATAACTTTGCCCCTCAAACGGGAGTAGTGAAAACTTAGGTATAACAAACAAAAATTGAAGATCTTGTAAGCACTGAGTTTGCCAAATATGTTGAGGTAATACCGTATCAAATCAAGTTGAAAAAGAAAGTGTATGGATTATTGTAATAATTTTACAAATTTATAGAATGTTAAGGTACCGCTTTTGTATAATACCCGCGCTCTTATTTTCCCTCTTGTTTCACAATTGTGCCCAAATGTCGCCTTTAACCGGAGGAGAAAAAGACCGACAGGCACCGCGTTTATTAGTGGCTCAACCCCCCCTATTCAGCACGGGATTTGCTTACTCTAGCATCCTCCTGAAATTTGACGAATATATTCAACTAAAAGATTTGACTTCGAATTTGGTGGTATTGCCCAAACTAAACACACTTCCGGAAGCTGAAGTGAGTGGCAAAACCCTGAAGATTACACTCGACACCGCCGAGTTGAAACCTAATACAACTTACCGATTTTACTTTGGCCAGGCAATTGCCGACATGAATGAAGGTAACCCTTTAAACAATTTTGAATACGTGTTCTCAACCGGCCCATTTATCGATTCCTTCGTGGTGAGTGGAAGGGTGACAAATGCCTTCAACAACAAACCAATTGATAATGTACTGATAGGGCTTTATGATGCTGCAGATTGTAACGATAGCTCGGTTTTTAAAGTAGTCCCTAATTATATTACCAAAACAGAAGCCTCTGGTGAATTCAGCATCAAACATCTTCCGGCCAAACAATTCAGAGCTTATGCAATTGAAGACTTAAACAAAAATCTGAGTTACGACCCTGATGCGGAAAGAATAGGATTTCAAAACAACTTGATTCAACTGCCAGCCGATTCAGTGATCAAGTTTAGGGCTTTTAAAGAAATTCCGGCCAAAACCTTTGTGAAAAAAACCGTGTCGCCTTATTATGGTCAATCCCTGATCATTTTCAATAAAAAGCCTCGTCTTTTAATTCTACCTTACTATCCGGAACAGGAAAATCAACTCCACGTAAAAAACAGCAGTTCTGGCGATACCTTATTACTATATTACAAAGGCGTTGAAGACAGTTTGAAACTGTTGTTGAATTATGTAGAGGAAGGTAAAACAGATACCATAATGCTGAGTTTGCCTAAAAAAAGTCAGAAGAAGAAAAAATTTGGGTACATGCGATTAAATACCCCCGGAAATCGCTTAGCATTAAACACGGCACTTAAATTGACTTTTATCACCTGGATGGACACTACTAAAACCTGGGGTGAAGGACTTCGCTTGCGTATCACATCTGACAGTAGCAGAACCACACTTCCTCTAACGCCACGATGGCTGAGTGTAAATGAACTGCAATTGGCTGAAGGGCTGCCTGAAGGTACAAGATTCCAACTTCAAGTTGATGACTCGGTTTTTTATGATGCGTTTTCGAGTATTAATGACAGTGCAAGTTTTCAATTTAGCACCCAAAGCAAAAATGAACTCGGCAAAGTCGTTCTCAAACTTCAATTTTATAAAAAGGAACAGTATCTGGTACAATTACTCAACGAACAACAACTCCTTGTGAAGGAAGTACCCGTTCTTCTTTCTCTGTCGTCGAGCAACAGTAAAGTAGTTGAATTTACTGATGTTCCGGCAGGTGTGTACACGGTAAGAATTGTGTTTGATGCAAATAGTAATGAGATGTGGGATAGTGGGTCGCTTTTGAAAAAGAAACAAGCAGAAGACGTTTTTATTCATCCGAAGATGATAAAAGTGTTGTCGGATTGGGAAATTGAAGAAGAAATTCAGGTAAAAGAGCAAAACGGGCTTTGAGCATGAGTAGAAAAAACAGGTGTGACTTTTTTCGTTTTGATGTGATTTATTTTTTCAATGCCTCTGAATCAATAGTAAAATCAATGCTTTCGCGGTATTAAGAAAAAAACTCAACACAAAACAGACTTCTGGAAAGCGATGATATACGGAAAACACTATTAACAATTTCAACAAATTGATGTTGAAAAAATAACACATTAAGAATTAGATAAGAATAATTTATTTATTTACTTCGTATCAACAAATCTCAAAAACAAGAAACCATGGCAAAAAAAGCAACAAAAAAAGCCGCTCCTAAAAAAGCTGCTAAGAAAGCTACAAAAAAAGCTGCTCCTAAAAAAGCTGCTAAGAAAGCTGCTAAGAAAAAAGCTGCTAAAAAGAAGAAGTAATAAAGGCCCCGCTCAGCGGGGCTTTTTGTTTACAAGCTTTAAGCTTATAACCCCGCTCACTGCAACTTGCGAGCGGGGTTTTTCATTTCCCACTCTACTACGCATGTTAAAAATGGCGCAAACAAATTTTATTCTATATTTATCCCATTAAACATTTATCTGCCATGAACACACCAATTCACGCTCTCAGCCATTGCACAAAATTTTTGCTTTTATGTGGGGCCTTGCTCTTCATCTTCTCCTGCGGCAACAAAACACACGATCAGGTTCCGCCACCCGAAGGCATGTGCAGTATAGAGTTAAGTAAATACGGCAAGCCATTTTCTGTTTTTGTGCCCGACACCTCAAAACACCCATTAAACATAATTGAAGAAGGATCGGGTGCGCTTATTGTAAAGGCCGGTAACGGATTCGCCATTAGCATCACAGAAGAAGCAGCCGACTTACAGCTTAAACGTACCGACATAGAGTCTGACGAAATCAACAAGTTCAAAGCCTACACCGTCAACGAACCTGAGGCCATCCTTTGGGAAAGCGCTATTACTGAACCCGAATACCATTTTGTACTTAACATGAAAGTCGCAGGACGGGATTTTTGTTTTCAGGATGTGCAGAACATGGAGTCCAAAGCACCAGGTAAATCTAGCATGCAGATGATGTTCAATAATTGCAAAGCCATTCAGGCTCTCCCTGAAAAAGAATAAACACCCTGAATTCTGTTTAAGATGCCTCCGGTTTTTGCAACCCACGCTGCATTTCCTATAGGAATGAATTTCTGTTAAATTTTTAACAGGTCTTTAAAACAAACGTTTTTTTACTAATATTTGCTCAATACAATAAACCATACTATGTCAGAAGAACTTGAAAAGAACGACAGAGGCGATTTGTTTTCTAAACCGGTAAGGGCCGGTAAGCGAACTTATTTTTTCGATGTTAAAAGCACCAGAGGCAATGATTATTACCTCACCATCACCGAAAGCAAAAAACGATTCGGAAATGACGGCAAATTCACCTACGAGAAGCACAAGATCTTTCTTTACAAAGAAGACTTTGAAAAGTTTATTGAGGGGCTCAATGAGGCCATACAGCATATCAAGGAAAACGCGCCTGTAATTGACTCTGTTGATTCAGGGGAAACCAATTCCTCCGATGTCAGCTTTGAAGACCTTGGGAATTAATTGACAGTTTATGTATAAGCAGGGCGGCCATCACCGCCCTTTTTTGTTTTATTTCGCTTCGTATTAACCTTTACCTTCGTTAAAATACGGGAATGCAGTCGATTTTATTACTTGATAATCACGATAGTTTCACCCATAATCTCCGGCATCTCATCGAGAAAGCCGGCAACGTGTCGGTTAACGTAATTAAAAACAACGAATTGAACTTTGAATTCGTTGAAAGGCATTCCAGGATTGTGTTGTCGCCCGGTCCGGGTATTCCTTCTCAGGCCGGTTCAATGCCCGAACTTTTGAAGCGATTTGTTCAGCATAAACCCTTTTTTGGTGTGTGTTTGGGAATGCAAGCCATTTGTGAATGCTTTGGAGGTAAACTAAAAAATCTGGAACGGGTGTACCACGGCATTGCTACACCAATTCATGTTGTTGAACAAGCGGGGTTATTTTACAACTGCCCTCAGGTTTTCTACGCCGCGCGTTACCATTCCTGGGTGTTGGATGAAAAGTGTTTGCCTCCTGAACTTGTAATTACCGCTGTAGATGAACAGGGTTACATTATGGGCATACGTCACAAAACGCTTCCGGTTTGCGGTGTGCAATTTCATCCAGAATCCATTTTGTCAGAGTGCGGAGCAACCATTGTTGGCAATTGGCTGAATTCCTGAACTCGGTATTAATTCCTACATTCGGTAAAGCATTTGTCATGGCCAGTCTAAAATCCAACGGGTACACGGTTTATTTCGGAAACAACGCCTTGCTTTCCTTAAATTCCTTCCTGTTAAAAAAAAACTATTCCCGCTGTTTTATCCTTTGCGATGAAAACAGCCTTCAACATTGTTTGCCTCATCTGGTGATCGCCTGCCCTCAATTGGGAACAGCCGATATCATAGAGGTAGAAAGTGGCGAAACCAACAAATCATTGGAAACCTGTACCAACATCTGGGAAATTTTTCTGGAACAAAAAGCCGACAAACACTGTTTGCTCATTAACCTGGGAGGTGGGGTAATTAGCGACCTGGGGGGATTTATGGCAACTGTTTTCAAACGCGGGATTCCCTACATTCACATCCCAACTACCCTGCTTGCCATGGCGGATGCCTGTGTAGGAGGAAAAAACGGGATTGATTTTATGGGCATTAAAAACAGCCTGGGTACCATCTCTCAACCACAAGCCGTTTTTGTTTGCCCCCCGTTCTTAAATACACTTGAAGAACATCAGGTGTTGAACGGTTGGGTAGAAGTGTTCAAAATGGCACTTATTGCCGACAAAAAAATGTGGGACAGCCTAAGTGATATCAGTCAGATCAACGACCCTTCAGCATGTATTTTTCGTTCACTTGAATTAAAGAACGCCATTGTTTTAAAAGATCCATTAGATTCAGCTCAACGTAAAGTGTTAAACTTTGGGCACAGTCTTGGGCACGCCATTGAAGCCTTGATGTTGGATGCAGGCGAAGATATTCTGCATGGATCAGCTGTATGTTCGGGCATGATTCTGGAAAGCCACATTGCCATGCAGAAAAAAATGCTCAGCGCCAAAGCATACCAGGAGATCAGAACCCGTCTGGTCAACACCTTCGGTCCTATGAAAACCATCCCATTCGATAAAACGGCCTTATTGGACAAACTTGGACATGATAAAAAAAACAAAGCAGGCAGCTTGCGTTTTTCACTGCTTAAAAAAATAGGCGCCTGTGCCTACGATGTTGAGGTAAACGAAAAACAGATCGCTAAAGCCCTCGAGGCTTATCACAAAGCATGAGTGCCTTACAGCTATTCCCTCCTGAAAAAGATATACATGCCTCCCTTCAGTTGGGTGGATCAAAAAGTATTAGTAACCGCCTGCTGATTTTAAGACAAGTGCTTCAAGGGAATTTTTCAATTTCTAACCTTTCTGACTCAGAAGACACGCAACTTTTGGAAAGGGTTTTGCATGATGTCAGGCTGGGACAGAAAACCGATTTTTATGTTCATCATGCCGGAACTGATTTGCGTTTTCTCACTGCTTATTTAGCTACGCAAAACAACAAAACATATACTATCAATGGTTCTGAACGCTTAAAAGAAAGGCCCATCGCTGAATTAGCAAATGCCCTGCAACAATTGGGGGCTGAGATCCAATATCTTGAAAAAAAAGACTTCCCCCCTTTGAAAATAACCGGCAAACAACTACAGGGTGGAAAAATTCAAGTCAGGGCCGACATCAGTAGTCAGTTCATCTCTGCGCTCTTGCTCATTTCCCCCCTTCTGCCCAATGGGCTTGACCTTATTTTACAAGGTAATCGTGTGTCTGAACCTTATATCAACATGAGCCTTGAACTCTTACGAACCTTTGGCCTCCAATGTGATGACTTTGGGAATCACATTCGGGTTCAACCATATCGAGATAACAAAAACCACTACCCTGATGTTTGTGTGGAGTCCGATTGGTCGTCCGCATCCTATTGGTATAGTGTATGTGCCTTATCGCGCCGGTCGAAAATTCAGTTGCAATCTTTTAATTCCAATAGCATGCAAGGAGATGCCCAATTAAGTGAATTGTTCGCCAATTTAGGCGTTAAAACTGTATTCGATAAAGCCCATTTGGTCCTAACTCAAACCGCTGTTCACATTAAGGAATTCAACGCAGATCTTCTTTCCTGTCCTGATATTGCTCCAACTATAGCCTGTACTTGTTTAGGTCTTGGCATCCCAGCCAGGCTAACCGGCTTAACAACCTTACAATTCAAAGAGAGCAAACGAATCGACGTACTAAAAACAGAATTGGAAAAATTTGGGGCCATTGTCACCAGAAGCGATAATCACCTGCAATTGATTCCACCCGCTCAAAAACCTGAGAGCCAAATCAGGATCTCCACGCATAACGACCACCGTATAGCCATGAGTTTTGCCCCTTTATCATTGGTGTACCCGGGCCTTGAAATTGACACACCTCAAGTAGTTGACAAATCATACCCCCGCTTCTGGAGCGATTTGCAAAGCCTGGGTTTTAGGCTAAATTTGCAGTCCTGAACCATGGCCCTTTTCACCAACAAATCCAAGGCAGCAAACAGCGCAGAAATGTCTTTTCTTCAACACCTTGAAGAATTGCGTTGGCACCTGGTGCGCAGTGCACTGGTAATTGTTGTGATTGCCATTGGCGCATTCACTTTTAACGACTTTGTTTTTGATACCGTAATTTTTGGTCCTCTGCAGCAGGACTTTTTTTCTTACAGGGCCCTATGTTCATTGGGACATAAAATCGGTGTTGGAGATGTGATGTGTATAGTAGTAAAAACCCCGCGACTTCAAACCCTGAGTGCTTCAGAGCAATTTTTCAACCACATGTGGATTGCTTTCCTTAGTGGCATTATTCTTGGTTTTCCGTTTGTACTTTGGGAGCTTTGGAAATTCATTCGTCCCGCATTGAAGGATAAAGAATTGGGGCCAGTTAAAGTATTTGTTGTCATCGCTTCAGTGCTGTTTTTGGTAGGCGTATGTTTTGGTTATTTTTTGCTTTTTCCAATGAGCTACAATTTTCTGGTGTCCTACCAGGTGTCATCAAGCGGCATTGTTCAAACCAACAACACATTCGACGATTATGTTTCTTTGATCAGTACCATGACCCTTGTGAGTGGAATTATTTTTGAAATGCCGGTACTGGTTTATTTCCTTACCCGTATGACCCTGCTCACACCTGCTTTTATGCGAAATTACCGCAAACACGCCATGATTGTGATTCTCATAGCTGCAGCAATTATTACCCCAAGTCCGGATGTAACGTCTCAAATGGTGGTGGCTTTGCCCATGTATTTCCTTTACGAGATAAGTATATTTGTTTCGGCCTGGACCCTCAAAAAACACAAACTGGAAGCTTAAATTCACTCATATGAATAACTCGGTTAAGGAATTCAATGCTTATCGCTCGCGTACCAACGCGCTCATATTATCAAAAGATAACCTGGTTATAAAACGTTTGTACAACCTCGACACCCAAACCTATGCCGATGGTGCCGTGAATGTAAAAACCAAAGAGATGCTTGGATTGGTGGCCAGTATGGTGCTGCGCTGCGACGATTGCGTCAAATACCATTTGCAAAAATGCCACGAACAAGGGTGCAGCACTGAAGAAATTTACGAAGTGTTTGCCGTAGCAAATATAGTTGGTGGCACCATTGTGATTCCGCACACACGCCGGGCTGCTGAATTCTGGGAAGAATTGGTGAATTCCTGAATTTATCCTTTCAGTCGATATCCCAAACACTTGGGCGTTTACGTGAATAAAAAGGTTTGAAATACCTTTTGTTTTCGAGAAAAAAGGCCAAAATAAAATAAATAATGACTGGGCTGCCAAAAGTAAAAAACGAGAGGTAGATAAAATACATTCTTACCGTGGTGGTTCGTATCCCTAACTTATCTCCTAACCATTGGCAAACACCAAATGCCTGTTGCTCGAACCATTGTGTGATTTTGCGTACCATGTTCCAAAACTACAATTATCTCCCAGATTTTAAAAGCGCGGCTGCTATACCACAATTCAAACAGCGCTTTTTACTGCAATACGTATCATACAATTGTATGCATGCCTGACTTTGTAATGCCGAATGGAAAAGATGGGATTTATTATGAAACAAACGGGTTTTGCGATTGTTCTCAAATATACAGGTTTCGAGCATTTGGAGGGCCTGTGTTTTATATTCCGGCCTATTCTGTTTATTGGAATAAAAGAACAAAAAAGGCACCAGCGTATTGATGAGGAGTATATCAACAGAAGCTTTACCTGGGCGACCTGTGTTACGGTCAGCTTTTACCCCCAATCGGTAGTGGCTTTTCCAATACTCAGACATACTTAGATCAAACACCTTGTCTATCATTTCGGGGTTCCTGAATTCATGCGGAGCCTGCAAAAAATTGGGATGTGTGTGCAGCAGTGCAGCAAATTGCGCCAATCGCAGGTCAGGGAAATTAGTTGGCCGCATTCTGGAGTATTTCAATAGGCTTTTATCAAGAGGCAGGAGCTGGTATTTACGCTTCAGAAATTCGAATTCGTTCTGCAATTCCCTAGGGTACTTTTCTTGAAATGTTTCTTCCAATAAACCTGCCATGCCCAACAACAGGGCCTCAGTTTGTTTGAGACTGTTAGCATGCCGCAAAAGCAAATGAACAGGCAAATGTCGTCCTAAAAGTTCGAATGGTTGAGCGTTCACTTTAAACCCAAATGCTTTAAGCAGCAAAGCAAAAAAAGTTTGTGTGTAATCGCAATGTAAACTGTGATAAAGCTGATGGATAAAATACTCCTTATTCCGCAAACGCTCAACAACAACTCGGTCGAGCCAATGCAGCACATGAAGGTCAGAACATTCCGTCAATTGATTGTGACAGGGCAATTCTTGTTTCGATTGAAGGAGTTGTTGGTATTTGTTCAGCGTCTCGTTTGAAACCAGCGATTTCAGTTCCAGCACCTCAACATTGAATCTGTTGTTTTGGTCAAGGGGTTTGTCGTGTTTATACACCACATGTAGAATAATATTGTCATAGGTCTTATCTTTCTGGTGCTCGTGTTTTAACCAATCTGAACTGTTCACATGCACTTCAATATTGCCGGCCAGTATCACCCGGTCTAATTCAATTCTGGCATTAAAAAAATCGGGGCCTGAATCCGGGTTCAATTCACCGGGTCGTAACACTTTTATTTCCTTTCCTGAAACACTAATCAGCGGAAGGGGTTTAAGCAATTTGTGCTGCCAGATAAATTGTAGCAGGTCCTCTTTCATGTTCAGGCATACCCTCTGAGTTTGTAGATTATAAAGCCTACCCATTCATGAAACAGGGCTTGCAGCGACATCATAGCTCCGGGATTGGGAACCAGCAAGTGATCGGGCGTAAATCGTCGGTAACCACTATGCCGGTTAGTAACAAACGGATCGATATGTTCAAATCCTGCTTTTTTAAAAATGGCGAGTGATCGGGGCATGTGCGAGCCCGAAGTTACCAGGAGGAATTTGCCCTTAAGACCAACACTATCCAAAAGCTGTTTCGTAAGCATGGCGTTTTGGAAGGTGTTTCTGCTTTCGGATTCAATAAAGAGTGCGCTGTCAGGAACTCCTATCGACAAAAGGTATTTTTTTACGTATAGCCCTTCTTTTTTTTCAGGAAATTCAATGCTCCCCGAACCCCCGGTGAACACAATGTGTTGAATATACCCTTTGTGATAGAGCGGTAACACCTGAAATAAACGGTCGCCACCGGAGCCAAAATTGATCTGTTTTCTGCGAAGGTCAATATCACCAATTCCACCTAAAACAATGGCCGCTGCGTATTCGTTCTTTTGCATCAGGTAATCTTTTGTTACCGGCTCCCAGGCTCTGTAACACTCATCAACCAGAAAAGAATTGGAGCACAGGTAAAGAATAAGCAGCGAGGTTATCATCATTTTTTTTGCCCGCTGCGGGTTTTTTGTTAAGAGGGCATAAACTAAAACCCCAAACGCCCAAAACATGGGAGATAACAGAAAGGCCAATAGTTTGGATAAGTAAAAAAACAGCATGGTATCCCGAAATTAAGAAAAAGAAATAATCACCCGGGCCTGCAGTGCATTTTCAATATTCCTTACCTTTAAGCAAACCAAATTTTGTATGAAAAAAATACTGATTGCGAACCGTGGGGAAATAGCCTTGAGAATCATGCGCAGCGCTAAAGAAATGGGCATTAAAACTGTGGCCATTTATTCTGAAGCCGACCGCAATGCTTTGTTTGTAAGGTATGCCGATGAAGCCGTGTGTGTAGGACCCCCGCCCAGCGCTCAATCGTATTTGCAGGCGGATAAGATCCTGGCGATTTGTAAGGACCTGGGAGTTGACGGCATTCATCCGGGATACGGATTTTTAAGTGAGAATGCCGATTTTGCCCGCAAGGTGAAACAAGCTGGTATCACCTTTATTGGTCCAAGTGCCGAAAGCATGGAAATGATGGGCGATAAACTCAGCGCTAAAGCCACTGCTAAAAAATACAAAGTACCCATGATTCCCGGATCGGAAGGTGCCATTAGCGACATTCAGGAAGCTATCAGGGTGGCAAAGGAAGTTGGATTCCCCTTGCTTATTAAAGCTAGCGCCGGCGGAGGCGGTAAAGGGATGCGCCTGGTTGAGAAGGAAAGTGAAATTGAAGAACAAATGAAACTGGCCGTGAGCGAAGCTATTTCGGCCTTTGGTAACGGTGCAGTATTTATTGAGCGATATGCCTCTGGGCCCCGACATATTGAAATTCAGGTGTTAGCCGATAACCATGGCAATTGTGTGTACTTATTTGAACGCGAATGCAGCATTCAGCGACGTCACCAGAAATTGATTGAAGAAGCCCCAAGTTCTGTCTTAAGTCCTGAACTACGAGAAAAAATGGGACGCTGTGCCGTGGATGTGGCTAAGGCTTGTAATTACAGCGGAGCAGGCACAGTAGAGTTTTTGCTCGACGACCAATTGAACTTTTATTTTCTGGAAATGAACACCCGTTTGCAGGTCGAACATCCGGTAACTGAAATGATCACCGGCCTCGATTTGGTAAAAGAACAGATTCGTGTGGCCCGCAATGAAAAACTCAGCATTCAACAAGAAGACCTTCGCATTAACGGGCATTCAATAGAAGTTAGGGTGTGTGCCGAAGATCCGGCCAATAACTTTTTACCCGACATCGGTCGATTATTAGTTTACAAAACCCCCTCCGGTCCAGGTGTTCGGGTTGACGATGGCTTTGAGCAAGGGATGGACATCCCCATTTATTACGACCCCATGATCGCCAAATTAGTGGTGCACGGCAAAAACCGTGAAGAAGCCATAGAAAAAATGATTCGTGCCATTGATGATTATTGTATTGTGGGTGTTGAAACCACCTTGGATTTTTGCAGGTTTGTTTTAAAACACAAGGCATTTGTGAGTGGGCAATTCGATACAGGATTTGTGAAACAGCATTTTGCCCCCGGCACGGTTTTTCACGACCAATTCAAGCAAAACGAAGCGGCTGCCGTGGGAGCCGGTTTAATTTTTGCTTCAGCTATGCCCACAACAACAGCCCAACCCCATTCAGAGGCTAAAAAAAGCCAATGGAAACAAAATCGGCTGAACTGAACTGTAACCCAAGGGTTACTTTTTGCGTTGAGGTCTATTAACAGTTAGTACACCATGCGTAAGCTGTTTAAATACTGTTCTGTTTTTCATCTGTTATTTTGCCTAGAAATCAACTGTGGTTTTGCACAAGTTGAATCAAACCCGTTTGATTTTACCAAGGCTCCTGAAAAAGGCTTCCGTCACTTTGCAGAAGTTAAGAATGGAGATACAATTCCGCTTGTTTATCTTGAAACCGTGGAGGTTACCACCACTGGTATTTTCAAAACCCGGAAACATTACGAACAGTGGACACGATTAAAATACAACGTTAGGAAAGTATACCCTTATGCGATTCTGGCATCCAGCAAACTTAAAGAGTATGATAAGGCATTAGCAGGTATTACAGACGTGCATCTTAAAAAGGCATTTATAAAACAATGCGAACGCGATCTGAAACTTGAGTTTGAAGAAGAATTAAAAGGCCTCACTTACAGCCAGGGCAAATTGTTGATGAAACTCATTGATCGGGAGACCGGAAAAACCACCTACGAAATTGTTAAGCAAATGCGCGGTGGTTTTCAGGCAGGTATGTGGCAGGCTGTTGCCGTGGTGTTTGGGCACAATATGAAAACAGAATACGATGCCCAAACAGAAGATGCCTTAGTGGAACACGCCATCAAAGTGGTGGAAGCCGGGCTTTTCTGATGTGGATATTATTTTTACCTTTAATGCCATGCAAAAGCTTTTTATACTCCTTTTCCTTTTCTGCACAGTAAGCATTGCGGGACAAAATAAAAAAGCCCCGGCGAAAAAAACTGCAGAAACGCCAAACAATCAAAACAATTTACTTCAACCCTGGGAAAGTTCTGGCGACACTAGTGTGGTAGATAGTACCTTACTTCCTCCAAAGGAGGCAGAACCCATAATTCCAAGAACCTTTTTGGTTTACACCAAAAAAGCCAAAGCTAAAACCGAACGCACAAAACTGTGTTTTAATCTTGTAACTAAAGACACCGTATTGAATTACTGCCTCAACGATTCACTTTGCAAAGACCCTGAAACCTTTAAAATCCTTCACGAATCCAAAGTAGGCGATACCACATTTGTGTTGGTGTTTGTTGATGCTTTTACCAAAGAAGGGGGTGATAATCCCCGCTGCGATGCCGGTAAGGAAACCAAGCTGGTGTTTTTCCGCTGGAACACAAAAACCAATAAAGCTAAAGTCAAACAAAAAGTAGTGTCCTCCTGTGTCCGTAACATAGTCAACATGACGAAAGATCCCATTGTTAACTGGGATGGCACAAGTGTGCTTGAAGTCAGTTACTACAAGGGTGGATCCGATTTTCCTGTGGTGAAATTTGATCCGGCCCAAGTGCAGTTAGGTTTACAGGACTTTAGTGAAGCCGAACCACGGTAATTTCTTCACCTCGTTTTCTCTTTCGAAAAATAATGAGCATATTTAGCCTGTTTGAATCCTTGGCTTAAAATACTGCTCCTCCCAGTTGCTTTCCTTTATGGTATTGTTACCTTGATTCGCAACCGGCTTTATGATTGGAATCTGTTAAAACAGCACCGTTTCGACATTCACACAATTTCTGTTGGCAATCTGGCGGTTGGTGGAGCTGGTAAAACTCCACTCATTGAATTTCTCATACGTCTGTTACTAAAAGAAAAGATAAATCTGGCCACACTTAGCAGAGGTTACAAAAGAAAAACTTCCGGTTATATTTTGGCCACCGATATCAGTACCGCCGATGACATTGGCGATGAGCCCCTGATTTTTAAAAGCAAATACCCAATTGAAGTGGCGGTAGACGCCAATCGGGTAAACGGGGTGAAACAACTCATGAAACTTGAACCCAAACCCAGGGTGATTTTGCTCGACGACGCTTTTCAACACCGCTCGCTAAAATGCGGACTCAACATCATGGTGAGTGATTATTACAACTTGTATTTTAATGATGTGATGCTGCCATCTGGCACACTCAGGGAATTTAAAAGCGGTGTGAACCGGGCCGATATCATTATAGTTACCAAAACGCCCGACAAAACGAGTCCTGTAGAAATTCGAACGATCATTAAAGACATCAACCCGCAGGCGCATCAACGGGTGTTTTTTTCGTACCTTAAATACGGAGAGTTGTATTCTATTAACCAACCCGATTCCAAACTTGATACCCTCAATGATCTTTTCCGTTTCAGGGTCATCTCTTTCGCCGGTATTGCCAATGCTGGCCCTATGGTAAATTACCTGAAAGAATATGCAAGTGACATTAAACACCTGCCATTTGCCGATCACTATGAATACTCACTTAAGGATTTAGAAGATATTGAACGTTATTATCAGAGTTTTGAAGGCGGTAACAAAATTCTGGTGACCACTGAAAAAGACCTAATGCGATTAAAAAATCCGGCCGTCTGGCACATCGCCCAAAGAATGAACATATACATTCTTCCTGTGGAGGTGAGTTTTAAGGACAAGGAAGAAGAGTTTAACGAATTGGTGATGAAGTATGTTAGAGCAAATCGAATTCAGTACGAAAAAAATTCTTGAAAAGACCCGTAACTTCAAACCCGAAACAGGCATTATTCTTGGCACAGGACTTGGAGGTTTGGTCAAGGAAATTTTGGTAGAATTTGTTCTACCTTATACCGAAATTCCACACTTTCCTGTCAGCACGGTTGAAGGGCATAGCGGAAAACTCATTTTTGGAGAGCTCAGTAGTAAAAAAGTGGTGGTGATGCAGGGGCGTTTCCATTTTTACGAAGGCTATAGCATGAAAGAGATCACATTCCCGGTGCGGGTTATGAAAGCCCTCGGTATAAAAAACCTATGCGTGAGCAATGCCTGTGGTGGCATGAACCCTGAGTTCAGCGTAGGTGAATTAATGCTTATCAACGACCACATCAATTTGTTTCCAGACAATCCATTGATTGGCCAAAACCATGAGCGCTTAGGGCCTAGGTTTCCTGATATGGGCGAAACCTACGACAAATCCTTTATCAAAATCGCCAAAACTATTGCTATTGAACATCGCATCAAAGTAAGTGAAGGAGTATATGCCGGACTTACAGGGCCCTGTTTTGAAACTCCAGCCGAATACCGCTATTTAAGAAGAATTGGTGCTGATGTTGTGGGAATGAGCACAGTTCCTGAAGTAATTGTAGCTAAGCATGCCGGATTAAGAGTGTTTGGCATCAGCATTGTTACCGATCTTGGAGTTGAAGGACATGTGCAAAAAGTTACGCATGAAGAGGTTCAAATGATAGCTGCACAGCAGGAACCTAAAATGACGCTTCTCTTAAAAGAACTTATAAAACAAATTTAATCTTGGTAATAATACTCATTTGAAATAAGGAGTTCATTTTCCTTTTTAAGGTATATCTGGATCAGGATGTTGTTGGGGTGCAGTTGTGAGGTGCCGTTCAAAAAAGAAGTAAAGACCATTTTTCCTTTTTGCGTTTTTCCATTTGCAATTATACTATCCTCTGAGTTCACAAACCAGGCCTCGTATTTTAAACCCGGTAAGTACTCTAAACAAATGAGGCTGTCGTTTTTGGTTGGTTTGAATCGGGCATTCTCTACATAGACAAGCAGGTTTTTTTTGTTAACCTCCTTACAAACCAGGAAAAATTGGTTGTTCTTTGAATTGAGTGTACTGTCAGTTACAGCTCCTTTTTTGTAAAAGTAAACCCACTCATTTGCAGCCTCAACTTTAAACACTTTAGACTGGGCTTTATAGGTGGCGCCAATTAGGTTTGCCAACACAACAATTTTTATAAATTCGTAATAAACCATGCTGCAATGAAAAATTATATGCTTGTTGTCATTTTTCTTCTAGTTCTTCCAATATGCTCAAACGCACAACAACGTGTTATACCACCCGAAGAGCTAGTGTTGTTGCCGGCCCCATCCACTCAAACATCGTTTGCGACAATATCCTTAATGATAAGTATGCTGAAAGTGAAGGAATCAACACGTTCAATTTCGGCTTAGCGTATTGTTTTTACCTAACCCGAAATTTAGGCATAAACTTTGGTGCTGAGTACAATCAATATAAAAATACAGCCTCTTACAAAGGCGCCTACAGAGCTGAAACCTCTACTGTTGATCGGTTCAATTACATTTATTATCCAACAGTAAATTCAGATTATACCGATACCAGGAAACTGGATGCAATCGACATCCCCATCAACCTGAGGTTTAGCAGCGCGTTTGGTGAGAAGTTCGAATGGTTTATGGATTTGGGTATTCGTTTGAATGCAGTAATAACAAATAAACTCACCCAGGAAGGTGTTCATAAAAAAATGGGCTCTTACCCGAGTGCTAATTATGATAACGTTTTTATAGTAATTGAAAATGATCCCTATTATGGTTATAACACCACCACTTATTCAGGCTCTCCGAAAGCAATTGATTCAAAAGAACTAGGCTACAGTATTATGGCATGCACAGGATTTAAGGCAAAATTCAGCAAGAACCTAGGTTTAATGTTAAGCGCCTATTACGTAAAAGGGCAAAGCGATATGGGGCCTAAAAGTCAGGAAGATTACAAGAATATTTTCGTGAAAAATCGCCCTATACCAAGTTTACACTACAGCAAATTGGTTTCAGAACGGGCATTGTGTTTTACTTCAATTGAGTACTACTCTTTTTCAATTTCTTTTTTCACATCTTGGATTTGCTCCTGGATGTGTTCAGTAATACCGCCGGTGCTTTCACGAATATCTTTTTGAATACCCCCCGCAGCATCTTTAAACTCTCGAATTCCTTTTCCTAAGGCCTTAGCAATACTTGGAATGCCTTTACCCCCAAACAACAATAGTATAACAAATAGGATGAGTACTACTTCACCTCCACCCAGATTCAAAAATAAAATCAATTGATTCAGCAACATGGTTTAATATTTGCGTTTCATAAAACGGTACACCACCACCGCCCCGGTTATAAAAACAATTGCTACAAAAGCAATAATCACCATATCGGAAAGATCGAGTTCGTTTTTCATTACCCAAATTTACAGCTTTTAGCCCTAACCTGAATCATTGGAAATTAATCCTCTTCCATACCCAGGTGTATCAGGGCATCGCCCTGGTTCACCACCGGATGGTTATTAATGCCCATGATATAGCCATCGGTGCTGGCCAGTATCTTTTCTTCGGTATCTCCAAAAGGATTTAAAATAACACCTAGTAAATCGCCCTTACGCACATGCGCCCCGTTGCTGGCGTTCATGTGAAACAAACCACTACTATTGGCCCTTAGCCAGGTGTCTTTTCTGAGCATCACCGATGGGTTGGCCGGTAAATCAAAATCTATCATGTGGTAAGAGTGCATCAAACGCAAACAGCCATTTACCCCTTCATTGATCGCCAGATAATCAAAACGCATGCTCTCTCCGCCTTCAAAAACCAAAATGGGTTTTTGTTTTTTTGAAGCTTCTTTTCTAAACGTACCCTCACGGTAAACACTGTCAATGATCAGGGGGGCCGAAAACCGTTTGGCTATCTCCAGGTTATCGTGAAATTCAAATACACACCTGATTTGTGGGTAATTGTTGATGCGAGCGCCTCCCGTATGAAAATCAATTCCAAAATCAATCACAGGTAAAATATGTTTCATGAGGTCGTAAGCTATTCGGCTACCTATTGAGCCTTTTTTGGAACCCGGGAAACAACGGTTCAAATCTCTTCCATCTGGCAAATCGCGGCTGCCATACAGAAATGAAATCACATTAATTACGGGGATGGCAATCAAGGTGCCGCGTTTAATATCCTGCACTTCAGATCGGGAAACGATTTTACGAACGATCTCAATACCATTGGTTTCTTCCCCATGCATGCCCGCGCTCAACAAAAGCGTTGGGCCGCGTTCAATAGCGTGATGAACATGAACAGGGATCTGCAACATAGTTTTAGTGTGCAACTCATAGGAATTTAGAATCACTGTACGATTCTCACCGGGGTAAATGGTTTGTTTGTTTATTGTTATAGGTTCCTGCATGGTTATTCCCCGGGTTTGTTGAACTCATTGCGCTCTACATATTCAATGATCTTGGTGGCAATGTCAACCCCTGTAGCACCTTCTATCCCTTCCAGTCCGGGTGAAGAGTTGACTTCCATCACCAGAGGACCTCGTTTGGATTGCAGGAGATCAACCCCGGCTATTGCAAGCCCCAGTTTTTTTGCAGCCTTTACTGCAGCCGCTTTTTCTTCAGGACTCAATTGCATGACCATGGAAGACCCTCCCCTGTGTAAATTGCTTCTGAATTCGCCTTCTTTGGCCTGGCGTTTCATGGCGCCCACAATCTGTCCATCCACCACAAACACCCTGAGGTCGGCACCGTTGGCTTCGGCTATGAATTCCTGCACCAACATGTTGGCCTCCAATTTTAAAAATGCTTCCACCACACTTTTGGCAGCTTTTTGATTTTCAGCTAAAATCACACCTATACCCTGCGTGCCTTCCAACAATTTGATGACACAAGGCGCTCCTCCAATATTTTCGATTAAGCTATCAATATCCTTATCTTTTGGCGAAGAGGCAAAAGCGGTTTTTGGAATGCCTAATCCCGCTCTTGCAAGAATTTGCAGAGTGCGCAGTTTGTCTCGGGAACGTACCAAGGCCTGTGATTCAACAGCTGTGAAAATTTTCATCATCTCAAACTGCCTTACCACTGCCGATCCATAAAATGTTGCCGAAGCTCCTATTCGCGGAATCACCGCATTAACCCCAACAATTTCTTTTCCGTTAAAATAAATGTGGGGACGACCCTGCTCAATTACCAACACACATTTCATATGATCAAGTAAAATCATTTCATGCCCTCTTTGTTCTCCGGCTTCCATCAATCGCCGGGTGGAATAAAGGTTTTTGTTGCGGGAAAGTATGGCTATTTTCATGCCTTTTTGGGATTAATAAGGTGTTTCAGTTTTTGAATGGAGATGCCTCCAGTGTGTAAAATATTCACGTCGATTAAAAACCGACCTTTTAAAATTCTTCTTCCAATGAGTACGGGGTAACGCATGCTGTCGCGGTTGGAAAGTGAAATGCTGGAGAGAATTTTTTTTCTGCCGATTTTCACTTGCGTTTTAATGACGTAACGCTCTTCCATCTCGCCAAAAGAGTTTTTTATTTTTTTACTACTGAAGTTTTCGAATCGGTGAGGCACATGCTGATCTTGCTCAAGGGAAAAATACAAAACACTTTTACCTTTCTCAACAACCACATCAATACTCTCGCAATGTAAAGAAGAGGTATAAGCCCCTGTGTCTATTTTGGCTTCCATACCATTTAAATTCAATTCGGGAAAATCCACAAACTCACGTCTTCCAATTAAACGCAATATGTGTTTATTGTGCGGCATAGAGTTGATAAAAGCGCGCCACATCCACTTCGGGTGGCAAATCCTGTTTTTGTTTTAGGAAATGTACAAATTTTCCTGCAAAAAATGGGGCAAGCATCACCCCCTTAGCCCCCAAGCCGTTAAACACGTATAAATTGTGATGTTTTGGGTGGGCTCCAATAATGGGTCTGCGATCAATGCTTGAAGGCCTAACTCCTGCCAGTTGAGCTTCAATATGATAGTCATAGTTAATCATGTTGTTGATTTTTTCCTTTAATTCGAGCAGGCCAGGCTTGCTAATTTGATCGTTCAGATCAGTCCAGTTATAGGTTGAACCCACAATAAATTTACTAGCACCTACATCCAAAATAAATCCATCGCGGTTGTAGACCCCTTGTTCAAATTTGAGTTCAGGTGCCGTGATGTGTAGAATTTCACCTTTGGCAGGTTTTAAGGGAATCCACGAAAAATACGGATTGTGCATTACCAGATGACCTTCGCAAAAAACCAAAGCTTTGGCTTCCCAATGGTTGTAAACAATTCTGTCATCTTTGATTTGAATTTGCCCATAATCAACGGTGTCTTCGATCAGGTGATCTTTGAAAAAGGCTCTGCCTGCTTCTAAAAACGCCTTGATGTCAACATTCCCGCTTTCGGTAATTTTTCCATACCCGTTGGTGAACTTACATTGCTCGTATCCTTGCGGAATACCTTTATTGTCGTTTGATTCGGCGAAGGCACGCAATTCCTGATCTACTCGTTTTCTCCACAACACCTTTTCCTGATCTTCGGTAAAAGGTTTTATGCTGAGTCGTTTGGTGAGAAACCGGGCCCCTGTAATGGATTCGCATCTTGCGTAAAATCGGTGCAACTCTGTAATAAGTTCTTCAGCCATCCAGCTTTTGCTCATACGCTTAAATACTACTGGGTTCCAAAGCCCGGCTGCTACTTTCGAGCTTGAGCTCAGAGATGGCTGATCAATAATTAGAAAGGGAACCTTCTCCTCGTATAAACGAAAAGCCAGTACCATGCCTGCCAAACCGCCTCCAAGAAGGATTACTCGTTCCATTATTTACCGGTGGTTCTGACGTTAGGGTTCACCCGCTTTTTGGCTCCACGGTAAGCGCCCGAGAAAAACGCAATCAGCTTAATCCCTGTCGTTTTTTGTTTATAATTAACTTCCGCGAAAGCTTCTACCCCAAGACCAATATCGTAAGCGAATTTTAAAATTGCCTGAAATGACATGTATACACCAAAGCCATCAAAAAAATCTTCGGGTTGACCAACACTCCCTGCTACACCAGAAAAATAAGTAGGTCCGACGAATGCAGCAAAATTGCTATGGTAACTTTCAAGGCGCTGACCATACCCCAAATGCACCTGAACGTAATTGTTCGATAAAAATTCTTCTCCACTCATCATAGCACCCAACTGAAAATGCTGTCTTCGGATATGAAACTGGTAATCGGCCGCTACTACACTCTGAATATCACTGCGCAGAGTTGAAGCCATAAACCCTCCGCCCAAAGTAAGGTAATTGTTATGCACCCTGTACCTTTTGTTTTGATAGATAATCTCTTCCTTACGGTTATATGGTGGGCGCCGGGATTCAAGCGTGTCAGTATTTTGTGCGCTGCCAAAAACAAACGTCAACACCTGTAACACAAGCCATACCAATTTATAATTTCCCTGCTTACTTTTCATGATTCAATTAAAAAAGGATTATGCGTGCGTTCATGTGCTATGGTGGTTGAAGGGCCGTGTCCGCAGAACACTTTCACCTCATCTCCCAAGGGAAAAATAAGAGTTTGTATTGACTTTACTAAGGTGCCATGGTTTCCTCCGGGTAAATCACTTCGCCCAATACTTTCTCGAAATAGAACATCTCCACTGATCAGAATTTTTTGCTCCTTGACAAAAAATGCAATGCTGCCAGGCGAATGACCCGGGCTATGAATACATGTCAGCTGATAATTGCCTAAAACAATGATTTGACCATGCTCAAGAAACGCCTTTGGCATGGGTGAAGGTTCGCAAGGCACACCATACATCGCGGCACTTTGTTCCATGCGTTCAATAAAATAAACATCTTCAGCGTGTACCTCAGGCAATAAACCATAGGTGTCGTAAATAAATCGGTTGCCGAATATGTGGTCAAGATGTGCGTGGGTAAGCAACAAACGTACTGGCTTAAGCTGTTTTTCATCAATAAACGCTTTCAAGATAGCGTGCTCTGAACTTGTTGAATTACCCGGATCAATAAAAAAAGCTGTACCATGATTATCGTATAGTACGTACGTGTTTTGCTGGAAGGGATTAAAACAAAAACTTTTTAGGTACAACATGGTTGAATTTAAGCGATTTTTTTAAGAAAATACAATTGGTTGGAACTGTAATCCAGAAGATTCAGCCCTGCGTTTTTTCCAATGGCCAGTTGGCCGTAGGTATGCGAAACGCCAAGGGCCGCAGCGCCATGAGAACTTAACATCCTTAACACATCTTCAACCTTAAACTTCCCCATTTTCAATACAAGATTGGCTTCTTTTAGCACGTCAAGTTGGTCATTACTCGCCAAACTATCAGTACCAATACACAGTTTTTTTGTATGTGGCACAAACAAATCAAAATCTGGCAACCTACCTTCAATATATAGGTTAGCAGAAGGGCAAAAACACAAAAAAGCTTTACACTCGGCTGCCAGGGTAAGATCGTGTGCATTCGAATACGTATTGTGTACCAAAAGACATGATGTGTGTGGAAGAAATTCTTTCAGGTAATCCAGCCCCCATTTTCCCGGCGCTTTGAAAAAAGATACGTCCACCTGTAAAAAACGGTAAAGTTCGTCGAATTCACTGGGTTCGCCTTTTAAAAACCGCCTCTCCTCCAGGCTTTCCTGGTTGTGAAGCGAATATGGTACTTGTTGCTTTTCACACCAGGTTTTTAAGTACAAAAACAATTCCCGCGATACACTATAAGGTGCATGTGGAGTTAAACTTGCTTTCAAACCATAAGCTTCGGCTTCGGCCGCCAGGGATTCGCCCATTTTAAGCACTTCTTTAGCCCTGGTAGGTTGTAGCCCAAGCAGTTCAATAAAAGTATGGTAAATGATGTTGCTTTCAGCCTTGGTTTTAAAGCTTGCTGCAGTGTTGCTAATGTCTCCCACTGCCACAACACCCCTGGACCACATGTAACGATTGGCTTCCTGCATATGTTCTTCAACCGCCTCAGGGTTAAGAGCTCCTCTTTTCGAAATGATTGCTTTGCCAAAAGCAGGCAACCCGGTGCCTGCAGGTATCTGAGCAACCATGTGACTTAATTCGAGGTGGCAATGCGCATTTACAAAACCCGGACTAATCCACCCCTGTAACTTCTCAATTCTAGAAGATTCAATGGCACCCGGAGATAAAACATCGATAAGGGTTTGGCGATGATCCAGCACCAAAATGGCCTCAGGCTCCAGAAACGTTTTTCCGTCGAAGATGGCAGTAGCTTGAAGAAAGCGCATCCCCCAAATGTAGTGAATTATCGGGCGGAATGGTATCTTTGTGAGCTTACAAAGTGGAGAAAAAAGACATACGCGCACTCAATGAACAAGCCCTAATTGATTTGTTTAGGGCAATTGGTGAGCCTGCTTTCAGGGCAAAACAGGTTTACAATTGGCTGTGGTCAAAAGGACTTACCGATTTTGCACAAATGAGCAACCTTTCCAAACCCTTGCGAGAGTATTTAGAGCAACATTACACCATACAAGCCGTAAGTTTACATGAGTACCAGGTGAGTAAGGATAGAACCATAAAATGTGCCATGCGATTGCACGACAATTATGTAGTTGAAAGTGTTCTAATTCCCCACCAAACACGTATGACCGCCTGCATATCTTCTCAAGTGGGGTGCAGTTTAACCTGTGCATTTTGCGCTACCGGAAAGCTAAAACGCATGCGTAATTTGAACGCAGATGAGATTTTTGATCAAGTGGTATTAATTAAAAATACCGCAGCTGAAAAATACAAGGCTCCATTAACCAACATCGTGTATATGGGTATGGGCGAACCCCTGTTGAATTACAAAGAAGTACTGGGCTCAGTGGAGAAAATCACGTCTTCCAAAGGGCTCGGTATGTCTCCCAAACGCATTACCGTCTCAACTGCAGGTGTGTCAAAAATGATAGCCAAGTTGGGTGATGACGAAGTAAAATTCCATCTCGCACTTTCACTGCACGCGGCCAACGATGAGAAACGCAATAGTATTATGCCCATTAATGAAAGCAATAGTTTGGAAAGTTTGGCAAGTTCATTGAGTTATTTTACTGACAAAACCGGCACACGTCCTACTCTTGAATACATCGCATTTCGTGATTTCAATGATTCCTTAAAAGACGCTGAAGAATTGTACCAGTTTTGCCGCAAGGTAAAAAGCAAAATTAACGTAATAGAGTACAATTCTGTAGAAGGCAGCGAGTTTCAACAAACCAGCAAAGAGCGCCTTCTGGCTTTTACCCAGTACCTCGAAAACAAAGGGGTAATTGTAAATGTGCGGCACAGCAGAGGGAAAGACATTGACGCGGCCTGTGGGCAGTTGGCTAACAAAAACAACCTCATCCGTCCTGAATTAAAATAAAAAGTATATTCGTTCGCTGTGTCCAGAACCATAGAAGAAATAAAACTCCCGGTAAAATCCCACATGGAAGCCTTTGAAGAAAAATTCAGAGCAGCCATGAAAAGTTCTGTGCCATTGTTTGATAAAATCACTGGGTATATTGTACGTCAAAAAGGCAAGCAGATTCGGCCCATGTTTGTTTTTCTTTCAGCCTCCATTAGTGGTGAAATCAATGACAAAACCCATAGGGCAGCGGCTATGATTGAACTCCTTCACACGGCTACCTTGGTGCACGATGATGTGGTTGACGACAGCAACGAACGCCGTGGATTTTTTAGTGTAAACGCGCTTTGGAAAAACAAAATCGCTGTATTAATTGGTGATTTTCTTTTGGCAAAAGGCCTGCTGCTTTCCTTAGAAAACGATGATTTTCGTTTGCTCAAGATCATGAGCACTGCTGTAAGGGAAATGAGCGAAGGGGAATTGTTACAGATTGAAAAAGCGCGGCGCATGGACATTTCAGAAGAGGTGTATTTTGATATCATCACCAAAAAAACAGCTGCATTAATTGCCGCCTGTTGTGCCGCCGGTACTGCATCGGTAACCAATGACGAAGCACGAATCAAAATAGCCGAAGAATTTGGTGTTCTCACAGGTATTGCCTTTCAAATTAAGGACGATCTTTTCGACTTTGGAAACGGAGAGGATATTGGCAAACCTACGGGCATCGATATTAAAGAAAAAAAAATGACCCTGCCTTTGATTTACGCATTGAACCAATCTTCCTGGCTTGAAAAAAGAAAAATCATCAACCTCATCAAAAATCACAACGAAGACCCCGAGTCAGTTAAGCGCGTGATTAACTTTGTAATAGAAAAAGGTGGTATTGCATATGCCAACAAAGTGATGCAGAATTATAAGGATAAAGCCTTAAAAGTTCTGGAACAATTACCTTCTAATGCAGCGAGAGACAGTATACAACGCTTATTGGTATACGCGATTGAACGAAAACGTTAACATGAAAAAATCCTTTATACTCATACCCCTATTAATCGTTATCATTTGGTCCTGTTCTGATTCAAACAAGTCAGAAACTTCGCTTAGCAAAGAAGAACAGCGGCTTCAAGACTCGCTTTCGTTAATCAGCCAAAAAGCCAGGGTCGATTCATTAAAAAAACTGAACCCCCTGCTGATCTTGCCTCCCGACAGTAACTACAGCGGTGACTACATTGATAAGTATGACAATGGTATCGTGAAATTTCGAGGCACATTCCGCTTTGGCGAACGCCACGGGCAATGGTTCAGTTTTTATCCCAATGGTTTGCTCTGGAGTGAATTGCATTTTGACAAAGGTCTGAGACATGGGCCAAACAACACTTTTTATGAAAATGGAAAACCCCGCTATTCCGGATTTTATAAGAACGATTTGGTAGACAGCACCTGGACCTACTATGACAGCACCGGAACCAAAGTTGAAGAGTTGTATTATAAAAACAACAAACTTCAGAACAGAAAACGGTTCAACTAATTTTGGTCTGACCCAAGGGCGAGACGCGCGCAAAAAAATGCTGAAATACATGTGAGAGGCGTAAACACTACCTTTTCAAAAGTACTTATGGCAAATAAATTCCCCGCCGTGTTAATAGCAAACAATACTGCCATGGTCCATAAACACACCTTTAGTGCTTTGTCTGAAAACAGCTGTTTAACATACCCGGCTCTTTGAGCAATTATCCATATTAGCAACCCATTGATCAAAAGGGAGCTAGTTTCCATAACATAAAATTCATCCCGACTTTGTAATCTTCCCCCCCAAACAATGGTGTTGGGTATCCATCCCAACAGCACGCAACTATGAAACACAAGCACTAAAGCCAGTATGCCAAGCAGGAGTTGAGCTGCCAATAGGAACTGAATCTTACCAATCAGTTTCATGATAATAAACGCTAAAAGTAATGATTTCCCAAGTTCTGCATTAACCATTGAACGTTGATTACTGGCTTGTAAACGCTGGTATAAGCACGAAAAAAAAGGTATTTTTACCCTGCTATGTACCGTTTGTTCAGTCTTTTCTGGCAATACAATCTACCACGCTGGTCCATCCTGGTTATTGATGTACTCGTGTGCTCCATTTCCCTCACACTGGCTTATGCCCTTCGATTTGACCTGTCATTTTCCTCGATACCAGAAACTGATGCACGTAACCTGCCGTTTACCTTTGGTCTGGTATTAAGCATCCGCTTCTTGTCTTTTGCCATTTCAAAAACCTACAAAGGGGTTGTACGATATACCAGTTCGCGCGACACCATCCGCATTTTTTATGTGGTTGTTAGCGGTTCTCTTTTAGTGTTTGCCATCAACCTCATTTCTCGGCCAATTGTTTTGGGTTATTACCTTATTCCCAATTCGGTTGTTATTATAGATGCCTTTGTGTCTTTGTTTTTTCTGATTTCTAGTCGCTTGATGGTTAAGGCACTCTATTCAGAGATCAAAAATCCTAGTCGGGAAAAAATAAATGTGTTGATTTATGGTGCCGGTGAATCTGCCGTGATTACTAAACGTACGCTCGACCGCGACGCTTCCATTAAATACAAAGTGGTTGGATTTGTGGATGATGACACCAAAAAACACGGACGAAGTTTGGAAGGCATTTTCATTTATGGTCCTGAAAAACTCGCAGCCCTGATTCGCGAAAATGCAGTTGAGGTGGTTATTATCTCCATTCAACAACTTTCCTTCGCCAAAAAAAACGCCATCACCGACATTTGTTTGCAGAATCAGGTGAGAGTACTGAACGTCCCTCCTGCAACGCGTTGGATCAACGGCGAATTAAGTTTTAATCAGATAAAAAGTTTGCGTATTGAGGATTTGTTGCAACGCGACCCTATTCAATTGGATTTAGAATTGATTGGGGCTCAATTAAAAAACAAAAGCATATTAATTACCGGTGCTGCAGGCAGTATAGGCGCTGAATTGGCCCGACAGTGTGCTAAATTCGGACCAAAAACGCTCTATCTTCTTGATCAATCAGAAAGCCCGTTATACGAACTCGAACTCGAGTTTTCCGAAATGGAAAGCAGAGTGCCATTTGAAGTGGTAATTGCTGATGTAAGAAATGAAGAACGTATGAAAAACGTGTTTCGTTCTTTCAAACCGCAAATTGTGTTTCATGCTGCTGCATACAAACATGTGCCAATGATGGAAAATAACCCTTCTGAATCCATCCTCACCAACATACTTGGTACAAAAACTTTGGCCGATTTGTCGAATGAATACAAAGTGGAACGGTTTGTGTTTGTAAGCACCGACAAAGCCGTGAACCCAACCAATGTGATGGGAGCCAGTAAACGCATTGCTGAAATTTACATTCAAAGTATGGGAAAACACTCCAATACCAAATACATCACTACCCGTTTTGGCAATGTGTTAGGATCTAACGGATCGGTTATCCCACGTTTCAGAAAACAAATAGAACAAGGAGGTCCAATTACCATCACACATCCTGACATCACGCGTTACTTTATGACTATTCCTGAAGCCAGTCAATTGGTATTAGAAGCAGCAGCCATGGGAAAAGGTGGAGAGATTTTTGTATTTGATATGGGTCCTTCTATTAAGATTGTTGACTTGGCCCATAAAATGTTGCAGTTATCAGGCCTAAAAGAAGGCAAGGACATTGCCATAGTTTACACCGGTTTACGTCCGGGAGAAAAATTATACGAAGAGCTGCTTGCCAATAGTGAAAACACCATGCCCACCCACCATAAACAAATACTGATAGGCAAGGTAAGGGAATATGATTTTACTGAGGTCAAAAACATTATCGAAGACTTGATTCGATCTTTTGACACCCAAAACAACGAAGCCATTGTTCAACGCATGAAAGAACTTGTTCCTGAATTCAAAAGCAACAATTCCATTTTTCAAAAACTTGATTAGCATGAAGAGAGCCCTTTTGTTTTGTGTTCTTACATTTTTAGTTTACGCCAGGCAATTTTCTCAAACCAAAAAAGAGGCACAGGGAAAGCCCAAACTGGTGGTAGGCATTGTAGTTGATCAAATGCGCAATGAATACCTCTACCGCTATTGGAACCGTTTTGGTTCCGGTGGATTTAAACGGTTGGTTTCACAGGGCTACTATTACCGCAATCATCACTACAACTATGTGCCTACTTACACCGGACCCGGACACGCAAGCATATACACTGGGAGTACTCCCAGGCAACACGGCATTATTGGCAACGATTGGTTTGTAAAGACAACTTCCACTAAAATTAACTGCGTTCAGGACACCAATGTAAAACCCATAGGCACCAAAAATAATTCCGGGCGTATGTCGCCCAAAAATTTGTTAAGCACCACGCTTGGCGATGAATTAAAACTCAGTAGTCCTAAATCCAAGGTCATCGGACTTGCTTTGAAGGACCGTAGCGCCATATTGCCTGCTGGACACTCGGCCGACGCAGCCTACTGGATTGATGAAACATCAGGAGATTTTATTAGTTCTTCCTGGTACCTGAATGATTTACCCAGATGGCTCAAAAACTTCAACGACGAACACCTCGCAAAAACCTATCTTGAGAAATGGTGGGCCCCCCTTTATCCCATAGAGACGTATACCGCTTCTTTACCCGACGAAAATACATACGAGGCTGTTCCCAATAAAAAAGATTTTCCTGTCTTTCCATATGAGTACAAACCATTTATTGAAAAATCCGATTTCTCCATTCTTAAGGCTACACCATATGGAAACACAATTACCAAAGACCTAGCCATTGAGTGCCTCACAAAGGAGGAACTTGGAAAAGACGAATTCACTGATTTGTTATGTATCAGTTTTTCGAGTAGCGACATAATCGGTCACGCTTACGGACCACGTTCGGTAGAAGTAGAAGACTGTTATTTGCGTTTAGACAAAGACCTAGAAGAATTGCTAAATCGTTTGGATAAAGAAGTGGGCAAGGGAAATTACCTGGTGTTTTTAACAGCCGATCACGGAGGTGCCGATGTACCCAAACACCTGATGGACCAAAAAATCCCTGCTGGTTATGCCCTTGAAAGTAAGGTACTGAAGGATGCTAGAAAGTTTATGTTGAGCACCTACGGCGACACCTTATTGTTAAGCGCGGTGATGAACGAACAGGTGTATTTGAATGAAAAACGTTGTGAGGCCTTGCGTTTAAATTTAGATGAATTGGAAGAAAAGCTTTGTCGGTTTTTACTTACCGAGAATGGCATAGCGGAAGCTTATCCCTCTAAGGTAATGAAATATGGCGCCTTCGGTGAAACCGACATAAGAACATATTTGCAAAACGGGTACAACTTGCGCCTCAGTGGGAATGTGTGTTATACCCTAAAACCCGCCTGGATGGACCACGGAGAAAAAGGCACAACTCACGGTAGCGCTTATAATTACGATACCCATGTACCGCTAATTTTATATGGTGCAGGCATTGTACCCGGCGAAAACATGGATTGGAGCTGCATCCAGCAAATTGCCCCCAGTATAAGTGAATTGCTGAAAATCAACCGACCAAATGCCAGTTCAGGGGATATCCTGCCGGGCTTGTTCCGTTAAATCAATTGCACGATTTAGCCCTCCTGCCTTCTAAGATTTCTGTCTTCTTATAACCCACACCCGTTCTTATTTTTTAGGGATACTGAACTGAAAAATAATCGGTATTTATACGACTGCATTTTTTTGCCTTAAAAACTAAATCGTAAATTTCACTATGGCTCTTCGTTTTATTCTGCTGGTATGCTTTTCACTATTAAGTTTTTTTTCTAAGGCTCAGCACAATCCTGTTGTTTATAAAAAGCTGGTGAAACGATATGGTACGGTATTGCCTTGGGGAAATGGGTATATCATTAACGTTATGTCCTTACATGGCTTTGCAGACTCTACCGGTAAGACTAAAAGTATGGGCCATCCTTCAAGAAAATCGAATAACTCAGGCAACTTTAAATTAATATATACTCATCCAAACAATATTTAACCTAAATAAAGTGCGTTTATGGGTACTGAACGAATTCACAGGCCAATACTATTGTGACTATTATATTGGGGGTTAAATTCCACTTAATGAACCGCTCTTAACAAATGTCTGGTAAGCAAGCCCGTTCAGCTCCTCTTAAAACTCCACTTTCTTATACCCCACACCCATTTTCATTTTTTTTGGGGGGCCTGAGAAATTTAATTTTACCCCTTTTGCATCTGAGGCATTCTGGCCTAAAGTTTTGGCTTCGTAATCTTTGCTCCGGTGTTTTAAATTGCTCCATGGCACCAGCACATTGATGGTTGAATTATCTTTAAAATGAAACACGCCACTCACAAACAGATTCATCACATCGGAGGCTAATTCCATCTCTTCTATCTTCATGGCCTGGCCTTTTAAGTAGAATCGTTCGTTTATCTCTGTAAAACTTATATCTTTAAAATCCCTGTTTCTAAACACGTATTTGCTGATGTTTTGCAGTGGCTCAAAATTAATCAGACGACCGTTGGATAAAATCAGCGCTATTTCGCCGGACATACTGTTACCTTCAATTTGTTTGTGCTGATCCAAATCTGCACTGAATTTCCCCTTCATGTTCAAAGTGCCTGACAGGTGCTCTGAGCGAATAGACTCCTGACCAAAATTATTCATTTGTTCAAATAACTGGCTCACATTAACCTGATTAATTTGTATGTCTGAACTCAGGCGTTTCATACCGGCCAATTTGCCCTTAGCCTGGAGGTTCCCGCCACAGAGATTCATATCAACTTGTTTCAGATACAATACCTGATGCAAATAATCGGCACTTATTTTGGCTTGCGTGGCAAGAAGGCCCTTTACCTTTAAATGTTTCGCTCTGATGTTTAGTTGCAAATCCAAGGCATTGTTCATCAAAACACTTTTCTTTTTCCTTTTGGCTTTTACCAGTCCCTTAGCATGCGTGTTTCCCAGGTATGGACTGAGGTCAAATTGTTCACTCAGCAAATCAAGACGAGCCTTTAGAAATGTGCTGTGTCCTAATATGTAATTGGTAAAATTGTTGGCTTTTCCGCTCACTATAAATAACCCACCGTTGCAAAACACTTTCAGTTTGTTTATGTCAAGATCTTGTTTGTTTAATGTACTTATACCCGTGAACTTAAAGTAATGATGACTGTTTTTGGGCTGAAATCTGAAGTCTTTAAAATTTAACAAAGCTGTCAACTGCATTTCATCGCATAAGAAATCTTTTTTGTTCAGTTTATTCGCTGGACCAGAGTATTTTATCTTTGCCGTGCACGAGCCCTCCATATCTATTCTGTCAGCTATATCAAAGGCAATCTTATCTGCCTCAATCAACACCCCGGCTTCTATCTTCAGAAGTGAGTTACGCAAGCCTATTAAGGTGACCGAGGCCGTGAATGGGAATTCGTATACGTTCCCGCTTACAGGACTTACTTGAATCAAACCGTGATCGCCATCGCCAAATTGTTTTTCCTTATCTATGCTGATTACTTTTAAATTGAACGACAAATTGGAATAGGGAATTTTACTGTGACCAATGCTAAGGTCATTATTCACAGTCTTAACCTGAAGGTGTAAGATAGGTTCTCTTTTTGCCCCAAGTTTTACAACAATTAATGCTTTCGCATCTAGTGGTTTTTTAACGTGAAAGTTCGCTAACACTTTTTGCAACTGTGGGTTGAGCGATTTAGCAACTGCTGCTGCTTCTGCATTCTGGCTTTCCACCCATATAGCAAAGCGTTTCTCTTCTTTGTAATTGACTAGGCAAGCTGTTTTGTATTCGCGTTCATCTATGAATACATTTGAAGGTGGCAACACACAAAAGGTGGCGAGCTTTTTGTTGTGTATCAAACTAAGGTTTAAGCGTAAATTGTTGTTCTTAAAAAAGGCCCCTTTTTCCCTTTTGAAAATAAACCCTCCTATTTTGGCTGTTCCCTTTATATCGGCCCGAAAGCCCATATCATTTTTATTCAAAATTACATCGATATCGTGTAAAGTAAAATTGAAGCGTTGACCTCTTTCTTCATTCACAAACGTGAAGGAGGTGTTGCGTATTTTAATTTTCTTTGCGTCAAAGCTAAATGCAGCCCCGGTGTTGGTACTGTCCCTCTTTTGTGGTTTCAATTCGAAATTTCTTTGCCCCAAGCGGGTTTTGCGCAATACCAATTTGGCATCTTTAAGCGAAACTTCCTTAATGCTGATTTGATTATTGAATAATTTTCGGAGGTTAAGACTAAGGTAAATGGATCCGGCCGTTAAAAATGGTTCTTTCGGTCCCTTGTATAAACTGCTGCTAAGTTCAACGTTGCGCAAACGGATAGTAGCATGTGGCCAATTACTGAACACCGACAGTTGAATTTTGCTCAGCTTCACTTCAAGTCCCAATTGTTGCTCAAGGGATTTTGTAAGTTTTGCTTCAATTTCTTTTTTGTTCACAGAAATATAAATAGAAACACTGCCAATGAGCAAAATCAAAAAAAGCAGAATTCCAAGAGCCAGCCATTTTGCTACTTTTTTCCAATTATATTCTCTAGTGAACATAAGATCTTACAAATGCTTATCGAATATAAGGATTTGATAACGCAGTTCCATCAGTTGAACAAAATTAAATGGTACAACTTCCAGTTTACTTCTTTTGTATAGGTTTTAGTACCTTAGGCTACACATTGATTTATTTATCAATCTTGAATGAAGCAAGCTGAGCGACTAATAAAAACAGTTGAAGATCCCGAGTTTACTATAGGATTAAGAGATGATGACATTGTACATGTGTATTATAAATCCAATACCGTTATAGATGTAGAAATTCAGAAAAAAGTAAGGGAAGCTACTTTCTTGTTAACCAATGGCAAAAAACACCCCTGTTTATTTGAAGCCGGAGATTATGTTTCGCTCACAAAAGAAGCAAGAGCCAATGCCATTGAACAAGAAGATGATTTTCCCGCCTTAGCTTCAGCCGTAATAGTTCAAAACCTGGCTTACAAAATGGTTGCTGATTTCTACTATAAAGTGCATAAGCCCAAACAGGCATTTAAGGTATTCAGAAACATAGATGAAGCCATAGTATGGTTGAAAAAACACAAATAATACCTAATTTAGACCATGGAAAAAACGCACAAAACATGTCAAAGTTGCGCCATGCCTCTAAGCAAAGACCCCAATGGGGGTGGTACAAACACTGATGGCAGCAAAAGTAAAATGTACTGCAGTTACTGTTACGTTGATGGCAAATTCGTCAATCCCGACTGGACAGTAGGTCAAATGCAGGATTTTGTAAAGGGTAAAATGAAAGAAATGGGCTTCCCCGGATTTTTAGCCGGATTTTTTACCAGAGGTATCCCCAGGTTAGAGCGTTGGAAGGCGAAGCAATAAACCGCTCTTTGCTAAGATCCTAGATTTGGAGTAAGAAACAGCAGGCCTTACTTTACTAAACTATTTTTTTTGGCTTCAAATAGTTTGTTTACAATCCCAACAACACTTCCTCAGGGTTTTTACCACCGAACAACATACGCGAAGGATTCTCGAGCATCTCTTTTACTTTCACCAAAAAGCCCACACTTTCACGCCCATCAATAATGCGGTGATCATAACTTAAAGCCACATACATCATGGGGCGTATTTCAACTTTGCCATTTACAGCCATAGGGCGCTCTACCACATTGTGCATGCCTAAAATAGCACTTTGAGGGGGGTTGATAATTGGTGTACTCATCATGGAGCCAAACACGCCGCCGTTGGTGATGGTGAAGGTGCCGCCTTCCATGTCGGGGATGGTTAATTTTCCATCGCGTGCCTTGAGTGCGAGGTCTTTAATTCCTGTCTCAATTTGTGCAAGGCTCATTAATTCAGCATTGCGCAACACAGGTACCATTAAGCCTTTTGGCGCACTCACAGCTATACCAATGTCACAGTATTTGTTGTACACGATTTCCTCTCCGTCGATCATCGCATTCACAGCAGGAAAATGATACAATGCTTCGGTAACTGCTTTAGTAAAAAAACTCATGAAACCAATGTTACTGCCATGAATTTCCTTGAACTTGTCCTTGTATTTGGCGCGTATGGCGTAAATACCGCTCATATCCACTTCATTGAAGGTGGTGAGCATGGCAGTTTCGTTTTTAACTGCTACTAATCGTTTGGCAACCGTTTTGCGCAAAGACGTCATTTTGACTTTCTCTTTATCACGACCACCTTGCCAAGAATTGGCAATTACAGCTGAAGCAGTGGGTAATCCGTTTGACAAAGCAGCCATCACATCTTGTTTGGTGATTCGTCCACCCTTTCCACTTCCACTAATTTGATTTGAAGCCACACCATTTTCCGCCATTATTTTTCCTGCGGCAGGGCTTGGGACTCCGGTTGCATAATTTGCTGAAGGGGCGCTTGACTTTTTCTCTTGCACGGGCTCTTCCTTTGCGGGCGTTTTTGCTTCAACCTTAACTTCAGACTTCACTTCAACTTTGGCCTTGGCCTCAGGTTTTACTGAAGTGTCTATTTTCACAACAACTTGTCCTACTTTTACGGTTTCACCTTCTGCCACCAGTACTTCTATCTTGCCGGCTTCTTCTGCGTTGAGCGTGAGTGTTGCTTTATCTGAATCAATCTCTGCAAGCACTTCGTCTTTTTCAACTACATCTCCGCTGTTTCTCACCCAACGGGCTATAACTACTTCTGTAATAGACTCGCCTGGGCTGGGTATTTTTAATTCAACTGTTGCCATATACTAGGAAATAAATTTATTTTACCGGAACTTTTTTAAATAGTGTACTCATGATCTCCTCGTTTTCATCGTTGTGTCGTTTGGCAAATCCTGTTGCAGGGCTCGCTGCTTCGTCTCTTCCAACGTAGTGAAGGTTCAATGAACGCAAATTATGATCCACGAAGCGGTATGCCCCCATGTTTTCAGGCTCTTCCTGAACATAGAAAAACTCTTTCACCTTATTGTATTTTTTCAATAATGCATCGATCTGCACCTTAGGGAAAGGATACAATTGTTCAAGGCGTATAAACGCGATATTGTTCACACCTTCCTTTTCACGTCGTTCGATTAAATCGTAATATATCTTTCCTGAGCAGAATGCAAGCCTTGTCACGTTATTTGCATCCAAACGGTCGTCTAAAATTTCTTTGAATCCTCCCTTTGTAAAATCCTGAATTGAACTTACGCAAGCCGGATAACGCAACAGTTTTTTTGGTGTAAAACAAATTAGCGGTTTACGAAACTCGCGTTTTAACTGACGACGAAGCACGTGAAATTGCTGTGCCGGGGTAGTAGCATTTACGATTTGAATGTTATTTTCAGCACAAGCCTGCAGGAAACGTTCAATTCTTGCGCTGGAATGTTCAGGCCCCTGTCCTTCGTATCCATGAGGCAGCAAAACAACAAGGCCATTCATTCGTCTCCATTTGTATTCAGCAGAAGTCAGGTATTGATCAATAATAATTTGCGCGCCATTAAAAAAGTCGCCAAACTGCGCTTCCCAGATAGTAAGAGCACTTGGTGTGGCAAATGCGTAACCGTATTCAAAACCCAAAACACCGTATTCACTAAGAAGGGAATTGTATATCTCAAATTGTCCTTTTGCTTCAAGGTGCTGCAATGGCGTGTACTCTTCTTCACTGTCTTCAACCTTAACAACCGCATGACGATGTGAAAAAGTACCGCGCTCTACATCTTGTCCGCTGAATCTTACCTGATGTCCTTCTTTGAGTAAGGAAGCATACGCCATTAATTCTCCCATGGCCCAATCATAATTGTCGCCTTTGATCATAGACTTACGGTCGCTGAACACTTTTTGTATTTTGGAGAAAAACTTTTTATCGGCAGGGAGGGTGGTGATTTTTTCGGCTAGTTGTAGAAACAGTTCCTTTGAAATAGCCGTCTCAGGTGAATAATCAAAATCATGGTCGCCCGACATTTTAACTCCAGCCCAATCACCCTGGAGGTAGGATGCCATTTTTACATTGGCCGCTTTTTTAGCTTGTTCAAGGTTTGCTTCCAGCTCAGCTTTAAAGCTGTCTTCTATTTCTTTTGCAATAGAAGCAAATTCAGGGTTTTCAGCAATCAATTTAGCTACATAAATTTCCTTTGGATTTTTATGGGCAGCAATTGCTTTGTAAAGCATAGGTTGTGTAAAGCGGGGTTCATCGCCTTCGTTGTGCCCGTGTTTGCGATAACACAACACGTCGATAAACACATCCCGATGAAAAGTTTGACGGAATTCCATGGCCAGTTCCGATGCAAAACTTAAAGCTTCTACATCGTCGCCATTAACATGAAACACCGGACTCAACACCACTTTGGCCACATCGGTACAATACGTAGATGATCGTGCATCGAGATAATTCGTTGTAAATCCAACCTGATTGTTGATTACAAAATGTACAGTTCCGCCAGTTTTATAAGCATCCAGTTGGCTCATTTGCACCACTTCATACACTATGCCTTGTCCTGCAATTGCTGCGTCACCATGAATCACCACTGCACAGGCTTTTGAATTATCTCCCCCATGGTGATGATCGATCTTTGAACGCATAATACCTTCAGCAACAGGAGCCACCGTTTCAAGATGCGAAGGATTGGGAGTAAGACTCATGTGAACCATGTGGCCGTTATCACTTTTCTGGTCAGACGAATACCCCATATGGTATTTCACATCGCCATCAAACATGGCATCTTCGCTAGGCCTTCCTTCGAACTCAGTGAAAACATCCACAAAAGGTTTTTTCATGATGTTGGTGAGCATGTTCAGGCGTCCGCGATGCGCCATGGCAATCACATAATCCTTAATTCCCATATCTGCTCCCTTTTCCATAAGGGAGTTAATTGCAGGTATTACCGCCTCAGCGCCTTCCAAGGAAAAACGTTTTTGCCCTACAAACTTGGTATGCAAAAAATTCTCGAACACCACCGCGCGGGTTACCTTTTTAAGAATATCTATCTTTTCCTGCTTTGTGTAGGAAGGTGTATTGCGGCTTTTTTCCATGCGTTCCTGGAGCCACTTCACCACTTCAGGCTGGCGAACGTACAGGTATTCAACACCAATGCTTTGACAATAGGTTTGCGTAAGGTGAGCAATGATGTCTTGTAATTTTGCCGCCCCAATTCCAATCTGGTTCCCTGCTTGAAAAACTGTGTGAAGGTCTTTATCATTCAGACCGAAATTTTCCAATGCAAGATCAGGTTGGTGTTTGCGGCGCTCACGTACCGGATTGGTTAAAGTGAACAGGTGTCCGCGTTGGCGGTAACCATTTATTAGTCCTATAACCTTAAACTCTTTGCTAACATTTTCCGGGATTTGTTCTCCCCCGGTGCTATCGTATGCATTCCGGGCGAATTCAAAGCCCTTAAAAAAATCTCTCCAGCTTTGGTCAACAGTCGAGGGGTCTTTTCTGTATTGTAAAAAAAGATCCTCTATGGCATTAACGTCGGCATTGCCCAGGTATGAAAATTGATCCATAGTTTCTAAAATTCGAAGCGCTAACAAATTTAGCAAAAAACTCCCACCACATGCTATATAAAAATTAGGGTAAAGTGCTGGTTGTTAAGGATTAATTTTGCATTTTATTCAATGTCTGGGTCGCCTGTTACCAGCTGAGTTGCCCATGGTACGTTTCACTTAATTTAACCTTGAGCAACCAGGGTATGTACTCTGAGCTTTGGTGCTTAGTGGCTTTTGCTTTATCTTCGTTTCGTGAATCTGTATATCAACTTCTCCCTTGGTCTTTATTTTGTTTTTAGCCTGGGCTTTCAGGATAACTTATTTGCGCAGGAACCCAATTCCACTCAAAGCAAAGTGAATCAATTGGTGGAAAAAAAAGCCGAATACCACCGGCTTACCGACGGAGAACAGGACGGCTACCGCATCAAAATTCACTTTGGTGTGGATAGTGACAAAGCCAAAACCGTTAGAGCCAAATTCGCTGGTACATTCAAAGAATACAACACGTATGAAGATTATCAACAACCAAACTTTGTGGTATTGGTTGGAGATTTTAGAACCAAACTTCAGGCCTATGAAGCACTTAAAAAAATTCAGGGAGAGTTCCCTAATTCCTTTATAGTGAAAGGCAGAATCAAAGTGAAATAACACCTGATAGTGAACCAGGTTTCCGGTAATAAAAAAGCCCCTCTGCATTAGAGGGGCTTTTTACTTTGCATTCCATCATGATTTAAGCCCCTACCGGCTCTTCCACATAGGCTTCAATTGGGGCACAAGAGCATACCAAATTGCGATCGCCGTAAGCGTTATCCACTCTTCCAACACTTGGCCAGAATTTATTGTCACGTACCCATTTCAACGGGTATGCAGCTTCCTGGCGGCTATAAGGTTTATCCCATTTGTCGTTCACAACTGATTTGCAGGTGTGCGGAGCGTTTTTGATCAGGTTGTTCGCTTTGTCAAACTTTCCTTCCTCAATGGCCCTTATTTCTTTGCGAATATTGATCATGGCCTCGCAAAAACGATCCAATTCAGCTTTGGATTCTGATTCTGTTGGTTCCACCATCAAAGTGTTCACCACAGGAAATGCCACTGTTGGCGCATGAAACCCATAGTCCATTAAACGTTTCGCAATGTCAGCTACTTCAACACCACTAGCCATTTTAAATTCATTGCAATCTAAAATCATCTCATGAGCGCAACGCCCGTTTTTACCGGTATACAGTATTTTGTAATGATCCTTCAAAACTTCTTTCATGTAATTGGCATTGAGAATTGCCATTTCGGTGGCTTGTTTCAGACCTTCAGCACCCAACATTTTAATGTATCCATAAGAAATCAACAGGATCAAGGCGCTGCCATAAGGCGCAGCCGAAACAGCGTGAATACCTTTTTCTCCGCCCGTGTTCACAATTGGGTGTGATGGCAAATACGGCACTAATTTTTCAACTACTCCAATGGGGCCCATACCGGGGCCTCCACCACCATGAGGTATAGCGAATGTTTTATGCAAATTCAAGTGGCACACATCAGCCCCAATATTGCCGGGCGAAGTTAATCCTACCTGAGCATTCATGTTTGCGCCGTCCATATAAACTAAACCGCCATTATCGTGTATGATTTTGGTAATGTCGGTAATGGCTTCTTCATACACCCCATGTGTAGAGGGGTAAGTCACCATCAAACAAGAAAGGTTGTCCCTGTGTAGTTCAGCCTTTTCTCTCAGGTCGTTCAGATCAATATTTCCTTTGTCGTCACATTTTGTTACTACTATGTGCATTCCGGCCATAGCCGCGCTGGCAGGATTAGTGCCGTGCGCTGAGGAAGGGATTAAAGCCACGTTACGGTTGGGTTGACCGTTGGCAATGTGGTAGGCGCGTATTACCATTAAACCGGCGTATTCTCCCTGAGCTCCGGAGTTGGGTTGAAAACTCATGCGTGCAAAACCGGTAATCTCCGAAAGATCCTTATTTAATTGTTCGATTAACTCGTGGTACCCTTTTGCCTGATCGGCAGGAACAAAAGGGTGAATGCTTGCAAACTCTGGCCAGGTTAAAGGAAGTAATTCTGAGGCCGCATTAAGTTTCATGGTACAAGATCCCAAGGATATCATGGAATGCACCAAAGAAAGATCTTTGTTCTCCAAGCGTTTAATGTAGCGCATCATCTCGCTTTCGCTATGATAGGTATTAAACACTGGATGCGTTAAAAAGGTGCTTTTCCTTGCAAGTGGTGATGCGCCTATGAGCATTGACTCTTGCACATTAACGGAATTGGCACTTTTTTCAGCCGCTTCAGCAAACGCACCCACAATGTCTTTGAGGTCTTCCGGTTCAATGGTTTGATCGAGAGAAAGAGCCACTGTATTGGGATTTACATATCTAAAATTAATCCCTCGCTTTTCTGCAGCTGTTCTTACAGCACTGGCGTCGGCATCCACCAATATCGTATCAAAAAACAACTTGGTCTTAATACTGAACCCTAGTTTTTTCAATTCTTCTGCCACTGAAAATGTCCCTTTGTGTACGCTGTTGGCGATGGCTTTGATACCATGTTGCCCATGATACACGGCATACATGCTGGCCATTATGGCTAACAAGGCCTGAGCAGTGCAAATATTGGAGGTGGCTTTATCGCGTTTGATATGTTGCTCGCGGGTTTGCAATGCCATGCGTAAAGCAGGATTACCTTCGGCATCTTGTGAAACACCAATAATGCGGCCGGGGATCAATCGTTTGTAATCTTCTCGACAGGCAAAAAATGCAGCGTGTGGCCCACCGTAGCCTAATGGCACGCCAAATCGCTGAGAATTACCCAATACACAATCTGCACCCCATTCACCCGGAGGACTAATCAGAGCAAGCGCTAAAAGATCGGTTGCAACTGCCACCTGAATCTCATGTTGTTTGCAGTTGCTTACAAAACTTCTGTAATCTTCAATTTCTCCATTGATGTCAGGGTACTGAAGTAACACCCCAAAAAACGAATCGTCAAACTTAAAGTTATGTACATCGCCTATCACCACCTCAACACCAATAGGTTCTGAGCGAGTTTTTATAACATCGATGGTTTGAGGGAAAACTGTGTTAGAAATAAAAAACTTGTTGGCTCCGGTTTTAATTTTGTTTTTACTTCGGTTGCTGTAGAACATAAACACGGCTTCAGCAGCGGCAGTAGCTTCATCAAGCAGAGAGGCATTGGCAATTGGCATGGCAGTGAGGTCCATCACCATTGTTTGGAAGTTAAGAATGGCTTCCAGACGACCTTGCGCGATCTCAGCCTGATAAGGGGTGTAGGCTGTATACCAACCCGGATTTTCAAGCACGTTACGTTGGATAACAGCAGGAAGTATGTTGTTGTAATATCCTAAACCAATGTAGGAGCGAAATACTTTGTTTTTTGATCCCAGTGCTTTTAAATGTCGCAGATACTGGTACTCACTCATAGCCGGAGCCACACGAAGTGGAGTTTTGAGACGAATGTTCGCCGGAACGGTTTGGTTAATTAATTCATCTAGGTTTTTCACCCCAGTTTTCGAAAGCATGGTAGTGATTTCCTGTCCGCGGGGACCGTTGTGACGGCTTACAAATTGGTCGGTTGTCATGAGTTTAAGGAGGATTTGAAGGGCACAAATTTACGAAAATTCAGGGAGTTTCTGAAAGGGTTAACGTCTTTAAAACAAGACAAATAGAATAATGTTCAGGGCCTTGGATCAAATCCAAAAATCTTAATAAAATGCCTCGGATCGCGATGAATTGTAACTGCCAAAATACTAATCCCTTCACCTAAAACAGCCACCGGTATAGTGGAGTTAATGTAAAGAATGACAATTCTGATACGATAACTTAGTTCTTGTCTTTCTGTTAAGGATTTCGAACGATATAGAACACAACTATCCCAGTTGATCTAAGCATGAAGGCTAAAACCTGTTCCAAATAAAAAATCCCGATAAAATTACCGGGATTCTGGTTGTGGAGAATATCGGAGTCGAACCGATGACCTCTATCCCGCCGCAGGGCGGGACCATGGTAGCGTCCCGCAAACATGCGGGACCAGCTGAGCTAATCCCCTTTAGATGATATTAACCATTCAATGTATTTTCTGCTTTTCTTCTTTTTGATTCCCAACTCTCTTTTAATTGCATCTGCCCTATTTTTGTACTCTTCAAAATATACTAATTTCCAGTCCCTAGCAGTTGAAGTGAATGGAGATATTCCTGCTTTGTGAGACTTCATTCTAGCCTCCAAATCTTCAGTTTGACCTACATAGTATTTGTCTCTTTCTATTGAATATAATATGTACAAAAAGAACATTCTCAAATAAAAAAATCCCGATAAAATTACCGGGATTCTGGTTGTGGAGAATATCGGAGTCGAACCGATGACCTCTACCATGCCATGGTAGCGCTCTAGCCAGCTGAGCTAATCCCCCAAAAACTGAGGAGGCAAATGTACTACATTTTTCTGAATCCGAAAACGGTTTTTAGTTTTCTATCTGTGTGTCGCCTACGTATACACCATCTTTATACACGGCAATCCTTACCAGAATGCCATTATCATTATAGATGTAGTATTTGCCTTCCATAAAACGGTTGTCTTTAAAGATTCCGTCTTTTGAAATTTGTTTGTTTTTGTTGTATAAAATATACTGCCCGTTCAAAACCAAAGGCCCTTTGGATTGGCCACCTTTAGCGGCCTCATTAGGCCGCTCGTCGTCCCTTACCTTAACAGGCGGGGCATTTTGCACAGGGTCCTCAGATCGTTTTGCAATTGGCTTTTTAGGCGCATACTCTTTAATGGAGGCTACATCCACATTGCCATCCATAAAATTTTTCTCTGCTTTGAGTTCCCCGTTTTCGTAATATTCCTTTATTATTCCACTTTCTTTTCCATTAGCGAAATTCCCTTCTATAGCCAACTGACCATTATCATAAAAGTACTTTTGTGGTCCTTCTCGTTTGCCCATGGCGTTGAACACAAACTGGTGCTGAATTTCACCGTTCTCATAATACAATTTATAATCCCCAACCCACCTGTTGTTTTTCCAGGTGCCTTCTTCACTAATTTTTCCGTTTTCGTGGAACATTTGAGCGTAGCCATCAGGACGCCCGTTATTGAAGGTGAGTTTGTTTTTCACTTTCCCGTTACAATAGTATTCTAGCCAGATATTGACTTTTTTATTATCCTTATAAGCACCTTCTTCTGCTTTTTGTTTTACATCGTAACATGTGCCAGGTTTGTGTTTACCGAAAAGTATCCACTTTTGCTGTTTTTTTCCCTCAAGATCAATCTTATTAATGGTGTCTTTCCCGGTAAGTGGATTTAACTCCCATGTTTGAGCCTTGAGAGCCGAACCACAAACAAGAAGAGTAAAAACTATGGTGAACAACAATTTCATTGGTTTTCCAAATATAGAAGTTTTTGAAAAATCCATCCACTATTCTTGGGAATTACCAAGGTAGCCTGTATGAAACCCATTCTTAACGATTTCTTACTTTTTTAGGAAAGGAATCTTGCAGACTTTGGCTTTGATGGCCTTATCCCTAATCATGATAAAGATCTCAGTATCCACTTTCGCGTGAGCAGAGGCCACATACCCCAATCCAATTGCTTTGCCCAGACTTGGAGATTGGGTTCCGGAACTTACTTTCCCAATTGTGTTTCCAGCTGAATCAACAATGGGGTAATCATGGCGGGGTATACCCCGTTCAACCATTTCAAAACCCACCAGTTTTTTACTGACTCCGTTTGCTTTTTGTTGCTCAAGTCCTTCGCGATTCACAAAGTTTTTGGTGAATTTGGTTATCCAGCCCAATCCGGCCTCCAAGGGCGAAGTAGTATCATCAATATCATTGCCATACAAACAAAAGCCCATTTCCAAACGCAATGTATCCCTAGCCCCTAATCCAATAGGTTGAATGCCAAATTCTTTCCCTGCTTCAAAAATCGCCTTCCACATACTCTCGGCAACCCCGTTTTCGAAATACAGTTCAAATCCCCCGGCACCTGTATACCCGGTGTTGCTTATCACCACGTTGTCTATTCCGTTCAATTTTCCTTTAACAAAGCTGTAATAGGGTATATCAGCTAATTTTACCTCGGTTAGCTTTTGCAGTGTAGCCATTGCTTTAGGCCCTTGCACTGCCAATAGCGAGGTTTGGTCAGAAATGTTTTTCATGTCAACACCCATGGTGTTGTGTTTTTGTAGCCAGTTCCAATCTTTATCAATATTACCTGCGTTCACCACTAACATGTAGGTTTCGGCGTCGATACGATAAACAATTAAATCATCTACAATTCCTCCGGTTTCATTGGGAAAACAGGAATATTGGGCCTTGCCATCGTTCAGCACAGAGGCATCATTACTGGTCACTTTCTGAATCAGTTCCAAAGCCTTTGCTCCTTTTAGGATAAACTCTCCCATGTGACTGACATCAAACACACCCACGGCATTTCGCACAACCTGGTGTTCCTCATTTAATCCGGAATAAGATACCGGCATGTTGTACCCTGCAAAAGGTACCATTTTAGCACCAAGTTGGATGTGCAATTGGGTTAAAGCTGTTGATTTCATATCTAATTAAGCGTATTTTGATTGATTCGTTAAGGAGGGACAAAAATAAGAAAACCCTGCTCAGTAGAACAGGGTTTTCAAGGTTTGTCATTTGTTTTAGCCGACGTTTTCAATAATCATGGCACTAGCTCCGCCTCCACCATTGCAGGCGCCCGCTGCCCCAAAACGTGCTTTATTTTGTTTAAGTACTTGAATTAAACCTACAATAATTCTAGCGCCACTTGCCCCCAAAGGATGACCCAAAGCCACTGCTCCACCGTTCACGTTCACTTTATTAGGGTCGAGTTGCATCAAACGTGTGTTGGCAATCCCTACTACACTGAAAGCTTCATGCAATTCGAAATAGTCTATGTCCGAAAGCGTAATACCGGCTTTTTTTGCCGCCATTGGTATAGCTTTACTTGGTGATGTTGTGAACCATTCCGGTGCTTGTGCTGCATCGGCGTAGCCTTTAATTTTTGCAAGTGGTTGAATGCCGAGTGCATCTGCCTTTTCTTTACTCATTAAAATTACCGCTGCCGCGCCATCATTCATAGTACTGGCATTAGCGGCAGTAATAGTGCCATCCTTAGCAAAAGCAGGTTTTAATTCCGGAATCTTTTCGAACTTTACATTTTTGTACTCTTCATCTTCAGTAAAATCGATCTCTCCTTTTTTTGTTTTCACTTTCACAGGAACAATTTCAGCAGCAAAGCGGCCTTTTGACCAGGCATCCGCTGCTTTTTTATAAGAAGCAATGGCAAAGGCATCCTGTTCTTCACGGGTGATCTTCATTTCTTTAGCGCAAAGTTCTGCGCAATTACCCATGGCTTGGTTGTTGTAAACATCCACTAATCCATCTTTAGCTAATCCATCCACTAAAGTGGTATTGCCGTATTTGGCACCCCAACGGTTGTTTTCGGCATAATAGGGAACCTGGCTCATGTTTTCCATTCCGCCCGCAATCACCACATCATTATCTCCCAATAAAATACTCTGGGCGCCCAACATTATCGACTTCATGCCGCTGGCACATACTTTGTTTATGGTTGTACAGGGTACATTTTGCGGTACACCGGCAAATAAGGCTGCCTGGCGAGCCGGCGCCTGTCCTAAATTAGCCTGCAACACCACGCCCATAAACACTTCACTCACATGGCTAGCATCTAAATTGATCTTGTCTAATGCGCCTTTTATGGCAGCTGCCCCCAATTGAGTTGCTGAAACTCCGGTTAAACTTCCGCCAAATGAGCCCATTGGAGTTCTAACGGCAGATACAATGTACACTTCTTTCATAACTTCCTTTCTTTAGTTCGTGCTTTTAGTTTTTAAACGCGCCTAAATTACTACTTTATGAAAAAGAACGGCGTTAAATCTTATGAACAGGAAGATGGCTATTAATTTGTACTTTCGGGGCGCAGAGCATGACAGGACTGGTATTAAAATCAACAGGAAGCCGATATCTGGTAAAATCGGAGGATACGGTTTATGAGTGCGGACTGAAAGGCAAATTGCGTTTAGAAGGACGAAAAAGCACCAATCCGGTTGCTGTTGGCGATGTGGTTGATCTTGAAATTGACGAGGCAGGTGAAGCAGGCATTTCAGGTATACATACCCGAAAAAACTACATCATACGCAAATCCATCAATCTTAGTAAACAAGTTCAGATTATAGCAAGCAACCTCGATCAGGCCGTGTTGTTGGCTTCACTAATCAATCCGCGTACCAGCCTGGGTTTTATCGATAGGTTTTTAGTTACGGCCGAAGCGTACCGCATTCCGGCAGTACTGATGTTCAATAAATGTGATTTGTTGAACGACGCGTTACGGCAAATTCAAACTGAAACGCTGCGCATTTATAGCGCTGCAGGTTATCCTTGCTACGAAATAAGTAGCTATGACACGCAAGCTGTACAAAAGCTGATTCCACTATTCAAAAATAAAACCACCTTACTTGCCGGACATTCAGGTGTAGGTAAATCTACTTTTATCAATGCGCTTCAGCCCGGACTGGACCTTAAAACAGGTGAAATTTCGGCAGCTCATAACAAAGGCAAACACACCACCACCTTTGCCGAACTTCATGAATTAGCTTTTGGCGGATACGTGATTGATTCTCCCGGCATTAAAGAATTGGGTTTGGTAGAAATGAAAAAAGAAGAGTTAGGTCATTATTTTCCCGAGATCCGTTCACGTATGCAAAACTGTAAATTCAATAACTGCCTTCATGTAAACGAACCTCGCTGCGCGGTTATTGAGGCCGTTGAAAAAGGTGAAATCAGTGAAGCCCGTTACCACAGTTATCTGGGTATATTAAACGGTGAAGAAATGAACTGGAAAGAATGGGAAATACGGTAAAATTACATTATTCCACTTTTTTCAATAAACAGCAACATTTTTTTTAAGGCTTCTGAACGGTGACTTATGCTGTTTTTCAATTCCTCTCCCAATTCTGCAAATGTGCTTCTGTATCCTCTTGGAATAAAAAGCGGGTCGTATCCAAAACCGGCATTTCCGCGGGGTTCATACGCAATACTCCCTTTCACCTCACCTTCAAACACATGTGCATTGCCATTTACAATTAGACAAAGGACTGTTACAAAACGGGCTTCCCTTTTGGTTACGTTCATTAACTCTTTTAAAAGTTTCGTGTTATTTGAAGCATCATTTTTTGGCTCACCGGCGTAACGGGCACTGAACACACCCGGAGCACCATGTAGTGCTTTTACTTCCAAACCACTGTCGTCGGCCAACACCATTGCCTCTCTTCCGCTTGCACGTATGTGTGAGTAAACATAACGCGCTTTGAGTTCAGCGTTTTCTTTTAAGGTGGCGCCGGTCTCTGGTATCTCTTCCAGTAACCCCAAATCTTTCATGTTTTGGATTTCGCAGCGACCAGAAAGAATGGCCGCTATTTCCTCTTGTTTATGTTTGTTTGCGGAGGCTAAGACCAATTTCATACTCAAATTTATGAAGATTTTAAAGCCTGGGTTTGTTCCAAAGAAATAATTCCTATTTTTATCGAATAAGCCCTAAAACCCCCTTTAGACATGACCCTACGTTTTAGCTCAGTACTGTTGGCAACGTTCTCTTTTCTCACGTTTGCCGCCCAAGAAAACTTCAAAGAACAAGAGCGTTCCACTGCCATCATCCAACGCGGCATACAACTTCACGATGAGGAAAAATACGAAGAAGCGCTTGCTGAATTCAAAAAAGTACACCGCAACGATTCCAATTATTATTTAGCCGGCGCAGAGATACTTAACACCTACCTGACCATTAAAAAATACAAGGAAGGCAATGAATTCTGTGATGAACTTTTGAAAATTAAAAATGATTACACCCCCAATATTCTGATTTTCAAAGGCGACTTCCTGGATCATCTTGATTTGTATGAAGAAGCCGAAAAAACCTACCTGAAAGGCGCGGCGGAGTATCCGTTGAATCACTCATTTTTCTACGAATTGGGCGTTTCCAAAATGAAACAAAAAAAATACGACGAAGCCTACGCCCTATTTGTGAAAACACTTCGACTAAATCCTTTTCACGCTCCTTCTCACCAACAGCTTGGCTTGTTGGCTTACCGAAACAATAACATCACATGCACGGTACTGGCATTTCAGTTTTATCTGATTTGTGATGCAAATAGCCAAAGAGCAAGAAACATAGTGCTTGATTTCGAAAAAATAGCAAAAATGGAGCTTGAAGTTGATACCCTTAACCCGGTAAAGGTGTTTCAAACCGAGAGCGATTTTTCTGATATTGAAAGTATTTTAAAATCCAAAGTAGCGTTGGGTCCCAAATACAAAGCACGTACTGATCTCAATTTTGATCTCGTGAAACAAATGCAAGTTGTGATTGAGAACATAGGCAAATACCCAGAAGTAACTGGCTTTTACAATGAGTTTTACGGAAAGTTTTTTAGCCAACTGAATAAAGAAAAATATTTCGAGCCATATGTGTATTACTGTTTAAGAGGCATGGAAGTTGAACAAGTGAACAAATGGCTTACCAAAAATAAATCAGACGTTGACAAATTTGAGAATTGGGCATACATTCATTTGTGTGAAAATTATGCCAGTTACCCCGAGACCTTAAGCGGTAAAGTAGTAACTGTACCCCATTGGTTCAGCAACAATCGTATTGTTGGCGCCGGTGTACGTAACGCCCAGAGAAATAATGAAGGTTACTGGAACTTCTACTATGGAAATGGTATTAAAAAATCAGAAGGCGCTTTTGTTAATGGTGACAAGGACAAAGTATGGAAATTCTATTATCCAACCGGTGAACTGGAAGAAGAAATAGTGTATAATAAGGGCGTAGAAATATCCTACAGCAGTTTTTACGTTAACACCAATCCTAGAGTACAATTGGCTGTGGCGAACGGAAAAATTGAAGGTCCCCGTAAAATTTATTTCTCCAATGGTAATCCATCCTCAGTGACTGAATTTAAAGCCGGCGTGATCAACGGCACCGAAACCTATTATTACAGAAACGGCGCATTGCGCTATTCCATTAACAACAACAATGGCGAGTTGAATGGCGACTTGGTTGAGTATTTCGATAACAAAAAAATATACCAGAAGGTCACTTTTGTGAATGGCAAACGCGAAGGCGCCTCTAAGACGTTTTATAACAACACATCAAACAGTATTGAATCTGAAGGCAATTACACCAAAGGCAAGGCTACAGGTGAATGGAAAAGTTATTTCAGAAGTGGCAAGCTCTACCGAAAAGAAACCTATAATAACGATGGATTGTATGAAGGCATGATTACTGAATACTACGACAATGAAAAAATAGCCTCTGAAGAATTATACAGTAATGGAAAACTGAACGGCCTCTCAAAATACTACACCGAAGAAGGTGTGTTGTGGCAGGAATTTTTATACAAAAAAGGTAAACTCATTGAGTACCGTGCCTTCAAACCCGATGGCTCAAAAATTTGCGACAATAAAATTAACGGTAAGAATTTTGAATTAGTGCTCTACCACCCCAATGGCACAAAACGTAGAGAAGGTAAAGTGAGCGATGGTGAACTGGAAGGTCCATGGAAAGATTACTCAACCTATGGTGTGCTTATCCGAGATGTGAATTATAAGGAAGGCCGATTCGATGGTAAATACCTCGATTATCACGTGAATGGCAAAATACAAAAAGAAAGAACTTATAAAAACGGAACAGAAAACGGGTACCAGAAGTCATATCACATCAATGGCCAACCTGATTCGGAAGGTATGGTAGTTGATGGCGAAAGGCAAGGGTATTGGATTTACTACTATAGAGACGGAAGCATAAAAAACCGTTTCTATTACTACAATGATGCAGTAGATGGTTGGTATGAGTATTACGATGTGAACGGAAAAATGAGCAGCGAAGACCTTTATCGCGAAGGTTGTTTGGTAAAGGTGATTTATCATGATACCAGTGGAGCAGTAATGCAAAACATCGACCTTCCGGGAGGAACCGGATCACTCGTGAAAAAGAATGCGGCAGGCAAAACTGTTTTCAAAAAAGAATTTGTTAAAGATCTTAGTCAGGGGCCATCTATTGAATATTTCCCCGATGGCAAGGTACGCTCGCAAGTAACGTATAAGGATGGCCGAAAAGAAGGCAAGCTTCTGATCTATACACCACTTGGTACACTTGAAAGTGACATCAACTATTATAACGACAACAAATCCGGAAAAGAACTGTATTACGACCTGGACAACAAACTGCTTTCGGATTACAATTACGAAAATGATGACATTAATGGCACGTGTTACAACTACTTTGCCAATGGTAAAGTTCATAAAGAAATTCGTTACAATTACGGTGACACCGAAGGAGAATCCAATTTGTACGATGAATTTGGAGAACTCATCTACAAACGCAATTTTCACCGCGACCTATTGGTTAGCTATACATACAAAGGACCAGATGGTAAACTTTTAGCACCAATTGAGCCAAAAAAAGGCGAGAGTACAATTGTATGTTATTTTCAAAACGGTAAAAAATCGTTTGAGGCAGGGTATAGCAATGGCGATCTGCACGGTCGACGCACCATATACAACTCCAACGGCAAAATGCTGGAAGACGATTATTTCTATTTTGGGTATCAGCACGGAGAAGCCAAAACGTTTTATAGTAACGGTAACCTTAAAGAATTTGAGCATTATGCTTATGGACGACTTGAAGGCAAATCTGAAACCTTTTATGAAAACGGCAAACCAAGAACAACAGGGTATTATAAAAAGGGACAGGAACACGGCGTGTTTAAATTCTTTGATTCAACAGGCAAACTCGTTAAAACAGTAATTTATTACGATGGTGACCCAATCAGTATCATTTAATTTTTTCCACTGTTTCTCAGTGTGGAAAGCCGTACTTCTTTTCTGTTTTGGGAATCTTGCACTAGGGGCACAAACACCGGATGTAAAAGCTTTATTGGATAAATATCCTAAAGACGCGTTTCTTTATTTAAATAAGAGTGAACGCAGTGAGCTAAAAATTGAGAAAGAAAAGCTGGTAATTAAAACGCATGTGCACGAAGAGTATTTGATTCTTCGAAACACTTTGAATCCATTACGCAGTCGCAAAATCCGTACAACCGACTTTGTTTCAGTAGAAAATCTCACAGCTTACTTGCTTGTTTATAATGGAAAATCGCACCTCCGAGTTAAAATCAAGGACATAGAAACCAAATCAGAAGACGACAACGAATCGTCTTTCTATAGCGGTGATAAATTTTATAAAGTTGGTTTTTTGAATGCAAAAGAGGGCGACATTGTTGAATTAGATTACGATGTAATATACAACGAGCTTCGGTTTTTTGGCGCTTATTACTTCAGCGAATACGTTCCGGTGTTAAAAGTCGACTTTTCGCTTAATTACCCGACTACCGGCGTAAAATTGAAACTTAAAGAATACAATCATCAGCACCTCAATATTACTCAAGTGCTCGACAGTAGTAAAAAAACTAAAACCATCACTTGGTCGGCAAAAGATATTGAAGAACTCACCGACGAATTTTTGGACGTGAACTATAAAGGCAAAGCGTCATTTATCTTGATGAATGTTGAACAATACAAAACCAAAGATTCTACAGTTCAAGTGGGTGGTAGCCTTAAGAATCTTTACGCATGGTACAGGCATCTCATCAAAAATGTAGATCTGAGTGATGACCCGGAATTAACAAAACTCAGCGACTCCTTAACTAAAAACGCTGGTTCCAACCTTGAAAAAATGAAAAACATCTTCTATTGGGTGCAGAATAAGGTTGCTTACCTCGCATACGAAGACGGGCTTGGCGGATTTGTTCCAAGAGAGGCTTCTGTTGTTTGTAAACGCAAGTTCGGCGACTGCAAAGACATGGCCAATTTGCTAGTTCGATTAGGTCAAAAGTCAGGTCTTCCCGTGTACCATACCTGGATTGGTACTAATTCTATTCCCTTTCAATTTTCTGAGTTTCCGGCAAGTTTTTGTGCCAACCACATGATTGCCACATTTATTCAGGGTAATGACACACTCTTTCTGGATGCTACCGGTAAACATTATCCATTTGGATTACCAACTTCAATGATTCAAGGCAAGGAAGGTTTTATTGGAATTAACGATTCGGTTTACGCACTGGCCAAAGTACCTTTCATGAAAAAAGAAGTGAGTGTTGAACACGACAGCATTGTGCTCAAGTTCCAGTCAGAAACACAACTAATTGGAACGGGCTATTATACTGTTAGTGGTTACGAAAAAACGCGCTTAGAAGATTACCTGCAGGACAAATCTTACACTACACGACTTGAATACCTCAAATCTATACTCGAAAAAGGCAACAACAAATTCAAGCTCGACACGTTTGTGATTGTTCAGAATGAAACTGAGTTGCCTACGCTTATTCGCTACAACTTTAGCCTAAGCAACTACTTTACGCAAAACGCCGGTCAAAATTATATCAATCTGAACTTTTTGGCTAATTATTTCGACAAGGTGAATCTCAATAAACGCAAATACCCTATTGAATTCGCCTATCAAGCCATTTCAAAAATCACCGTAGCTGTTCAATTGGATAAAACGCACACAGTTAGTCATGTGCCCGATAATATTAAATTTCAAAATGAATTTATGGGCTTTACACACCTGTATGAAACCAAAAACGATTACCTAATTTTCAGGAACACCATTGAGTTCGACAAAACCAAAGTAGAACCCGAACGTTTTAAAGACCTTGAGTACATAATCAGCAATTACAAAAAAAATAAATCCAACCTTGTGTCCATTCAAAACCACTAAACCAAGATGACTCATTTCAGATTTTTTTCAGGCTTATTCTTGCTGTGCGTGAGCAGCCTTAATGCACAAAACTATTACCACCAAACTTATGCCTGGGAAAAATCACCCAGCGTGTATGCACCAACAGAAGCGGAAAAAAAGAGTGAGTTGGTGCTTGTTTTGCATAAGGTAGTAGAAGAAACCGCCTATGATGCCGATGGTACCGCTGTGCTATATGAAACCATTCACAATATCTACCACGTTAATTCAGCCAACGCGGTGGATGGTGTGAACAAAGGTTACATGTCATTAAGCGGTGTGCTCGATGAGGTGGACCTAAAAGCGCGTTGTATCACACCGCAGAACAAAGTAATTTTTTACAACAAATCAACCTTAAAACAAGTTGACAATCTTGAAGGAGCCGGTCCTTACAAAATTTTTGCTATTGATGGCGTTGAGGCAGGTTGCGATGTTGAAATTATGTATACCAACAAAAAACAGTTCAGCTCTTATGGCTATTATTATGCTCAAATGCGTTCGCCAATTGTGAATTTTGAGACACGCATCATCACTCCTAAAAATCTCATTTTCGAAACCAAAAGTTATAACGGACTTGATCAATTTAAATCTGACTTATCTGACAGCACTAAAAACCATCTTTACCTCATCCAGAAAAATCTCCCAAAAGCCGAAACAGAAAAATACTCTGGTGAAAAAGCTAATTACATGGCCTACATTGCTCAATTTACCTACAATACCGACAAACAGAAAGGCCGCTTTTACAGTTGGGACATTATTTCTAAAGATTTTTACGAAGCTGTATATGTATTGAACAAAAATGAAGTAAAGGCCCTTGAAAAAACCCTGGCCAAAGCAAAATTAAAAGACATACAAGATGAAAAAGAAAAAGTTAGACGATTTGATTCGTATTTTAAAAACACTTACGAGATTGATGAAAGTTACGATGAATTCAATTTTGAGAAGGCTATTGACTCCAAAAAAATGTCTTACACAAACGGCATGCGTTTTTACCTGGCCGGTTTAAAATACCTGGAAGTCCCATTTGAACTTGGTATCACCACCGAACGTTATAAAATGCGTTTCGACCCAAAATTCGCTTCATACATTTACACCAAAGAATACCTTGTTCATTTTACGCGTCTCAATCAATATTGCTCCCCTCTTAGTATATATAGTCGGCCTGGTTACCCCGACATGTATTTGGTAAATAACAGCGGGTTATTTATTAAAGAGGTAAACATAGGCGACATTTCAAGTGCCAGTTCAAAAACCAAATTCATTGCGGCAACAGATTTCAAAAGCTCTTATCACAACACAAAAGTGAAAGCCAAACTCGATTTCTCGGCCCAAAGTGTACAGCTAAATGTTGAACAGAGTTTATTGGGTTATTCGGCTTATTATGTTCAGCCGATCTACCGTTACTTGAACGAAGAGCGCAAAACCGAATTGCACAAAAATTACCACCTTTCCCAAAACAGTGATGGGGTAAAAGACCTGGAAGTTCTTAACACTGAAGCCGACGATATTTTTGCAAAACCGATGGTGGTAAAATACACGGCCGAGCAAAATGACTTCCTCGAAAACGCTGGCACAAAATACCTGTTCAAGGCTGGTTTATTGATAGGTCCACAGGCCGAATTGTATCAGGAAGAAAAGCGTGTAACCCCTGCTGAAATGGATTACCCACATTATCTTGAACGGTGGCTCGAAATAGAGATTCCTGCTGGATACAAAGCTACCAACCTCAACGATTTGATTATTGAGAAAACATGTAAACAGGATGGGAAAGACGTCGCCACATTCAAATCCTCGTATGAGCTTAAAGGCAACACCATTCATATTCACGTATACGAAGATTACCAGGTGATTGATTATCCGCTGAGCATATTTGAAGATTTCAAAATGGTGATCAACGCTGCTGCCGATTTTAATAAAAAGACCATCGTGTTCGAGAAAAATTAAATCACATGACCCGTTTCTGCTTCCTTTTTTTAGTGTTGACTTTTGCCTGTGGCCTGGGGGCCCAAAACAATTTCAATAAGTACTATGCTGAAGCCGCTGAAAATGCAGACAAGGGGAATTACCAACTTGGTATTGAAAATTTTAATAAAGCCATTGCATACAGAGATGAAGCAAAGAACAAATACAAAATAGCCGACGCTTACATTTACCGGGCCTATTGTCGTTTTCAGCTCAATAATCACAAAGCTGCAATCAAAGATGTGAATGAAGCCATTGCAATAAAACCCGAATACACAAAAGGCTATTATTATAAATCTACTTTCTATCTCGACATGAAACGCTTCGACTCCTGCCTCGTGGTGTGCGAAAAAGGCTTGTCTTTTCAGTCGGGTAATGAAGATTTGTTGTTTGTTAAAGCCAAAGCAAACTTCAATAAAAAAGATTACGATGCCAGTTACGCCACATTGATGAAGGCGATAGAATTAAACCCCAATAACATCAGGGCCATTCGTTTAGTGGCCTCTGTATACCAGAAAAAAAAGCTTTGGGACACTTCCCTGGTCTACTTCAACAAAGTGCTTGAAATCGATCCTTTAGATTATATTTCTCTTTTCGACAGGGGCATCAGCAAATCACACCTGAAAGACTTTGCCGGAGCACAACAAGACATTGAAAAAGCCATGCTCATTGACACCGCTTCTAAATTTATTGGCTATAACAACCTTGGCTTTTTTCTGGATCTGGAAAAAAAGAATTACGAGAAAGCGCTTGAGTCATTCAACAAAAGTATTGTGCTTGCTCCCAACTTTGCCTACGCGTATTGCAATCGGGCATACGCCAAACTCCAGCTTGGCGACATCAAAGGTGCTTACGCCGACATTCAAAAATCGCTTAGCCTGGATCCGGAAAACGCTTATGCGTATAAGAACCTGGGCTTGATTCAGCTTGGTGACAAAAAAACAAAAGCGGCTTGCAAAAGTTTTGAAAAAGCCATTTTCAAAGGCTATACAGAATCCTACGACAACGCCGTGGAACTCCTACAAAAGGAAAACTGCCTTTGACTTGTTATTTTCTGAGTTCAAAGTTTTGACCCAGGTACACCCTTCTTACCATTTCATCACTGGCTAAATCTTCAGCTGTTCCACTTTTTATAACACTACCGGCGTATAAAAGGTAAGAGCGATCGGTAATGCTCAATGTTTCGTGCACGTTGTGATCAGTGATCAGAATGCCGATATTTTTTTCTTTTAGTTTTCTAACTACTAATTGAATGTCTTCTACTGCTATGGGGTCTACCCCGGCAAAAGGCTCATCAAGTAAAATGAATTTCGGATCGGTAGCCAAAGCCCTTGCAATTTCGGTTCTTCTTCTCTCACCGCCACTCAGCTGATCACCGAGATTTTTGCGTACATGTTGTAAGGCAAATTCATCCAAAAGGGTTTCCACTTTCATTTCTTGTTCTTTTCTGGTAAGTTTTGTCATCTCCAGAATCGCAAATAAATTATCTTCTATGCTGAGTTTCCTGAATACAGAAGCCTCCTGCGGTAAATACCCAATTCCCAGCTGCGCGCGCCGGTACATAGGCTCTTTTGTTATGTCAAGATCATCCAAAAAAATCTTGCCGCTATTCGGGCGAACCATACCTACTATCATGTAAAAAGAAGTGGTTTTGCCGGCACCATTAGGACCCAACAAACCCACTATTTCACCCTGACTTACCTCAATAGACACCTTGTTCGCCACCACACGACTTCTGTACTTCTTGACTAAATTTTCACTTCTTAGTATCATCCTTATAGCATCAACTGAAATCCAAACCTCAGTCCAAAGTTATCCTTTGGATTCGGGAATAAATAATTTAATCTCCAAAACACATCTACTCTGAATATTTTGAGAATGTTTTCTATCCCCAAACTAGCTTCCAAGTATGGCGATTTATTCAGGTCAGACAAGGTGGATGGAAAAATCAACACATCCCTGTTCTGCTGATTTACAGATCCCCAAACACCTTTAAAGGTGGCCACTTCGCGCCATTTTAAACGTTTTATCAATGGGATTTTATTTAAAAATAAGCCTTCGAAATGGTGGAAAATACCAAGGGAAATAAACTGATCACTTGCAAATTCATAATAATTCATCATGTTGTAGGCCATGATATCGTAGATAAAAGTTTCGTTCCCGCCATGCAGCTCCATTAGCGGATAAGGCAACACACCCCAAATCTTACCTAAATCTAAGGTATAGTCAGTATACCCCAAAATTGGTGTTATCCTTAAACGGTCTTCCAGTCGGAAGCCTAGCTTATGGTAATTGTAAGCGCCTTTGAATGCATTTTGCAAAGCCTTGGCGTATAACACCTGTATAATAGGGTTACGTGTACCTAATGACAACCGAGTAAACCCTTCTCCCACGTATTTTTCTTTCCATGCCAACCTAACATTGATTCTGAATTCGGTGTTGTTGATGTTGGCGTATTCCTGAATGTTGCCTTCGGAATCATAATACAAGTATTTGTTGGAACCCAGAGCTGTGAATTCCCTTCCAATGAGTGTAAATTTGCTGCTGAGTCCGGGGAACCATTCCCTTTCGTAGTAGGCAGAAGCCTGATTCACGCGAGTAAGATTAGTAAGGGGATTGGTTCTGAAAATTGCGATCAACAGGTTGTCCTGAGAATACCCATTTTCGCTTTGCCCTAAAATCTCGTTATCACCTTTGTAGGTTATGCCCACTATTTGTCGACTTGGGTTTTTGGTTAAAAAGCTCTTAAATCCCAAAGAGTACTTCCATTTTTCATCCTTTAAACCATAGGCAACATACCCGTTCAGCTCATACCATTTGCTAAATTTTTCGCTTGTTCTCCCGCCAAAACGCAAGCGCAAACCCTCTATCTGGTTATACGACACCATGTTTGAATACGGCCCGATTTCAAAGTTGTTTACCTTTTGGTACCCGGTCATGAGCAAATAAAAAATATCCACCCAGGTACGGTAAATAGGCAATGTTTGAATGGTGTCTACCAGTTTAATGATCTTTTTTTCCCTAAGTGTAAGGCTATCGTGCCTGTGTTCATTCCAATATTCTTCGGTTTGTTGAGTGGCCTTTTGCTCCACTTCTATCTTATCGGCAAACTCGTAAAACTTGTCATCCTTTGGTTGGTTGAGTACAATGTGTTTGTAAGAGCTGGTTTTTCTGCCGTAAAAACCTATTGCTTTTTTGGTTGGAGCAAAATCCACCACCAAACGATCTCTTACCATGGTCCAGGTACTGTCAAAATAATCAAATTCCTGAATCACACTTGCTGTATTAATAAAGTTCACATTTGCGTCTTTGGGCAAACTCATTTCAAGTCGTTTGATCCCCCAGGTGGTATCGGCTATCCACATGTTACCTGAAAAACTCAGTTCCTGACTGCGTTTTGGTTTAAAAGTAATGTGATAGATGTATTTATTGCCTTCAAAAGCACTGTCCTGCAAATAATATTTGTAATAAAAAAACCCGTTTTCACTGATGGGGCTTGGAAGTTGTTTATTAAAAATGAGCAGGTTGTTGTCGTAAATGTTAATGTTTTGGTACATGTCGCCCAACACCTGCGAAATACTGGAATTTTCTACACCGGTGATTTTGCTGGCAAACACAACTTCCTTTTTACGTTGAGGCTCTTTTTTGTAATAAAAATTGGAGAGGTTTTCTACCATAAAAAACGGAAGAGACGGGCGCTCGCTGCTAAATGTGCTGTCAACGTTATCGAATATAAATTCCAACGACTTGAGGGCCTTTTTTTCTTTCATTTCTTTGGGAATTCGGTTGAGGTCAAATTCCAGTTTATTATACACCTCGTATTCGTAAGCCTCCAAATTAGACCGGTTGTTTTTCTCCTTGTTTTTTACGCAGTTACGTATGATGCGGTGAGCCGGGTTGTCTCCTGCCATTACTACCACCTCTTCAAGCGCCATCCCGCCTAATTGCCGCATGGGAAAGTTAATTACCTGTTGCTGAAGTGTTTTATTGATAGGTCTTGCCAGACGCTCATAACCAGAATAAAAGGCCACCAAAGAATCGCCCAATTTGGCGGCTTTGATGCTAAAATTGCCATCAAAATCAGTTTGGGCATAATACCCGGTTCCTTTGATAAAAACCGGCACAAAGGGCATGGCCTCCTTTCCATCATAGGAATAAACCTTGCCGCTAATGGTGTATTGTGCCCTCAAAGTACCTCCGGAAACCAATAACAGGAGCAATACGGCAATGGTGAACGACCTCATGAAGCCATTAAAAGTACAAAAATAGGCGGAAAAACGGGCAAAGGGCAAATCAACAGGGCCAGGTACCCGCATTTTTATGCTTTTAAGGGTTTTTGGATGAGTAAAATAAATCGTACTTTGCGATATTATTTTGTAATTCAGAAATTACATTATAATATTGCATATCAGCACATTTACTGTGGGAATGAGAAACCTTTTTTTAACCTTGCTGGTTTTGATGTCCGGAACACAATTGGTTTCGGCTCAGGGCAACAATGTTATTATCCTTGAAGGCACCTATCAGGGGAAGGTATTATACGTTCAAAACCCGTTTGCATCCAGTAGTGGCGTGGGTTTCTGTGTAACGGAAGTGAAGGTAAACGGAAATATTACCACCGATGAAATCACCTCCAGCGCATTTGAAGTTGATTTCAAGCCCCATAAACTTAACATTGGCGATAAAGTTACCGTTCAAATTTATCATAAGGAAGGTTGCAAGCCTAAGGTACTGAACCCTGAGGTATTAAAACCCAAAAGTACTTTTGAGGTGATCAGCATGAATGCCGACAAAGACGGCACCCTCACCTGGACAACCAAATCTGAAACCGGAAAGTTGAGTTTTGTTGTTGAACAATTTCGCTGGAACAAATGGGTTAAAGTAGGGGAAGTGGATGGCATGGGAACGCCCACCAGCAATGAATATTCGTTTAAAGTAGCTCCTCACAGCGGGAAAAATATGCTCCGCATACGCCAAACCGATTATAGTGGTAAACCCCGTTTAAGCAAATCAGTAGAGTTTGTCAGCGAAGTAGCAGAAATTGACTTTGGCCCGCTCAAAACCAGTAAAGACCTCAGCTTTTTCAAAAAAGGCGCTCCTGACAAACCAGCCGAAACCATGTATGAAATATACGACCAATATGGCAACATTGTGAAAAAAGGCTTTGGTAATAAAGTTGACGTAAGTAATTTGCCTAAAGGCGCCTACTTTATCAATTTTGACAATAGTATGGGCGAATTCACTAAAAAATAATCCTTTTTTAAGTCATCAACCCTCTTCAAATGAAGAGGGTTTTTTGTTTAATTAAACCTTAATTTTGTGATATGTACAATGTAGAACTCAACGGAAAAGAAAAGGTGAAATGCAGTTTTACAATTGACAAAGGTTTGTTTGAGGCCGAGTTAAATGGCAAGTCCTTGAAGGGTGATCTGCTCAAAATCAATGATCATCAATACCACCTGCTTTTCGAAAAGGGGTCTTTTGCAATCGACGTGCTAAAATTCAACCGTGAAGAAAAATCCATGTTGCTTCGCATCAATTCCAAACGGGTTCAAGTAAAATTACAGGACAAATTTGATGAGCTTCTTCACAATTTAGGTCTTGATGAAATCAACCAAAAAAAAGTAAACAACATCAAAGCTCCTATGCCGGGAATGGTGCTCAATATTTTAGTAAAGGACGGAGACACCGTGAAAAAAGGTGATGCAATTTTGGTGCTCGAAGCCATGAAAATGGAGAACATCTTAAAGTCCCCTTCCGATGGAACCATAAAAAAAATAGCCGTTTCAAAAGGTACTGCCGTAGAAAAAAACCAATTGTTAGTGCAATTTTGATGAAAGAACAACGTCGTGATTTTTTAAAAAAAACAGCGCTTTTGGGATTGGCAACTTTAAGCAGCAATCTCTTTGGAAAAATGGAAGATGGTGCATTACTTTCATTGGGATCTGAGTTGCAGGAAAAAGAACCTTTCGCACTGCCCGAATTACCGTATGCTTACGACGCACTGGAACCCTATATCGACAAGGAAACCATGGTGCTGCACCACGATAAACACCATAAGGCTTATGTTGATAATCTTAACAAAGCCCTAAAATCGTATTCGGGCTCTCATGACTTTAAGGAATTGTTTGCTTCTGCTTCTACCCTAAGCCCAGCCTTACGAAACAATGGTGGAGGCCATTTCAACCATTCTCTATTTTGGATGCTCATGCGTGCACCGAAAGATGGCATCGCAAACGAAGCCAACGGCGCGTTATATGCTGCCTTAAAAACCATGTATGGCAACGCCGACACCTTTCGTAAGGAATTCAGCGAACAAGCGGTAAAAATTTTTGGCTCAGGCTGGTGCTGGTTAGTGGTAACAGATGACAAACAATTAAAAATTTGTGTGACCTCAAACCAGGACAATCCACTGATGGATGTTTCCGTTATAAAAGGAACCCCCATCCTCGCTTTGGATGTATGGGAACACGCCTACTATTTAAAATACCAGAATAAAAGGGCCGATTATATTCAGAACTGGTGGAAACTGGTGAACTGGCCCATGGCAGAACAATTGTACATGGATGCTATGGCTCAAAAGTAAACAAGGATGCAACACAAAAATTTTAAAAACATAGATAAGGTCACTTATGGCCGGGGAGCTTTTGCTCAACTTGCTGAAACAGTAGAACCTATCCGTCAATTAAACAACCGTTATTTTGTTTATGTGGTGGATCAGTATTTTAAAGGGAAGTCCCTCAGCACACAACTACAAAACAAAACAGAAGACCTGATTTATTTTATAGACGTAGATCCTCACGAACCCACTACCGAACAAATCGATTCACTCAGAGACGAAATTCTGAAGAAAAAAGGTTTACCCAGCGGTGTAATTGGTATTGGAGGTGGAAGTATTATGGACATCGCCAAAGCTTTGTCATTAATGCTCACTAATGAAGGCTCTTCTACCCTTTACCAGGGTTTAAACCTTGTGAAAAAACCGGGGGTTTACCATTTGGGTGTACCCACCATTAGCGGAACCGGAGCTGAAGTATCCATGACCGCGGTATTAACAGGGCCTGAAAAAAAGCTTGGACTCAAATGCGACTGGACCGTTTTTAACCAGGTGATCCTTGATCCGGAATTGATTGCCAGCGTCCCCACCGATTGGTGGTTTTACACAGGCATGGACACTTACATCCATTGCATTGAATCATACAACGGCATACGCAACAACGCCTTTAGTTTGGCCTATGGCGATCAGGCTCTGCACCTTTGCAGGGAAGTCTATCTAAACGAAGGAGCCGGGCAAACTGAGGAAAACAACGACAAATTGATGGTGGCTTCCTTAATGGGAGGTTTAAGTTTAACCTACAGTGAGGTTGGCGTTTGTCATGCTTTGAGTTACGGGCTTTCTAAAATTCACGGCACACGGCATTGTTATGCCAATTGTGTGATCTTTCAGCACCTCGAAGACATTTACCCGGAAGGGGTTGGTGAGTTTAAACAGATGCTGAAAAAACACAGAATAAACTTACCTCAACAGCTAAGTAACAACTGGGATGAGGATACCTTAACCAAAATGGCCACTGTGAGTTACAATTTGCCCTTTATGTGGCACCATGCCTTTGGCGACAATTACAAGGAAATTGCTACTCTGGATTATATCAAAGATTTGTTTCGACGTCTGTGAGGTGGGTATACATACTCGCCTTTCTTCCTATGGGAGTTGTTGCTCAAACCCAAAGCATCATCTCCTCTATCGCAGGCGTGAGAACTTGTTTAAACAATACTGAGTGTTCCTCATCCAGAAGCGCCTCCTATCTGTTTTACGACGAAGCCAAAAACGCGTTCTATTTAAAATTAGATTTCACCGCCTTACGAACCGGAGTGGACAGCATGGACACCTGGCTCGATGACCTTAAGGGGAAATACCTTTATTTGAAGGCTACCTTGCGCAAAGAAGAATTTCCTATGCTCAGCAACAGCAACGCTAAATCCTATCCTGTAAATGCCCAAATATACATGAACGAAGTGTGGGAAGATCAACCCATAGAACTCTCCATTTTCACCACCGAGAACAGTCATTTGAATTACGGACAAACCGTAAGCAATTACAACAACTACAAGGTGAGTTTTGGTTTTTCACTTGACCCCAAAACCTTCAAGCTCGACACCATGCCCCATCACCTAACGGAAACCATCTTCATCTCAATTGGTTTAGGTTTTATAAACGAACTCGAACCCGGTATGGAAAAGTATGTGAAGGAGGCCTATGATCATTGATAGGCTAAGTATTTAACGTCAAAACGTTGTCGAAGAAACTAGTCGTTAGATTTCTGTCGGAAATCTATTCGATTTATCAATAAGAAAATAGATTTAGTCCCCGATCAATTGTTGAGGGGGCACTTGAAGCAGCTTAGCAATTTCTAAAAGGATTTCAATATTAATTTTTACCTGACCTGACTCAATTCTTGAATAAGACGGTTGGGATATCTTTAATTCTGCTGCCATGTATTCCTTTTGCCAGCCCTTTGATTCGCGCAGGAATTTTATTTTTGAACCAACGGACATTTATTGCTTAGTTTTTCAATATTATTGAACCAAGATATTGTATATATTCGATCACACAAAATCCTTTAACGCACTATAAATGCATGAAACGCAACATTGATGTTCTTGGGTAAAATCAGAATTTATTATCTTGGTTTAAAGTCTATAATATGGTTGGTAAACGAATTTTATATTATTTGAAACTAAATCAACAAAAACCCGAGTGGCTGGCTGAGCAATTAAACATCTCTGTTACACAGGTGCGCAGAATGGCAAACAATAAATGCTCAGTTAGCGTAGATCGCCTCTATAAGATTGCTCAAATTTTTAAAATCAGCCTTATAGATTTATTTGAAGAGGAACACCTCGTTATTCCCGGGTCACATCAGCTTAGTAAATACGGCCCAACCGAAAACAGTTTTATTCGCTTTTTAATTCATCAAAACGAGTTACTAAGAAAAGAACAGGAAAACCTTGTTCAATTAAATGGCGCGCTTATGCAAAATCTTCAGCTACAGCAAACTCAAATACAAAAGGTGATTGATGTTTTTATAGAGAAACAAAATAAAAAGAACAAGTCTGGGGCGGGGGGTAAACAATCACAATAAATTTACTTATGCAGTTTTTGCATAGGATTATTCAATTATTGAATACTCTTATTCAGAAAGTGTATAAGGGTTTAGGTTTAGTGTAATTAGCTTAGCACACTAAAACTAAAGCCATGAAAAAGTTTTCTCTTTATCTCACTGTGATTTTATTCTTTCATTTCCATTACGGAAGTTCTCAGAATCAGCTGAATTGTCATATGGCAAATAGTGGTACAAACTCCCAACTTGTCCCGCCAATTGCCTGTTGGCCGGAGGATGGGGAAATTTATAATTATATCCCTAATGCCAATATGCCAACGCTTACATTTAAAGTGAATTTCGTTTTCTTTCGGCACACAACACAAAATTTGGTTTATAGCTTATTATCTTATCAACAACTCATTGCCTTTTGCAATCAAAAACTTATATATATTAATTCTAAGTTTAACACTTGCGGTAACATTTCTCCTTCCTTACCTTCTCCCAACCCATCTTCTTTAGTACAGAATCCTAAGATTCAGTTCGTCCTCAATAATGTTTATACTCCAACTGACGACAATTACGCCATAAGCCCTACAAAAAATATCGCTTGGGGTAATACTCCATACGATTATGATGCAAATTCAGCGATTAATGTCTATTATTTTTACTCCTATACTGGAGGAGTATTTGGTGGAGGAAATGCAATACCTGGACACCTGAATATGGTTAATTATGCCGGCGATCCGCCAGTTAGTGCAAACAATCCACCAAATGGTGCTGATGATGCTGATTTAGTATGGCATGAGCTATGCCACGCTGTAGGCTATTTGAAGGATCACTATCTTGTAGCAGGGAACTCAGCAGCGTATAATATGGGAGATCCTGCGATAAATGGGATTTCTTACATACCTGATGATGCTGCAGTTGATTTACCCACCAGTCTTCCAACGTGTAACAGTTTAAACAACAATAACAATGTAATGGGTGATACATACTGCAAACAGCATCTTTCTGCAAGACAAATTGCAACCTTTCATTATTTGGTAGCTAAGGACGTTACAAAAAAGTACACCCAGTTTAATGGTCAAATCTATCCATACTCTATTAACAATACCCCAGGCAATATCACTTATAATAGCCTTCAGGGTGTTCAAGTAATAAATGCCAACTCTTTGCCGAAACCTTTCGGAACTATTACTATTAAACCGGGTGCAAATGTTTTAATTAAAAATGGTTCACTAACTCCTGCTGCAAATGCTAAAATTATTGTAGAACCGGGCGGAAAACTTCGCATGGAATGCGTAGAGGTTACTACATACAATTCAAATGTGTTATGGGATGGAATAGAAGTTTGGGGTAATAAAAATCAAATGCAAACTATTGGTTCGAATAATCTATCAATGAACCAGGGCATTCTAGAATTACAATCCTGTAAGATTACACATGCAAAAGTGGGTGTTTTAGTTGGAAAAAGATTAGGTGCCGGAAATTTCAGCTATTATAATGGGGATGCAGGTTCTGGAGGTGGCATTGTGAAAGTCAAAAACACTAGATTTAATGATAATTGGAAAAGTGTTTACATGTCACCAAAACCACCACCCTATTCGGTCACTCAAAATTTAAGCACCTTTGAAGATTGTTTTTTTGAAACTAATACAAGCTTTTTTCAACAATACCCGGGTGCCACGAATGTACTTGTTGAATTAAGGGGTGTAAGGGAAGTGAAATTTTATGGAAACAGGTTTAAATTTTTCCAGAACAGCAACTTAAATCAATATGACACCACCATGTGTTTAAAAGCCTCCTACTCTAGTATCTGGACAAAGCGACCAACTGGTGGTGGGATCAATAATTCGTTTGAGTTGGCTTACTATGGTATTTATATGAACAACAGCAGTTTTAGTAAAATCGAATTGAGTCAGTTCACTTGTATCAACGCCATTTACACTAATAATAGTAGCAACGACAAAATAGTCAATAACTCAATCAATTTGAACTATGCTAATAACGGCCCCTATAATTTAGGGATACGAACTGGCTTGTATTTAAATGCCTGTACAAATTTTAAGGTTGAAAAAAACACTTTCTATTCTGCCACCTCTAGTCCTTACACTACTGAAGGCATTTGTGTTAACAATAGCGGAATTCTTCCAAACCAGATTTATAACAATTCTTTTAATGCTTTAGATCAAGGCATCTGGTGCCAGGGCACTAATTATAATGCACAATCTCTTACAGGGGATGGTTTAAAACTCAACTGTAACGTTTTTACCAATTGTGATTTTAACATCGGTGTGCAAACGCCTTTCTCTCCCCCCAACAACTCTGGAGGAATAGCCACCACACAGGGCATGGTAGGACTAACTCCGCTAGATAATGTCAGAAACACATACAGTGCCCCGAACTGCGCCAACGAAAACAAATTTTACAGTTTTACCCCCTGGAGCAACCCACCACAGGTGCAACATGGTAATTTTTTAGGGAGCAACTTCAGAGTGGGTCCCCAACCAACCTGTAGTGACCTTGTTGATGTTAACGATATAGTTGGCTCTTCACCACCACCAAACAGGAGTGATTATTGTCCTGATAACAGCGCGCTCCCTTCTGCGAATAAAGCTGAGCTTACAAGCGTCATCTCAGGACTCAACGAGCTGGTTGACCAATTAAATAATGAATACAATAGTAAGCTAGACAGGGGGAACACCCCCTTACTACTTAATATTATTAGTAATCCATCCTTGTCCCCCGAAACAATAAAGGACAGCTTATTAAGCCCTCATTTTTTGAGTGATACGGTCATGAAGCTTTATTTTTCCAACCCCTCTGCCCCTTCAGTCTATGTGCGTGACGTGTTCATTAAGAACGCTCCAGTTAAATACTTAGTATACTCTGCTCTTGCATCTCGAACTTTGCAAAGCAATCATCTAGCATCCATTGACAGCGCGCAGGCTTTGACTACCCTGAGCCCTTGCAGACTTTTACTTGCCCGTCTTGCCTTAGTGCAAAATGAACGCAGCTATGCCATTATGCACAAAAGCATGTATTTTATGGAGGACAGTAGCCTAACACACCTTGAAAAAAGAGACAGCATTGCCACACTTACCCAGATTAACAATATGGGAGATTTGGAAAGGCAGCTCATTGAGCTCGACCTTGAATTTGGAGATTACAGCTCAGCCCTTCAAAGAATACAGGATTACAATGACTCCAACGATGAATTGAAAAGCGCCTACTGCGGATATAAAAATAAATTTGTCGCCTTAATGCAAGACAGTATTGGAATTCAGGCCCTTGCAACAAACACTCTATTATTAAGTGATGTAGGTGCCGTTGCGGCTGACGATACCCACCCATGCGCTGTTGAGGCCCGTGGCCTTTTGTTTTCTGTTTTCAGCAACAGGTATTACCCTGAAATAAAGCTCTCGCCAGAGGAAGAGGGGGGAAACAGATTGTTTACGTCAACTTTAGCTAATGAATCAATTAATGTAACTCTTGACCATGACATCCTATTTTTCCCTAACCCAGCGCAGAATGAATTATTTGTTGTTAATCTGGAAAGTAAACGTTACGAATTAATAGTCTTCAATAGCCTCGGGCAGCTTAATCAGAAAATTGAAATACCTATCGAAAGTAATGGAAGAATAGATTTAAGTTCATGGCGTAATGGAATCTATTTCTTAAATTTATATGAAAAATCTATTCCTGTAAAATCCTGTAAGCTGATTGTTGCGCATTAAAATTATACTCCACCTGCTAATTACAGCCTGTTTGCTTATGGCCTTAAATGCCAACGGGCAAACGGGCTTCAATAATTACTACCAATCTGGCTGGAGAAGCATGGCTGGTAAATGCATTGAAATAGACACCAATGAGTTTTTGGTTGTGGGTTATTTTGAAGACAGTCTTTCGGGACAACAGGGTCTCGACCTTAGAAGGATTGATGCACTTGGACAGACCCTTCAACATAAACGGCACTTGTTTAAGGACATGGATTTTCTGACTTTTTTTAATACCAAATTCCTTTTGAATTTCAGCAATTCCTCTATGCTGTTAACTGCGGGCTCGTTTTCCGGCACAACCTCTGCCATCATTACTGTATCTATTAATAAAACAAGTCTTGATACTAACTGGGTCACTTATTATTCCGATGGCCCAAATTATTTTTTGAATAACTTTATGAGAATTTCGAACAATGAATTCTGGTTATTTGGGAGCAAGGCCGATACTTCGATTAACTCATTGACCCGTCCTTTTGCCTTAAAGATGGATTCCATGGGGAATGTGGTAGGAAAAAAGGAATTTATTGGTTTATTGGACCACTCGGCCTACACATCGTATTATGATATGGCTTCAAATAAACTTTATTTTACAGGTTATAGCCATACTAACCCTCCCTTCTGGCAAAGCTACGCCGCCTGTATGGACACTACAGGTAATATTTACTGGTTTAAGCCCATTGGGGCGCAACCAGTCTATTTTGGCTTCTCCCAAATCGAATTAAACAATAACTATTTGGTGGTGTCTGGGCAAAAATGGACAAAGCTACAAGGGAGCTACAACTATTATAAATTATCTTTATCAAAGCTGGACGCTTCAAATGGCAATATAATTTGGCAAAAAAACTATGGCGAGGACTTTATAGAAGTTGCTTTCAAGGCCTTTACGATTAACAACGATGAAAGCATAACCGCCGTAGGTGCTTACCAATTCCCGTCCTATAATCCAATAGGCCTGAATACTAACGGCGTTATACTAAAAGCCAATGCAAACGGCGACAGCCTATGGATGCATACATACGGCAATCATGGGGTAGGTAAGGTGGAAACCTTCCACGATATTCAGCCTACCTCCGATGGGGGATTTATAATATGCGGTGCCCCTCATTACGCTGACCCTTGCCACTCCTGGGTGGTAAAAACAGATAGTATAGGTCAAGGTGCGGGGATGTACCCTGTTGGCTTTGATGAGTTTCTGTTACAAGAAGACTTAACGCTTAAAGTTTACCCTAACCCCGCAAAAAACAATATTCGATTTGATAAGGCTTACGAGGAAATGTATGAGGTTTTAGTCTTCAACACCCTTGGGCAAATGATCATGCATTTAAAAGATTATGAAAATAATACGTCAGCATCTATTGAGAATTTGCATTCAGGTCTTTATACCTTTATTATCCGTAAAGAAGAAAAAATACACACAGGTAAATTTATAAAGGAATAGTAGAGGGCCAAATTCAGTAGTTTACAGAGGTTTAGGCAGTTTTGAGTGATTTTCAATCTTCTATTTACGATTTACAATTGCATAGTGACTTAGCAGTTAAATTAGCCCCCTGCGCAAAGTTTCACTTAGTGTCCCTTAGGTGCACTATGTATCCGATAGCTCGAACTTAGTGGTAAATGTCGTAAGTGGGTAGTTTAGAACTTAAACACCTCAGCAACAAGTCCAGGAACCAAGCCAAGCGCAAGGGTAAGAATAACACTAAGGGCGATTACCAATTTATGCGAGCCCTCTACCTGCAATTCTTCCTTGCTGGAAGCAGGAGAAAAATACATGGCAATGATCACTTTGAGGTAATAATAAGCACCAATGGCTGAAGTAATGACAGCAAGAATCAACAGCCATTTGTAAGAAGTACCTATCATGGTAGTGAACACAAAATACTTTGCAAAAAAGCCCGCTGTTACGGGTATACCCGCCAAAGAAAGCATAGCCACAGCCATGCAAAAAGCCAGAAAAGGATGGCGTTTACCCAGGCCGTTAAAAGCCTCAAAACTCTCGCTTCCACTTTTGCCAATTTGGTAGAGAACAGCAAAAGCACCTATGCTACCAACAGAATAAGCAAGTGAATAATACAGAAGTGCGTCAATGGAAATATTGCTGCGTTGGTTGGCCAGCACCACCATGAGCATAAAACCGGCATGAGAAATACTGGAATATGCCAGCATACGTTTTACCGAGGTTTGCATGGCAGCGCTGAGATTAGCGATAATCAAAGAAAGTGCAATAATAATAGAAAGCAGAACTGCCCAGAATTGAGAAATTTCAGCGAAGCTCATCAAATACAGACGCATAAAAGCAGCAAAAGCTGCTGTTTTCACGACGGTACTCATCAGGGCCGTAATAAGAGTTGGGGAGCCTTCATAAACATCGGGTGCCCAAAAATGAAATGGGGCAGCAGAAACTTTAAAACTCATGGCTACCAAAATAAATAGGATGCCCAGGTAAAAGAAAAGCGGAAGATCGTTGCTATTGTTATGTACATATGTACTAATGCCACTCAGATCAAATGTGCCGCTTGCACCATAAATAAGGGCAATGCCAAACAATAAAAATCCTGAAGCAAATGAACCCATGATCAGGTATTTAAATCCTGCCTCATTGCTGCGCACATCACTCTTCTTGCTTGCAGCCAGAACATACATTGGAATACTTAGAATTTCAACACCCAAAAACAAAGTGGTCATGTTCTTAAAGGCACACAGCATAAGGGCTCCAACCAACGCGAAAAGAACCAGCACATAATGGTCAACCAAATGCGTGCCACTTTTAAAGTACTCATGCGCCACTATAAACCAAAGAAAGGCGGTTAGTAAAATCACTCCCGAAAACGCCAAAGCCGGTTTATCAAAACTAATCATGTTATCAAAATACGCAAAAGTAAAAGGCTGTTGCCATTCCATAGCGTTGCCTACAAAAGCAGCAACAATCCCCAGCAACACCAAAGGCAAAAGCAATTTTTTAAGCTGAAAAATCTGGGCCAACATGGCCAGCATTCCCAGTGCACTCAGTATCAGTAATCCTTTCATAATTCCTTCTTAAAACAAATTAATTTAGCAACAATAAAATTTCTTTTGTGGCTAATTCTGCAATACTATTTAGCGGTGCGGGGTAGACTCCAAACACAATCACAACAAAAGCAATTACGAGCAGTGCCACCTTATCCGATTTGTGAAGCGAACCGAAAGCGATGTTGGAATCTCTTCGTTCACCTAACATCATAGTTTGGTAAGCCCTTAGCATGTATACGGCTCCTAAAATAACAGTGAGCCCTGCAAAAGTTGCTATCAAAGGGTTAAATTGGTAAACTCCGTTGATCAGCAAAAATTCTCCAACAAACCCATTGGTTAGAGGTAGAGCAACCGAACCCAACAACACAATTAAAAATAATACGGAGAAATTTCCATTCATGCTACGAATTCCCCCTAATTTGCTCATTTCGCGGGTGCCGGTATGGCGAAATAAAATATCAGCAATCAAAAACAACCCTACCACATTCACTCCATGCGCCAACATTTGCATAATAGCTCCTTGTATACCTTGTTGGTTGGCACTTAAAATCCCGGCCGAAATTAAACCTACGTGTGCAATTGAAGAATAGGCAATAAGGCGTTTAAAGTCCTTTTGAGCCATTGCAATGAGAGAAGCGTAAACAATGCCAATGACTGAAAGCACAATTGCTGTATACCCCCATTCCTGAACACCTAATGGAACAACCGGTAGTAACCATTTGATGGCTCCGAAAGTGGCCATTTTAAGCATAATACCCGAAAGCAGCATAGTGCCTTGACTTGGTGCGTTAACATAGGTGTCTGGCTGCCAGGTGTGAAATGGGAACACCGGCATTTTGATGGCGAAAGCGATAAATATTAACCAGAATACTGCGCTCTGTTGTGAGTCTGTCAAACTCCTACCAGCATTATAGAGGTCGTTAATGTACCACGATTTTATTCCATTTACGTTAGTATGATTATACAAATAGATCAAACCAATTAGCATAAACAAGGAACCAAACAAGGTGTACACAAAAAACTTAAAGGTGATTCTTCCTCGGTTTTCACCTCCCCATAAAAGGCAGATAAAATAAATTGGGATAAGGGCCAACTCCCAAAACACATAAAATAAAAAGCCGTCGTTGGCCATAAATACGCCCACCAGTGCCATCTGCATCATAAGTATGAGCGCATAAAAGGAATTGGCATTTTCGTATTCTGATTGAAAAGCACTCAAAATAATTAGGGGCACCAAAAAGCAGGTCAGCAACAACATTAATAAGGATAAGGCAGATACCGACAAATTCACATGAATGTTGAGTGACTGTACCCAGGTGAAATTCACCTGCAAAAGAGACGAGTTGGGATTGGTACTATATACGTACCACGCGCCGAGCGCGATAACAAATTCGACCAATGAAAAAACCATTGCCAGATTACGGGCAATTGTTGTTTTGGCTGAAAACAACAACAACGAAGCCAGTAATGGGAGTCCTATCAATAATAACGTCAGCATATCTATCTATAATTTATACCAAAAAAAGAAACAACACAATACATACAATGCCCAGTACCATGCTCATCAAATAAAATCCAATGTTTCCTGTTTGGACAAGGCGAACGGTTGATCCGAAGAATTTCACTACCGAACCGCTTGCATTTACTAATCCATCAATAACCTGCAAGTCGAAGAACTTGTGGAAAAGTGAGGCAAGAAAATCCAGAGGTTTACGAATCAGCGCATCGTAAATTTCATCCACATAGTATTTGTGATAGATAAGTTTTTGCCAAGGTTTAAGTTGTTCTTCCTTTTGAGCAGGTTGTACACCGTATTTGCGATACAATAAGTACGTGAAATAAATTACGGCTGCGGCAGAGGCCACTGCTAAACCCATTAATAACCATTCGGTTTCATGCTCAAGGGTAACAGGAACAGGGCGTAAAATAACCGGCTCCAAATTGTGGTGCATCCAATTGGTCATGTGCCAGAATTCTGGCAAACCCAATACACCTCCGATTACAGAGAGTGCAGCCAACACCATCAACGGAAACGTCATCGAGGGAGGAGACTCGTGCAGGTGGTGTTCTTGCTCATGTGTGCCTCTGAAGGTACCGTAAAAGGTAAGGAACAACATTCTAAACATATAAAACGCTGTTAGCATGGAAGCCACCATGCCCAATACCCAAAGGGTTTTGCTGTGCTCGTATACATGGGCCAGAATTTCATCTTTACTGAAAAAGCCTGAGAAAGGCGGAAGACCTGAAATGGCTATGGTACCAATCAACATGGTAAGAAATGTGATTTTTACTTTTCCTTTTAAGCCCCCCATTTTGCGAATGTCCTGTTCTCCACCCATAGCATGAATAACTGAACCGGCACCAAGAAACAGTAAGGCTTTGAAAAAGGCGTGGGTGGTAACATGGAATACGGAAGAACTGTAGGCTCCAACACCTAAGCCCAGGAACATCAATCCTAATTGTGATACCGTAGAGTAAGCCAGAATTTTTTTAATGTCGTTTTGCAGCAAACCAATAGTGGCTGCAAACAACGCTGTGGCTACCCCAACTATGGCAACGGTTTGAGCAGCCACTTCCGAAATGGAATAAAATACATTGGAGCGTGTTACCATGTAAATACCGGCTGTAACCATGGTAGCCGCATGTATCAGCGCTGAAACAGGCGTTGGTCCTGCCATAGCATCTGGCAACCAGGTGTAAAGAGGTATTTGTGCACTTTTTCCCATGGCGCCAACAAACAATAATAGTGCTATAGTGGTCACTACTGCTGTAGAAGCAGTACCTGCATTGCTAAAGACTTCGTTATAAGAAATACTACCATACGTAATAAAAATTAATATAACTCCCAGCAAAAAACCTAAGTCGCCGATACGGTTCATTACAAAAGCTTTGCGCGCCGCATTGTTGTACTCGGTGTTTTTGAACCAAAATCCAATGAGCAAATACGAACACAAACCAACTCCTTCCCAGCCGACAAACATCACGAGGTAATTGTTTCCCAAAACAAGCAGCAACATAAAAAACACAAAGAGGTTCAAATAGGCGAAAAAGCGCTGAAACCCCTCATCGTGCGACATGTAGCCGATTGAATAAACGTGAATTAAAAATCCTATGCCTGTGATGATGAGCAAAAACACTGACGATAGAGGATCAAGTAAATACTCAAAAGGGATATCTAAACTACCGGAGCTGATCCACGAGAATACAGGAATAACCAGTGATTTAACGGATGAACCCTGGAGGTGCATAAAGGCCATAACTGAAATCACAAAAGACACCAGTACAGAAAGCGAAGCGACCATACCACTGAGGTTTTTGCTGATCTTTTTACCCAGAAAACTGTTGAATAAAAAGCCTATCAGCGGAAAAACAGGTATAAGTGCGATAAGTGTATTCATAAACACTACTAATTTTTTAATTTACTTAAAAGGTCCGAATCAATGCTTTTGAGGTTTCGGTATATCATACTCAAAATAGCCAAACCTACAGCTACTTCAGATGCCGCAACTGCCATAATAAAAAACACAAACACTTGCCCGCTGGTGTCACCATGAAGGGTACTAAAAGCTACCAGCAATAAGTTCACTGCATTTAACATCAGTTCAATGCACATAAATACAATAATGGTATTTCTGCGTGCCATAACCCCTATTACACCAATCATGAAAAGCACAACGCTTAACATCATGTACATATTAATTGGAATTCCGTTGATCATTTTGTTACAAATTTGATAGTTACTATTCTGTTTTGGTTTCCTTCTTTCCGAGCATTATTGCACCTACCAAAGCTGCCAATAACAACACCGAAACAATTTCAAACGGAAAAAGGAATTCTTTAAATAATACTTGTCCGAGATGCTTCATTAATCCGGCTTCGGAATATCCGTATTTGGTAATGGCCAGTTGTTCTGAGCCTTTTAATGCTCCAACTAAAACCAACAAAAACATGCCTCCAATCACCCCAGCTATCAATTTTGTGGTCATGGTTTTTTGAGGTTCTGTGTCTTCGTTTAAATTCATTAGCATAATCACAAATAAAAAGAGTACCATAATCGCTCCGGCGTAAACCGCAATATGCACTACAGCCAAAAACTGGGCATTCATTAAAAGGTAATGTCCGGCGATGCAAAAAAATGTGAGTACCAAATACAAAACAGAGTGTATTGGGTTGCGAGTAAATACTACCATTAATGCAAACATGATAGACATGAATGATAATATTCCAAAAAGCCATTGTGTTATTGTGTAGCCTAGCATATCTATTTTTACAATTTCATGTATTTACGATTTAACATTGGTTAGTGTTAATCGTTAATTCAACTAGTGTTTTCCTTTATTGAGTTTGTCTTTGTACAATTCGTTGTGCTTTAATCCTGGCCTTTTTTTAAATTCCAACACCTCGGGTGTTTGTCTTTTAGTAACGTCTACTCGCTGATCTATACGCTCAACCAATTTATCTTTTCCATATATAAAATCATCTCGTTCAAATTCCGTTGGCACTTGTCGGTCAGTTAAAAAGATGGCTTCTTTTGGGCATGCTTCTTCACACAAACCACAGAAGATGCAACGCAACATATTTATCTCATAGGTTTTTGCGTATTTTTCTTCTCTATACAGTCCTTCTTCGCCCTTTTTGCGCTCTGCACTTTCCATCGTGATGGCTTCTGCCGGACAAGCCACCGCACACATGCCGCAGGAGGTGCAGCGTTCGGCGCCATTCTCGTCGCGTTTCAACACGTGTTGTCCACGATACACCGGTGCATATTCCTTCTTTTGCTCAGGGTACATGATGGTTGGACGCTTTTTGAAAAGGTGACTGAAAGTGGTTGCCATGCCTTTGATAACTGCAGGCAAATACAGCCGTTCGGAAATACTTTGCTCCTTATTCGACACTACTTTGCTTCTGTTGGTAAGTTGCATGTGCTTAAAAATTTAAAGCTGACACAATTGCCAGAATGATTAGTGAATACAAATGAAATCCCTCTATTAGGTTTGTAATGGCCGGTATTGATGTTATCCACTTCATGTTTAGAATTGTAGATTTCCTCTAAAGAATTCAACCATAACTGTTATTGCAAGGTTCAGCAACGAAAGTGGTAACAGTGTTTTCCATCCCAAATTCATCAATTGATCATACCGGAAACGTGGTAAAGTCCAGCGTATCCACATAAAGGTGGTAATAAAAATAGCCACCTTTGTAAAGTACACCAAAAACCCAATCAAAGATATTTGCCAATCCCCCGTTTCAAGCCCTAAAGATTGATATAACTCAGCAGCAAAGGGGAAGTTGTAGCCTCCAAAATAAAACCCTGCCATTACAGCAGATGATACAAACATGTTGATGTATTCTGCAAACAGAAACAAACCCAGTTTAAAGGCAGAATATTCAGTGTGGTAGCCTCCTACCAATTCGGTTTCGCATTCAGCAAGGTCAAAAGGGGCACGATTGGTTTCGGCAAGTGCGCAAACAAAAAAGATCAAAAACCCAAGAGGTTGCCAAACGATGTTGGCTATCCCGGCGTCCTGCGCTTTTACAATTTCACTGAAACTGAGTGTGCCTCCTACAGTAATAATTAATGCAATTAAAGAAATGCCCATGGCCAGCTCATAGGAAATCATTTGAGCTGAAGCGCGGATGGCTCCCAACAAGGAGTATTTATTGTTAGAAGCCCAGCCTCCAATCATAATACCATAAACTCCAATTGACGTAACGCCGAGTAAAAAAATCACGCCAACATTCACATCAGAAATTTGCATGCTATAAAATGTCTCGCCAATTTTTAAATCCGGTGCCCAGGGGATGAGTACACCGGCAACAATTGCGGTGATAATAAAGAGGGCTGGGGCTATAACAAACAAAAATTTGTTAGATACATTGGGTATGATTTCTTCTTTCCATAACATTTTTCCTCCATCGGCTAGGGGTTGTAGCAAGCCCCACCAGCCTGCCCGGCTTGGGCCCCAGCGATCTTGCAGTAATCCCGCGAATTTGCGTTCCCACCAGGTCGAATATGCGGCAATTCCCAGCGATAAAGCGAAGATTACTACACAGATAATGGATTTGTATAAAATAAATTCTGCCATACGCGCTTTTCCTGCTTAAGGTTTTTTATCAATGCTCATGAAACCAAGTGCCTTCTGCTGTTTCATGAGTTGTACTTTTAATTCGTTTAAATGCTCGTAGTGATTTTGTGAAATCACCGAGTGCCTGCTGATGTGCGAAGGACCTTCGATGGTCCAGTCAGTCGTCTTTTTGTGGTCGTAGCGACATTCGTTACAAATAAACTCTTCTACCTCATCCCACTGGTCTTTGCGAGCCGTTACTCTTAACACATCCTCACCTTTCAGCCATACGCGGGCTTTACCGGAACATTTTTTGCAATTCCGATGGGCATCCATGGGTTTAGTAAACCACACCCTTTGCTTAAATCTAAAGGTTTTATCGGTAAGGGCTCCAACCGGACAAACATCAATTACATTTCCTGAAAAATCGTTGGTGATCGCTTGTTGAATATAGGTAGAAATCTCAGCGGCATCTCCACGATGAACAACACCATGCACACGGCCATCGGTCAATTGCTCTGCCACTTTCACACAACGGTAACACAAAATACAACGGGTCATGTGTAATTTGATCTTATCGCCAATGTCTATTACCTCGTACTCACGGCGTTTAAATTCGTAACGCGATTTTGCAGCGCCGTGCTCGTAACCTAAATCCTGTAATTTGCATTCTCCGGCCTGGTCGCAAACAGGACAATCGAGCGGGTGATTAATCAACAAAAATTCTACTACACCTTTTCTGGCCTCAATGATTTCGGGGCTTGTAATGTTTTGTACCACCATACCATCCATCACTTCTGTGCGGCAGGAAGCCACAGGCTTAGGCATGGGGTTGGGGTTAGCTGTGCTGCCTTGCGTTACTTTTACAATACAGGTACGGCAATACCCACCGCTGGTTTTCAGCTTTGAGTAATAACACATGGTAGGCGGTGCCACCTCAGGACCAATCATACGAGCCGCCTGAAGAATGGTGGTGCCTTTGGGAACGTCAATTTCTATTCCGTCGATAGTAACCTTCATGCAACAATTTTATTTAATCTGTTATAATGACTTATATCGACGAATTTTTTTGACTTCGCGATATCTATAAATTCCTGTTTAAAATGACGGATGGCTGCGGCAACCGGCCAAGCAGCAGCTTCTCCCAACGGACATATTGTTTTCCCCTCTATTTTGCTTTGAATATCCCATAACAAATCCACATCACTTTCTTCGGCAGTTCCATTGAGAAACTTTTTAAGAATCTTTTCCATCCATCCGGTTCCTTCACGGCAAGGAGAACATTGCCCACAACTTTCATGATGATAAAATCGGGTAAAGGTGAACAGGTTTTTTACAATGCTGGTGTCTTCATCCATTACAATAAATCCACCGGAACCTAACATGGTGCCAGTTTGAAAACCACCATCGGCCAAACTTTCGTAAGTCATTAACCGCGGTTCGCCTTTTGCGGTTTTTAATATCAATTCGGTTGGAAGGATGGGTACAGAAGATCCACCTGCAACCACAGCCTTTAATTTTTTTCCGTTGCGAATGCCTCCGCAATATTCTTCGCTGAAAATAAATTCTTCAACAGGAACTCCTAATTCGATTTCATAAACGCCTGGTTTATTTATGTGGCCGGAAGCTGAAATTAATTTTGTGCCGGTTGATTTTCCTATGCCAATCTTTGCATACTCATCTCCACCCATGTTCACGATCGGACAAACGGCCGCAATGGTTTCTACATTATTGACCACGGTAGGACAACCCCATAAGCCAGCAACTGCGGGAAACGGTGGTTTGATGCGTGGATTGCCGCGTTTTCCTTCGAGTGATTCGAGCAAAGCGGTTTCTTCTCCACAGATATAAGCACCCCCTCCCACTTGCACATAACAATCGTGTGAGAAATCGGTACCCAAAATGTTTTGTCCTAACCAACCTGCAGCATACGCTTCTGTGATAGCCTGTTCAAGAATACGGGCCACATAAAAGTACTCACCGCGTATGTAAATGTAAGAGCGTTTTGCGCCAAGAGCATAAGAAGAAGTAATCATGCCTTCGATCAAAGCATGAGGGATTTTTTCCATAAGATACCGGTCTTTGAATGTGCCGGGTTCTGATTCATCGGCATTACAAACGAGATAACGGGGAACCCCTTCTGGTTTTGCAAGGAAACTCCATTTTAGTCCGGTAGGAAACCCGGCTCCACCACGTCCTCTTAATCCGGATTTTTTTACTTCATCGGTCACTTGATCCGGCGTCATCGTTTTTAAGGCCTTTTCTACGGAAGCGTAACCTCCGTTTGCACGGTATACTTCCAGGGTATTGATTCCAGGAACCTTATCGTTGTGTATGAGTAATTTTCTTCCCATGGTTCAATTGCCTAACTACAATGTATTTTTATAATCCAGATCGGTATAATTTCTGCGTTGGCCCGCCGATTTATAATCGTCAATCAGTTTATCAACTTTTTCAAATGTGAGGTTCTCGTGGTAACTGGCGCCGCACTGCAACATGGGTGCTGTGCCGCAAGAACCCAAACACTCCGCCACTTTTAAAGTAAACATACCGTCTTTTGTGGTTTCTCCAACTTTAATGCCCAGTTTTTTTTCAATGTACTTAACAATGTCTTCGGCTCCATTCAACCAGCAGGAACTGGTTTGGCATACTTCCAACACACATTTACCCACCGGTTTTAAGTTGTACATAGTATAGAAAGAAGCGACCTCAAAAACTTCAATGGGCTTTATTTTTAGTATGGACGCTACATAATCCATTACTTCAGGGCTGAGCCAACCGCCAAATTCTGCCTGAGCCACATGAAGCACCGGCAAAAGCGCCGATTTTTGCTTGCCTTCAGGATAATTGGAAATTAATTTTTGCACGGTCTTCATGGCTTCTTCACTGAATTTAAGTTCAGCGCGTTTGCCTTTATTGAATTCCTGTGTGCCGTGTACCTGTGCTCCCATTGTTTCTTAAGTTAAAAGTTGAAATTTAAAATTCAAAAGGCTGAGCTTCCAACTTTTCTTTTTTCAGTTTAATTATAATAGTGGCTATGACTTTTTCTATTTGTTTTAATTCTTCCCAACATTTCGTCAATAATTCACTTTCGAATTCGTAACCTTTTTTTAATATTTCGAACCAAAAATCTGTTTCATTCGCTGATTTTAATGCGATAGCGTAGAATTTTATAAGTTCTTTTCTTGATAAACTAGATTTAGCTTCTCTTACGTTCGCACCAACTGAGGTTCCACATCGTCTTAACTGGCCAATTACGTCATAATCAACACTCGCACTTTTAAGTGAAGTAGATAGCCTAATTATAGAAATAGAAAAATCCAAAGTCCATTCTTTTATGTCTTTTTGATATTTCATTATTCCTCTTTTAACTTTTGACTTCTAACTTTTAACTTAACTACGCATCCAGTTCCCCCGCAATCACATTCATGCTGCTCATGGTAATAATTGCATCGCTTAATAATCCGCCTTTTATCATCTCAGGATAAGCCTGGTAATAAATAAAACAAGGTCTTCTGAAATGCAAACGAAATGGTGTTCTGCCACCATCACTAACCAAATAAAAACCCAATTCTCCGTTTCCGCCTTCCACGCTGTGATACACTTCTCCCTTAGGAACGTCGGTTTCTCCCATCACAATTTTAAAGTGGTAGATCAGAGCTTCCATATCATTGTACACCTGATCTTTTGGAGGAAGGAAAAAATCGGGAATATTAGCGTGCGAGGGCCCTTCCGGCATGTTTTTAATTGCCTGACGAATGATGCTTAATGATTGCCACATTTCTTCCTGTCGAACCATAAAACGATCGTAGGTATCGCCCGCGGTTCCAACCGGTATAACAAAATCAAAGTCCTGATAAGAGGAATACGGAGTGGCCACGCGCACATCATAATCCACTCCGGCGGCTCGCAGGTTAGGGCCTGTAAACCCGTAGGACAAAGCCATGTCTCCGCTTATTGGACCGCACTTAATAGTACGATCCATAAAAATTTTGTTGCGCTCGAGCAATCCGGCAAATTCTTTAAGGCCGATAGGAAAGTCAATCAAAAATTTGTGGATGCGATCCCAGGTGGTTTTACTCCATTCCTGATCAAACCCGCCAATGCGTCCGATGTTTGTCGTAAGACGCGCCCCGCAAATGCTTTCAAAAATATCATAGATGTGCTCACGAAACTGAAACAAATACAAAAATCCGGTTGTGGCACCTGTATCCTGACCGATAATGGTGTTGCAAATGATGTGATCGGCAATACGTGATAATTCCATCACAATCACCCGCATGTATTCAACACGTTTAGGAATCTCCGCTTTGAGAAGCTTTTCAACCGTCATGTGCCACCCCATGTTATTGATAGGAGACGAACAATAATTTAACCGATCGGTAATAGGCGTGATTTGTGCATAAGGCCTGCGCTCTGCCAGTTTTTCAAAAGCCCTGTGAATATAGCCGATAGTAGGCACAGCCTCATGAATGGTTTCTCCATCCATCTTGAGTACATTCTGAAAAATACCGTGTGTAGCGGGGTGTGTGGGGCCAAGGTTGAGTATTGAGTATTCTTTCTCTTCCTCTGTTGTATGATTATGTTCTTGATTAATGCTCATGCAATGTCGAATTATTTAACGGCCAAACATTCTGTCATCTTTATCCTCACGTGTTTGGTCTTCGAGTGGAAATTCTTTACGAAGCGGGAAAATATCCATTTCTTCCACATTCAATATGCGTTTTAAATTGGGGTGCCCCAAAAAACGAATCCCAAAAAAATCGTAGGTCTCTCTTTCCATCCAATTAGCAGCGGGCCAAAGCACAGTTAAACTCTGTACTTCGGGTTTGCCGATATCAAAAAATGTTTTGATTCTTACCCTGTTATTGTTATGCATGTTGTGGAGGTGGTAAATCACGCCAAGGTGTTTCTCATCTGCTGTTTGTATCCCTGTGAGGTCAGTCAGAAAATGAAAGTTCCATTGTGGATCTTCTTTCAGGGCTCTGATTACTTCTACAACATGGTGGTGTTTTACCGTGAATACCGGAAAGTCATACAACATCTCTGCTGAAATTAATTCCCCAGGCAACTTTTCATCAAGGTATGTTTTAATATTTGCGAGTAGTTCTGACATGCTATTCAATACCGTAACTGTTCAATAAACGTTTGTATTCAGGACTGTGTCTGCGACGACCCGATTCATTTTTGGCAAGTTCCTGAATTTTTAAAATGCCATCGATAATCTGTTCAGGTCGCGGCGGACAGCCCGGCACATACACATCTACCGGAATAATACGATCAATGCCCTGTAAAACAGAATAGGTGTCGAAAATTCCGCCACTGCTGGCACAAGCGCCAACACTTAATACCCAACGGGGCTCGGCCATTTGCTCATACACCTGGCGAAGGGTGGGGCCCATTTTTTTTGCAATGGTGCCCATCACCATCAACAAATCTGCCTGACGCGGGGAGAAACTCAAACGCTCCATACCAAATCGCGCCAGGTCATAATGGGAGGCCATTGTAGCCATAAATTCAATACCGCAACAAGAAGTGGCAAAAGGTAATGGCCAAAGAGAATTGGCTCTGGCCAAACCCATAACGGCATCAATTTGCGTTGCAAAAAAACCGGGACCTTCCAGACCCTCCGGCGATTTTGCGATTTCCAGTTTTGTTTTTTTAATGAGTTCTGCCATGGTACAGGTTTTTGCAAAAACGAATCAGTCTTCCCACTTAAGGGCCCTTTTTGAGATCATGTAATAGAATCCGATCAGCAATAAGGCAATAAAGCTAAATACTTCTATCACCCCAAGCATACCTAATTCCTTGTAATTAGCTGCCCAAGGATACATAAATATCACTTCCACATCAAACAACACAAAAAGGATAGCAACCAAAAAATACTTGATGGAAAAAGGAACCCGCGCATTACCCTGTGTTTCTATTCCACATTCAAACGATTCGAGTTTAACTTTTGTTTTGCGCTTGGGGCCTAGTTTATGGGTGGCAATTAACGAAACTGCGGCAAAGCCTACAGCGATAGTAAACATGATAAAAATGGGCAGGTAATCTACTGGTGAACTGGCATTCATGGGCAATGCAATTTGAGATTGTAAGATTAGGGATTTTTAAACAAACCGTCAAAAAAAGAAAGCCGAAATGCCTGTGAAAAACAGAGATTACTGTTTCATGATCTTAAACACTGCTTGCCTATCCTTGTCTTTTAAAATCAATGTATAAACACCTGATGTAAATCCTGAAAAATCAATCTTGTAGTCGAGTGTGTTCCTGTTATCGAGCGCAGATGTGTAGACAGTCTGACCCATCATATTGGTAAGTTCAAGACTTAAATTGCTTGGCAGCATGCCCTGAAATTTTAATTCGAGTTCGCGTTGAACCGGGTTGGGGCCAATTTGTAACCCATTAGCCAAATCAGACCACTCTTTTAACGACTGGAATTCAATTAGAACCGGAGCAGAAGAGCTAAAACAATTTCCGTTGCCGGCCCATACGCTGTAATACCCTGCCTGCAAAGGCACATAAGTAGATAGTGTAGCACCTGGAATGGCTGTGCCGTTTAAATACCACTGGTAAGTAGATGCCGAAACCGAAGTGCCAATAAAGCCTGGCATTATTGTGATTGTTGGATTTCCCGGAGCCGGATCAACGAACAGCGTTGAGCTGCCTGTAATTTGACAAGCGCCGAGTGAAGCAGTATAATTGTAAACACTGGTTACGGTATTTGTAACTGATACATTCAAACCTTGTTGTCCGCTTGACCAATTCACCTGGTTGGCGTTGGTGTTTACGCCTATTTGTCCGGCCTGCCCTACACAAACAGAAGCATTAATTGGGCTTGCCGTTGGATTACCCACAACAGATACAGTAGTTATAAATGGCGCACTTGGTCCATTTATGTTAGAACTAATCAATTGCACCGTGTAAATTCCGTTGGCAGTATAGGTTATCTGTGGATTTTGAACACTTGACACAGATGGACTTCCACCTGTAAAAGTCCAATTCCAGGCATTCGGCTGATTAGAAGACATGTCGTAAAACTGGAGCGGAATATTCACGCAACCTGGGGCAAATGCCGATTGAATGGCGGCAAATGGTGGAGAACCAGGATCACTGTATAGATCTGTTTCCCAAACGCCTCGACCATATGTTGCAACACGAAGTTTATTGTTTGGGTAATAGATTTCCATATCAAATACCATCACATTCGGCAATCCATTAAAGTAAGGTATCCATGCATTCATGCTTGCTTCGCGGTAATACACCCCAACATCCGTTCCAACATACAGCGCCTGAGGCGAATTATTGGAATACACAATGCAATTTGCCGGAATGTTAGGAAGGCCAGTTGAATAGTTAGTCCAGGTAGCGCCACCGTTTGTTGATTTAAAAACCTTGTTTCCGTTGGAATAGCCCGATAGTGTAACATAGATTGTGTTAGGGTTAACATTATCCATTGCTAAATCGGTGATTTGAGCTGAGCCGGCCGGAATGTTGCCGGTAATGTTTGACCAGGTAGTTCCGCCGTTGTTTGTTCTCCAAACACCTCCTGCATTGGTAGCGTAAATGGTATTGGATCCTGCCGGTGACACTTTGATTTCATCCAGGGTGCTGCCGATATTGCCAAGCACCTGCCAACTTGATCCCTGATTAGTAGATTTGTATACTTGCTGGTAACCACAATAAATGGTGTTTGGTGTTGTTGGATCTTGCACAATTGGCGCAACCCAGGCGCCTGTTCCGCTCAATCCATTGGTAATATTGGCCCAGGTGGCACCGTTATTGGTTGACCTCCTGAATTCACCGTATTGAATAGAGCCATACATCGTTGTGTTAGTGTTCCAATCTATAAAACAATCCATGCCATCACCACCTAACACAAAATTCCAATTGGCTCCGTTCAATAAATTTGTGCCATTGTCCTGATGCCCGGTAATGATTTTAGAAGCTGTATTTGCAGCCAACCCGAGTTTATACATCTGTGCAATGTTCATGTTACCGTTAATACTGGTCCAGTTGAGTCCAGAATTTGTGCTTCTTGAAATGCCACCGTCGGTGCCTAAAAAACAGGTAGTACCGCTGTAATACTTCACCACGTGAAGATCGGCGTGCACCAGCGGTTTACCCCCTCCTCCGAACCAGTGCGAATTGAGCACCCAGGTGCTACCACCGTTGGTTGATTTCCATGTATTAACCCCTCCTGCAATAATTTCGTTGGAATTGGTAGGTGAAGCGTCAATTGCTAAATCATACCAACCCTGACCTCCTGTTCCCGAACCGTTGGTGCTCCAATCAAGAATATTGGGTGTTGAACTCATTAAACTAAAAGTGGTGCCGCCGTTAGTTGATCGGTATAATCCACCAAAACCATTGTTATTCGCACTGGCCAGAATGTACACACAATTGTCGTTTGCAGGCGTTATGGCCATCGATAGACGGTTGGTGTTCATGCTGCTACCTGAAATACTAATGGCCGTAAAACTTGCGCCACCATTGGTTGAACGATAAAAAGTTCCGCCATTAACAGCAAACACTCTGGTGGTATCACCGGGTCTGTATTCAGCGTCATAATAATTGCCGTTAATTACCAATGACCAGGTTGCGCCTGCATTGAGGCTTCGGTAAATTCCCACGGAAGTTGCTGCAATAAGGGTATTTGGATTAAGCGGGTTAATCAACAAACGGTAAATTCTGCGTTGTTGGGAGGTTTGCCAAAGCAGGCCGGTTTGGGTCCAGGTAAGTCCCCCGTCAGTTGAACGCAGAACTCCGGTTGATTTGGTATCATTCGCATCCTTGTCGCCTGTTGAAACATAGATGTTATTGTGGTTCTGAGGGTCAATGGCTATGTCAGAAATACCACAAGATGCAAAATGATCAGTTGTAGTAGTGTAAGTTAAGCCACCATCTTTTGTAAACCACAAACCTCCGGCAGCGGCGCCAATGTATATGGTGTTTGGATCTCCTGGTTTAATTGCAATACACTGTATGCGTCCTGCCTCTCCGCCTGAACCTGAACCTAAACTATTGCCAAACGGCCCAAGTGCAGCCCAATTGGATACGGTTGCGCTAGTTACTGATGGATTGAAGTTACTGAGTTGTTTGGCTGAAGCCTGTTCTTCCAAAAATTTTGTGTATTGCTCAAATGCATAGGCCCTCGAAGCCAATTTCATATCTCCGCTTGGATATACCCTGGGCTCCACAAACCACTGCCAACGGCGAAAAGCGTTGTAACCATGGCCACGTTCATAAGGACGGTTTTTCCAGTAAGCTTCAAACTCGTTTACTATATCATAAAAGTTGGCGGTGGTGTCATGCATCATATCCACCCATTTTTGGGATTTCAGCTGAAACCCTGAAAGCAGAATGCTGAGTAAAAAAAGACAACGGGCAAGTAGGCTTGAAAGTGTTCTCATGGTAATTCTTGAACCGATAAATATAGTTTTAATTTTACTTTTTTTGAGCCCCCGGCAGAGATTTAACCTTAGTGCTGTATGCGGGTGTTAAATTGCCTCAGGGTTAAGATTGAAACAAGTAATAATACCCTTTGTTTACCAATTTATTGCTTACATTTGTGTTTTAAAGTAAAAACAATGGTTTCAGCATTTATTTTAGGGATTTTGGGCGGACTTGGTGCTCCTGAAATCATCATCATTTTAGTTATCATCCTGCTTATGTTCGGTGGTAAAAAAATTCCCGAATTAATGAAAGGCTTAGGTCGGGGTGTAAAGGAATTTAAAGACGCCAGCAAAGGACAAACCGAAGGCGGCGAAAACGAAGTTAAATAGTGAATTCTTATCTTTGGTAAAGCGTTATTCTTAAAGGAGTAACGCTTTACGTGTTTTATATGTCTTATGAGTACCTACACGTTCAAGTCAATCTCAACATTACAATCTGACCTGCTTACTGGCAAAGTGAGCGCTGAAACCATTGTGAAGGAAGCCCTTAAAGCGATTGAAAGTAAAAATCACCTGCATGCGTTTTTAGAGGTGTTTTCTGAATCGGCTATGCAAAAAGCTAAAGCTGTAGATGAAAAGCTAAAGCAAAACAAAGCCGGCAAATTGGCCGGGGTGATAGTGGGTTTAAAAGACAACATTTGTTACAAAGGTCACAAGGTAAGTGCCTCTTCAAAAATTCTTGAAGGATTCGAATCGCTTTACTCAGCAACCGTGGTGGAACGTTTATTGGCTGAAGACGCTATCATTATAGGGCGTTTAAATTGCGATGAGTTTGCCATGGGCAGCAGTAATGAAAATTCAGCATTTGGACCGGTACTGAATCCATTAAACGAAAAATGTGTGCCGGGTGGGTCATCAGGAGGCGCCGCTGCCGCAGTGGCTGCCCATCTTTGCCATGTCACTTTAGGATCAGACACCGGGGGTTCAATACGCCAGCCGGCTTCCTTTACGGGTACTGTTGGTTTAAAACCCACATATGGAAGAGTTTCGCGTTACGGTTTAATCGCGTACGCTTCATCTTTTGATCAAATTGGTCCGATAACACAAAGTGTAGAAGACGCAGCTCTTGTTCTGGAAGTGATTAGTGGAAAAGACCCCTGCGACAATACAACTTCATCCGAACAAGTTCCGGCATATACCGAGTCGCTTAAGCAAGAGGCAACTTACAAAATTGCCTGTATAAAGGAATGTATTGAAGCCGAAGGTTTGGATGCGGATGTAAAACAAAATGTATTGAACCAATTGGAGGCTTTCAAAAAAGCAGGGCATCAGGTTGAAATGGTCTCCTTTCCTTACCTGGATTATCTGGTACCAACCTACTATGTGCTCACAACAGCAGAGGCGTCTTCCAATTTATCCCGTTTCTCGGGTATGCATTACGGGTACCGAAGTGCCAAAGGCAGTGACCTTGAGAGTACGTATAAAAAATCGCGCAGCGAAGGGTTTGGTACTGAAGTTAAGCGCCGTATTATGCTGGGCACTTTCGTTTTGAGTGCTGGTTATTACGATGCGTATTACAGTAAAGGGCAAAAAGTGCGCCGAATCATCCAGGAAAAAACCCAGGCATTATTTAAAGAGTTCGACTTTGTGGTAACTCCCTCAACACCGGGTACTGCTTTTGAATTTGGCAAAAACAGTGCCGACCCTATTAAAATGTATCTTGAAGATATTTTTACCGTGCAGGCCAACATTGCAGGCGTACCGGCCATATCAGTGCCATCGGGCAAGGCGGCTAACGGCTTGCCTACAGGTATACAGATCATGTGCGATTATTTTCAGGAAGCCAAAATGCTGAGTTTGGCGGGTACAATAAATAATTCTGGCAAATAATAGCTTCGAGTTGTTGGAAGGCAATGCTTATCGTATGCTGAGGTTTGGGATTTGTGCTTTCGTTCAACTATTTTACTTTATGAATTACTGCCTAACAATTTTAATAACCCCTTTATCTTTTTTACCTATCCAGATAAAAAAGTAAAGCCCTTGTGAATTTTGGCTGAAATCCAACGTATTGATGCCTTCGTTTAATAACGAAGATAATACTTCTTGACCAAGAGAATTATACAAACTTATTTCCAAAGGTTCATACGTTTCTATAATAAATTGGCCATTATTTGGGTTAGGAAAAACCCTGATGTTTGAATGTGAATTGGATTTTTCGGGTATATTAACACAATCAATCAAAACCACTGACACAGCGGCGTTATTTTGACATTGATTAATTGCATTGTAACCAGTTACTGTATAATTAATAGGACTATTGGGAGTAATCAATAATGTGGCGCCAATGAACCCGTTACTCCATGTGTAGGAACTTGCTCCATTTGCAGTTAAAGTTGTTTGTGCTCCGACACAGATCAGTGTGTTGCCTATTACTGATATAACTGGATTCTGATGAATTGTAACATTGGAAATTAAGTTAACACTACACGTATTCACATCCGTGATATTTAAAGTATAAACCCCGCTTTGTAGGGTGCTTGTATTCCCCAATATCGGATTTTGCAGCGCACTTGTGAAGGCAATTGGCCCTGACCATAAATAACTAAAACCTGGACTTGAATTTAGGAATAGAGTCTGCCCTGAACATATTGGTGAATTATTCGAAATAGTAGCGCTTGGTAAAGGATGCACATGCACCTGAACAGTAGAGCTACTAACACACGATTGATTGAAGCCAGTTACGGTGTATACAGTAGATGAAGTAGGGCTTATAGAAATAGCTACGCCATTTAAATTGCCTGGGTTCCACACATAAGTATTAGCTCCAGTAGCTGATAATGATGCTGACATGCCAAAACACAATGATGTACCATTTACTGATAATGTAGGTGTTGCAGTTGCGAAAACTTCATAGGTGTGTTGAGCAATACAAGAATTTGAGTCAACTACAGTTAGTGTATTGGAATGGATTCCTTGAGTATTGGGAACAAATGTAGTTGTAATCGTGTTAGAACCGTTAGACCAATTATATTGGTATCCTGGGCTACCCCCGGTGACGGAGCCTGAAAGAATAACCTGTTGTCCAGTACAAACTGAATTGTTTGACGCAGAGATTTGAATGTTGATTGCTGTTGGTTGATTTAAAGAAAAGCTATAGTTAAGAGTGCATAAATTGATTGGATCGTAAAGTGTTACCGTATAATTGCCTGGCGAAAGACCCGAAGCTACTGAACTTGACGAAACGGAATTGGTCCAACTATAGGTATAGGCAGGATTCGTTGGGGTTGTTTGTAAACTTGCACTGCCACTTGATATTCCGAAACATTTAGGATGTTCAGTAGTTAAGCTACCTGTTATTGCAGCTTGTGTTAGCTGAGCAGAAATTGTAGCCGAACAACCTCCTCCCTGATCAATAACTAATAGTGTGTAAGTTCCATTAACTTGTACAGTTGTTGATGCTGAATTGGAACCTGTAGGTGACCAACTGTAACTGTATGGGCCAGTTCCACCGTTTACTATTGCCATAGCAGAGTTGGTTCCACAGCCGAGAGATGAGGACAAAATACTTAATGTAGGAGAAGTCACATTAATTACCTGAGTAATTGTGTCCGTTCTGCAATTAAAAACCCTAATAAGTTTAACCTGATAAGCTCCATTGTTTGAATATTGATGACTTGGGTTGCTTAAAAAAGAATTATTGAGAATACCAGATGATGGGTCACCAAAGTCCCATTGGTAGCCTAAAACAGAATATCCCGTTTGTGCACAAATCTGCGGAGAAGAAAAAGTAACTAAGTTGCAGTTATTTGGTCCGGACGAATAACTGAAAGTGGCAAATGGAGTTTTTTCAAAATAACTTCCAGGGAAATTAGGTAAGCCCCATTGACAAGTAAAATTAGCCAAAGCCACTGCTGTTGAGTTATAAGCACAAAGATTGCCACTTAAGTTAGGTTGATTGATTACTCCTAAGTTCGGACTGTTTGGTTTGGCAATATAGATTTTTCCATCTGCACCTAGTTGAAAAGTTCCCTTGGCGCTCCAATCTGCTGTAAAAGACTCCCCTGTTCCTACAGTGTTAATTCCAACAGCGCTTAAGGAATTGGTATAATTGCACAATTCAACTTGGTGCATCATTCCCGACTGACCAGCAAAATAGAATTTTGTGCCATCCGGAGAAAATTCTCCACCGAAAGCATGAGGAGGTGCAAAAGGAAAATTGCTTACAGACTGCACTAATAGTGGGTTAGAAACTATACCATTGGAATTATTAAAGTCTAATAGAAAGATGCTATGATTATACACCAATCCATTGTAATTAGTACCAACATAACCCAATTTTCTTCCATTTGGAGACAATTTCATACAGCCATTTGAAGGCCAAATGTTAACATTCGAAATAACCGCAACTGTGTTAACACCAACACTGGTTAATTCAAAAGCATAAAAAGCGGTGTCTTTAACTACAATCCAATAGTCAATGCCATTACAGTGTTTTGTTGCCGATAGCTTTTCTGCAAGTACCCCAGATTTGACACTAATGTTTTTATTTACTACAGAGCCTGTACCTGCAGCTAAACTCATGTCTACAATTGAGTATCGTAACCCGGAACCACCACCACCCTGAACGGTAAAAATATAGTAGTTAGCATTATTTCCGGGTTGTTTTAGGATGATAGCAGATTGTGCCGCATTGGTACCTAAAAGACCCGTACCATTCGGCATAATGGCATGATTTTGATTATAAACTGTTGCACCATCAGTGTAAAAAAGCAAATTACTACTATTATCGGCAATACTTGAACAACCTGTTGTCCCAGTCAATAACCCTGAAATTGAAATGCTTGGACTTACAGGTATAAAATTCAATTTGGCGTTATTTTGAAACTGCCATATTTTAGATGCGTTCTGGGAAAAAACCAAGCTAAGGCATAAAAAAAAGAAAGAGAAAAATATGATAGTAGTGCTACGCAAATCAATCTATATAAAGCATTAGAATATTAACTAACTTAAAAATTTATCGAAACAATGTAATTTAGATTATCTTGGAGTGTAGCCAATAAATGTATAATCGTCACTATTAGTGTCATTATCACCACCAATTACAATGCCGCCGGTATTAATATCAAAATCGAAACTAAAAGGACAATACTTTGTTTGTGAATTAGCTGTTTCATTGTAAACTCTTTCATATAATACAGTGCCTGCAAAATCAAGTTTTGAAATGAGGGCTTGTTCTGATACAGGAGCTCCTGGAGGATCAGTCATTGTACAACCTAAAACAAAAATATTATTTTGATCAATCAACAATCTATTTTCAAAATCTACTCCGCTTGACTCATTAATGTTTTTCGACCATAAGGGTGTGCCTGCGAGATCAAATCTAATCACAGCTGGGTCTGCTATAAAAAAATTACCTGTTGTTGGATAAGTAAAGCCACAACTTGTGAAATAAGTAAATATTGCAAGGTCAAATTGTGCCACTACAATAAAATCCCCCCCATTGGCTACTTGCTTTATACACTTTGCAACTTCATTATTATTTTCTTGGGGTAAAAGATAAAGTGGCAAAGTGCTATTTGCACAAATCAAATTGTCAGGCTGATCCGTATATAGAATGCTGAATGGTGCTATAGTATTTTTATAATGATTTGAGTCGTCAAAAACATTTGTAAGTGTAATATTGCCAACTAAATCGATGTAAAATAATAGTGCATCAAAACCTATTAACCCTTGTGTTGGAGCAACTCCTAACTGTTCATTAATACCTCCAACGACAGCATACCCTTGTGGATTACCATTAATATCATAATTAACACAAACACTGCGTAGATGTGGATTATAATATCTACCTGCTATATTCTGAAAGTAAATTGACAAACCATTATTTCCAAAACTAATATCAGGTCTTCCTTCTAAGTCGATTTTCAGAAGAAAGCAGCCCGTTGTTACAAAAACATTCATTAGGCCTGTTGGAATGCTGTTGTCATTAAAATTACCACAAATCATGAAACCAGTCGAATTTCCTCCAGAAGTAATTTCGCAACTTCTAGAATAACCGAACTGAAACGGATCAATTACTGTATGAGTTTGCCCGTTCTGTGGTAACGGAAATGCAAGCGTTTGGTAGTTATATAATTTAACCCCGTATGTTTGGTCTAAGTTTCCTGTAATAAAATCAACTTTAATCGAGAAAATTGAACTTGGGTCACCACAACTACCGTTTCTATTTCCAGCGCCAATTATATAACATTTGTTGTTAATTAAATAAATATCTATTCCGGTCCCAGTAATACAAGTATACTTTTGCTCCCATACTATATTACCGGAAGCATCTAGTTTAATTACTATAGGATTTTTGTTTAATCCAAGTTCTGAATAGCCTGTGGCTATGTATCCACCTCCAGGCAAAGACTTTACATCATAAACCCAATCAGAACTACCAGGGCCTTGAACTGTCCCCTGTTTTTGCCAACCAAACACTTTGTTGATATTTTGAGGTAATTGTCCGAATAATTTATTTTGATTGAATACTAACGCAATGACAATGGCGAAAACTAATAAAATTGTATTTTTCATAAATTTTTAATTGTAGAGCAAATTTATAAAATAAATTTAGATAGCCAAATCTAATATACTATGATATGAAAGTGCCAAAAATCTCATTTAAGGGGGTCACATCCTTTATAATTCTTACAACTTGCACACTTTTTTTTGCTGAATTTTACAACAACGAGGATGCGAAATCTCTATATACAATTGAACATATTAAACCGTTTCCGAAAATTGAGCGAAAAAAAACCAGAGAGATGACAATTGAAGGTGTTGAACTTGGCAGGAGGCTTTTTTATGATCCAATATTAAGCAAGGATAGCACTATGGCTTGTGCAACATGTCATCAACAAAAGCATGCATTTGGATACTCCACAAACTATCTAGTTGAACCTAGAGTTAATCAGATAATTACTACAAGGGAGGTGTTGCCTATTTTTAATCTAGCATGGAATGAGACTTTTTTTTGGGATGGAAGAGAAACAGAATTAATTAATCAGACCTATCATCCTGTGAGAAATCCACTAGAAATGAATAATAATTGGAGGTTAGTTACTGGCCGTATCCGTAAAAATGCTGACTATAAGAAACTATTTTATAAAGCATTTAAAGACACTATTATTGATAGCGCAAGAATTGCAAAGGCTATTTCTTACTTTGAGCTGACTCTTGTTTCAAACAATTCTAAGTTTGATAGGTATATGCGAGGAGAAGTTAAATTAACTACAGATGAATCAAAAGGATTGGCCTTAATAAGTATCGGCGGTAAGGGAAATTGCCTCCGGTGCCATTCCCTTACTTATAAAAACATTATTGATGATGGTTTAGGTAAAAATGGCCTCTTAACTGATGAAGAAATACTCAAAGGTCATGATTTAGGTAAAGCTAATATTTCAAAACAAGAAAGTGATAAGGCAAGGTTTAAGATACCTTCATTAAGGAATTTGTCATTTACAGCGCCTTATATGCATGATGGAAGGTTGTTGTCCTTGGACTTTGTAATAAACCACTATGTAAACGGAATTAATAAAGCAACATCTGATAAACTATTAAATAAAACTTATAACAATCTAAGAAATATTACAAATGAAGAAAAGCGTCAAATTATATGTATCTTAAATGCACTTAATGATTCTGTTTTTATAACAGATAGGAGATATTCTAAACCATTAAACTAGTACTTCAAAATGGCGCCCTGGATGTACTTATTTTGCTGATTTCTCTAGAAAGTTCTTCTTGTTTCCCCCAAATCCCTTAAATTTGCCTTACAAAAATTTTATCCCATGAAAGTATCCGTAATCGGCGCCGGCAACGTAGGCGCAACCTGTGCAGAATACATCGCCCTTAACCGCATTGCCAGCGAAGTGGTGATTTTAGATATCAAAGAAAATTTCGCCGAAGGCAAGGCCCTCGACCTCATGCAAACTGCTACTTTAAACGGGTTTAATACTCGTATAACAGGTAGCACTAATGATTACAGCAAAACTGCCAACAGCAGCGTGGTTGTGATTACCAGTGGTATTCCACGCAAACCAGGCATGACCCGTGAAGAGCTCATTGGCATTAACGCCGGCATTGTAAAAACCGTTACCGAAAACGTTTTAAAACACTCTCCTAATGCGGTCATCATCATTGTGAGCAATCCAATGGACACCATGACTTTTTTGGCGCTCAAGGAAAGCAAATTGCCAAAAAACCGCATCATTGGTATGGGTGGCATTTTAGATAGCGCCCGCTTTAAATGTTATTTGTCTATGGCCCTCAACGCCCCTGCCAGCGACATCAGCGGTGTAGTGATTGGCGGACATGGTGATACCACCATGATTCCATTAACCCGGTTGGCCTCTTACACAGGTGTTCCAGTATCGCAATTCCTCAACGATGACACTCTTAAAAAAGTAGCTGCCGACACCATGGTGGGTGGTGCTACCTTAACCGGCATGTTGGGCACCAGCGCCTGGTACGCACCCGGAGCCGCTGTAGCCGCTTTAGTGAGCAGCATCATCAACGATCAGAAAAAGCTGTTCCCTTGTTGTGTTTATTTGGATGGTGAGTATGGTCAAAAAGACATTTGTTTAGGTGTTCCGGTGATTATTGGCAAAAACGGCTGGGAATCCATTGTGGATTACAAACTCAATGCCGATGAACAAGCCGCCTTCAACAAAAGTGCCGAGGCCGTACGCAGCATGAACAAGGTGCTCAGCGAAATGAAGGCTTAGATTTTAATTTTCATCTACTCTTTGAACCCGTTTCTAATCAGAGGCGGGTTTTTGTTTTGCTAATATTTCTAAATGTCCGTAATAGTTCCGCGTGCAAGGAACGCCGCGGCGTGGAGGCTGAAGTTGATGTGAATTGATTTTTCATTAGAAAGGCGACAAAGGCGCTTGCGTTTAAATTCTGCGCCTACTATCATAACAACCAAGAGGCGCAGAATTTTTACTTTGTCAGCCTTTCTTGAAAAATCAAGAGCGCGCGGACTATTCGCCGCGGCTTGATTTTTTGCCTACTTTTTCATCCAAGGAAAAAGTAGGAGAAATGCTTGATTTTGCTTTATACTTTGAGCCTTATCTTCAATTTCAATTCGAATAACTTAGAAGTTCTTGTATTTTTACAAAAGTATGCGTGTTTGGCTGTATAGTCATCTACTTCTTTTTTCCCTAAAGGCCTTTGCTCAAAAAGAAGCCATGGCCAAAAACGCCTTTCTGCAACGCGATGTACAAACTGCCTTTGAATTTTGGAATACCACGCAGCCTTCAACTGAATTTCACTCCTCTTTTCGTCCCTATTTAAGCAGCACCTATATTGAGGCCAAAGACAGCCTCCTGCCATTTAAATCATACGGGTTTCAGAATACATTTCTTCAGCGTTCCTTAAACAAATCCTCCATCAGCAAAACTCGGCACAGCCTGCAATTCCATCCTTTACTGGATGCGGAAGTGGGGTTTGATGCGCTTGAAAACCGGCTCATGCGAAGTGTAACGGCAGGCCTTCATGCCAAATACAACATCAACAACAATTTTACATTTGCCTTAACGCTCCTTGCCGGAAACACCAATTACCCTTTTTTTCTGGATACCACAATTGCTAAACAAAACCTTATTCCTGAATTTGGTCAGGCTTATAAGGACGGAAACAGAGGTTATAATTTTGTGGATTACCAGGGTTACGTTTCTTTCAGCCCCAAGAACGCTAAGATCTTTAATTTTCAAATCGGGCGCGACAAACATTTTATCGGCGATGGTTACCGATCGGTGTTGTATAGCGATTTTGGTCCGGCCACGCCCTACCTGGGTATCAATACCAATTTCTGGCGCATACAATACAATGTGTGGTACACCTGGATGCTGGACGTAACAAGCGCAAACGGCGTTAAAAGCCAATTCAAAAACAAATACGGCACTTTTCATTACCTCAGTTACAACATCATCAAAGAGCTTCAAATCGGGTTTTTTGAAAATGTGGTTTGGAGAGGAACCGATACAAACGGTGTAAGAACCTTTGATATCAATTACCTGAACCCTGTAATTTTACTGCGTCCACAAGAGTACGCCATTGGTTCGCCGGATAATTCCTTTATAGGTTTTAATCTGAACTTTACCCTTTGGAAAACCATCAAGTTTTATGGACAATTAGGACTGGATGAATTTTACTTTAAGGAAGTAAAAGCCGGCAACGGTTGGTGGGCCAATAAACAAGCCTGGCAGGCCGGGTTGAATTATGTAAATGCCTTCAAAATTAAAGGGCTTAAATGGCGAGTGGAATACAACCAAATCAGACCCTACACCTATACGCACGGTGTTGTTGAACAAAACTACGCCCACTACGGGCAAGCGCTTGCTCATCCTATGGGCGCCAATTTAAAAGAATTACTCTCTGTGCTTAGTTATCGCAGAAACAAATGGGAGCTGAGCGCTCAAGGCATGATGGTGTTGATTGGGAAAGATTCTTTATCGCCTTCATCCAACGTTGGACAAAATATTTTTTTAAGTTACAACACACGCCCCTTCGATTATGGTCATTACACCACTCAGGGGGTATTCACGCAAGTATTACAAAGCGAAATACGTTTTACCTGGTTCATTATCCCTGAGCTTAATTTGCGCTTAGAAACCGCATGGATACAAAGGGCTGAAGAAAACGAAAAGAATTACCAACTACAGAACCCCTACATTTATGTGGCGATAAAAAGCAACATTTGGAATTCCTATAAGGATTATTAATCATTGAACATTTCTTTCAAAACCTCCGGGCTTTTTAGGACACCAAAACCAGGAATGTGAAATGCAAAATAGTTCAGGTAAATATCAAGTGCCAGTTGTTTATCATCACGAGCCACCCTGGTGTTAAAATAATCGCACTTCAGCAGGGATGAAAATACTGCCGACTGTGCCGCATCCAAACCAAATGGCCAAACCATAGCGGTTTCGTTAAAGCGCCCTTCACGCAAATCGAAATAACAATTGGTAGTATTGTAATTATTTTGAGGTTCAAATCCCAAATATTTGCTGAGCTCTGATAAAAAATGGAGGTGCAGGTTCGAAAAATGTTCAGATGATGTATTCAAAAAGTCAAAGCACTCATCAATAAATTCGAAAAGTTCGGCGTTTCCATGCTGATCTTTCAGTGTTTTTATCATCACTTCCTGCATAAATTGCGCGATGCTTAATTTTGAAATGTTGAGATAAATATTGGATTGGGCCTTATACACATTTAACTCGGTTAACAAGTGTATCTCTTTGTTTTCTTTTAAAATCAATTCTACTTCCACAAAATTGAGTGGCATTACACTTGAACTTTTGATTCTGGATGTTTTAGACTGGCCCACATTAACTGCTGCCGTGAGCATACCATGATGGTTGGAAAAAAGTTTTAAGATGTTCTTTTTATCCCCGTGCTTTATATTTTGCAGGATAATTGCTTTTTCAGAAACACGCATCAGTTCATAACAAGCACCTTGGTCACCACTTTTTGTTCTCCATCCGGCGTAGTGGCATACACCACGTATACGCCCGAAACCACGCGCTGTCCGTTAAGCATAGTCACAGGCCACTCCAATTGACCTCCTGTTGACTTATTTTCCCAGACAAGATTTCCGCTTTCGTCAGTTATTTTCACTACAGAATTGTCAATCAGGCCCCTGATATACACATTGCCCGAGAACCCGGGTCTTACAGGATTCGGATACGCAAATACATTGCTGTAATCTTCTGCGCCTGCTATAATTGACGAACGGTACGATTGTAGGCCTAAATCGGAAACAACGAACACATCGCCGGTTACTTCATCATAATTAAGATCAAGAATGGAGTTAGAATACAATGGGCTATTGTCTGTATTAAAATGGTGAAGTTCTTTCATGCCATCCGGACTCAAGCAAAACACACCACCTGAGCGGGTTCCTACCCATTTATTGTCGGCCCCGTCCACTGTTATGGCCGATACTATATCGTTGCCCAACAACAATTCAACTATTCCATCTTCAACCACCTTAATGGGTTGTGCATCAAAGTTTGACCCGTTAAAAATTGCTGTCGGATTATAAAATACCCGTATACCTTCGGCCGTACCTACCCATATTTTTCCGGTTTTATCCTCTGCGATAGAATGAATGGCATTACTGCCCAAATTACCGTTACCTACATCTTTAGTAAGCACCTTATAATCGAGGGTTTTTGGATTGAATACCGTGATGCCGCCATCACGTTCGTGTATGGCCCAAACATAATCGTTCTGATCTACCATGATGCGCCGTGTAAATCGGGCAGCATCAAAATTAAAATTCACAAACTGTCCGTTCGTCTTTAAAACACTTAAAAAGTTTTTTACATCACTGTTGGCCACCCATAAATTTCCTTGACTATCCATGTCAAGTCCGGTACAACGGGGATTACCGGGTACCACCTGTGGCATACTGGTGTTTGAACTATTGTAAACTTTAATCAAGGTATCGTTCCTGTATTGAAGCAAGCCTGAATACCAGGAAGAAGCCCAAATCCGGCTTTTGTCTTTTCGGTCGAATAAAACATACGTTATATCTAGTATGGTGTTGCCGGCCAGGTCTTTTGGAGAAAAATACTTCCATTCGCCTTTTCGCATCACATTCAAGGCCTGGTCGGTATAATTGGTGCCTCCGGCATCTTCGGGATGAGAAGGGGAAATACCAACCGCGCCTTCAAAAACATCCACACTGTTAAGCACACTTCGGTTGATCCCATTTGTGCTGATTTTGTTCTGAGGATAATATGGAAAGAAACTGTAGGTTTGGAATAAGCCATTTATATAATCGGCTACCCAATACGAAATGTTCGATTCTGAATCCTTACCAAAATAAAAATCTCGAATGTCCATGCTGGTTGAACCATTAAACGTGGTTATATAATTGATCACCTGGCCCGTGTTGATGTCGCGCACAAAAACCCCATACAGGTCGTGCACTGAAAAATACGATCCATAAACTGGCCCCACTTTGTAAATTGTGTTTGGCGAAGAAGCGGCTGCAGGGTACTTGAACCAGGCTGAATTTTGTAATACATAAATGCTGTCTTTTCCTCTAATGCTTTTATCCAGCTTACTTGGGGCATACACCGCAACTATTTTTGAATCCAGGCTGGTTACCCCCACATAAGGCCCTTTTGGAATAGTTAAACTATCCATGGTCCAACTGTTAAAGTTATTGAGTGAGGATGTAATATAATTTGCTTTGTAAAGACCTTGTGGTGTTGCAGCAAAAATCAGAGAATCGTTCAGTGCCACCTGATACACTTCTAACTGTGAACCCCCGGGACCAATGATGTAGGTGTCTTTGATCTCTAACTTTTCGGTATCAAATAACACAATGCCAAAACCACAGGCCAGATAAGCAAACTGTTTATGAAAGGTCACCTCATTCACGGTTTTTTTCCCGTTAAAGGTTTTGAGTTTCATGTCGGGGTAATTACTCACATTGTTATTGATATCAAGCACATCGATGTTGCTGCTTTGGTAAATCACTAACAATTTGTTGTTATAGGAGTTGGCGCGAAGTAGTTTAGGACCAACATCGGATAGCCCATTGATTTTGTTTAGAGGTTTTGGGCCTTTTTCAATTTCGTCGAGATAATACACCCCGGTGTAACTTGCCCCGTAAATATTAGTTCCTAGTCGGGTTACCGAAAAACAGGAATTCAGACTCAGATGGTCCTTCCAGGTTCCGGGGCCCACTTGCGATTTAAGGGAGTATAAAGTGAAAATGAAAACTATCAGAAGGCTCCGATTCATGCTTACAAGTTGTCTTGCCATGGAAAACGCTAAAATTACTACATTATTATCTTAATTCTCCAAAATTAGCTGTAAGGCGCCATCGGGGTTTAAGGTAAGTAAGCGGCCATGTAATTACAGCTCAATTGCTAAACCTTAGTATAAAGTGACTTTCATTAAAACTATTTGCATTTAGTCTTATCTTTGCTTTTTTGGCTCCGTAGTTCAACTGGATAGAATGACAGATTCCGGTTCTGTTGGTTGTGGGTTCGAATCCCGCCGGGGTCACTAATTTAACTCAAGCCTTGTATTCTATGAAAAATACAAGGCTTGTGCATTTTGAACCCTGGTGTTTTTTATCTTAAGGCACTGCATCACCGTTCATCATCATTTCAGAACATTATTCAGAATACTCTGCTATTTTTGTACCCTAATTTAAAACACATGAAAAAATTACTTTCCCTATGCATTTTAAGCCTCTGTGTGAGCTCCCTGGTTTTAAGGGCCGACGAGGGTATGTTTTTGGTGCACCTCATTGGCGATAAAACTTACGCTGATATGCAAAAACGCGGACTTAAACTCAGCAAAGAACAATTATACAGCATGAATAAAAGCAGCATCAAGGACGCGATTGTGATCTTTGGAGGCGGCTGCACAGGAGAAATTGTGAGCAAGGATGGTCTTATTTTCACCAACCACCACTGCGGTTACGGCAACATCGCGGCAGCCAGCACCGTAGAGCACAATTACCTGCAAGATGGCTTTTGGGCCAAAAGTAAAGACCAGGAAATTGCCTGTCCGGGCTTAAGCGTTCAGTTTTTGGTAAAAATTGATGATGTAACAGAGGCTGTTAATGCCAAACTGAAAGACATTAAACCGGCTGACTATATTGCCAAACTACCCGGCATTTTAAAAGAAATGTCTGACAAAGCCTCTGAAGGCACCGCGTATGAAGTAAGGATCAGCAGCTTTTTCAAAGGCAACCAGTTTCTGCAATTCACTTACGAACGATACAAGGATGTACGCTTAGTAGGTACTCCGCCTGAAAGCATCGGTAAATTTGGTGGCGACACCGACAATTGGGAATGGCCGCGCCATACCGGCGACTTTTCCATTTTTCGTGTTTACATGTCGGCAGATGGCAAAGCATCAACCGAATACAAAAAAGAAAATCTGCCACTAAAACCCAAACACTTTTTGCCGGTTTCCATTAAAGGATTGAACGACGGGGATTATGCCATGATTTATGGTTACCCGGGTGGTACTAACCGTTATGAAACCTCATACGGTGTAAAACTAAAAACCGAGATTGAAAACCCAAGTTTGGTTAATCTGCGCGATGCCCGACTCAAAGCCATGCTTGCAGAAATGGTAAAAGATCCTGCCGTTAAAATTCAATTGGCCAGTTCCTATGCAGGCATTGCCAATTATTGGAAATTTTTCGATGGAGAATCCAAACAATTGATCAAACATAAGGTATACGAACGCAAACAAGCGGATGAAGCTGCTTTTGAAGCCTGGGCTAAAGGAAAAACAGAATACGATAACTTATTTTCGAACATTAAAACCGTTTACGATGCCTGGACGCCTTATGCTAAAAGCCGGGTATACTTGAATGAAGGGGTGTTTGGTTCTCCATTGCTCGCCTATGCATCAAGTTTAAAATCCTTAGAAACAGCACTAAGTAGTACAGCAACAACAGCCCCTCAGGAAATCGCCAAAGCAATTGATGCGTTCAAAGGCTCCCGTGAGAAATTTCTGAAAGACGAAAACATTGCTTCTGACCAAAACATTATGGCTATTATGCTGCGTATGTTTTTCACCGATATTATCAGCACCCAGATACCAGAAGAATTTTACATGAGCTTAAAACAAAATTATGGGCAATTGGATTTAGATGACACTTACAAACGTTTTTCTAAAGACGTATTCTCAAAAACCCTCATACTGAATGAGGTTGCCTATAAAGCATTTGTTGAAAAACCCGATTTAGAAACTCTGCGTAACGATCCGGCATATAAAACCGCAAGTGCTTTCGTTGATAATTACAATGCTAAAATTAAAGCCCAATTTACTGAATACAATGCCAATGCTTTTGCCTGGAATAACAAATACCAAAAAGGGATTTTAGAAATGAAAAAAGGAACAACCCTTTACCCTGATGCCAATTTTACCATGCGGGTTTCTTATGGCAATGTAAAATCTTATTCTCCGCGCGATGCTGTTAAATACAGTGAAGTGTGCACCTTAAAAGGTGTAAGTGAAAAATACAAACCGGGCGACTATGAATTTGATGCACCTGCTAAACTCATGGAATTGATCAAAAACAAAGATTACGGTCAGTACCTCGACAAAAAAACCGGAGATGTGGTGGTAACTTTTATTACCACTAACGATATCACCGGTGGTAACTCGGGCTCCCCTGTTATCAACGCCAAAGGTGAATTAATTGGTTTGGCCTTCGACGGAAACTATGAAGCGCTGAGTCATAAAATTGCCTTTGATGCCGATTTAAATCGCACCATATGCCTTGATGTTAGGTATTTGCTGTTTATCGTTGATAAATTGGGCGGCGCCAAAAACATCATTGATGAATTGGTGCTTGTGAATAAATAAAAACCAGTGATTCTAAAAGGGACTGTTTCTGATAAGGAAACAGTCTTTTTTTTGTCTACAGTTTCTTTTATTTGAACAAACTCATTTGTTTCACTTCTTGAAGCGCGGTTTTGTAGGTATGTAGGGCCCTGTTCCTCGCCATGGCGTGGTCAACCATAGCTGCAGGGTATTTGGCTGTACCAAACTCTGGCAACCATTTTTGAATGTAAGTAAACTCGGGGTCGAATTTTTTTTGCTGTTCTATAGGATTAAACACCCTGAAGTACGGTGCTGCATCGCAACCCGTTCCGGCAGCCCATTGCCAGCCGCCATTGTTAGCGCTTAAATCAAAATCATTGAGTTTGGCTGCAAAATACGCCTCACCCCAACGCCAATCGATTAATAGGTCCTTTACCAAAAAACTACTCACTATCATGCGCACACGGTTGTGCATAAATCCTGTGGTGTTAAGTTCGCGCATTCCGGCATCAACAATAGGAAACCCCGTTAATCCTTTACACCAAAGTTCAAATTCTTTTTCGTTGTTTCTCCAGATGATGCTGTTGTAAGCTGGTTTAAAAGCGTGCTCTGCCACATGAGGAAAATGCCAAAGAATCATCATGTAAAATTCTCTCCAAATCAACTCATTCAGCCAGGTTTCGCTGTGTTGAAGCGCTTTTTCAACTAATTGGCGTATGCTGATAATGCCAAATCTTAGATAAACACTAAGTTTGCTACTTCCATCAAGTGCCGGAAAATCGCGTTTGGCTTTGTAGTCTGTTAACACCGCTTCTTTAATAGCAGGTGATGAATTACATAAGATATCGGTTTTTTGAAATCCCAATTCCTGAAGAGTATGTAAGTAAGTTGGTTTGGTCTTATAAAAGTTGGTGAAATGTAATTCTGTTTGAAACGCTTTGTAGTGAGAGGATTTCAGCAAACTTTTCCATTTTCTGCTGTATGGCGTAAATACAGTATAAGGAAGACCATCGTCCTTAACTACTTCTTCTTTTTCAAAAATGCATTGGTCTTTGAATGATAAAAAATCTATGCCTTGCTTTTGCAAAAAAGTTTTGATTGAAGTATCTCTTTCACGGGCATACGGCTCATAATCATGATTGCAATACACCGAGGTTATTCTGAATTTAAGGCAAAGTTGCTTGAAAGCGTCTTCCGGTGACGTGTGCATTACACAAAGTGAAGAGCCTAAAGTGAGAAGTTGTTGCTGAATATGGAGTAAAGCCTGATGGATAAAATCTACCCGACGATCGGCTTTGTACTCCAGCTGATCAAGAATGTTGGTGTCAAAAATAAACACAGGGAGCACATTCTGGTTTTGAGAAAGCGCATGATAGAGTGCGGTATTATCGTTTAAGCGTAAATCGCGTCGAAACCAAAATATACTTATCTCAGGTTTCAATTTCTATAATGACTCAATTCGTTCATCAAAATCTTACGCGCAATAAATATGCGGCTTTTAACAGTTCCCAATGGTAAGTTAAGCTCATGTGCTATTTCTTCGTATTTATAGCCATTGTAGTAGCGCGTAAATGGCACTTTGTATTGCTCTTCAAGCGCATTGATCTTTTCAAGTATTTCTTTTGAATTCATACGGCTCTCACTGTGATCATAAGAATTTTGTTTAAATGCCCTCTGTAAAGCAAGGTCATCCCCCTTCACAATAAAACTCTTGCTTTTAACATTCCGACGGTATGCATTAATAAACGTGTTTTTCATGATGGTAAACAACCAGGCTCTCAAATTTGTACTGTCTTCAAACTTACTCCTGTAAGTGATAGCCTTCACATAGGTTTCCTGTATCAGGTCCATGGCATCTTCTGAGTTTCTGGTTAAGCTTAACGCAAAGCTTTTTAAGGAAGATCGCTCGTTCAGGATTTTGGTGTTAAATTCAATAGCCGTCATGTTGTTTAATGTTTATGCTTAATGCTTAAACAAAAGTATTAGATTGTTTAATGTTTACGCTAAATACTTAAACAAAAAACCGTTAAATTTTGGGGATTAATCATAAATTACTGATTTACAGGCAAATAATTTTGCGCCTTTGTATTAGAAAAAATGTCAGGTATCCATTCAAAGCAAGGCCATTTAAAAACTGTACTTTTGCGTTTTTACCTATTATAGAACATTTTATGTCGGTGCAACTGAGCGAACAAGAGCAAATCAGAAGGCAGAAACTTGAAGAACTGAAAGCTTTGGGTATTGAGCCATTCCCTGCCGAAGAATTTCATGTGAACGTGAATTCCCTTGATATCAAAGAGAATTACGAAAGAGACAAACTCAATTACAAAGACATTTCAATCGCGGGGCGAATCATGAGTATACGCGATATGGGAAAAGCTTGCTTTGCAGTTATTCAGGATGCAAGCGGAAGAATACAGCTATACATCCGTAAGGATGATATTTGTCCGGGTGAGGATAAAAGCCTTTACGACCAGGTTTGGAAAAAGCTCATTGACATTGGCGATATCATTGGTGTATCGGGGTATGTGTTCACCACAAAAACCGGTGAGATTTCTGTTCACGTAACCTCATTTAAGTTACTTAGCAAATCCCTCAAATTATTGCCTATTGTAAAAACCGACGATACTGGGCAATCCTTCGATGCAGTAAGTGATCCTGAATTTCGTTACAGACAACGTTATGTTGACTTGATCATTAATCCCCATGTTCGCGACACATTTAAGAAACGGACACAAATGATGAACACCATTCGCCAAACCCTTAATAATGCTGGTTTGTTGGAGGTGGAAACGCCCATTTTACAAAGTATCCCCGGAGGCGCAACCGCCCGGCCGTTTATAACCCACCATAATGCACTGGACATGCCATTGTATTTAAGAATAGCGAATGAGTTGTATCTCAAACGTCTTATTGTAGGTGGATTTGATGGTGTTTACGAATTTGCCAAGGATTTCAGAAACGAAGGCATGGATCGTACGCACAATCCCGAGTTTACGGTGTTGGAGTTCTATGTGGCTTATAAAGATTACCATTGGATGATGAATTTCACAGAGAAATTACTTGAAAAGGTGGCGATGGATCTTTATGGTACTACCGAAGTAACTGTTGGTGATAAAACAATTGATTTTAAGGCCCCGTTCAAAAAAATAACTATGTACGAGGCCATTCAAGAACATACCGGGATTGATATCTCAGGAATGGATGAAGAGGCGCTACGTGGAGTTTGCAAACAACTCAACATTCACACCGAAGCTTCCATGGGTAAAGGAAAATTGATAGATGAGATTTTTGGCGAAACAGCAGAAAAACATTACATCCAACCCACCTTTATAACTGACTATCCCGTAGAAATGAGCCCCTTGACCAAAAAACACCGCAATAAGGAAGGTTTGGTTGAGCGATTTGAGTTAATGATCAATGGCAAGGAGATTGCTAACGCGTATTCCGAATTAAATGATCCTTTGGAACAACGCGCGCGTTTTGAAGAACAATTAAAACTGCAGGAAAGAGGAGACGACGAAGCCATGTTTATTGATCACGACTTTTTGAGAGCATTGGAATACGGCATGCCCCCTACAGCCGGCATTGGTATTGGTATCGACCGCCTCAGCATGCTTATGACCAACAATGCTGCCATTCAGGAAGTTCTGTTTTTCCCTCAAATGAGGCCAGAAGCCGGAGAATGAGCTCAGCCCCCTCATACATGCACACTTTTAGAAACCCCTGACTGTGCTCACAGGCAATGAGGCCAGCTGTATAAAACCAGACCTATGGGCTCCGGCCTTAGTTCCAAAATGCTGCCAAAACTCCCTAAGTAATTGGGAACCGATTTTCTTCCAACAAGCGTCAGGCGCTAGGTAGTTGTCGCTCACCACTAAAGGTCTTCCCAGTATTTCTCAAGAGGAATACCAGATATGCCGAAAATACAGCACTACCGATAAAAGGTGTGAGGGCATGCTCAGGACGCTTTCAGCATTTTACGTATTCGTGTTTATATTGCTATTCACTCATTCACATGGTGTTTTTGATAGATTTGAGATATCCTTTACTTAAGGCCAATTGTATTAATAGTATATTTGTTGAATACCTTTGTGCGATTTGTCCTGAACATACCGGTTGTTGCTGTTCTCCTACTTCTGCTTTTTTCATGCCAAAGCGAGCAAAAAAACACGCCCCCGGTTACACACCGTGTTTTTGAAGGGTACCATGTTTTGCTTGACGACATTATTCGCACCCGTCAGGGTGTATTTAGGGGGCTCGACCTCAACGCTGCCCTGGATTCAGTAAAAAAAGCAGAACCTACAGAACCAAAAGAAACTGGTCCCAACCAATTGTATTACGAATACAAAACCGATAGCATAACCGATTATTCTATCGAATACACTTTCAGGGGAGACAGTTTGCAAGAAATCAATGTGCAGATCAATAGTAACGATCAAGAACTAATTTCTTACTTGTTCTGCGATTTAAAAGACTATTACTCCAACAAACTGCCTAATCCCATAGAAGATCAGGGTTACGTGGTGTACAACTGTTATGAAGGCCAGCGTAAACCATTTGTTGTAACGCTCAGTGACAATTCAAGTCCGGCTAAAGGCATAATAAATATGTTGATCTATAAAGATCAATAAGTCGCCTCAGATTTTTATCAGCTTCTTTGTTGTAAAACCGCCATTCTTACCTGATACTTTAAGAATATATATTCCCGGCGGTGTTTCTTTGGTAACAAGCGTTAAACCGTTGTTTGTGTCTATTGTATCGCTGGAAATAAGAATTCCTGTAGAGCTCCAAAGCTCATATGTACTTCCATTTTCTTTACACTTGTCAATAAAGAGTTCATCCTTAAATGGGTTCGGCCATATTTGGCATTCCAATTTTTGGGCCGCTTCACTCACACTTGTAATAACATCAAGTCGCCACGTGTCTTTTAATCGTTGTGCATTTGCATCCAATCCACATGTATAAAAAAAACTCGCGTTGTACCCCCAACACATGCCCCCTCGTCGAGGTGTTGCATTAAAAGCGGGTCCTTGCGACCAGGTATAAGTCCCGAGCTCAAAAAAATAACAGCCGGCGTTGTAATGATTCAGAGAATCTACCCCGGCAAATAAAAGCAATTGGCTCCCGATGCTTTGCATTCCGGCATAGGCGAGAGAAGGCATGGTGTGTGAGCTTGGGATGTTGTTCCAGGTGTCATATCGGGGATCGTATTCCAACAACTCTTTTCTCCAATTGTTGTTCCCATCAATTCCAAACAATATATACCCCTTACCTTGAAGAACGGCATAAGCTGCGCGCCATCTACCACCTAACGCCGATGGAAGATTGTGCAATTGTTGCCAAGTATCGGTGCTGATGCGGTACATCCACACTTCATTATTTATGAGGTTGCCTTGTTGTCTTCCTCCAACAATAACAATGCTATCACCAAACTTGAAGCACGATGCGCCATAAATCCCTGCCCCTGGTTTGGAGGTTTTTTGTGTCCAGCTATTGGCGCTGATGTTGTAGTTGAATAAGGTGTTGAGTACTCCGGCATTTCCATCCCCACCAAAAACATAAAAGCCCTGACCTCCTTCAAAAGCGCAGGCATACTGGCGTTCTGAACCTGTCGGCAGCGAAGCAATTGGGCTCCACGTGTGACTAATCAAGTCGTAACTATAAAAATCGGCGCCAAGTACCCAGCCCACTCTTAACCCGCTGCCAACATAGGCCTTTGATCCAACAACAACCGCCACGCCATCATCTCGCTCATCTCCGGGGAAGGAGGAAATTTGCATCCAGTTTTGACCGAATGTAAGCCCGCAATACAGGAACAGACAACAGAAATGCTTCATGAACTATCAACGCGCGTTATAGATCCTAAGTATATGAAATAAAAAAGCCATTCCTTCTGGGAATGGCTATTACTCTTTGCGAATAGGTTATGCAGTACCCGTTTTGCGAACACCGGCCGTTTTTTTGACTCCGGCAACCGCTTTAGCTTTGCTTTGTTCTTTAACAGGGCCTTTCTTCACTGCAGACTTTTCTTCGGATTTAAGGTTAATGGCTTTGCCTTCCGAATCTTTGTTCTCCTCCTTGGTTTTAAGGTTTTCGGTGGCCTGAAGGGCATTGTACCAGGCAAATAATTTACGCATATTGCTTACGTAAACCCTATCCTTATCATAATCAGGCAGAACAGAAGCAAAATACGCCACCACCGCCTTATCATCCGCTTTTGCGTCCACAGCCGGGCCGCCTTTTTCCTTTTCAAATATAGCTGTCATGATCTCTTCGATAGGTTTGTCATCTCCGGTAGTAAACATGCTGATATCTGACAGGGTAGACACCTTAGTGGAAGCATACACATTACTGCGCTTTTTATCATGCAAGCCTTCAACAATAATGCCTGTTTTGCTTTGGGCAATAATTTTAAATAATCCTGGTTGCCCGGAAATAGAAATGAAACCGCTTAAATCAATCATTGTACAAGTTTTTTAAGTGCCACAAAGATAGGTTTTTATTCCATTTTCTTCAGGAATTCTGCCCTGTAAGTGGCTTTTTTCCGCCTTTTTTCCCTTATGACTATCAGCACTGCTATATTTTTATTCCAATTGTTAGAAAGCGAACGAATCATTACCTTCGTTAGCCTTCTGAATGGGGGAATTTATCCTACATAGCCATCGCAAAACACTTATGAAATACGAAGCCATCAACAATCAACTTTTTATTGATAACCGCCGCAAATTTGCAGCCCAGCTAAAACCCAATAGTATAGCTGTTTTTGTGAGCAATGATATCATGCCTACGAATGCCGACGGCAGCATGGGTTTTCGTCAGAACAGCGATTTGTTTTACCTCTGTGGTATTGATCAGGAAGAAACCATGTTGGTGATATTTCCTGACGTCAAAGACGGAAAACACAAGGAAGTGCTTTTTGTAAGGGAAACCAGCGAACTTATTGCCATCTGGGAAGGTGCCAAACTCAACAAAGAGCAGGCTTCAAAAGCAAGTGGTATTGAACAGGTATATTGGTTTCATGAGTTTGATAAAATTTGCAAAGCGTTTTTCTCTCAGGCTGAACATATTTACCTGAATAGCAACGAACATACGCGACGCTATATTGAAGTGGAAACCGCACAGGATCGTCTCAATAAAAGCATAATGGCGAAATACCCTTTGCACAAGTTCGAACGCTCAGCGCCTATTATGCATAAAATAAGGGCCATCAAAAGCACCATTGAAATTGACCTCATCCAAAAAGCCTGCGACATCACCGAAAAAGGATTTCGTCGCTTGCTTACCTTTATCAAACCCGGAGTATGGGAATACGAAATAGAAGCCGAGCTCATTCACGAATTTATTCGCAACCGTTCCCAAGGCTGGGCCTATGGTCCTATTATTGCTAGTGGAGGCAGTGCTTGTGTGTTGCATTATGTGGAAAACAACCGCCAGTGTAAGGATGGTGATGTGATCTTGTTGGACGTTGCAGCCGAGTATGCCAATTATGCCAGCGACCTCACCCGTTCTATTCCAGTTAACGGCAAATACACGCAACGTCAAAAGGATGTATACAATGCGGTACTGAGGGTTCACAGGGCCGCAACCAAGATGCTTTTGCCAGGGCAATCGTTTGAAAAATACAATAAGGCTGTGGGGGATCTGATGACCGAAGAATTATTAAAGTTAGGTCTGTTAAACACAGAAGATGTAAAAAAACAAAATCCCAATTGGCCGGCTTACAAAAAATTCTTCATGCATGGTACTTCTCACTTCCTGGGTTTAGATGTACACGATGTAGGCTTTTTCACAGAACCTATGCAAGCCGGCATGGTGTTTACCGTTGAGCCCGGAATTTATATCCCCGAAGAAAATTTAGGTATTCGTATCGAGAACAACATCCTCATTACTACTACCGGTCAGATGGATTTGATGAAAAATATTCCAATTGAACCAGAGGAGATCGAAAGCCTCATGAGCAAGGCAAAATCTATGGCCTGAAGCGGATATGAATTAATTTGCTAAATTTATTTAGCGAATCCTGATTCATGAAAAAAATAGCCGCAACATTTCTGGTGGTAGTGGTTTGTGCAAGTTTAAAGGCTCAGGATCCCTTTTTTCTGAATTCTAACCAAAGCTTGCTGGCCTTAAACCCTTCCTTTGCTGGTAGCAACGGGGGTTTTAGAAATCAATTTTCTTACAGGAATCAGTGGCCGAGTTTGTCAGGGAGAACAGTGTCTTACCTAAACAGTGCGGATGTGTACCTAAGGCCCATTAAAGCCGGCATAGGAGCTTCGGTTTTATATGACAATATGTGGTATGGAGCTTATACATCTGTCTTGTATGCGTTCTCCTATGCTCAACATCTAAAGTTTTACAATGGTAAACTAAAACTGATTCCTTCTGTGCAATTGGGATTTGGGCATCGAAAGTTTGACGCCTCATTAATGAATTTTGGACAAGAGTTAAGCGACCCTCGATTCGGCTTCTTATGGACCCCAAACACGTCAGGACCAGTTTACGAAAAAACATACATTGATTTTAATGCCGGGTTTTTAATCAACTATTTGGAACAACTTTTTGTCGGTGCTAATTTCTCTCACATCAATAATCCTGATGTGGGCTTTGTTGGATTGCAACCTTTACCAAATAAATTGACTATACACGCCTCTTATAATATAGAGTGTACAAATAATCTTCGGCTACAAGTCCTTAGTCTATTAAATTTTCAGCAGTATTATTATACGACACGTTTATCCTTAAATGCCCTTTTATTTGATCACCTAATTACGGGCATAGCCAGTTCTAACTTTGATGCGGCCATCCTCAGTGCAGGTTATAGAAATCCTTTTTTCAGCCTGCTTGTGGGCTATGACATGACCATCAGCAAATTGGCCGGTACAACCGCAGGCTCATGGGAGTTTCACGCCTCTTATAATTTAAGAAAAATAGGCCACCGAAGGGCTATAACCTCATTTGAAACCTGGTAATTGAACCCTAGAGGTTGTCTATAAAATAATTACAAACCTTTTCCATCAAATGGGCTCTGTCTTTTCCTAGCACATTGTGTTCGTGTCCCGGGTACACGTAATAATCCACTTGCACCCCTTTCTCAACGGCTTTCTTTAAATACATCATGCTGTGCTGCCACACCACCACATTGTCCTGTGCGCCATGAATCATCAGCAGTTTACCCTTTAACTTTTCAACGTGGTTGAGTAAATTATTTCTGTCATAACCTTCTTTGTTTTCCTGTGGTGTATCCATATACCGCTCACCGTACATAATTTCGTAATAACTCCAATCAATCACCGGTCCACCGGCTACCCCTACCTTAAAAGCTCCCGGCTGGCGTGTCATTAAACTCGTGCTCATAAAGCCGCCATAACTCCAACCAAAAACCCCAACGCGTGAAGGGTCAACATAAGGCAGCGATTTCAGATAATCCAGGCCACTCAGTTGGTCAGCCATTTCATTAGACCCCAAATTACGATGAATTACCTGCTCAAATTCTTTGCCCCTATTAGACGTTCCACGACCGTCGAGGGTAAACACAATAAACCCTTTTTGTGCCATGTACTGGTACCAAAGCTCACCTCCTGCCATCCAGGTGTTGGTAACCAATTGCGAATGCGGGCCATTATACAGATACACTATTACCGGGTACTTTTTTGTGCTATCAAAGTCAATTGGACGAAATAAACGGCAATACAAGTCTGTACCATCGGGGTTTTTAATCGAAAACAGCCTCCATGAACCTGTTTTATAGTCCTTCACCGGGTTCTCTGCTTTAAAGAAATTCAAATACTTGGCAGTTTTAGTATTCACTAAGTTGTATTCCCTTGGTATAGTGCTTGATGAAAAAGCATCCAGAAACACCTCTCCGCTTCCATTCAGAACCGCCAGATGAAAACCATTACCTTGTGTCAGGCGATTCATTTTGCCAGTTTTTAAATTCACCGAATATAAATCCTGGTTCACCGGACTCTGTTCATTTGCATGAAAAAAGAGGTTCTCCCCCTTTGCATCAAAACCATTCACCGCTTTCACTTCCCAGGCGCCTTTGGTTAGTTGTTTAATCAGTTTCCCATCAGAGGCATAAAGGTAAAGATGGTTGTAGCCATCCTTTCGGCTCTGCCAGATAAATTGAGCGGGATTATTTTTTACAAAAAGTACGGGATGTTGAGGCTCAACATAACGTTCGTCTTTTTCTTCAAATAGTGTTTTAATAAACTCTCCTGTTTGTGCATTATAGCTGTTTAACAGGTAATGATTTTGTTCACGATTAAGTTCGGCGAGATATATTATCTTTTCGTCTGGACTCCAGGCCACGTTTGTTAGGTAGTGCTCTCTAGGCCCTTTAGTTTGAATAAGCAAATTGCTATTGGTTTTGAGGTCATACACGTGCAATGTTACATAGTGGCTTCTGTTCCCGGCCATAGGGTATTTGATATTGGTGTTCGTGGCAGGATAGGTGGACCAATCAACAATGGGATAATCGGTCACATCTGTTTGATCCATGCGGTAATAAGCCAAAGCGTTACCATTCGGACTCCAGAACAACCCTTTTGTGATTCCAAATTCGTCGCGGTGTACGCTTTTTCCATTCACAATTTCATACGAACCATCTTTGGTAACTTGCTCGGTTTTTCCTGCGTTGTATACAAACACGTTGTTGTCTTTCACAAAGGCATACAATTCACCTGCTTTGTATTCTTCAAGATGTTCCAATCCTTCGGGATTCGACTTGCGGTCGGATTTGGTAATGGCTTTGTTTTCAATTGCAAAAACCCATTCTTGTTTGCCGTTTTTAAAATAAAACGAACGTTCATCTCTCCACGACAAACCTTCGAACACGGCAATGGTATCCATTTTTTGAGCTTTTAGCTGAGTGTTGAGTTCGGCAACGCTAAGACTGTATTCTACTTTAGCTTTTGTTGATTCAAGCACATAGACCGTGTTTTTGTCAATATAACTAAGCCGGTTAGATTCAGGGATAAATGCAATACCCTGAAGTCGTTTAGGAGCAAGACTTGATCTTCCTTTGAGAACAGCGTCGTGAATACTGAGCAATTTGTTTTGTGCACAAACTATGCTGCTAACACCTAAAACAAAAAGTAAAACACACAATTTCGTAAGCTTCATAAATTTTAAAGTTAAAATAGATTCTGTAATATCTTATCGTCTACCAGGTTCGGCAAAGTCACTTTTAGTTCGGGGCTGCGTTGCATTTCTCTCTTAATTGCAAACAGTGCTTCTTGGTTGCGGGCCCATCCTCTGCGAGCAATCCCATTGTTCACATCCCAGAATAACATCTGTTCAAGTTTTCGATCTGCATCGGCACTTCCATCCAAAACTAAACCAAACCCACCATTGATCACTTCTCCCCAACCTACGCCTCCTCCATTGTGCAAACTTACCCAGGTAGCTCCTCTAAAAGCGTCGCCAACAAAATTTTGTACTGCCATGTCGGCGGTAAACCTGCTGCCGTCATATATGTTGGAAGTTTCCCGGTAAGGGCTATCAGTGCCACTTACATCGTGATGATCGCGACCCAGCACCACTGGTGCCGAAATTTTTCCATCACGAATAGCACCGTTAATTGCCTGGGCTATTTTTATTCTCCCTTCGCTATCGGCATAAAGTATCCTTGCTTGCGATCCCACAACCAGGTTGTTTTTTTGTGCATCTTTAATCCAAACAATGTTGTCTTGCAGCTGTTGTTTGATCTCATCAGGAGCCTCCTCATACATCTTCTCTAAAACTTCCTGAGCCAGTTGGTCGGTTATAGCCAAATCTGCGGGATGGGCTGAAGTACACACCCATCGAAAGGGACCAAATCCATAATCAAAACACATAGGCCCTAAGATGTCCTGTACATAAGAATTGTATCTGAATTCTTGTGTAGAGTTTGATTTGAATACATCTCCGCCCGCTCTTGAAACTTCTAATAAAAAGGCGTTGCCATAATCAAAAAAATACATGCCTTTTGCGTTTAAGCTGTTAACGGCATTAATGTGCCTTACCAATGTTTTTTGAACTTCTGTTTTAAATTTTAGCGGGTCATTCGCCATCATGGAGTTACTCTCCTCCAGACTAAATCCTGCAGGATAATACCCGCCTGCCCAAGGGTTATGCAAGGAGGTTTGATCGCTGCCAAGGTCTACCTGTATGTTTTCTTTCACAAGTTTTTCCCATAGGTCAACCACATTGCCATTGTAAGCTAAACTCACCGCTTCTTTATTCTTCTGTGCAGATCGGGTTCGCGTGATTAGTTCATCTAAATCGCTAAACACTTCATCTACCCAGCCTTGTGTATGTCTTGTTTTTACTGCTTTGGGATTAATTTCTGCCGTTATCGACACAAGTCCGGCAATTTTAGCAGCTTTGGGTTGTGCCCCGCTCATGCCTCCTAAACCGCAAGTCACAAACAGTTTTCCTTTACGCTCCTCTTCTGTTTGGAATTTTTTTCGTGCTGCATTCATAACGGTAATTGTAGTGCCGTGTACAATGCCTTGTGGACCAATGTACATAAAACTTCCGGCTGTCATTTGTCCATATTGTGTAACTCCCAAAGCGTTATATTTTTCCCAATCATCTGGTTTACTGTAATTAGGAATCATCATGCCATTGGTAACCACCACGCGGGGTGCATTTTTGTGAGATGGAAACAAACCTAAAGGATGGCCACTGTATAAAACCAGGGTTTGATCATCCGTCATAGTAGCCAAATATTGCATGCACAATAAATACTGGGCCCAGTTTTGGAATACAGCGCCATTTCCTCCATAGGTAATCAATTCATGAGGGTGCTGAGCCACCGCATGATCGAGGTTGTTACTAAGCATGTGCATGATGGCAGCAGCCTGGATACTTTTATGCGGGTAGTCAAAAATTGGACGGGCATATATCTTGTAATCCGGACGAAATCGGTGCATGTAAATGCGTCCGAAGCTGGTTAATTCTTCAGCGAATTCAGCGGCGAGTGTGCTGTGGTGTTTTTTATCAAAATACCTTAGCGCGTTTTTAATAGCAAGGGTTTTTTCATCCTTACTCAAAATATCTTTCCTTTTCGGAGCATGGTTTATTTTAGAATTAAATTCAGGAATTGGCGGTAATTCTTCCGGAATACCCTGTAATATCAATTCCTTAAATGACAACGTGGCACTAGTATTCATTTTGTTTTCTTTTCTTGATCCTTCCTTTTGAACCCTCCTGTATTTTTATCATAGCCATAAGGGCAATGTTTACAACCGCTCTTGCAACAATAACCTCTTTTTAGGTGGTACTTTTCAGTAAATACTATGTAGCCTTCAGCACTGTAATAAAAATCTTCAGGGTCAAGGGGTTTATTGAACATGAAGGGCAAAGGTAAGTGTTTATAGGTTTCAGAAGCTGCCTATTCCAAACGTTTAATGGTGCAGCCAATAGATTTTGTTTGTTGTAATCCCGGTTTTTGCCCTAAACTAAGTGCTGTTAACGCATCTTTCAGATAAAAGGCTTTTACGGCGGCTGGGTCCTTTACATTGTCATCAATGGCTCCCTTGTATACCAAACCCTGATTGTCGAACAAAAAACACTGAGGGGTACGGGTAGCGCCAAAGGCATCGGCTAATTTGCTCTTTTCATCGAGCACATAGGCACATTTGAGTTTTTGGTTATTATAGTATTTTTTCATCTCTTCAAAACTGTCTTCGTCACCACGCTGAGCTTCATTGCTGTTCACCAGAACACAACCAATGTTGTTGTTCAAACAATAATCAGAGTATTCCAGAATACGACTTTCACTAAGTTTTACATAAGGGCAGGTGTTGCAGCTGAAAATAACCAAAAGACCTTTTTTTCCTGAAGCCTCAGAAAGAGAAACCCATTTACCACTCACATCCTGCAATTTAAATTCTCCCATAGGCAATTTAGCGTTTAAGGGCAATTCTTCGCCTTGGAAAATAAACGAACTGATTGCTGGAACCATCATTATACTGAAAGCAGCGAGGGTTAAGATTTTTTTCATAACGGGCATTTTCACAAAGTTATGTGATTCCAGGTTTTTAAGCGACGGAAAGCTGTTAAATTTTACAGCCTACGCCTGCCCAGATGTAGCCATAACCGAATTTTGCTTTATAAAACACACATTGTTTATTTTTTATACGAATTGGCCAGTAAACAGCGTTGAGAATACAGAAATTTGGCGATATGGGTCCCGAAGAACCACTTATTACTAAAAAGTCCTCCTTAGCGCGTCAACTGCTCAAAGGTATTGGCGTGGTATTGCTGCTCTGTGTAGCCATTTTTGTGTTTTCGGTCGTCCTTTTGTTTGTTTACGAAGATGAGGTGAAAAGTATAGTAATAAAGGAATTGAACAAAAACCTAATGGCCGAAGTGGTTGTTCAACCCGAAGATATTGATCTTACCATCTTAAAAACCTTCCCATTTTGCTCAGTAGAATTCAAAAACATGCTAATGCTGGAGGCATTGAAGGTAAAAAAGCGGGATACTTTGCTTTATACCGATAAACTCAACCTGTATTTTAACATTAGGAATTTATGGGAAGGCAAATACACAATCGAAAAAATTGGTGTAAAAAATGGCGTTTTGAAAGTGAAATACCTGAAGGATGGGACCGCTAATTATTATTTCTGGAAAACAGATAGTACCGTTGCACAAACACCCGAAAAAAACCTAAGCTTTCACCTTCAGTCCATCCAAGCAAAAAACCTCCGCTTCCGATACAGGGATTTGGAATCGGATATAACCTGTAGTATGGTGTTTCACGATCTCCAGCTCGCTGGCGATTTTTACGCAAGTACCTATGAACTTAAACTAAAAAGCAAAAACACCATCTCCACTTATTCACAAGTTGGAAAAAACTACATCAAAGACAAAGCCTGTGAACTGGCAATGACTCTCCAGGTTGATAAGGACAGGTATGTGTTTAAAACAGCAAACATCAGCGTGAACTCTTTGAAGCTTGAATTACAGGGGGAATTAGACTATGGAGATCAACTCCATTCGGCCAACATTCATTTTACCGCCCCAAAACTCGACATCTCTTCTTTACTATCGTTACTTCCCAAAGAATACAAGAGCAAATTGCAGGATTATAAAAGCGATGGCAATTTTTACATCAAAGGAAAATTCCTTTACAATAGTAAATCTAAATACAAACTGTCGGCAGATTTTGGAATTGAAAATGGCATTGTGAACTACCTGCCTGGCTCAACCAAAATGCAAAATCTTGTAGTCAAAGGCAATCTGCTGTTGAGTCCTGAACACACAGAAATCGATATCGAAAAGTTGCGCCTTAATCTGGGGAATGATGCCTTAAGTGCGCAATTTTACATCAAAAACTTTGATCAACCAGAGATCAGCTTGAATGCAGACGCCGACCTCCACCTTGAAAACTTCATACACTTTTACCCAATTGATACCTTAAGTCACTTGAGTGGAGAAGTAAAATTACATTTAGTGTTTGATGGCCTTTGGAATAACTTAAAACAAAACGCCTTTGGAAAAGAAGTAGACCTGCACGGAAGAGCAGAGGTAAAAAACCTGGAACTTCAATTTAAGGGCGATGAAAAAATTTCCAAACTTCCGGCTTGCACTCTCATGGTGGTTGATGGGCAAGCTGAATTGATCAATTGTAAACTCATAAGGGGAAGTTCTGATTTACTCATTAGCGGACAAGTTCCGGGTTTGTTTAATTACCTGAATGATAAAAGCAATCCTCTGATTATCTATGGTGACGTAAGTTCAGAAAATCTTCAAATGGAAGATCTGCTCATGAAATACTATTCATCTGAGGACAAAAATGCCCCCCTTATTCCTTCGAATGTAGTATTTAGATTGGATGCAAGAATAAAGCAATTTGCTTATGCGAAATTTAAAGCCCAGAACATCAGTGGCAATTTTGAAATCAAAAACCAGAAAGCGATTGCAAGTGATGTAAAATTATCTGTAATGGAAGGAGAAGCCGAAATCAACGCCTTTTTTGACAACTCGAAACACCAACTCGACCTGGTGTTACAAAGCAAATTAAAGCATATTAACATCAGTGAGCTGTTTACGCAATTCAACAATTTCGGTCAAACCACACTAATTGATGCAAATATTAAAGGTTATGCTACAGCACAAGTTGATTTAAGCGGTTCCTGGTCGAACGCACTTGATGTTGATTACAATTCCATTTTGTCAAATTGTGATATCACAATAGAAAAAGGTGAACTGAAAGATTTTCATCCCATGATGAGCCTGTCGAGGTTTGTTGATGTAAAAGACTTACAGCACATCCGTTTCTCAACCATGCAAAGTCAGATCCAAATCCGGGAACAAAAACTCCTATTCCCTAAAACCGTAATTCGAAGCAACGCCCTAAATCTTGAATTCTGGGGGTTCCACACGTTTAATAATGAGATTGAATACCACTTTCAATTGCTGTTGAGCGAATTGCTGGCTAAAAAGCGCAAAACAAAAGATAATGCGTTTGGGGAGGTTGAAAACGACCCTGAGAATCGCAGAAGCGCATTTGTTCTAATGACCGGTACAGTTGATAATCCCGTAATCAAATTCGACAAAAAAGGATTAAAGGAAAAACTTAAGAACGACCTGAAAGAAGAAAAACAAGAGTTGAGAAGCCTTTTGAAAGAAGAATTCGGACTTTTTAGAAAAGACAGTGTACAAGTGAAAAAAAAGCAGGATGAGACAAAATTTGAGTTGGAAAAACCCGGAAAACCCCCTGCAAAAAAACCCCTTGAACCTAAAAAGAAAGAAGAGGACGAGGAGGATTTCTAAAATGCACTATCTTTATTCAAATTTCATTTGCACGTGAACATCTACGCCCGTAAACAACGCTGGAAAATGGGTCTGGCCGCCGCAGCGCTGCTTATTGTGATGGTGTCGTTTTGGTACAGCAGCAATTTGGTGCAACAAATCAAACAAAACGAAAAACAGAAAGTTGAGCTTTGGGCCAAAGCAGTGCAAAAAAAAGCCAGTTTGGTGAAATTTACCAAAGAACTGTTTGAAAAAATCAAAACAGGAGAAACAAAAAAAGCAGAGCTTTTTGCTGAAGCCACACGTGAACTTAGCAAAGGGGATGATCTATCAGGCAATCAGGATGTTTCCTTTGTTTTAAAAGTGTTACAGGAAAACACCACCGTGCCTGTAATTTTAACGGATGATCAGGATAGAATTTTAACCAAACGAAATCTTGATTCGGCAAGTGAAAACGACCCCCAATATCTCCAAGAGCAATTACAGATCATGAAACGTTTGTATACTCCGGTAGAAATAGATGTATACAAAGGAATGAAACAGCGCCTGTACCATAAAGACAGCAGGCTATTCAACGACATTAAATTGGTGTTTGACAGTTTGATAAAATCGTTTATTACTGAAGTGGCAGTGAACTCGGCCGATGTTCCGGTAATTTATACCAATCCAGACAAGGATTCTATCATTGCTCTTGGCAAGATTGAATTTGGAGACGTTGACACACCACAAAAACTTAAATCAAAACTTGAAGATCTTTCATCGCAGAACGCACCGATAGAAATAGACCTAGGAGAAAACAGCAAAGATTATATTTTCTACGCGCAATCAGAATTGCTCACTCAGTTAAAATACTATCCTTACTTTCAATTTGGTGCCATTGCACTGTTTTTGTTAATTGCTTATGTTCTATTCAGCACCGCCCGAAAAGCTGAACAAGATCAGGTGTGGGTGGGCATGAGTAAGGAAACCGCACATCAACTCGGCACCCCGCTTTCGTCACTAATGGCCTGGAACGAACATTTGCTTTCAATAGGCGTTGACAAAAGCATTGTTAGTGAAATGCAGGAAGATGTAAAACGACTCAACACCATCACAGAGCGCTTCAGCAAAATTGGCTCTCAACCCACCCTTGTACCTGAGAACATGAACATGGTCTTAAGCGACAGTATTGATTATTTAAAAAAACGCACATCAAAAAACGTAGAATACGCTTTGGATTTACCATCAGAACAGATTACTGCCAACCTCAGCCGGCCTTTGTTTGAGTGGGTAATTGAAAACCTTTGCAAAAATGCTGTAGACGCAATGGATGGGAAAGGCAAAATACATGTTAAGCTCAGCAGCATACCAGAAGGATTGCAAATTGACTTTGAAGATACTGGAAAAGGAATTCCTAAATCCAAATTTGAAACCATTTTTGAGCCCGGATACACCACTAAAAACAGGGGCTGGGGCTTAGGTTTGAGTTTGTGTAAGCGGATTATTGAAAGTTACCATCACGGTAAAATTTTTGTGTTGAGTAGTGAGTTGAATAAAGGGAGTGTGTTCAGGATATCGCTTAAATCATAAAAAAAGCCACCCGATTGGATGGCTCTTTAAACATCAAAATTATGTTTTACTAGGTTAAACTCGCGCCCAGATATTCCCTATTCATGCGGGCGATGTTTTCGAGGGAAATCTCCTTAGGGCATTCAGCCTCACAGGCTCCTGTGTTCGTGCAATTTCCGAAACCTTCTTCGTCCATTTGTTTTACCATGTTCAGTACACGGTTTTTTGCTTCCACTTTCCCTTGCGGCAATAAAGCCAATTGAGAAACCTTCGCTGAAACAAACAACATGGCGCTGGCATTTTTACAAGCGGCAACACAAGCTCCGCAACCAATACATGCAGCCGCGTTAAACGCAGCGTCGGCATCATCTTTAGGGATTAAAATATTGTTAGCGTCTTTGGCATTTCCGGTATTTACCGATACAAACCCCCCGGCAGCCATAATGCGGTCAAAAGATGAACGGTCAACAACAAGGTCCTTAATAACAGGAAATGCCGCACTCCTCCAAGGTTCTACAACTATGGTGTCTCCATCCTTAAAACTGCGCATGTGCAATTGGCACGTGGTAATTCCTTCTTTGGGTCCGTGCGGGCGACCATTGATGTACATGCTGCACATCCCGCAAATACCCTCTCGGCAATCGTGATCAAAAGCGATGGGTTCTTTGCCTTCGTTTATAAGGCCTTCGTTTACCACATCAAACATTTCAAGAAATGACATGTCTGGCGAAATGCCTTTTGCCTGGTAAGTTTCAAAACGTCCCCTTTCGTTTTTGTTTTTCTGTTTCCACACTTTTAAAGTGAGGTTCATGTTTCCGTGGCTCATATTTATTTTATTAGAGTTAAGCGGTTATTTGTATGAACGCGCCGCTATCTTAATGTTTTCATATTTCAATTCTTCCTTGTGGAGTTCAAAATTGCCTTCTCCTTTGTACTCCCAAGCCGCAACATAAGCGTATTTGTCATCGTTTCGCAGGGCTTCTCCTTCTTCGGTTTGATATTCTTCTCTGAAATGCCCACCACAACTTTCGTTTCTGTCTAATGCGTCGATGCACATGAGTTCTCCCAACTCGATAAAATCAGCCACACGATGTGCCTTTTCCAATTCAGGATTCAATTCATTGGGTTCTCCTGGTACACGAACATCTTTCCAGAATTCTTCTTTCAATTTTCTAATTTCTGTAATAGCCCAATTGAGCCCTTCTTTGTTGCGGGCCATACCGCACTTATCCCACATGATTTTACCAAGGCGCTTATGAAAATGATCCACCGACTTGGTACCCTTTATGCTCATAAGTTTGCTTATTCTTTCCTGCACTTCCGCTTCAGCTTTTACAAAGGCTTCATGGTCAGTTGGAATGGCTTTGGTGCGGATTTCCTCAGAGAGGTATTCACCAATTGTATAAGGTATCACAAAATAACCATCGGCCAAACCTTGCATCAAAGCTGAAGCCCCCAAACGGTTGGCTCCATGATCACTAAAATTGGCCTCTCCAAGCGCGTATAAACCAGGTACGGTTGTCATTAAATTATAGTCTACCCAAAGTCCACCCATGGTATAATGTACCGCAGGATATATCCGCATTGGCACTTCATACGGATCTTCTCCTGTTATTTGTTTGTACATATCAAAGAGGTTCCCGTATTTTTCTTTTATCACTTCTTTGCCAAGGCGAATAATTTCTTCCTTGCTCGGATTGTGTAAATTGAGTTTATTGGCTTGTATTTTGCCGTAGCGTTCGGTGTTTGCGGCAAAATCGAGATAAACTGCCATTTTGCTTGCTCCAACACCAAATCCTGCATCGCAACGTTCTTTGGCTGCACGGCTGGCCACATCGCGGGGAACAAGGTTGCCGAATGCCGGGTACCTGCGTTCCAGATAATAATCTCTTTCGTCTTCAGGAATTTCGTTTGGCTTACGGGTATCTCCTTGTTTTTTTGGCACCCAAATGCGTCCGTCGTTGCGCAACGATTCAGACATTAATGTAAGCTTAGACTGGTGATCTCCTGATACAGGAATGCACGTAGGATGGATTTGCGTATAGCATGGGTTCCCAAAAAATGCGCCCTTTTTGTGTGCTTTCCAGGCTGCAGTTACGTTGCTGCCCATGGCATTTGTAGAAAGAAAAAACACATTGCCATATCCGCCGGTGCAAAGCAATACAGCATGCCCGAAATGCCGCTCCAGTTTGCCGCTTACCAAATCACGGGCAATAATCCCCCTGCATTTGCCATCGATGTTTACTATGTCCATCATCTCATGTCTGGCCAATAGCTGAACGGCCCCCATCCCAACCTGACGTTGTAAGGCGCTGTAAGCTCCTAATAAAAGTTGTTGTCCGGTTTGACCAGCGGCATAAAATGTTCTTTGAACCTGCGTGCCTCCAAAAGAACGGTTGCTCAAGGTTCCTCCATATTCGCGGGCAAATGGAACGCCCTGAGCCACGCATTGATCAATGATTGCGCCCGACACTTCGGCAAGCCGATGTACGTTAGCTTCTCTTGCACGGTAATCACCTCCCTTGATGGTGTCGTAAAACAACCTGTAGGTACTGTCTCCGTCGTTTTGGTAATTTTTTGCAGCATTAATCCCCCCTTGAGCAGCAATACTGTGCGCACGGCGAGGTGAATCCTGGAAACAAAGCACTTTAACCTTATACCCCATTTCTGCCAAAGATGCCGCAGCGGAAGCACCTGCCAATCCCGAGCCCACAACAATGACCTCAAGACTTCGTTTATTCGCTGGGTTTACCAAATGTACCGTTGAGCGGTATTTGGTCCATTTATTTTCTAGAACCCCTTCTGGTATTTTGGCATTGAGTTTCGGTGATGAAGCCATATCTTAACTGATTTGAATGTGATGGTTGATAAACTATTTGATCCAGCCAAAATGCATGGCAATTGGCATAAGGGCAAAAATGAAAGGTATGAGGATAGAAAACCACATACCAGTTGTTTTGATTAATGGCGTGTATTTTTTGTGATTCAATCCTAAAGTTTGGAAGGCCGACTGAAAGCCATGCAACAAATGGTAGGCCAATGAAACCATTGCAAGTACATACACCACAACCACCCAAAGCTGTTTAAACGTTTCCTGCATGATGGCGTACAAATCTTCGTGTCCGTTAGCATCTTCTGTAGGAATGCCTGTAAAACGGGACTTTACCCAAAAATGCGCCAGATGGATAATTAAAAACATCAGTAAAAGTGTGCCCAATAATCCCATTGAGCGACTGTACCAGGACGAACTTACGTTCCCCCCCGGGTTGGCATAAGCAATTGGACGTGCCTTTTGGTTTTCGCGGGTTAAAACTGCTGCCTGCACAATGTGCAACACCAAACCAAAAAAGAGTACCAATTCCATGGTTCTGATAAGCCAGTTTGTGCCCATAAAATGTGCACCAATGTTAAATGTTAGCCCTCCATCGTTAAAAAAGATCAATGCATTGATAAAACAATGCACCATTAAAAAAGTAACCAAAAACAAGCCTGTGGCACCCATGACCACTTTTTTGCCGAGAGAGGAAAATAAAAAACCGGATGTATTGCTCATAATGTTAAAAGATAATAGACGTCAAAACCTGAAAGGCAAATGTATTAAGCAGAACACTCACTAACAAGTTTTGTTTGGCTCTTTACGCTTTTTACAACAATTCGTCGGGTAAACGTCCTGCCAAAACGAATGTTAAAGCTTATTTCTTATTTGGAATGAGTTTAAATATCAAACGTGTGAAGAATTTCCCACTTTACCCGAAGTTTGAGTAAGCTAAATGATTTGCATCGAAAGGTGGCCTGCAACTTATCATTTCTATACTTTTCTCGAAGTTGATAGAAAAGCGGCTTTTTAAGGTCTCTGAAAGCCACTGTAACATGTGGATGGAAGCCTCTTAAATCCTCAGCTTCATTAAACAACTGCAATTCCTTTTTCGCAAACTTCACTAATTGTGCATGCATGTGTTGCAAGTTGGTATTGGCTTTTACCTGTGCGTAAATAACCCTTGGTTCAAAAAACCCAAAATTGTGCATTTCAATATCGAATGCCTGAACGCCACTAAATTGTTGTATTCTTTCAATCAATTGGCTTTCTTTTTCTTCTTTCCATTCAAAGGGTCTGTGCAAGGTAATGTGGGCAGGGCTTCGTAATGCGCCTCTTAAGTTGTGCTTTGAAAAAAGTTCGAGTTTTATCTCTTCAATTTGTGTTTGTTCAGGCTCAGGAAGAACAATGGCAATGAAGTACTTAGCAGCAGACATAAGCTCCGGTTTCGTACATGAAATTATGCTATTTTTGCGGGACAAATTACAGGTATGCAAATTATTATTCCCATGGCCGGCAAAGGAAAACGCATGCGGCCACACACCCTCACTACCGCCAAACCACTGTTGCCGGTAGCCGGTAAACCCATTGTACAACGTTTGGTTGAGGACATTACAAAGGTGTGTGGACAAAAGGTTGAAGAAATTGCTTTTGTTATTGCGCCTGATTTTGGAAAGGAAGTTGAAGACAACCTTGTAAAAGTGGCTGAAAGTCAGGGCGCAAGAGGTCGCATTTTTTATCAAACCGAAGCACTTGGAACAGCCCATGCCATTATGTGTGCAAAGGACGCTATTAAAGGCAAAACAGTGGTGGCATTTGCCGACACTTTATTCAAAGCTGATTTTGTAATGAATACAGATGAAGAAGGTGTTATTTGGGTTCAAAAGATAGAAGATCCCTCGCAATTTGGAGTGGTAAAATTAAATGCAGAGGGTGTTATAACCGATTTTATTGAAAAGCCAACGACTTTTGTCAGCGATTTGGCCATCATTGGTATCTATTATTTCAAAGACGGGGAGTATTTAAAACGTGAATTGCAATACTTGTTGGATAATAATATTCGCGAAAAAGGAGAATACCAATTGACCAACGCTTTGGAAAACATGAAACAAAAAGGCACCAAATTCAAACCCGGACAAGTGACCGAGTGGTTAGATTGCGGCAATAAAAACTCTACCGTGTACACCAACCAACGCGTGTTGGAATTCGATAAAGGTAAGCCTGTGTTAAGGGGAAAAAACATCAAAAACAACAACAGCGTAATTCTTGAGCCATGTTTTATAGGTGATGATGTGGAACTAAACAACTGTGTTATTGGCCCTCATGCCAGTATTGGTTCCAAAAGCCAAATCAGCAACAGTATTGTTAAAAACTCCATTTTACAAAGTGAAACCAAAATTCATTCGGCTATTATTCAAAATAGTATGCTTGGCGTGGCCGCAGAAGTGAGAGGCCGGGGGACAGACCTCAGCCTGAGTGATTACAGCCAGGTAATTGTTTAAGGTCACCACATATTTTCATTTACAGCTTTTCTGCCTACTTGTGTTTGGCAGCCTTTCTTCATGCAAATCCTTAAAACCTTCTTCGAACAACCACATTGAACCTAAAACGGTCAGTAACACGGAAGGAAATTCAGCCCTTCAATTCGATGCGCACTTTGTGGATGGCTGCAGTGAACGAATGAAAGGAAATTTGAAGGAAGCCCTTGAACTTTTCAATTTGTGTAAAGAGTTGCAACCCAACAATCCGGCTGTTTATTATGAACTTTCGATGTTACACAGAATGTTGGGGTTAAATGACCTTGCCCTCTCCGAAGCGAAGGTTTGTGCCACTGCAGAGCCTAAAAATGAATGGTACCAATTGTTGCTGATAGAATGTTATCAAACCCTACACAAAAATCAAGAGTTAATTAAAACAAGAGAACAACTTGTAAAACACTTTCCTGAACGAACCGACTTTAAACAAGATTTGGCTTACACTTACGCGGTAAGCGGTCAGTTTACCAAAGCCCTGCAACTGTATACCGAACTGGAAAAACAAGTTGGGATCAGCGAAGATCTTTGCATGAACAAAGTAAAACTGTACAAAGAACTTGGTAAAACAAATGAAGCCGAACAGGAACTGATTAAACTGGTAAATACCAAACCACATGAATCGCTCTATCGAACCTACCTTGCCGATTTTTACATGGAGAACAAACAATCTGATAAGGCAAAAGTAGTGTACGACACTTTACTTATCATGGATCCTAATAATCCGGCGGTACAATTGTCTTTGCACGATTATTTCAGTCTTAAAGGGGAACAGAAAAATGCCTTTGAACAGCTAAAACTTGCTTTCGCGAATGCCGATCTGGATGCAGCATCAAAAGCCGGCATACTTGTATCCTATATGGAACAATCTGGCGCTTCATCTGATTTTTTTCTTCAGGGCAAAGAACTGGCGGGAATCCTTCTTAAAGTGCACCCCAACACAACGGAAGCCAACACTTTGTATGCTGAGTTTTTACTGAGAGAGAACAAAATGGACTCAGCGTCCATTTATCTGTCAAAGGCCACACAGTTAAACACTGCCAATTACGATACCTGGGATAAGCTGCTGCTTACTGACATCGAATTATCACGCCTTGATTCGCTTGAATTGCATAGCAGTCAGGCCATGGAGATGTTCCCAAATCAGGCCATGGTGTATTACTACAATGGATATGCCAACCTGCAACTGAAAAATTACGGCAAAGCCCTTCGCTCATTAAGCGATGGTAAGGGGCTGGTTACCGGTAACAACGCCTTACTGCTGCGTTTTCTGTCTACTGCCGGTGATGCAGCCTATTATGCCGGACAATTTGAAACAGCTTTTAAAAACTACAACGAAGCCCTTAAAATTGATCCTGATAACACCTACGTGTTAAACAACTACGCTTATTTTCTCTCACTTAGAAATACAGATCTTGAAAAAGCAGAAAAATTGTCAAAGAGAAGCCTTGAGCTCAGGCCGGAGGAAAAAAATTACATGGACACTTATGGCTGGATTCTTTTTATGCAGAAAAACTATGCTGAAGCTGAAGTATGGCTAGCCAAAGCCTCTGCTCTGGCACCAGCCAATGCCAACATTCTTGAACACTACGGAGATGTTTTATTTATGAATAATAAACCTGAACTTGCTCTTTTGCAATGGAAAGCTGCCTTAGAATTGAACAGTGAAGACGCTCGGTTAAAAACCAAGGTCAAATGCAAATGCTTGAATGACAAATAAGATGAAAAACAGAATTGGCATTTTGCTTTTGACACTTGCAATCGGTGGGCTCAATTCCTCATGCAAACACCGAAAAGAGCTGACGCAACCCACTCCAAAACCGGAACTTGCAAAAGCAGATAGTCTTGAAGGTCGCTGCCGCCTTGATTATAAAAACGCGAAAGCATTGAGTCGTTTGATGAAAGAAAAGGAGTTGGACTACACATGGATATTCGCCAAAGCAACGGTTGAATCGTTGGTTGAGGAAAAGGAGGAGAGTTTTGATATTCGTTTAAGTTTACGCAAAGACAGTGCCATGCTGGTGAACATTCAATACGTTTTGGGCATCAATGTGGCGAAAGTACTCATCACAAGAGATTCTGTGAAGTTTGTAGACTACATCCACAAAACCTATTTTGTAGGTGACTTTGAGTACATTAATGATTTGCTGAGTGCCGATCTTGATTTTGATTTATTGCAATCGGTGCTATTTGGTAACAGCGCAAAATTTTATGATGAAGACGCCAGGTTAAAGCCAATCACTGATCGTCAAAACTGCAACTACATGCTGAGTACTGTAAGAAAAAAACGCTTGAAACGTATTATCAACGGCGTAGAGGATCCCAACGAAGACCTTCAGATTATCACCCTCAATCCTGACAATTTTAAGATTGTGCGCAACGAATTTGAACAGTCCTCCACAGGTCGTAAATTCATTGCATCTTACAGTGATTTTGCTATAAAGGACAGTGTTTATGCACCGTACCATGTTGATATTGACATTCAGGCCCAGAAGAATGCGCGGCTGAAAATTAATTATGTTCGCGTAGAGAAAAACGCTCCACAAAAACTCACGCTCAACATTCCGGCAAAATACGATGCCATACAAATTCAAAAGAAATAAGTGTTTTGTTCTGCTTGCTCTGCTTGTTTCGTTGTTGATTTGCTGTCCTAATGCCCTTCAGGCACAAGGTAAAAACACCAAAAAAGATCTGGAAAATCGTAAAAAACGTATCAATGAAGAGATCAACCAGATCAACTCCATGCTAAAGGCTACCAAAGCCAGTAAAAAAAATTCACTGGGCACCTTGATGAACATTCATGTCAAACTTGAGAAACGTCAGGAACTTATCAATACCATAAATGCAGAAATCCGCGTTTTGAATAAAGAAATTGCCAGTAATGAAGCGGAAAGTGAAAAGCTAAAAAAAGGTTTAGAAAAACTGAAACGAGAATATGCCAGAATGATTCTTGTTGCACAAAGAAACCAGGATGCCTACTCTTCCTTGATGTTTATTTTCGCTGCTAACGATTTTAATCAGGCTTATGCAAGACTAAAATACATGCAACAGTATTCAGGCTTCAGAAAAAAACAAGCCGCTGAAATCATTCAAACACAGAACGAAATACAGGTAAAACTTTCGACCCTGAAGGTGCAGAAGAATGAAAAAACACAACTTTTGGGCAATGAACAAAGCGAAAAACGGATTCTTGATCAGGAAAAAAACGAACAGGAAGAGGTGTTAAGTGAGTTAAAAAAGAAAGAGAAAGAACTCAAGAGCAACCTTGAAAAAAAGAAACGGGATGCCATAGAATTACAGTTAGCCATTAAACGTTTGATTGCTGAAGAAATAAAGCGCAAGGCCGATGAAGCCGCCAGGGAACTTGCGGCCAAGAGAGAGAAAGAAGAGGCAGATCGAATTGCAAGGGATAAAAAAGAAAGCGGAAAATCAAAGGTTCCGCCAAAAGACAAGGAAGCAGACAAAGATAAAGTTGAAAAGCCGCTATCCGATTCTAAACCTGTGTTGAATGACGCCGCTATTGCTTTAAGCGGAGAATTCTCGAATAATCGCGGTCGCTTGCCCTGGCCTGTTGATAAGGGCGTGATTTGCGAAACTTATGGTGAACATGAACATCCAGCAATAAAGGGGTTTATGATGTTTAACAGTGGTGTAGAAATCTGCACCTCGAGAGGCTCACAGGCGCGCGCTGTTTTTGAAGGAGAGGTTACCGGAATCGCCATTTCTCCTACCGGTGGAAAATTGGTAATCATTCGACACGGAGAATACCTCAGCGTATACAGCAATATTGGGGAAGTTTTTGTAAAAACGGGTCAAAAAGTTAAAGTAAAAGAGGTTATTGGCACCGTGATGTATGATGAAGAAGAAGATAAAACCTCCATGAATCTTCAAATCTGGAAGGGTCAGAAAACCATGGACCCCAGCGCCTGGCTGAGCAATACCAGATGATTAACTGAAGTTACTTCTTCAGGTTATCCAGCATATTCTTCACCAACCCCTTCAAGTCGTATTGTTCCTTCCATCCCCAGTGCTGGCGGGCCTCAAGGTCGTCGATGCTTTTTGGCCAGCTGTCGGCAATGGCCTGTCTGAAATCGGGCTTGTAGGTCATCGAAAAGTTGGGAAGGTGAGCTTTAATTTCATTTGCAATTTGTTCAGGCGTAAAACTGATGCCCGACAAATTATAACTGCCGCGTATTTTAATACTTTCAGATGGGGCATGCATGATTTCGATGGTGGCGCGTATGGCGTCTTCCATATGCATCATGGGCAAAGCCGTTTGTGCGCTTAAAAAACACTCGTAACGACCGGTTTTCAGGGCCTCATGAAAAATATGCACAGCATAATCTGTCGTCCCACCTCCCGGTGCACTTTTCCAGCCGATTAATCCCGGATAGCGCAAACTCCTCACGTCCACCCCATGTTTTTGGTGATACCATTCGCACCAACGCTCACCGGCTTGTTTACTGATTCCATAAATGGTGCTTGGCTCCATCACAGTGTATTGCGGTGTGTTTTCCCTAGGTGTGGTGGGACCAAACACCGCTATGGAACTTGGCCAATACACTTTTTGTACGTGTTTTTCCTTTGCCAGATCCAACACATGAAAGAGGCTTTCCATGTTGAGTTTCCAGGCCAACATAGGCTTTTGTTCGCCGGTTGCCGATAACAAGGCCGCTAAATGGTAAATCTGGGTTATCTGGTGTTTTTTTACAATCTCAAACAATCTGTCCTTATCAAGGGCATCGAGTTGCTCATAATTGTAGGGCTCCAATTGGGGCGCGGGTTTTACGTCGCTGGCTATGACCTGTGCATTGCTGTAACGTTTGGCTAAATTTTCGCACAACTCAACCCCTATTTGGCCTCCGGCGCCAATAACAAGTATTTTTTCGTTTCCTGTAGACATGATTTTTATCAATAAAACCCGATGAACAATTTTGTATTTTTGCAAACGTAATTATAATTTTTGAATTCCCTTGGAAGCCTTGTTATAATTGCAAATGATAATATAACCTGCAATTATTTTTATCACTCTTATGGCATTATTAGTCAATCGTATCGACAAGAACGTTTTGAAAAAACGTTTACAGGAAGAAAAGATCAAGCGAAAAACCATCTCCTTTTATCGCTATGTCAACATTCCCAAACCCAAGGAACTGCGTGATGAGTTATTTTTGGCCTGGAGCCAATTGAATTGCTTTGGTCGCATTTACCTGGCCCATGAGGGCATTAACGCTCAAATGAGTGTGCCTGAAGACCAATGGGACGGATTTGTAAAACACCTCAATACCTATTCCTTTTTTAAGGATGTTCCCTTTAAACATGCTGTAGATGGAAATGGTAAATCTTTCTACAAACTGATTATTAAAGTCAGGAATAAAATAGTAGCCGATGGCATTAACGATCCAGATTTTGATCCTTCCAAAACCGGCACTTACCTGAATGCTGCCGAATTCAACAAGGCCATTGAAGATGAAAACACCATAGTGATTGACATGCGCAACCATTATGAAAGTGAAGTGGGTCGGTTTGACAAGGCTTTTTGCCCTGATGCAGACACATTCCGAGAAGAATTGCCACAAGTAATTGACCATCTTAAAGGCAAGGAAGATAAAAAAATTCTCATGTATTGTACCGGCGGGATACGTTGCGAAAAGGCCTCAGCTTATTTCAGGTACAAGGGGTTTAAGGATGTGAACCATTTGCATGGCGGCATCATACAATATGCACAGGAAATCAAAGAGCAAGGCCTTGAAAGTAAATTCAGAGGCATCAATTTTGTTTTTGATGAGCGAATTGGAGAACGAATAACCCAGGATGTACTGAGCACCTGTCATCAATGTGGAAAACCCTGCGACCGGCACGTGAACTGTAAGAACGACGATTGCCATTTATTGTTTATTCAGTGTGAAGATTGCGAGAAAAAAATGAATGGTTGTTGCACACCTGAGTGCGTTAAGATTGCCGCATTGCCAATTGAAGAACAAAGGAAACTGCGCAAGGGCAGGGTTAAAAATGGTCCGGAATGCTTGTCAGTATATAAAAGCCGGCTAAGGCCCAACCTAAAGGAAATTTTGAAAAAAGACCTATCTTTAAGGTCATAATGAAATCTTACCTTACAGTTTTTATACTTGGTACTACATTACTCCTTTTTGGTTTTTGTAAAAAGACCAAGGATCAGGTGAACGAAGCCACCGAATTTAGTATCGATTATTCCACTACCTTGCCGGTGCCTTCAAGCAGCATCAGCGCAAATGTGCCAGTAGAATTTACAACGCCCGACATTCCAACCACTTCCAGCACTCGTTTTGCAAGCGAAAAAACCACCAAGGAGCTGATAGATGAAATTAAACTTACCAAGTTCAACATTTCCACCAATACGGGCAATCTCGATTTTCTAAAATCGATTTCAATCAGTATTCAAGCCTCAGGACTACAAGGCATGGCAGTGGCTTCCAAAACCTTAATTCCAACCGGACAAACTAACATTTCTGCCGACCTAAGCGATGTGAACATCAAAGACTATATCTTTAAAGACAATATCCGATTTAAAGTCTCGGTAACCATCAACACAGCACTTGGTTCAGACAAGGAATTAAAATTGGAACAAAGCATAAAAGTAAAAGGTAAAAAAATATAATTCGCCATGCCCATTTATCACCAGCTTGGAAGCATTCCTCAAAAACGCCACGTAGTGTTTCAAAATCAAGAAGGAAAACACCGATACGAACAGTTATTTGGAACAGAAGGATTCAGTGGTATGCAATCCATTTTGTACCACCTTCACCGCCCTACTCAGGTTAAAGAAATTCTTAAATCCTATTCGGTTCAACCCAAAATTGCCATTGACAAAAACATCAAAGCCTTGTTATTAAAGGGCTTTGATTTAAAACCCGCCGATGATTTTTTAGATAGTCGTAAAACCCTTCTTATTAATTCAGATTGCGCAATTGGTCTAGCTGCTCCTAAAAAAAGTCAAACAGCGTATTTTTACAAAAACGCCGATGCCGACGAGATGCTATTTATCCATAAAGGAAAGGGAACTTTAAAAACCTTCATGGGTAATATTGCTTTTGAACCCGGAGATTACCTTATTATACCAAGAGGCATGATATACCAGGTGCATTTTGAAGGCAGTGATAACCGCTTATTGTTTTGCGAAAGCCATTCGCCTTACTACACACCAAAACGCTATAAAAACTCTCAGGGGCAATTGCTGGAACATTCTCCGTTTTGTGAGCGGGATTACAAATTGCCGAAAGAACTTGAAACCCACGATCAAAAAGGGGATTTTATCATTAAAATCAAAAAGGAAGGCATGATGCATGAGGTTGTTTATGCCACTCACCCTTTTGATGTTGTAGGATGGGACGGGTACAATTTTCCCTGGGGTATGAGTATCCACAATTTTGAACCCATCACCGGACGTGTTCATCAACCCCCTCCTGTGCACCAAACTTTTGAGACCTCAACCTTTGTAGTGTGTAGTTTTGTACCGCGTTTATATGATTATCATCCGCAAGCTATACCGGCGCCATACAACCACAGCAATATTGACAGTGATGAAGTGTTGTATTATGTGGATGGGGATTTTATGAGTCGCAACAACATTGAACAAGGGCATATTACCTTACACCCCAAAGGCATTCCTCATGGTCCTGCACCTGGCGCCATGGAACGCAGTATTGGGCAAAAAGACACTCAGGAATTGGCGGTGATGATCGACACCTTCAGGCCTTTGATGGTGACTGAAGATGCCATGGGCATTGATGATGGAAAATATTACAAGAGTTGGGTGGAGTAAGGCTCAAGTTGAACTAAAAGTGTCTTCCAAAATAATAGTTCAATCCTATATAAAAAGCGCTCACCGAAAAATTGGCGCGAAGGTTGCTGCCAGTGGATTCTCCTGTTTGTTGTTGTTCTAAAAAATACCTGGCTTTGGTGGTGGTATAAGTAATGTTACCCATAGAACATTCTGCACCAAAATGTTCGTTGATAAAATACACCAAGCCCGGTGTCATTCTAAAGGTGGCAATTTCTTCTTTGCGGCTGGTATTTCTATAAACGTATTCTCCTGAATTGTTTTCCAGATACATCTGCCTGCTGGTGTTAGTCCCAACACCGTAGCTAGCACTGGTTTGGAGGTAAAATGCAAACATACTTTCGCCCAAAGGCCAATATTTCCGGGCAAAAAGTCCTAATGCATACCCATGGTATTTGCCCACATTCTCTTTAGGCCAGAAACTGCTGGTTGATTTGTTGTCGGTACTATAAGACTGCTCGCTGAAATTGTATCTGAAAAGCGCGCCAAAAGCCAAATTGGTGCGAAACAAATACCCGTAATTTAATGTTCCTGAAAATGCATTGTTTTTGTTAACCGATTCACCGGCATTGAACCCTGATGCTGTATCTTTTCTATTAAAGCTATCTTGAAAAAAGTTCACATTTCCGCCGAGGTACATGTTGCCTTTTTGCAGTTGAGTGTATCCTTTCTGAAAGAATGAAATTACGAATAGTGCCAATAAAAATAATCTCATGGTAAGTATATTACATTTTGATTATACATTTCTTAAATTTTTATTCTACAAGAATAGATAGTTTTCCCTTTTTTTTCCAATAGCGGTCAGTTTTTAATTCGCAGGCGCATAAACTTTGTCCATTTTCTATAGTATTGCCGGGTAAAAGGTTTTTTCCGCTAAATGCCACAAAATCTAATGGGTAGAGCGTGCATCTGTACACCTGATTATTGATTGGTTCATCACCTTGATTAAACACCCCCATTAAATTAACAGGATTAATATAGTTCCACACTATATTTTTGCGTTTATCAATTTCGAAAAAATTCCCTTTTTCACCCGAACAAATCAGGGTGCTTTGGTTAGGCAACCTTTGGGCACTTGAAACATTAAACGAATAGAAATTGATCTTTTCAGGCGTCGTATAGGTCCAATAGGGAGCCTCCGGTCCATAAGGTTTACCGGGCTCAAGCAAATAATTTCCGGCGATATTAAACCGCGGTGAAATAATTTCTACACTTGAATACACACTGTCCGGTGCTTTTCGCCCCAGACCGTTGTTAAATACAATGATCTTTCCTGAATTTTGTGAATCATACTCAATCCAGGCAGCAGAATGTTGGTAATATAATTTCTGATCTCGCTTATTTCCCATGTTGTATGCTGCAGGATTACCCCAACGAAAGAGTAAATCTCCTCCTCGTTTTCGCAACCCTTGACGATTGAGTGCAGCCTGTTCAGTAGAGGTGCTGTGATCAATGATAAATATTTCGTTGAAGTTGCGGTTGCTAATCATAACCTGATCGAGCTGTGCGTTGTAACAGATTGAATTAAAGTGCAACCAGTCAGGATCTTTGCTGGCATTGTAATTTAAATTAAAGAGTTGTGGGTTTCTGCTCACTGTTCCGTAATTGGCTTTTGTTTCGTCAAAATCCTGAACCAAATGATCCCACATGCGCCATACCCAAACCACCTCTGCATCACTATTGCCTTTGGGTTTAAGTTCTACAACCTTTTCAACCCAAAGTTCACTCCCCAATAAGTCTGGGTTCCTCCCATTTTCAATCGCTTCTTCTCTGTTTATTTTTTCCCACACCAAGGCAAGAACATTGCCATTTTTCATGGGAAAAATATCATGATGCTGGATTTCTTTTTCGTTTGAAATTTTATACTCCCAGATGAGTTCGTTTTTCCAATTAAAAATCTGAATGATGCCAGCGCCTGATGAAAACGCTCTCTTTTCATCAATCCCGGCCCTGAGTAAATTTCCGTTTGGTAACAAATACACTGAGCGGCCAGGAAAGTAGTTACTTTCCCATGTGTGAAGTTGTCTGCCGCATTTATCAATGAGGTAGGTTAATTTGGAGTTAAGTGGGGCAAATAGCACTAAACCCTCAAATGAGTTTTTTTCCAAAATCAGACCCACCGTGTTTTGACCAAATGTATGCAATACACCAACCATCAACAGAACAATCTGCAATAAAGTGTACTTGAAGGGAACAAGAATTGATACTGGTTTCAAAACAATTTACGTTAAGATTTCGCTGATGCAAGATATAGTTTTTCTATACAAAAACCTGCTTCTGAGGGCATTTTAACATCTATCGAACAATTTGTGTTGCCATGTTGTTTTTACAAACGTGAATGGCGGTGGTTGTTCTTACATGTCAACATTCATTCGAGTCAACATAAGTGAAAATCATCTTTGTGATCATTTATCTGCCAGCAATTTACTCCAAGGTTTTAGTTGTGGAATTTGTTCAGTAAATAATCGAAAAACCGCGAAAAAAGGAAGAAACAAAATCATTCCGGATACCCCCCAAAAAAACGCGCCCAGAAAAATAGCCAACAGAGCGGCCAAGGTATTCAGTTTCACAAAACGTCCGACAACATAAGGGAAAATGAGGTTCGCTTCAAGGTATTGGACCAGGGTAAATACCCCTATAATCAGCAAAGGTTGTAACATTGAGCCGGTTTCGAGCCAGGAAAACACAATTGGAAGTAATGCACTGATAACAATGCCAAAATAAGGGATAATGGTCATGATGGCAGTGATCATGCCGTATAAAAATGGTTTATCAACGCCGATGATCAATAACCCCAGAGAGTTAAGCAAACCAACACACAAGTAAACCAATACCATTCCACGAATAAATTTTGAAAACACACTTACAGTATTTTTTAAAACTTGAGGTATTTGAGATTGAAATTCATTTGGCAGCATTTCAACTAAAAAAGTGGCCAATTTTTGGCGATAAATAAGAAAGAGTGCAGCATAAATGGGAATAATGATCAAATTGACCAAAGCACCTAAAACTAGATTGGCTGTGTCGCTAAGTAATTGCCCGGCATTCTGACTTAGTTTGATAAGGTAGTCTCTAATCCAATTAATTTGGTTTTCTATTGTCCAGCCTAATTGTGACTCGAGTTGTGTTTGTAATGAATAAAGTACAGGGTCCAGTTGCTGCTGTATTTCTCCCCATTTGGCACTTAATACTACCATCTCATAACTCAATAGAAATAGTAGTCCAATAAATAACAAACACAGTAAAACTATTGGCACAATTACAGCTAATCCTTTACCTAAACCGCGCTTTTCAAAATACACACTTAAAGGGTACAGCACTAGTGCAATAAGCAAAGCATAAGCAATTGGCACTAAAAATCCCTTGCCAAACCATACTATAATCCCAGCAGCTGCAATGAAAATAGTTGTGTTATAAAGCGTGTGCGTTTTCATTTTATGCTTTCAACTATAACCCAGCAATTCTCGGATTTGATTTAATTTTTGGTTGGCAAGTGCTGCCGCTCTTGACTCTCCAATTCCCAGTTCTTTCTCAAGCAAGGAGGTGTTGTTCATCAATTCAGTGTACCGTTTTCGCTCTGACGAAAATTTATGCAGAATCAACTCAAATAATTCTGTTTTGGCGTGCCCATACCCATAGCCACCTTTCAAATAATTCTGACGCATAACTTGAATTTTGTCGTCATCGGCTAATAACGCATACAATTTAAAGGCATTGCACGTATCTGGATTCTTTGGTTCTTCAAGAGGTGTGCTATCTGTTACAATTCCCATCACCACTTTTTTTAGTTCCTTTTCCGGTAAAAAAATATTGATGAAGTTGTTGTAGGACTTACTCATTTTCTGACCATCCGTGCCAGGAACTATCATCACCCGCTCATCGATCAAAGCTTCAGGAATCACAAAAATTGTTTTTCCCAATTTGTGGTTGACAGAACCTGCAATGTCTGCAGTCATTTCCAGGTGTTGCATCTGATCCTTGCCAACCGGTACAAAATTGGCATCGTACAACAAAATATCAGCCGCCATCAGCACCGGATATGTAAATAGTCCGGCATTCACATCACTTAGTCGTTCACTTTTATCTTTAAAAGAGTGCGCGTTAGCTAACATTGGAAAAGGAGTAAAACAATTCAGATACCAGGTCAATTCGGTGACTTGAGGTACTCTGCTTTGGCGGTAAAAAACTGATTTGTTTGTATCTAATCCAAAAGCCAGCCAGGTAGCTGCAACTGCATAAGTGCTATCCTTAACAAAGGCAGGGTTTTTAACACTGGTTAACGTATGTAGGTCCGCAATAAAAAGTAAACTCTCATGATCTTGCTTTTTGCTGAGTTCAATTGCGGGTAAAATTGCCCCGAGAATGTTGCCCAAATGCGGGATATTGGTGCTTTGTATACCGGTTAAAATGCGTTTCATAAAGTTACCAAAGTTAAGAAAGTTTAGAAGCTTAGTTTACTTCAAAACAAGGAATAGAGAATAATTAATGAAGTAATTTATCTGCACAACGTTCTCCGTCCATAGCGGCACTCATAATTCCCCCTGCATAACCGGCGCCTTCTCCGCAAGGAAAAAGGTTTTTGATCTGGGGATGGTGCAAAGTGTCGGTATTTCTCGGTATACGCACTGGAGTTGAGGTGCGTGATTCTACTCCTACAATTACTGCCTCATTGCTAAGGTAACCGCGCATTTTATTCCCAAATGCTTTAAATCCTTCCTTTAATGCAGGACCTACAATTTTACCCAATACTTCCTGCATTTCTACAGAATGCAATCCCGGTTGATAACTGCATTGAGGCAAGGTGCTGCTTCTTTTACCGTTCACAAAATCAACCAATCGCTGAGCCGGTGCGCTCTGGGATTTACCCCCAAACCACCAGGCCTTGTGTTCAAGTTCTTTTTGGAATTCAAGCCCAGCCAATGGACCAAACTGTTCATAGGGTTGATAATCTTTGAGTTCCAATCCCACCACGATGCCACTATTGGCGTAAGGATTGTTTCGTTTACTTGGGCTCCAGCCATTGGTTACCACCTCTTGTTGTTGTGTAGCACATGGTGCTATGATCCCCCCCGGGCACATGCAAAACGAATACACACCACGGTTCTTTACCTGATGTACTAAACTATAACTGGCTGCCGGTAAGTAGTTTCGAATATGCTCTACTTCACTTTTCGTTCTGCAATGGTATTGTATGCTATCGATTAACTCTTGCGGATGTTCGGCTCTCACGCCTATTGCAAACGGTTTGGCCTCAAGTCGCAGTTTTTTTGAATCCATTAAATAATAAATATCTCTCGCTGAATGACCCGTAGCTAGTATTACCTGCTCTACCGGCCATTCCTGTTGTGAATCGTCTTTCAGAACAAGCAGGCTTTTGATACTTTCTTTGTCAACGCTAAAGTCAATTAATTTGGTATTAAAATGAATTTCCCCGCCATGCCGCAAAATGTTTTCTCGGATAGCCTGAATCAATTGCGGTAATTTATTGGTTCCAATATGTGGATGGGCATCTACCAGAATTTCGTGCGAAGCACCATGGTAAACCAGAGTTTTAAGTACTTTCTCTACATCCCCTCTCTTATTAGAGCGTGTATACAGTTTCCCGTCGCTATATGTTCCGGCACCCCCTTCTCCGAAACAATAATTGCTTTCGGGATTTACAAGATGTTCCTTGTGAATAGCTGCAAGATCTCGTCTCCGGGCCTTTACATCTTTTCCCCTTTCTATTACAATAGGTTTTATGCCCAATTCCAAACATCGCAAAGCAGCAAACAAACCCCCTGGGCCGGCACCTATGATATGACAGCTGTGTTTGGCTTTTTCCACAGTTTTGTAAGTAGGAGATGCGGTTTGTTCCTGTATTATTGCCTGTGAAACCTGAACAGTTAAATTGATTTTGATATTTCTGCCTCTGGCATCAATGCTTCTTCGAACGACTTGAATATAAAAGGGAACTGCCGCAGAATACCCTAACAATTTACGGGCCTCTTCCTTTATGTGTGTTTCATTTGCCGCTTGCTCAGGACTGAGCTGTATTTGTATTTTTTTTGACATGGATAGGAAGAGTTTTAATCTTCAATAGCAGAAAGGTAAGAATTATCCTTCGAAAGTTAAGGTAAGCAAAACCATTCGTGACCTTACCTTGTCAATACTGTTCGAAAACACGTTGTTACTGGGCACCAATAAGTTCTTGGTTCCAACCAACAATTTCAATTCAAGTCCAAACTTAAAATATTGCAAGTAAAAATCAACACCATAGCCAGCACTGTAGAAAAAATCATCCCGCTGAAGTTTAAGGTTGTCATCCAACTGATTGGCCCCTCCAGAAGAAGCATTTCCTGCCTTTTTGCGGGCAGTTAAATCAAGCGAATAACCGCCTCCGCCAATTACATATGCACTAAAATTACCGGTGCGTTTTGATTGTAACTTGACTTCTAATGGAAAAATAAGTAGGACAGACTCCAGCGTTTTTTCGTAGATTTTTGAGCTGTCGCGATCAAGTGTTTCAAGCGTGTATACTATTTTCCTGTCACTAAAAGTAATGTTTGGCGTGAAACGCAGGCGAATATAATGTTGCAATCGGGCATCAACAACCAATCCCAAACCAAAATTCGGGGAAGATTTTGGATACACAGTTTTTACCCAATATCTTGAATTTCCGATAACCGTGTCGGGCAACTGGGAATTGGGTTTCGGTTCGATACGAAAAGTACTTTGATTTCCGGCAATGGTAAAACCAAAATGGACTTTTGTACTGTAGAATCTGGGAAGGTGAACAGAATACCCATCACTTTCCTGAGAAAAAACGAGTTGAATGACACCAATGAAAGCGAGTATTAAAAGGGATCTTTTCAGAGACTTATTAAACGCAATTTAAGGGTTAAAATTGTGTAAAGGTATTGATTTTGACCCGTTTAATAATGCCCAAATGCCAACAAAATCAATTAAATTTGTGTCCTGATGGAAATTCAAGTATTAAAGTCGAAACTGCACGGGGTTACGGTAACTCAGGCAGAGCTTGATTATATTGGAAGTATCACCATTGATGAAGATTTAATGGATGCGGCCAATTTTATCGAAAATGAACAGGTGCATGTACTGAACAAAAATAACGGTCAGCGAATTGTTACATATGTAATTAAGGGGAAGCGAGGAAGTGGCGTCATTTGTCTGAATGGTCCGGCTGCATTAAAAGTGAGCGTAGGAGATGTGTGTATAGTTTTGTCATACGCCAATATGGATTTTGAAAAAGCAAAAGTATTTCGTCCTTGGGTGGTATTTCCCGACACAGCCAGCAATAAATTGAAATAAGATGGCGCAAAACAAGCTCCGTTCTTTTTTGCAATTTTTTATCCTGCTTAGCATTGGTCTCTTGCTGGTATGGTTATCTCTTCGTCAGGTAGCACCTCAAAAAGACAACATCATCAACGCGTTCAGAAATGCCAATTATTTTTGGGTATTTGTATCGATGACGATTGCATGGTTTTCACATTTTCTCAGAGCATGGCGGTGGAATGATTTGCTTCTGCCTTTAGGATACAAAACCAAACTGGTGAATTCGGTTTCTCACGTGTTCATTGGTTATCTTACTAATTATGGAATTCCAAGAATGGGAGAAGTGTCGCGTTGTACCTCTGCTGCTAAATATGATAAGGTGCCGTTTGAAATAGGATTTGGTACTGTTATTACCGAACGAATTGTTGATTTTATTTTATTCCTGATTATTTTTTTCATTACACTGGCTTTACAATTCACTGAGTTAATTGGCCTGGCGAACGAATTGGTGTTTGATAAACTGAAGGCAAAACTGACTATGTTATTTGATAGTCCGGGCCAAATGATGCTGTTGATTGTAGTGTTGATTGTTTTAACCGCGTTGTTTTTATTGTTCAGAAAAAAAATAGCCGGCTTACTTAAGGGCAAGTTCGGCAGCATGTTAAAAGGCATGGCCGAGGGCATAGGCTCCATTCGGAAAATGAAACGGCCTTTGCGTTTTATTATCCTCAGCTTGTTGATCTGGGCTGCCTATTTCTACTCGCTTTATGCTTGTTTTTTTGCCATAGAAGGTACCCATCAACTCACACAGGCACAAGGTCTCACACTGTTGTTGTTTGGCACATTTGGTGTGATGTTTTCTCCCGGAGGACTTGGGGCCTACCCTTTGATTCTTTATGGAATACTTGTGAATACCTATCAGATTAGCGAGGTTGCCGCCTTCGCTATGCCTTGGCTGGCATGGACCGCACAGTTCATTCTAGTTGTGTTCTTTGGTATACTGAGTTTTATTGTTTTGCCCATCTTTAATTCCAAAAAACATGTTTCACACCCTGCTTAAAACCAAATTGCAAAGCAAGGAAGCGGTATTAGACCTTACTTTAGCGCTGCAGGCCCAGGGCAAAAAAGTAGTGTTCACCAACGGTTGTTTTGATATTTTACACCCCGGGCACGTCGATTATCTTTGCCAGGCAAGAGATTCAGGTGATTTTATGGTGTTGGGATTAAACACCGACAACTCTGTTAGGAAATTAAATAAAGCTCCTAACCGTCCGGTGAATGACGAAAATAGCCGTGCGCTTGTTCTAGCGGGTTTGGCCTGTGTAGATGCCATCGTATTATTTGACGAGGAAACCCCTTACCAACTAATTAAGTTTTTACAACCCGACGTGCTTGTGAAAGGCGATGATTATAAGCCTGAACAAATTGCGGGTTACGATGTGGTGATGGCTAAGGGAGGAGAAGTAAAAACCATCCCGTTTTTAACCGGGTATTCCACCACTGCCCTGATTAATAAAATAAGAAGCTAATTCAGGTCCTACTTTTCCAATATTTTGAACTCCGTTCTACGGTTACTCTGACGCGCTTCCTCAGTGTCGTTTTTTCCAATAGGTTTTGTTTCGCCGTATCCTTTAGCAATTAAACGATTTGCTATTATCCCCTTCGAGATAAGATAATCTATCACTGCTTTGCACCTGCTTTCGCTTAACTTTTGATTGTACTCCACACTTCCAACATCGTCGGTATGACTTGATATCTCAACCTTAACCTTTGGGTTGTCTTTCAGTAATTTCACCAGACGATTCAGTTCGTTGATTGATTCAGGGCGAATTTTAGCCTGATCAAAATCAAAAAAGATGTTTTTTAACACCACACTATTGCCGACTTCTATTTTTTTGAGTTTAACATCCAAAATAAATTCCTGAAAGCTCAAAGTATCCGGGATATTAAAATTCTCAGAGTGGAACATGTAACCATCCTTTCTTACTGCAATACCATAATTGCTGCCACTTGGTAAAGTAACAAGGTATTTACCACTGCTGCTGTTGGACTTGAATGTGGCCAGTACCTGATCTTTTTCGTTATTAACGAGGTCAATATTTGATTCGAGCGGTTTACCCGTTTCTGCGTCACTCACTACGCCTTTTAATAAAGTGAGTTTAGCCGATTTTACTTCCACATTGGCTTCGGCCTTAAAACTATTTACTGGGTTGGCTATTACCGAAATTAGTTGATCTTGTGTGTTTAGGATGGGCTGCTTTTCTGGGCCTAAAAAAGTTATTTTGTAGATATCCTTCTCGCCGTAACCTCCTGCTTTCGCTGAGGCAAAATAAGCGCGGTTACCACTTCCGCTTACTACAAAAAACACGTCATCATCAGGGCCGTTAATTGGATAGCCGAGATTTTCAGGTGTTTGCCATTTACCATTCACCAATTGCGTTTTAAAAATATCGTATCCTCCCATGGAATTGTGCCCCTTACTGCTAAAATACATGGTCACACCATCTGGATGGACAAAAACAGCTTCTTCGGCATATTTGGTATTGATTTCGGTGCCAATGTTTTTTGATGCGCCCCATTCTCCATTCACATCAATTTCACTGAAATATATATCCCGGTCGCCCGAACCTCCGTCTTTATCACTTACAAAATACATGCGTTTTCCATCGAATGTTAAACTCACACTTGATTCGTGGAATTTTGTGTTGATGTTTTTGTTCATGTGCACGGGTGGTTCCCAATCCATTCCAAACAACACACTTTCATAAAGATCGCCACCATCCCGTTCAACATGACGATACACATAAAGTTTGTTCCCGTCTGGCGACAATCCTGCTGCTGCATCATGATTGTCAGTGTTTACATTCTTACTTAGTTGTTTACTGTTCTGCCATTTGCCCTTTTCCTTTTGGGAAGCATATACATCCTCATAAAACCCATTATCAGTGGGGTCTCGTTTGCCTCCGGTAGAGTTGGGTCGGCGCGCGGTAAAGATAATGGTAGATTCATCGGTGGATATCGAAGGGCCGTATTCGGGATATTGTGTATTAATTTGTGGCCCCAGATTATCTACAAACACCCGCTCAGGTTTAGCGCTGAATTGTTTTCCGTTTTCGCATTCATAAATTTTCTTCTTTACATCTTCGATTGGGGCTGCATTACTTTTGGCCCTTTGTTTCAAAAAAGTGTGGTATTCCTCGTAGTGTTTTATGGCGTCATCCCATTTGCTATTCAAATGGCAGGCCCATCCCAGCCAAAAAGTTAAGTCGTCTTCAACTTTTGGGTTTAGTTCATATGCTTTTTGAAAGTAGTCAAGGCTTTCTTTACTGATAGGATCGGTCATAAACCAAACCAATCCAAGCATGTAATTTAACTTCGCGTTTTTAGGGTTAAATCTGTTGGCATCATTAAGGGGGGATAATGCTGCTCTGAAGTTCTGGTAGCCGGCCTTTTGGTAATCATAAAAACTTACAGGATAACATTTACGAAGGTTAAAATAGCTTCTTCTAAAATCAACCAATTCTTGTTTACCATTGCTAAAAAACTCTTCTCCAATTTGTAACTTGCGCTGTGCTTCTTTCAGCTCGTCCTTTTTATTTGGAAAATTTTCTTTGGTAAATTCTTTATTTTGGCTCAGGCTATTGAAGCTAAAAAGCAACATCAAAAGGCCAACTGCCAGGCATGGTGTCAATCGAATTGGGCAGTAGCTATTCATTGCAGGTTGGTTGAATAAAAGATTTTACTGCTAAAACACCCAATTCCAAGGCCCTTTCCCAATCCTCACATGACCCCTGCTCCTCTCTTAGCATTTGCCTTGCGATACCCCGATTATAATAGGCGGCACCATTTCTTGCATTAATTTCTATTGATCGGCTGGCATACTCTTTGGCTTTTTTATAGTCCTTGTTTTTAATTTCAACCGAAGCCAGATTATTCAGAGCGGAAAAGTTTCTAGGGTCTTTTTTGACAACCATTTCAAAGTCCTCACGAGCGGCGTCGAGATTATTGTTTTCGAGATGTGTAGCCCCTCGATTAATCAGCGCCAGCAGAAAGTCGGGGTTTTTGTTCAGTGCTTTGGAATAGGCTTCAATCGCTTTTGTGTAGTTTTTTGTCATTCGGTAAACAGATCCCAAATTGTTGTAGATAAAGGTCTGGCTCGAGTCCAACTCAATTGCCTTCAGATAATCCTGTATGGCCCCCTCGTAATTAAGCATGTTACGTTTTGTGCTCCCTCTATCATTATATGCATAGGAATACCCGGGTTTATATTGTATGGCAAGATCATACTGTTCAAGTGCTTTTTCGAAGGCGTTCTCTTCAAAATACCTCAAGCCTTTATAGTAATGCGCTTCCGCATGTTCCCGGTTCATTTTAATGCACTGGTCGAGAGCAAACTCCTGACTGTCTTTTTCTTGTGTACCCCAAAAAATGAGGCTTTTATTGAAAAAAAACTCCGGATTATCGGGATTGATATATATCGCCGCATTGATGTCATTCAACGCTTCACGGTACTTTTTGATTTGAGTATACGCAATTGCCCTGTTGGCATAGGCTTTATCGAAAGAAGGTTTTATCATCAAACAGTTGGAAAATAGTCCAATTGCTTCTTGATAGTCGTGTTTTTGTAAGGCCTCTATGCCTTTATTGTAATTTTGCTCCGCTTGTTGTTCCGTTTCAGGAGGCAATGCCACTTTTACTGTGTCTTGGGCTCTGTAACCAAGCATTGAGAGCAGAAACAACAGGGCAAAACACGTCTTCATTATGAATGGCTTAAAGTACTAAAATTAGCCATAATTGTTTTTTTTCACGTGGCAACAATTGCGAGTTCTAAACAAACCTACTTTAATAACAACTCCCTTTGTTGTCGATTCAGCCAGTTTGGGGTACGCCTCTTTTGCTACAAAATAAAGCAAGCGCTTCTGTTTTTTGAACTTAGCTTTGAGTTATGGAAACCTTGCACGAAGAGCTTGTTTACCAAATTGGCTTAACGCTGATTGAAGGAATTGGGGACGTAAACGCTAAGAATCTCCTGGCCTATTGTGGCAGCGCTAAAGCCGTGTTCAGGGAAAAAAGAGCAAAACTTCAGAAAATCCCGGGTATTGGGCAAACGCTTGCCAACTCTGTATATCAAAGCAAACCCGTTCTTAAAAGGGCTGAGAAAGAACTTGCGTTTATCGAAAAATACAAAATCAAACCCTTGTTTTTCACCGAAACATCTTACCCGCATCGACTGAAATCATGCAGTGATGGACCAATTCTACTGTATTACAAAGGAACGGCGAACCTCAACGCAAATAAAATTCTGGCAGTTGTTGGCACAAGGCGACCAAGCGAATACGGCAAACAACTCACCGAACAACTTGTGAATGATCTTACATGTTCGGGGGTATTGGTAATTAGCGGTTTGGCGTATGGTATTGATATTCTGGCCCATCGTACCGCTCTTGATTCTGGGCTTGATACTGTTGGTGTTCTGGCACATGGTTTGGATCGGATTTATCCGGGTACACACAATACAACTGCGAAAAAAATGCTTCAACAAGGAGGTTTGTTGACCGAATTTATGAGCGAAACCAATCCCGACGCCGTTAATTTCCCCAAACGCAACCGAATTGTTGCCGGATTATGCGATGCGCTTGTTGTTGTTGAAAGCAAGCGAAGCGGGGGCAGTTTAATCACCGCAACAATTGCAAGCAGTTATAACAAAGACGTGTTTGCCTTTCCAGGAAGAGCGGGTGAACCCTTATCTGAAGGCGGTAATGGACTCATTAAGCAAAACAAAGCTAGTTTAGTAGAAAATGCGGAAGATGTATTGTACGCCATGCAATGGCATGAAAAAAAGACCCCCGACACCAAGTTAAAACAAATCCCACTTCAAATCATTTTAACTGAAGACGAATTAAAAGTGTTTGATAGTTTTGGTGACAAAATCAGCCTTCATCTGGATGAAATTTGTAACATCACACAACTTCCTGTTTCTAAAGTATCCGCATTGTTACTGCAACTTGAATTCAACAACCTAATCAAAAGCCGACCCGGAAAAATGTACGAGAAGTTCTAAATAACCTCACCTATTTGGTAACTTATATATTATCGCCTCCGTATACATAAAGCTTCGAATGATTTTGTGAATCGGGATTTTTTTCTCTGCGAACACAGCTGCGAACTTGGGATTCATGTATACAAAATAACAGGGTTGAGTATTCAATCGCATCACTCGATCAATAAAGGCTCGCATCACCTCGGCGCTGAATGGATTAAAAAGAAAATAAACCGCGGCCTCCTCCTTAAATAAGTGCTCAAGGCAATTTTCAGCATAAAATTCAACATTTAACCTCTTATTTTTTAACCTTACTGTGTTGAGGTTTCGCTTGGCTTCATTTAACAAGTTAACATCAAGCTCAATGCCAATGACTTTTTTGTAACCACTTAAGGCTGCCATATACAGCGCTCTGCCTTTACCACAACCTATATCATAAAAGGAAAATTCGCTGGTATAGGGCCCAACTTCCTTCAGTATTCTCAACAGTACTATGTATGCCGCGGCCTGATAATGGTAAAAGTCACGTGAGGCGGACGTTTTGAACCCCGTTGTATGTAACCCGAATTTGCGTTCAAAGAAACCCTCAGCAAGTAGTAATTGAAAATGCCTAAATGGTCCCCTCAATACCAAGGAACGAAAAAAATAATACATGAGGATGCCAATTTTCAATTTGAGGGTATTTTTATGTGTGCAGCAAATTTAATACCTTCAATGTTGGATTCCGAGGGAATTGCACTATGATTCAAATAGATTTAGAGGCCGAGAGAAAAGAGATACTGAACCGTTATAAACGACTCATTAAGGCCTGCAAGCGGCGATTAGAAAAAGGTGACAAAGAAACTATCCGCAAAGCTTTTGAGGTTTCTGTTGAAGCGCACAAAGAAATGCGCCGTAAAAGCGGAGAACCCTACATTTATCATCCAATAGCCGTAGCACAAATTTGTGCCGAAGAAATAGGATTGGGGTCGGTAGGAATTGTTTGTGCCTTACTTCATGATACCGTTGAAGATACCGATCTCACGCTTGAAGACATAAAAGGGTTGTTTGGTGAAAAAGTGGCGCAGATTATTGATGGTTTAACCAAGATCTCCGGAGTAATTGATAACACCTCATCTATTCAGGCTGAAAATTTCAGGAAAGTGCTCCTCACCCTAAGTGAAGACATCCGAGTTATTCTTATTAAACTGGCCGACAGACTCCACAACATGCGCACCTTGGAGCACATGAAAAGAGACAAACAAATGAAAATTGCCAGCGAAACCTTGTTCTTATATGCCCCGCTGGCACACCGATTAGGTTTAAACACCATAAAAACAGAACTCGAAGATCTTGGCTTGAAATACACAGATGCAGAAGCATACAATGATATTGCAGAAAGATTAAGGGAAAGCGAGCCCGAGAGAAAAAGGTTTATTCAGAAATTTATTGAACCTCTCAAAGAAATACTTACAGAACAGGGTCTCAATTTTAAGATTTTTGGAAGGCCAAAATCCATCTTTAGTATCTACAATAAAATCAAACAAAAAAAGGTCTCGTTTGAAGAGATATATGATCTCTTTGCCATTCGTATTGTTATCGATACGCCTCTCGAAAAAGAAAAATCAGATTGCTGGAAGGTGTACTCTATCATTACCGATTTTTATCATCCAAGCCCCGAACGTTTGCGGGATTGGATCAGCACACCAAAAAGCAACGGTTATGAAAGTCTGCATACCACGGTGATGGGCCCTCAGGGTAAATGGGTGGAAGTTCAGATACGCACTACCCGAATGGATGATTTGGCTGAAAACGGCTACGCTGCTCACTGGAAATACAAAGATAGTGCAAATGAAAAAGAGAGCAACCTAGAAAACTGGCTAATCAAAATACGGGAAATGCTTGAAAATCCCGATCCCAATGCGCTCGAGTTCATAGATGATTTTAAGCTCAATCTCTTTAGCGATGAAATGTTTGTTTTTACGCCAAAGGGAGATATGAAAACCTTACCGGTAAAATCAACTGCACTGGATTTTGCCTTTGAAATTCATACAAAAGTTGGCGAACACTGTATAGGAGCCAAAGTGAATCACAAATTGGTTCCCCTTAGTCATGAACTTAAAAGTGGCGATCAGGTTGAAATTCTCACTAGCAAAAAGCAAAATCCTAAGGAAGACTGGTTAAATTATGTGATCACGGCAAAAGCCAAATCAAAGATCAAAAACAGCTTAAAAGAACAGAGGAAAAAAATTGCCGAAGAGGGTAAAGAAGTAATCAAACGAAAATTTGAACGTCACAAATTGGAATTCAACAACAAAACCATCAATGACTTTTGCAATTATCTGAAATTACCTTCTTCTCAGGAATTGTATTATAGAGTTGCTTTGGGTAATGTTGACGTTTCTGAGATTAAAGCATTTATAAAACACAAGGAAAATCCTGGAAAAAAAGCTGCTAAAACAGAATCACACAAATTAGAAGAACTTGTTACTCATGCACGAGGGAAAAGCGACATGCTCGTTATTGGGGATGATATGCAGAAGTTGGATTACAAATTAGCTCCTTGTTGCAACCCAATTCCCGGAGACGATGTGTTTGGTTTTATCACCATTGGCGAAGGAATTAAGATCCACCGTGTCAATTGTCCCAACGCCATTAAACTATTGTCTAATTACGCCTACCGGGTGGTAAAAGCTAAATGGACTAATGACGAACTGATTTCCTTTTTGGCCGGTATTAAGATTGCCGGTTCAGATGTAATTGGGATGGTGAATGAGATCACCAAAGTGATTTCCAGTGAACACAATGTGAACATGCGTTCCATAAATTTCGACACCGACGACGGTTTATTTGAAGGAACAGTAATGGTATATGTGCATGATACAAAACACCTGAATCACCTCATCTCAAATTTGAAAAAAATCAATGGCGTAAATAAGGTTGAAAGAATTGATGAGGATCATTAACCCTTTATTTCACGTTCTCTAAGCTTTTTGGCCGGATTACCCTGATAAATCCAGTACTCCTCTAAGTTTGAAGTTGCGATACTGCCAACTGTAAGCAAACTGTGGCTGCCCATCTTAACACCAGGGCAAACTATTGCTTTAGCACCAACCCAGGCGCCCTCTTCTATGGTAATCTCTCCTACAATAAGATCAAAGCTGCTTTTCTTGTAATTATGATTGCCACACAAAATCAAAGCGCCCTGAGAAATGCAGGAATTATTTCCAAGTGTAACCAACGCCAAATTATCAATCCAAACACCTTCTCCTATCCAAACATGATTTCCAACATAAAGTTTCCAGGGATATTTAATTGAAACGTGTGGTTTTATTATTACCCCTACACCTACTTTGGCACCAAACAACCGCAATAAAAATCGTTTCGTGCCATAAAACGGAAACATTGACTTAAAAAAAATAAAATTTGTACTATACCAAAGAGCCCTAATTATTAAAGATCTTCCAGGTTTGTACCAGGAATTATTGAAAGAATCAAGATTTGTTTTTGCTTTAATCATGAAATAAGGTTTTGTATTGTTGAACAATTGCATCGACCTTAATTTTATTCTCAATATACAATTTTGCTTTTTTACACATATTAGAAAATTCTATTTCATCCATTCTCGCAATTGATTCAATAGCGCCAACAAATGCTTTTTTGCTTGAAAGCGGCAGGGCATAGCCGGCGGCGTATTCCTGAAGGTCTTTCCAGGGTGTTTGGTCGCTTATGATTACAGGGCAACCACTACTCAAACTTTCAACAATAGAGTGACCATAATTCTCATTCAGTGTTGGTAAAAACAAAACCTGTTCTTTTTCAAAAACGGCATCAGCTTCATGCGGTTTATATATCCCAAGATATTCAACTTTTATGTTTTTAGGCAATCGGGAAATAACTTCTTTACATTGTTCCCAATAGTTGAGGTCTTCAATCAATCCATAAAGATGAAAAGAAATCGCTACCTCTTTTACTAAAGATAAAATCTCTAAAGCAAAATGTACATTTTTGACCGGCGATAGCCGTGAAGAAAAAAACAACTTGAGTTCACCTGGCTTTTTTACAACTCTGGATTTGAGAACCAATTGTTTTGGAAGATTGGCTATTGTGTGGATTTTGGTTTCATGCTTTAATCCTGTTCTGATTTCTGAAGTTTCACGTTGGGATGCTGCATGCCAAATTACGCGTTTATGCAATCCTGAATGACGAGCATAAAACAAAAAGCCCTTTTTTTTGAATTTTTTTATTGAAAGCGCTCCATATCCAAACATACCGCGTGGGGCTACTATTACCGGAAGGTGTTTGAACTTTCGTTTCAAAAGTAATAATGGAATTACCGAATAATATTTCGAAAACAAACTGTTAATGTAAACCTTGTGCCAGACCCTCTCTGAAAGAATATTTCCGATTAGTTCTTTGGAAAGTGTTTTGACATCGGCGTAATAAACCTTACAATTTAGTGGTGAATCAATCCAAAAGTTGGCCCTTATACCGGGGTAGGGTTCAATGCTGTTTAAATCCCGGTTTGAGGTAAAAATCCAAAACTGAAAATCATCATGCAAATGTTCAACAATAGAAACAATAGATTGAACAGGCCCACCGGCAAGAAATCCCGGATAAAACCAATCGATAAAAACCAGTATGTCTTTTTTAACTTTCAACCTTATGCATGTCCATCCAATGATTCAGTACAATCAAGTGCCAAATCCTGGACCAATTTACCATTGGATCAGCCTTTAAAAATCTCTGCCACAAATTATGAATGGCAGCTTCTTTATAAATACCTTTCTTTTCAATTCCCTTCACCTGAACGTCACAAAATTCAAACAAGTCCCTTTTCAACCATTGTTGCCATGGTAAAACAAAACCCATCTTTTTACGGTTGGTAATTTCATCAGGCAATAAATGTTTCATGCTGTCAACCAGAAGCTTTTTAGGCGTGATGGGACGCTTCTGTTCATCATTTAGCCCTAAAACAAACTCCACCAATTGATGATCAAGAAAAGGTTCCCTCACTTCCAAAGCGTGTGCCATACTCATTTGATCTGTATCCCTTAATAACGTATGCTGAAGGTAGGTATTCATTTCAGCAATACTAACAGCGCTGAACAGCCTATGATTTTCGTATGGTAGGGCAGCAAGCACCTTTCTGATGCTTGAATACGCTCCATTTGTGTCAATCAGCTCTGACAGCTGGCCTTCTGTATAAAGGGATCGGCTGAGCGGATATGCATTTTTAAAGTTCATTTGATCTTTCCGGAGCAACTCGGCAATTTTAGCATTGCCAACTGTAGGCTTTTTTAAGCGCAAAATACCGGCTCCGGCTTTCCTTATAAAAAGTGGAAACCCGTTAATCCAGGCGTTTTCTTGTAGCCTTTTCATGCGTGTGAACACATCATACCCGGCAAACACTTCATCCCCACCAATTCCGCTAAGTGCCATTGTTATCCCCTGCTCTTTTGTGACTCCAGAAACAACAAAAGTGTTAGGGCCATCACCACTGGGATGATCCATCGCTCGTAAAGCCTCAGGCAAGCGTTTTAAAAAATCTTGTGGTTGCAAACGAATATCATGGTGAATGGTGTTGAATTTTTGAGCAATTTGTTTAGCATAAACAGACTCAGAAAATTCACTTTCATCAAAACTAACTGTAAATGTGTTCACTCTGGAACTGCTCAACTCACTCATTAACCCAACTACACAACTTGAATCTATTCCCCCTGATAAAAATGCGCCAAAAGGGACGTCCGAAATTAGACGCTTCTGAACTGAATTAGTCAGGAGTTCACGCACTTTTTTACAAACAAGTTCATATGGTAACTCGTCCTTGCTTTTCATCGCAAGACTCAGGTCGTAATATTGAATCATTTCTGCGCCTTTGGCAGTAACAACCATATAATGCCCTGCTTCTAAAAACCGGATGCCTTTAATAATTGTATTTGGAGCAAACACGGTTTGATAAAGTACGTATTCAGGAAGCACCTCGCGGTTCAATTTAAAGCGTCTAATCCCTGAGTGCAAAATCGGTCGCAACTCACTCGAAAAAATAAACCCTTCTTCACCATAAGTATAATACAACGGTTTAACTCCCATGCGGTCTCTCGCTATAAATAACTTTTTCTCTAAAGTATCATAGATTGCAAAAGCATACATGCCATTGAAGTACTCCAAACAGTTATATCCATAACGTATAAATGCCGCCAAAACAACTTCGGTATCTGATCCTGTTCTAAAAATGTACGCTTGATGCTGACTGCCTTTTGCGGCTCTCTGCAATTCCAGTTTAAGTTCTCGGTAATTATATAATTCTCCATTATAAACAATCACATACCGTTTATCTGATGAAAAAAACGGTTGATTGCTTTCAGCATTTAAATCAATAATGGATAGTCTTCTATGACCTAAGGAAATCTCTTCGTTCGACCAAACCCCGTCATTATCCGGACCGCGATGTGCCAATGTTTGGTTCATCGCCAAAACCATATTTGCCTTTTGTTCTTTTCCGAATTTTATTGAGAACAACCCGTTTATACCGCACATGATGTGAACTAAGAAATAGACTTCAAAAATTTGTTGTCATTCAACATTTTCAATAACCCCTCTTCTACGCTAATGAGTTTTTTATTTAAGATAGCTTTCATCTTGCTGTTATCAGGTTGTCTACGCGTCATATCTCCTTCTTTTAATGGAGGGAGATACACCAATTTTGATTTGGAACCTGTTATTCGAATGGTTAACTCTGCCAATTCTTTAATTGTCATTAATTCGTCATTACCAATATTTATCACGTCGTTGACATACAGGCCATTATTAAAAATAGTTTCACATACCTGAATTGTGTCTTCGATATACGTAAATGTTCGTGTTTGTGCCCCATCTCCATAAATGCAGATATCCTGATTTTTAATAGCCGAAGCAAGAAACTTTGGTACCACAAAATCGGTGCTTTGATTTGGTCCGTAGGTATTAAAAAATCGAAATATGGTATAGGGTAGATTATACGTCTGCCAATAGGTTCTGAAAAAACACTCGCCCAAATTTTTTACTACAGCGTAAGGCACCCTGGAATTCAAGGGGGTTCGGTATTCGTTTTGTGGCAATTCCACCGGTTCGCCGTACACTTCAGAACTGGAGGAGAAATACACATGGCGAACAGTTGAATTTTTGGAAAAATTGAGTACGTTTTTAATGCCCTCTATGTCGTTCAGAACGAGAAGGGGGTTTTCAAGGGTTCTATGTACTCCAACTACTGCAGCAAAATGGAACACATAATCGAAATTATACGACAGCATGACCGAAGATATATCAGCAACCTGATTTACATCAGCCTTGATAAATTTCCAATTCGTTGCAGTGTGAGGAGGTAATTTTTCGGTCGTTCCGGTTGATAAGTTATCAACGATCACAACAAAATTGTTCTGATTTGAAATCAAGCGCTCCACAAGGGCACTCCCAATATTTCCCGCTCCACCGGTTACCAGTATTTTTGTTTTACTTTCCATTGTATACATTCATAATACATTGTGACCATTGCTCCGGATTAATTTCCTGTGCCAAATGATGACTGTGTTCTGCCATTTGTGTCAGTTGATTTTTACTTAAATGTATTATTTTTTTCAATTGCTGTTTGATACCGTTTTTGTTTTCAGGCTCAAATAAAAAGCCATTTTTCTCTTCCACGAGAAATTTTTCCGCCGCACCAACTGCCTTACTTAATATAAGAGGAAAGCCGGCAGCAGCCATTTCATGAACCACAACCGCCCAAGGTTCGTAGCGACTTGGTAGAATAAATACCGATGTCTGTAAAAGTATTGGCTCAAGTTCTTCGGGCTGAATAAAACCAAAATGTCTTATCTTTTTATGCTCCGGGCCTTTCAATTTGCCGGTACCCAAACACCAAAGTTCCCAATCATTTGGTTCTTCTTCCTGCAGTTCCGTAAAGGCTGTCCATAACTCGGGAAGCCCTTTAAAATCATAATATCTACCAATGTACAGAAACCGGTTAACCGTACCGGTAAACCCCAGCGTTTTTCGTTTCTTAAAGATGTCGTTAAAATGCGCAAGGTCACAACAGTAAAATCCCTTTTGTATCTTCTGTGGTTTAAAACCCAATTTACGAACATACCTGTATTGAATTTCACCGGGCACCCATGCGTGAGAGAAAATACGCATTAAGGTAATTCGACTTAACAACACGGCAAGGTATTGTTTTAATGTACCTTTCCAATGTGTATCACAAGTTAACACAGTTGGAATTTTTTTAAAATACGGTCTGCAAATTCTCAAATAATCTTTGTCTATCCATCCGCTGCAAACCAATACATCAGGTTGTATTGATTGCACAAGCGCTTTTAGTTCATTGGATGTGTAGTCTGATTTTGAATACAGTTTTATTGCAGTGTTCTCCTTAAATTCAAAGGGGGCCTCTTGGTTCACAGGCCAGCGGATAACATGTACCTCAGCGCGTTTAGCAAGAGTTTCACAACATCTGAGAAAATATCCTGCTAATTCAGTGTATAAAAAAACCACTTTCATGAAATGATATTCACCTCTCTTTGCAACTTCACGCCGAACTTTGTATACACGCTTGTTAACACGTGTTCCGAAAGCGCATACACATCTTTTCCTGTACAATGTCCTTTGTTAACCAACACAAGAGCTTGTTTGGTGTGTACCGCCGCACCATTTTGTTCATACCCTTTCAATCCGCATTGTTCAATCAGCCAACCTGCAGCAAGTTTGTAGTTTGAGTTTTCGAGAGGGTAGGCCACCACTTCAGGATACTTTGCTTTTATGGCTTTATATAGATCTTCACTTACCTCCGGATTTTTAAAAAAACTACCGGCATTTCCAATAATTGCTGGGTCCGGCAATTTGCTGCGACGAATTCGAATAACTGCCTCCGAAACCTCTTTGATGCCTGGCACTCGAACGCCCATTTTTTCCAACTCCTCCTTAATTGCGCCGTAAGAAGTATTTATGACCGCCTTTGTTTTTAAACGAAAGGTAACTGCTGTAATGATATATTTTCCTTTAAGTTCTTGTTTAAATACACTCTCTCGGTAACCAAAACGGCAATCTTCTTTTGAAAATAGCTTAAACTCCCCTGTTTCCAAACTACACGCTTCTAATTCTTCAAACACATCTTTTATCTCTACCCCATATGCGCCAATATTCTGCATTGGACTAGCCCCTACACAACCCGGAATTAACGACAAATTTTCAAGTCCGGCATATCCTCGATTCACGCACCACATTACAAACTCATGCCAGTTTTCACCGGCCGAGGCTTTAACTAGTACTTCATCGCCATTCACCTTGTCAACCGACACCCCTTTCAAACAATTACGGATAACGAGCCCTTTAAAGTCAGATAAAAACAGCATGTTACTGCCGCCACCAAGAATGAGTTTGTTCGCCGATGCAAACGCTGGCATTGTCATGAGCGCTTGAAGATCAGCGACCGACATAAGTTCGGTATAGGAATCACAGTACACTTCAATCCCAAAAGTATTAAGGTGTTTGAGGTTATACTGCTTGTAGATTTGCGGCATAAGCCCACAAAAATAATAATATAATTCCCTGCATAATGTTTATCTTTAAACCAGTTTCAACCACATTTTTGTTTACAAAACCCCGAATAGCCATAGTTAGTGTTATCAACGATCTCGCCACAGATCACCGTGTTCAGAAGACCTGCTTAGTATTGAAGGAATGTGGATATGAGGTTGTTTTGTACGGTAGGAAATTCAAGCACTCTCTGCCATTGCCCGAATGGCCTTTTAAATCGATCCGCAAACGTTTCCTTTTTACAAGTGGTCCTTTATTTTATTTCTTTTATAACCTTCGGTTGTTTTTCTTTCTGCTTTTCCATAAATGCCATCTGCTCTACGCGAATGATCTCGACACGCTTCCGGCTAATTATCTTGTAGCGTATCTGAAAAAAACACCCTTAATTTACGATAGTCACGAGCTGTTTTGCGATGTGCCTGAACTTCTAAAAACACCTATGAAGCGTAGGATTTGGCAAATTATAGAGTCGTTTATAGTTCCTCAACTCAAATTTTGCATTACTGTTAATGATAGTATAGCAGGTATTCTTACAAAAAAATATGGGGTCCGTTTTTTAAGTGTTAGAAACATTCCCCATTCGCCTGAAGCCATCGTGCCTAAAACCAAGGCCGAGCTTGGTTTAACAAACTTCAATTATGTACTTATTGTACAGGGAGCGGGCCTGAATATGGAGCGGGGTATTGAAGAGTTAATTCAAAGTATGTTATTTGTTGACAATGCGGTATTACTCATTATTGGCTCAGGAGATAATTGGGATGCGCTCAAAGCCCTCAGTCATTCTTTACAACTTGATGAAAAAATTCGTTTCATCCCCAAATTACCGCGCCACTTGCTTTTGCAGTACACCAGCATGGCCGATCTCGGTTTTAGCCTCGATAAAAACACCAATCCGAATTATTTCAACAGTCTACCCAATAAAGTTTTTGATTACATCCATTGCGGTGTTCCCACTTTAGCCAGCCGTTTGCCAGAAATAGAAAACGTACTCAAAGAATACGGGGTTGGCGATTTTATCGACAATCATGAGCCACAACACATTGCAGATAAAATTACCCATTTGTTGGGCTCAACTGAACTTAGAACCTACAAAACAAACACCTTAATTGCAAAAAAGACTTTAACCTGGGAAAGTGAAAAACAAAAACTAAAGGCACTTATAGTAGGGATTGCATAAACACATTTTACCGGATAATTGTGTAATTTAGCCATTACCTTATGGAATTTTCTGCAGAACAAATCGCCTCTTTACTGGGAGGAATCATTGAGGGCAATGCCTCTGTAAAAGTTAGTAAAGTCTCAAAGATAGAAGAAGGCTTTCCCGGAAGTCTTTCGTTTTTATCGAATCCGGCTTACACAAATTTCATATACAACACAGATGCCAGTATCGTTTTAGTAAATAAAACACTTCATCTCGAAAAACCAGTGAAACCTACTTGTACGCTAATCCGGGTTGAAAACGCGTACGAATCCTTTGCAAAACTTTTACAACTATATAACGAAGCCAAATCCAACAAATCGGGTATTGAACAGCCCACTTTCATTTCTGATAGCGCCAAAATAGGAGAGCACTGTTACGTTGGCGCCTTCGTGTATATTGGCGAAAATGTGAAAATTGGAGACAAGGTTAAAATTTACCCTCACAGTTACATCGGTGATAACACCGAAATCGGCGATAACACTATTCTCTTTTCAGGGGTGAAAGTATACCACGAATGTAAGATAGGCAAAAACTGCACCATTCATGCAAATACAGTTATTGGAAGTGATGGTTTTGGTTTTGCGCCAAACAGCGAAGGACAAGCCTTTGTAAAAGTTCCTCAGATTGGAAACGTGATCATTGAGGACAATGTTGAAGTTGGTTCAAACACCTCTATTGATAGGGCCACAATGGGCTCAACAATTTTACACCAAGGGGTAAAACTTGATAATCTCGTACAAATTGCGCACAATGCCGTTATTGGCGACAACACCGTGATCGCAGGACTTTCGGGCATTGCCGGCTCAACCAAAGTAGGAAAAAACTGCATGGTTGGCGCCCAGGTTGGCGTTGCCGGTCATTTAAAAATTGCCGATGGAGTAAAAATTGCCGGACAATCCGGCATAGGCGCAAGTATTGAGAAAGAGGGAGAGATAGTACAAGGTTCTCCGGCGTTCAGTATTGGCGAATACAAACGCAGTTATGTTTTATTTCGCAGCCTTCCTAAACTTAACGAACGTTTGAACGAATTAAGTAAAAAGATCAATTCCAAGTAGAAAATGAAGGTAGACATTCTGGCCATTGGCATTCACCCCGACGATGTTGAACTGAGTTGCAGTGGTACATTGGCCAAACACATTGCCATGGGCAAAACAGCCGGTATATTGGACCTCAGTTTAGGTGAATTAGGTACCAGAGGCAATGCTGAACTTCGCAGCAAAGAAGCGATGCATGCAGCGAAGATACTTGGAGTTGCTTTTCGAACGCAATTACATTTCAAGGACGGATTTTTTGATAACAATGAATTTCATCAACTTCAGATCATCCAACAGCTTCGCAAACACCAGCCTGAAGTAGTACTTTGCAACGCTATAAGCGACCGTCACCCTGACCATGGGCGGGCAGCCAAATTAGCAGCTGATGCCTGCTTTTACAGCGGTTTAGTGAAAATAGAAACACATCTCGATGGAATGCTACAACAACCATGGAGACCCAAAGCAATTTATCACTACATACAGGATCATTTTATACATCCACATTTTGTAATTGATGTTACTCCCTTCGTAGAATTGAAGCACAAATCCATTATGGCATTTTCTTCTCAATTCTATTCCCCTGAATCCAAAGAACCTGAAACGCCAATTTCAAGCAAAGATTTTATGAATAGTGTGGATGCAAAAATGTCTGTTATGGGTCGAGCAATAGGCGTAAAGTTCGCCGAAGGGTTTACGGTTAGCCGTTACCCCGGAGTGAATTCCTTGTTTGATTTAAGCTGATAGCTCCTTGAAGTAAGCTATCGCTTCTGCAGCGTTTTGAAACACCGGTTTACCCTTTTCTACCAGCACCTGCTTCTCCTTATTTGCTCCCGGGCTTTCAGAAATTAACACAATCGCGTCACAATGCTCAATTACTGCTATCGAAATCGACATGATCGCGTTATAAACGTCGTTTATCTTGGCTTTATTGATCACAGGAAGCGCCGCGTTTACTCCAATTAGAGGAACGTGCCCGGCTTCTAAAAGTATAGCCGCTTCCATGTTCATGCGATTCAGATTTTCTTGTCTTTCTTTTTCAGTTGGTGCTGAATAAGGACCGGCTACGGCAATTTTCATTCTGATGTATTTGTGTTTAAGAACGCTGCGATGTGTTTACAAACTTCAGGTACGTGTTCAAGATTTAGGGTATGTCCGGCGTGAGGGATAACAATAAACTTTGAGCCACTAATATTTAGGTGCACTTCATTGGCCATGTGAACAGGCAATAAATTGTCTTTTTCTCCTTGAATGATAAGGGTAGGGGTATTTATTTTGTGCAATTCACTACGAAAATCCTTACGTTCCTTGGTGGCTTGCATCAACTTTAATATAGCTCCGGCGTTTTGATTTAGGTCTTTTCGGGCTGATTTCAACACGTCAATTGGGATGAGTGGGTTTAAAAAATACGCTTCACTTAACACATTTGGTAGCATAATGTCGAGCAATAAATTATATCCTCCTGTTTTTAAGGCATTCTCCCAACTTAATTCAATCGCCTCGAAATATGGATTTTTATGTGCAACCGTAGAAATTAAAATGAGCTTTTTGAGACAATCAGGAAACAACACCGCAAAGTGTTGTGCCACAAATGATCCATATGAAAGCCCGGTTAGATTTACTTTTTTTAGTTGTAAAGCATCCAACAGGTGTTTAACATCTTTGGCATGTTGCTCAAAGTTCCTCCATTCACCCTCTTTTGAACTTTGTCCCTGAAAAATAAAATCCAGTAAAATGATCTTATAGTTGTTTTTGAAATAGGGGGTAATCAATGCCCATGCCAATGTACTTTGAGTTAGCCCATTCAAAAACACCAGGCAATCTTCAGCAGCCAAATTGCCCTGAACCTCATAATACAAGTTCAACCCATCTTGTGTTTTATGCAGCATTTTAAATATAATTAAACTGAACTTTCCCCTTTTTTACCTGCAAACGAGCCCTTCGACCCAGATAAAACGCCATGTTTTCATCAATATGTCCTGCAGGGAAATTAAAACAAACCGGATAACTATAGTCCTGCACCGCTTCAAGAATAATCTCTTCTGCCGTTTTTCCGAATGAAATGCTGTTGTCCTTCATGTCGCTCATGCCTCCCACCATTAAGCCGGCTAGTTGTTCAAGCTTACGACTGCGTTTTAGTTGCAGCATCATTCTGTCAACGTGATATAAAAATTCATCCAGGTCTTCAATAAATAATATCTTATTACGATAGTCCAACTCTGAGGGGCTACCACTCAATGCATAAAGAAGAGAAAGGTTCCCGCCAACCACTTCGGCTTCTGCCAAGCCATTCCTGTTGAGTTCATGCGGTTCAATTTTATACTCCTGGGTTTGATTGAAGAGGAGTTTTTTAATGGAAAGCGTTGCTTTTTCATGCTTTAGAAAATTAATGGGCATGGTGGCATGCAAGCTGCAAATATCGAGGCTTTGAATATGACAATGCAAAATGGTTACATCGCTATAGCCCACCAGCCATTTGGGATGTTTTGTAAATTCAGTAAAATCAATGCCATCAATTATTCTTAAAATTCCATATCCACCACGGGCAATCAAAATGGCTTTCGCTTCTTTGTGACCAAGCGCCCACTGAAGGTCTTCCGATCGTTCGGCATCTGTTCCCGAAAACTGGTTGTGTTCGTTAAAAATATTCGGGCCGAGTTCAATAGTCAAACCCCAGCGTTTTAGGATGGTAACTGTGGGTTTTAGTTCGGTTTTGCTAATCTTGCGAGCAGCTGCTACAATAACAATGGTGTCGCCTTTTCGCAAGTACGGAGGTGCCAATGACATAAAGTGAAAGCTTAGTGTTTTTTGTGCTTATGCTTTTTGTGTTTTTTCTTCTTGTCTTTCTTTTTGTGCTTCTTTTTATGGTCTTTCTTTTTGTGCTTTTTGTGTTTTTTGTCTTGAGCTACACTGCTCTTTTCCAACAAGGCTTTTTCAGGTGAAGCTTTGGGCTTTGACTTCATTTTGACAAGTTTCTCCTGTTTTTCGAGATTTTTTTGGTTGAGTTTGTGTTTTTCATGGAGTGGCTCATGTTTCGCCCGGATATGATACCAAAATTCACCACTCTTAATGCGGTAAATCTGCATTTCGGATACACCAAATTGAGAAGCGATCTGTTTCAGCGACAGTGTGCGTTTTGGATCCCAGATCATGGTTTTAAGTGCCAACGCGCTTTTTTCGTTCAGCACTTTTGAATGACTGCTTTTGTGAATAGCACGATTTTCTCTGGCCTTTTTAGAATTTGGACTTTGGGCGGTATGAGCTCTGTGTTCAGAAGCGGTAGCCCATTTTAGGTTTTCAACCCTATCGTTAAGGTAATTGTGGTCCTTATGAATAATAAATTTATGCGCCGGGGAAGGCCTTTTTAAAAATGCTTTAGCTACTTCCTTGAATAAAAAAATGGCTTTGTTGCTTCCATGTTGCCTGGTGTTGTACCTGTAATAGCCCCCGCTTGGTTTAAACGGCCTAAGCTGCACTTTAGCGCTCCCCTCCATCAATACACCAAAACGCCCGAAATTCGATATCATATAGGGTACCGTTGGCTTTCGTCCATTAATAAGAATAGGCTTCCAGATTTCTTTTTTGCTACTCATGTTGATGGGATTAATTTTATCTTTACCCTTGTAAATATACTAATTATTCAACGGAGACTCTCGGGTTTACGTCAAGGCGCTAACCCGGAAAACACTATGAAAAAAGAATTTAAACGAACCCTTGTTACCGCAGCTCTCCCTTATGCTAATGGGCCTGTGCATATCGGTCATTTAGCCGGTTGTTACCTTCCGGCCGACATTTACGTGCGTTATATGAGAAGCGTAGGTAAAGACGTGCGCTTTATTTGTGGAAGTGATGAACATGGCGTACCAATCACCATTAAAGCAAAAAAAGAAAGCGTCACACCACAAGCCGTTGTTGACCAATACCACAAGATGATGAAGACCGCGTTTGAGGGCTTTGGAATTTCATTTGATATCTATTCGCGCACCTCTTCTCAAATTCACCACACAACTGCTTCCGGCTTTTTTGAAACCATGTACAATAAAGGCAGTTTTACCGAGCAGGTTACCGAACAGTATTACGACGAGCAGGCCTCACAATTTCTCGCCGACCGTTATATTATGGGAACCTGCCCTAAATGCGGAAATCCTGATGCTTATGGCGACCAATGCGAAAAATGCGGAAGCTCTTTGAGTCCAACCGAATTAATCAACCCCCGCTCCACCTTGAGTGGTGCCAAGCCCGTTTTACGACAAACCAAAAATTGGTTTTTGCCCCTTGATAAATTACAACCCAAAATACAAGCATACCTCGAACAACATAGCGATTGGAAACCTAATGTTTATGGTCAATGTAAAAGTTGGCTGGAAAGTGGTGACGGCTTGCAACCAAGGGCCATGACCAGAGACCTTGACTGGGGAGTGCCTGTGCCTGTTAAAGGGGGTGAAGGAAAAGTGCTTTATGTTTGGTTCGATGCCCCTATTGGGTATATTTCGGCAAGCAAGGAACTGTTACCCAATCATTGGGAAGATTATTGGAAACGAGATGACAGTCGATTGATTCATTTTATTGGTAAGGATAATATTGTATTTCATTGCATCATTTTTCCGGCGATGCTCATGGAGCACGGAGGTTTTGTTTTACCGGATAATGTCCCGGCAAACGAATTCCTTAATCTTGAAGGTGAAAAAATTTCCACCTCGCGAAACTGGGCGGTTTGGCTTCACGAGTATCTGCATGACTTTAAAGACAAACAAGATAGTTTACGGTATGCCTTATGCGCCAATGCGCCTGAAACCAAAGACAATGACTTTACATGGAAGGAGTTTCAAACCCGTCATAATTCTGAACTAGTTGCCATTTTCGGGAATTTTGTCAATCGCAGCCTGGTGCTTACTCATAAATTTTATTCCGGTAGCGTTCCTTCAGCCAACACTTACACAAAACAAGATTTACTTGTTTTAGAAGAGTTAACATCTGCCCCAGATAAAATTGCAAAAGCCCTTGAGGAATTTAAGTTCAGGGAAGCATTAACCGAATGGATGAACCTTGCCCGTTTAGGGAACAAATACCTTGCTGATAGTGAGCCCTGGAAGCTGATTAAACAGGATGAAGAACGTGTTAAAACCATCATGAATGTCTCTCTTCAGATTTGCTGCAATTTGGCCATACTCGCAGAACCTTTTATTCCATTCACTTCAGCGAAATTGTTTCGGCTTTTGAACTTGCCGACATTGAAGTGGAATTCTGCAAAACAAAGTAATAATTTAACACAGGGCCATTCTATTAACAAAGACGAGTTGTTGTTTGCCAAAATTGAAGATGCTGAAATACAAATTCAACTTGATAGACTTGCTGCGATAAAAGCGGCAAGACAACACGCCTCCTCAAAACCACTGAAGCAAGAAACCAGTTTTGATGACTTTTCAAAAATGGATATTCGTGTTGCTACCATCCTAAGTGCAGAACTTGTACCAAAAACCGACAAGTTAATGAAATTGCAATTAGACACCGGCATCGACACACGTACCGTTGTGAGTGGAATTGCACAATGGTATAAACCCGAAAACATCATTGGTCAAAAAGTGTGTTTGCTTGCCAATTTGGCCCCTCGTAAAATTAAGGGAATTGAAAGTCAAGGCATGATACTAATGGCCGAAAACCATAACGGAGAATTGAGCTTTGTGCTTCCTTCCAAAGAAACAATACAAAATGGAGCCGATGTTAAATAAATACTTTATTGTTGTATTAAGCGTATTAATATTCACTGGGCCTTTCTATGCGCAGGAAGAAATCCCTTATGAAAGAAACACGTTTGATTATAAAGACCCTGAGCAGTTTAAAAACTATAACAAACGCAGTAAAACCGTTTCTTATTGGCAAATCAATGAATTAAAGGAAGGGGCACTGGTAGTGCGTTTGCGCAATAACCGTTTATTGATAGAGGAACTTATTAAATCGGGGAATAAAGAACTTGCTTTACAAAAAATCATGGAACAGTATGCCATGAATAAAAATACCATGATGGCATACATCGATCATCTTGACTTTTGTAAAGTGTATTTTATATACAGTAATAGCAGCGACAGCCTAATGAATGGCTTTCGCAAAGGAATTTTTCTTGACACAAGCCTGAACATCAATCCCGAAATTGAGCTCAAGGAGAAATTTTATTTGCTTGCAGAAAGAGATTACGGATACAATTCCACTATTGGTTTTGTGAAAGAAGACTCCGCCCGATTAGTTCGGGAAAGAGGAACTGCGGTGCGTATGATGGCCGTTGTGCTTAAAAACAAATACACACACCAACTAAAAACCCCCTTTCCTTATTTGGTTAAGGAAAAGAACTTTATGGACGCGAACCTCGACTTCCCAATGACCGTGATTGAATCCGAAAGCGGTGTACAATTGCAGTACACAGTAAATAAAACCTATTTTGCTGACCTGGCTGCCAACCCAAAAAATAAAGCCGGACTCAATGTTAAGGAAAACGGTAACCTGAAAGTTGTGCATGTAAAAAAACAATTTACCTACGAAAAAGTGGCTGATGCAATTAAAGAATTAAATCAGAATCTCGAACGGTTTTACAACTACTCTCCCCGTATCAATTCTAAAAAACTTGACTCCAGATTTTTACCGTTTTTGTATTAATTCCCCAGCAGAGTAGTCCAATACCTACTTTTCAGGTAAAATTGCCAATTCGAAGAATTTTACTATATTAGTTTAAAATTTGTTAGGCATGAAAACATCAGGTTTCCTTATTTTGTTCATGGCGCTGCTATGTACAGGATACTCCCAAACGGATACACTTTACTTGAAAGGCAATAAAAAAATTTCGTGTAAAATTACCGAAATCGGAGAAACAGAAATCAAATACAAAACTCCCGATAACCTCGATGGTCCGGTATATGTGTTGGCACTAAACAAGGTATACAAATACTCTCTTTCGATTGGAACCAGTGTTTTGGTAACACCTGATGAGCTGACGGTTGAAAATCAACATAGCGAAATCATTAACTGCCGATCGGTTGTTAAATTTCACCCTTTTTCCTTTGTCAACAATCAGGTTAGCCTTGCCTATGAACAAGTTATAAAAATGGGAACCAATTTGGATGTAGAAGTTGGTTACATCAACAACAGTATAATGCCAAGAACATCAGGTAGCGATATGATCACCTCCTCCGGTCAAATGGCACCCATGTCGGGCTTTTATTTGAAACCAGGGGTAAAGTTCCTTTTAGGTCAGGATTACTCCTTAAAAGGCCTGAACTATGCTCATCCCCTCAAGGGTCGTTTTTTAAGGCTGGACGTGGTGTTTAGTTACATGAATTATAAGAATGTGGCAAGCAACGTATCCTATAATCAAACCGGGCCGTTCTATCCAAGTTACACTTATACAATAACAACGGTAAACAGGGTTTCGAATATCAATGTTCTTGGCTACGGTGGAATGATTAATTACGGCCGTCAGTTTATTCTAGGTAACATTATGACCTTTGAGTATTTTGTTGGAGTTGGGGTTACGGGTCAGTCGTATTCATACAATAACGCCACTACTGAAACCAAAACGTATGTTTATGATCCTGCTAATCCTGTGTATTATTACCCTCCTTATTACGGAAGTGGTGATGCAAAATACCTCAGTAATTACCACGCCTTTTTTAGAGTGCCTGAAGTGGGGATTTCAGGAATTCTTGGATTACGCTTAGGATTTATTGTGCCTGAGAAAAAACCCATGCCAAAAGTTGAATAAACTTTAACTGCATTCAATAAAAAAACCCTGTAAGCAAAACTTACAGGGTTTCTTTTTTCAATAATTTGCTTTAGCCATTAAGCGCTTCGGCTCCACCCACAATCTCAAGAATCTCCTTGGTAATTGCTGCCTGACGAGCTTTATTGTAAGTGATCTTTAATTCACGTTGCATTGCTTTGGCGTTATCGGTGGCTTTGTGCATTGCAGTCATGCGAGCACCGTGTTCAGAGGCCACAGAATCTAATAACGCTTTGTGAAATTGTGTTTTGATTGAACGAGGTATAAGGTCGTTAATAATAAACTCTTTGTTTGGTTCAAAAATATAATCTGCACGGTTACCGGCACTTTCTATCTTTTTGCTTACGGCAGGAGCAACTGGTAACAATTGTTCAAACACCACTTCTTGTACCGCTGCATTTTTAAATTGGTTATAAATAATAATGGCACGATCGAACTGTTTGTTTAAGTAAGCATTCATCAGTCGCTCAGCTACCGGAGCAGTAACATCATAGCGCAAATCATTCAATAAATCGTTCAGGTGATGTGGTAAATCCGATCCGGTGATGAAGTATTCCGTTTTTCTGAACGCATCTTGAGCCTTTTTACCGATTGGCACTACAGTTATCTTGTTGTTAACAGATTCTTCGCGTATGATGCTCCAGGCCTTTTTAATGATATTGGCGTTGAACGCGCCTGCCAGTCCACGGTTACTTGAAACAGGAATTAATAAAACATGCTTTTCCGATAATGGGCGGTTGTATTTGTTTTCAGAAGCATCGAGGTTAGAGCTCACGTTTTCGATGATCTCCTGCATTTTATTAGAGTACGGACGCATTTGGGTAATGGCATCCTGTGCGCGCTTCAACTTAGCAGCACTCACCATTTTCATGGCGCTGGTAATTTGCATTGTTGAACCAACCGATACGATTCTGTTTCTGACTTCCTTTAAACTTGGCATTCCTTTTTATTCTGTATGTAACTGTTAATGGTTCCTATCAGCGCTAAAAGAACTGGGTTTAAACACCGTACTTTGAAAGTAGGTCTTTTGCGCAAGATTCAATTGCGGCTGTGATTTCATCCGTTAATTGTCCTGCTTTTAGTCCATCCAAAGCCACTTTGTGTTTGCGTTCCATGGTTGCGTGGAATTCTTTTTCGAATTCGCCCACTTTATTCACCGGAACATTTCTTAACAGGTTTTTGGTTCCCAAATAAATTATGGCAATTTGTTGTTCTACGCGCAATGGAGAGAATTGGCCTTGTTTAAGTATCTCCACATTTCGTGCTCCTTTATCTAAGGTGCTCTTTGTAGCAGCGTCCAAATCCGAGCCGAATTTTGCGAAAGCTTCTAACTCGCGGTATTGCGCCTGATCCAGCTTTAAGGTACCGGCAATCTTTTTCATGGATTTGATCTGAGCATTACCCCCTACACGGGAAACCGAAATACCTACGTTAATAGCAGGACGGATACCTGAGTTGAACAAATTGGATTCAAGGAAAATCTGACCGTCGGTAATGGAAATTACGTTCGTTGGAATGTAAGCCGATACGTCGCCTGCTTGCGTTTCGATAATCGGAAGTGCAGTAAGCGAACCCCCTCCTTTTACCATTGGACGCAATGATTCTGGCAAATCATTCATGCTTTTTGCAATGTCATCATTCGCGTTAATCTTCGCAGCTCTTTCAAGTAAGCGAGAGTGCAAATAAAATACGTCACCAGGATACGCCTCACGTCCCGGAGGGCGACGCAATAACAAAGACACCTCACGATAGGCTACAGCTTGTTTTGACAAATCGTCGAACACAATCAAGGCCGGGCGACCGGTATCACGGAAAAATTCACCAATGGCAGCTCCTGCGAAAGGTGCATAAAACTGCATTGGAGCAGGATCAGCTGCGCTTGCAGAAACGATCACAGTATACGCCATCGCGCCATTCTCTTCCAATACACGCAATACGTTGGCTACAGTAGAGGCTTTTTGCCCAACTGCAACGTAAATACAAAATACTGGCTTACCTGCTTCGTAAAATTCTTTTTGGTTGATGATCGTATCGATACACACCGCTGTTTTTCCGGTTTGGCGGTCACCAATCACTAACTCCCGTTGTCCGCGTCCAATTGGAATCATGGCATCAATCGCTTTGATACCTGTTTGTAATGGTTCGGTTACAGGCTGACGATAAATTACCCCCGGTGCTTTTCTTTCCAATGGCATATCAAAAGTCTCACCTTTGATTGGGCCCTTACCATCAATTGGCATACCCAAAGTGTCTACAACGCGACCCAACATGCCTTCTCCTACTTTAATTGAAGCAATACGTTTGGTGCGTTTGCAAGAAGAGCCTTCTTTAATGTTTTCGCCAGAACCCAATAGTACCGCTCCAACATTATCTTCTTCAAGGTTCAACACGATGGCTTGAACACCATTTTCAAACTCGATCAACTCACCTGATTGTACTTTGGATAAGCCGTAAATGCGGGCAATACCATCACCCACCTGAAGTACAGTACCCACTTCTTCGAGTTCGGCTTCACTTTTGAAACCACTTAATTGTTGTCTTAAAATTGCAGAAACTTCTGCGGGATTTATTTCAGCCATCTTATTCTGATTCTAATAATTTAATTTAAAGCTTTATTTGTCAATTTTTTCTTCAGATTATGTAATTCACTTGCAACAGAGCGATCGATTTGTTTATCCCCTATTCTGAGCACAAATCCACCAATGGTAGCAGCATCAATTTTTTCAACCAACTCAACTTCCCCCTTCATTTGACCTCTTACAAGATCGAGCACTTTTTCTTTTGTTTTTTGATCAAGGCCGTTTGCTGATGTAACCACAGCTGTGAAAATGTTGTTTTGAACTTTGTATTGTTCTTCAAATGCCCTGAGAATAGCCACTAACTGCGATTCACGATTTTTTGTTGTAATCAGCGTTAAAAACGACATGGACACCTTGCTGATTTTGTTTCCGAAAATAGCATTCAACACATTGATTTTTTTGTCTTTCTTTACAATCGGACTTTCCAACAATAAAGCAAGCTCGTGATTGCTTTCAATGGTGCTCAACATCAATTTAAGGTCCTTGCGTACGACGTCAAGTTGCCCAGACTCAAGGCTGAGATCCATCAAGGATTTGGCATAACGGTTATCTGCTGTTGCCATTTTAGTTGAGGTTAACGTCTTTCATCAGGCTATTCACCAATGTCTTTTGTTTCTCGTCGTTGGCCAATTCTGATTTTAAGATCTTCTCGGCAATTTCGATAGAAAGTGAGGCCACCTGAACTTTGAGGTCAGCTACAGCAGCATTTTTTTCGTTAATAATTTGTTCACGCGCGCTGTTCATGATACGGTCCGCTTCTGCTTGTGCTTTGCTTTTAGCTTCAGCTACAATGCTGTCCTTGGTTTCGCGTGCTTCTTTTAACATTGCGTCGCGTTCGCTTCTTGCCTGAGCCAGAATTTTTTCGTTGTTCGCCCTGAGCTCACGCATGTCGTTTAATGCGCCCTCGGCACTTGCCAAAGCGTCGGAAATATTTTTCTCACGCGTTTTAATGGCATTAAGGATGGGTTTCCAGGCGAATTTGGTTAGTATGCCGAATAACAACAAAAATACCACACCGGTCCAGAAAATAAGTCCTATTCCGGGAGTGATAAGAGAGCCTAAAATAAATAATTGCATGATGCTTGATTTTTAATGATTTGACCGCTTAAATAAATTAAACCCTCTACCAACCGTAGAGGATTTAATTACACTAATTACAGTAAGGCTACTACAATACCGAATAAAGCCGCACCCTCAACGAGAGCTGCTGCGATAAGCATGGTAGTTTGGATTTTTCCGTGTGCCTCAGGTTGACGTGCAATGGCATCCATTGCGTGTCCACCAATCTGTCCGATACCGATTCCGGCGCCGATGGCTGCCAGACCTGCACCGATTGCTGCGATACTTCCTGTCATGTTACTTGTTTTTATTTATTGGTTAATCAATTTATATTAATGCTTGGCGGTTGCGTGCTCCCCTTCATGCGATTCTTCATGATGGTGTTCTACCATGGCTGAACCTATGAAAAGTGCTGTCAATAAAGTAAAGATGTAAGCTTGCAACAAGGCAACCAAACATTCCAGAACGTCGATAAAAAGAGCAAAACCAACTGCAATTGGTGAAACAAGTATAGTTTCGAAAGTAAAAATCAATCCCACCAAACTGATCACGATAATGTGGCCGGCTGTCATGTTCGCAAACAAACGTATCATCAAAGCAAAAGGTTTGGTAAAGATGCCAAGTACCTCAAGAGGAATTAAAATAGGATACAGCGCTTTTGGTGCAGGCGGTAAAAAGATATGGCCCCAGTAGTACTTGTTGGCGCTGACACTTGTTACAATAAAAGTGATTGTTGCCAACACAAAAGTAAAAGCAATGTTACCGGTTAAGTTCGCGCTGATTGGAATTAAGCCCAACACATTGTTTAATAGAATCAAAAAGAAAACTGTTAAAAGGTAAGGAACGTATTTTTCGTGTTTGCCTCCACTGATATTTGATTTGGCAATTTCGTCGCGAACAAAAACGATGAGCGGTTCAAAAAAGGATTGTTTTCCTTTAGGTGCAGAAGTAACGCCGGTTTTTTTGTAGGCACGTGCAATGGAAGTAAATAACAAAATGAGCACCAAGGCAGAAAAAAACAACTGTGCCACGTTTTTTGTAATAGAAAAATCCAAAGGCTTTTCGTTGAGTGGATGCATTTTGCCTTTAGCATTAGCTTCCAAATGAAGGTATTGCCCGTGTTCGTTTGGTGTTTCTGATGCGTAATAAATATCCTCTTCGAAGTTCACAAACCTCTGACCATTCTTTTCAACTACTACCTTTCCGTGAACATCATGATGAAATGCTCCTGAAGAAAAACTCACAAAGCCTGATGCTGTTTTAAGTATCACAGGGAGTGGCAAAGACACCGGGTGCTCATCACCCCAAAGGTGCCAGCTGTGTGAATCTAAAACGTGCTCAATGGCAATTTCAGCCATGTTCACCTTTTTTTTCTTGGTGGTATCCGTTGTTGCGGCAGATGTACCTTCCGCGGGCTCTGATGCTTTGTATACAGGGGATACTAAAAACAGGAGTGCTAAAAAAAGAAAAGAAACTGACGTGTTTCTTGTGAACGTCTTGATTTTACTGGCCATTTGCTTCAAAATGAGCGTGTTTTTCGATTTCGGCTGCAAATGTAGGCATTTTTTGAGTATTGCAAAGGGATTTTTAGGCTATTTTTAAGCCCTCAAAGGCACATTTATTAAAACTTTTTTAGAGTACCCCCAAACCCCTAATCTCAAGTGATCATGAATTACTGGCTCATCAAATCCGAACCCTTCAAGTACAGTTGGGATCAGCTTTTAAAGGATAAAAAAACCTGCTGGGACGGAGTAAGAAACTATGCGGCCAGAAATAATCTCAGAGACATGAAAAAAGGCGACCTGGCTTTCTTTTATCACAGTAACGAAGGCCAGGAAATTGTAGGTATTGCTAAAATTGTGAAAGAAGCCTTCCAGGATCCGGGGAGCACCGACCCCGCATGGCTTTCTGTGGATGTTGCCCCCTACAAAGCTTTAAAAAAAGCGGTTTCACTGGATCAGCTCAAAAAAGACCCCTTTTTTAGAGACATGGATTTGGTCAGATTGTCAAGGCTTAGCGTAGGAAAAGTGAAAGAAGAGGCCTTTTACAAGATTTGTGATCTGGGTGGTTTAGACCCCTCCAAACTATAAGGACTGTTTGTTCTGAAAAGCGAGAAGCTGGTCCCTTGCGCTTAAATTTCTTGAATGACCTGTACCCATCACCAGCCCAAAAGGCACCTTTTCTGTACGCGCCGCCGCCTTATTCAATTCAAAAATGTGTTCCCTTGAGAATTTGTTCAGTCGTTGGGGGTCAGGCTCCCAGGCCACATCGTTATTGGTAATTAGGTAAAAATCATAAGGATTCTGTTGCATAAATTGTATTATCGACTGCGGGCAAATTCCAAATTCCAATTCGGCCCATATTTTTAAGGTGATGAGGGCTGTATCGCAAAAAAGCAAGGCCTTGGCCTTTTTACTTGCTTCCATCTCCAGGGCCATTTGTTGTTTTGCAATGTATTCAAGATCCGATAAGGTGTAATTGTAAATGTTAGAGTGGTTAAAATATTCCCTAGCATACTCGGCAACCCAAACTGTTTGATAATGCTGTGCCAGATACTCACACAAAGCCGTTTTGCCTGTGCTTTCAGCGCCTATGACAGCTATTTTTTTAATGTTTCGGCTTTCCATTGTTTCCATCCAAAATAGGCCATTCCGGCAAAAACAAAGTACAATGCGCTAAAAAGCCACATACTTTTTAAGACATATAAAAATACATAAGCCAGGTCAATGATTACCCACATCATCCAGTTTTCTATCCAGCGTTTGGTCATCATGTAAGTTGCTGTTAGGCTGCATGCCGTAAGCAGGGCATCAAACAGAAACTGATCTCCCCTTAACTGTTTCAGCAAATAATAGTAAAGCCCGAATTGTAAGCCAGTAATTAAAATGAGTATACTCCGCATCTCTGCGGGCGTGTTTCGAACATTAAACACTGTTTGTTGTTTCCTGTTCCAGTAAAACCACCCATAAACACCGGCCACAAAATAAAATGCCTGAAGACTCATATCGCCGAACAACCTTTGCTGATAAAATTCCACCGAGGAAGTCAACACTGAAATTAAACCCAAGGGCCAGCACCAACTGTTTTTTTGTATGGTAAACCATACCCCTGCCACCCCAAAAACAAATGCAAGAATCGAAAGCGTTGACATTATTCGAGTGCTATATTGTGCTTTTTAAACTCTTGTAGCACTTTTAAGAATTGAAAAAAGGGCTCGCTGTCGCCCCAGATAAAATTGTTGTAGGCGATACCGAAAAAGCCGTACTGGTGAGCTCTTTTTACTGAGTTTAAAATACAACCTCCCCTCGCCACCAATCGTTTGCCACTTTTTTGATTGGCTGCCTTTACCCCCTCTTCATAATACCCGCTGTATAAATCGCCGGTCATTCGGTTGAACATGGTGCCCAGCAAAAAGTAAGAATAATTCGTTTCTTCCTTGTTGTATACTTGCTGCAACCTTGAGTAAGAGCGGCTTTTAGATGTGTCGGCAAACCGCATTTTTAAACGAAGTCGTATAAACCAATACTTCCAATGTTTAGACAAGTGTACTTCGCTGAGGTGAATCCCTTTTAATCCAAATTTGTATACAAGATCATGATGGTAGTGTAATACAATGCGGTCGTGAAAAATAGACGGGATTTCATTGATGTAGTCCTTCATTTGCCGAGTCGACTTTTTAGGTTTTCTCACATGAAGTGTCATTAAACCGCTTTCAAACATTTTAGTAATTAAACTGGTTTCATCAGGCACATCATTGGTTGGTGTTATCACAATCAACTTCATACTTATTCTAATTTCGTTTCCTGCTTCTCTTCTTTTGAAAACAAGAGCTGATCTCGCTCAATAAATGTACATTTTTTTCCAGGGCATTTCCAATCACGATTAGATTTGCGCCAGCATTTATGGCCTTTTTCACTTTCACCACCGAATCCAAACCACCCCCTACTAATACTGGAATAGAAACTGCTTTTTTAACTGCGCGGATCAACACCGGAGAAATAGGTTGCTTAGTACCACTTCCCGCTTCAAGGTAAATTGCTTTAAATCCCAACTGTTCTGCAGCAATTGCGGTATCCACAATACTTATAGTGTTAACCGGATCAAGCGGTAAGGTGTTGCTAACTTTCTGCGTGCTCGATTGCCCACCTGAAGCAATCAAAAGGTAGGCTGTTGGAAAAACAGGAAGCTGCATCGTTTTTATTTGCCGTGCAGCCAACACGTGTTTTCCGATAAGGTAATCGGGGTTTCGGCCAGATAATAAACTCAGCAATAGCAAGCCATCTGCTTCGCGACTCAATTGTGTTTCATCTCCGGGAAAAAGCAAAATTGGAAGCGAGGAAAGCTGTTTTATTTGTCGCACGGTTTGTTTCAAATTACCGCTTTCCAGACGACTTCCTCCAATCAAAAAACAAGTTACATAACTTGTGTTAGCCAGTAAAATCAAATCTGCATTAAACTTGTCCGGGTCAATTAATACTGCAAGCCGAGGGCCTTTGTGCACAATTTGGTTTATCAGGTTTTCAAACTTCTTTCTCAGCATAAACTAAAATGTAGTTGTCTGTTTTCTCTTTGATCAGAACATACCGACTGATCTTACCATTGACATCAATTCTACCCAACACCCTTTGTGCATCCACCTGTTCAATAAACAAATTTTTTTTGAAATCTATGCCTTTTGTGCCGTTGATCTTATAAAGTGTTTCTTTCACCGCCCAGAATTCCACTAAGGTTTCCGTATCGTTGTTGGCTTGTAACAACTCTGCTTCGTTCAAAAACTTGTGCTGTATGCCCTTCACTTTATCGCGAATTAATTCAATATCTATTCCGGTTTTGGAATAAAGGTGGTGAATGATGGCAAGGCGGTCATGGGAATGAGAAATTGAAATGTGCCCAGGATAATTGCTTAGGTAGGGTTTGCGGTTGCTGTCGTACTTTAACTCAGCTTGAGGTTCATGAAACAAGGCGTTTAACAAGATCCGTGTTCCTGAAGTTTCCAACTCCCGCTGTTTTAGTTCCTGATTCTGCTCCGAAAGGGTTTTCAGATTCATTAAGGCCAATCGGATAGCAGGGGTTATTTGCCGTATCGAAAACAATTTGTGCTAGTGTTAAACAAAATTAATTGTTGAGGGTTACAAACTTAAACTTTATCTTTGTAATCCTTTAAAATTCAAGAGCACATGCCAGAAACTGCAACAAAGTACATCAAGTACAAAGTAAAAGACTTCTCATTAGCAGAATGGGGTCGTAAAGAAATTAAATTAGCCGAAGAAGAAATGCCGGGACTTATGGCCCTGCGTAAAGAATACGGTGCCAGCAAACCACTTAAAGGCGCTCGCATTGCCGGTTGTCTTCACATGACTATTCAAACCGCAGTGTTAATTGAAACCCTCGTTGAATTAGGTGCTGAAGTAACCTGGAGCTCTTGTAACATTTTCTCTACACAAGATCATGCCGCTGCCGCCATTGCCGCCGCAGGCATTCAAGTTTACGCCTGGAAAGGCATGACCGCCGAAGAATTCGACTGGTGCATTGAACAAACACTTTGGTTCGGCGAAGACCGCAAACCATTGAATATGATATTAGACGACGGCGGCGACCTGACCAACATGGTATTTGATAAATACCCTGAATTGGCTGCCGGTATCCGCGGTTTATCAGAAGAAACCACCACTGGCGTTCACCGTTTGTACGAACGTATGGCCAATGGCACTTTGATGTTGCCTGCCATTAACGTAAACGACTCGGTAACCAAATCCAAATTCGATAATAAATACGGTTGTCGCGAATCGTTGGTGGATGCCATACGCCGCGCTACCGATATCATGTTGGCCGGTAAAGTAGCTGTGGTAGCCGGATACGGCGACGTTGGAAAAGGTTCAGCACAATCTTTGTCTTCACAAGGTGTTCGTGTGATTGTTACAGAAATTGATCCTATTTGCGCTTTGCAAGCCGCCATGGACGGTTACCAGGTTCAAAAAATGGACAACGCCGTTAAAATTGCCGACATTATCGTTACTACAACCGGAAACAAAGACATTGTTGTAGGTCGCCATTTTGAGAGCATGAAACACGGGGCCATTGTTTGTAATATCGGTCACTTTGATACTGAGATCGACATGGCATGGTTAAACAAAAATTACGGCAACACAAAAGACGTTATTAAACCTCAGGTGGATAAATACACCATCAAAGGCAAAGACATTATTGTGTTGGCCGAAGGCCGTTTGGTAAATTTAGGTTGCGCTACCGGTCACCCAAGTTTTGTGATGAGTAATTCCTTTACCAATCAAACGCTGGCACAAATTGAATTGTGGACCAATACCGCCGCTTACGAAAAGAAAGTATATGTGTTACCAAAAATTCTTGATGAAAAAGTAGCCCGTTTGCACCTTGCTAAAATTGGCGTTGAACTGGATGTGTTGAACCAGGAGCAAGCCGATTACATTGGAGTAAAAGTGGAAGGCCCGTTTAAGTCGGATGCTTACAGATACTAATGCACGTTGTCATCCCGACGAAAGGAGGGATTATGCTTATATTAAAACCCCGATCATATGGTTGGGGTTTTTTATTTGTCGCCTGTTTTGATCAGTAATAGTCTTTTAATTGATAAAATATCCCTCTTTGGTATGGTTTTTGATTATAACACTCGTTGAAGCACTAAAAGTGAAGCCTTCATTTTAGTGATGCCAATTACAATAAAATGAAGCTATTTATTTTCATATCCCTTAAGACACTCACCTTAGCTTTTGCTTTGTTTTACCCATCCCGTCAACTCGCACAATTAAGCATCAATCTTTCAAGTGTCACTTGCAACAGCCTGACTGCAACTGCAAACACCGGTACTTTAACAGCTAACACATTTAGCTGGTCCATATTCCCCTTAGGCCCAATAATTTATTCGTCCAGTAGTCAAAATACAATCATTCGATTTCCTCAGTCAGGCACTTATACGATATCCTTATTGGCGCAAACACCACAAGGAAACGCTCAGACCAGCCAATCGCTGAGTATAATTGCAATTCCAAGTTTAACAATCAGCGCAAGCCCCGATACTGTCTGCTGGACCCAGTCTTCCACTTTAAGTGCAGGGGGGGCAGTTAATTATTCATGGGCACCTTCAATTTTTCTTTCTTCTATTAGTACCAGCATTACAGTTACCACACCATCAACCAGTTTAATCTACACCTTGACGGCCAATAACGCCCTTTATTGCACGAATACAAATACCGTTCTGGTCACTTTTTTCTTTCCCCCATTCCTGACCATAGTGCCCACAAGTTGGAGTATTTGCATTGGTTCAACCGCAACGCTGACTCCATTTGGGGCCAGTTACTATTCATGGTCGGGAACTACATTCACCGGGACAGTCGCAAATCAAAGTTTAATTGCAGGACCAGGCACATACACTGTTGTGGGTTCTAATGGGGACGAGTGTAAAGCAGAAGCTAGCATTACAATAATTGGAATCCCTTGTCCAAATAGTGTTTTTGAGTTGAATGATGCATTAAGTTTAATTAATCTATTCCCTAACCCTACTGCTGGTGTATTCTTTATAAGTTCAGATAACAGTAATTTAAAAGGCTTTGAAATTGTAGACGTTTTAGGAAAGATAGTGTTGAGCGAAGGCCAACTACTTCCTAAAAATAAAGATCTTGAAGTGGACCTGAGGGCTTTCCCCAACGGAATCTACTTTTTGAAAACAGCTCTTGATGATGGATCAAGTCAAACTTTGAAGCTAATAAAAGAGTGATTTTTTTTTTCCGCTGGAGGGTTTAGTACTTCCACTCCCAACTTTATAACTATCTAAACCCCTGCCTGCCAAAGCGCCGGATTTGCTCAGGCAGGCGGGTTCTTAACTTTTAACCCCCGTATCATCTCCCCAAAATCCATTTTTTTGTACATGGCATTGATCACGTTTACAATTCTTCCTGCCCGGGTATCAGCACCCTTGGCCGTATAGACATAACGGTGAAAATAGTTTTGGTGGGAAAGTAAAAGCGATTTGAATTGTTTTTCCGCCTCCGGTTCCTGTGCCAGGCAATCAAGAAGCTCCTGAGATTTCAGGGCCGCGTTTTTGTCTAAATCAAATTGGATGCTTACTGTCGCGCCTTCCTTTTTACCCAGCTTTTTTCTGAGCTCCGCATTAATAGCAATAATAAAATGCCCTTCCTTTGAAGGATAACAAACCAATCTTTCGAATTTCACATCGTCCATGGTGCCTTTGATCCTGAACTCCCTTCTGTTTTTAAGTTTGAGTTTAAGAATCACATCCATGGGCATATCAATGTAAGTCCAACCCGTTTTTTCGGCTTTGCTGCCAAATTTTTGGATAATGGTTTTGAAGGAAAACATGGATAAATATAGCCACGAATTACACGAATTTGCACTAATCTGCATTCGTGAGATCTTACTCTTTGTGTTAATTAGTGACTAGCCTTTGTTCAACTCTATCACCGTAATCTCAGGCCAAATACCTAGCCGTCCGGGGTAACCGATAAAACCCAAGCCCCTGTTCACATACAAGTACTGGCTGTCTTTTTTATACAGCCCGGCCCAGTTTTTATAAATGTATTTTACCGGACTCCATTTAAAGCCGGGAATTTCAATGCCAAATTGCATGCCATGGGTGTGCCCGCTAAGGGTTAAATCAATGTCGGGATATTCCAATTGCACCTGCATATCCCAATGGCTGGGATCGTGACTCATCAAAAGTTTAAAAGGATATTGCTCAGTGCCCTCATAGGCCTCTTTTAATTTGCCGTAACGCGGAAAACGCATGTTACCGCCCCAGTTTTCAATACCCAGTAAGGCTATTTTAGCTCCATTTTTTTCAATCGGCACATGTTCGTTCATGAGCAGTTTCCAACCAAACTCTTTTTGCCGGGCCTTTAGTTTCTCCAGGTTTTTCGCTTTCTCTTCCTCGGTATCCCATTGCACATAATCTCCGTAATCGTGATTGCCAAGTACTGAGTAAACACCATGAGGCGCATTCAGGCGTTTAAATTGCTGTTCGTAGCCTTCCACCTCAGTGGCAATGTTATTCACTAAATCGCCGGTAAATAAAACTAAGTCGGCATTTTGTTGCTCAACGATATCAAAAGCCGTTTTTAATCCCTGATCGTTAACAAAAGAGCCCACGTGAATATCGCTGAGTTGTACAATCTTAAATCCGTTGAATTCGTGTGGCAGATTCGGGAAGTTTAGTTTTACATGGTGAACCTTGTACTTATACGCCCCGCGCACCATCCCATAAATAAACCCAATGGCCGGAATCACCGTAAAACCAACGGCTAGCTGTGAGAAAAACTTTAAACGGCTGATGCCCTTACCGGCTTCCATCACTTCTTCTTTTCGTTCAACAAATAAAGAAAACAGCCAGCGGAACAAACGAACGATGTCATCGATAATCAAAAAACTAATGCCAAGCAGTTTGCAAACGGCCAGAATGAGTACAACAGAAGAAATAAACCGAAAAAACGTGTTCCAGTTTTGCGGTGGGTAAAACAAGGATACCAGCCCGATAAGTAAGCTCAGGGCCGCAAAACCATAAGCTATGTAAAGGATAATGTGTTTGCGTTGCGGAGAAAAATCCCGCACAAAGGTTTTTACCCCACTTAGAAAATAAATCTCAACTGCTAAGATGAGGGAGAAAAAAATGAGAAATCGGATAAACATAATTTGTGCTCGAAAAGTACAATTTATCCCAAAGGGTATTTACAGACCCCTGTTAATTAATTGCAAAAGCAAAAATCGGGCATTTGCTGCTTTCCTCTACATTTGATTATTCCGACCTTTGTGGGGGATTTGGCTATGACAAACAAAATCAAAATTGGCATTATTTTCGGGGGGCCCAGCAAAGAAAGAGAAATCTCCTTTGCCGGTGGCAGAACAGTTTACGACAACCTCAACAAATCCCTATTCGATGCCGTGCCCATTTTTGTTGACAGCTTTGGGAATTTTATAGAGCTGCACTGGGAGTTCATTTACAAAGGCAGTATTCGCGACTTTTATCCTCCGGTAGAGTTTCTCCCACAGGATTCCCCATTTCAATTGTACGCCGAAAATTTAGGTGCTCTGGATGCAACTGCACAGGAAAATCTCCTGAAAGGTTTGGGTAGAAAAATTTCAGTTGAAGAATTAAAACACAGTATTGATTTTGCCTTTTTGTGTTTACATGGCCCCTATGGAGAGGATGGGCGCATTCAAGGGTTGTTTGAGTTTCATGGTATCCCTTACAGCGGATCAGGAATTTTGCCTTCTTCTATTGGTATAGATAAATCGGTACAAAAGGAACTGATGGTAAACAAGGGTTTTAACAGCCCTGCTTTTTTAAAAATAAATCGTCAGGATTGGATCTCAGGTAAATGCAAAGCTGTTTTTGAAACCGTTAAATCACAAATTGGGTTTCCCTGCGTCATCAAACCCGCCAACCAGGGCTCCAGTATTGGGGTTAGTATTTTGAACGAAGCTTCTGAAATGGAATTTATGCAAGCCGTTGAAAAAGCCCTGTTCACAAAATGGATAGACGCGAAAGAATGGAAAGCCCTCAGCACTGAACAAAAGATAGCTCAGGTTAAAACTCTTGTTGACATTCGCGAAGGCATGGGTTTACCGGTTCACATTTCCTACCCTGAATCCCTTGGGAACCCCGTTGTTTACGATCCTTCACAACTCATCGCTTTTCTTGATAAGCAACTTGTGGACGATGGTTTTGTTTTGGAAAGTTTGGATGGAGAAAGCACCGTTTTGGTAGAAGGTTTTATTGAAGGAAGAGAATTTTCCTGCATCGTATTGGAAGACGAAAACGGAACTGCCATCGCTTTGCCTCCAACCGAAATTCGTAAAGGCAAAGAATTGTTCGACTACCGCAGCAAATACCTGCCGGGCCTGTCGCGAAAAATTACCCCAATTGACCTTGAGGCCGATAACATTCAGGCCATACGTGCTGAGTGCGAACGTTTGTTCAGAGAATTGCATTTTGATGTGTATGCACGCATCGACGGGTTTTATGGAAGGGATGGAAAAATTTACCTCAACGACCCGAATACCACCAGCGGCATGATGCCCTCCTCTTTCTTTTTCCATCAAGCGGCCGAAATCGGATTAAACCCTTCGCAATTTCTCACATTTATTATTCGTACATCGCTGGCTAAAAGAGCCCTGCAAAGCAAAGGGCAGTTGGGTTTTGCCCGGCTCTTGCAGCATTTGGATGCCGCTATAAAAACAGATAAAGAAGCCGGTACATCTAAAATCCGCGTAGCCGTTATTTTGGGGGGTTATTCCTCCGAAAGACACATTTCAGTGGAAAGCGGAAGGAACGTGTACGAAAAATTGTCCTCCTCAGAAAAATACATGCCTTTGCCCGTGTTTTTAACAGGAAACGCTTCGGCTCACCACATGTACCTGTTGCCCATAAATTTGTTGTTAAAAGACAATGCCGACGATATTCGCGAAAAAGTGGAGCATTTTAAAGTGCATCCTCTGATTGCAGAAATTCAACAACAATGTAAAAGCATTACCGAGAAATATGCATCCAGTGCATCTGTCGCAGCTCCGCAAAAGCTCCACTACGCAGATCTGAAATCCAAAGTAGACGAAGTGTTTATTGCCCTCCACGGCCGTCCGGGCGAAGACGGAGCCGTGCAGGCGGAACTTGAAAAACTCGGATTGCCCTACAACGGCTCAGGCAAACAAAGCTCTGAAATTACCATTGACAAATACAAAACCAATGAAATTTTAAAAACTAACGGCCTTTTGGTTGCCGAACATTTGCTTATACACAAAAACGATTGGGACAAGCATCAGGAAAAAACACTCGCTTCACTCGAGAAATACATCCCCTATCCTTTCATTGCCAAGCCGGTCGACGATGGTTGCAGTTCCGCAGTGAAAAAGATCAGAAATCGTGATGAGTTTATGGCCTTTTGTGAATTGATGTTCCGCACGGAAGAAAACCTGCCTTCTAAAGCTGCACAGTATTTAAACATCAAGGACAAAGAAGAATTTCCCCGTAAAGACACCATTTTGGTGGAAGAATTGATCAGCAAAAAAGACGCGGCTCATTTTTTAGAAATCACAGGGGGCATGCTCACCCGCTTTAATTCAAGGGGCGAAATTGAATACGAGGTGTTTGAAGCTTCAGAAGCTCTGGCGGAAGGAGAAGTGCTGAGTCTGGAGGAAAAATTTTTAGCCGGGCAAGGCCAGAACATCACCCCGGCCCGTTATGCCAAAAGCGAAAAAGACCGCCGCCAGATCAGCGACAAAGTAAAAACAGAATTGGGCAAAGCCGCTAAACTTTTAGGGGTAAGCGGGTATTGCCGCATTGATGCCTTTGTAAGAATTTATGCAGACTTAAAAGTGGAAGTGATTTTTATTGAAGTGAATTCCCTGCCCGGCATGACGCCCGCTACCTGTATATTTCATCAAGCCGCCATCAACCATTACAAACCCTTTGAGTTTATTGACCTGATTTTGGATTTTGGGAAAAAACGGGCTTTGGCTTTGCAGCATTGATTCAACGTAAGTTTTGATAATGGTTTTCAATAGGAGCAAATACATCATACGAAATTACTTCACTTTCTAGTCAATTGCCCGGCATGGCCGCTAGTTGGAAACAAAGGCACCGAAAGCCACTGAGGTAATTTGCATGCGCTGTAAGTTGGCTGTGCGGAAATTGAGAGGTATCCCATTTGTAGAGCCAAGGAAGTCTGTTGGAAGAACGCCAGGGTTTCCTGTTAATAGCCAATTTTGCCCGTGCAATAATGTTGTTGCTAACATTAATAGAAAAAATATTCTTTTTGTCATTTTAGTTTGTTATTGTTAATATTTTTTTTGGATTGAAATTCTTGCTTGAACTAACGATATAGTAGATGCCATTCGCATAACTACTTAAATCTATTTTAACTTCATTTTGGCATACAATTCTTGCAGGAAAAACTTCTTTCCCCACACTGTCATAAACTTTAATGTCCTTCAAATCAGCTATTTCTCCAGAAAAGAGAAGTGATACTATTCCACCAAGTATAGGGTTTGGGATAACTAATTGATCCGTTTCATTTCTATCAACTAAATTCGTTGTGACACAACTCCCAGCAGTTACAGAAACATCATCAATAAGAAGATAACTTCCACTTACCCATGACGCACCTTGTGATATTGTAGTTTGTGTTTGGGCAGCTGTTTTAAAATTACCAATTGTTAGAAATTTTTCGCCTCCGCTTGAGAGAAAACTGAACCCAACTTCTTTCCATGAATTTTTATCAAAAGCAATTGTGTTACTATAATTAGGGTTAATTGTAAAAACTGAAGATGAATTATTAAAAATCGGATTGCTTGAGAGAAAAACTCCTATGTCACTTGATAAAAATAAACTACTATCTGCTATGTTTGCATAAAACCTAACACAATAATACTCTCCGCTTGACAAAGTGTTCGAAAGCTGACACTGGATGTATTCGCATATGTCTCCAGGAGAATCTAAAAAAGTATACATTCCTATATATGCATTACCAGTCTTGGGAGTTTGATAACCATATATACTTTGAGGGGTTGTATAATTCGTGTTAGTGGTGCATGAATTGAAATAATCTGGAGAGGCAAGCGATGGATTTATTACACCACTAACAACAGATATTTGTCCTGAAGAAGGGCATGAACTATAGTTTTCAAAACTTGGATTTAAAACCAAATTTTGTGCCTTCACACCAATAGAAAAAAATAAGAAGAGCAATAAAGAAGAGAGTACGTTTTTCATGGTATAAAGTTTAAAGAAAAACCAATCGCACAATTCCGATACCGAATATAGTGGAATTTTGAACCAACCCTGATTGCTTAATATTTTAACAATTTGGTGCTGATAAATTAAGCACATTGCGAATTAATGCTTGTTTGAGAATCAAAGGTATTCTATGTTCAAATGTGTATTTTCGTGTATGGAATTTGAAATAGGGCCAAAAAATCGCTTCAGCTTAGGCCTCAAAGAACTCTGGGCTTACCGTGAGTTGTTTTACATTTTTACCCTGCGCGACATCAAGGTCAAATACAAACAAACGGTTTTGGGTTTTTTGTGGGCCGTACTTCAGCCTTTATTGCTAGCGCTTACCTTTAGTTTTTTTCTGGGCAAAGCCATCAGCACCACTGCCAACATGCAAATGCCTTATGAGCTGTTTGCTTTCAGCGGTTTGGTAGTATGGGGCATTTTTTCCACCGGGCTCAACAATGCCGGCAACAGCATGGTGGCCAATGCCAACATCATTAAAAAAATCTATTTTCCAAGGCTCATCATTCCCGTATCATCGGTGTTTGTAGGCCTTTTTGATTTTGCTATGGCCTTTAGCGTATTTTTGCTGTACTGCTTATTCAATGGGGTTCAACTCTGCGTTCACGCGTTTTGGTTAATTCCACTTTCTGTAGTACTAACAGGTATTGCTACCATGGGCGCCGGGGCATTATTGGCGGCACTCAATGTAAAGTACCGCGATTTTCGTTACATCATTCCCTTCCTCATTCAATTTGTGTTGTTCCTTTCTCCGGTGATCTACCCACTGAACATTAGCCCCAGTCCTTCACTTCAATACCTCATCGCCTTGAACCCCATGACCGCCCCATTGGAATTGTTCAGGGCTTCTTTTTCATTAACAGTCTTGAATCCAACGCCCATCTTGCTCAGCGTTTGTTCATCCTTCTTCTTTTTTGGATTGGGCATTTATTACTTCAAGAAAACGGAAGATTACTTTGCAGATCTGGCCTAGGAAAAATTCTATTTTGCGGGATTTTTCTCTCGCTCTTGCATAGCCTTTTCAATTTCATCCCAAGGCCCAAAGGCATGCTGCAAGTCAGGAAAAACATCTAAATAAGGGCCCTTGAAATAATCAATGGGTTTGTGTTTCAGGTTTTCGTAATCCGGGTGTTTTGGTTTGGGTCGTGGGTGAATACGCCCGTCGTTAATAAAGGCAGCCACATCCAGTGCTTCCTGATCGCTTAACACCGGCTGATCAGCAGAAGCTGTAGCATTAGGCATGTTGTATTTTATGAAAGCGGCTGCTTTTAAAACCCTGTGCATACTCGAGCCTTCCTGGTACGATTTGTTTCCCCACAATGGTGGATAAGTATAGGTGCTTTTATCAGCATTCATCAGTCCTTCCCCATTTTTCTGGTGACAGGATTTGCAATGTTTGCTGTACACCATTTCTCCGCGTGCCGGATCGGCCTGTAAGCCTTTGTATGCAATCGGTTTCAAACCATAGCCCTCGTGCGTTTTTGGATTGTAACCCTCACCCAGCCACTTGATGTAGGAAACAATGGCAACCATTTCTTTGGAATCAAGCGGCAAGGGTTTTCCATTGTGAGGTCGTTCAATGCAGTTGTTCACACGCTCTGACATGCTGAGAATTTTATTCTCCCTGGCCCTGAATTGAGGATACGTGCGGTGGGAATCAAAAAAATTAAGTCCATAGGCCTTGGTGCCATTGCTGAGGTGGCAGTTGGTGCAATTCATTTTGTTGCCCAGGTTGTTGCTTACGGAGCCTTCTGGACCTATGTAGTAACTTGTGTTGGCAATCAGGCGCGCGCCGTATTTAACCATTCTGCCCCATTCGTCGTTGTTTAATTCATTGGTATCCGGCGCCTGAAATACCTCTTTAATGTTGGCAAGACTGTCTTTTGTGGTGCTATTCGGGCTGGTTCTCTGAGCTGTGTTGCAGCTGAACAGCAGCAATGAAGTGAAGAATAAAATAAGGGTGCGGGTCATGTGAACAATTGACTTTTATCGTAATTGGTTGGCATTGCTAAGCTAGGCTTTTTCGTTGAAATAAAATTTAGTCTATATTTATCCCTTCGAGAATTTTGAATCAATCAGCACCATCGTTGAGTGCCATTGCGTATTCAATTCTATTAACCGTTTAATTTGCTTTTGATTTGCACTTCATGAAAAGAACCCTTCTAATTCTTCCCCTCTTTTTCTTCATTTCTACAAAAGCGCAACGCACCATGGGTTTGCTCACACAAACCTCAGGGTCGCGCCCCGGTTATGTGTTGTTTGCACCACTTAATTCCACCACAACTTTTTTAATTGACAAGTGTGGCAAACTTGTGCATAGCTGGAAAAGCAAGTACACTCCCGGACAATCGGTTTACCTTTTGCCCAATGGCCATCTCCTGCGTACCGCCGACGATTCCAATAAGGTGTTTCATACCAGTGGCGGAAGAGTAGAACTTTACGATTGGAATTCGAAAATACTTTGGTCTTACGTAATTTCAGATAGTGTGCATTGTATGCACCATGATGTTTATCCAATGCCGAACGGCAACATCCTTGCCCTGGTATGGGAAAAAAAATCAAGAGCCGAAGCTATTGCTGCAGGAAGAAATCCGTCCCAATTAGGCGCGTGCTTGTGGACGGAAAAAATTATTGAATTACAACCTAAAGGAAAAAACAGTGCTAAAATTGTTTGGGAATGGAAAGTTTGGGACCACTTGATTCAGGACTTTGATTCCAGCAAAGCCAATTACGGTAAGGTTGCTGAACACCCCGAGCGCATGGACATCAATTTTTTGGCAAGTGAAGATGTGGATTGGCTTCACTTTAATTCTGTGGCTTTTAATGCTGCCCTAAACCAAATTTTAGTAAGCAACCGTAACCACAGCGAGCTTTTTATTATTGACCACAGTGTTACCACTAAACAAGCCGCAACGAACAAAGGGGGTAAACAAAACAAAGGGGGCGACCTGTTGTATCGCTGGGGCAATCCCAGATCTTATGGATGTGGCGGCACCATTCACCAGCAATTGTTTAAACAACACTCCGCCGACTGGATTGGTAAAGGACTGCCCGATGAAGGCAAAATACTAGTCTTTAACAACGGATTGGAACGACCCGACAGCATGTATTCAAGTGTAGACATCATCCAACCTCCGGTAACTGCAAAAGGCAGCTATACCATAGAGCCTCAAAAGGCATTTCCTCCAATGGCGCCTTCATGGCAATATCTGGCTCCAAAACCAAGCAGTTTTTTTTCTAAAAATGTTTCCGGCGCTCAACGGCTTGCCAATGGAAATACCCTTATTTGCTCGGGCTTTAATGGCAAGTTGTTTGAGCTCGACTCCCTAAAAAATACCGTTTGGTTATATATCAATCCTGTGAACTTACAGGGTGCAAATACTCAGGGTGAAGCGATTTTTGACAACCGTTGTTTCAGGAGTGTGTTTTATGAACCCGAATATTCGGGTTTAAAAAACAAAGATCTCACTCCCGGCAAACCAATTGAACTTGGAGATGGACAATATCCCTGTTTGCTTGTTTCGCCTGAACCCAGAAGTCTTAAATAACCTCAACTGCTGTGGTCGCTGACGATTTTCCAATCGCCTCTGCTTTTTTTCCATATGAGGGTGAAATGCCCTGAAGCCGCCTTTTCCTTTTTTAAACTCCATTTTCCCAGCACGTAAATGCAATCTGGTGAAAGATGTTCTGCCTTAATAATGGTAAAGGAAAGCTCTCCCATGCTTGCTTTATCGGGATAGGAAGTTTTATAGCGCTGCAGTGTGTTGTTCCAGCCATAAGTAATGCCTTTGCTACCGACAAACATCAGGCTGTCGCTTTTTTCATAAGGGATCATAAAGCCTTCAAGGTCTCCTGCATTCCATGCCAGCTCTTGTGCCTTCATCAAGTCAAGTACTTTTGTAAGCTCCTGAGCGTTTATGGTGCCATTTAATAAAAAAGCCAAAATAGAAGTGAAAAATACCTGTCTCATGAAAGTAAATGTAAGAATTTACCTATCTTTACGCGCCGTTCTTTCAATTCACTTATTAAGAAAAGCCGAGGGAAACGCCCGTTGACGCTTTACCAACCCTTTCTGGTTGAAAGGTTACAAGGTTACATAGTTTAAAGGTTCTCCAACCTTCTAAACCTTCAAACCTTCTAAACTTTGAACCATAGAGAAGGTGGGAATTCGTCCCGAAATTATCGGGAAAAATAAGTCGGAACTAAATTAGTACAGCACACAAAACACGATACACTAATCCCTTCCGATGCTACATTGGAGGGGATTTTTTTTATGTCAAAGCGAACAAATAGATCTTAAATCAACAATGCATAATATCGTACAAGAACTTGAACAACGTGTATTAGTAATTGATGGGGCCATGGGTACCATGATTCAACAATACAAATTGGAGGAGAAAGACTACCGGGGCAAACGTTTTGCTAATTGGCACAAAGACCTTAAGGGCAATAACGATTTATTATCCATTACCCAACCTCAAATTATTAAGGCTATTCACAAGGAATACCTGAAAGCCGGAGCAGACATAATTGAAACAAATACGTTTAGCGGAACGGCTATTGCGATGGCAGACTATGAAATGGAAAGCCTGGTATACGAATTAAATTACGAGTCGGCCAAAATTGCAAAAGAGGCCATAGCGGAGTTTAAAAAAGAGTTTCCCCAATTTGCCGGCGTTGCCAAGTTTGTAGCCGGGGCTATGGGCCCAACCACTAAGTTGGCCTCTATGTCTCCCAATGTGAATGACCCCGGTTTCAGAGCAGTTACCTTCGATGAGTTGGTGGCGGCTTATACTGAACAAGTGCGGGGTTTAATCGATGGTGGAGCCGACCTGTTGTTGTTTGAAACCATCACCGACACATTAAACGTGAAGGCCGCACTCTTTGCTACTCAAAACTATTGCGAAAAAATAAACCGTAAAATGCCGGTGATGGTTTCGGGTACCATTACTGATGCGAGTGGAAGAACTTTATCCGGACAAACCACGGAGGCTTTTTTGAATTCCGTATCTCATGTTGATTTGCTCAGCATTGGTTTAAACTGTGCCATGGGTGCAAAAGACCTTCGTCCATACCTCGAGGAACTTTCAGATAAAGCGCCGTTCTTTGTGAGTGCTTACCCAAACGCCGGCTTGCCCAATCAGTTTGGGGAATACGATCAGGATGCCCATGAAATGGGACATCAGATTGAAGATTTTTTGAAATCAGGCTTTATTAATATAGTAGGTGGCTGTTGCGGCACCACCCCTGCCCACATCAAACGAATTGCTGAACTGGCCAGAGAAAGCAAACCACGCAAACGTCCTGCAAAAGACAGCTTGATGCACCTCAGCGGTTTGGAGCCTTTTACCCTGACCCCCGAGAGTAATTTTATGAATGTTGGAGAACGCACCAACGTTACCGGTTCGAAAAAATTTCTGCGTTTGATTAAGGAAGGGAATTTTGAAGAAGCGCTATCGGTGGCTCGCGAACAGGTTGAAGGTGGCGCACAGGTGATTGATGTGAACATGGACGAAGGTATGCTGGATAGTGAAAAAGCCATGACCACATTTTTGAACCTCATCGCTGCCGAACCGGATATTTCAAGAGTCCCCATTATGATTGACTCTTCCAAATGGAGCGTAATTGAAGCCGGATTAAAATGTGTGCAAGGCAAAGCCATCGTCAATTCCATTTCCTTAAAAGAAGGCGAGGAAAAATTTATTGAGCAAGCACACAAAATCCGGCAATATGGCGCTGCGGTAATTGTGATGGCTTTTGATGAACAAGGTCAGGCTGATACTTTGAACAGAAGAATTGAAATTTGTAAACGTGCATACGATATTCTAGTCAACAAAGTGAACTTCCCGGCACAGGACATTATTTTTGATCCCAATATTTTTCCTGTGGCTACAGGCATGGAAGAACACCGCTTGAATGCGCTCGACTTTTTTAATGCCACCAAATGGATCAAAGAAAACCTTCCCCTGGCAAAAGTGAGCGGAGGGGTGAGCAATGTGTCGTTTTCCTTTCGCGGAAACGATCATGTGCGCGAAGCCATCCACTCGGCTTTTTTATTCCATGCCATTAAAGCCGGCATGGATATGGGCATTGTTAATCCGGCACAATTGGTGATTTACGATGAAATAGATAAAACGCTTTTGGAATTGGTGGAAGATGTGTTGTTGAACCGCAGGGAAGACGCTACCGAACGTTTAGTGGAACATGCTGAATCATTAAAAGGCATCACCAAAGAAAAAACAGAAAAAGACGAAGCCTGGAGAAAAGGAACGGTAGAAGAGCGATTAAGTCACTCCCTTGTAAAAGGCATAGTGGATTACATTGATGCAGACACTGAAGAAGCCAGACTAAAATTAGGAAGGCCACTTCACGTGATCGAAGGTCCTTTAATGGCCGGCATGAATGTGGTGGGCGATTTGTTTGGATCTGGAAAAATGTTTTTACCTCAGGTGGTGAAAAGCGCGAGGGTAATGAAAAAAGCCGTGGCCTACCTTGAACCATTTTTACAAGCAGAAAAAGAGGCTAATCTGAAAGCAGGTATTATTGGAGACGGAAGAAAAAACGCCGGTAAAATTTTGCTTGCCACTGTAAAAGGGGATGTTCACGACATTGGCAAAAACATTGTGGGTGTTGTATTGGCTTGCAACAACTATGAAATTGTTGATTTGGGGGTTATGGTATCCTGCGATAAAATTTTAGACGAAGCGAAAAAACAAAACGTGGATGTGATTGGCTTAAGCGGTTTGATTACGCCTTCTTTGGATGAAATGGTGCATGTGGCCAAGGAGATGGAGCGGCTTAAATTTAATGTTCCGCTTTTAATTGGAGGTGCAACAACTTCAAAAGTACACACCGCGGTTAAAATTGCCCAAAACTATTCAGGCCCTGTGGTTCATGTGAACGACGCCAGCAAATCGGTGCCCGTAGCCAGCAGTTTAATTTCTGATGAATTGCGCAATGCGTTTATGGAAGAAATAAACAAGGATTACGAAAGGGTTAGGGAACAAAACAAAAATGCCCAATCCCAAAACAAATTCATTTCTCTCGAAGAGGCCAGAAAAAACAAAGTGCCGATTGATTGGAAAACGGCCGAAATTGTAAAGCCCGGTTTTATTGGCACTAAAGTGTTCGCAGCATACTCTCTTGCCGAAATTGCCGAGTACATCGACTGGACTCCGTTTTTTCACAGTTGGGAATTGAAGGGCTCTTACCCCAAAATTTTAAATCACCCTGAGATTGGAACTGAAGCAACAAAGCTGTTCAACGATGCTCAGGGCATGCTAAAACAAATCATTTCAGAAAAATGGTTGCAGGCCAATGCTGTGGTTGGCATCTATCCCGCAAACACGGTAAATGATGATGATGTAAGCGTTTACGATGAAAAAGGCAAAACACTTTGCACCTTTCACAGCATACGACAACAAACCAAAAAGCCGGCAGGACAATACAATATAGCATTGGCAGATTTTGTTAAACCCATGAATGGTGGTGTGTCAAATGAAACACAGGATTACCTGGGCGCCTTTGCATTAACCACGGGTATTGGCATCGACGAAAGAGTAAAACAGTTCGAAAAAGACCATGATGATTACAAGGCCATACTGTTAAAAGCATTGGCAGATCGTTTGGCTGAAGCCTTCGCGGAATTGTTGCATAAAAAAGTAAGAAGAGAATTATGGGGCTATGCCAAAAACGAAACCCTAAGCAACGAAGACCTCATCAAAGAAGAATACAAGGGCATACGCCCGGCGCCGGGCTATCCTGCTCAACCTGATCATACCGAAAAACGTACCATTTGGAAACTGCTGGATGTAGAAAAAAACACCGGCATTACCTTAACCGATAGTTTGGCCATGGTGCCAACCGCAGCCGTGAGCGGGCTGTATTTTGCCAACGCCAATTCCCAGTACTTTGGTGTAGGCAAAATCACCAAAGAGCAAGTGGAGGACTATGCCCAAAGAAAAGGCATGAGTTTGCAGGAAGCCGAAAAGTGGCTAGGGCCGGTTTTGGCGTATTAGTCATTTGTTTCTATTTTTAGCTTAACGGTATGCTTACAAAAGAGTTCGATTGCGAAAGGTTTAAAATGAAGATTGGAGATGATCTGATCAAAGAAATTCTGGTTAAAAAGGGACAGGTGTTTGGAGAAGCGGATGCAAAAGAGGCTGGACAAATCTCCCGCGAACTTAAACCTAATTCTCGCTTTTTTGTACTAATGGAGGGTGAAGAGGGCGCTACCGTAAACAATGCTGCAAGAAGGTATGCAGCTTCCAAGGAATATGCTCAATACACAGCTGCCCTGGCCTTGTGCAGCTCAAATCTGGCCCTAAGAATCATGGGAAACTTATTCTTAAAGGTCAATGCACCTGCTGTTCATACCCGTTTATTTGAATCAAGGGAAGAGGCTTTGGCCTGGCTGAACAAACAAACGGAAGATTATAAGGGGCAATAAAATCACGCTTTCTCGCGGTTTCATTTCTTCCCCTATCTTTGCGCTTTATTTCAAAAATGAGCCATACAACCCCCATCAAAAGCGCCCTGGTTTCGGTGTATTACAAAGACAACCTGGAGCCCATCATTAAAAAACTTCATAGCCTGGGTGTAAAACTCTACAGCACCGGCGGAACGCTTACATTTATTGAGAAATTGAACATTCCGGTGACAGCGGTTGACTCCGTTACAACTTATCCTGAAATTTTTGGAGGCCGTGTAAAAACACTTCACCCGGCTATTTTTGGTGGTATATTAAACCGCCGCGATAACCCTTCCGATCAAAAAGAAAAAGCACAACACCAAATTCCTGATATTGATTTAGTGATTGTGGATTTATACCCTTTTGAAGAAACTGTTGCAGCGAGAGCCTCAGAAGTGGACACCATCGAAAAAATTGATATTGGAGGTATTTCCCTAATTCGTGCTGCGGCAAAAAACTTCAAAGATGTGGTGATTGTTTCATCAAGAAACGACTACGCCGAACTTCTGCATTTGCTGGAAACTAAAAACGGCAGCAGTGATTTGGCCGATCGCAAGCGTTTTGCGGCAAAAGCTTTTGCTACCTCATCGCATTACGATACCGCCATTTTCAATTACTTTAATCAAAGCGAACAGCTCCCGCAATTCAAACAAAGCATCCAAAAAGCTCAGGTGTTACGATACGGTGAGAACCCGCATCAAAAAGGCATATTTTATGGTGACCTTGATGCCATGTTCACCAAACTGAACGGCAAAGAACTTTCGTATAACAATTTGCTGGATGTGGATGCCGCCGTCAACCTTATGGCTGATTTTACCGAACCCACCTTCGCCATTTTAAAACACAACAACGCTTGCGGCGTGGCTTCGAGGGCTTCTATTCACCAGGCTTATGTAGATGCCTTGGCGGGCGATCCGGTTTCGGCTTTTGGAGGCATATTAATCGCTAACCGCCCTATTGATATGGCCACGGCTACCGAAGTAAATAAATTGTTCTGCGAAGTGGTGATTGCTCCCGCTTTTGATGAGGAGGCTTTGGCCCTGCTCAAATCCAAAGCCAACCGCATTCTGCTGGTACAAAACAAAGTGGAACTGCCTAAGGTTGCCTTCAGAACTTTATTGAATGGGGTCATTGAACAGGACAAAGATTTAAAAACGGAAACAGCGCTTGACTTCAAACAAGCCACAACACTTGCTCCTAGCTCTTCCGAAATAAACGACTTATTGTTCGCTAACAAACTCGTAAAACACACCAAGTCAAATACCATCGTGCTTGCAAAAAACGGACAATTGTTGGCCAGCGGCACCGGTCAAACTTCTCGTGTGGATGCGCTGCGTCAGGCCATTGCCAAAGCCCAGTCCTTTGGATTTGATTTAAAGGGCGCCGTAATGGCCAGTGATGCCTTTTTCCCATTCCCCGATTGCGTGGAGATTGCCGACAAAGCAGGCATCAAGGCCGTAATTCAACCAGGTGGTTCAATTAAGGACAAAGAAAGTGTGGATTATTGCAACGCCAACGGCATGAGCATGGTGATGACCGGAACAAGGCATTTTAAACACTAATACCTGCCTTGTCGGGAACCAGCGTGCTTTTTTAGGCTTTGGCTTTTTGCCTCTGGTTTCCCTGCTTAGTTGGCTCACAAATTCTCTGAACACTATATTGTCTTTACGATTTTTCAGAATGCGACATGGAATTGTTTGCCAAAATTAATGTCAAGGCCACTAAAAATTGGCAGTAACGACTGTAAATTGAAGACACTGCGCTTCGCCCGCGATTGAGCGAAAAGCCCAGGGCAAGAACTTTGCGTTTTTGTTTGCGAGGCGAGGAGGCTTCGCTAAAAAAGCGAAGACCCCGGAGACCGACAAACAAAGCAAAGTTTGCCGTGGCTTGAAGTAATAGCGCGAAATGGCGCCCAAAGCATTAAACACAGCTTTTGAGGCTTAACTGCTTAGTCTACTCTCACGAGATTTAACTCTTTGGGTGGATTAATGATCAGCGGGAATTTCTCGATCTTTACCGAAGAGCTGTCCAGTCCAAAAGCCCTAGCCTCGCTCAGGGAAACGCGTTTGAGCAAAAAATAAACGTTGAGAATTATTTTTTCGAAGAGCGGCAAATCGTTTTCATAAGAGAGAAACTTTTCAAGCACCACAAATTTAAAGTCGCCAATGACATTGTTTTTGTTTAAGGATTCATAGCGGCTGGTGATGTCCACCTCTTTGTTTTTCACCATATCGGTTACCACTTTGCGAAACATCAAATTGATTCTTGGTGCTACGCGGAATCCTAATCTGAAGTCAACCCGAATAATATCCTCATTGGCAATGTGGGTCACCTTGTATTCCATGCGATAAGGTTCATCCACCACATCCACATGCAAAAACCAATAAATGTCGGCCTTCTTGGGCCTTTTTTGCAAAATAGAATAAATGATTTTGGATTCCACTTCCGCCGGATTGTTGGCGCTGGTCATGTAAACCAGGTGCGTGGCATACTTTTGTATACTTGGATCGGAGCTTAAGTCGACCAGTGTTTGTTTAAAGTTTTGGAGAGGCACCAAATCTACATACCGCTGCCTTATGAGTTTGGCCATGTACCAGCAACCCATAATCAACGACAAAAGGATGGCAATGATCAGCGTAACATAACCGCCCTTGGTGAACTTATCGAGGTTGGCAACAAGAAAAGCACCTTCGACAACAACAAACACCACCACAAAAATATTCTGAAACACAATGGGGTATTTTTTCAGCCGCATGTAAAAGGCCAATAGCCTTGATGACATCACCATGCCTAAAATAATGGTTAAACCGTAGGCGGCTTCCATGTTTTTGGATTCTTTAAAAAACAACACAATAAAAATGCAGCCAACAAAAAGCAAAGTATTGATAGAGGGAATGTACAACTGCCCTTTGAGTTCAGTTGGGTACTTAATTTTTGCCTTGGGCCAGAAGTTGAGTCGCATGGCCTCGTTAATTAAAGTGAATGAGCCGCTGATGAGGGCCTGGGAGGCCACTACAGTGGCAAATGTTGCAATGCCGATGCCGATTGGTAAAAACCAGCTTGGCATTATCGCATAAAATGGATTGACGCCATTGAGGGTTTTTCCTTCCATTGATGTGAGCCAGGCGGTTTGGCCCATGTAATTTAACACCAACATGGCCTTCACGAAGATCCACGACACGCGAATGTTCCTGCGTCCGCAATGGCCCATGTCGGAGTATAGGGCTTCGGCTCCTGTTGTACATAAAAATACGGCACCTAATAACCAGAATCCTCCGGGATATTGGATCAGCAATTTGATGCCATAATAAGGATTAAGTGCTTTTAGAACTGTGAAATCGTGCATTAACCCAAGAAGTCCCATGGTGCCGAGCATGAGGAACCACACCAGCATCACCGGGCCAAAAAACCGCCCCACCAGTTTTGTACCAAACTTTTGTATGAAAAAAAGAACAGAAATGATGGCAATAACAATTGGTATGGTGCGGATATTAGAAAACTCGGGAATCAGCTTTAATCCCTCTACTGCCGAGGCCACTGAAATTGGCGGCGTGATAATGCCTTCCCCCAGAATGCAGCAACCTCCTATGATGGCAGGAAAAATCAACCACTTGCGTTTTGCTTTTTTGATTAAGGTGTACAAAGAAAAAATCCCGCCCTCTCCTTTGTTATCTGCCCTTAAGGTAAAAATCACATACTTCACCGTGGTTTGAAGGGTAAGTGTCCAAAACACCAGCGACATGGCCCCTATGGCCATAAAAGAGTTGATAGGGTGTTCGCCCACTACCGCTTTCATTACATACAATGGAGAGGTGCCAATGTCTCCGTAGATGATTCCAAGTGTAACAATTAAGCCGGATAAAGTGATTTTACTGAGATGGCCGCCGTGCGGATGAGTCATGCCGGGAGAGATTTACGGGGGCTAAATTAGTACAAATTCAATTAGGTATGCCGGCTAAGGTGTTTTTTCAACCAGTTGTATACCTGCCAGCCTGAAATGTTAAGTTTTGCGGAAATTTATGCAAATGTGGAATTTGGCTTTAAATTGTGTAACTTTAATTCCCCCACATTATTCGTTTGTTATGGCCCAACCCATTCGCTTTTTCATCAGCCTTTCGTTTTTTAGCCTGGTTACATTTGCAGGATTTTCCCAGTCCAAACAAAATTTCTTTCGGTTTCAAAAAAGTGCCAGCATAACTTTTGATACCATATCGGTGGATTTTATGCCAGGGCTTCTTATTCGCGAAATGCCAAAACATGGCGCAGATAAAATTGTGCACTATTCTTACCCTGAATCTTCTTCCCCGCAATTTAAACAGCTGGCAAGTCCAACTACCACGCTTAGCGAAATGGCGGTTGGGCACAGCTATTTTGCCAATCCCTGGTCGGTAAGTACCCCCAACGATAACGATATGGCGGTGTCTGATTCCGGATTTGTGGTTTCCGTAATTAACACCAACATCCATATTCGCAACGTTAGTACCGGCTCTGTTTACCCTGTAAAATCCCTGGCCGCCTTTACTTCTCCCATTAATCAGCTTCATCAGGAATTCGATCCTAAAGTCATTTATGATCCCGATAGGGACCGCTTTATTCTAATGTGTATGGTAGGGTTTGTTGACAGTACCAGCAAAATGGTTTTAGGCTTCTCTCAAACCAATGATCCGAGTGGCAATTGGAATCTGTATGTGGTGCCCGGAGACCCCTTAAACAATAACCTTTGGTCTGATTACCCAATGATCGCCCTTACCAAAAAAGAATTGTTTCTTTCTGTGAACCTGCTCATCAACAACAGTACCTGGCAAGCCGGCTTTGTTGAAACCCTTGTGTGGCAATTTAAAAAAGACAGTGCGTATGCCGGCATTTCGCTGCCTGCTGTGTTGCACTCTAACATACAATACAATGGCAAAGCCGTTCGAAACCTTTGCCCTGCCAAAGGTGGCAGTGGACTTCATGGTCCGAACATGTTTTTTGTTTCGAATCGCAATTTTGCTTCTCAAAACGACACCATTTTTCTTGTGAACGTTACCGATACTATCGGCGCGCCGGGAAATACGGTTACGGTAAACGCTCTGATTGCCAACCAGCCTTATTATTTCCCTCCGGGAGGCCGGCAAAAAGTGGCAGTCACACAAACTTTAGCCACAAACGATGCCCGAAACCTGGGCGCCTTTTATGAAAATAACAAACTCCATTTTGTTTGCAACACGGCACATCCAACAAACAATCGGGTAACCGTGTATTACGGAGTAATCCACAATCCCGGCACATTGAACGCAAGTGTAAACGGGTATTACATCCCTAACGACTCTTCTGATTACGCTTACCCCAACCTTTCATATGCAGGCACTTCAGCAAACGACGATCAGGCTATCATTTGTTTTAACCACAGTTCTAACACCCGGTATCCGGGATGCTCAGTAATAAAAACTGATGGCGCCGGTAATTTTTCTCCTATTCGGAGCATTGCCACCGGAACCACCCACATCAACCTACTGGGTAACAATTTAGAGCGCTGGGGCGATTACATGGGTTCGCAGAGACGTTACAACAATCCGGGCGAGGTTTGGATGAGTGGCTACTACGCTTATCGTTACAGCGGCAATTACCCATATGCGCATGGGGCCTGGGTAGCACAAATTTTCAGAGATGAAGACATGTTTACCGGAATTCCTTCCACCCTGCCTGAACCAAAACTGGAACCAAATGTTTATCCTAATCCAACAAGCGAATCCTTTAGCGTTGACTTTAGTCTTTCGGCTCCTGAATACTTGCGCTTTGAATTGTACGATGCCTCAGGTAAGCTGATAACTGTGCTCTTGAGAGATTGGGTAAAAGTGCCTCAAAATTCATTCAGCTTTAATCCTCAAAACCTGAGTGCCGGTACGTATTTTTTAAAAATCAGTGGTCAAACAACACAAATCAGTAAAAAGATTGTTATTCAAAAATGAAACACCGGTGTCTTTTCTTCATTTTGTTTGTTTCCTTGTTGTTCTCTTTAAAAGCAACACACAACAGGGCTGGTGAAATTGTATACAAACGTATTGAACCGTTTTTCAAAACCATTGACGGGTTACAGATACCTGTATTTAACTACTCCATTACTGTAATTGTCTATACTGATCATGGTGACGCGGTGGCTGACCGTTGTGCCGACACCGTGTATTTCGGAGATGGACAAAGGGGTATTGCTCGACGAATCAATGGTGTTGTTTCCAATAGTTGTTCTTGCCAAAGCGGCAGCCTGCCCTCCTATTGTGGTTCCATCCTTATTAACCAAGGAGGTTATGTTGTGAAGAAAAACATTTACACCATTACACACGAATACCCCGGAGCCGGAAACTACACGATTTCTATGGCCGACCCTAACCGCAACGGCGGCGTTCATAACATCCCAAGTTCCGACCAGCATCCCTTTTATCTTGAATCAACCTTAATCATATCCAATTTCAGCGGAGCTAACTCTTCTCCTGTTTTTAACTGCGACCCTATTTACAAGGCTTGTCTTGGCAAGTGTTTTTATCATAACCCCTGTGCTTACGACCCCGATGGGGATAGCCTGAGTTATAAAATAACCACCTCCAGGGGTTATGGAGGGGCAACTGTACCGGGCTATTTTTTTCCTGAAACCGGTGTTGGAGGCTCTTTCGGCATTAATGAAGTAACAGGAACGGTGATTTGGTGTACCCCTCAGATAAAAGCCGAATACAACATCGCATTTATTGTAGAAGAATGGAGAAAAAACTCTAGTGGAACCTATGTAAAGATAGGAACCGTTCTTCGCGACATGCAAGTGGTTGTTGAGGCCTGTCCGAATAACGACCCGCCTAACGTTACTCTTCCGCCCGATACTTGTGTGGAAGCAGGAGCAAAAGTGGTCACTACTCTCTTTATTTCAGACCCCAATTCTGCACAAACAGTTTCTATCTCCGGCAATGGCGGCGCGTTCTCCGTTCCATTACCCAACAGAGCTTTTCTTTCACCTACAACTGGTCCCTCTTCAGGCTATTATTCCGTATTCACCTGGCAAACCACATGCGACCACATTCGTCAACAACCTTATCAATCTATCATTCTTGCAGCCGATTTTGGGAATACCATTCCATTCGTCAGCTTGTCTTATTATGCGCCCTACAACATTCGGGTAGTGCCCCCTACCATCAAAAACGTGGTGGCCACCCCTCAGGGCTCTTCCATAAAAATCACCTGGGCCGGTTCTTCCTGCACTTCTAACGTCAACCCTTTGGTGTCATACAAGATTTTCAGAATGGATTCCTGCGTCAACGTTTCGTTTGATCCATGCCAAACCGGGGTGCCTGATCAATCCGGATTTAACCTAATTGGAACCGTTAATGCTTCTACAACACAGTTCATCGACGACAATGGGGGTAACGGTTTGGTGGTTGGTAAAAGTTACAGCTACCTGGTTCTTGCTACTTACCAGGATAAAACTGAAACACTTGCCAGCGCTCAGGTTTGCGCTAAACTCACCCGTAACATTCCCATCATTACCAATGTAGATGTTCTCTCTACCGACCCCACTAACGGTTCTGTAGCTGTTGCATGGGAAAGACCACTCACCGACATCAATAATTTGGACACCTTGGTGTTTAAGGGCCCCTACCAGTTTAACTTACGCTACCGCGCCGGACCCGCAGCTCCGGTTGCCACGGTATTCACCAGCTCCAGCCCATATTTTTTAGGCTTAGCTAAAACCTTTACACATAACGGCATCAATACTGTTGACACCCGTTCGGATTACCAGGTCGAATTCCTTTCAGGAACCGTTACCATTGGCAGTTCGCCCCTGGCATCATCCATTTACCTTAAAACCACACCTTCCGATCGACAGGTTCAACTCAGCTGGGAATATGAAACGCCTTGGGACAATTACAAGTTTGATGTATGGAGAAAAAAACCAGGCAGCACGGTGTTTGAAAAGATTGCCACAACCCCCGCTCACACATACACCGATAAAGACTCTGTGGTAAACAATTACACCTATTGTTACAAGGTCACCGGATTTGGAGAATACAGCGATACCAGTATTCCCCGCCCATTGCTCAACACCTCTCAGGAATCCTGCGCCAAAGCCATCGATAATGTTGCCCCTTGTTCCCCCACCTTGTCACTCGACGCCGATTGTCCCGAAGGCATAGTTAAAATCAGTTGGACCAACGTGCGCAATCTCGATTGTGGCGATGACGTTGTTAGCTATCGCTTGTATTACAAACAAACCGTGGAAGCCGACTTTCAGAAAATTTACGAAGGACTTAACCTGAGCTATACGCTTGATGGGCTTGAGCTGGTATCGGGTTGTTATGCCATAATGGCCGTAGACTCCAACAATAACCAAAGTCCAATGAGTCCTGATTTTTGTATTGAAAACTGTCCCGAATTCGAACTGCCCAATGTGGTTACCGACAACAATGACGATGTGAATGATTTTTATATGGCAATAAAAGTCAGGCAAATCAAAGAAATTGATCTGAGAATATATGACCGCTGGGGCAATTTGGTGTATACAACCAATGATCCCTATTTTAAATGGAATACCACCAACGCTTTCAGCGGAGAACCTGTAAGTGAGGGCACCTTCTTTTATATTTGTGACGTGTTTGAACCAAGACTTAAAGGCATAGTAAAGCGAAACATCAGGGGTTACTTGCAGGTGATAAGGTAAACCACGTTATGAAAATTTATAAAAACCTGGTGAACGCAGCAGCGGAAACCTTACAGGAAATTTTTGATCAAAACCGTTACGCAGATAAAGCGCTTGAAAAAAAATTCAAGGCCCATCCCCAATGGGGAAGTCGCGACAGACGATTTATTGCCGAATCTGTTTATGACATTGTGAGATACAAACGTTTGTATTCTGACCTTATTCAATCCGAAAAAAATTATTGGTTTATGGTGGCGGCCTGGGTACTATTAAAGAACTATGAACTCCCCGATTGGCCGGAATTTCACAACCTCGACCGTGCTCAGATTCCTTTTAGATTCAAGGCTTTAAGTTCCAACCCCAAAATATCCGAGTCCTATCCGGATTGGTTTTGGGAATTTGGTATACAGGAATTAGGAAAAACCCTATGGGAAAAAGAAGCCAAAGCATTAAACGAAACAGCCAAGGTAGTATTCAGAGCCAACACACTGAAAGCGCCGGGCAAAGAATTAGAAAAAAAACTTCAAGCTCAGGCTGTGTCTTTTGAAAAACTGGAGAATCAAACCGATGCTTATGTTTTTCTTAAAAAGGAAAACGTGTTTAAAAACCCCCTTTTCAAGGAAGGGTACTTTGAAATTCAAGACGCCGGTTCTCAGCAAATCGCATCTTTTTTAAACCCAGGCACTAACGATTTGGTGATTGACGCATGCGCAGGCGCTGGTGGTAAAAGCCTTCATCTTGCAGCGTTAATGAAAAACAAAGGTCGGATAGTGAGCATGGATGTGGAACAATGGAAATTGGACGAATTGAAAAAAAGAGCAAAACGTTCAGGCGCCTTTAACATCGAAACCCGATTGATTGAAAATGAAAAAAGTGTGAGCGCACTCACCGGAAAAGCTGACAAACTTCTGTTAGATGTGCCATGCAGTGGTTCAGGCGTGCTCAAACGTAATCCGGATGCCAAATGGAAGCTTAGTCCTGACGTGCTAAATCGAACAAAAGAGCTGCAATCCAGAATCTTGAACGATTATTGCGTTATGTTAAAGCCCGGCGGCGAACTGATATACAGCACCTGCAGCATTTTTCCGTCTGAGAACATACAACAGATCAACGCCTTTTTGGAAGGGCATGACCAATTTGAACTGAAAGAAGACAAAACACTGTTACCCTCCGAAGGATTTGATGGATTTTATATGGCGCGATTGGTTAAAAAACCTTGAGCTTACCTTACTTCAACATATTCAAGAATCTCATATCCCAAATGCGCTTCAAGTATCAGTCGGTAAGCTTTTGTTGAAGTAAACCCAAAGCCGCTTTCAAAAAACTCATCCAAAAACGCTCCGTGTTTGTTGTTTTTAGGTAGAATAAATCCAATTTCCTCCTTTTGTCCGAGCATTGCTTTTTGCATTTTCAGCAACTTGTTAGGGTTAGATTTTAAATACGTCCAATATGAAACAAGATCTGAGTACCCAAATAGTTTTTTGTTGGCACTAATACTATCAAGAACGGCACTTGGCTTGGCGGTGTAAGCAATCTGAAGTTCCTTTAGATAGGCGTTTTTAAGTTCATTCAAATACACCTCATGGCTGGAGCGGGCCACAGTAATGGCGCTCATGCCGCCAAGGATCTTGTTAATCTGTTCGTTCGTTTTATCTTTAATCCCCACCACGCTGCCATGTGTAATAAGCGCAGCCTGATTCATCAGGTAGGGAGCCGAGAAACTTACTTCCTTTTCCCTTGCTAAACTTCTGGTTACCGACCCTAAGCCTACCACAATTGGCTTTGCTTCTTTTACCGAATTGTAAAACGACCCGAAATCAGTGAAAAGCGAATAAACTATTGTAATGCTGATTCCCTTTTTTTGCTTCAGCCATTTAACATACTCTTCAATGATCTCGATTTCTATGCCCTTGGGTTGCCCCATTGAAGGCGTGGTATTTGTTCTCTCTGTATAGGCATATGGATAGTTTTCGTAGTAAAAAATGCTCAATGTGTCCTTTTGAGAGAAAAGACTGAAATTTGTAACAATGGCCAACAAGACCAAACCTAATTTGTGTTTCATTTTTTCAAACAAAATACTGCTTTTTTCCATTCGATGCTGTTTTTTTCATCTTAATTCTTAATGCCAATCATGTTAAGCTTTGGTTCATTTGTTGCATAACCCCTATACTATCCGGCGAATTCAGATTAAATGCCGTAAATTTGCATTACCTTACTTTCTATGAAAAAGTTGTTCCTCTTATCTTTTTGTCTTTTTCTCCTTGGCATTATCAAGGCCCAAACGCCAATTCGCAACGTGGATGCTGCCACTTTTCAGAAACTCATTGCAAGTAAAAAATACGTGCTTATAGATTTGCGCACGCCAGCTGAAATTCAATCCAAAGGCATGATTAAGGGTGCTATGCAACTTGATTACCTGGCTAAAGATTCAGAAATACTGATAGGTAAATTGGATCGCAAAAAGTCGTACCTGATTTATTGCGCCGGCGGCGGCCGAAGTTCCGAATGTGCAGATCTGATGCAAAAACTTGGGTTTAACGAAGTAGTCAACCTGGAAAAAGGCTTCGACGATTGGAAAAGAAAAGGACTTGAAACTGTAACAGAATAATGGACTCTTCCACACTGCTGCATCTTGCCGTAAAGGCCGCTCTTGTTGCGGGGGAAGATATTATGAACGTTTACAAAACAGACTTTTCTTTCGAGCGTAAGTCAGATAACACACCTGTAACCATTGCCGATCGGGCGGCTAGCAAACGAATAGTTGATACACTTTCTTCCAGTGGTATTCCGAGCATCAGCGAAGAAGAAACACTTCCGGCGTTCGAAATAAGAAAAAACTGGGAAAAGGTCTGGATTATCGATCCTTTAGATGGTACCAAGGAGTTCATAAAGAAAAACGGCGAGTTTACTGTTAACATTGCCTTGATTCACAAACAAGCCCCGGTAATCGGGGTGATTTATGCGCCTGTTTGGAACAAACTGTATTTTGCTTCCAACGATCTGGGAAGTTTTCTTGTTGAGGCATCTGAACGTACCCATTTGTTTTCGTTTGATGAATTACTGAAAGACGCAAAACAACTCCCTTTACAAAAAACACCGGCAACGTATACGCTTGTGGCCAGTCGTTCACATCTCAGCCACGAGATCAATCAGCGTATGCAACAGATCAAATCCATCTATGGTGAAGTAAACCTGATACATGCCGGCAGCAGCATTAAACAATGCTGGGTAGCAGAAGGCAGAGCACATGAATATTCCCGCTTAGGCACAACAATGGAATGGGATACGGCAGCGGGACAGTGCATACTTGAACAGGCCGGATGTTCCTTGAGGTCTTTTGATACAAACGAACCGTTGAATTATAACAAAGAGAATCCTGAAAACCCTTTTTTTATAGCCAAGAACCTAAATTAAGTGCATTCACCGGTTCACCTGAACAGGCTTGAAATTAATGCCGTTTCAGGAAGGCCTAATTGTTTTGCTTTTTTTCCTGAAAGAAGAATCAGTTGGTTTCTGTTTTGTTTGGTGATAGCAAAATCGTATTCTGTGGCGTCCTTCCCGATTTTTTCTAGCCCTTCAAGGCTTTTCAGTTCCTTTTGAACCAGGGTTTTCGACGCCTTGAAATTAAATTCCCAATAGCTTTTTTCCTTGAATTTTAGCCCTGAAAATCTTCTGTTAGGACACATGGTTAATACCGAAACAAAATAGTTTAGTGTATAATTTCCGTTTTGCTTATACAAAACAAACTTTTCAGTAATACTAAAGTTTTTTGAAACGCTGTTGAGCGTGTGTCCAGAAGCGGTTCGTAATTCCTGTTCGGCCGCCTCAACATGACATTGGTAATACACCAGAGAGTCGCCATCAACAAGATTTGCCAGAAGTGTGTTCTGTTGTTTATCAGGGGTATTTTGCGCCTGAATGTATGCTGCTGTCAACAGCAGGATTATAGTAAATGACCGTTTTATGTGTGGTGAATTTTTATTTGCTTTGATAGTTTTACCGCCCTGTCTCTTTCTATAGTTGCGTCAAGCTCCGGGTTGCCGTTACACAACACAACACCCATGCGCCTGTAGGGGCGTGTGCTGGGTTTATTAAAAATCCGTAATTCGGTGTTCTTCTCTTGTAATACCTCTTCCTGACCTTCAAACTCGGGACGAGCACCTTCTTTAGTTGCAAGAATTACAGCGGAAGCTCCGGAACGCAGGAGTTGGATCTCGGGAATAGGGAGCCCCAGGATGGCTCTTGCGTGCAGCTCAAATTCATTCAGATTCTGAGTATTGGCAAGAGTCACCATGCCCGTATCGTGTGGCCGAGGAGAAAGTTCGCTGAAATACACCCCTGTGTCGCTCAAAAAAAACTCAATGCCCCAAATACCACTACCTGTTAGCGCTTTTGTTACTTTATCCGCCATCTCTTGTGCTTCTTTCAGTTCACGTGCATTTATGGCACAAGGTTGCCAGCTTTCCTGATAATCCCCTCTTTCCTGCCGATGACCAATGGGCGGGCAAAACAATGTAGGTCCGTTTTTTTGTGTCACCGTTAACAGTGTAATCTCCGAATTAAATCTGATAAATTCTTCAACAATTACTTCTTTGTAATCGCCGCGAGACCCCTCCATTGCATAAGCCCACGCTTTTGTAACCTCCTCCTTTGATCTCAAAACGCTTTGACCTTTGCCGCTGCTGCTCATGAGGGGTTTTACAACACAGGGCAGCCCAATTCGATTCACCGCTTTTTCAAACCCTTCTTTATCTGTTGCGTATTCGTATTTGGCGGTTTTAAGTCCAAGTTGTTTGGATGCCAAATCGCGAATGGCTTTTCGGTTCATCGTAAAATTGGCGGCCTTAGCGCTTGGAACTACTGTTATGCCTTGCTTTTCATAATCATAGAACCGTTCTGTTCGAATGGCTTCTATTTCCGGTACTAGTAAATCAGGTTGGTGTTTATCAACGATACGGTCCAACTCAGCACCATCAAGCATGTTAATCACCTCAAATTCTTGCGCAACTTGCATGGCCGGAGCTCCTGCATAGCTGTCAACGGCAACAACCTGCTGGCCTAATCGTTGTAGCGCAATAACCAACTCTTTACCCAATTCGCCGCTGCCGAGCAGCATCACTTTTTTTTGTTTCACAATTTAATTCTGTTTTTAATGCCTGTTGTGATTAAAATAACTTCTAGTGCGTCGAAGTAGTTGTTTTTTCCTTCTTCTTGATTCTACTGTTGTTTAATAATTAATGACCTGCTCTTCGATGTTTTCGGGTATTTGCCTGTCTTCGTATTGTTGATTTCTCAATTGAGGCTCAAAGCCCGCCTCTCGTATTGCATCCTGAATTTGTTTATAGGTGAACCGGTGAGGGGCCCCGGCAGCACTCACAACATTTTCTTCTATCATGATACTGCCAAAGTCGTTTGCTCCCGCATGCAAACAAAGCTGAGCCGTGGCTTTACCAACAGTAAGCCAGCTGGCTTGTATGTTTTCAATGTTGGGTAACATGATACGACTTAAGGCCACCATACGTATGTATTCTTCAGCGCTAACATTGTTCTTAATCCCTTTTAAGCGGTTAAGCAAAGTGCCGTCATCCTGAAACGGCCAAGGAATAAATGCAAGAAACCCCTTGGCCTCTTTTGGTTTTTGAGCTTGAACTTCTCTTAACCACACCAAATGCTCAAACCTTTCGTAAAGGGTTTCAACATGACCAAACATCATGGTGGCGCTTGTTGTTAGATTCAATTGGTGCGCAGCTTTCATCACCTCAAGCCATTCGCGGCCTGTACACTTGCCTTTGCTTATCAGTCGTCGAACCCTATCGTTGAGAATCTCCGCGCCAGCTCCCGGTAAACTATCCAAACCCGCATCCATCAAAGCTTTCAAAACCTCGGTGTGCGTGCTTTTTTCGAGCTTGGTAATATGTGCAATTTCCGGTGGCCCTAATGCGTGTAATTTAAGTTTAGGGAACAACTGTTTTAATTCCTTGAAGAGATTCACATAATAGGAAAGGCCTAGATCAGGATGATGTCCGCCTTGCAACAACAGTTGTTCACCACCAAACCGAAAGGTTTCTTCAATTTTAGTTTTGTATGTTTCAATGCTGGTAATGTAACTTTCAGCGTGCCCCGGTATTCTGTAAAAATTACAAAACTTACAATTGGCAATGCACACATTTGTGGTGTTGGCGTTGCGATCAATGATCCAGGTAACTTTATTCGAGTTCTTTTTTTGGATTTTGCGCAATTCGTTGCCAACATAAACCAATTTGGCCAAAGGAGCATTTTCATAAAGAAAAAGGCCTTCTTCTATGCTTAAAAACTCAAAATTTAAAGCGCGCTGCAGAAGCTGTTCAATATTCATGGTAAACAACAAAGTTAGTATTCAGATTGGATGAATAACAACAAAAAACCCGCCTCAGAGTTCTGAAGCGGGTTTCAAAAAGGAGAGGGAAAAATTAATTCTTCATCATTTTAATGGTCCTGATCACTTTTCCGTCAGTTTCCACCAACTTCACAATATAAGCACCTTTTGAAAGCTCAGTTGTGTTCAAGGCATCGTTTGAGTTGATATTTTGGCTAATCACCAACTGTCCGATTGCATTGTACACCTCCACTTTTCCGTTGAAGCCCGAAACTTTCAGTTCATTGTTAAATGGATTTGGATAAACTGAAGACTCGGCAGAAGTTCCGGCAATGCTTTCAATACCAACACAAGCCGAAACAGAAACACTAACAATAGCGTTTGCAGAGCAACCGTCGGCGCTGGTTCCGGTTACCATAAAGGTGTAGTTTCCGGGGGTTGTGCCGGTTGAGAAATTCACAGGGTTAGATGTAGAGGTTAACGCACCTGTCCAGGCATAAGTTGCAGCGCCTGAAGCTGTTAAAGTAACGGTTTTGTTAATACACTCAATTGTTTTAGAAGCAACAGCCGAAACGTTAGGCAATGGCGCAATGGTTTGATTCACAACACCGCCAACAGTACATCCGTTAGACCCTTGTCCGATCAAAATCAAACTGAATGATCCACCGGCAGGGTTGGTTCCTGTATTGATGGTAACCGGGTTTTGTGTGGTGAATTGATTGCCTAACACCCAGGTATAGCTTGTTGCACCACTAGCGGTGAACTGTATGCTGTTACCCGGACAAGCTACTGAAGGTGTATTCACATACGATAATGTTGGGCTAGGCGCTACAGTGATGCTGATGCTGTTTCCGCCTGCGCAAACATTAGGGAAAGTGCCAGAAATGCCGCCAACACTATAAGTGGTAGTGGTATTAGGTGTTACTGTGATAATAGCAGTATTGGCGCCAGTGTTCCATGAATAGGTTGTTGCAGCGCTTACCGCGGTTAAAGTTACGGTTGAGCCTGAACAAACTGAGTTAGAGCTTGCGGTAATTTGCATCGACAATTGACCACCAAGTGTTACTGTAGATGTTACGCTGGAAGGACAGTTACCGCCAGTACCAAATCCGGTAACTGTATACACCGTTGTAGAAGCCGGAGTTACCACGATTGAAGAGGTGTTTGCGCCAGTGCTCCAGGAATAGCTCGTTGCTCCAGTTGCACTCAAAGTTGCAGAAGTGGCAGGGCTAGAGCAAACTGTGAAACTAGGAACAGACACGTTTGGAGTAGTAGTTACGCTTACTGCCGCTGTTTGTGTGCCAATACAGTTACCTGGGCCTGTTCCGCTTACAATATAGGTGGTGGTAACCGTTGGGCTCACAACGTTAACAGAACCCGTAGTGTTATTGCTCCAAGTATAGGTTGTAGCGGCATTCGTTCCTGCACTTGTAGCAGTGAGGGTAACTGAGTTGCCAGAACATACTCCGTTAGCGCTTTGAGAAACAGAAATGGCAGGTTGGTTGCAAGGGTTGGTTACTTTCACGGCATCAATACCAATGTAATCACTGTTGTTGCCGCTTGGTCCGCCGTCTTGAACGAAATACCTGAAAGCAAAACGTCCGGTAACAGGACTTGCAAGTCCGCTAACCGCCACTGTGTAAACAGCCCAGGCGTTTGGATAACCATTCACTACCCCATTTGACACTACGCTTGAAGTGTTGGTGGTTAAATTCGGGTTGATGTCTAACATCAATACAGTATATGTTCCAACATTCGCGGTACCTGTTGGTACAACGGTATTATCAATCGGACTCATACGAATTTGCAAGCGGTCTGCAAACTGTGGCGTTGAAGATGTTCTGGTTGCAAACTCCAGTACGGTGCCGTTTGAAAGATTTAATGTTGGGGTGATCAGCCAGGTGTTAATATCGTTAGCCCCTGTGGTGTTGTTAAAGTTCATCCCGATGTAATCATTGATACCTCCGTTAAATGCCGGAAAAGTACCCGCTCCATTACCCTGAAACACACTTGTAGTTCCAACGGGCTGAGAATTAGCTATAATAACCCAACCTAAGGTTGTGTTATTCCAGGTTGCATTAAAATTATCCGTGAAGATAATTTGTGCTTTCAGACCAAAGGACAAGGTCAAAGCAAGAAATAATAAAGTAATTGTTCTTTTCATCTTGATATAGTTTTGCGCGAATTTAGTGCTTTTTTGCTTTACCACCACCCTTTTTAACAGCCCCATTTCTTCTTTTTGTTGAGGATTTGCCCGAAACAAGGCTAAATGAGTGTTGAATCATCTCATTTAACAAACTTCTGCTCAGTGTGCCATTTACTATAATTGTGTTCCAATGGGTTTTATTCATGTGGTAGCCGGGTAAAACCTCGCTAAATTGCTCCCTGTATTCTAACGCCAGCAGTGGGTCACACTTCACATTAAACCTTATAGGATCTGCGTCGAGGCTCAACAGCAGAAAAATTTTACCTTTTACCTTAAACACCAGCGTTTCGGGCCCAAACGGCAAGCCTTCTTCGGTACCAGGAAATGATAAACACAAATTTCGTATTTCTTCGAGGCTCATAACAATTTCTTAATACACCATCCAAATATACCGAAAGCCCCGCCAGATATAAAACACAGACCAACAGATTGCCGGAAAATTAAAATATTTGTGCTCGGATTCCGTTTTGAACTCAATTCCCTATAGAAATCGGTTTTTTTTAAAGAGGAATTTAAGTAAGTTTGGCGTTCGAAATTTTAAACCTTAACAACCAACACACATAAAGCATGAGCACAAAAAAAACATCGGGAGGATTCCCACTAATTGTTTCGGCATTGGCCATTTTAGTTTGCCTTGGAATTGGGCTTTTCATTTACTTGTTCGTTCTTGGAGCTCCTTCAAACTTTGAAGGCGGTAACCGCGATTCACACAAGCCCATTAATATACTTGGAACCATGTTTATGGGAGGGTTTATAGTTCCTATCCTGATCGGTTTTCTTTTAACTGTGATCACCTTCGCGCTTGAGCGTTTTGTAACCATCATGAAAGCAAGCGGAAAAGGGAATACGGATAAGTTTGTGACCAAAATCAAATCGCTTATTTCAAGCCATGATTTTGAGGGTGCCAAAGCTGAGTGCAACAAACAACAGGGGTCACTTGCTAACGTGGTTTACGAAGGCATAGTAAAATACGAATTTGTTCAGAATGATTCTCACATGGACAAAGAAGCAAAAGTACATGCTATACAAAAAGCGCTGGAAGAAGCAACCTCACTTGAGTTACCAATGTTATCCAAAAACATGGTGGTAATCTCTACCATGGCTTCCATTGGTACACTTGCCGGGTTGATCGGTACCGTTGTGGGTATGATTCGTGCGTTTGCGGCACTCTCTGCTGCGGGCGCCCCCGACACCTCTGCACTTGCAACCGGTATTTCCGAAGCGCTTGTGAACACGCTTGTGGGAATTCTCACTTCCGCGTTTGCAATTATTTTCTACAATTATTTCAGCAACCGCATCGACCAAATTACTTATGCCATGGATGAAGCCGGATTCTCAATAATTGAAGAATTCCAGTCTTCTGGAAAGTAATCGTCAGTCTTGTAGTTCAACCAAAACTTTTAACTAATGTCAAAGAAACCATCCAAAGGAGGAGCCCCGGCACTGGACATGACACCCATGGTGGACTTGGCCTTTTTGCTGGTGACCTTTTTTATGCTAACCGCTTCCTTTCGAATGGATGAGCCGGTTACGGTCGATCCACCTTCCTCAATAGGGGAAGTGGCTTTGCCCGATAACCATCTCATGGTAACCATCGACGAGGGCGGACGTGCTTTTTTCGGGATTAGCAATGGCACGGCGAAAATGGCCGCCTTACGCGAAATGAGTAAGCGATACAAAGTGCCTTTCACCGAACAACAAATCGTAAAATTCAGTGGTTTACCAAGCATCGGGGTCGACATCAAAGATTTACCGCGTTATATTGATGCCAGTGAAACCGAACGCAAAACTTTTCAGCCTCAAAAAGGTATTCCTATGGATACCATCACCCCTAACAACCAACTGAAAGATTGGATCAATCTTGGCGGAACAGAAGCGGTGCGTACTTATGAAGCAGCAAAGAAAAAAGCGGCTGAATCCAACTCAGAGTTTAAGGCTGAAAAACCCAGGTACGCTATCAAATGCGACGCCGGAACAAAATACCTTTTTGTTAAGGATGTTGTAAAAACCTTTACCGATTTAAAAATTTACCAGTTCAATCTTATTACCTCTCTCGAAGGAGGTGGTACGGTTATTGAACCCAGGAAATAAACCCATTTAACGCTTTAACACATGGCAGAAATAGCAGAAGGCGGTGGCGGTGGCCACAAAGGTGGTAAAAAAAGAGCTAAAAAACTGTCCACCAGAATAGACATGACACCCATGGTGGACTTGGCCTTTCTTTTGCTCACATTTTTCGTTCTTACAGCCACATTCAGCAAACCCAAATCCATGGAGCTTACCTTTCCCGCCCCTCCACCACCCGATCAAAAACCGGATGAGATCAAAAAAGGGATTACCTTGTTGCTGACCAAAGACAATCGCGTTTTTTATTACGAAGGCGAATTTAGAGCCGAAGCCAATGAAAAAGGGCCAAAAACCGAATTGCAAGAACTCGATTTTTCTCAGGACTCCAAAAACAGTTTACACAAATACCTCCTCGAGAAAAACAAACCCATGCACGAACAAATCATGGCGCTAAAAGCCAAGCACGACAGCAATCAGTTGCCTGATTCAACATTTAAGCGCTTGGTAAAAGAGCGAAAGGCTGACAAAGAATCGTACACCTTTCTTATTAAAACCGACGACCAGGCAACCTACAAAAACGTGATTGACGTAATTGATGAACTCAATGTAAATGTTGTTGGTAAATACGTGATGGTGGATATTATGAAAACCGAACTGGACCTGATGAACGAAAAAACAGGCACAACCAGTAATTAAAGAGGGAGGATTTTATGTTCAAAAATTGGAACGACGTAACATTCGACGCACGAAACGAAATAGTTTTTGCGAGCAGAAATCAAAGCTATGGTGCCTTTGAGCTGCGTAGAAATTACAACATCAGGGTCACCTATATTCTTGGTGGCATAGCCGTGTTTGGTTTGCTGTTATTCGGAGCTAAAAAATTCTCCGACAGACCTCAGGAAGAAGAAGTAGTACAAAACATGGAGGTGGTGCAAATTGATCTAACCCCCCCTCCGCCTGTTGAAGAAACGCCGCCACCACCGCCACCACCACCGCCACCGCCAATGGTTGAAATGGTAAAATTTACGCCGCCGGTTATTAAGGATGACGCTGTTGAAGAAGAACCTCAAAAACTACAGGAAGACGTAAAGGAAACCACGGTTGGTACCAAAGATCAAGAAGGCGAAGAGATTGTTGCGCCCCCTTCTGATAATACCGGTCCGGCAGAGGCTGCCCCTGAAATTTTTACCATCGTTGAAGAACAGGCTGAGTTTCCGGGTGGATTAGCCGCCATGTCAAAATACATCGCTCAAAATATTCAGTACCCTGCTATGGCTCGTGAAGCTGGCATTACAGGCAAGTGTTTTTTGAAGTTTGTAGTAAATGAAACAGGCGAAATCAGCAACGTAGAAGTGCTGAAAGGTGTTCCCGGCTGTTCAGAGTGTGATCGTGAAGCCATTCGTGTTGTAAAGTCAATGCCAAAATGGAAGGCCGCAAAAATGACCGGCAAGTCGGTAAAGTGTTTCTTTAACCTTCCAATTAACTTTAAAATCCAATAGTCCCTTTGTTCAACAGGGGCTTTTTGGCATCACGCAATTAATGCGCACGCTTTCATTGATATTGGGTATAACCATGCTTTTGCTTGTTTTTACAATTGCAGGCGTGTTTTCTTTTACTCCTTTTATGGCAGATGAAATGCAGGGTAATAAACGAACCTCCTTTATTGTGCTGCTTTGGCTTTATGGAATTTACCGTTCTTACCGGCTTTATGTGTTGCTCAAGAACATGAAAAAAAATGCAGCTTAAGCGGCTCATAAAACATGCAGAGCTGATAGTGCCGGCTTTTGTACTGTTGGCGTGTGATACCGCCACGCAAATCCAAGAACCCGAGAATACACCAACCTCAGGAAAACTCAAGGTATATTTTGAAAGCGGACTTGAAAAACATGTGCGAAATCAGGCCTATACCTTTACTTCAATATACTACAAAGCCGAGCTGAATTTGGTGCCTTCCAGCAACGCCCGCGCCATACAAGCCCTCTATCTCGACAGCTGTGAGTCAATTGTCATCACAAGGCAATTGAACAGTAACGAGCAACGGGCCTTTGCTTCAAAACATTATTCCCCCTCTGCTACACCAGTTGCCAAAACAGGAATGGCCGTAATTTGCAACGCCTCTTTTCCACAGAACACCATCCGTTACGCCGATGTATGCAAGTTGTTCTTAGGTTCCAACACCTTGCAAGATTCGCTTGGATTGGAACATCAGTTGAATTTGTTAGTTGATAAAGGCGGCTCAGCCGTGTACGATTACATCAGAGATTCTTTATTACACGGTCAACCCATGCCCGCTTACCTCAGCTCTCTTAATTCGGGTACCGAAGCTTTGGGCTTTGTGGCAACACACACAAATGCAATAGCGTTTATCGACTTTGCGCTTATCAGTGATGTTGATGACTCTTTGGTAAAGGCCCATTCTAAAACAATAAAAGTGCTTGCTGTTGGCGCCAAACAACATAATGGGCGATACGAAAAACCCAACCAAAGTAGTTTTAAATTGAATACCTATCCCTTTACACAAAATATCTACGTGGTTCGAAAAAACGGCGACTTTACTCTGGCCAAAGGTTTTGAAAGCTTTGTGGCAGGCCCCAAAGGCCAAACCATTTTGCTTAAACAAGGGCTGTTACCTTCTCGGCAGCAGGAAAGAAGCATTACAGTAAATTTTGAATCACTGGATGTAGCACAATAAGTTGAATTCTTAAAATACACTAAAATACCTTTGATTTTCAGCTTCGGCACTGCCTTTGTGTAAGAGGAATTGGTACTTTTAAAACATGAATACAATGAAAACACACGCTTTAGTTCTCACGCTTTTTTTGTTCTCTGCGAGTTTGCACACGCAAACCTTACAGGAAATTGTTGCTAAAACCGAAAATGAACGATTTGACCTTGCCGGTAATGACCTTCGTCTTCTAATATTCAAAAACCCAGGCAAAGGTGAATATTACTTTTATTACGCTGAAAACTCTTATAAAAGGGGGGAAACCGATAGCGCGCTGGTTTTTTATAATAAAGGCATTGAGGCCAATGCAACTTATCCATTAAACTATGTTGGTCTTGGAAAATGCCTATTACTACAAGCTAAAACAGACGAGGCCAAAACACAGTTTTATAAAGCCAATACTCTGGGAGGCGGAAAAAGCGCAGAGCTGCTTCGTAAAACTGCCGAAGCATGGCTGGTAACCGACACGAAAAATCCTGATGAGGCCATTGCTTTAGCCAATGCCGCTATTAAACTAGAGCCAAAAAATCCAGAAAACTATATCCTGTTGGGTGATGCTCAATTAGAAAAAAACCCTTCAGACGGAAGTACTCCAATAAAAAACTACAACACCGCAACAACTCTCAATCCCAAAAGTACAAAGGGAATCCTGCGTGTTGGCAAGTTATACCAACGGGGTAGGAATTACCAATTAGCTTTGGATAAATACAAAGAGGCGCTAAGCATCGATTCTACCTTCGCTCCGGCATTTCGCGAAATTGCTGAACTCTACTTCTTGGCCGGACAACCCGCGAAATCCATTGATAACTGGCAAAAATACCTAAAGCTAAACGATAGCCCTTATGCACGTTACCGATACATGAGCGCGTTTTACTCAAACAAACAATATTCTGAAGCGATAAGAGAATATGAGTCTCTTAAAAAAGCCGAGTTCAGCAATTTGTATTTCGAGCGTTTGGCAGGATATAGTTATTACGAAATGGGAGATAAAACCGATAAAGAGGCCTTCGCAAAAGGCTTAGTGGCTATTGAAGCATTTTTTAAACAAGCCGGCCCCGACTTTAAATACATCGGTAGCGACTTTAAATACAAAGGCCTGCTCTTGTTAAAAACAGGTAAGGACTCTCTGGCTAAAATAGAATTAGAAAAAGCCATGAGCCTTGAGCCTAAACTAAAGCCTGAAATTTATACCGAACTGGCCGTGAATGCCATGAAAGCTAAAAAATACAACGACTGTTCGAATTATTATGAATTGAAGTATGCCGTCGACTCAGCTAATTTTGCCACCAACGATTATTTCTCATTAGGTCGCGCCTACTTCTACACAGCGCTTGGTCTTAAAAAAGAAATCAATGATTTACGCGAAATTCAGAGAAAGAAAAAAAAGCCGGAAGAAACAACCGAGGTGATTGCTAAAGAAAGCGAAGCAAAATCGTTGTTTATTAAATCCGATTCGGCTTTCTCTAAAACCACTCAAAAAAATGCCACATGGCCTATTGGTTACTTTTGGAGAGCAAGAGCAAACTCTTATCTCGACCCAACAAACGTGTTATGGTTAGCCAAGCCATACTATGAAAAAATGATCAGCCTAATTACCAAGCCAGAAGAAAGAACCGGAACCTACAAGTCCAATTTAATCGAAGCTTATGAATACCTTGGTTCATATTATGTGACCGCAAACGACAAAAGCAAAGCAGATGAAACATGGACCTTGGTTAAGGAATTGGATCCTGCCAACGAAAAGGCGAAAAATTATTTTAGTCCTCCTAAACCAAAACCCGCTCCTGCACCCACACCGAAATCCAAATAAAACCCAATCCCCGTATTCCTACGGGGATTTATTTATTGTATGTTGTCAAACCAACCTTTCTGACGTGGCACTTTGATGCTGCTTAACGAAGGGGTCTTAAGATTTAGGAAAACGCTGTATCGTTTATTAAATCCAAAGGGCACCCACTCAATCGCCAGCTCCCAGCATTTCAAATCCCTGTAAATATTAATACTTGTATAACTCAAGCTCTTTGTATTAAAATCATACCCGCTTGTCATTCCCACTTTCCAGAATTTGGTTGGCATTATGTCCCCTCTAAAATTAAGCGTTTGCGTAGGTTTGGTTTTCCCATCCGCACCTCTTCTCAAATCAAGATTATAAAATGCAGAAAGATTCCAATTCAAGCCTTTTTGCTCTTGATCGCTTGATCGTTTCGCCCCTCGTTCAACGGCGTTTGTTAAGTCTGGTGCTTGTCTTACTTTTTTTAGTGCCTCCAACATATTGCTTCCAAACGCTGCGTTAACAGTAAAGTAAGCCGATTGAAAGTTAAGCAGCTTGCCATTATATTGATAGGCAAAAACTTCTATGCGAGTGTTTTCATTGTTATAAGCATAAGGATCAAATACAGAGGTTGCAACCAAATCAAAATACTTTAAAACTTTGGTTCTTCCGCTAAGATTAATGGTGCTTAATTTAAAACTGTCAGCCGCAAAATTGTAATTGGCATTCGCGCTTAGGTCTTGCAGCACAACCGTTTTTACAAAAGTGTACCCGGTATCGGTGCGTTGTTTAATTTTTGCCTCAACGTTGTTGCTTATATTAATGCCAAGTGCGTTTTGGCCTCCTTGTGTAGGCCCTCCGTAAATGTTCTTTTCATAAATTGAATAGTAACTTTGATTTCCTGCCGTATCTCTTTGCACTTGTTTCCATATACCATATTTTTCGTCACCAAAATCCGGACGGTAACCATATGACAGAGTGGGTATCATCAAATGCCGTATCGCCGAAACTCTGGCCTTTTTTAGAAAATAATCAAAATACAGCTTGGTGTTGGCGCCCACATTAAAATTGTAATCAAACGCGCCAGAATACCCTTTTATGGTTTGGTTTATAGTGGAATCAGTATCTGACACGTACGTTTTTTTAAGTGTTTTTGTGTACATATAGGCGTTAATGTTCATTGCCGGAGTAATGGTAATGTACTTGAACATATTAAAATTTGTGCTAATGGGTAAGGTGTGTTTGATCCCATATTGAAGACTATCTGCAATGTTGCCCTTCAACAAGGTGCTATCAGTTCCCGAAATTGAATTTTGGGCGGTAAGAATATAACTAATACCAAGTTTATCCAATGGTTGAACTTTAGTTGCACCAAGAACCCTTAATGGAAAAAACCGGTTCACATTAAAAGTAAGAGAGGGCAATGTCAAGTCCATTTTGCGAGTAATCGTGTTTTGATTATGTCTGGCGTTCAGGCTTAACGAACTCCATTTATATGTCTTAGTAAACTCCACATTCGATTGAAATGTATTGGTAAGAAATTGGCCTGAATTAAACGCATTGTATTTGTTGTATTGGCTGTTGACATAATTCACGTTAGACAGAAAACGAACCGAGGGGTTGCTTCTGTTGTCTTGCACGTGCTGCCAATTGATGGTGTAGGATTTGATTTTTTGGTATGTAGACGGAATGTCCTTATCCCCCGTTATGTATTCGCTGTATCCAAGGTTCAAAGATCCTCTTGAGCGGTAGAGAATGTTATAGGTGTTGAAGGTTCTTAATCCCCAGCTGCCATTACTAAAAATATCGCCTTTTATGATCATGTCGGTCTTTTCATTGATGCCGAAATAATAGCCCCCGTCCCTAAGAAAATACCCCTGATTAGCCGAATTACCGAAGGTTGGTATGATGATGCCGTTGTGTGCGCGTTTGGCATTGGGGAAAAACCCAAAAGGTAAGCCCAAAGGCGTTGGTGCTCCCCCAATTTCAAGAAACATGGGCCCTGTAACAATTTTATCGTCCGGTATAATTTTAGCTTTCGTTGCCCTGAATACCGTTCGCGAATCTTCTTCCTTGCAGGGAATGCACTTCATGCCTTTCAGGTAAACCACGTTGTTGCTGTCTTTCTTTATTTCGTTGCCGTATACTAAAAACTCTCCTTGACGGGTAAGTGCCCCAAAAATCTTGCCCCTCTTGGTTTTCAGATTATACATGATTTTATGCGCTTTTATTTCTTGCTCATCATCTTTAAACACGGGCTCCCCAAAATCCTTACCTAAACTGTCTTTTTTTCCATACGCTGTAATCAGGTTCTTTGAATAATCCAATTCTATCACCTCTGCCTGTATAATCAGGTCGCCGTAAGTTAGATTGGATTTGCCGTACAAAATCAGCGTTTTTCCTTGCCCTATGGCCACAATGCTGTCCTGGGCCTCGTATTGTATAAGGGCCCCGAGGTTCTCCTCCTCGTCACCAGCAACAACGCTGTCAGTTTTAAGGTTTTTTAATGTATCTCCCGTCGCTACCTGAGCGTTAATCGATAAACTACATAGAGATATTAACAGACCAAGGAAGAAAACTACTTGCTTATGTCTCCTGTTCGTCAAGGGGGATGCGCTAATTTTAAAGGTCGTTGTACTTATGGCAAAGCTACAATACTTATAGGGAATGCTTTGCGCGTTAGCGCTCAGGATGGTTAAAAAAATAAAATATCTTTTGTTCATAAGCCTTGCGTTAGCCCTGTTTATTGGATTTAGCGGGTTCAGAAAGGGCGGTGCCAATGGCATCAAAATCATTGTAATTGACCCTGGCCACGGAGGGAAAGATCCGGGTTGCCAGGGCGCTGTGCACAAAGAAAAAGAAGTGGCCCTTGCCGTAGCCCTTAAATTAGGGGCCCTGCTCGAAGAAAACTACAAAGACATTAAAGTAATCTATACCCGAACAAGTGACGTTTTTGTTGACCTTGAAGAACGAGCACAAATTGCGAACAGGGCAAAGGCCGACTTGTTTTTGTCTATTCACTGCAATGCCGCCGGAAAAACGGTGATGGTAAAAGATGCCAAAACGGGTAAAATGCGCCCTAAAATGGTGCGCAACAGTAAAGGTCGCTATGTGCCGGTAGAAAAACCAAACCCTGTGCCCTATGGTACCGAAACGTATGTTATGGGTCTTAAAAATGAAGAAGGCAAAATGAAGGTTGCTACGAGAGAAAACTCCGCCATCTTTTATGAAGACGATTATGAAAAAAAATACGGAGGCTTTGACCCTGAAAGCGAGGAAAGCTATATCATCATGAGTAATTACACCTCAGCCTATGTAATACAAAGCGCGAACCTTGCGGTAAAATTACAGGAAGAATACGCAACCAAAGCGGGTAGAATAGACAAAGGCGTACACAGACAAAGTATCTGGGTGCTCTGGAGAACTTCAATGCCTAGCGTATTAACTGAAATAGGATATCTAACCAATCCGCTTGAAGAGAAATTTCTTGGAAGCGAAAAAGGCCAAGACTATTTGGCTAAAGCACTGTTCAGAGGCCTTCGGCGATATAAGGATGAGCTAGAAGGCGTGAAAAGAGTGTACACCGACGCCATCGAAAAACAGGAACCTTTGAAAAATGAAAACCTGATGGCAGGTAACGGTTCTATCAAAAAAAACACTACCGAAGAAGAAACGGCAACGGAGGACAAGCCCGACAAATCCTCTAACGGTATTGAGACTCCCGAAAAAACAAAAATTGATGACGATAAGTTTACTGAACTGAGCCTTGAAACCACTCGCTCCGATTCAAGTCAAAAAACCAACCCGCCTAAACCTCTTCCTGTAAAAACTGAAACTTTAATGGCTTCAAATACCAATAATGCTGCCGGTAAAAAAGCCCTTGTATACAGCGTTCAGTTTGCAAGCAGCGATGCTCCCATGAATCTGAAACAGATCAAATTCGCTTCTGTTATTGATCCCGATTTTTATGAAGTGAACAAGGTGCTTAAATACACTTCAGGTAAATTCAGCACTTTTAAAGCAGCCACGGCTCATAAAAACGAACTAAGAGAAAAAGGCCTTACCGATTGTTTTGTGGTTGCATTCCAAAATGGCGAGCGCATAAGCATCACCGAGGCCATCAAGCTCTCGGGTAATTGATCATGTTGTAGAAAACAACAAGGCAAACACTTCTCCTATACCGGTCACCGCGTGTATTTTTATTTTATGTTGCTGGGGTTTAACGCCCTTAAGATTGTTTTCGGAAATAACGATGCGCTTGAAACCCAGTTTTGATGCTTCTGAAATGCGTTGTTCGATGTGGCTAACAGGCCTTATTTCTCCTGTTAAACCTAACTCGGCCGCAAAGCACATGTCGAGGGGAAGTGGCACATCCTGATTGCTACTTAAAACAGCACACACTACTGCAAGATCTATGCCGGTGTCTTCTACCTTTAAGCCCCCGGCTATGTTGATAAAAACATCTTTAATGCCAAGTTGAAATCCGCAACGTTTTTCCAAAACAGCCAAAAGCATGGATAGACGCCGTAATTCAAACCCTGTGGAGGAGCGCTGCGGCGTACCATAAGCAGCCGTGCTTACAAGAGCCTGAGTTTCGATAAGCAACGGCCTATTGCCTTCCATTGTGGCAGCTATTGCCACTCCGCTCACCTTGTGTTCTCTTTGTGTAATCAGTATTTCTGAGGGGTTGAGTACTTCCCGCAAACCCTCCCCCTGCATTTCATAAATACCCAATTCGTTGGTGTTTCCAAACCGATTTTTGGCTGCTCTTAACAGTCGGTAAACATGGTTCCTGTCGCCCTCAAATATCAGCACGGTATCCACCATGTGCTCTAATACCTTTGGGCCGGCCAAACTGCCGTCTTTGGTAATGTGCCCGATCATAAAAACAGGCGTGTTGCTTTCTTTTGCAAATCGCAGGAACTCTGCCGCGCACTCTCTAACCTGCGTAACACTTCCCGGACTGCTGTCTGCAAAATCAGTATACAACGTTTGAATAGAATCTACAATTACAAGTTGTGGTTGAATTTTAGCTATTTGCGTGAAAATGTTTTGCGTGTTGGTTTCCTGAAGTATAAAACACGAGTCGGTAGTAACACCTATTCTTTCAGCTCGCATTTTAATTTGCTGTTCGCTTTCTTCACCGCTTACGTATAACACTTTTAGATTTTTAAGTCGTAGCGCCAACTGAAGCATCAGGGTTGATTTTCCTACACCTGGCTCGCCACCAAACAAAACAAGACTTCCGGGAACAATGCCTCCACCAAGCACCCTTGCAAGCTCTTTGCCGGGTACTGCAATGCGCGGGTAATCTTGTAAGCCTATCTCCTGTAATAGAACCGGTGTGTTATGCCCCTTTTCTCCTCCCTGTCCGAACAGTTTTAGTCTTTGGTTTTTAGTTTCCTTGTGTACAACTTCTTCTACATAGGTATTCCACTCTCCACAGGAAGAACACTTACCGACCCATTTGGCTGCTTGTGCACCACAGTTCTGACAAAAATAAACGGCCTTGGGCTTTGCCATACTGTTAATGGAAAATAGACAGATTTAGAATTAGAGCATGTTCAGGCGCTGAAGGAGTTCTTCCTTATAAGCGCCTCCAACAGGAATTACTTTTTTATCGTCTTCCAGTATCACATTTTGAGAATCAATGCTCTGAATTTTGTCGAGGCGCGCAATGAATGAACGGTGAATACGGGCAAACTCCCCGTTGCCCAACTTTTTATCGATTTCTTTCATTGTGCTGTGAACGGTGTAGCGGGCATACAAAGTATTAATGGTAACATAATCCTTAAGCGCCTCAACATAATAGATATCTTTTAAATGCACTTTTACCAATTTGCCGTTTGCTTTCACAAACAGCATATCGTTACTGCCCTCCTCCTTGTTCTCAACCAAAGAATAGAGAAAATCTCTCTCCTTAAGCAGCGCAGCATCTTTGCGGTGTTTGTATATCGCCATTTCAATGTTCGAGTGCAGGTCAATCTCCTTAAAGGGCTTAAGAATATAACCATATGGCTCGGTTATTTTTGCTCTGGTGAGTGTGCTTTCGTCGGCATATGCAGTAAGAAAAATAACCGGCACATTGATCTGCTCCTTGATTTTTTCACTTGCCTCAATGCCTGTAAGATTTCCCTTGATCATGATATCCATGAGCACCAGATCGGGCGCTAGTTCAACCACTTTTTCTATGGCATCGGCGCCATTGTTGGCAATACCCACCACATTGTATCCCAATTTAACCAGGCTGTTTTGAATGTCTTTTGCAACAATGCTTTCGTCTTCAACAATAAAAATGTTTATTTTTTCCATACACTACATCTTAAAGGTTACTTTTATTTGCGTTCCAATTTCTTTCTCCGACTTAAATTCATATTTACCATCAATTTGCTCAATTAATGTATTTACCAATTGAAGTCCGAGCGAGTGGCTGTTCTGAAAACTTACATTTTCTTTAAATCCCACCCCATTGTCTTTAAGTTCTAAAAATACTAAATTTTCCTCGCATTTTAAATCAACTGTAATCACACCTCGCCTTGTTCCCGGAAAAGCGTGTTTGATTGCGTTTGTGACCAATTCGTTGAGAATTAACCCGGCTGGAATTGAACTATCAAGTGGCAAAATTACATCGGCAATGTTCATTTCTACTGTTACCTTTTCTTTGGAGGCTGAATACGAATGGATGATGTTGCTGATCAGTGTTCGCACATAATCTGAAAAATTCACCGAGCTGAATGACTTGTTTTGGTAAAGGCTTTCGTGAATAATTGCCATGGTTTTAATGCGATTCTGGCTTTCCTTTAGCAAAGCCAAGGCATACTCGTCTGAAACGTATGACGATTGAAGGTTCAAGATGCTGCTCACCACCTGCATGTTGTTTTTCACACGGTGATGCACCTCCCGTAATAGCACCTCTTTTTCTTTCAACGAAGCTTCAATTTTTTGTTGGGCCTGCTTTTTCTCTGTAATGTTGTGCGCAATCCCACTAACTTCCACCACCTTGTCCTTTTCGAAAATCGGGTTTAGAAAAACTTCAAGATTTACTTTCTTGTTGTTTTTATCACGAATTTCTACTTCAAAAGTGCTGGCCATGCCCTCGAAAGCAATTTTATAATGGTGCTTTAATAATTTATTGTAATCGTTATCATGCGACAGAATACCGCGGTTAAGCACCAGGCCCAAATAAGGCTTGGTGTTATATAACGATGAAATGATGTCAAAATAGTTTTTGTTAAAGGAGGTTAAGCGCTCTTGTCTGTCAATTGTCCAAATATAGTGGTGGCTGCTGTCAAAAATGGCTGTTAGTTTTGCCGTTTGATTGATCAATTTTCTTTCGTATAGCTTGGAGTCGGTAACATCATTTGCAATACAGCTGATTTCCGAAATTTCACCTTTCTCGTTCAGAATAGGGTTGATAAACACCCTGCGGTGCACCTCCCCCGATTTCTCGGTGTAATCCTTCTTTTCAAATTCTAGTTTTTTCCCCCTGAAAGCCTCATCGTAAAGCGGGATCCAATAATTTATGTACTCTTCTCGGCGTTTGTTGAGGTTATCGTGTATGCGATCACCAATGCTAATCCTAATGCCGTGTTGTTCGTAAACGGTTCTTGAAAAATTTTCATTGAAGGATGTCAGCTCATAGGCCTTGTTTACAGTCCAAATGAGATGAGTGGAGCTTTCAAAAATTGATGTAAGGTGGGCTGTCTTTTCAATGAGGTTTTTTTCGGCCTCTTCCCTTTCCTTGATCTCCTTTTCAAGTCTTAGGTTGTGCGAGGCGGTTGCAATAAACTTTTCCTTTTCAATTTCCAGTACTTTCTTTTTGCTCAGGTTGTTGATGGTAGATAACACCCTGTCCTTATTCTCAAACTTAACAAATACCGACTTTATTTCTACCTCCACCGCCTGTCCTTCAAAGTCTCTGATGTGGTAGTTGTAAAATCGGTTCAGGTTTTTATTGTTGTAAATCTCCTTTATCCTGTCAGCCGCTTTTTGTTTACTCTCGCCGACAAAATAGTCGAGCACGTGTTTTCCAACAACCTCATCAACCGATCCGGCCTTGAGCAGTTGTTGGGTTTGTGGATTGCAATACACCACAACACCATTATCGTGAATGATGTAAGCCGCCGGAGAGGTGTCTAATAGCTCCCTGTAATTGATGTATTGTTTCTGTATTTCAATTTCTTTGGTCTGTTCTTCGGTAACATCTTTTAAAATGTTAAGATAAAACCCTATTTTCCCTTTATTGTTGCGAATTGGAGTTGAAGTGTTTTCCAACCACACCACCTTGCCTTTTTTATTGGTGGTTTTATAAACATGCTTATAATTGGTGGGCTCGCCTGAAAGTTGGCAATTCCGCATTTTATTCTCCCCTTCTTCGAAAGATCTTGCGTCGTCCAACACTCTTTTTCTGAAGAACGAGGCGTCTTTTTCAAGTTGTTCGGGCTTAAACCCCAATATCTTTTCAATGTTTGGGCTAACATAGATGTACCTTTCATTTGGTACATAGGTAAAAAAAGTGATGATGTCGTTTCCGTAATTGGTAATTAGATCGAATTTAGACTTCGCTTCTACCAGCAAATCTTCGGTTAACATGCGGTCGGTGATGTCTCGCATGGTGCCCACAATCCCTTCAATAGCCTTGTTTTTGCCGAACACCGGATTGGCCACCACTTCAATGAACTTCGACTCCCCTCTTTTATTATGAAAATGTACCTGAATTTTTTTTTCCTTTGTGCCTTCTGAAACTTTTAAATAATCGCGCTTCGAACCAAGTGCGTATTTTTTGTCCTTTTCGTGCAAGTAAGGCGCTACAATTGATGGGTTGTTGTATATTTCTTCTTTTGTGAAACCCAGCAGTCGTTCACACGAATCACTAATAAAACTGATTTTCGCTTTTGGATGAAAATCCATTTTAAAAATCACATCAATACTGCTGTTCCCAATCTCTTTTAGTATTTTATCTGCGTTCTGTTGTGATCCGGCCTGTTCTGTGTAAGGGGCTGGCTGAATGAGGAGTTGCACACAGGTTTTTGAATTGTATTCAATTGGGCTAAGCGTTACCTCAAGCGGTATTTGTTTGCTTTTTTTATGTTCTAAACGCAAGGCCACCGCTTTTCCGCTTTTCAATGTAAGCCTGGCGCTGGTCCGTATTTTTTTCTCTTCTGCCGGAGCAAATCCGAGGGTGACGAAATTTAAGCTTGCGGCTTTTATCGGTTTTACACCAAAAAGTTGTTTTGCTTTTTTATTGAGTAATAGTACGTTTCTTGAGTCAAAGATGAGGTAGGCCAAAGGCAGGGCGTCTGCGAAATTACCTTCTAAACTCAAGTTATCTTTACTTTTTACGCTCATGTGTGTAAGCTCGTTTATTTACGAATGGTTTGCGTCTTGCTGTCGTTGATCTTTACGTTATACGTTCTCAGACTCTCTTCGTAAGTTGGTCTGATTTTGTCGCCTTGCCATTTAATTTCTATGTCGTTTTTATAGGTGATTGTTAAAAAATTTGCCCCTTGTTCGTCATAAAACTTCCAATCTCCATCTTTCATTCCACCAACATAATTACCTGAATACATTTTTTGACCATCCGGGTAATACCCCACATGAAGCCCCTCGGGTTCTCCAGCCAAAAAGGCACCCTCAAACCGTTTTTTCTTTCCCGGCATATAATATGTTTTCCACAAACTATCCGGTTCATCATTGCTGTATTTTCCCACTTCTAAATATTCGTTGGTTTCATATACCCAAATCCCCTCACGCTTATCGTCAACATATTCCCCAACCAGGGTTACTTTGCCTTCTTCATTATAATCTTTCAACTCTCCTTCTCTCTTTCCGTTTACAAACATCTCTTCTCTTAAAATTGTGCCGTTTTCATAATACCATTTCCACGGGCCCTGCATTCTTCCCCGCTTGTCATAGCGACCCTTTTGCTCTAGTTTACCCGATGAATAAAAAAACTCCCAATCTCCTGTTCTGTTGCCTTCCTTATAAATTCCCTTGGCTTTGAATTCCCCGGTGTGATGAAATTCATTCCATAAGCCTATCCTGTTTCGAACGCTGTCTACTGCGCCTTTGGCAACGACAACACCATCAAAATATTCAATTGCCGAGTCGGGCACGGGTATATTTTTACAAATCAACCGCCTCGCATACACCATGTTTGAATCGTCTTTCAGGTACAAGGTACTGTCGCACCGTAATTTTTTAATGTACTTATAATGAGTGCCAATTGCAATGCCATCCACGTAAACACCTTCGTATTTTAAAGTGCCATCCTCGAACACCTCCCTGTACACTTCAACGCTTGCTATTTCAGGCGCGTTTAAAATTTGTTTACCGTTGCTGAATTTCTTTGTTTGCAATAAATTTCCCTTTGCATCATATTCTTTCACATATCCATCGAGTGAGTCATCGTTAAATTTTTGTTCCTTTCTTAAAACCATATTGGTATCGTATTCTTTCCAAATACCTTGCTTTCTGAGTTGATCATCTTTTTGGTTGATTCGTTCAAAACTTTGTAAAATTCCGCCTTTGAAATACGAAACACTAACTAAAACCGAATCCTGATTGTACTCATAAGCATAGCCTTCCTGTTTGCCGTTTAAAAAAGGGATTATCGCTTTAATTTTTCCATTAGCGTGGTAAGTAATGCTTTTCCCGTGTTTAACGTCTGCCTTATAACTTTCAACCGAAATCACCTGTTGTAAGGTATCAAACACTTTTGTGTTGCCATTTTTTTTACCCTCCTTATAATCTATGGTCTTTGTTATTCTTCCTTTTTCGTCGTAAAATTTCCAAACACTATCCAACAGAAAGTTCTTTCTATTACCTTCAATTTTTACTTTACCATTTTTATAATAGTTGTACCAATATCCATCCGGTTTACCATCTTTCATTAATCCTTCACTGCTAATTTTACCATTTTCGTAATAGTATTTGTTGTACCCGTTAGGGTTGTTTTGCTGGGCATTCACGAAGAAAGCAAACAGTAAAAATAGCAGTACGAAGATTCTGGGTATAAGCGGCATAATTCCGATTAAATGTAAGAATAATTACACGAGTTTTTCTGATAAATGCAGCATCCTCTCAATTGGCTTTAATGCCTTTTCTATGAGTTCCGTATTTAGTTCAATTTCGGGTGCCTCATGTTTTAAAGCAATATAGATTTTTTCCAAAGTGTTCCTTTTCATATATGGACATTCATTACAAGCACAGGAATTATCAGGAGGTGCAGGTATGAATACTTTATCAGGGTTATTTTTTTGCATTTGATGCAAAATGCCTGTTTCGGTAACTACGATAAATTTTTTTGTAATGGATTGTTTTGTATACTTTAATAAAGCAGTGGTGCTTCCGATATAATCAGCGTAATCCAAAATTTTCTCTTCACATTCAGGGTGTGCTATTATTTCTGCTTCTTGGTGTTTAACTTTTAAGTTTAATAATTTTTCAAGATCAAACATTTCATGTACCATGCATGCACCATTCCATAGTAGCATATTTCTACCTGTTTTTTTACTGATATAAGCACCCAGATTTTTGTCTGGTGCAAATAGTATTTTTTGCTCCTTAGGTAAACTCTCCACTATAGCTAAAGCGTTTGAACTGGTACATATAATATCCGATAAGGCTTTAATTTCTGCTGTACAATTGATATATGAAATCACAAGGTGATCCTTATGGGCCTCTTTAAATGCACGAAAGGCTTCAGGCGGACATGAATCAGCCAAAGAACATCCTGCCTTAAGATCGGGAATAAGTACTTTTTTACCTGGATTAAGAATTTTTGCTGTTTCTGCCATAAAATGAACACCGGCAAATAAAATAATATCGGCGTTTGTTTTTTTAGCTTCTTGCGCCAAACCCAATGAATCCCCAATATAGTCAGCAACATCTTGAATTTCATTTGTTTGATAATAATGAGCTAGTAAAACAGCGTTTTTTTTCTGTTTAAGGTAATTGATTTCTTTCACAAGGTCAATACTCGAATCAGTTTTAATGTTTAACCAGCCTTCTTTATATAATAGATCTTTCATTAATAAAATTTGATTTATGTATATTGTATATAGGGTGTTAGTTGCGTTGATTACTTTATTGTTTAAAGTTGGAAAGACGACTTATTCTTAGTAATAAACAGCTAACTAACAAATTTACTATTTTAAGTAGTTGATGGTCAATAATCACTATATTGATTAACACTTGTTAGTACTTATTATTGTTGATAGTTTGTTTTAGTTTTGATTGTTAGTGGTGTGAATTACTAGATGAAACTTTGGGGTAATTTAAAATTTAAAAATTTTGCTTTTTGGGGTTTTATTCTAAACAAAGCATGTATCGAATTATTAAGTTTCATATATTCAAAGAAATGAACACGAATTTATTTTTTGAACCTCTTTTATGTTTATTACTATTTTGGTTTTACATTGATTTTCAATAGGTATTTTTGTGGGAAAGTTTTGGTATTGAAAACTAAATATTGCACAAACTAAAGAAAGTATTGGTATGACAAATATAATTGCTATTGGTTCTGATCATGCAGGATTTACCTTAAAGGAAGAGATCATAACGTATTTAAAAAAGTCGGGAACTACCGTATTGAATACGGGATGTTTTTCAGCTGAAAGAGCTGATTATCCTGATTATGCTCATAAAGTAGCAGATTCTGTTGTTAAGCAAGAAGCTATTTACGGGATTTTATTGTGTGGATCTGGTAATGGGATAGCCATAACCGCTAATAAACATAGGGGAATTAGAGCTGCTTTATGTTGGAACGATGAAATAGCGGAATTAGCGCGTCAACATAACGACGCTAACATCCTGGTGCTGCCTGCTAGATTTATTGGTGCTGAGCTAGCATTTAAGTGTATCGACGTGTTTCTCAAAACAGCATTTGAGGGAGGCAGACACCTAGATAGAGTGAAAAAAATTGATGTGTAAGGCTGGGTATTTTAGCTGAGCGTTCGCTGCACTGACCTGATTAGAAATAATATTACCTAATTTTGTTGACTGATTTGAAAGAGAACTACGATATAATTGTGGTTGGTGCTGGTCATGCAGGTTGCGAAGCCGCCGCCGCTGCCGCTAACATGGGTTCTAGCGTTTTGCTAATTACAATGAACATGCACACTATTGCACAAATGAGTTGTAATCCGGCCATGGGTGGAATTGCCAAAGGGCAAATAGTGCGCGAAATCGATGCGCTTGGAGGTCTTAGTGGTATTGTGTCAGATAAAAGCGCAGTGCAATTCAGGATGCTAAACCGTAGCAAAGGACCAGCAATGTGGAGTCCACGAACACAAAATGACCGGGCGCTTTTTGCTGCTTTATGGAGAGAGGAATTGGAGAAGATTAAAGGACTCGATTTCTGGCAGGATATGGTGAAAGAGTTGATTCTTTCTGAGGACGGAAAACGTGTTATTGGTGTTATTACCGGAATGGGCGTTCCGTTTTATTCTAAGGCAGTTGTGTTAACAAACGGTACTTTTCTAAACGGCAAAATACATATTGGTGAGCAGCAAATAGGCGGAGGCAGGTCCGGCGAATCTGCCAGCTTTGGAATAACGGAACAATTAGTTCGTATGGGTTTTGAGTCTGGAAGAATGAAGACGGGCACCCCTCCAAGAATTGATGGAAGAAGTATAGACTATTCTAAAATGGAGAGGCAGGATGGAGACCCTGAACCATATAGGTTTTCCTATTTACCGCTTGAAACCAGAATCCATTCTAGACCCAGCGAGCAACTACCGTGTTACGTAACGTATACTAATAGTATAGTGCACAATACCCTAAAAACAGGCTTTGAAAAGTCGCCAATGTTTCAGGGAAGGATTCAGGGTCTTGGCCCCAGGTATTGCCCAAGCATTGAAGACAAGATCAATCGTTTTAGTGAAAGAGAAAGGCATCAGCTTTTTGTTGAGCCTGAAGGATGGAATACCGTGGAAATTTATCTTAATGGATTCTCAAGCTCTTTACCCATTGATGTACAACAAAAAGCCCTTTCTCAAATTCCAGGACTTGAAAAGGCCAAGATGTTTCGACCGGGTTATGCAATAGAATACGATTATTTTCCACCAACGCAATTAAAACTTAGCCTTGAAACTCACCTAGTAGATGGGCTTTTTTTCGCAGGACAAATTAATGGCACTACCGGGTATGAAGAAGCGGCCTCACAAGGGTTAATGGCGGGCATCAACGCTCACCTTAAAGTTCAACAACTAGAACCATTTGTTTTAAAAAGGTACGAAGCTTACATAGGGGTGCTCATTGATGATTTAGTAAATAAGGGTACAGATGAGCCTTATCGAATGTTTACTTCTAGGGCAGAGTATCGCTTGTTGTTGAGGCAAGACAACGCCGACTTAAGATTAAGTAGACGATCATTTGAATTAGGCCTTGCGTCTAAGGACAGAGTATTGGCTGTTGAAGAAAAGTACAAACAGACAGAAAATATTATAGAGCACTTTAAAGGGGTAAGCGTTGAACCTTCGGTAATCAATTCTTACCTGGACACAATCGGGTCTGCTAATATTAATCAAAAACTAAGGTATTACAGTTTGTTATCCCGACCAAATGTTGACATTACTAATTTGAGTCTTGCTGACAATAAGCTGGCCACATACCTTTCTTCATTTAGTAAAGAAGCCATAGAAGAGGCCGAAATTTTGATGAAGTATGAGGGCTATATACAGAGGGAAAAGGAGAATGCAGAAAAACTATCCAGATTGGAAGAGTTAAAAATTCGCCCTGACTTTAATTACAGGGCCATTTCTAGCCTTGGCGCAGAAGCTCAGGAAAAACTCAATAAACACAAACCGGAAACTATTGGCCAGGCTAGTAGAATATCCGGTATTAGCCCTGCCGACATATCTGTACTTTTAGTACATATGGGTCGATGATGTTTCACGTGGAACCTAACTATGAATACACTTACTTTCTGTCCTGCTTGTAAATCTCAAAGATTAAAACGCTTCCTGGATTCAAGCGATCATTTCCTTACCCAAAAGACTTTCTCAATAGATATTTGTCAGGATTGTGGACTTAAGTTTACTAACCCTAGGCCTCATGATACAGATTTGGGAAACTATTATAAGTCTGAGGACTATATTTCTCATTCGAATATAAAACGTGGCCTTGTACCAACACTCTACCAATGGGTAAGAAGCTTTACCCTTAAAAATAAGGAGAAGCTTTTGGCCTCCTATGTTTCACGTGGAACCCTTTTAGATTATGGGTGTGGATCTGGACATTTTTTAGCACATTGCCAGGCCAAAGGCTGGGAGGTGTTTGGTATAGAGCCTGACGACGGAGCAAGAGCCATTGCCCAAAAAGCGGTACAAAGTATTTATAAAACAAGAGAAGAGCTCATTGAAAAACAACTTAGCCCAGAGTATTCCGCGATAAGCTTGTGGCACGTTCTTGAACACCTTCCTGATCTTACACAGGTTATTGAGTTCCTGCACAAATCCCTGAGACATGACGGGGCCCTTTTTGTTGCGGTTCCTAATCCACAAAGCTATGATGCGGATAAATACAAGGCGCATTGGGCTGCTTATGACTTACCAAGGCACTTATACCACTTCGATAGAAATAGTATTCGAAAACTGTTTGAGAAAAGCGGGTTTGTGTTGGTGGATGTTAGGCCAATGTATTTCGACAGTTTTTATGTCAGCCTCTTGAGCGAAAAATACAAACACAACAAGGCACGATTAATACCGGCCATTTTGAGCGGTGCTATTTCTAACTTAAAGGCTAGAAGCAACGGAGAATATTCAAGCCTGATTTACGTGTTTAAAAAGGCCTCCTAATTACTATCTATTTAACTAATGTAATGTTTGGCAGACCAAGAGTGTCTGCCATTTTTTATGCATAAAAGCGAACAAATTAAGTGAAGAGAGCCCTGCCTGTTTGCGCAAAAAACACAACGGTAAAAACATACCTGAGAAAAGATGTTGCAGTTTTAATGCCCGGGTGCTTTCGCTGGGTATTCACAAAATCACCAAGAATGCACCAAAACGTTTCGTTCAAAAAATCGGTAGTTCTAATTGTTTTTATGTGATCAAAAACTCGTAACGATTTATACTCAAATTTGCTTTATTGACCTAAAATCAATGATTCCAGAAAAAATACTGGTTATGCAAATCGTCTTTTTAACCTATTTACAAATTTGTCCGTTCGGTCAACTTGACCTAAAAATAGCGGACTTTGATTTTTTTCGTGTTTGATTTGACTCATCAGGGCGTGGTAAACATTTAGTTCTGCCGCCGTATTACTGAAGCTGAGCTCTACTTGTTTTTTCATGAGGAGGGGCTTAAAAGATTATTAATCTATTACACCAACAAAATTACTACACAATCAAGCAATGTCTTGCTATGTATTGTAGCAAGTTCTTGGTGGTGGCTAAAACTCAAGCAAAGGGAGCCAAGCCCCATATTTTTGTACTTTTGACGGAACACGACATTCACTCAAATGGCAAATATTTTCGAATTTAAGGGCTATCGCCCCGTTATACACAAAAGCGCGTTTATTCACCCAAATGCTACAATAACCGGTAATGTAGTAATAGGCAAAAACGTGTACGTTGGTCCCGGTGCTGCGATTAGGGGGGATTGGGGCAAAATAGTAATTGAGGATGGGTGTAACGTACAGGAAAATTGCACAATACACATGTTTCCCGGAACCCAGGTTCTATTGAAACAGGACGCACATATTGGACACGGAGCAATAATTCACGGTGCTACAATAGGTAAAAATGTGCTAGTAGGCATGAATTCGGTAATTATGGATAACGCTATAATTGGAGACGAGTGTATTATCGGAGCCTTGAGTTTTATAGCTGCTGATACGGTAACGGAAAAAAGAAAACTTCTTGTTGGCAACCCAGCCAAAGCCGTGAAAGATGTAAGCGACGACATGATTCAATGGAAAAGCAAAGGCACAGAACTTTACCAGAAGCTCGCAGGAGAATGTATTGAAACGCTAAAACCTTGTGAACCCCTTCGCCGAATTAGCCCTTTTGAGCCTGCTCAGACACAGGAATACACCGTTTGGAAAAAGAAAGAACAGAAGGCGTAATGCCAAAGATCAACTTTTATCTTTCCGGAATATTACGTTAATTTAAGGTTCAAATCAGGATCTATGTCCAAACAAAAAAGCATTCTGAATGCTGAAAGCATAAAATTCCTTTACAGCTATTTAAACAACCCCTCGCCTACCGGATTTGAAACGGCCGGCCAAAAGCTTTGGCTGAATTACATTCAACCTTACATTGATGATTACATTGTTGATACCTATGGTACAGTAGCCGCTATTATCAATCCGGCGGCAAAATACAAAGTGGTAATTGAGGCACACGCTGATGAAATTAGCTGGTTCGTACATTACATAACCAAAGACGGCTTTATTTACCTCAGAAGAAACGGAGGAAGCGACCACCAGATAGCGCCATCTATGCGCGTGAATTTGCACGGCACCAAAGGCATCGTGAAGGGCGTGTTCGGGTGGCCCGCCATACATGTTCGCGATGCAGCAAAAGAGGAGGCGCCAAGTTTGAAAAACATCTTTTTGGATTTGGGCTGCAAGTCAGACAAAGAAGTGGAAGATTTGGGTGTGCATGTTGGAACAGTTGTGACCTATGAAGCCCCGCTGATGGAGCTGAATGGTAAATTTTACGTGGGCAGGGCGCTTGACAATCGTATAGGCGGTTTTATGATAGCAGAAGTTGCCCGACTGCTAAAACAAAACAAAGATAAATTGCCATTTGGGCTGTACATAGTGAATTCTGTTCAGGAAGAAGTTGGCCTGAATGGCGCCACCATGATAGCGCGTAAAATAAACCCCAATGTAGCCATTGTAACCGATGTTTGTCACGATACCCAAACCCCAATGATGAATAAGATCAGCAGCGGGGATCTGGCTTGTGGTAAAGGTCCCGTGTTAAGTTACGCCCCCGCGGTTCAGAACAACCTTCTTAAATTGATTATTGATGTAGCGAATAAACACAAAATCAAGTTTCAGCGCCAGGCCGCCTCAAGGGCCACAGGTACAGACACCGATGCTTTTGCTTATTCCACCGATGGCATTGCATCAGCTCTCATTTCCCTTCCTTTGCGGTACATGCACACCACGGTTGAAAGTGTGCATAAAGAAGATGTGGAAGAGGTAATCAAATTGATTTACCATTCGGTGAAGGCCATCAAAAACAACCACGATTTCAGGTACATAAAATAATCTGAGCTTCTAACAAAACTAGAAAATGCCAATCCTTGGTTCTATCATAAAAGGCGCAATTGACATCCGCTCGAGAATCCCGGCGAGAAGCAATTCCTATAAACAACAACTCAAACAACTTCGAAAACTGCTTGCAAAAGCTGAGTTTACTGATTTTGGCATTCAATACGGCTTTAGTACAATTTTAGAAGCCGAGGACCCGGTTGCAGAATTCCAAAAGCGCGTGCCCTTGCACGACTATCAGAGTATTTTTGATGCCTGGTGGCACAGGGCTTTAAAAGGAGAGAAGGATGTTTGCTGGCCCGGAAAAATAAAATACTTTGCACTAAGTTCAGGCACTTCCGAATCTTCAAGCAAACACATTCCAATTACCCGGGCCTTTATTAAAGCAATTCACAAAGCCACGCTAAAACAAATAGTTTCTACTAAAAACTTTAATTTTCCAAAAGAACAATACGAAACAGAAATATTGTTTGTTGGTGGAAGTACCAATCTGAATTATAATGGCACGTATTTCAGCGGAGATTTAAGCGGTATAACCACCGGCACACAACCGAGGTGGTTTCAGAATTTTACTTTACCAGGCCCCGAAATAAGATCACTTAAAAACTGGGAAGACAAACTCGAAGACATTGTACACAATGCCAAAAGTTGGAATGTTGGATTTATTTGTGGTGTGCCGGCCTGGATACAAATATTGTTTGAGCGTATTATCAAACATTATGGGCTCAAATCCATACACGATGTGTGGCCCAACCTAAAAGTGTTTGTTCATGGCGGGGTTTCTATTAAGCCTTATAAAGCCACCATCGATGCCTTATGCGAAAAGCCCCTCATTTATATCGACACCTACATGGCTTCTGAAGCCTTTATTGCTTTTCAAGAGAGGCCAAACGAAGAACAGGGCATGAAGCTCATTACAGATAATAACCTGTTTATGGAATTTATTGTTTTTGATGAACTAAATTTCGATCAGGAAGGCAATCTCAAACCTAGAGCCACGGCGGTAGATTTAAAACATGTAGAAGAAAACAAAGAGTACGCGCTGGTTATCACCAACAGTGCAGGTGCCTGGCGTTATCTAATCGGAGATACCGTGAAATTCACCGATGTGAGAAGAAACGAAATTATAATTACCGGCAGAACCAAACACTTTTTAAGTTTATGTGGTGAGCACCTGAGCGTTGACAACATGAACAAAGGCATACTTCTTACGGCAAATGAGTTGGGCCTTACTATCAATGAATACTGTGTTTGCGGCGGGCCTTCAGAAGGACGATTTGCCCATCACTGGTACATTGGCAGCGACAAAGAAGCAGACCCCGAAAGGCTGGGAGAAGTACTGGACAAACATTTAAAACAGCTAAACGATGATTATGCAGTAGAGCGCATGCACGCACTCAAACAAGTGAAAGTGACGCTGCTGCCCAATCAAAAGTTCATTGATTTTTTAGCCAGCAAAAACAAACTCGGGGGCCAAAGTAAATTTCCCCGCGTATTAAAAGGCAAGGTATTGAACGAGTGGCTGGCGTTTCTCGAACACAATGGTAACCATACGGTGTGATCCTTAGTCTCATATACCAAACTATTATCATTGTACTGCTTCTCAGTTTTTCCTTTGGGCCCGCTTTTTTCGCGCTCATTAACACCGGCATCAAATACGGATATAAAACAGGCTCATTACTGGCTGTTGGCATAGTTCTCAGCGACTTTTTGTTGTGTTTATTGGTGATACTTTTAATTGATCTGGGGGCCACTCACCTTATTCACGACGAGGTCAATCAGCGCTTCATGGGCTTAATGGCCGGGCTTGTTCTTGTGGTTTTTGGAGCATTGTATTTCAGAAAACCAATAGCTAAAAAAGAAGTATCAATAGAAATTATCAAACCTTCGGCAGGAACCATGGTGTTTAAAGGGTTTTTTCTGAACTCACTTAACCCGGCCGTATGGCTTCTTTGGTTAGGTAATGTAACGGCAGTCAGCAAATCCCTTAGTTATTCTTTCATTAAAATGATTGTCTATTTTGGTCTAACTCTTAGCCTGGTTTTGTTGGTGGAATTAGCTAAAGTATCTGCTGCAGGAAAACTCAAGAAGGTGTTGACAGAAAAAACCATGCACAAAATCAATTCAGTAACAGGGATACTGCTAATTGTTTTTGGTGTGGTATTAATTTACAATCATTATTTTGGACTGATATGACACAGGAAGAAAGCGATCGATTCAGGCAAAAACTTATCGAAACGATGAGTTTTCCTAGCGTTTACATGTATAAATTTATTATTGAAAGCGCTAACAGGAACATCGCACTTATCGAAAATCTTTTTGATGAAGACACAGAGATTCACACCAAAGAAAGTGGTGCCGGAAAATACATCAGCATTACAGCTAAACAGGTGGTGATGAACGTTGATGAAATTATAGCGATATACCAAAAAGCCGCCACAATCAAAGGCATCATGTTTTTATAATTCATGCGGTACACCCTGAATTCAGATGAATTATCGGTAAGCCTAAACAGCAAAGGGGCCGAATTGTGCAGCATCAAAAACAAACAGGGCCGCGAATACCTTTGGCAGGGAAGTCAGGAAATTTGGCCACGGCAAGCACCCGTGCTTTTTCCAATTGTAGGAAAGCTCAAAAACAATGCTTACTTCTTCGAAAACCACCATTTTTCTATGTCTCAGCATGGTTTTGCAAGAGACGAGGAGTTTGCTTTATATAAGCACGAAGCAAACGAATTGGCCTTTGTTTTGGGTTCTGACAACAAAAGTAAATTAGCATTTCCATTTGATTTTGAACTCAAATTAACTTACAAGCTGAATGGAAATGCACTCAAATGTGGATACGAAGTAAAAAATGTTGGTAAAGGCCCTATGTATTTTAGTTTAGGAGCGCATCCAGGGTTCAACCTGGCTTTCGCAAAACAGACTACTTCGGCGACTCCTTATTTGCAATTCAAAAAAACAGAGCTTTTGCTTAGCGCCTTGAACAATGGCCTTCTTGCAGAAGAAAAACGCGTGTTAACCATACCGAATGGGTGTTTGTACCTCCAACCTTTGTTATTTGCAAACGACGCCTTGGTTTTAGAGGGGGCTCAGATAGATCAGGTAACACTTAGTCTTAACGAAGACGGGAGGGCAATTCAACTCAGGTGTCCCGGTTGGCCCTACTTTGGGATCTGGTCGAAACCCGACCCGATTGATGGGAACTTAAAATTTCTGTGCCTTGAGCCCTGGTACGGCGTTGCCGATAGCCAAAACCATAATGGAAACCTGGTAAATAAAAAGGGTGTATTAGAGCTGAGTGAGGGTAAAACCTTTGGTACAGCCTTTGAGCTACATTTTTTCTGAATTTTAAACAAACAGGAAGGCCCGAATTAAAGGAGGCAAAGGGAAAATTGCGTATTTTTGCGCTCCAATTTTTCAACAATGAACATAAGCAGAAATAGCATAGACCGGTTAAATGCCGAAATTACCATCAGTTTGAGCCCAGTTGATTATGAGGCAAAAGTGAATGAAGGCATTAAGAAAGTGCAAAAACAAGTAAGTATGCCGGGATTTAGGCCCGGAAAAGTGCCTAATGGACTAATTAAAAAACAATACGGCACTCAAATTATGGTTGACGAGATCAACAAATTGCTGAATGATGCTATTTACAAATACATTGAAGAAAACAACATCGAAATCCTTGGCAACCCTCTGCCAAAAGACCAAACCAAAGTGGATTTTGAAACCCAAAAAGAATTTGAATTTGTTTATGAACTAGGTCTGGCACCAGAGTTTAATGTTACCCTTGATAACAAAAGCACCTTTCTTTACAAAACCGTAAAGGTAGACGATGAGCTGGTAGAAAAGTACCTTAAGGATGTGCGCAGAAACTACGGTCAGGCCGTTTACCCAGAAATAGCAGGCGAAAAAGACGTGCTTTTTGTTGATATTAACGAGCTCGACGAATCGGGCAGTATAAAAGCAGGCGGGATTTTTAAAAGCACGAGTCTAAGTCCTGAACGAATAACTAACAAAAGCACAGCAGCGAAACTTTTGGGGCTAAAAAAGGAGGACAAATTAGTGCTGAATGTAGATGAGGTGTTTGATACGGCACTAGATAAAAGCGTGAGTTTGGGCATTGATAAAGAGCAAGCAGAAAACACCCACTGTTCAATTCAGATCACCGTGAAAAACATTTCTCATATAGAGGATGCTGAATTGAACCAAGACCTTTTTGACAGGATTTATGGCCCCGGAAAAATTGAAGGGGAAGAGGCGTTCAGAAACAAAATCCGCGAGGAACTTAACATGATGTTTTCAGCTGACGCAGAGCGTTTTTTGAAGACAGAAGTTGAAAAGGCCCTTGTAGAAAAGATCAATTTCGAATTGCCCGATGCTTTCCTTAAACGTTGGTTAACTGTGGTGAATGAAAAACCTATAACACAGGCAGAATTAGAAAGCGATTATCCGAATTACGCTAAGGCCATGAAATGGAAATTGATTGAAAACAAAATCATCAAAGACAATCAAATAAAGGTTGACCAAAACGAAGCCATCGAAGAAGCGAAAGCGTTTATTAAGGGAGAATACGCCCGTTATGGCCAGGTGCCAACAGAAGCCGATCTCGATAAAATTTCAAAGGACTTGCTAACCAAAGAAAAGGAAGCACAAAAGATCTTCGAAAATATTTATAGCAAAAAAGTGATCAATTTGATCAAAGAAAAATGTCAGCTCGATAAAAAAGAACTCAGTTACGAGGAATTTTTTAAAGCCTGATGCAATCAAAAAAACTAAAACCCGAAGCTAAACTTCGGGTTTTTTGTTTGAGGATTTGTCAGCCGGCGGTGTGCAACTGAACCTACGCTGCCGCTTATCCTGCCGCCTTTCCGTACGTCACATACAGCAGGCGGAAGACAATAAAAACATCCAAAAAGACATTAACGAATTGTTGTCCTCAGATTAGCTGATTTTATGCCTTTTCGTATCTTTGCGAATCTTGTCCCCATGGACGCAAAATCTTCCATACATCCAGGCACAATTCCAAAGCATGTAGCCATCATCATGGATGGCAATGGGCGTTGGGCTAAAAAGCAAGGAGAAGACCGCATTTTTGGCCACCACGAAGGCGTGAATTCCGTACGAGAAATTGTTGAAGCTTGCGGTGAAATTGGGGTGCAGTTTTTGACTTTGTATGCTTTCAGCACAGAAAACTGGAACCGCCCCAAAGAGGAAGTAGATGCACTGATGGAGCTGTTGGTTGCAACTATCAGCATGGAAACGCCTAACTTAAATAGCAAAGGTGTGAAACTGGAAGTGATAGGTGACATCAAAAGCCTGCCGGCCTCTTGTCAACTTGAGCTTAAAGAGTCAATGGAGCTTACCTCGAAAAACACCAAGGTAACACTCATACTGGCTTTAAGTTATTCCAGTAAGTGGGAAATTACGCATGCCGTGCAACAAATCGCAAAGATGGTAGAAGAGGGTAAGCTAACTTCTGATCAAGTTAGTAGCGAACTGATAGAAGAGCACCTGAGCACAAGCAAGTGGCCCGATCCTGAATTAATGATCAGAACCAGCGGAGAACATCGCATTAGCAATTTTTTACTTTGGCAACTGGCCTATTCTGAGTTTTATTTTACAGACGTGCTATGGCCTGATTTCAGAAAGGATGATTTTTTCAGAGCCATACTTGCCTACCAAAACAGGGAAAGGCGATTTGGTAAAACAAGCGAGCAATTATCCAGGCACTGAGTACTCTAAAACATACAGCAATTGGTGTTTTTCTACTGATGTGTCAGTTGATCACACGCGCACAAACCAATGATAGTCTTTTCATTGAGCCGTTGAGGCACCCCAAAACGTATCGCCTTGCGCCCTTACAAATTCAAGGCGCCGATTATACCGATAAAAACGTGATTGCACTTCTTTCGGGTTTGAGTGCAGGAGAAGAAATTAAAATACCGGGGGACAAAATTTCTGATGCCATACGGAAACTCTGGAAACAGGGTATGTTTGAAGACATTCAAGTGTTACAGGATAAGATTATCGGTAACGACCTGTTTCTTATCATAAAAGTTGTAGAACGCCCCAGACTTACCAAATTTAAGTTCAAAGGGGATGTTAAAAAGAGCGATGCCGAAGATCTTCGGGCGAAAATAAAACTCATGCAAGAGCGTGTAGTAACAGACTACATGATAGGCAACATTAAAAATATTGTGAAGGAGTTTTATGTGAACAAAGGATACTATTTCGCCAAGGTCAATATCATTACAGAGAAAGATACCGCCGCTCGTACGCCTCACATTACGCTCACCATTGATGTGAGAAAAGGAAAAACAGTGAGGATACAGGATATTTATATCAAAGGGAACACTACGCTGACATCGGCCAAACTTCGGCGCAGTTTGGAAGAAAGCAAAGCTTTTCGCTGGTATTTCCCGTTCAATTCAGGTAAATACCTGGAAGAGAATCTTGAGAAAGACCTGCCGGCAATAGTGGATAAATACAACGCAAAAGGGTTTCGGGATGCCAGAATAGCCAAAGACACCGTGTATTTTGTAAGTCACGACCGCGTGGCCATTGAAATTACGGTTGAGGAAGGCCGGAAATACTATTTTGGCAAATTCAAATGGTATGGCAACACCAAGTACCGCAACGGCCAACTCGATACCATACTGAACATTAAACCAGGAACGGTATACGACAAAAGTAAACTCGAACAAAAACTGTTCATGAATCCTAACGGTTTCGATATTTCCAGCCTGTATTTAGATGATGGGTATCTTTTTTTTCAAGCCAATCATCAGGAAAGTAATATACACAACGACACCATTGACTTTGATATCTTAATGTACGAAGGCAAACAGGCTACCATCAATAAAGTCACGATAAAGGGCAACGATAAAACCAATGATCACGTGATCTACCGGGAGATCAGAACGCGCCCCGGGCAGTTGTTTCGCAGAACCGATATCATGCGCACACAGCGCGAACTGGCCCAGTTGGGCTATTTTGATCCCGAAAAACTCGACATCCGCCCAACACCAAATCCAGCTGACGGTACGGTAGATATTGAGTACGTTGTAGAAGAAAAACCCAGCGACCAGATCGAACTCAGCGGTGGCTGGGGGGGAAGAACCGTTAGTCAGGCCGGGGGACAACAAGGACTGGGGATTATTGGCACCCTTGGGGTGTCGTTTACCAATTTTTCTACGCGTAATATTTTTAAGAGAGAAGCATGGCGGCCTTTGCCCAGCGGAGACGGACAGAAATTGAGTATTCGGGCCCAAACCAATGGCCCTACTTACCAATCGTACAATTTTTCATTTACAGAGCCCTGGTTAGGCGGCAAAAAGCCCAATTCACTCACCTTTTCTCTCTTTCATTCGGTGTTTAGCAATGGTGCGAAAAAATACTATAAAACAGAAATGGGCGATAAGGTCGAGAACCCGGCCCGCGCGCACATGTTGGTAACAGGTACCACCTTGGGCTTTGGGCGACGATTAAAGTGGCCTGACAACTATTTCAGCATGTACAACAGCGTTAGTTACAATCACTATGATCTTAAAAACTGGACCAGTTTTATTTTCAGCAACGGCACCGCGAACGATTTGAATTTTGGTTTGAATATTTCACGAAACTCGGTGGATGCTCCTATATACCCTAAGTCAGGATCAAATTTTGTATTCAACGCCCAGTTAACCCCGCCGTATTCCCTTTTTAATGGCAAGGATTACACTAACATGGAGCCCGCTGAACGGTATAAATACATTGAATACCAGAAATACAAATTCACAGCCGAGTGGTTCACCCAGCTTACGAATCAAAAAGCGGCAGAAGGCAAGGAGGCCCGAAATGCTGTGTTAAGAACAAAAATTGGGTACGGCTTCTTGGGTATGTACAACAAGGAGGTTGGTCTTTCTCCATTCGAGCGATTTTATATGGGCGGCAGTGGTATCAGCGGATTTCAAAACTTTGTGGCCAGGGAGATCATAGGTCTCAGAGGATATCCCGACAATTCCATTTCGAGTCCGGTTGGAGATCCCATTGTGGCGCGTTATACCCTTGAATTGCGGTACCCTATTAGCTTAAATCCACAAGCAACCATTTTTATCCTTGGGTTCGCCGAAGCCGGCAACACCTGGAGGAATTTCAGAACCTTCAACCCATTTGACGTAAAGCGCAGTGCGGGATTCGGCATGAGGGTGTTTTTGCCAATGTTTGGTATGCTTGGCATTGATTATGGCTGGGGATTTGATAGCGTACCGGGCAAACCCGGTATTGGAAATGGTCAGGGACAATTTCACTTTACAATTGGCGGCACCCTGGGCGAACTCTAACAAAATATGTTAATGTAATTTCACACACTATTATGGCACATTTTATGTTTACATTTAAAAACCAAGACATGAAAAAGACACTTTACAGTTTGTTGTTGAGCTTTATGATCGTTTTTTCCGTGAGCGCTCAACCCGCCGCTAAGTTTGGATACGTTGACAGTGATTATATACTCAGCCAGATCCCAGAGTACAAGGCGGCCCAAAACGAATTGGACAAAACCAGCGCTCAATGGCAAAAGGAAATTGAATTAAAATTTGCTGAGGTGGAAAAGCTGTCAAAGGCGTATCAAGCCGATGCAATTTTACTTACCGATGAAATGAAAAAGAAACGGGAACAGGAAATTGCCACCAGGGAAAAGGAAGCCAAAGACTTTCAGAAGCAAAAATTCGGGGTTGATGGTGAGCTCTTTAAGAAGCGTCAGGAGTTGGTGAAGCCCATACAGGACAAGGTGTATAACGCCATAAAATCGGTTGCCGAGAAGAAGGGCCTTGGAATCATTTTGGATAAAAGCGGCCAACTCACCATCCTATATGTAAATCCTAAGTACGACGCAAGTGACGATGTATTGGAATTACTTGGTTATAAAAAGTAAATAAACCTTAATTTAGCACTCCAAAACAAAAACAATGAAGCAATTTAACATGAGAAGAGCAGCCTTGGTTCTGCTGGCGGCGGGAAGTATCAACTTGGCAAGCGCCCAAAAAATAGCCCACCTGAGTCTTGACTCCCTGGTGAGTTTGATGCCTGAAACCAAAACCGCTACAGAGGCGGCGCAACAATACCTTAAGGGATTGAACGAAGAAAGTGTGGCCATGCAAACCGAGTTTGAGAATAAATACAAAGATTATCTGGAAAAAGAAGCCACAATGAGCGAACTGCTAAAACGCAACAAACAGGAAGATTTGCAGCAATTGCAAACTCGCATTCAGGAGTTTCAGCGCCAGGCCGAAATGGAGTACCGCAAAAAACAAGCCGAACTAACAGCGCCAATTCTTGAAAAGGCAAAAAAAGGCATTGAGGCTGTTGCCAAAGAAGGAGGTTACAAATATGTGCTTGATACCAGCGCTCAAAACACTTCTGTGCTTTACAGTGAAGCAGGAGACGATATTTTGATGGCTGTTAAGAAGAAGTTGGACGCCATGCCACCTGCAACCATTCCTGGCGCTACCCCTCCCGGAACCGGAGGCATAAAAGCCCCCCCAGCACCGGTAAAAACTCCCCAACAAGGCAAATAATTGATTTAAACCACCCATTTGGGTGGTTTTTTTTAAACCTTTCGTTCATTTGACGGTTACACCCATGAAGGCAATGGCGGTGAAATTTTCAATAAAAGACCTCGAACGTTTATCGGGCGTTAAGGCACATACTCTTAGGATATGGGAGCAAAGGTACGAACTTCTTCATCCAAGCCGTACCAGTACAAACATAAGGTACTATAGCAATGACGATCTCAAAAAGATTTTAAACGTATCGCTGCTTAACAACCACGGGTATAAAATCTCTTCAATCGCTGGTTTAACCGACGAAAGCCTCACTCAGGAAGCCGGCAAACTCTTAGGTAAATACGAGAAGGAAAGTGACCAGATCGAAGGATTGATGGTGTCGTTATTCGATTGGAACGAAGCAAAATTTGAAGACACTATTAGTAAGGCCATTCAACATTTTGGTTTAGAAAACACCATTGAAAAAATTGTATTTCCCTTTTTACGCCAACTTGGTAACATGTGGCAGGTGGGCGTTGTAAGCCCCGCTCAGGAGCATTTTATTTCCAATCTCATCCGACAAAAAATAATTGTAGAGATCGATAAACTTGGGCTTGGTAAACAAAATGAAAGCAAGTTGGCTTTATTGTTTTTGCCTAATAATGAATTGCACGAAATGGGCCTTTTGTATGCCCATTACCTGTGTCGGAAAAGCGGCATGCGCTGTCTTTATCTTGGGCAAAGTGTACCTTTTGATGACCTGGTAGGTGTGTATGCCAGCGCCGAGCCCGACCTCATGATAACCATACTTACTTCGTGTTTTAACGAAGAAGACACTTTGGCCTTTTTAAATAAAACAAAGGCGGCTTTTACCAAAACAAAAATTTTGATAAGCGGGCGCTTGATTGTCGGGGAATCTGCACCTTCGTTTGATTATCCGGCCAACATCAAAACCTTCAAAGATTTTGATGAACTGAAACAACAGCTTTAAAACCAAAGCGCCAAAATTCCTTAAGCAAGTTTTTCTGTGGAGATAATTCCTAATTTTGGACTTCTCATGCAAAGGCTATTTATTACTAATACACTTACCCGGAAAAAAGAAGAATTTAAACCGTTACATTCACCTCTGGTTGGCTTGTATGTATGCGGACCAACGGTTTACAGCGATGTGCATTTAGGCAATTGCCGGACCTTCATGTCGTTTGATATGATTTATCGTTACCTTTTGCATTTGGGATATAATGTGCGTTATGTGCGCAATATAACCGACGCGGGCCATCTTGAGGGCGACAGGGATGAGGGGGACGATAAATTTGCAAAGAAGGCCAAGTTAGAGCAGGTAGAACCCATGGAAATTGTACAAAAATACACGGTTGGTTTTCATGAAGTGATGCAAGCTTTCAATAACCTGCCCCCAAGCATTGAACCTACCGCTACCGGCCACATAAGTGAGCAAATTGAAATGGTGAAAGAGATTATGGCAAATGGGTATGCTTATGAAATGAATGGCACGGTGTATTTCGATGTAGAAAAGTACAGTAAAACGTTCAATTATGGTCAGTTGACGAATCGCAAAATTGAAGAGCTCTTAGAGGGCACAAGAGAGCTTAGCGGTCAAGACGAGAAGCGGGGAAGGCTCGATTTCGCTCTATGGATCAAGGCCAAACCCGAAACCTTAATGAAATGGCCATCACCCTGGGGATGGGGGTTTCCGGGCTGGCACATTGAGTGCTCTGCCATGAGCAGCAAATACCTTGGCGATGTATTTGATATACACGGCGGTGGTATGGATCTTCAGGCAACTCATCACACAAATGAAATCGCACAATCTCAAGCCTGCAAAAACAAGGCCCCGGTAAAATACTGGATGCACACCAACATGCTAACGGTAAACGGCGTGCGCATGTCGAAATCGGCAGGTAACGGGTTTCTACCGCACGAATTGTTTAGTGGCAATCATCCACTTTTAGAGAGGGGCTACCCGCCTATGGCGGTTCGGTTTTTTATGCTTCAAACACATTACAGTAGCACGCTCGATTTTTCGAACGAAGCTTTACAGGCAAGTGAAAAAGGGTACGAAAGGTTAATGGACGCCTACACAACCCTACAACATTTAAAAGCGTCGGACAAAAGTTCCGAAGACATTAAGGCTCTGCAGAACAACTGTTACGAAGCCATGAACGACGATTTTAATACACCGGTTCTTATTGCGCATTTGTTTGATGCCGTGAGAATAATCAACTCAGCGAATGACGCTAAAACACAAGTTACAAAGAATGACATTGACGTGTTGAATTGCTTGTATCAGGATTTTGTGTTTGATGTATTGGGCTTAAAACAAAATGCCGAATCATCCAAACATACCCAAGCCCTTGAGAAGGTAATGGGTTTGGTGCTTGACATTCGAGCAAAAGCCAAGCAAGAAAAGAACTTTGCATTAAGTGATGCCATCCGAGATAAGCTCGCAGAAGCCGGAATTCAATTAAAGGACGGAAAGGAAGGAAGTACATGGAAAGTATAAAAATGAAGCACAGCATTGCCGCGAGTTTGATTCTGGTTGTGTTTTTTTTGTTTGGCTTGGGGTGCTCGTCTGAGCAAAAAGAACCGCGCGGAACAGAAGTTCAAAAGGAGCCGATTAAACCCCTAACCCCGGTGATATCCTATTCTTTGGTGAACACCTATCTTCACGATTCAACCTGTTACACCCAGGGTTTTTTATTCTACAAAGGGCAATTGTTAGAAAGCACAGGCGCACCCGAAAACATCAAATACACGCGCTCGCTGATAGGTATAGTAGATCTTAACACCGGTAAGATGAATATCAAAGCCGAAATTGACAGGAACAAGTATTTTGGAGAAGGCATTGCTGTTGTTAATGGCAACATTTACCAATTGACTTATACCAACCAGGTTGGATTTATTTATGATGCCACAACCTACCAAAACAAAGGTCAGTTTGGTTATATCAACGCCGAGGGCTGGGGTCTAACCACTGATGGAAAACAATTGATCATGAGTGACGGAACAAATGCGCTGAGTTTTATTGATCCACAAACCATGCGTGTAACAAAAACGGTTTTGGTTTCAGATAACGGGTATGCTGTTGATCTGCTCAATGAATTGGAATATATCAATGGATACATTTATGCCAATATTTATACAACCAGCCTTATAGTAAAAATAGATTCTCAAACCGGCAACGTGGTTGGAAAGCTGGACATTAATGACTTATTCTTAAAATCGCGTCAGCGTTATTTTTCCAGTGCTGAAACGAACGGAATTGCATATAATCCGGAAACGGATAAAATTTATGTCACCGGAAAACTTTGGCCCTGCATTTACGAAATAGCGTTTCCCCATTAATCGATTACAAAACGTATTGATATATTTCGGGTTTGAAGAGTAGGTAGACCAATTCAAAGGCCGCCTTCTTAAAAACCCTTACCGGGGTGGCAGTTTATACAGCTGAGCAATGGTCAGATCCATTTGATGCACAAGGACAAATAACGGTAACGCCACTTTTAAATGGCATTAGAGAAGAACAAACAACAGAGTCGGTAACTTTTTTCCCAAATCCATGTAAGGATTGGGCGAAACTGAAGGCGCCTGTTGGAAGATATGAGGTTAGCGCTTACGATGCAAATGGCCGTTTATTGCTCAATACTACGTTGTCAAACGACGAGAAACTTGATGTTAGGGGACTACCTGAGGGCATGGTATATTTAAAGCTTGACAACCTCACCACGCTACGCGCTTCATATACAAAAATGGTGATTTGTAAAAACCCCTAGGGGGTAAAGAGTTGTTTAATGGCTGAAGCAAGAAAATAGCGACTGTTCATTGACGCCGCAATTTGCAATTCAGTATACCAATCGGATGATTCGTTTAAAAAATCAAGAAGCGATTCTATTTTGTTTTTTGCGAAGAGTCGGGAAAAGATCATTCTTCCTTCAAGGCTTTTTTTATGCAATACCGACAACATAACTTTGTCGTAAAACAGAAAGCGGTTTTTTCTCCGAGCTTCTTGAGGAAGACGCTTCCCTTTTTCTAATTGCGCGATAAGTTGTGCCGTGTACTTCTGAATAAAATAAAAGGTGTATCCGGTGCTTGGTTTACTGTGACCTCCGGCTGTTCCTATGTTGATAACACGTTTGCCGTAAGGGTTAACAAACGCACTTTCGGCCATAGGAATAGTGCCTAATTCGGTTTCTAATACGGTATAGTTTTTGCCCGGATGATTTTTCTCGAAATAGGCGTTTAATGGAATGGCATATTGCTCAGGCTCAAGAGGCGCAGGAGAAAATCCGGTGTATTCAACCAGGGCTTTTGTTTTGGAATAGGGAATGACATAATAAAACCTAAAATCATTTTCCTGATGCGTATTAAAATCCATAAATACCGGGCAATTTTCATCAAAGCACGGTTCATTGGTTTCCACAACCCAACCCATAAAGTGCTGAACGTAATTGACATGCCCGGGTTTAATGTGTTGAACACGAAAGGCCGAATTAAAAACCAATTCTGCTTGGTAACTGTTCATTTTGCATTTTACCTCGGCATATTTCCCATTGGTACGAATATCCAAAAGCTCATCCTGAACAAATTCAAAGCGCTCATCCTTGTAAAGTTCGTTTAAACACGCGTTGTAAAAATCAATACCCCTAACAAGCTTATATTGGTATGGCGACAATTCGAAAGTAGTTTCAAAACCGGGAGATTTGAAACTAAACCGATTCCATTTTTTGCTAACTAAAGCTTCGTACCAGTTGTGATTTTCCTTGTCCCAAAAACACCAGGTTCTGTCGTTTTTGTTTTTGAGTGCTTTATCAAGAAGTAAAATTTTTGAGAAACGGACGTTTGAGCGACTCAATTGCACCGCAAGGGAAAGGCCAGCGCAACCCATGCCGGCAATGATATAGTCGTATCCGCGATTGAAAGACAAAATGGTTTATTTACCTGCGGCTTTTAATTTACGAGCTTCTTCAAAATACTTGCGGCGGATTATTAACATACCAAAACTCTCACCGTCTTCTTTTCCTAAGTGTTTATGGTGCATTTTATGTGCTCTTCTCAAAGCCAAAACGTAAAGATTGGTAGATTTACTCAGTATTTTGAACCGTTGATGAATGATTACATCGTGAACGAAAAAATAGGCGAGTCCGTATAGCGCAATACCAAAGCCCACAAAGGTATACCAAACAAAGCCGTTCATGGCACCAAAAAAAATAAGTAAAAAACTTGGAATGGCGTACATTAGAAAGAAAAGATCGTTGCGCTCAAACCAACTGTCGTGATCCTTTTTATGATGATCGGCATGGAGGTACCAAAGTGAACCGTGCATGATGTATTTGTGATTGGCCCAGGCCGATATTTCGGTAAGTACAAATGTTACCAGTACAATGGATAGATTGAGTAAAGTTATCATGGTTTTACAAAGGTAAACGATTAGAAAGGAATATTGTTCCGAAAAATACCACCTGCAGAAGTAATACCGTTGCGGCAATGTGAAAATGGCCTTGGTGCAGCGGCCGATAAAACAAGCCGGCCCCCAAAAAAGACACGATAAACCAGCCAAGATAATTGTGAAGACCCGCCACCCCTTCTTTGAAATACCAATAATCAAGTTGGCCAGCACATTGTTCCATTAAAAAGTCGATACCCGTTATGAGCAAAGAAGACAGCAAGGGCGTTATGAGCCGGTGGTTGTAAAACGAACCAATCGTGAGCAGGCCGGCGGTAATTAAAAGCGCCCAATTGAGAGAGATCAATACCGGAACACCTTGAAATTTTGGACCCAGCGCTTCTCCGTACCAATACTCTCCAAAAACCAATCCTGTTTTGATGCCAAGCCACTCGCTTAAAAAACCCAATACCGCAACTACGGTAAAAGCCAACACATACAAGGCTTGCTGAACGGGCTGAAAAAGCAAAAAAACGGCACAGGTGAGCAACAGACTAAGTGGAGTAAAGGGGAGGAAAAAAGAAGGCTTCAGAATGATGCCAATGGCCCCTGAAACATAAACAATAATCAAAAAATAAACCGAAAAGGCCCGAAGTAGTTTCATTTTTCTCGTTCATCAATAAGTTGGCTGACAATTTTCGCACTCAATAAACACAAGGGAATTCCACCTCCCGGATGCACACTGCCTCCAACCAAATACAAGCCTTGAATTTTACTGCTAAAATTCGGGTGACGTAAAAAGGCAGAGAAACGGGAATTGCTGGCATTACCATACAATGAACCGCCAAGCGATGAGGTTTGTAATTCAATCCCATACGGGTCTAACACATCTTCTACTTCAATGTACGGTTCAATATCTGTTTTTAAAACGCGGTTGATTTTTCCAATCACCTGTTTTCTAAGCATGTCGGAATACGGTATTTTGTTTCCCAGTTTATTGTGGGGAACATTTACCATAACAAACCAATTTTCACAGCCTTCGGGCGCGTCAGCCTTACAAAGCTTGGAGGTGATATTGATGTATATGGTTGGATCAGAACTAGGGGTTTGCTCCTGAAATAAACAACGAAACTCTTCCTTGTAATTATCGGAGAATAGTATGTTGTGCAAACCTAATTCTGCAAACGTTTTTTTAATTCCCCAATAGAAAACAAAAGCCGAACTTGATTTTTCTTGATGGAGTAGTTTTTTTGGCGCAAATTTCCCGGGGACTAATTTTTTATACAGAGCGCTCATATCCATGTCGCTGAGCACCAAGTCTGATTGGTATGTCTGTCCATTGCTTATTACCCCGCAGGCTCGATGGCCCTTCAGCAGAATAGCATCAACTGCATGATTAAAATAAAATTCAACACCGGCATCTTTTGCCCATTTATAGAGCTCTTCTGTGATTTGATGCATTCCTTTTTCAGGAAGATAAGCGCCAAGGTTAAATTCTAGATGAGGAATCAGGTTGAGCAATGCAGGTGCCCTGTATGGGTCAGAACCATTGTATGTGGCGTAACGATTGAACAATTGAACCGTTTTAGGGTTTTTGAACCTGGCAACATTAACTTCATGCATGCTGCTGAACAATCGCAAACGGGGCGCGCGCAAGATGCCTCTGAGGGTTTCAAGCCGTATCAACTTAGTAAAACCCGAAATCGACTGTTCTAAAAACAACGGGCGCGTGGTGTTATAATAAAAGGCGCTTTTTTTCAGGTGTTTCAGAACTACTTTGTGGTTCTCGCCAAATTTTTGCTCTAATTCGAGAGCAAATGATTGCGGATTTGAAGAAGCTTTGATGTGAGTGCCGTCTTCAAAAAAATAACGAGTGATTTCAGAGAGCCGGAAGTAAGGAAAAGCATCCTTGTGTTTTCCGCTGATGTCTCGCAGTTCTTCTACCAATTCAGGAAGCGTAAACAAAGACGGGCCCTTATCGAACCGATAGGCGCCTAACCGCATTTCAGACAATTTACCACCCGGATAACTGTTTTTTTCAAACACCCGAACCCGATAGCCTTTAGCTGCCAATCGTATTGCCGAGGCTAATCCTCCAACTCCAGAACCGATTATGTTTATTGTTTTGATGGATTTTAAACTGTATTTTGGTAATAAGGTTAAACAAAGTGCGAGCAGATTTGTTTATTAACTATGAAGAATAAACAAAAAGTAGCAGTAATTGGGGCGGGGTTTAGTGGCTTATCAACCGCTTGCTATTTAGCAAAGGCTGGATTCGAAGTTACTGTGTACGAAAAGCATGAGACGACAGGGGGCAGGGCCAGAGCTTATACCAAAGACGGTTTTTTGTTCGATATGGGCCCAAGTTGGTATTGGATGCCCGATGTGTTTGAAAGTTTTTTTGGGGATTTTGGAAAAAAAGTAAGCGATTATTACCAGCTTACCAGACTTTCGCCTGGTTACCGGGTTTTTTTTAAAGAAGGAATGGCAGATGTGCCGGCCGGGATAGAAGAACTCTATTCATTATTCGAAAAGCTGGAACCCGGCAGCAGCAGCAACCTTAAAAAATTTCTTCAAGAGGCAGAATACAAGTACGATGTTGGGATTAAGGACCTGGTTTATAAACCAGGGGTTAAAATCTCTGAACTCTTTGATGCCCGTTTACTAGCAGGGCTGTTTCGATTGGATGTTTTTAAGAACATGAGCAGCCACATTCGTAAATTATTTAAAAACGAAAAGCTGATCCAGATTCTAGAATTTCCTGTGTTGTTTTTGGGCGCGCTACCCCAGAAAACACCGGCACTTTACAGTTTGATGAACTACGCAGATTTGGTATTGGGCACCTGGTACCCAATGGGCGGAATGCAGAAGATTGCTGAGGGGATGCGCAGTTTAGCGGAAGAATTGGGAGTAAAGTTTGAAACAGGGGTGAACATTGAAAAAATAGAAGTGAAGGACCATTTGGCCAAATCGCTTCTGGCCGAAAAGCCGTTCAATGGTTTTCAAGCACTGGTGTCGTCTGCCGATTACCATTTTACTGAACAAAAATTATTGGAACCCCAATATAGGCAGTACTCGCAAAAATATTGGAAATCCCGCAAAATGGCACCCAGCAGCCTTATCTATTACCTAGGAGTAAAAGGCCGTGTGCCGGGCATTTTACATCACAATTTGTTTTTTGATGAGGATTTTGATCAGCATGCCCGCGCAATTTATACCCATCCATCCTGGCCAGATAAGCCGCTATTTTATTTATGTTGTCCAAGTAAAACCGATGCTACAGTTGCGCCGCAAGGGCACGAAAACCTGTTTGTGTTAATTCCAATTGCACCGGGGTTAGAAGACACTAGCGCCGTTCGTAAGCACTATTTTGATATTATCAATACGCGGGTTTTGCAAAAAACGGGGTTTAATTTACAAGCAAACCTGTTGCATTACAGAGAATATGGTCCAGGAAATTTTACATCTGATTATAATGCATTTAAGGGCAACGCTTATGGACTAGCTAATACACTTCTGCAAACGGCCCATTTAAAACCTTCGATCAGAAACAAAAAAGTGAGAAACCTGTTTTATACGGGGCAATTAACCGTGCCAGGTCCAGGCGTGCCCCCGGCTTTAATTTCTGGAAAATTAGCCGCCCAACAGGTTTTAAACTTTTTTAAAGACTGATTGTTAACTTATTTCAAACAGCAATAGCCATGAAAGCACTCTTCGATCAGGCCTCCAGAAAGGCCAGCAAAATGGTCACCCGAAAATACAGCACCTCCTTTAGTTTGGGCATACGGTTTTTGAATGCCGATTTTCAGGACCCAATCTATGGCATTTACGGTTTCGTTCGTTTTGCCGATGAAATAGTTGACAGTTTTCATAACTACGACAAATCAACCTTATTAAAAGAATTCCGCAGGGATACGTTCTTGGCGATTGAAAGGGGCATTAGTTTAAACCCTATACTCAACAGTTTTCAAGCTGTGGTTCACAACTACCAAATTGAAAATGAACTTATCGAATGTTTCCTGAACAGCATGCAAATGGATCTTGAGAAAAAGGAGTATGCTGAAGAAGAATACAAACAATATATACTGGGCAGTGCTGAAGTGGTTGGATTGATGTGTTTGCGCGTATTCACCGATAACGATAAAATCCTATACAATAAATTGAAACCATATGCTATGGCATTGGGCTCTGCTTTTCAAAAAATCAACTTTCTCAGAGACCTTAATGCTGATTATGTTGGTATGGGAAGGATCTATTTCCCTAATGTTAACATGAGCGAATTAAACGAAAACATAAAAAGCGAAATAGAAGCCGATATTGAAAGAGATTTCGACGAAGGCCTTGCCGGAATTCGTATGCTTCCCAAACGCTCTCGCCTTGGGGTTTATGTTGCCTATATCTATTACAGGAGTTTATTTCGAAAAATCAAAAAACTCAAACCAAAACACATTTTACAGGAGCGTGTAAGAATACCAAACACGCAAAAAGTGATGTTGTTTGCCGGCTCTTATTTGCGCAACAGTTTAAATATGCTGTAATGAAAGTGCTCTTTGCCATTGTGCTGTTTTTAAGCAACACGCAAAGTTTGGTAAAAGACCTCCGTAAGCAATATGCTCTGATTGGTGTGAGTGAAAGGTATGTAAACGAAGTTCTTTCACTAAGCGCTAATAATAGCGACCCAACAATTAGGGCTTATGCGGCAGGTGCAGAAATGGCATCTGCTCAATTCAAAAGTTCGCCATATTCCAAATTGTCGGCGTTTAAATCGGGGAAAGCCAAACTGGAAAAATTAGTTTCAGACAACAGTCAAAATCCTGAAATCAGATTTATACGTTACTCAGTACAATTAAAATGCCCGGCCATGCTTGGATACACCGGCGAACGAAAAACGGACCGCGCTTTTTTGCTCAAAGAAATGCCCCTTCTCAAAACAGAAGATCCTGATCTTTACAAATACCTACTTTCCTTCTTGTTATTGCACGATTCCCTTAGTGCATCAGAAAAGTCAAGCTTAGGATTAAAATAAGGATCCACGCTGATTTATCATTGTTCAGCTAATAACACTCCAATTTTTCGTTCCGGGTTCGGGGTTTATACCATAAAAATAGTATGAATGGTAATTATCACAGGGGCAAAGCACGCGCTCCAAGGATGAGGGTTTTTGTATCAGACCGAAAACCAATAGATTTACCCAAACACAAAATTCATATGAAAAAGGGAATTAAAGCATTTCTTCTGGCTATGTTACTAAGCTTCAATAATTTTACCATAGCCCAATCAGCAGATGAAATTATAAACAAACACATTGAAGCCATTGGTGGTAAAGACAACTGGTCGAAGCTGAAAACGCTACGCACAGAGTGCACCATGAAGTCTCAAGGCACAGATATTAAGTTTACAATTGTACAGGTGGATAAGATTGGAATGCGACAAGACATAGCGGTTGCCGGAATGGTTGGGTACAGTATAATCAACACCAAACAAGGATGGAACTATGCACCATGGCAAGGCCACACCAAAGCCGAAGCCATGACAGAAGATGATGTAAAAAACGCGCAGGATGATCTTTGGCTATTGGACGAATTCATTACTTATAAAGAGCTAGGGAAAACCATGGAATACCTTGGGAAGGATGATGTGGACGGCACGGAATGCTATAAATTGAAAATGACAGCCAAAGACGGAAAAGAAACCACTTTTTACATCGACCCCTCTACCTATTTTGTGATCAAACAAACCGAAAAAATGACCTCAAACGGTCAGGTAGTTGAAAATTCTACCTTTTTTTCAGACTATAAAAAACTTGATGAAGGCATTGTTTATCCAATGAGCATCTCTGGTGAATGGGGAGAAATGAGCATTACTAAACTGGAGATCAATACCAAGGTAGATGAAAGCATTTTTACCGTTGCTAAATAAAACCTATTAAATCTATTCGCATGAAACAGCATTACCTCATTACAGTAGTGGGCTGCATCTCCTTGCTTCAAGCACAAAGCCCAGTTAACTCTGCTATGTTTGGCACTATGGAAGCCCGACAGCTGGGTCCGGGAACTATGAGCGGGAGAATCACAGCGATTGAAGGCGTTGTTAACGATGACGGCAAAACCCTGTATGTAGGTACTGCGGGCGGCGGCGTGTGGAAATCTACAAATGCAGGTGCTTCCTATAAATCGGTATTTGACAAGTATTGTCAGTCGATCGGTGCGTTGGCAATCGTACAACAAAGCCCAAATATTGTATACGTAGGAACCGGCGAAAGCAACATGCGAAACTCTGTATCCATTGGCAATGGCATGTATAAAACTAATGATGGAGGCGACAATTGGAAAAAAATTGGACTCGATAGCACCGAGCATATTTCCCGCGTGATCGTACATCCAAAAGATCCTAACGTAATTTACGTTGCCGCACCTGGCGCATTATGGAGCGACTCCAAACACCGTGGCTTATATAAATCTACCGACGGTGGCAACACTTGGGAAAAAATACTATACATCAATGAAAAGACGGGTTGTGCCGAATTGTTAATGGACCCCACTAATCCTGAAGTTTTGTTTGCCTCGATGTGGCAATTTCGTCGTCAACCCTACAGTTTTAATTCAGGAGGCGAAGGCAGTGGACTGTATAAAAGCAGCGATGGAGGAAAAACCTGGAAAGAAATCAAAAACGGGCTGCCTCCGAAACCTTTCGGTCGCATTGCTATGGCCCTGGCACCAAGTGACCCTAAACAAATGGCAGCCATAGTTGAAAGTAAAAAAACGGGGCTTTACGTGTCGTCTGATGGAGGAGAGAGTTGGAAAAATCTAAGCGCCCCAATGAATGTTTGTGCCCGTCCGTTTTATTTCAGCACCCTCGCCTTTGACCCCAACGATTCAAAGCGACTCTACCGTCCGGCTTTCCAATTTGCCTACAGTAACGATGGCGGGTATTCTTTCGCCGAGGCCAGTAATAGCGGCGGTTGGGTGCACTCAGATATGCACGCACTCTGGATCAACCCAAAATACACCAATGTAATGTATGTGGGCACCGACGGCGGCGTTTACTCAAGCATGGATAGGGGCGTTACCTGGCAGTTTAACCATGCACTGCCTGTTGGGCAGTTTTACCATGTGGCAATCGACAATAAAGAACCCTATAATGTATACGGTGGCTTGCAGGACAATGGCAGCTGGATGGCGCCGAGCGCTGCGCCGGGTGGGATTGGAAACGGCAATTGGTCGAGAGTTGGGGGAGGTGATGGGTTTTGGACCGTACCTGATGCCGACGGAAAAACCTTATACAGTGAGTGGCAAGGCGGAAACATGAACAGGGTTGATATGAGCAATTTGAAAGCAGAAAACATTCAACCTCAGAAAACCGCAAAAGAAGAAAAATTGCGCTGGAATTGGAATACGCCTATTGTGACCGGAGAAAAAAATCCTGGTAATTTGTATGTTGGTTCCCAGTACTTATACAAATCTACCAATCAGGGAAGAAATTGGACTCGCATTTCTCCCGATCTCACTACAAACGATAAAAACAAACAAAAACAGGAAGACAGTGGGGGATTAAGCGAAGACAACACTTCGGCTGAGAACCATTGCACGATTTTTACCATTGCCGAATCACCCTTAGATGAAAACCTGATTTGGGTTGGAACAGATGATGGTAACTTGCAATACACCAGCGACGGCGGAAAAACCTGGACCAATGTTTCCGCTATGGTGGCAGCTTCAGGAATAGCGAAACAAGCCTGGGTGAGCAGCATCCAGCCTTCTCGGTTTGATAAAAACTGTGTTTACGCAACTTTTGAGAATCACATGTACGGTGATCATAACACCTATTTAGGCAAAAGCCATGATTTGGGTAAAACCTGGCAACGTATACAAAGCAATGAATTTACCGGCTTTGCGCACAAAATAAAGGAAGACCTTGTAAATAAGAATCTTTTGTTTCTTGGCACCGAAATGGGTTTGTTTGCCACTCTGGATGGAGGAGAAAATTGGTTTCGCATGAAAAACAACATTCCTGAATATGTGTTGGCCAGAGACCTGCAAATTCATCCCAAAACACACGATCTGGTAATTGGTTCTCATGGTCGCGGAGTGTTTATTGTAGATGATATTCGCCCAATGCGCAACCTTAACAAAACAATTTGGGATCAGGAAGTCTATTTTTTTCCAACCCCTGACATTACCTTGGTGAATGGAAAATTTGGCTGGGGCGGCCCCGATGTTTCCGGAGGCTGGTACGCAAATAATCCTGCACACAACCCACCATTTAGCTATTACTTAAAGCAAAGGATTAATTCAGGTAAAGCCACTGTAGAAATATATGACAGTAAAAACAATTTAGTTCAAAGCATTCCGGGTACCATACGAAAAGGTTTGAACAAAGTATATTGGAACGTGCATAGCACACCTCCAAAAGTAGCAGAAGGCAGCACCAAATTGGATGGTGCCGGGTTTGCAGCGCCCATGGTGTTGCCCGGAATCTATACTGTAAAGCTAAAAATAAAGGATAATACCTATACAAGCACGGTGAACTGCGTAAGCGACCAAAGCAATAAAGATTACACCCCGGAGGACAGAGTGCTGGTGTATGAAAAAGCCATGCAATTACAAGGATTGTACAATAAAGTCAACAATTGCATCGATAGCATTAACTTATATCAAAAATTACTCACAGCAGATTCTGTAGCGTATTCAAAAAATAAAAACGCAAAACTGTTTTATGAAGAACTTCAAAAGGTAAAAGCAGAACTTGTAGCAACAAAGAAACTAAGCATTTTCGCAGATGAAAAACGCATACGCGAAACGGTTTCGGAGTTGTACAGCACGTTTTGTTGGATGGAAGTAAAACCAAGCAGCACACAGCTGGAAGCGATTGACGATCTGCAAGCAGGCTTTGACAAGCAGAATGCAGAATTAGAAAAGGTAATGGCAAAACACTTGCCAAAGCACCCTAAGCTGAGGGAAAAAAGAAAAGTCGATTAGTCCACATTTTCGGATAATTCACTAGTTGCCTTAGTTAAGCTGGCAGCTCTGACGAATCCTTGCTCAATTGAGAAAGACAAGGAGAGCCGTTTAGCCTAACTCGCCAGATACACCCGGGCAATAAGCAAGGTAAGGACAGGCAACGGAATAGCCCGTCTCACCTTGATAGTTTTGCTGATTGCAGGATTTGGTTCAGCGCTGAATAGAATTCCGGAACTAAACAATTGCCAAATGTTATTGATGAAACACATGGGAATTGATTGGTGCAACACCAAGATCAGCCTTCTTTTTCTTTGAAGTGCGAACGAACAGGGGCGCGCCTTTGTTCATCGCAAAAAAAAACAGCTTAGTCTATAATTAGAGATGATCTAACAAACTGCCATGTGGCGATTTTATGCCAGGGAAATGTTTATTTCGACAACTTGGGTGTTGAAGAGTGTTAAGAAGTAAAGATTTTGAATCTATTCGCACTGGCGGAAGTATAAACCAACATACAACAGACAATGCGGGAATTATATCATGAACCGGAACGTACAAACCGCCATTTTTTATATTCTTATCATAGGTAAGGTGCCTGAACACCATGTGCGATTGAGAGAAATAATTAATAGATCAATTCCACAATCGTACATTGAGTCTATTTACAGTGAAGCAGAAACTGCAGCCTATTTCAGGAGTCTGAGGATAGCACCGGGGTTTATCATACTTGATACGCAAATTCAACACGCAGTCTTACGTTTGACTATCTATATGATTAGACAGAACAGTACACTAAAGCAGGTTCCCCTTGCGCTTGTGAATTGCGACCTTTCTTTGAATGAAAAAAGAGAGTTGAAGTATTTAGGCGTGAACGAATTTTATGCCGAACTCAGCAACCCTATTGAAATGCGAATTTTAGCCAACGATATTAAAAACAAATGTGTGCTGACTTAAGATAAACTTCCGGGATAATCAGGGAGTCAGAACGTAAACGACGATGATTACTTTCTTTGTGGAGTTTGCCAATGAAACTACCTGTTTATAAGCGATGCCGTTACAGTAGAATTCCTGAACAAAACTTTCACAAGCCATAAAATAATCTTTTCTTTACGCAAAATTACGAGGCGCATGAAAGAGTTCTGTTTTTGGCTCATAATGCTGGCAATGCTGCCGGGCGGGGCTCAAACCTATTATGAAAAAGGGTATTTGGTAAGCGATAAAGGCGACACCATTCGAGGTGAAGTGAAACTCAATCAAAAAAAAGAATTTGAAGTTTATTCGAAAGTCACTTTTCGGGATGAAAAAGGCGTTCAAAAAAATTACAAACTCGAAAAAGTGAAGGCTTATGGTTTTAAGAATCGCCATTTTGTTAAAATGGAGTACGGTAGCGAAGAATACTTCTATGAAGTGCTGGTTGTTGGAGCGATCAATTTTTATAAAATAGTATTTGAAGCCTTGTATGCTAAAACGGTTGAGTTGGAAACCGAGTATTTTATCAAGAGGTCAGATGGCAAAAAAGTAAGTTCCATGAAATCGAGCAAGTTCAAAAAAACCATGCTTGACTGGATGGAGGATCATCCGGAATTCATTAATGCTTATGAGGAACCTGAAGCAAAGAAATTTGATGAAGCAAAAGCGATTGAAGTCATAGTACAATATAACACCTGGAAGGCAAACCAAAACTAAATGCTGACCAAGGATACCGACAAAAAATTGTTTTTACTTGACGCGTTTGCGCTCATTTACCGATCGTATTTTGCCTTCAGCAATAATCCAAGAATCAACTCCAAAGGATTTAACACCTCCGCAATATTTGGATTTACCAATACCCTTTTGGAAATTCTGAACAAGGAAAAACCCACGCACATTGCTGTGGTGTTCGACAGGGAAGGGCCAACCGTGAGACATGATGATTTTGCTGATTACAAAGCCAATCGTGAGGAAATGCCCGAAGACCTTCGTGCTGCTATTCCATTGATAATTGATTTGATAAAAGGCTTTAATATTGAAATCCTTGGCCTGGAAGGGTATGAGGCGGATGATGTTATTGGTACGCTGGCGTTAAAGGCTGAACAAAAAGGGTTCACCACGTACATGATGACGCCCGATAAGGACTATGGTCAGCTGGTTGACGAGAACACGTTCATTTATAAGCCCGCACGTTTGGGTAATGGGGCAGAAATTCTGGGACGGGAGGAGATTTGCAAAAAGTGGGAAATCCGGTCGGTTTCGGAGTTGATTGATATTCTTGGACTAATGGGGGATAAAGTGGACAACATACCCGGAATACCCGGAGTTGGTGAAAAAACAGCTATTCAGTTAATTAAAGATTTCGGCAGCATTGAAAACTTGTTGGCCAATACCGATAAACTCAAAGGCAAACTCAAAGAAAAGGTCGAGAATAATAAAGAAATGGCCATACAAAGCAAACGTTTGGCTACAATAATCACCAATTGTCCTGTTGAACTCGACGAAAATAAACTTTCGCGAAAGGAAGTGGACAAAGCGGCTCTCTTGGAGCTTTTCAAAGAACTTGAATTCAGAGCCATTGCTCAAAAAGTGTTGAATGAGGATATAGGAGGTAAGGAAAAAATTGCGTCAGAAAGCAAGGAGAACAAACCTAAGTCAACAGCCATCGAAAATCAGGTAGATCTATTTGATCAGGGGGAAGTATCTAGAGAAGAAGTTAACCAAGAAGTTGAGCACAAAGCATATAAAACGGCAGCTGATGTTAAGCATCAGTATTACCTGGTTGATACCGAGGATAAAATCACCACACTATTGGCAAAACTTTCTGAACATGATAGTTTTTGCTTTGACAGCGAGACCACTTCCTTAAATGTTTACGAGGCAGAGTTGGTGGGCTTGTCATTCGCTCTGAAAGCCCATGAGGCCTGGTACGTGCCAATTTCAGAAAATCAGGAGCTGGCAAAAAAACAGGTGAACCGTTTTGCATTGTTGTTTGCCGATGAAAGCAAAACACTAATAGGGCAAAACATTAAATACGATTACCAGGTACTTAGAAATTATGGCATCCGAATAAAAAACAAATTGTTTGATACCATGGTCGCCCATTTTCTTGTTGCTCCCGATATGCGACACAACATGGACGCGCTGGCCAACACGTATCTGGATTATTCACCAATCAGTATTGAAACCCTAATCGGGAAAAAGGGCAAAGAGCAAGGAAGTATGCGCGACGCTGACCTTGAAGCTATTAAGGAATACGCTGCAGAAGATGCTGACATTACCCTGCAACTTAAAGAGATAATTGCAGCAGAAGTAAAAAAGCGTGAGGTTCAAAAGGTACTTGATGAAGTTGAATTACCTTTAATTCCTGTGTTGGCTGATATGGAAAGGGAAGGTATTCGTTTGGATGTTACGAGTTTAAAAGAATTTTCTGCGGATTTGCAACAAGACATTGTAGTTGTGGAGAAAGAAATTCAAGCGTACGCAGGCACAAAATTCAATGTGTCATCTCCTAAACAGGTAGGTGAAATACTGTTTGAATATTTGAAAATCACAGATAAACCAAGGAAAACAAAAACAGGGCAATACGCCACCAGTGAGGATGTGCTGAGTAAATTAGAAAATGCGCATCCTATTGTGCCAAAAATTTTGGATTACCGAGAGTTGGTAAAATTAAAAAACACCTACGTCGACGCTTTGCCTGAGCTTGTGAATCCAAAAACAGGACACATTCACACGTCATACAATCAGGTAGTGGCGGTTACTGGACGTTTGAGCAGCGACAATCCCAATTTGCAAAACATACCCATTCGTACAGAAAGGGGTCGTCAGATCCGCAAAGCCTTTATACCAAGGGATTCGGAGCACATTTTACTGAGTGCAGATTATTCGCAGATAGAACTGCGCATTGTGGCCAGCATTAGCAAAGATCCAGGCATGTGCGAGGCTTTTCGTTTAGGAAAAGATATTCACACAGCCACTGCCGCAAAAGTGTTTGGCGTGGAGGAGCAGGACGTGACCAAGGAAATGCGATATAAAAGTAAAAGCGTGAACTTTGGAATAATATACGGTCAAGGCGCATTTGGTTTATCCGAAAATCTAAATATCCCGCGTGCTGAAGCCAAAGAGCTTATTGAAAATTACTTTAAACAATACAGTGGCATCAAGGATTATATGGATCATGAAATTGCCTTTGCAAGAAAGCACGGGTATGTTCAAACTTTGTTAGGACGTAAACGATGGTTGCGCGACATAAACTCGGCTAACGCAACCGTACGTGGTTTCGCAGAGCGTAACGCCATTAACGCACCAATTCAAGGTAGTGCAGCCGACATGATAAAATTGGCCATGATCAACATTCATAAGGCGCTCGCCAGTAGCTCACTAAGATCAAAAATGCTTTTACAGGTGCATGACGAATTGGTGTTTGATGTGTATCAACCCGAATTAGATGAACTAAAAAGTTTAGTTGAAAAACACATGAAAGAGGCCCTCCCACTCGAAGTGCCTATAGAAGTTGGTATGGGCAGTGGCAAAAACTGGCTGGAGGCGCATTAATAGAAAAGAAAAAGTACCAGATCAAGATCTAAAAAGGGTAGGAGTTGAGTTCACCAATTTGGAACCTGGGTATCTCTAATTAATAGCCAACTTCAACATGTAAGCCAACACCAATCGGACTGGCTTTTTCCCACTTTGCCTGAGAGGTGGTTCTGAAATACGTTGCTGAACCAACTAGTTTTGTCGAAAAATACAAACCTTTGGCATTACCAAGGTCTTTGATCCACTCTATTGAAACAAAAACATCCTCGCTTACAAATACCATATAGGGTTTCAGGTCGATAACCACTAAACCTACCGTGTCTTTAGGTTCTATGATGATGTTTTGTTTTAAATATTCTCACCAGGCATACCATCGGAGCCTTTCGAATAAATATTAACCCTGAAAACGGGTGTTTTTCCAAGTGTGTTGCTGTTGATGTGAAATTTAAGCGTTCTTAAATAGGTATCAGGGTGTTTGATGTTTAAGCGAACTCCCATTTCAGCCCCAAGCAGATTGCTTTTGAAGCCTCCTGAAACCGATTTACTTGTTGTTTCATTACCAAGCACTTTAATTTTTATTTTTTTTGGGTTCACCTGAACTTCATCAAGTCTAATTGAAACGGGCGGCAAAAGAATTGGTTTACCTGCTTGTAATTCTGAAACTTTTACTGCAAGTGATTTATAGCCTATGAGGGAAATTTTTACAGGCACCATAGCTAAACTGTCAGGCACCTTAAACTCAAATTCACCTTTTTCATTACTCACACTTCCTATGCCTTTGCCTACTACGCCGATATTTGCAAACTCAAGCGGCGCTTTGCTCAGGCTATCAATAAGCACGCCCCTGCAAACGACTTGTGCGTTGAATGATTCGAAAAACAGCAATAAAATAAATAGAAGTCGCAGTGCCATAGATTACATGTGTTTAGGGTTAATAGACAATACCTGAAGCCCCTGTTTTTTCAATAGGGTGCCAGGTCGTTTTAATTTCCTGAAAGTCCAATATGTGGTAAAGACTTTGTGGTTCTTCTTCATCCCATTCCAAGTCCCACTGTTTAAATCGTTTCACGTTTAGGGAGGCGTTTTCCTGCATGGCTTTCATGTGTTTTTTGTTTTTTGCACAGTACAGGAGTGCATTGATGTCCATGTGAGTGGAAAAGTGTCCGTGCAGTTCATCAATGTCTCCACTTAGGATGTTGACAACTCCGGCAGGCAAATCAGAATGTGCCAGAACCTCGGCAAAGCTAATGGCTGCCAAAGGCAGATGTTCAGGCGCAAGCAGAATGCAGGTGTTTGCTCCGGCAATAATGGGGGCAAGCGTACTTATGCTGCCAAGTAACCCGAAATTCTCTGGCGGAATAATGGCTATAACGCCCATGGGTTCGGGAACCGAAAAATTGTAATGTGAGGAGGCTACAGGATTTATGCTGCTGAATACCTGCTGATATTTATCACAAGCTCCGGCGTAATATACCAAACGATCAATACTGAGCTCAACCTCTTTTTCTGCTTTACTTCTGGAAATACCCATATATTGAAGTTCGTTGACAAATTGTTGACTCCGCCCCTCCAGCATTTCAGCCATTCTGTATAGAATTTGCGCGCGATTAATGGCGCTTTTTTCCTGCCATGGCGTTTGAGCTGCTCTTGCGGCCACTACCGCGTTGCGAAAATCTTTTCGCGAAGCCATAGAAACATTGGCAAGTGTTTTGCCTTTTTGATCTGTAAGCTCATAGTACCTTCCGCTTTCACTTCTTGGAAATTGGCCAGCAATAAAAAGTTTATATGTTTTGAGAATTCTAAGACGAGCCATGTAATCTAAACAAAGGTAGATGTATTTGGGTTGTTTAAATATTTGTTGATACGGGGCATGACCATCATTTTTGAACCGCTTTACCAGGGTAATTTGGCGTACAATTCACTTTGTTTTCTGATGCGGAAAATGACCTGAAGTTAGAACCCGGCCTTTTCGATCTCGTATGGTATAACCTCGCCATTGGGGGTGAAGGTCAATTCTTAAAAAGGAACAAAGGTTAAGCCCAGCATAAAATGGAAACGCATGCTTGGGTATTGATCCCAGCGGTAATAACGCTGATTGGCAATGTTGTTGAAGCGCCCGAAAAAACTGAGCATTTTACTGTACCGGTATTCTGCTCCGAGGTTGGCATCAAAATACCCCTTGAGTTGTTTGTTGGAATAACTGGGTTTACCCAATGAGTCCACACTGGCCGTTCGCGCCCATTGATTCCCTACAAAAAACAGATCGGCCTTCACAATGAATTTGCTGTTTAGGTTGTAAATTCCGGTTAGTGTTAGATCAAAATCCGGACGATGATAAGCGTAATTCAAAGTTTTGGTTTCGTATAAGTAGTAATTGCCTTTGGCGATGAGGTTAATTTTTTCTTTCAGTTGGTATTTCAGCTGACCATTCAGATTCAATAAAGACGTGTTATCGTAAAGCATTTCAAAGCGGTTGTATAAGTTGTTTTTATCGTTAAAGTTGATGGCATACATGGCCATATTATCAAACTGTGAATAGGTAAGTTTTACATCATAAGCCGTTTTGCTACTGAGATTGCCGCGTAAACCAATAAACAAATTGTATTTGTTGTTAGTGTTATTGTAATTAAGCGTACTGTCGACAAATGGATTGCTAGTACTGATGCCTTTAAAACTGTTTTTGATAAGCGCACCGTTTACTCCGGCATATGGAGTGATCAGATCTTCGTAGATGTTATAGTGAAGGTTGATTTCGGGATAAAAGTAAAACCTGGTCTTGCCCTTAAAATCATCCAAGGTAGCGCTTAAGCCAACCCTGGCAAACCACTTTTTGCCTGTTGCTTCAAAACTCGGGTTTAAGGTAACAATCAGGTCGTTTAACGTGTCAAACTTTTGTTTGTGATTATAGAAATCGGTAAATAAATTAAGGTTGAGTTTTTCTTTGTTAATGTAAAACGTAGTGTAAGCGTCTGCCTTGATGTTGTTTTCTGTTTCTTTCTGAAGATTGGCAAAATTGTAATACGACACCCTGATATCGTGATTGATGTGAGTGCTGTCGTTATAATGGCTGAGTAAACGAATGCGCGGCTCGATTAGTTGGTAGCGCTGTTTCGAGAAATCGGAATTCTCTGTATTGTAAATGGAGGTATCGTAACCATAGTAGTGTACAACATTTCTTCGGTAATTCAATTCACCAAACAGGGTGTGTTTTTTATAGAATTTTTTTCCGTAAAGATTGGCTTCATTATCACTAAAACTGCCATCTCCTACACCACTTAAATGAGGGGTTCCGGAATAGTGTTTCAAATGAAAGCCTACATTGTTTTCGCGCGAGCGCAGGTTATTGAGCCAAAACTCAGCATAGGGTTGGTTGTAGATAGGGCCATAACCTACTTTTAATAACGAATGGTAAAGCTTATTCAATGGTTCGTTTTGAATTTTTGCTGCTTCGATTTTTTGTACTTCGTATTTGGGAAAGTAAGGGCGGGAAGATATGCCGTATTTAATATTCTTGATTCGGCTAACACTATCTTTAATTTCCGGAAGATCAGAAAACTTGACAGCGTCGCGAATGGTAGGGCTGAACGTGCTGGGAGCTACATAATTCAGATCTTCTAAGCCGGTTTCCTGTGCTAGCAAAGCAAAGGAATAAAACAAGGACAAGAATAGAATGATTAACCATTCCAATAGCCTTTTCTGGCGTTTGCCAATTAAAGCGCCCGACCTGTTATGCTCTGAAAAGGGATAGCCTTGAGTTGCCATGTTAGTTTTACTCTTTTTTGGGAAGTTCAGCTGGTGGTTCTGAAGGTTTTTCGGTTTCCGTTTTATTAAATATAGCCTTGTCGTTCTCGTTCTCTTTGAATTGAACTTTCATTTCTTCTGTTTGTCCCTGATCTTCTTTCACTTTTCTCTCCGCGGCCTTTATTTTAATTTGTTCCAACAAGGCTGCGGCTTCACTATGAATAGCCTCCTTGGGCTTATTGTCAATTAAAGTTTCCAATAACACTTGTGCATCGGCATCTTCACCTTTAGCTAAGTAGGTTTTAGCCATTAATAACATGCCAGCATTATTCCAATCATCAGTACTGTATTCATACGAAATTAGTTTGGTGATACTTTTTTCTACTTCTGCATAATTTTGTTTTTGATAGTGTATTAGCGCAATGTGGTAATAGGCTTCCGCTCCACTGGCATTTTTTGCTGATTTTACAATAGATTTAAATTCAATAAGGGCATCATCGTATCGGTGCAATTCAAAAAGGGATTTGGCTTTGATGTATAAGGCTTCACTATTTTGTTGCGGACTTACTTTTTCTGTATTAAGCACTTTGTTTGCTTCGGTATATGCAGTGTCGAATTTGTTAAGTGCGAATGCACAACGCATGGCACCAAATTTGCCTGCACTTTTATTGGATGGCGTTTCGGCCAATTCCTGTAAACGTAAATAGAGAGGTAGCGCTTCGGCAAATTTTTTGTCTTTATTCAGTAAATAGCTTGCTTTAACCAACGCTTGCTCTGTATACACACTTCGCGCTCGCGTGGTCACATATAAATAGGCACTCATCGCTTCAGGAAGCAGGTTTTTTGAGTAAGCGCATTCGGCATAATTAAAATGGGCTTCCGTTGCATATTTTCCGTTAGGAAATTTTTGAAGGTAACTTTGCCATTTAAGTATAGCGATGTCACAGTTTTTTTGGTCGTAATATGCTTCGTAAGCTGTTTGGTAAGCGGCTTTTTCGATTTGATTCTCAGAAAGCGGAGATCCAATCTCGACAAAGTACTTTTCCATTTCTTCTACATTCCCGCGGGCTTGCAGTATTTTTTTTATGATATCCAATACATCACGGGCTTCTTCGCTTTTTGTATCTGACTTTACGAACAAATCAAAATATTCAAATGCCTTGTCGTCTTGTTTGCGACCATAATAAATATTGCCTAATTGCGCGTAACAATGGTTAGCAAAGCTAGAGTTGGGGTAATTCTTGAGTATGCGTTCATAATACATGATGGCATCCTCTTCCTGGTTCAGGTTCCTGTAATACGTATCAGCAATTTGGTTAAGAGCAGCGCTCAGGTAATTCGACTGAGGGTAATTTTTTTCGATGCGTTTTAGTCCCGCCACTTTTTCCTGGTATTTTTTTGTTAATCCATCACACAAGGCTTTTTGGTATAAACAATAGTCCACGTCCAGTTTGTTGAAACTTATGCCTTTGTCATAGTATTCTCCTGCCTGTACAAAATCGCGATTCATAAAATAGCAGTCGGCGGCACGAATGGTGGCGTCGGTGATTTTATTCTCGGGATAGGTGTTTTTGCTCAATAAAAATTTACGGAAGGCAATATTGGCTTGCGTATAATCTTCTTTCTCTTTGCGCTGAAAATAAGCATAAGCAAGGGCATAATTGCTAAGATCGTATTCCGGCAAGGAAGACACCTGAGGCATCAATTGGAATTTTTTCCAGCTTTCAATAGCCGTACTGTAATCTTTTCGGAGGTAAGAGATCTCGCCCAGCCAGTATTGGTTTAGTGCGTTCCATTTCAAGTCAGAATTTTGTGATAGCGATTTTTTGAAGGTCTTTTCTGCATTATCGAGATCGTTGTTGTTAAAATATTCTACGCCTTTGAAATAAAGCAACTTTTGGTAACTAATTTTCAGGATAGGGTCAATACTCTCCAAACTCTCCATACTCTCAATGGCCTGATTGTAATTTTTTGTGGTAGAGTACACATTCACAAGAAAGTTATAACACTCATCCTTATGTATCGAATTTGGAAACTCTTTTAGAAAACGTGTGAAAGCACGTACAGCATCATTGTATGGGCTGAAGTCGAGTTCATAAGATAGTTTGGCAAATGAAAATAAAGCGTCTTCATTTACCTGAACATCATAGCCAAGTTGAAACGCTTTGTAGAAAGCGATTTTGGCTTTCATTTTGTCGTTAAGTTTTAAGTGGCAATCGCCCTGGTGGTACCATGCACTCTGAGCAAGTGAGTCTTCTCCTTGTGTTACTTTTTCAAAATACAGCAGTGCGTTTTTAAAATCTTTTTGCTGGTAATAACAATATGCCAAAGCGTAAGCCCCTTCTACATTAAGATGGCTGAGCAAATCAGTTTTTTTGAGGTAAGTTAGCGCCTTATCGTATTGTTTCAGGTGAAAATAACTTTCTCCAATCATTCTGTTGATTTCGCCTTCTTTTTGAACTCCTATACTGTCAACTAAAAGTTTGGGGGCTTCCTTTACTACTTCGCTGTATTTACCTCGGATAAAATATATCTGTGTAATATAGTATGGCACAACCGAGCCAAATGTTTCATTTCCTATCAGGCGATTGAAGCCGGTGATGGCCTGTTCGTAATTTTTTTCTCGATATAAAATGTGAGAGTGGTAATAATTGGCCGGTGCGTAGTATTTGTTGTCTACATCTTTTACTTCAAAAAAATCGTTCTTTGCTTTTTCCTCTTGGTTTAATTGCAGGTAGCTGTAACCGCGCTTGAAGTAGAGTTCAGCAAGTTGCTCTTTATCGAGGTTGTATATATCAACCAGATTCAGGTATTCAACAGTTTCGTCGTATTTCTTTTTTCTGAAATTGGACTTGGCAAGGTAAAAGTAGGCGCTGTTAACTTTAGTGTTGGATTTATTTTTCTCTACGAATTGTTTCATCATCCATTCACCATCGCGGTTAAATAGTTCTATTCCGCATGCTGCGAGGTAATAAAAGGCGTCTGCTTTGATGAGGGCGACTTGCGAGTTTTCGGTATATTCTCTGAAAGTTTTTTGTGCTGCTCCAAATTGTTTTTTGTCGAATAGTTCCAATCCGGTTTTGTACAATTGTTCTGCTTCCAATAACGAAAGTGTTTTTTGTGCCTGCAGGTATTGGCTCAGCGAACAAAAAACAACAAGAACAAAGAAACGCAAAGGGTGCTTCATCGGAACAAAATAAGACTTTCTTAATCCCACTAAATTTACTGGCTAAGCAAAAGCGCAAGCCTTGGGAAGGTTTGCAGTTATTAACCCCAAAGTGTTGATATTGCTAATAACGCAGGTTCACACAAAAGTTACATAAATTCTACTTTAGAAACGGCTTATGGAAGCATTGGTAAAATTTGAGAACGCCACAATTTTTCAGGACGAGCGCCCTGTAATTGGCAATCTTAGTTTAGAGATTAATAAGGGTGAGTTTGTGTATTTATTGGGTAAAACCGGTAGTGGAAAGAGTAGTTTTCTGCGCACACTTTATGCCGATTTGCCTTTGCATAACGGAGAAGGAGGCGTGTGTGGTTTTAATCTGAGAACCATACGACAAAATGAAATTCCGTATTTGAGAAGAAAATTGGGCATAGTGTTCCAGGATTTCCAATTGCTAAATGATAGGACTGTTTACAAAAATTTAAGATTTGTGATGAAAGCTACAGGCTGGAAAGAGGAGGCCAAGATCAAAGAGCGAATCACGGAGGTGCTTAGAGAAACCAATCTGGAAGGCAAGGAAAACAAATTGCCCCATGAATTGTCGGGCGGAGAACAACAACGCGTGAGCATTGCCCGAGCCTTGGTGAACAAACCTGAGTTGATATTGGCCGATGAGCCTACCGGAAATTTAGATCCAGAAACCTCCGAAGAAATTTTAAAATTGTTAATGAAGCTCAGCAAAGAAGAGGGAGTTGCCGTGTTGTTTGCTACGCACGACATGATTGTGTACAACAAATTCAAATCCCGCACCTTGCAATTTGAGAATGGGCTGGTGAGAGAGGGGTAATTGATAGGGATTCAAAATTCATTATTCTCCAAAAGAGCCCTTTCCATAAAAATCATAGTGGTAAAATTTAAGTCTTCCTCGTTTATAATCACCAATTACACTAATAATACGAATTCAACCCTTACCGGGTAGAGGTATTCCATGAATGGATTGAATTTTTGTGCGATGGTTTTTTGGGAAGCAATAAGTGAAATTAGTTCCATACGTGGCTGAGTTCCTGCGCGGATCAAGCCTTCCTCACAAACTCCGATTTTAAGCCCATGGCACCAAAACCTTCTATTTTGCAACTGATGTTGTGATCGCCTTCTACTAGTTTGATATTTTTGACTTTAGTTCCGGCCTTAACAGATTTGGATGATCCTTTCACGGGCAGATCTTTGATTACCACCACCGAGTCTCCATCCACCAAAACATTGCCGTTGGAGTCTTTTACCGTTTCCTCAGCATTTGCACTCAGCGAAGCCGAAGGGTCATCCATTACTTCTGTTTTTTCTTCATGATCCCACTCATAAAAACACTCGGGGCAAACGGCCATAGAGCCATTAGAGTAAGTGTATTCGCACTTACATTTGGGGCAGGGAGGAAGGTTTTGCATAAGGTAAAGGTTATGTAGCACAAAGCTAGTGCTTTATTTGTGTTCGTTTACATTAAGGAAATCACAATTAAAGCGCCAATAATAGCCAATACCCCTATAGCTATGCTCAAATAGGAGAAAACCTTTTTGTTTTGATATTTGTCGGGTTGTTTTTTGATTTTAGTTAAGCTTACGGCTCCAAAAATAAGACCAACATTACGCCGTCGTTTGTTTTCCACCCAAGCAAACGTCGATCTAATAGGGGAAAATAGCAATGGCTGATCAGCCGAATAGAGCGGCCATAGCAGCTGGGCCAATGCCAATACTCAGATTAAGAATTTGGGTAATCGCTTCTCCATACTGTCCTTATTGGTTGTGCAAAGACCTAATTGAATAACCGGATTTACTAATGTAAGGATAGGATAAGAAGTTAGTTCACTCAAAAATAATTTTTCCTGTACCCATGAGCCGACCCTGTTTGTCGCACAAAATATAGGAGTAAAGGCCAGGAAGCAGGCCCTGAGCGTAAAGTGTTTGAGATTTTTCAACTTCTTCATAAAGGACTATCCTTCCTATTGCATCGTATAATGTTATGTTGCAAGCTTGCCGGGTGTAGATTTCAAATTTATCGTGAGTGGGGTTTGGCAACACCATAGGTTTCTCTGCCGGCTCCACTGTCTCAGTTAAAAGCCCCAAACAGTCAGCTACATTCAGGGTAAAATTGTAATGTGCCACGCAGGCTTCGGCATTAACTCCACTTACCATAAACGTGTTACTGCCAACAGGGTTCAAAACTATCGGGTTGCCCTGGCTGCCATTTGCCCATGTGTAGCTTTGTGCTCCGCTTGCACTAAGGCTTAGACTTTCTCCGGCACAAATTAAAGAAGGGGTGCTGGTAACGCTAAGCACAGGCAAGGCAACTACGCTAACCTGAACCAGTGCAGTATTCTGGCAGTTGTTGTTATCGGTTCCTGAAACAGTGTAGATGGTAGAAGAAGAAGGACTCACAACAAGGCTGAATGTTGAAGCCACGCCGTTCCAGGAATAGGTAATAGCACCCGACGCCACAAGTGTTGCTGAGCCGCCACTGCAAATGCTACTGTTGTTGGCGGTAATTAATGGCAAAGGGTTCACGTTTTGAAGGATGGGATACGTTTGCACACAACCATTTGTAAAGGTAGCCGTTACCTGATATACGGTGTTGGTAACCGGAGCAACCACGATACTGTTGCCCAACTGGCTCGTTGACCAAGTATAAGTAGCAGCACCTGTTGCCGATAAGGTAGCGCTTGAGCCAACACATAATGCGGGGGAACTACTGCTAAGAGTAAAACCTTGTGAAGAACAATTGTTGTATTTCCATAAGTCGTTCAGGTAGTCCCATTGGCCGGCTTGAGGCATTCCGTAGCCTCCGCTTAACCAAATGTTGTTGCTATTATCTATCCAACCCGAGGTTTGTATTCTTGAGCCGGGCATGTTAAAAATAGAGGGCACTCCCTGTGTACCATAAATACCATTTTGTAATGTGAGTTGACTGCCTTGCATCCAGGCCCATTGATTGAGAGTGGGGTCGTATTTCCACAAGTCGTTAAGGTAACCGCTGTTGGCAGTTGTGTAACCTATTCCGCAAAAAATCCAGAATTTACCCTGGGTATCTTTAAAACCCAAACTACCAACGCGAGCTCCGGGGGTATTGTTGGCAGAAAAAGTTTCCATAGCTGAGGCCACGGCATTTTGGTTGCCGGCATTGCTGCCCTTCACCCACATCCATTGACCGCTGCTTATGTTATATTTCCAAACATCGTTTAAGTATACACTGGAAGTTGCTGTATTGGTTGCATCCATTCCGTTGCCACCAAACATCCAAACAAAACCACCGTCAATCCACATGCATCCTGCCATCCGACCACCAGGATAAACCGTGGGCGAAGCCTGTCCCTGAACACCATAAACACCGTTTACTGTTTGCTGTGAAGTGCCTTTGATCCAGGTCCATTGCGAAAGGCCAATGTCAAATTTCCAAAGGTCGCTGTTCAGTACACCATTTCCACCAAAGAGCCACAAGTTGCCCGTGGGGTCGGCAGCGTAAGTGGGAGAGTACCGCACTCCTGGTGTATTTAAGGCCGAGGGCAGGCCTTGAATCCCATATACTGCCGGTTGGTTCATCGTCTGTCCGCCGCTGACCCAGGTCCACTGATTGTTTAATGGGTTGTATTTCCAAACATCGCTAAATTGTGAACCACCAAACATCCAGAAGTTGCCACTCGCATCAGTCCATCCTATACCGTCCTGCCGGCCTCCGGGAGAATTTGCTGCGGCTGCCTGACCTTGTATGCCATATACCGCAACTTTATTTCGCATGCTGTCACCTTTTACCCAGGTCCATAAGTTATTGCCTATGTCGTATTTCCATAAATCGCTCAAGTTGCCTGTGAGGCCAAAATTATCGTAACCAAAGCCGCCATATAACCATAGGTTGCCAATTGCATCGGTCCATGTAGCAGCATCAACACGGGCACCGGGCACATTAGCGGGAGACGCGATTCCTAAATTACCATATACCCCAGCCTGGTTCACGCTATTACTGCCTTTTTTCCAGGTAAAGGTTTGGGCCACTGTTGGAGAACCAGACAAAATAGTGAAGGTGAAACCAAACACCAACCAAGGGGTGTTTGATAATAAGAATAGAAAATGCTTCATGGCAAAAGAGGCGTTCGAATGATAAGTGAAGTTACTTATATTTTAAATTAGTCGTATAGTTTGGCGGTATAATTGGTAAAAGCGATAATGACAAGATTAAACGGGAGAACCGTAATTCGGATTCCGGCAGATAAAATTTTTATATTTTCGTTTAATGAAAAGGTCCTTATGCGTTTTGGTGCTCTTGTGTTTTTTTGCAGCATCTTCACAAACTAATATTTCCGGTAACCTCAGCGGCACGCTTAGTTTGTCCAATTCACCCTATCTGGTACAAGGGCATTTAATGGTTCAGCCCAACACCACCTTAGTGATTCAACCAGGAGTAGTGCTCGAATTCCAAAACCATTTTAAACTCAACGTGCAGGGGGTTTTATTAGCAAAAGGCAGTGTTACCGACTCCATAATTTTTAAGATGAATTCAGCTCAATCCAGTGTTGGCTGGTGGGGCATACGTTTTGAAATGACACCGGCCTCACAGGATTCTTCCATACTTGATTATTGCCAGATTAGTGGTGGAAGGGCCACCGGAGGAGGCGATGATGCTAATGGAGGAGGTTTGTTTATCAAAGCTTTCAATAAGGTGAGGCTGAGTCGCAGCAGTTTGTTCGACAACAGGGCTTCTAATGGTGCGGGCATAGAACTTATGTATACCACGGCCATTATTGACCGCAACACCATTTCCAACAACATCACGCACGGCCCCAACGCATCCATTTGCGGAGCAGGCATACATTGTGATACCCTGGCCAACGCCCGCATCAGCAACAATACCATTAGCAGTAACACCCTTAGTTTTGGGGGTTGGGGTGGTGGCATTGCCTGCACCGCAGCCTCTCCGCTCATTCAAAACAACAGCATTCACCATAACCTTGCAAACCACGAAGGCGGCGGACTTAATCTGAGAGGGGTTTGTTCTCCGATAATACTTGATAACCAGATTACCAATAACCTGGCCGGTTCAGCAGGTGGCATACGAATTGTTGATTATTGCAGCCCTACCATCTCAGGCAACAGCATTAAACAGAATTCAGTAGTGGCCGTGAGCTTTTCACAGGCCTATGGAGGAGGCATTCTTATTGCAGGCGCCGGATATGTAAACATTCAACAGAACGAGATCTCAGAAAACTTTTCTACCAATGGGGGAGGGGGTATCTGGATTTTGAACACCTCTCCCCTGTCGATAACCGAAAACACTTTGCACGGCAATGTAACCGGAACCAGCGGAGGCGCCTGTAATTTTATGGTCGTACAACCCTACCTGGTAAACAATGTGTTTTCAAATAACCAGGCATCAGATGGCGGTGCATTGTATGCCGTACAAAATTTTTCAGAGTCGGTTTATGCTGGCAATCTTTTCGTGAACAACACGGCTATTAAAAACGGAGGGGCCCTTTACCTCGAAACTTCCTCGCCACGTATCAGCAATTGTACCTTTGCCAATAACCTGGCCAATACACTTCCCTCTTATACCACCTATCTGTATGGAGGCGCAGGTCTTTTCTGTACAGCTTCCAGTAATCCCGGCATTACCAACTCAGTATTTTGGGGCAACCGGGCTAATAGTTTAAATGGCCATCAGGTTTATCTCGAAGACAATGCCAGTGATCCGCCTATGAATTATTGCACACTCGAAGGGGGGCTCAACGGCATCTACACCAATGGCAGTGTGTATTCGGGTACTTTCAGCAACAATTTGAGTAACGATCCGCTTTTTGTTTCGGGCAGTGCGGGCACGGGCCATACCTTTAGTGCCAGTGCGGCGGGATGGGCTTTGCAAATCAGCTCCCCCGCCATCAACAGTGGCAGACCCGATACCAGCGGATTGTGTTTACCCATTGCAGACCTAACGCCACAGTTGCGTGTGAAGGGTGTGGTGGACCGCGGTGCCTTTGAACATACGGCTTGTGGAAATTTTGTACCCAACGCGGCATTAGTCATCAACGCCCCAAGCATATATGTAAGTGCCCCAGGCAGTAATATCCAATGGTTGGATTGCAGCAGCATGGATTCCATTCCGGGTGCCGGCGGTCCGGTATATACACCCACGGTGAATGGCAGTTATGGTGTGGTGATGACACAGTTTGGTTGTAGCGGCACTAGCACTTGCATCAGTGTGATGAACGTTAGTGTAAATGAGTTGAAACACGAATCCTTTAGTTTGTATCCGAATCCCGTAAGGGACAAAATTCATCTGCACTCCAATAGCGGCCAGGCCTTGCAGGTGAGTGTTTTTGATGCTTCCGGCAAGTGTGTCGTTCATCCGGACGCATTCAGTGAAGGCATACTGGATGTGAGCGAATTGCCCACAGGACTTTATCTCTTGATGGTGTTGGATAAGAATGGTGAACGTGTTGTAAGGAAGGTGTTGATTGAGTAAGGGATACCGTTAAGTGTGATTGTTAGTTAAGAAAGAACAATAAATTCAAGGCGAGCCCTAACTCTTTTTTAACGACACCTCTTTTTGCACTTGTCAGTAAATCAATCTGCTCAAAAGCTATAGTTAGTATCAAAAAGTGAAATTCCTCTTTAAGGATCTTATTTTCATAAAAACTAAATACCCCAAGAGACTTATACATAATATCCCCCAATTGTTAAGGAAAAACAACAGTGTTTTTTTGATCACACCGAATCCGTTTTTCACGCTACTGATAACTTGTTCGGTAAAGGGGATTTCATAGGAAGGCATCTCGGGAATCAGCACCAACATGGAGTTTTTCACTTGAACCGCTTGGTACAATTCTACATTAAGTGTGCTGAAATTTACCTTTTCTGAAAGGATGTATGCCTCGATGTCCTTGTTTTCGGCAGACAAACGTTTTTCAAGGACCACTTCACGGGCGTTCACAAAATCTTTAAGTTTGGCGGGAGACTCCGCCTTTTTTTCTATGCTATTGGCAAAGTCTTTTAAGTGTTCCCTTTGCACTGTTTTTGCGTAGATCATTGTTTTTACATCCTCAGTAGTTTTGTCTATCTGATCCAGAAACAGACTCAAGCTCGTAATTTCCCTGAGTATGGTATCGAAACGGGCTGCAGGTACACGCAAAGTAAGACTGTTTTTTGTCAAGTACATACTGCTTTCAAGTACAGAATCTTTTTGCACGCGAGCTGAGTTTTTAGAAAGAATCTCAGAACGCATTTCGCTGCGACTCACATAACCTCCGGCATTTTCGACCAAACTTTCTATCAGATTGCTGCTGTTTAATACATTCTCCACCTGCAGTTTCATATCAGCACAACGCATAAAGTTGAAATTATGGCCCTGTAGGCTATCGGTTTGCAAACCCGGGTATTCCAAGTCAAGGGTTTGACTTATAAGCGCTGATTTTTCCTGAAGTTGTTTTTCCTCTCGTGAAGGCCCGCAGGAAAAAAGAAAAGCAAAGGCCACGCCTGATAAGAGTAAATAAAAACTTGTTTTCCTTGGACACAAAGCGGTATCCCTTCCCAAGCCATGGTTTTTGGCCCGGGAACAATTAAATAAATTGCTCATGGTTTCGGATTTATTATTGATACGGGTTTTGGAAAAAGGTAACCTTTCAAACAGAAAACACCTTTTAAGCGAAAGGGTTCAAGAGGGTGAGAAACAAATTCAATTATTTTTTCCTTTTGAACGAGACAAATTCATTGTTAACAAAACCAATCAATGAGTCATTATTGATGCAAATGAGGTTAAAATTATTCCTTTCGTTGTGATCAAATCTTCTGATAGTAAACGAAAGCAATTGTAAGCCTCTATTATACGTTAGATTTTCTACGGCGCCAATGTCTTGATTTTCAAAATTACTTACACTGTTCCCGTCAAAAATATACTTATGAGATGTGCCACCATTTTTATTCCAGGTCGCAGAGGAGTAACCTTCCCAGTTTCCATTAATTACTTCATATTGATTTTTAAGCGTTTCTGATTGATAAAAATTAAGATTCTCAATTCCTTTCATTTTGGATAAAAGGAACAGTAGTGTTAATTCAAATTTGTCAATAAACCCTTTGTTATTATGAATGTTTCCTTCAATTTCCCTCTTTTCCTTAAAACAGGCTTCGAGTTCAACTCGAAGTTGAGTCAAGTTGCCGCTTAATTTCGAATTTTCATTATTAATGGAAATTTGACTTTCTCTTATTTGTTCAAGTTCCAACAACAATCTTTTTGAGTAATTCTTTTCATTTTTTAATTCTGATTTAAGAGCAAAATTTCCGGTATCAAACTTTGCAAGCATCGCTGCATTAAGTCGCTTTCCTAGAAGCACCTTTATTCCTTGTGCTAAAATGGCAATTAGGTAATACGCAATAAGAGAACCAAATGCCAGTAGAATAGGCTTGCCAATCATCCCAAACCAACCCTCACTTGTAATATATGTGTTCAAAGTCTCAATGCGACTAATTAGAGGCAATGAATTATCAATCGTAAAGAGAATGTAGACAAATCTCCAATGAAGATAAAGCCACACAATAATGAATGAGAGGATTAAGGGATTCCTGATTCTTCCCCTCAAATCTTCCATTATTTCATTTATTCTTTCTTTTACTTCTGCCATATTCGATTATTCTAAAAACTTAAAACATTCTGAACGTTATTTGTCGTCCTCCATTTCCTCCCAAAAATCACTGTCCAGTTTTTTGATTGTAATGACTTGTTCGGTTTGCATGCCAAGGTTGTAGTCGTAAATGTGATTAGCTAGTTCTTCCCCATTAATAAGGATGAGATTTGGATTTCCGTTCAAAGTCTTTACATATTCAATGGCAGTTTTATGGTAATAGGAGGTGGTGATGAAAATCCCATTTTTAGATTGCATGCCTGCCAAAGAACCAACAAACTTTTGGATATGTTCGCGACCTATTCCGTTTTCCCGGTCATAACATTTGGCTTGAATATATATTTTCTCAAGACCCAAGATGTCCTTTTTGATTATGCCATCGATTCCATGATCATTCGTGGCTTTGGTCAGTATACCAGAGTCTTTTACCTCGCCTCCATAACCCATTTTCTGTAAAAGGCTAATCACAAGTTTTTCAAAGGCGATGGGCGATTTGCTCAGAATAGTATCTAATATTTCGTCCAGAACTGACTTTTTAATATTGGCATAAGACTGGTACAACTTTTCTTGAGGGGTAAGCCTCTCTGGAGCTAAAGCCTTTTCCTGAATATTAATGCCGGGCAACACAATGGTCTGCGTATTTTTACTTGCGTTTCTCTGCGCCTCAGCTTTATCAATGTAAGCATCAATCTCTTGTGGGGTTTTGAGCATTTCAATCCCTTTGGGACTAATTTGATAAAGACCCCTTTTAGGCCGTAACACCAAATCCGTAAAACCTAAATAAGTAAGCGCCCAGGAAACCCGATCCTTGAAAATGGGACCGTTACCAGAATCGTACATTTGGTTTATTTCTTCCGGACTTAATTTAAAATACTCACTCAATGGGCCTATCATGTCTCTGGAAACTGAAGGGCCATTCTTTTTTAAGAATTCCAATACTGGAACTCTTATTTCGTTATGTTTAGGGATGGGCATGAGAATGTATTTAATATCGTTTTTTTAGAATTCGTAATTTCATTTATATTCATTCTTGTCCAGAAGCCTCAACAAAGCAAACACCGGACTATTCACATAAGTAATTCCAATCTCACGCAGTTCCCCCGGCCCCTTATCGTATAATTCCGGATGGGCTTTTATGCCATCAATCCCGGCAATAATTTTGTTAAATGGTATGGGAGTATCTTCGCCATTTTCACGGGTTACAAAAATACTGTTTTCGGTTTCACGGATATAGCCGAAGCTATTAAGGCCTTCTGCACTTGCACAACCGGAGTCCTTGAAACGTTGTAATATTTTACCGAGTAGAATTTTTGAGTCCATAATACAGTCTATAATTCCATTAGCAGGCTTTCAAACCTTTGCCTTGGTCTTTGCACTAAGTAGATATATTAAAGATGTAGGCAAAACCAATTGATTATAAATTAAGGAATTTAATTAGCATTTTTTCTGCAAAACGCTTGTCATCAGAATCCTCACCAACACAATTATTTAGATGCTCATTTAGAACTTCCTGGAAGTACTTTTTTAACCATAAATACTTCGAGTAATGTTTTTGAGTGCTGTAGAGATTTCTTTTTAAGTGTTCATAAACCTCTTCAATATCGGTTACTTCATTTGCAGCACGCTTATATTCCTTAGAAATCGATCTATACAAAAGCTTGTTTGCATAGCAGACAAACAAAGCATCATCGTTGGTGTATCTGATATGGTTTCCCAGACCATAATCATGAATTAGTTTGCCATCAGTTCTTTCATGAGGCTCTTTATTAAGCTTCTTGTAAAATTCACGACGTGTAAGTCCCAATCTACCAAGTATTTGAGGATCTATGATAACCCTTGGGTAAATGGCTTCCTTTTCGAGTAAATAAGCATTAATAAATCCTTTCCCAACGATGGTGTTGGACTTGTTGTTAAAATATACTTCCCCAACTGATATGCCACCACGTGCCCAAATATCGCGCCGAGCCAAAAAGGTTTGTAGTGTGCGTATGGCCTTAAGTAGGACCTCCAGACTTTCCTCGGAATCTTCAGCAATCAGAATTATTGAGTCGCTGATTGCGAGCTTGTTGAGTTTTTTCTTGTCATCGTTGAAAATTTCAAAGGCCATGTCGACGATCTCAAAGTACTTCTCAAGCTTCTCTTTGGAGTTAGAATAAACCATGTCTGAGAATCCAAGAACATCAATAAATGCCACGTACTTATTGGAGAATTCAATTTTCATTTAAAGTTCACCACAAAGTCTCTAAATAATTTTCGGCAGCCCAAGTTCTTCAAGGAATTTATTATGCTTATCCCTGGCCTCTATTGCCTTTTTTTCAATTTCTGCTAATCGCTCATGTACTTTCTTGAGGTCAATCTTTTCTTCCTCCTGAGTGTTGCTAACGTATCTTGAAATGTTTAAGTTGAAATCATTCTTCTCGATTTCCTGCATAGATACCCTTCTGGCATAGCGTTCTATTTTCTCAGGACGGTATTGATAAGTATGAATTATTTCTCTTATGTCATTAGGCTCACCTTCATCACCATCGCGCAATCTGTTCTGGCGTTTCCCTTTTTCGTATCCTTCGCTGGCGTTGATGAATAATACATCATCGAACTTCTTGCACTTCTTTAATACAAGGATACAGACAGGAATGCCTGTAGAGAAAAATAAATTGGCAGGTAACCCGATCACGGTGTCTATGTGGCCATCCTTTAAAAGCTTGGTGCGTATGCGTTCTTCTGCTCCGCCCCTGAACAAAACTCCATGGGGAAGAATGATAGCCATCGTTCCTTCTTTGCTTAGAAAATGAAAGCCGTGTAACAGAAAAGCAAAATCTGCCGCTGATTTGGGGGCAAGACCGTAACTCTTGAAACGGAAATCCTGAGCCATCTCTTCTTTTGGTTCCCAACGATAACTAAATGGTGGATTGGCAACAATGGCATCGAACTCGACTTTTTTGGCAGGATTCATTTCGTTCAAGGCGGGCCAGTCGTTCATTAACGTATCACCATGATAAATTTCGAACTCGGAGTCTTTCACACCATGCAAAAGCATGTTCATGCGGGCAAGGTTGTAGGTGGTGATGTTTTTCTCCTGACCATAAATTTTGCCTACACCGTTGGGCCCCATTTGCTTGCGTACGTTGAGCAACAGTGAGCCTGATCCACATGCAAAATCTAACACGCGCTGTATTTTTTTCTTCTTGCCCTTGCTTGGGTCTTGACTGTCTAACACAACAATGCCCGAAAGAATAGATGAAATCTGTTGTGGTGTGTAGAACTCGCCTGCTTTCTTGCCAGAACCTGCGGCAAATTGACCAATCAAATACTCATAGGCATCTCCAAGAATATCGGTCTCTTTAGAAAACTTAGCGATGCCTTCAGATATTTTTTGAATGATGATGCATAACCTCGCGTTACGATCCGCATACGTCTTTCCAAGCTTTTCCGAATCCAGGTTAATTTCGGAAAACAATCCTTGGAAGGTGCTGTCAAAGGAATGATTTTCAATGTATTTGAATCCCTTTTGTAATGTACGGAGCAAATCATCACTTTGGGTTCGGGCTAATTCGGTGATATTGCTCCAAAGGTGCTTGGGCTCAATAACATAATGCACCTTTTTTCGCATCTGGGCTTCAAAATCATCTACATCATTTTTATTGGCTTTATACCATACTGATAGTGGAGTTCGCATGTCACCCTCCTTCAATTGCGGATAATCTTTGCCTAATTCTTTTTTGGCCGCAGCCTCATAGTTATCTGACAAATAGCGCAAGAACAAAAACGACAGCATGTAATCGCGAAAGTCATCCGCGTTCATAGCACCACGCAAATCATCGGCTATGGCCCAAAGTGTTTTACCTAATTGTGTTTGTTCAAGTGCTGTCATGATTGGGATGGGGCTTGTGTCGTTTGTTCCACTTTTGGTTCTGCCACAAGTAGAGCGGGCAAGTCAAATTTATACTTATTAAAGAAGGCGTTAAAAATCCGGATAAAAAGCTCCTTGTTGTCGGGGTTCATCTCCACGGGTTCGTAGATAGAGTATTTGCCATGGCTCAGCAGATTTAAGGCTCTTTCAAAAAGAACCTCATCTTCAAGGCCATCAATACACTTTCCGAAATCATTGAACCCGAAAAATGAAGATGTCTTTTCAAGAATACTTCGCAATACATTAAAATGATGGGTTTTAATGACACCCGCATCTACAGCAGCCTTTAGTTCACTCAACGTAGCCACATGATGAAAGAAGGGCGTATCATCCGTTTTTTGAAGCGTGTGCCCTGCAGCGCCATTCTTATGCAGAAAGTATCTTGCATGTTTGTACTTCTTGAGTTCGTTGCACATCACATTGAAGAAAAGACTATGATGCGAGGAGATTACACACTTTACTTTTCCATGCCCTTTTTTTAGCAATTGCGCTAAATCGCTTGCTACAGCAATGGCGTTGTTATCGTCTAAGGACGAAATGGGGTCATCGATGTAAAAATATTTTACCCAATTGTATGTCTCGGCACCATCGATAGTTATCTCACAAATAGCCAGAAAAACGCACCATACAAAGATATTTTGCTCTCCGCGTGATATCTTGATGTTGTTTACATCACCTCGTGAAAAAGATATCTGCCAATTTTCATAGTCGATTTTGAAATCAAAGTCGGCATAGCGTTCCAGATAGGCAAATATTTTTTCTTCCAAGGCCAGTTCTTTAAAGCCACTCACGAATTTAGAGTCAGCATTTATCTCCAGCAGATACTCCGTGTCATTCTCCAAATCATTATCCCAGTAAAACAAATCCTCCGTGTAGGCATTAAAATAAAGTGTATCGCGCTGATCTTCTCCTCCCTCTTTACCTTTCTTATTAAATTCTCTGGATAGCCGTGTCTTACCAGTACCATTGAAAGCATAAAGCAACACAAAATCCAAATTATTAAGATCATCTCGCACACGCTCCATCAGCCTTTTCATGGTGGGGTAGTGATATAGTTTGGGTTGATTGCTCATAAATTAATTCTCGATACTCGTTGGAAATAACTGCTGCATCAAACCTTTTTTGTGGGCCTTAAGTATTTCAACCTTCACACCTTGAGATTGGATTAACTCATCAACAGAAGATAAAAAGTCTGCTAGTCTTTTTTGCTCTTTTGGTTTAGGGCAAGTGAATTTGTATTTCACTAATTGACTGCCATTTATTGAATTTATGGTAGCCCCAAGATCAGCGTCAACTTGCCTCTTAAACAAATCAGATTGGAAAAGTTGAAATACAAATTCCGGGTTGCTCGCCCTGAACACCGTCATGAAAGCCCCATGGGTGGATAATGGCATTCCCTCTGGGACAAGTGCATTTTTTCCTATCAAAGACTTAGAGCCATTTCTTACGCAAATCAATATGTCATTCGGCTTGGTAAGATTGGCGCCTTTAATTTCTGAAGTTACGAATACACAATCTTCAAGTACAATCTTGCTATCCTTAATGTTTGATGATCTCAATACTAGTAATCCATCATCTCTAACATCTTCTGGACTATATGTTAACCCAGACACTAATTCGCCAAGCTGACCCAGTTCTATTTCTTCCCACTCCCCACTATCCTTAAACTCCTTAAACCTCAGCTTGGGCAATGCTGAGCCTGTCGAAGCATCACCTGCGGCTGGGAAAAGTTGTTGCATCAATCCTTTTTTATGCAGTTGGAGGGCTTCGAGTTTTTGGTTTTCTGCGATGATTAACTCATCCAAGGAAGAAAGACAATCGGCTATTTTTTGTTGCTCCTTTTTGTTCTTTGGTGTCGGGAATTTGATTGTAAAAAAATCTGTAGGACTTATGTTCAAAAGTCCGTCCATACGCGCACCACTACTTATGAATTTCTGAAGTTGCGGTCCATGAAAATTACTTTCAAAGTAACCTTCATAGAATTCGGGGACGACTTTGTTTTTAAATCGAAAACTGACAAATGCGTTTGGCACTGCAGCTTCGCTATATTCCTTCAGCTTATAAATGCAGCCTTGTGGATACTTCTTTGAGTTTCCTTTGTTATATGAAAAATCACCTGCTTTAATAAAAATGTAATTCTTGTATTGTTGTCCAGATATATCTCGGCTAAATTTCTCCGCTTGAGAAACAAATCCTATTCCGGCAGAAATACTGACAGTGGTTAATTTCCGTTCTCCAACCTTCTCTTCAATACGGTCGGCTATTTCACTTAATGAAGGATTGTCCCATTCAATATCATTCTTGAATTCAGGAAAGCGCAAGCTTGGCTCTAACTTTTTCTTAACGCTCTTACTCATACGCATTCAATCCAGAGATTTCTTTTCCTTGTGCCTGTTTTTTCAAAAGAGGTATGAGGTCTTCCATCAAGACCAGTTCTTTTGTCCTTCTTTCTTTCCAGCTTAATTCCAGGGGTGCCAACAAGTCGGTGAGTTGTTCGCCATCAAAAATCATCCGGCTCACAATGCTTTCTACAAATTCTTTCAATACAGCCGTACCCAGTCCATGCTTGCGCGCAATGTCGGCCAGTTCTTTGGCTTGTTTCTCTGCTTTAAAATTCTGGTAGCCTTCCTTAATTTCTTTTTCATTCAAGGCCTTGCCTGCTTCCAGGCTGTTGATGTAGGCAACCATGTCATCGCGTTCGTCTATCAACTTGGCATCGGAGCTAAGCAAACTAATCAATTGCGCGCGCGAGATCTTTTGTTTAGACGGTTTGTTTTGCGTGTACTTCGCAATCAATCCCATAATGTAGTCGTAATCGACCAGGGCCGAGGCGAAGAGTACAAACTCAAAATCCAGTTGGTTTAAGTCAGATTCGCCATTGCCATCTTTATGTTGAATATCCCGCAGTTGTTTGGCGGTTTCCAGGTACGAACTGCGGAAGGAGCGCAACTGTTCTTCCGGTAGCACGGTTTCAATCTTTGCTTTTTGTTCTTCGCTTAAGTCGGTGTATTGCTCCAGTTGCGTGCGTAGGCGCTGCACTTCCTTAAATCGGTTGATGAATTCAATCTTGGCGGCATCACCCCTCAGGTTATACACTTCTTCCGGCTCAGCCACGAGGTTGCTGGTTTTCATAAACTGGGCCATCTCCTGCACCGCACGTTCATATTTTTCAATCACCTTCGGTGCAGCATCTACCAACCAAATTTCCTTCGCACGGCTTGTATCTTCACCCGAGAACAGGGCAATCGCTTTATCCACTTCCTCCTGTTGCTGGCGGAAATCCAGAATGTTACCATAAGGTTTGGTATCGTTCAGAATGCGATTGGTACGCGAGAAGGCCTGTATCAATCCGTGGTACTTTAGATTTTTATCCACGTACAAGGTGTTCAAGTACTTGGAGTCGAAGCCGGTGAGCAGCATATCCACCACAATCACCAAATCAATTTTATTCTTGTGCGGGTAATCGGTATTGGAGTATTTCTGAAACTTGATGCGCTGTTGTACATCCTGGTAATACAGGTCAAATTCGTTGATGGTATGATTGGTACCGTACTGTTTATTGTAATCGGCAATGATTGCTTTCAGTGCAGCCTTCTTTGCTTCCGGATCTTGTTTGTTGTCTTCCTTCTCCTGTTGCAGGTCTTCCTGTAGTTGCTGTACATCTTTATTACCATCGGCTGGTGGCGAGAACACACAGGCAATGTTCAGCGGTTGAAAGGTTTCATCTTCTTGCCGTCTTTCAGCTTGTGTTGCTTTGAACAATTCGTAATACGCAATGGCTTCGCTGATAGAAGGTGTAGCAAAGATGGCATTGAACCGTCTGGCATGTGTGGCCGTATTGTGCTTATCCAGAATAGCATTCACCACCGCCGTTTGATGCGCGGTGGTTCCGGTTTCTACTTTCTTCTCGCCCTTGAAGTAGTCGATATGAAAGCGCAGCACGTTTTTGTCGTCAATGGCATGCGTGATGGTGTACGCATGCAGTTGCTTTTGAAAAATGTCTGTGGTGGTTTTATAAGAACCAATTGTACCATCTACCTGTTTGTAGGTGGCGTTATCGTCAAAAATAGGTGTACCTGTAAAACCAAATAACTGCGCGTTGGGAAAGAAATCTTTGATGGCCTGATGGTTATCACCAAACTGCGAGCGGTGACACTCATCGAAAATAAATACCATGCGTTTGTTTTGCAGTGGCGCTAATCGCTCCTTGAAAGTCGCTACTCCTTTTTCCGCTTTTTGCTTGTTGCGCTTGCTGCTTTCATCAAGAATTATTCCAAGTTTCTGAATCGTACAAACAATCACCTTGTCGGCATACGCTTCCGATAACATTCTGCGAACCAGCGTCTCGGTATTCGTATTTTCTTCTACGCAACCTTCCTGGAATTTATTGAACTCTTCGCGGGTTTGCCGGTCGAGGTCTTTGCGGTCAACCACAAACAAACACTTTTCAATATCCTTGTTGTCTTTCAGCAGTGTAGATGCTTTGAAAGACGTAAGTGTCTTACCGCTTCCTGTAGTGTGCCAGATGTAACCATTGCCACGGTTTTGCTGAATGCAATCCACAATGGCTTTTACCGCATAGATCTGATAGGGCCTCATTACCAGCAGCTTTTGTTCGCTGGCCACCAGCACCATGTACTTGCTGATAAGTTGGCTTAGTGTGCACTTACCCAGGAATTTATCGGCAAAGTCATCGAGGTGTGTAATTTTCTTGTTGTCTTCACTCGCCAGTTGATATACAGGCAGAAACTGCTCATCGGCATTGAAACTGAAATGCTGCGGGTTGTTGTTGGTAAAGTAATACGTATTCGCCCGATTGCTCACGATAAAAAGCTGCATGAAGCAGAGCAACGAGTTGGTGTAGCCGTTGCCGGGATCACTTTTATAGTCCACGATTTGTTGCATGGCCCTGCGCGGGCTCACGTCCAGTGTTTTGAGTTCAATCTGCACCACCGGAATACCATTCATTAATAGAATGACATCGTAGCGATGGTGGCTATTCTCTGTATTGATGCGGAGCTGATTGATCACTTCGAAGTCATTCTTGCACCAATCTCTGATATTCACGAGCGTATAGTGCAAAGGTGTGCCGTCTTCGCGCTGGAAGTAGTTGGTTTCTCGCAACTTTTTGGAGCAGCCAAACACATCGGGGCTGATGATTTCATCGCGCAAGCGGGCAAACTCGGAATCTGTCAGGTTGACCCTATTAAGGGCTTGGAATTTCTGCCTGAAGTTCAATTCCAAGGTTTCCCGATCGCGAATGTCATCGCGGTAGGTGTATTTGAGGTCAGAGAGTTTCTGAATAAAAGCTTCTTCTATTTGCGATTCTTTTGTCACGATCACGCTTCTAATTTAATCAATTTGATAGGACTTAGTAACTCAACAATTTATAAACTCAAAATCTCTTTAACTACATCAGCAAAAAAATTTGTTTCCTAGAAAGTAATCATGCTCTCGCAAACCTCAACAAAGCCCCAAAAGCATTTTTATCTGCGGCTTTGATGGCGCTTAAATACGCGCTTCTGGCATTATCGCCCAAACTTTCCCCCCAGCTAAAAAGCGCTTGCTGAAAAACATGGTGAATGAGTATATCGGCCATCAAGCGGCTATGCCTTCCGTTGCCATTGGCAAAACAATGTATACTCACCAGGCGGTGCTTAAAACGCAAGGCAATTTCTTCAGGAGGGTATACCTCCTGTTCATGCCAAAACAACGCGTCGTCACACAATTGTTTCAGAGCCAGTCGAATTTGGCTGTAATGCAAGCCCATGTTTTTTTCACTCGTCCTGAATTTGCCGGCCCAAGCCCACACCCTACCGTACATGCGTCTGTGTAAATTGAGGAGAAAAGCTTCGTTCAGCACCTTTTCTATTGCAAATCGTTTTCCCTGTAACCACTGTAATGCTTCTTCAATGTTTTGCTGCTCCAACTCATCGAGCTCAGCTTTACTGCCAATACTGGGGAAAAGCAAACCTTCCTTCTCCTCCTCATCCAAAGGAGTTTGGCCCGGGCTATACTCCGGACTTAATCCCATAAGGCTTTCGGTAATTCTTGTTTGATAATTGCTGTGCGTTCGGCAATGGCTTTTTGTTTGCGCTCGTAGCTTACTTCCTGGTCTTCCAGTTTCATGGTGGTGGAGCTGCGGGCTACAATTTGTTCAGCCATCTGACGCGCTTTGTTTTCAATGTATTTATCCAAAGAACCCTCTTTGGGTACAAAACCGTACACCAATTCCATGTCCATGGCCGCGGCAACTTCCCGCAACGATCGCAGGCTGATGTTGCCTTGCTTTTCTCGCGCTTCAAGGGCCTGCACACTTTGCCGGCTAACGGAAAGTTTTTTGGCAAGTTGTTGTAAGCTCATGCCCAGGGCCGAACGTATGGCTTTGATCCATCCTCCCGTCAAGGCCGCCGATTCTTTGGCCTGATAAACCGAATGCGTCCTTTTCTCTAATTGTTCCAGTATCAACTTGTTCTTTTTCATTGCTGCGGAGTTTACTCGAACAACAAATGTAAACATAAATATTGACATTATGATTGTTAATGTCAATTTAAAGATTGTCAATAATTATTATTATGTCAACATAAAAATTGACAAATTACAATTACAAGGAAAAATTGCTGTGGGAAATGGATCAGATTTTTTGGTATTCTGCCTTCACAAAATCCATCAACTCCTTGATGTAAGCGGGAGAAAAATCGAATTTAATGCCAGCGGTTTCGTAAATTTTGGGTATAGATTCGGTGTAACCCAAAGCCAAGGCCGCTTTGTATTGCTCCACCGCCTTTTTGGGATCTTTTTTGTAGTTGCGCCACACCGCGACGGCCCCTAATTGGGCAAAGCCGTATTCAATGTAATAAAAGGGTACTTCGTATAAATGCAATTGCACTTGCCAACGCCGGGCCAGGTGGGCTTCGCATCCGGTATAATCCACTTCTGATGAACCAAAGTCTTTCATGATGTTTTTCCACTCCGCATACCGTTGCTCTACACTGTGTGAGGGATGTGTGTAAATCCAATGTTGAAATTTATCAATGGCTGCAATCCAGGGCAGGGTGTCCATAATGCCTTCCAGCTGCTGGCGCTTGGCGCGCTTTAATTCTTCCTGATCGCTGAAAAACACATCCCAGTGTTCCATGCTCAGCAACTCCATACTCATGCTGGCCAATTCGGCCACTTCGCTGGGCGGAGATTTAAACTCTGCCAGCTCCAGATCAAAATCCAGAAAAGAATGAATGGCGTGCCCGCCCTCGTGCACCATGGTTACTAAATCGCGGTGCAAACCCACTGAGTTCATAAAAATAAAAGGCACATTGGTTTCGTAAAGCGGGTACTGGTAGCCTCCCGGTGCTTTACCCAAGCGACTTTCCAAATCCAGGCGTTTCATGTCGCGCATGGTTTGCACACAAGCTCCGAAGAAGGGGTCCAGTCGATTAAAACAAGTTATGGTTTTATCAATTAATTCATTGGCGGCTTGAAAGGGTTTCAAAGGAGGCAAGCCTTCCTCGTCTACCGAAGTGTCCCAAGGCTTATAGGCATCGAGTTTCAGTTTTTGTTTGCGCCGTTTGTCGTGTTCTACCATCAAAGGCACGGCGTGTTGTTTTACGGCTTCGTGAAAGTTCAGACAATCCTGCACGCTGTAATCAAAACGCGCGAGCTGTTTGTGTTTAAAGTCCCTGTAGTTTTCAAAGCCGGTATTGAGTGCCACTTTGTGTCGAAGGCGAATGAGTTGATCAAAGAGATCGTTCAAGGCATTCTCGTCTTGTGCTCGCCGGGCCTGCACTTTATCGTAAACCGTTTTGCGCAGCTCGCGGTTAAGGTCTTTTAAATACACCCCGGCTTTTTGCAGGGTCATGGTTTCGCCGTTGTGTTCAATGCTCTGGGCCCCGTTGATCTCGCCAAATTTTTGTTCGAGTTCCTGCAATTGGGTATTGAGGGGAATGTTTTCTTCGCAAAACAATTCAATGCTGTTTTTGATGCCCCGCAGGTAAATGGGATAGCCTTGCTTTTTCAGGCCATCCTTATAAGGCGAGGCCATGAGTTTTTCGTTGAGGCGGTTGCCAATTGGAGCCATGTTGGGCTCAATGTTTTGTACAAAATAGGTATAGCTTTCACGCAGGGCCACGTTGGCTGTATCGCAAGTCATTTTAATATAGCGCCACGCCATGTTTTCGTTCACCACACAGCCCAACTCGTTGTAATCGAGCAGCCATTTGTACAAGGCTTCGTACGAGTTGAGTTCGCGTTGTTCCAGTTCATCGAAATAGGGTTTGAGCTTTTCCCAGGTTGTAATTTCAAAGTCGGGGTTTACGAATTGGCGTTTCATAGCAGAAGAAAAATTAATTTTTAATTGGTAAGTTTTTTGCAAAAGCACGATTGTAATAAACTCGCTTTTGCCCAGTAAGCACATTGTTGCAGTGCAGCGCCATTTTAATTTCGCCAAGGTGCAATTGGTGTGTGCTGTTGAGGTAACGCAATACTTGCTGTTCTAAAATGTTCCAATAAACGTCTTCGTTCACCGGACCGTTGAGTGCCATTTTGGCGAATGCACTTTTTTCAAAAAAGTGAATGCTGTTGCAAATGGAAAGGTAAACGGCTTCCCGGCCTTTGAAAACATTATCACGGTGTTTGGCGAGTATTTCCAAAACCAAATCTTGTTTTTTATTGCCAAGGTTTTCATACTCAACAAAGAGTTTATAATTCTCTTCCGGTGGAGGAGCAAACAAACTCCAGCTTTGCATAAAATACGGGTAAGCATAGTAATCTGCCCAATATTGCACCCGATTTTTTTCGCCTGTTATGGGCAGGGCGTGTATAAACACTAGTGAAAAATGGCAGACAAAAAATATACAGGCACCAATAAAAAGCACTGTTTTTACACCCTGTCGCATACACGAAGATAAGGAAATGTGTGGCTCGAGAAAGGGTTAAGAAGGTTGTAGGGTTAGAAAGTTGAAAGGTTTGTATGCCTATTGGATAGCGACGCGCCGATAACCAGTTGTTTTCACGGTTTCTTTTGCGCCCGGGATGCGAAGGGCTTGGTTCTTTTGCCCCGCAATTGAAGAATAGGGAAAATGGGGCAAAAAACCGTAGCGACAGCGAAGCCCGTAGCAGCCCGCCAGGCGCCCAAATACAACTAATTTTAGAAACGACTTACAGCAATGCCCTGAACAGTAAAAAAAGACTACCGGAAAGAATAATGGTTACCGGCAAGGTAAGCAACCAGGTAAGTGCGATGGTTTTGATGGTGCCTTTTTGCAGGTTTTTTAGTCCTTTTTTCGCTACCATTGAACCGGCAATACCCGAGGATAACATGTGTGTGGTACTTACCGGCACACCTTTCCAGCTGGCCAGCCCAATTCCCAGAGAAGCCACAATTTCAGCACTGGCGCCTTGCGCATAACTCATGTGTTGTTTGCCGATTTTTTCACCAACGGTTTTCACGATGCGTTTCCAGCCCACCATAGTGCCTAATCCCAGACACACGGATATAAGTATTACCACCCAGGAAGGCGCGTACTCGAATAACTTTTTGGTGGTTTTAATTTCGGCTTTGAGTTTTTTGATTTCGTTTAAACTTAAACTTAAGTTACCTCCTGCAATAATTTTTTCAGAGTGTTTGGTTATTTTAATGAGGTCTTTTCTCAAATGAAAGCGCTCGCTCAGTGGAATTTCACTGGCAGAGAATTTTCCGGTAACCTTGTTCTCAAAATCCTTGGAAAAATTTAGGATGTCGGCATGCATCTTTTTTTCCTTCGCTGAAAGTACCGTGGTATCGGCTTTGATCATGAGGTTTTCGATCAAGCGCACACTTGATGAGGAAGTTTGCAGGTTGATGGAAGTATCGAGTGAAAATTGACCAGGCAATACTGCGATCAAAATCATCATTAATAATCCCACGCCTTTTTGTCCATCGTTTTGCCCGTGGAAAAAACTTACCAAACCACAAGTCATCCATAACATCATGCGTATCCAAATGGGGGGTTTTTTTCCGGGGATGGGTTCTTTGTAAATGGTATCGTTTTTGATAATGCGTTTGAACAAAAACATCACAATAATGGCCACTGAAAAACCAATAAGTGGCGATAGTAATAAAGCCAGGCCGGTATCTTTGGCTTTGTCCCAATTCACGGCACTTAAACCATAATCGCCGGGGAGGAAATAGAAAGACAGGCCAATACCGAGTATTGAACCGATGATAGTGTGGGAGCTGGAAGAGGGAATACCAAAGTACCAGGTGCCGAAATTCCAGATGATAGCGCTCAGCAACAAGGCCAATATCATGGCAATGCCGTGGTAAGGATTAGCATCAACCAAAACGTCCATGGGTAACAAATTCACAATTCCCATGGCCACAGCAATGCCTCCAAACATCACACCGGTAAAGTTGAGTAAACCGCTGTAAATAACGGCCACTGTTGGCTTCATAGAGTTGGTGTAAATTACTGTGGCTACAGCGTTAGCGGTGTCGTGAAACCCATTGATGAATTCAAAAAAACAGGCCAGAACAATACAAATGATGAGTAATACGGTAAGGGTGGTATCTAAGCCAAACATAGCATTGGGTTTTGAAGGGCCAAAGCTATTTTATATAGTCTTGGCGTGTGTTAAGTTAATGTTAAATTCCTAATTCTACCTGGAAAACTGCGGTGTAAAATTTGTTGAGTTCAGTACTGGTATTGAGATTCTTTTCGCGGTTGTAAAAAATGTTGCCTTGCAGTTTTACTTTATGTTTCATAAGGTATTTGGTAACACCTATACCAAATTGTTCAATTTCATTTTGATAAGTATAAACACTTTTATCAGGGCGGGCCAGAGTATAACGGCCTGCAATTTCCCACATGGATTTGGAACAGTAACTCAATTGGGTATTTATGCCATCACCCACAATTAAGGCGCGTTTTTCGCCTTTAGAATTGTACGTAATAGGATTCTCGCTGCGACGCATGAGGTACTCTGAACTAAGAGCGATGCCCTGGTATTTAAAAAGAAAATCGGCAATGATGGATTCAAATGAACGGGCTTCGTAGAGGTCCTTGCCCAATTCGCCCTGAGTTCTTAAAGCCATGTCGTTTAAATGATACCCTCCTGCAATCGATACCTTTGGTTTTGACTCACGTGCCAGGTCGCCTTCGTAATAGTCGCCCCCATCGCTAAATGCACCAAACGGTAAAAATTCTACTCTGCCGGTATAAGCCAGCCCGCTATTGCTGGCGGTGGTGTTACGTCCCTCACCTGAGGTAAGCGCACCTTTTAGTAAAACAAAGGACTTGGCCCCAAGCTCAAGTTTGTATGTTGCAAAAAAGCCCATGTCGCGGTCAAGTGTATAAAGCGCGTTCACAATTGAACGGTCATAAAATTGCTGCGCCCCCGACGAAATAACCCGTTGGCGGTTGCCCGGCAATTTGGTTTGACCAATTCCCAATTGTAAATTTTCGGTGGGGCGGTAATATACCACTGCATCACGCACGGCGTTCACACTGGTATTGATTTTTGTAACATCGTTCACATCCCAATCCATATCGCCTCTTGAAAAGGAAAGCTGTATGTAATAGCTGAGTTTGGGGTTGTAAACATGCCCTGTAAAACTTAAACGGCAGCGTCGCACCCTGAATTCAAAAGTTTCGGGGCTTAAGTCTTCGTCGCTTTGTGTGTTCATGCCCATGCGATTTTGCATACGAAAGCGGATGTTCAAAGAGTAGGAACTGTCGGGGGTTGTAAAACCCAATCCATTTTTATAGGAAAAATAGGGTGCAGGTGCAAGGGGTTTAGGTTGTGCATTAAGCGTAGAACTGCTTTGCCCGCGCAAACCCATAAAAGAAAAAACCCAAAGTAAATTTAATAGCAGCTTCATTTTAATTCAGTGTTATTTGGCTGCGAAATAAGCCTAACCAAATTAATTTAACCGCTCTTGAATGTTACGGAATTGTTAAATGTAAAGTTTTTGTTAAGGTAGGTTCAGGCAAAAAAGGCGCTACATTGGGCTGCCTATAAGAGGTAAGGGTGCGAGATTACCATGATAAACTGGTAATTGACAGCTCCCTACGATACCAATTATTCGAACTTCACTTGTTGAGTGCCGCTGATCAGGCGTAACAAGGTGAAGTAACCAAACAGGGTTTTGACAATATCACAGCTCGTGTGAGGGAAGAACTACTAACGGCCTACTTTTTGAGACTGTCTCTTATTTCCATCAGCAATTTTTCGGATGTGCTGGGTTCAGGAGGAGCAGCTGGTGGCTGAGCCGCTTCTGTTTTGCGCTGCGCTTTGTTAATGGCTTGAATTACTAAAAACAAAGCGAAAGCCACAATGATGAAGGAGATGCAGGTAGATAAAAAGTTGCCGTATTTAATGGCCGTGCCCGGTATTTTTAGGTCAGCAAGATTGGTAAGATTAGCTGCTTTGAGGGCGGGGGTTAATACGGCCGGCGTGATAATATCTTCTACCAAAGAGTTGATGATTTTGCTAAATGCGCCACCAATCACAACGCCAATGGCGAGATCGATCACATTGCCTCTGATAGCAAAGGCCTTAAATTCCTGAATCATTCCCATAACGAAAGAGTTTTAATTTGCCGTTAAGGTAAAAAAAAATTGATTCCCGAGCGGGATGTGGCTTGTTTATAGCTAAACTTAGCTGGGGTTTACCAATTGAGCCCCTAGTTAGGCTTTATAGGCCTTAACTAGAATTTTCAATTGGTGTCGAGCACCTTAAGCAATTCGTCTAGTTTGGGCGTAAGAATGATTTCAGTTCTTCTGTTTTTCTTTCTGGCTTCAGGAGTTTTGGCATTATCTAAAGGCACATATTCTCCCCGGCCACAGGCGGTCACCCTTCTAGCGTCGATTTTGGCACTGCCCAAAAGTATTTTTGTAACAGAAGTAGCTCTCATCACACTGAGATCCCAGTTATCTTTGATCTCTCCACTTCCTTTCATTGGTACATCATCGGTATGGCCTTCCACCATTACATTGATATCAGGATTTTGTTCGAGTACTTTTGCTAAATTTTTTAAGGCTTCAACACCCCTGGGCTCAACGCCTGTTTTTCCACTAGCAAATAACAAGCTTTCGTCCATACTCACATATACTTTACCGTTTTTCTGTGTAATGGTTAAGCCTTTATTTTCAAAGTTAAACAGCGCATCACTTAGTTTTTTCTTCAGTTCGGCAGCGGCCCGATCCTTATTTTTAAGGAGTTCTTCTAACTCGCTTACTCTGGCCTCACGTTTCTTCAGTTCGGCACTCAGGTTGTCGAGTTCTACTCTTTGAGCATTTAAGCGGGTTTCTAGAGCGCGTAGTGTGTCTTGTTTTTTAAGTAATTGTTCACGGGTGTTTTGCAAATCGCCGCTAAGTTTACTGTTATCGCTGTCGTGCCCTGCCATAATTTTATTCATGCGGTCCATGAGCTGGTCGTTCAGCAGGTTCAGTTTTTCATATTTTGCTGTAAGTGCACGGTGGGAGCTGCCATTGATGGAAGTATCGCGCTTGAGGCCGTCGATGGTTTTCTGGTCTTTTTTTAATTGCTCTTTTGCTTCAGCAAGTTCTGCCGTTAAACCATCGGCTTCTTTTTTCAGCACATCGCGTTCGGTTTCGCAGTTCTTAAGCTTGGATTTGGATTCTTCCAACAAACGCTCAGGCACACAAGCTGAGGCGAACACCATAGCAGTAAACAGGACAAGGGAAAGGTTCTTCATGCATTAAATGTAGGAAATACAAGAGTAGCTCTGAGCAAGGAGTAAACGGGTTTTCAACAAGGAAATTAACGGTGTTTCATCTTAGTTTTAAATAGTTAAAGGTAAAAAGGTGCCTGAATCATTACCTTTGCGGGCAAAAAGGAACCATGCAATTTCAAAAGTACCTGACGAACAGCCTTAGTTATAACGACTATTTAGACCTAACCAAAAAACTGGTAGAGCAAAATAAAACCAGTGGCGCCGAACAGCGGGAAGATTGGGTGGCGTACACTAAACTCAACTTGCAACGCATGCAGCGCATTGGAAAAACTACCACCTTGCTGCCGGAACTTTTGGAAACGCTTCGCGTGCTTGATAGTCCGCAGGTTTGGTTGTTGATTACAGAAACATGGTGTGGTGATGCGGCTCAAAATTTGCCCATATTGAATTTGATTGCCGGCGAAAGTTCACACATCTCATTGCGGATAGTGCTGCGAGACGAAAACGCTGATTTAATGGATCGTTACCTGACCAATGGATCACGCTCCATTCCTAAATTAATCAGCTTTGATCCAAAAAACAATGATGAGTTGTTTGTTTGGGGTCCCCGTCCGCTTGGCGCACAGAACCTCGCTATGGAATTGAAGCGTGCCGGGCTTGATTCCGCCACCAAATCACTAGCAGTGCAAAAATGGTACCTTGCCGATAAAGGCATAAATTTGCAAAGGGAAATTCATGCCCTCTTGACAAAAACGCCTAAACTTAAAGAATCAGAACAGTGATCAGTAAAACGCTGAATCTTTATAAAAACTCATTCAGCGGGCTTTCACGCGAGATTTGGTTATTGTCGCTGATAATGTTGGTGAACCGCAGCGGCACAATGGTTTTACCGTTTCTTACCCTCTACTTAACTGGCCCAGAGATGGCACACAGTTTGAGTGATGCAGGCTTTGTAATGGCTTTGTTTGGACTTGGCTCGGTGCTGGGGGCTTTTGTTGGTGGTAAACTCAGCGATAAAAGCGGGTTTTACAAGGTGCAATTGTTTAGTCTTTTTTTTGGCGGAGTAGTGTTTATTGTTCTGGGTCAGATCAAGTATTTTCCCCTTATTTGTGTATTTACTTTTATATTGAGTTTGGTCAATGAATCCTTCCGGCCAGCTAATTCGAGCGCTATTGCGCATTTTAGTCGAGTTGAAAACCGTACCCGATCGTATTCCCTCAACCGGATTTCTATCAATTTGGGTTGGGCTGTTGGTGCTTCAATGGGTGGATTTGTAGCGGCGTATAATTACGAGTGGTTGTTCTGGATCGATGGTTTCACGAATTTGTTTGCGGCGGTTTTGCTTTACCTTTTGCTCCGTCCCGAGAGAATTAAAACCGGTCACCGCCAAAGTGATCAAACATCTAAACCCGGAGTTTCAGCATACAAGGACAAATATTATCTGATTTTTATTGTGCTGATCAGTTTATTCGCAATGGGATTTTTCCAGCTGTTTACAACGGTGCCAAATTATATGCGTGATGAATTGCGCCTCAACGAGCCTTTTATTGGGGCTATAATGGCGGTAAATGGCTTACTGATAGTATTGATAGAGATGGTGTTGATTTACCACCTCGAGAAAAAAAACAGGAACATGGATTTTATCATTTTAGGGCTTCTTATATGTGCATTGGCATTTCCCATTATGCTGCTTCCCGGCCCGGCTGAACTTATGGCCCTGGGCATGATACTGATGATAACCATTGGCGAAGTGATAACCATGCCGTTTATGAACACCTACTGGACATTAAGAAGTAACGAGAGTAATCGTGGACAATATGCTGGACTTTATACCATGGCATGGGGCATTTCGCAAGTAGTTGGTCCATATGTTTCGGCCAGGATAGTTGAGCTAAGTGATTTCCGAACCTTGTACCTTATCATGACACTTTTGTTTATTGCATGCGCTTTGGGGTTTCAATTCTTAAAACGAGAAGCCATTGCTGCCAAACAGCAGTGAAAAGGGGGTAGAATCTTGTTAAAAGCTGGCAGCCTTTGCCAATTGGCTTTCAAATTCGACACAAATTTTGTAATATTACTCTTCTGAAAACAAATCAAGAATGAAAATAAAATTTACGCTGATTTTAAGTTGTGTTGTGGTATCGTGGGGCTTTGCTCAAAACTGGGCAGAAAAAATGCAGGACCCGAACGGGAATTTTTATGAGATCAAGGCAGATTTTGAGGCATATTGGGCCGGCAAAAATGAAGCTGAAAAAGGCAAAGGGTACAAAGCGTTCAGGCGCTGGGAAAATTTTGTTGAAAGAAGAGTGTACCCAAGCGGTAACCTCTCTTTGTTGAGCCTTACTGCTCGCAACTTCCAATCGTTTTTAGACAGCTATGAAGCTCCTGAAAATGGTGGGAATGGCGGAGGAAAAGGCATTGGAGGCAATAACCTGATAGCTTCATCAACATTTACACCTATGGGACCATTTGGTGCAATTAGCGGTAATGCGGGAGGGCAGTTTTTAAAAGCCGGGCGACTTAATTTTATTACCATCGATCCTACCAATGCCAATAACCTTTGGGTGGGTGCGCCCGCCGGTGGTCTTTGGAAAAGCACGAATGGTGGCACTACCTGGTCCACCAACACCGACAATTTGGGGGTAATTGGTTGTTCTGATTTGGCCATCGATCCGGGCAACACCAGCATCATGTACCTTGCTACAGGCGACGGCGATGCAGGTGATACACGCAGTATTGGGGTTCTCAAATCAACAAATGGAGGCTTAACCTGGAGCGCCACCGGATTGAATTACAATGTGACGAGTAATTTTTTAATCAGACGGCTTATTATAAACCCAACAAATTCACAAATACTCATAGCAGCGACCAATAATGGTATTTATAGAACTACCAATGCTGGTACCAGCTGGACTCAGGTTTCGGCCGGCTCTACCTATGATGTTGAATTTAAGCCGGGGAATTCAAGTGTAGTTTACGCAGCGGGTACAAGCTTTAAACTCTCCACTGATGGTGGGCTAACCTTTACCGTTATCAATACAGGCATTCCAACCACGGGAGTTAACCGAATGGCCATTGCCGTTACCCCCAATGATGTGAATTATGTGTATGTTTTAGCCTCTAACAGCAGCAACAGCGGCTTTCAGGGGTTTTACCGTTCTACAAACAGCGGGGCCACCTTTTCGCTCATGGCCTCAACTCCAAACCTACTAGGATGGTCGAACGTTGGGAGCGATACAGGAGGACAAGGTTGGTACGACCTTTGTGTGGCTGCGTCACCATTAAATAAGGATGAGGTTGTTGTTGGAGGAGTAAATGTTTGGAGAACAACCAATGGGGGCAGTAATTGGTCGATTTATGGCCATTGGGTTGGCTCGGGAGCGCCATTTACACATGCCGATCACCACGATTTGGAGTATGATGCAGCGGGCAACTTATACAATGCCAATGACGGAACTGTTTACAAAAGAGTGGGCGCAAGCTGGATTGAAATCAGCGGCAGCATGAACATATCTCAGATTTACAAAATGGGCACTTCTTCTATCACTCCCAATAAATGGATAGGCGGACATCAGGATAATGGTACCAGCATTTGGACAGGAGCCAGTTATAATGCGGCTTTGGGCGGAGACGGCATGGATTGTTTTTTTGATCGCACAAACGACAATAATGTGTTTGGTGAATACCAAAATGGGTCGCTTCAGCGATCAACCAACGGAGGCATTTCCTGGACAGGAGCCACAACCGGTTTAACAGGCACCAGCCCCTGGGTAACTATTTGGAAACAAGATCCGGTTACAGCTTCAGTTATTTATGTGGGGCGCACGGATTTATTTAAATCTACCAACCTTGCGGTTTCCTGGACTACATTAACTCCCATTCCGGCTGCAGGAACTATCAGGGAGTTTGCCATAGCACCTTCTAACAACCAGGTGATTTATGTTTTAAAAAGTGCAGGTATTTTTAAAACCACGGATGGTGGTGCCAGCTGGACGAATGTAACAGGAACGGTTCCTGTGGCTGCTGCTGCTCCAGAGTTCATTACCATAGATCCAACAGATCCAAACAATGCCTGGGTGGTACTCAGTGGTTATTCAAGTGGCAATAAAGTATTTGTTACCACTAATGGAGGAACCACCTGGACCAATTACACCGCTAATCTTCCGAACATTCCAGGCAACTGTTTAATTTATCAACCCGGCTCTAACGACAGAATTTATGTTGGAATGGACGTGGGCATTTATTACCGCGACAACCTTTCGCCTACGTGGACCTTATATAATCAGGGTTTACCCAATGTGCCCATAGCAGATTTTGAAATTTCTCCGGCTTCTCCAAGCTTACTCTACGCAGCCACTTACGGTCGCGGTGTATGGGTGGTGAGTCTGTATTCCAATGTGCCTACACCGGTAAGTTCATTTTCGGTAACCAGTGCCATGAAGTGCGAAGACACCAGCATTCCTTTTACCGACATGTCAACAAACTCACCAACAGCCTGGAGCTGGAGCGTGAACCCCTCTGCAGGGGTGATAATAAGTTCTCCTACAGCTCAAAATCCGGTGATTACATTTCCCAATGGGGGCGGGTACACGGTTAGCGTTGTTGCGAGCAATTCAGTAGGTCCGGGAAATACTTATACCCAAGCCGTCAACATTACAGCACTTCCTAATATCATCATTAGTAACAGCAACCAGGGGGTTTGCAACGGATCAAGCGTAACATTTAATGCATCTGGCGCAAGTACTTTTACCTGGAGTAATGGCGGAGGCAACTTATCCATGGCCACCTACACCCCATTGGGCAATACGGTGTATACCCTTTCTGGTGCTATCGGTTCCTGTGCTTCTACAACCGTGTGTTCGGTGGTGGTTTACCCGTTACCGGTGTTGAGTATCAGTGGACAAAACGCTGTTTGTCAAGGTGGAAGTGTTGTGTTAATGGCCAATGGAGGGGCAACGTATACCTGGAATACAACAGCAACAAGCCAGATCATAACAGTTAGTCCAACAGTAAATACCACGTACCTTGTTACAGGTGCCGGAACTAACGGTTGTTTATCGACAGCCCAGCAAAGTGTAACGGTTTATGCTTTGCCGAACGTAAGTATCACAGGTCCTGGTACGGTATGCGCACAAAGTAATGTGAATCTTACAGCCGGTGGAGCCTTTTCTTATACCTGGAGTAATGGACAAATGCTGCCAACTATTTCCATTACCCCGACAATCAGTTCGCTGTACTCTGTTATCGGCATGGACGCGAATGGTTGCATAAACACCGGCACTTTGCAAATGACGGTGAATCCGTTACCGGGAATTGCCCTTACGTCTAATCACATAGTAGCCTGTATTGGGGAACTGGTGACAATAACGGCAACGGGTGGAGCAAGTTCTTATGTTTGGAATCCAATGGGGATAACAGCTAACCCCTATTTTTTCACCGCAGCAACTAATGTGACATTCACGGTAATAGGAACAGATGACAACAGTTGTAGCTCCAGTACTACAGTATCGATAAACGTTGCCGAGTGCGTAAGCATTAAAAACAACAACAAGAATGCAAACAACACGTTCAAATTCTATCCTAATCCTAACAGAGGGATAGTGACTATTGAATTGGAAAGTTATTCATCAACGCCAATCACAGTGCAGGTGTTCGATGAGCTCGGCAAATTACTGCTGACTAAAAACCTCAATTTCTCTTCGAATAAACAGCAACAACTTGACATCCAAACACTGAGTGCCGGCATGTATTTTATGCTAATTCAATCTGGCGAACAGCAAGAAAAAATAAAACTGCTAAAAGAGGACTAAATTTACCGCCTGCTGCGGCCTGTGCCGTGGCACGATTTTTTACCGGGCAATTTGATGTTAAGATTAAGCCCGTAAAAAAAGTACCAGTCTTTCATGGTTGGATCACCGCGCATGGCACCAGCACTTACGGCACCGGGCGAAGTAACCGGCTGACCATCAGATTGGGTCACAGATCCAGATGGGTAAGTGGCGCTTACATTATCTAAATAGTCGGTAAACGTTCTGCGTGGCCCCCATTCCAAACCTAAGCCAACTCGCTTACCCAGATTGAATTTGATGCCAACACCAAATGGAATACTAATTTGAATTTTCGGCACACTCTTTCCTTCGCTTGGGCCAATGCCGCCTGAAGGTTGGGTATCGAAATAAAAACCGGAGAGCCCTGCAAAGATAAATAGCGTGAACCGGTGTTTATCATGTCCAATGCGGTATTCGGTAAAATTAAATTCAGCCAGCGCGTTAAATTCGTATAATGTTGTGGTAAACGCCAAACTTCTTTCCTGCTGGTATGCTGAATTGTGTTCAGCGTCGCTGGCTCTAAGTTTCCCATAATTGAGTCCAAAACGAAATGCCGTTCTAAAATCGTTGCTTAGTCGGTAAAAAACACCAAATGCCGGCTGAGAATAAATAAAATGATCGCGGTTGTTAAGGTCGCCAATGTAATAGGATCCACCTGCAAAAAAGCCCAATTCGTGTTGGCGGAAGGTACGACGCCGGCTTTGTGCCTGTGCATCAGCGAGCACCAGCAAACATGCAAAAAATATTGAGCAAGAGCGCAGCAAGAGTATTTAAACGGCATCAGTGGGCGAATATTGCCCCCATTGCTTAAAAACACAAATGTAGGCTTTTTATGCAAAGTCCTCAAAATCTGTCACTTGTATTCGCTTTTCAAATGCAGGGAATGAGTAGATTTGCATACAGTATGAACAAACCATCCGAATTAGGACCCATTGGCGTGTTTGACAGTGGTTTTGGAGGCCTTACCGTTCTTAAGGAACTGGTAAAAGAGTTGCCACAATATGATTTTTTGTATTTGGGTGACAATGCCCGTGCGCCCTACGGTACCAGGAGTTTTGAAACCGTTTACGACTACACTTTACAGTGTGTAAAAGCCCTGTTTGCCAAGGGTTGCCATTTGGTGGTGCTGGCCTGCAATACAGCTTCGGCAAAAGCATTACGCAACATACAACAAAAAGACCTGCCTCTGCTCGCGCCCAACAAGCGGGTGCTTGGCGTGATACGTCCTACCACCGAAATCATCGGGCACTATAGCAAAACCGGACATGTAGGCGTGTTGGGTACAAGTGGTACGGTAAGTTCAGGTTCTTATGAAGTAGAAATCCACAAGTTTTTTCCTGAGCTCAAGGTTCATCAGGAAGCCTGCCCCATGTGGGTTCCCCTGATTGAAAACAACGAAATCAACAACGCTGGTTCAGACTACTTTATTCAACGACACACCAAACACTTAATGGAACAGGACGCTTCCATTGATGCCATTATTCTGGCTTGCACGCATTACCCATTGATACAAAACAAAATTCAGGCGCAACTGCCTGCTCATGTTCGACTAATTTCACAAGGGGAATTGGTCGCAAAAAGTTTGCACGATTATTTGAAGCGTCATCCCGAAATGGAAAGTAAATGCAGCAAACACGCCCTTGTGCAATTTTATACCACCGACCAGCCTTTTAATTTTGACAAGGCGGCGACTTTGTTTTATGGCCGTGATGTAAAATCGCAACACCTAAGCATTTAGGGCAGTTATTTTGCCGGCTTAAAGATAAACAAGCCAAGTAAGGTTCCTGTGATAGCGTACAACAAAACATTTCCGAAAACATCAAAAACCACCGCGGTTAGGTTGTTAAAATAAGTCGTCATAGAATACAAACTCAGGTCCATAGCACAAGTTATAATGAGGCCAAGAAGGCTAGCGGTTTTAAGTCCTGCCAGTGCTCCCGTTCTCTGAGTCCAGGCCATGCTTAAGCTTATCAAAAGGCCCCACAAAAGATTAGAGAGGATCAATGGTCCGAATAGCATTTCCTCCATAGGGCGGGCGATGTTGCTGCAGTTGGCCTGCATGATTGGACTAAGAAGTATTCCGAAGATTAACCAGCCGAGAAAAAAGAAAGAGATTCCGGCAACAAGAGAACCAATCACAATTTGTTGTGTTTTCATGTTTATTTTTTTAGGTGACTAAATCAGAACGTCACAATTATACTCTTTCCGGTTAAAGAAAGAAAACAACATAGTAAACAAAGGATAAACCGTTACTTTTTACTTTCAGCCGCTTTCGCATCTGCTTTTACTTTAGCGTCCGCTAAAATTTTCTGACAACGGGCTTCGCTTTCGTCGAGTATTTTCTGAGCTTTTTTATCGGCTTCCTTCTTTGCAACTTTTGCTGCTTCTCGTGCAGCTACTTTTGCTATCGGATTTTTTGCCTGTTCTACCTGAGCATCTGCCTGGGCATAGGCCTCTGCTTTGCTTTTTTCTACAAGAGCATTGGTTTCAGCGCGAATTTTATCCACTTGAGCCTGAGCATCAGAAAGAATTTTTTGAGCCTCTTCATTGGCCTTATCAATGCCGGCATTTAGTGCCTGTGTGGTTACGGTTGCTACAGCGGCTTTGCCTTCTTCTTTCACGCTGGTTTTAACAGTAGGTTTAGTAGCCGTTCCCCCAAACAACACGTTTACATTAATTTTTTCACCTAAAGCCACATTAGTTCCGGCGGCAGCATTGGCCTGATTCATCAGTCCCTGTAGTGCAGAGTTGGCCGAAGAACCAAACATGCTTCTGGGAATTTCCATTTTCCATTTGTAATCAATGGTTTGATCGAGACCTGTACTGCCTTCGATATTGGTAGTAACCTGATTTACTTTTGTGGTAAATGGTTCAAGATGCAAGCGCCCGTCTTTAATAAAATAAAAGAAACTCACATCACTTACATCCATACTTTTTAACTGCTCTATTTTTAAGGCATCACCCAGTTTCATAAATGGTGGGTAACCACTCACATTCACCTTTTTGGTTTTCAGCACCCCTTTAGCAGCAATGGTATTCATGTCAGGCTCCATTTTTTCATTGAGAGCAACATTAAAGTCCTCAAGCGTGGCGGTGAAAAATCCCTTGGCGTGTTTGCCAATTGGTGCCATTTTTTGCACAGTATTAAAGGTGTTGAAGCTTTGCTGAATGTCCAGATTCTCCATTTTTAAATTAAGTGCAGTTGTTGGTTTTTTCGGGTTATTGCTTTCGTAATAACCATTTACTACTAACGTACCGCCGAGGGTATTCATTTTTAAATTGGTCATGTCCACCTTACGGTTTCGAATCACCAGGTTTCCAATCATGTTTTCGAGTACCATATTGGTATAAAGTACCTTGTCGAATTTGGCGTCCAGATTAAAATCAATGTTGCCGGGCACCTCAAAAGCTCCGGTAGCAGCGGCTGCAGTGTCGGTTGCGGCAACGGCAGCTGTATCTTCAGGGCCCATGAGTTCATTCAAGTCGAGCAATTTGCTGTTCACAGCAAAACTGCCCTTGATTAAATCGTCCTTAAACACGTACTGCATAAAGTTTTCAATTTTCCCTTTGGCCTGTATGTCCGATTTACCTAACATGGCATCAAATGCAGCCAGCTCAACATACTGAGTGGTGAAGTTGAGTTTAAGGGTATTGATCAGTACTTCATAGGTTAGCGTTCCGGTTTTGTAATCCATCTTATCCACTTCTAATGACCCTGATGCTTTAAATTTATCGTATTGTTGTTTATCAATGGCGCTCATGTTGCCTGCCAGGCTGATGTCAGATTTAATGGTGCCGCTGAGATTATCGCCTTTGTCAAGTGGCACAAATTCTTTTACAGTAGCCAGATTGATAAGTCCCTTAATACTGGCTTGAATTCCAGGATCAGAAATCGGGGTTTTGATATGAGCGCTCAGGTCGATGGGATTTCCGGCCATTTCAATGTGAAAGGTATTTACATCAACGGTAGTATGATCAAGATCGCCGTCGGGATTCAGAACATGCACATCTACGTTGATGTTGTTTACCGATTTCGGCAAACTTGGGTACTTAAACATGGCATTGTCTATTTTCAGGTTCGCACCAAACGCAGGCATTTGTACAGCATTGTAGCGACCTTTAGCGTGCCCATCAAGCGTGAGTTTTCCTGAGGTTTTGACATCTGCAAAATCTTTGCTGTATACCGCAGGGATTAAAGACAAGATGGATTTAAATTCGGTTTGTTTGGCTTTAAAAGTCAGAGCCATGTCGATGTTGGTGTCAGGCATGGCCAACCAACCGTCCATGCCCAGCATCAAATCGTTTAATGCAAATTCATTTTCTTTAAAGGTAAATTTAAAGTTGGGCATGTCCATTTCCATATCGGCTTTGGCAGTAGCGTGCACCTTGCTGAGGTAGGCTATACCATCCATTTTGTAGGTGAGTTCAGCAATATCCAAGAGGTTATTCATAATAAAAATGTCTTGGGTAAAATCGCCGTTCATGGTGTAGTTCATGTTCTCGATGCGAGCATACATGTTGCCTTGCATGTCGTCGTAGACAATAAGCGATTCCGTAATCTTAAACTCTTTGAGTTTCATGGCAAACTTTGAGGTGTCGGCTGTTTCGGGTTCAGCCACTGCTGCGGTATCGGTCTTTGCAATGTCGTAATTGGCTTTGCCGTTAGGGAGAATTTTTGCAAGTATGCGGGCTTTGTTGATTTGGATAGAATTGATCTGGTATTGATCGCCTGAGAGCACGCTTTTGAGGTTGAGATCGAGGCTGAGGTGGCCAATGGAGGCGAGGGTGTCTTTTTCAAACTCATCAATACCAACTACTGAAACGTTGTTGATTTCAAAACGGAAATCGGGAAATGTGGAAATGAGGCTAAGGTCAAATTCCCCAAAATCGACTTTGGCATTCAGGTTAGCGTTTGCCTGTTCTTTTACTAAGGCAACAATTTTATCTTTAAAAAGAAAGGGGGCTGCAATCAGCAATACTACAATCAGCAGTAAAGCAATACCGCTCCATTTTAAAATGCGCTTTAGCAAAGATGGTTTTTTGGAATCAGACGGAGTCATAAGGAGAAATTTGAAACCTAAAAATAAGAAGTAAAATGCTAAGTCTGGTTGTTTAAGATAGGGTATTACCAAATCAAACGTGGACGTAAGCACAGGAAACAGGGGCAAAGAGATAGAAGGAGCTAAAAATGAATTTGTTTTTAACATTCCTTGGCACAGATATTGTAAGATTTGCGGCATGAAACAAACTTTTCTCTTGGGCATTATTCTGCTTACTAGCGCCTTTGCCCAGGCGCAAACCTGTTTATACGCCATGCCAACCTTAAGCACAGGGTCTGCCGCAAACTGCATTACCAGTGCAGATTTTAACGGGGACGGATTTATGGATTTAGCTGTAGGTAAATCTGGAGGCGTTCAAGTGTTTAATGGTAATGGTTTAGGAGGATTTAGCAACGCGTTTATGATTAACCTACCTATGGTGCCACCAAACGCTATGCCAGTGAGAGCGCTGAAGGCATTAGACATTAATAACGACAGTAAAGTGGATATAGTATTGCTGAACGAGTATGACGGCGTTAGAGTAGCATTAGGTGGGGGAAACACGACGTTTACCTTAACAGGACCTGTTTATTTGGGTTGTATACATCCATTAAATTTATGTGTTGATGACTTTAATAGCGACGCAAAACTTGACCTTACGATTTCTAATTTTTGCAGCACAGTGTTTACCCGGCATTTGGGCAATGGCACCGGGGGGTTTATCGTAGGGCCATATACCCCGTTTCCGGCAACGGCACAAAACTGTTATGACATCCTTGCAGAGGATTTTAACAGTGACGGAAATAAAGATTTGGCATTAACTGACAGAGGAGGAAACCGAATTATGTTGTTTATGGGTTTAGGCAATGGCAGCTTTTCTACACTGGTTGCCTACCCCGTAGGAACAGAGCCAAAAGGACTTACAAGTGCGGATTATAATAATGACGGTCATTTTGATATAGCTGTATCTATTACAGGGGTTGACAGCCTTGCAATTTTGTTGGGTTCTGCAAGCGGAACATTTGCTCCGGCAATAAAATATGCTGTAAACTTTTATCCTCAGGCGATTCAATCGGCCGATTTTAATAATGATGGTAAAATGGATCTTTTAGTGGCCCATAGTAATTCTGTATCAGGGCAAGTTTCGGTGTTGCTTGGCAACGCTAATGGATTTAGTGCGCCCATTCTTTATACAGTTGGCTTAAACCCACAAGGCCTAACTGTGAACGACTTTAATAATGACGGGTATCCCGATTTTGCAAGCGCAAACCAAACGGGAAGTTCGGTTTCAGTGTATTTAAGTGCTTACCCAACAATTACAGGCGCCTCAAGCGTATGTGCAGGGTCATTGTTAAGTCTTAGTGTTTCTGCCATGCCGGGAAGTACCTATTTATGGACTTCAGGTGGCACCTCCTCTGTTTTGTCGGTAACTCCTCAAATCAGCACACAGTATTCGGTGCTTGTAACAAACAGCGTGTGTGCATTCACAGCAGTTCATCCTATTGATGTGAAGCCACAACCAACTGTGAATGTGGTCTCAACTAAACCGGTAATGTGTGCCGGTGAATCGGTTACCTTAACGGCTAGCGGAGCTAATACCTATTTGTGGTCTTTTTTTGGAGCTGTTACCTCCACGCTTTTTGTTTCTCCATCAAGCAACATGAGTTATACAGTAACCGGTACTAACCAATTTGCCTGCACAAACAAGGCAGTGTTTACCCAAAGCGTCAGTGGATGTACAGGACTGAGCGATACTCCGATTCACACCAAACTCATGGAAGTTTGGCCAAACCCAAACAGCGGCGTATTTACTTTAAAAGGCTTAGGTAAAGACGCGGAAGCGCAAATGGAAATTTTTGATGTTGTTGGTAAGAAGGTTTTTTCCGGCGCTGTAATAGAAGGACAAACCATTGATTTATCAAAGGAAGCAAAAGGAGTATATTTTCATATTTTGTATAATGAAAAACACACCTTAACCGGAAGAATAGTTATTCAATAAAAAAGCCTTCCCCAATCAGGAAGGCTTTTTCGTCATAAACCGCAAACCCTTAAGCGATTTATTTTAACCCAAATACACTTTTAATAAACGGCTGCGTGAACTATTTTTTAAACGGCGCACCGCTTTTTCTTTGATTTGACGAACGCGTTCGCGGGTGAGATCAAATTTTTCACCAATCTCCTCGAGTGAATGCGGGTGTTTGCCACCCAATCCAAAAAACAATTTTACAATATCGGCTTCACGTTCAGTTAAAGTGGCCAGCGCTCTGTAAATTTCAAGCTGTAAACTTTCGCCCAAAAGTGAACGGTCAGGACTGGTAGAACTTTCATTTCTTAAAAGATCGTATAAGGTGCCTCCGTTTTCATCGTCGCCCAAAGTAGCGTCGAGGCTCAGGTGCCGGCTGTTATTTTTAATGGTATCGCTGATGTCGCTCGGCATCATTTCCAAGGCTTCGCTCAACTCTTCGTAGCTGGGTTCTCGTTCAAGGTGTTGTTCGAGCAAGGATATGGTTTTGTTTAATTTGTTGATGGCACCAATTTTATTCAAAGGCAAACGCACAATGCGGCTTTGCTCGGCTAATGCCTGCAGGATGCTTTGACGGATCCACCACACCGCATAAGAAATAAATTTAAACCCGCGTTTTTCGTCGAAGCGTTGTGCTGCTTTTATTAAACCCAAATTGCCTTCGTTGATAAGGTCGGGTAAACTCAAACCTTGATTTTGGTATTGTTTACTTACCGATACCACAAAACGTAAATTGGCCTTCACTAATTTGTCTAAGGCTCTTTGATCTCCGGCGCGAATTTGTGCAGCCAATACGGCTTCCTCATCGGCGCTGATCATGTCCACACGGCCAATGTCGTGCAGGTACATGTCCAACGATGCTGTTTCGCGGTTGGTGATCTGGCGGGTAATTTTTAATTGCCTCATGATGGATGACTTTTACAACTAATACGCCGGGGCTTGGTAAGGCGTTGGGTAGAGGGTTTGGAATTTAACATTATTCGATTTTTTAATTAACTAACAAATTGAAAATCATGTGGTTTTGCCTGAGCGATGGAGGCGATAGCCCCGCAAAAATGGGACTTAGTGCCGCCAAAGCAAGGAGGCTTTTGCTTTGGGCAAAAGACCCCGCAGCCTTAAATGGGTAATTTTAAAGCGGCACTTGGTGCCATTGAGCGGGCTAAAGCCGAGAGCGCGACCCCTAAAGCAGAGGTGCCCGGCAATAACTCATGCGCCTCGCTTTAGGGGGCAGGCCCCCAATAATTGTTTAAAAAATTACAAGATGCTTTCGGTAGCGCTTTTTATAAAACCATAAAAACTCCGAACTTACCGCTGTGTTAAAACATTTGGTAATACAAAATTTTGCCTTGATTGAGGAAATGGATGTGCAGTTTCCCGGACAACTGAGCATAATTACAGGTGAAACAGGAGCCGGTAAATCGATTTTTTTGGAAGCACTTGGGCTTGCTTTGGGTAAACGCGCCGACCTGAGTAGTTTACGACATACCAACAAAAAATGCATTATTGAAGCGGAGTTTGATATTTCGCAATTGGACTTAAAAACTTTTTTTAAGGAGCAGGACTTGGAATACGAGCCTAAATTGGTGCTGAGGCGGGAAATTTCGGGTGATGGTAAATCGCGTTGTTTTTTAAACGATGCTTTGGTGAGTTTAGCGGTGCTAAAAAATCTCTCAGAACAGTTGGTGGATATACACTCACAACACCAAACCCTTTTGCTGAACAACGGGCAATTTCAATTGGGCTTAATGGATGCATTTGCTGAAACACAAGCCTTGCTTGAAGACTATAAAGGCAAATACAGTGAGCTGCAAAAGTTAAAACGAAGGCTGAACGAATTGGAAGAGGCCGAAGCCAAAGCCAGAAAAGACAAGGACTATTATGATTTTTTGTTTAAGGAACTAAGCGAAAGCGAAATAGCCCCCGGTATGTTGAACCGGCTGGAAGAACAGAGCCTGAGCCTTGAAAACGCTGAACTCATTCGTCAGCAATTGAGCAGTGTAACCCTTGCTCTGCAGAATGGAGATCAAAATTTATTGAGTGGTTTGGGGCAAATCAAACAACAGCTGCTGGGGCTTACTAAATTTGGCGACCACTACAGGTTATTGGCCGAAAGGGCGCAATCGGTTTACCTCGAATTAAAAGACATTGCTGCAGAACTGGAGCAGGCAGAGATGCAAGTGAACGTGAATCCGGAAAAGTTGAATGAAATCAATCAACAACTCGATGCCTTGAACCGCCTGCTTAAAAAGCACAATGTAAAAAGCGAAGCGGAATTGCTTGGAATAAAAAATGACTTGCAGGAGAAATTGCTTCAAATGGAATCCCTTGAAGAAGACATTCTATCGACCAAAACAAAAATAGAGGGCTTGGCCAAACTCTTAGCGATACATGCATTCGACTTAAGCACCAAACGAAAAAAGGTAGTGAAAGATATTGAGGCCAGGGTAATTGAACTTTTAAAGGACCTTGGCATGGAGCACGCGGTGTTTAAGGTGCTTTGTGAAGCACTGCCTGAGCTGGGGCCAAGCGGAGGAGACCAAGTGCGGTTTTTGTTTTCAGCCAACAAGGGGGAAGCGCCAGGTGAATTGCACAAAATTGCCAGTGGGGGAGAGCTCTCGCGTTTGATGTTAAGTTTAAAAGCCCTTTTGGCTGAAAAGAAAAATTTACCAAGCATAGTGTTTGATGAAATTGATACGGGGGTGAGTGGTGAAGTGGCCGATCGCATTGGCAACATATTATCGCGCATGGGCAAACACATGCAGGTGATCAGCATCACGCATTTACCTCAAATTGCCAGCAAAGGTAAACACCACTTGTTTGTGTATAAAAAGGATGGGCAGGATAAAACCTTATCGCACATCAAAGAACTCAATGCCGAAGAGCGCACTGTAGAAATTGCCAAAATGCTCAGCACCGGCAAACCCACCGAATCGGCCATTAAAAACGCTATGGATTTATTGAAGGCGAATTGAGTAAGTAGGGCATAGTGGCTCTAAGGCTTTTACTTATATTTGCCACTCAAACCTAAACCTTATGGCATTTAATCTTTTAAAAGGAAAACGCGGCATCATCACCGGTGCGCTCGATGAAAATTCTATCGCCTGGAAGGTGGCACAACGTTGCCACGAAGAAGGCGCAACTTTTACCTTAACCAATGCCCCCATCGCCATGCGTATGGGTGAAATCAATAAACTGGCAGCTGCTACCGGCGCCAAGATCATTCCGGCCGACGCAACCAGTGTAGATGACCTGACCAAACTTTACACCGAATCTATGGAGGTGCTGGGGGGCAAAATTGATTTTGTGTTGCATTCTATCGGCATGAGTGTGAACATTCGCAAGAACATTCCTTATACCGAATTGAATTACGAATTTTTTAACAAAGGTATCGACGTATCGGCCATGAGTTTACATAAGATGCTGGCGGTAGCGCATAAACTCGATGCACTGAACGAACACGCCTCAGTTGTTGCTTTAACTTACATCGCCGCACAGAAAGTGTACCCGTTTTATACCGATATGGCCGATATCAAATCAATGCTTGAAAGTATTGCCCGCACTTTTGGTTACCATTACGGCAAACAGAAAAAAGTGAGAATCAATACAGTTTCCCAATCCCCTACAAAAACAACAGCAGGCGGAGGCATTAAAGGGTTTACTGAATTTTACGATTTTGCCGACATGCAATCGCCGCTTGGCAATGCCAGCGCTGATGATTGCGCGAATTACTGTGTGAGTTTATTCAGTGACCTCACCCGCATGGTGACCATGCAAAACTTGTATCACGATGGAGGATATTCATCAACAGGTGTGAGTGCAGAGCAACTCGAGGCCATCGCTAAACCATAAAATTCACAAAGGCAGTTCAACACTGCCTTTCTTTTTTCTTTGTATGACAACCTTACACACTTCTAATGAAAAGGCGGTAAAACGCGCAATTTATATTGCCACAGGCGTTATTTGTGCCGCTGTATTTATACTAAGCCAAAAGTGGCTTCCCCGCCCGCAAAACATTCCCACATGGATTTACCAATTGCCGGCCCTGAATGCTATTTTTAATGGGAGCTGCGCAATTCTGCTCATTATTTCTTTGTTAGCCATTAAACAAAAAAACATTGCGCTTCATAAAAAACTGAACCTTACAGCCTTTGTGCTCAGCTGTTTGTTTCTTGTATCTTATGTTACGGCACATTATTTTATCCCCGACACTAAATACGGTGATACCAACCACAATGGCATTATGGAGGAAGCCGAAAAACTGGCAGTTTCAGGCATCAAACCATTTTATTTGATCCTCTTGTTAACGCACATTCTCTTGGCTATTGTGGTGCTGCCTTTGGTGTTGACGTCTTTTTATTATGGACTAAGCGATCAACGCGAAAAACACAAAGGGCTCACCCGTTTTTCTTATCCCATTTGGTTATACGTAACCATAAGTGGTGTGATTGTTTACCTGATGATCTCCCCTTATTATCCTTATTGAGTAAACGGAACAATGAAATGGACCAGGTTGTTTTTCTTTTTGCTGGTGTCAGGCATGGTGTTGAATTGCCAGAGAGCTGAAGAGCAAGAAAAAACGCCAATTCCCGAAAACGTTACCTGGTCAGAACACATTGCCCCTATTGTGTTTGTGAATTGTACACCCTGTCACCGTGAAGGAGAAAGCGGACCATTTTCGTTACTTTCATACAAGGATGCGGTAAAAAAAGCGGCAAAAATCCGATATGTTACCCAAAGCGGCTACATGCCACCCTGGCCGGCTGACCCCAATTACAGCCATTTTGTTGGCGAACGTGTGCTCAGTTATCAGGATAAAATTTTGATTAAAAATTGGGTGGATAAAGGCATGCCTAGGGGCGATTCACTTCAAGAACCAAACCCCCCTAATTTTTACAAGGGATCCTATTTTGGGAAGCCTGATTTAGTAATACGCGCTAAAGAACTGGTAAAAATAAAAGGTAGCGGAAGCGATCTTTTTCTGATCATGAAATTTCCCTACGCAATTGAAAAAGATACTCTGGTGGATTTGGTGGAATTTGTTCCACACCAACGCAAATTGGTTCATCATGTGAACGGCCATCTGATTTCATACGATGCTGGTCGCAGCTTCAACTACATGAGTGGTTCTACCATTCACTCCGACACAAAAACTGAGCTCTTAAAAGTATACGAGAGTATGCACATCCCTTATACCGATGGAAAACAGCCGCAGTACCCTACTTTAACTCCCAACGCGGTGTATTATCTTCCGGGGTATCTTCCGCCAAATTATCCTGAAGAGGTTGGAGGTTACCGCTTAAAAAAGAATGGGATGTTTTTATTAAATAACATCCATTACGGTCCAAGCAATGCCGATGTATCAGATAGCAGTTACATTAACGTGTTTTTCAGAAAAACGCCCATACAGCGCAACATTCTTGAAACCCAGTTGGGGACTTTTGGTTTAAGACCGATTGAACCTGAATTTATCATTCCGCCTAACGAGGTAAAAACCTTTCACACCAGTTATGAAGTGCCACAGAGCATTTCGATGATTTCGGTGAATCCACACATGCATTTAATTGGTAAAAAGTTTTGGGCTTTTGCCCTGAAAGCAAATGGCGATACCATTCCGCTCATTCGCATCAACAAGTGGGACTTTCGCTGGCAATACTATTATACATTCAAACATCCCGTAAAGCTTGAGAAGGGAGGTACCATACACGTGTATGGCACTTTTGACAATACGGCACAAAACCCCAACAATCCTTTTCATCCCCCGCAACGCATCACCCAGGGTAATGGTGTGGAGAGTATGAAAACAAGTGAGGAAATGTTTCAGTTTATTTTCACCTTCATGAGTTACAAAGATGGGGATGAAAAGATAGATTTGGAAAGGAAAGCCCCTGATCTCAAGTAAGGGGCTGGCAACCACGTATCCGCCTCTTAAGGTTATACAACCTTCTGCTCATTGTTTGGTACTTCGCCCTTTTGCCACCGCCTGAGCTGTCCAGGGATCTTCAGGCCAGGCATGTTTGGGGTAACGGCGTTGCAATTCCTTTTTTACTTCAAAATACATGTTGTTCCAAAAGCTCTTCAGGTCAGAAGTTACCTGCACAGGTTTGTATCCCGGCGACAACAAATGCATCACCACAGTTACTTTTCCCTTATTTATTTTAGGTGTGTCGCTTAAACCAAACACTTCCTGTAAACGCACTGCCAAAAGAGGGGTAGCCCCATTTGGAAAATACTGCAGGGGTATTTTCGAACCACTGGGTACCTCAAGTTTTGAAGGGGCAAGTTGGTTTAGCTGTTGTTGCAGCTCCCAGTCAAGCGAATGAAACAAAGCTTCCGAAAGATTGATTTTTTTCAGGTCATCAGGTTTTTTTGCATCTTTCAAATAAGGTCCCAGCCATTCTTTGTTTTTGGCGAGCAGCGATGAGGTGCTAACTTCCGGCCAGTTTTCTCCGGGATTCCAAATCCCTAAACTCAGAATACGGTTTTGCAATTGCACCATGTTCTCATCAAAATCCAACAACGTTTCTCCTTCGTTGACTAGCGCATTGGAAATAGCGAAAACACGTTGGTCTTCTGTGATAGCAGATAAGGGTTTTGATTGTAAAACAAGGCTTCCAATTTTTAATTCGGTATTCGCAAGCAAGCCTCCTTTGCGGGTATCCCAAACAATGGTACTTTGTTCTTTGACCAGTGTGATCAGATCTTTAGGGTTCAAGGGTGCAGCGAGAAAAATTTTCCCTAAGCCATCCCTGAGGTCCATGTGTGAAACAGCTAACCAGGGTTGGTGAGCTAAATCATCTTTGTGCCCTGCGGCAGCAATGCGACCGTTAGCTAATTGAAATTGTGCATTATTACCCGGTCGTGCAGAGGCAATGCGCTCAGGATAAGCAAAGGCCAGCAACAAGCCGGTTTCGTAGGGATCAAAGGCATCATTGTTTACTTCAAGGTTCAACATGCATCGGTAAGAGGCTGCTACTTTTTCTATGCGTGTATAACGCCCGCCTAAACTGTTGTTTTTTCTTGCTCTGCGAAGGGCTTCAATACGAAGGTTTATGTCAATGCCGGTTTCTTTGGGCAAAGGATCGCGCTCTTCTAAAATGGCGGCGATATCGGTGCCCAGTTGTTTGTCGACAGTTTCCTTTGCTAATAAAAGCATGTGCGCTATGCGCGGGTGACAGGCCAATTGATGGATCTGTTTACCATGTGAAGTAATTTTGTTGTTTTCTAAAGCGCTGATTTGGTGCAGGGTGTCACTGGCTTGTGCAAGGGCGGCTTTTGGGGGAGGCGTGAGCCAGGTGAGTTGCCGTATATCAGTAACGCCCCACTGGGCCATGTCCAGCACCAGGTCGCACAAATCGGCTTCCATAATTTCAGGCATACGGTGTTCGGCCAAACGAGAATGTGTGGCGCTCGTCCACATGCGGTAACAGGTGCCGCTGCTCAAACGCCCGGCGCGCCCGGCCCGCTGATCAGCCGAATCTTTGGAGACACGAATGGTTTCGAGGCGCGACAGTCCGGATTTGGGATCGAAGCGCGAGGTGCGCGCAAAACCCGAATCCACAACAATTTTAATTCCTTCAATGGTTAAGCTTGTTTCGGCGATGGACGTGGCCAGCACAATTTTACGATTGCCAAATTTATTGGGCTGTATGGCCAGAAACTGCTCTTGAGGTGAAAGTTGCCCATACAGGGCATGAATTGCAAATCCGCTGTTCTGTTCTTTCAAAAGCGACTCGCAAGCCCTGATTTCACCCTCTCCGGGTAAAAACACCAGCGCGTCCCCCTCTTTTTCGGCCATGGCTTTCCATACAGTTTTTGCCGTAAGTTCCGGCAATAATTTTTCGTCGGCATCAGCTGTATAAATGATTTCCACCGGGTAGTGTTTACCTTCGCTAATCACCACGGGAGCGTTTAATAATGCACTTAATTGAGGCATGTTGAGTGTAGCCGACATGATGAGAATACGCAATTCGGGTCTGAGCACCTGTTGTGCTTCCCTGCAGAGGGCCAAGGCCAAATCGGCGTTGAGGTTGCGTTCGTGAAACTCATCAAAAATAACCAAACCCACGTTTTCAAGTGCATTATCGTTTTGCAACATACGGGTGAGTATACCTTCGGTCACTACTTCGAGGCGGGTTGTTGTTCGAACGCGATTCTCGAAACGAATGCGGTAACCAACACAATTACCAACTTCCTCATCCAATAAAGATGCCATGCGCATGGCTATGCTTTTTGCAGCCAAACGCCTTGGTTCAAGTAGGATGATTTTTTTTCCCTGAAGCCAGGTTTCTTCCAATAAAGCCAGAGGCAACACCGTGCTTTTGCCCGCACCGGGAGGAGCGTTGACGATAAGCGTGTTGCCTTTACTAAGTTGATCTTTAACCTGAGGAATGATCTCGGTAACCGGCAAGTCTATTTTAAAAGGGTCGAAACTCAATTTCAGGATCTAAAGGGTGTAAAAGTAATAGGAATCTTCGGGTTCAAATCAAAGATCAAGGCTCGTTTAACAGTTTTGATGCCAATTCCAAACAGGTAAATATTGAAAAGGAAGCAAGAAAAAGTAGCCATTAATTTTCCTACTTTTACCTCTGCCCTTTAAAAAACCAAACATGAAAAAAAGTCTATACCTATTTGCACTGATCTTAGCCTTCGGGATCCTTAAGTCCCAAAACCCAGGAGATACCATTGTTGTAAAAGCCTTTAAGTATGGCAGCAGCACCCGGGATACGCTGATTAATTTTCCATCCAACCAACTCACGTTTGAGAAAATTATCATGAAGTACAACATGCGTTGTAAAAACGGACTAATCTCTAACCAAAACTTTCCCAATCAGGGCTGCGGAGAATGGGATTATTCCTGCAACACGTTTATTGTCGACTCTACAAGAATTGAGTTAAACCCAAATGTTGCGCCAAGCCACATCATTAGTAATTTCAGCGGAACCGTATTCCCTTATAGTAACGCACCTGTTTTCGATTATTATAATTTTCTGCACACCAATGTAAGTTTAAACACTGTGGTTTCAGAAACAGCTACTGCCATTGGCACTGGCAATGTAGCGGCAGCCGACATTCTCAAGTCGAACGAACGATCAGGCAAAACACAAATTTTGGTTACCGCTGCTGAGTTGAGCGGAGCCGGATTTACCGCCGGCAACATTGATGCAATTTTGTTGAATGTGGCTAACGCCGGTGGGGGAGTTAACTTTTTCAGGGTTGACATGCAGCACAGTCTGGCCTCTATACTTAGCAACACCGCAATGGTATTAACAGGATTTACAAACGTGTACAACCACAATTATAATTTTACGGCCGGAAACAACCGTATTCAATTTCACACCCCTTTTGTTTGGAATGGTACCGACAATGTGTTGATTCAACTTTCGTTTACCAACACCAACCCCTCAAGCCCTATCGTTTTTAATGGGCACAATTCCCCTGCCAATCCCTGTTTATACGCCAGAAACAATTACGCTCTCGATTTATCCTCTAACGGACACGTGGTGTTAAACGCTTCAGCATTATCCGCTATCAGCACAGAAATCACCGTTAGCTTCTGGGCCTATGGCGATGCCAACCTTTTGCCAACCAACACTTCCTTATTGTATGGATGGGGCTCCAATGCCAACCAAAGAAATTTGAATTTGCACCACCCCTGGAGCAATAGCAACATGTATTTCGATTGCGGCTACAGTGCAGGTAATTACGACCGTATCAACAAAGTGGCAACTGCCTCAGAAATTGGTGGGCAATGGAACCACTGGGCCTTTACTAAAAATACCGCAACTGGTGTGATGAACATTTATTTGAACGGGGCCCTGTGGCACACCGGCACAGCTAAAACCAAACCCATTGCTTTAATGAACCTAATACTCGGCAAGGACAACAATTACCTGAACAATTATAAAGGTAAGGTTAACGAACTTTGTATTTTTAACAAAGCCCTGGCTCAGGCCGACATTCAATCTTGGATGAACCGCAGTATAGATGCCACCCACCCTTTCTTCGCTAACCTGCTTTCTTATTTTAAGTTAAACGAAGGCAGTGGAGCCACGGTTACCGATGCGCAAAATGCTCAAACCTCACCCGGCACCAATCTGCGTTGGACCTACGACCGTGGCCTTCAACTGAGCCGCATGTTCCAGAGCAGCAACGTGCGCCCGAATATTTCTTTCTTACGAGGCACCTATAGTATGAGCACCAACACAGTAATTGTGAAAGACTCGGTTATGCGGGCGCCTAACGTTATCGAATCCTATTCCATCACCAATAATGCAGCTGCGGTTCCTATGGCACATGATGTGGTGAGTTTGGTGACCACCACCACCGCCTATTCTGCTGCTCCAATAAAAATATACGATGGCGACACCGGCGCTTTAACAGGCACCTTGGCAGCGGTACCGCAAGGCACCATCACCATCACTAACTTAAATTACATTCGTCGTTATCCTTATTACAACGAGATCATGTCCTTTGTAACCCCTTACGGTAAAGGGCTTGACATGGGAATAAAAGGTAAAACCTGGTATTACGACGTGAGTGATTTTGCACCACTTTTACAAGGCCCAAAACGTTTGGTAATGGCTATGGGCGGGGAGTACCAGGAGCAAATGGACATTGATTTCTGGTTTATTGTGGGTACCCCACCCCGTACCGTTTTGAACTTTAATCAGCTCTGGCAAGGCGCTTACCGCGATGGTGGAGCAGGCATTAACAGTGTAATCAACGACACCCGTTTTCCAGTACAAAGTGTAGCCACACAAAGCAATGCCCAACAATTCAAGTTACGTTCAACCATTACCGGACACGGAGCAGAAGGAGAATTTCACCAGAATGGTGGCACCATTACCCATTTTTTTAATGTTAACGGTGGCCCAAGCGAATTTAGCTGGCCCATTACGGAGGAATGTGCTTTTAATGTCATTTATCCTCAAGGCGGTACCTGGGTATACGATCGCCAGGGCTGGTGCCCGGGGCAAAGTTCATTAACCAAAGAATTTGATCTAACCCCACACATTACTCCGGGGTCTACTGTAACATTGGATTACCTCTGCTCTAGTCCCCCATTCCCCGCAGGGGATTACAGGTATTTGGTAGCGCATCAATTGGTAAGTTATGGTGGACCTAACCATGCGCTTGATGCCGCAATTATAGATGTAAAATCTCCAAGCACCAAAGTGGCGTATTCGCGCAAAAACCCCATCTGTAACAATCCTGTGATTGTGGTTAGAAATACGGGATCTACTGTAATTAATGACCTTGAGATCCATTATTGGGTGAACAACGCGGCGGTAAAACAAATATTTACCTGGGCAGGAACACTCAATTTTATGGACACTGTGAGTATAGAATTGCCTAAACAAAACTTGTGGTTATACGACGTGCAGCCAAGCAATAACAATTTTAGGGCTGAAATTGTCAAAGTAAATTTTGCTAACGATCAGTACGTTCACAACAATACCTACAATTCACCATTTGTTATTCCTGAAACTATTCCATCCCTTTTTTCGGTCGAATTCAGAACCAACAATCTCCCTACAACCAACTCGTATAAGATCTTCGATGAAAGTGGAAATGTAGTAGGGCAAAGTAATTTTACTGCTGCAAACACTACCTATCTGGATAATTATGAATTGAACGGTTGTTATACCTTTGTGGTATACGATACCGGTCACGACGGTTTATCCTGGTGGGCCAATACCGGGCAAGGTTCGGGTTTCGTGAGGCTAAAGAATGCATCTGCTCAAATAATCAAAACTTTTAATGCCGATTTTGGCGGAGGATTTCAATATAGTTTTACCACCGACTCTCCCCTTTCATTAGAAAAACAAGGCAGTTTGTCGGCCAGCATCAACGTGTATCCTAATCCTGCCCACGAACGGTTTGTAGTGGAAGGAAATTTGGATGGAGCCCAATTGAGCTTAGTTGATGTTTTAGGCAGAGAAGTGCAAGTGCCGTATACAGCAACTAACGACAAAACGGAATTCAATACTTCTAATCTGAAAGCCGGCCTTTATTTTATCCAAATATCAAAGGGACAGGATAAAGCCGTTAAAAAGATCGTGATACAATAAGAAAAAGGTTCTTCCGTTAAAGAAGAACCAGCTTAGTGTAATCATGAGAGTAAAAGGAATTCTCTGTTTATCAGTAATAAGTTTGTTATTTCTACAATGTAAGAAAGACAACACAAGTTATCAGGGGTATTTTTATTCAAAAAAACCCACTAAGGACGTACAACTTACCCTTTACCTTGATGGACAGCTGCAGGGGCTGTTACCATATGTAAAGGTAGATTCTATTGGGTTCACGAAAGATTCTATTAAAGCCTACTCCTTAAAAATCAAAGTGCCTTCAGGGAAACACAAGGTAGAGGCCAAGGATCAAAACGGGATCACCAGATCTTCGGGACGGTTTATGGTAACCAAAAATAAAACCTCGTCCAGCGGTGGCACCGGGGGTCAGGAACTTATTTCTGAAAACGGTGAGCTGAGGCTAGGTATCTATTATTGATACTTAGTCCAATAGAATCATAGTGCAATAGACCAGAATTATTGCCTAGTAGTTTGGGTAGTAAGTAAAAGCCGTAGAGAATTCAACCCCCTTATTTGCAAGTATTTGCTATATTTGTAGCCCTTTAAAAAACACCTTTTACAGCTACAATGAAGCACATTCGGAACTTTTGTATCATCGCTCATATCGACCATGGGAAAAGCACCCTGGCCGATCGTTTATTGGAATACACCGGCACTATTTCCAAACGTGAAATGCAAGACCAGGTACTGGACGACATGGATTTGGAAAAAGAGCGTGGTATCACCATCAAAAGTCACGCCATCCAGATGAACTATAAATACAAAGGCGAGGAGTATGTGCTGAATTTAATTGACACCCCGGGACATGTGGATTTTTCATATGAAGTTTCACGCTCCATTGCCGCTTGCGAAGGCGCCTTGTTGATTGTTGATGCCGCTCAGGGCATACAAGCTCAAACCATATCCAATTTATATCTGGCTCTTGAGCACGACCTCACCATCATTCCGGTTCTGAACAAAATGGACCTCCCCAGTGCAGAACCTGAAATGGTCACCGACCAAATAGTTGACCTGATTGGTTGCGAACGCGAAGAGGTGATTCCCGCCAGCGGAAAATCAGGCATGGGAATTGAAACCATTCTGGGGGCCATCATTGATCGCATTCAACCCCCGGTTGGCGACCCAAAAGCTCCCCTTCAGGCCTTAATTTTTGACTCGGTGTTTAATTCCTTTAGGGGCATCATAGCGTATTTCAAAATCACCAACGGCACTATCAAAAAGGGAGAAAAAGTGAAATTTGTAAACACCGGCGCTGTTTACAATGCTGATGAAATTGGCGTTTTAAAATTAAAACAAGAAGCCAGAAACGAATTGAGCGCAGGCGATGTGGGCTACATCATATCCGGTATAAAAGAAGCCAAAGAAGTAAAAGTAGGGGATACCATTACGCACTTCGATCGGCCCTGCGAAAAAGGCATTGAAGGCTTTGAAGACGTGAAGCCCATGGTGTTTGCAGGCATTTATCCCGTAGATACCGAAGATTTTGAAGAATTGCGCTATAGTATGGAAAAACTGCAGCTGAATGACGCTTCACTTACCTGGGAACCTGAAAGTTCAGCCGCATTGGGTTTTGGTTTCCGTTGCGGTTTTTTGGGCATGCTGCACATGGAAATTGTACAAGAACGATTAGAACGTGAGTTTGGCATGACTGTTATTACAACGGTTCCTAACGTGTCGTACCTTGCTCATAAAACGGATGGTTCAGTAGTTACAGTAAACAATCCAACCGATCTTCCTGATCCCGGCCGTATCGATTACATTGAAGAACCATACATCAAAGCCAATATCATCACAAAATCCGAATTCATTGGTCCGGTGATGAGTTTGTGTATTGAAAAACGCGGCCAGATAGTGAATCAAAATTACCTTACTGCCGATAGGGTTGAACTTATTTTCGAAATGCCTTTGGGCGAGGTAGTTTTTGATTTTTTTGACCGTTTAAAATCCATTTCAAAAGGCTACGCTTCTTTCGATTACCACCCAATTGGCATGAAACAATCGGATCTGGCCAAACTGGATATTCTTTTAAACGGAGAACAGGTGGATGCTCTGTCTGCTTTGATTCACCGTAGTAATGCGTATGAGTTTGGAAAAAAAATATGCGAAAAATTGAAGGAGTTAATTCCGCGTCAGCAATTTGAAATCCCAATTCAGGCTGCCATTGGGGCTAAAATCATTGCCCGTGAAACCATACGCGCCATGCGTAAAGACGTAACCGCAAAATGTTACGGTGGCGATATCAGTCGCAAGCGCAAACTTCTCGAAAAACAAAAAGAAGGTAAAAAGCGCATGAAGCAAGTGGGTAATGTAGAAATACCGCAAAGTGCCTTTATGGCCGTGCTTAAGCTCAACGATTAAATCATGACAACCTACAGGAGAATCTTGTTTTTTCTTTCCCCTGTACTGCTGAGTTTTTTATTACACTTGCCAATCTTTCAATTGGATGTGATGGGTATTCATGTTTGGCGGCAGAGTCAAACCCAAACCGTAATATACCATTTCACGTTTTCAGACAATAACATTCTTCATCCTCAGCGTTTTGATATAAGTACCGGCAGTACAGCCCTGCTATATGAATTTCCGCTATACCAGTGGTTGATAGCGCAAGTGAATCGTATTTTGGGATACAGTGTGATCAATACCCGCGTATTTACATTTTTGTGTTTGGTGTTTTTACTTCTTGGCTTTTACAAATGGTTGCGGCTCTATTTTAAAGAAAAAACAGCCCTGCTCTCTTCATATTTTTTGTGCTTTTCGCCTTTACTGTATTATTACTGTGTTAACCCCTTACCTGATATTTTGGCGCTTGCAATGGCCCAGTGGTTTTTAGTTTACGCCGGCCGACACCACCTGAGTCAAAAAACAAGCCAGCTGATAATTGCTTCGGTGTTTTTAATGCTAGCTGCCTTGATCAAATTGCCTTTTGTTTTGTTTGCGGCGTTTTTCATTCCACAGTTTCTGACTAAGCAGGTATTTAAGCGTATTGGCAAAAGACTTGCAAGCTTTGGTCTTTTTTTCATTTTTTTGATTCCTGTAGGTTTGTGGTATGCCTATGCTATTCCGAGCTGGAAAGGGAATGGTATAACGAGTGGCTTATTTGGAAATGAGAAAAGTGTACAAGAACTTTTAGCGTATTTCTGGTTTCATCTGGTTTCATCATTCCCCGAACTTATTAGCAATTATGCTGCTTTTCCTTTGGTGGTAATGGGCATCTATGCAGGAATTAAAAACCACCGAAATGTATTCAACAAACACTTACCAATTAGCCTCACTTTTCTGGCAGTCTGTTTCTATTTTATTTTCGAATTGAACATGATAGAAAAATCCCACGATTATTATTTGTTGCCTTTTGTGCCTTTTGTGTTTATACTTTTAGCTCATGGTTTAAATCGTGGCATAAATTCTAAATACAAAGGCTTAGTTTTTTTTCTATTGGCCATTGTTCCCTTTACGGCTTATCTCAGAATCCAGCACCGTTGGGATGTAAAGAACCCGGGATTTAATTCCGCTTATCTTTACGAGCAAAACGCGATACAATCACACATCCCCCAAAATGCCATTTGTATTGTAGATGCGGACGAATCGAAATTTATAGCCTTATACTATCTGAAACGACAAGGGTATTCGCTTCTTAAAAACGAACTCAACCAAGATGTATTGGCGCAATATGTGCAAAAAGGAGCTACTATACTTGTGACGGAAAATCAAGAAACCGATGCCTTGAAATTTCAGGGCTTTCGTCTGGATTTGTTGTATTCCGGTGGGCTTAAAATTTATAAGGTAATTCAACTATGAAAAAAACAGTTTTGATAAGCCTGTTAATCTGGTCAAGCATAAATAGCATAAAGGCTCAGGTTTTGCTTAAATTGTACAACGATACTCTTTTCAATTACGAGTACGCCGGGGGAGATGAGTTTAATGCTGAAAAGTTGGATGAGAATTATTGGAACAAGGGGGTGGGCTACACTCGCGTTATCATGGCACAGGATTTAGCCTTTGTGCCTGAAGGTATCAAACAAGAAGGAGGCTTTGTTAAATTTTTTGCAGATAAAAAAGACAGTCTGTATACACTTAGTGCGTATGAGATCGATAGCGCCTATTTGAAGCAAAAGCAATTACAACTGGTAAACAATCAGTTTCTCGCAAAATATTCGGCAGGTTGTATTTTCAGCAAGCAGAAGTTTCATTATGGCATCTATGAGTTAAGATTTAAAGTCGAAGAGGGGCGAGGTGTTTGGCCGGCTTTTTGGTTTCATGGTGGGTATAAGAACGATGAAATTGATGCATTTGAATTAAAAGGAGAAAAAAGAAAGCAAATACAGGTAGACACCCATTGTCCGATGGGTTGCGATAGAGGATACACTGCAAAATTCAGCTTTTCTAAAAACTGGGGAGGCTGGTTACCTGTTAAAGAGCCGTTGGATCAGGAGTTCAACCTTATGTATCTGGAGTGGGATATAAAAAAGGTAAATTGGTATTTTAATGGGTATCCAATGGCATACTATAGCGGAATGTTTTCAAGACCAATGAATTTATATCTTAATACTTCTGTAGCTAAAACTGGTGGAGCTTTTTCTCCTGGACCTGATGAAAGCACAAAATGGCCTAACACGTATACAGTTGATTTTATACGGGTCTGGAAACCGAATGGTAAATCCGATACATTGACCTTAAAAAGAGGTCATTTAGAAAATCCAGATACAGCCTACTCAAACAAACCGCTTAAAAAAAGAGGCCTTACGTATAACAAATCCGAATTTAAGGCCCAGAAGGCAATTATTTATCTTTCTATTGACTATGAAAACAAACTCCATCTCAGAGTTACCGGGAGTCTTACTGAATCTGACGCCAGTGTTCAGCTCACGGGGGAGTATTTAGATGTTAAATGGAATGACTTAACGAAGGAGAATACCGTAACAATCGTACCTGGGAATAGAGTTATCCGAATAACGATCACGCAGGATAAAAAACAATATTTTAAATATTTGATCCTGCCATAAGATTGCTTTTTAACTCCGCCATATTCCTGATTTTTTTCCTTTTGGTTCTGAGTTTGTATTGGACCATCTTAAAGCCGTATCAATTATGGGTTTTAGTTATTTCAGGGTGTGTTTTTTATGGTTCCTGGAACTGGAAATTTCTTCTCCTACTTTTTTTTACAAGTGGAGTAGATTATTTCTCTGCCAAACAGATTGCCCAAACCAATAATAGACACAAGGCTAAACGATGGCTCATTGCATCAATTAGCATTAACCTCATTACACTTTGCATTTTTAAATATTACAATTTTTTTGCCGCCTCATTAGTAGATCTCCTGAGCGCATTTGATTTGCCGGTATCTTTCCTTGTGCTCAATGTGGTTCTTCCGGTAGGGATCAGTTTTTATACTTTTCAGTCAATTGCCTATGTTACCGACGTTTACAGAAAAGCAACAACTCCTGAACATTCAGCGTTGACCTATTTTGCTTTCATTTGTTTTTTCCCGCAAATGGTAGCTGGGCCTATTGAACGAGCCAAATGGATGTTTCCGCAATTCAAAAAGAAAAGAACGTTTTCACTATTGCATTTTGAAAGCGGACTTAATCTTATGCTGTATGGGTTTTTTAAAAAAGTAGTCATTGCCGATAACCTTGCGAATTTAGTAGATAAGGTTCATTCAGCACCGGAACACTATTCATGGCAGGCGCTACTCCTGGCCTATTTTGGTTTTGCATTGCAAATTTATGCCGACTTTAGCGGATACAGTGACATCGCCAGAGCTTGTGCGCAGTGGTTAGGGTTTAAACTTTCTAAGAATTTTTATTTCCCCTATTTCTCTAACAGCTTCCGTCAGTTTTGGAGGCGCTGGCACATCTCCTTATCTTCCTGGTTCAGAGATTATGTTTACATACCGATGGGAGGAAATAAGCTTTCACCACTTAGGAACGCGTTTAACCTCATTATCACGTTTGTACTTTCCGGTCTTTGGCATGGGGCCAATCTGACCTTCATTTTCTGGGGATTTTTCCATGGACTTTTGTTAGGCATAGAGAGAAGGTTAAAAGCCATTCGTATGCATAATTATGTAGCATCGATTTTAGTTTTTCTCATTGTGACATATCTGTTTACGCTGTTCAGAACACCAAGTTGGCAGGATTTTGTCAGTTTCAGCAAAGGGATTTTCAGTTTTCAGGAGGGCCTTATGCTTCAAGCTCATATTCTTGAAGGCGGTTATTTTTTCTTATTCCCTTTGGCCTTATTTATTTCATTGGAAACTATCAAGTACCGGCACAGCGGCCTCCGACCATTCAAGTATAATTATGTTATCAATATTCTTTTACTGAATACAATACTCTTATACGCGGTTTACGAGAACGCACCACGTTTCATTTATTTTCAATTTTGATGCGATTGGGTTTCAAATATACTTTGCTATCTCTAGTCTTTTTACTCCCTCTGGCGATCATACTATTCATTGAGCCAGATAGAAGGTTCCTTTTCGAAAATGCAAGAGGAGATTGTAGTGGCAGGGCTTTTTTTATGTATAAAGCCATTTACGAAAGTGAGTACAACCCTGAAATAGTTTATTTCGGATCTTCACGAACTATGAATAGTGTCAATGATAGCCTACTTTCTAAGGGATCAGAATTTAGGCATCTTAACATGGGGTATTGCAGATTTGGCAGGAATATGGACTGTTTTTTTATAAAGGAGTACCTCCAGCACCATCAACCAAAAAGTATAGTTGTCGAAATAAGAGAACTTGAAGATGGTGTTGCTCATCCTTTAACACCTTTTCTCCTCCCATTAAAAGACGTTGCAACCGAAGCGAAACACCTTGATCCCAATTTTTTTACACACGTTTATGACAAATTCTTATGCAACCTCAAATACTTAAGGGCTCAAATTTTCCAGAATGATTCCAGCTTCAAAAGGCAAGTCAATATTTATTCAGGGTACTGGCCTAGGCAAGAGTTAGCAAATCCTTTAACGTTATGGAATGAAAGGCGAAAAGACAGCTTAAAGTTGCATGTGGATGACCATTATAATGTTGCTATGAACAATAGCTCAGCATCTTATTTTGAAGAAATGGCAGGACTCTGCAAAGAAAAAAACATCAAGGTGTATTATCTCTACCTTCCTTCTTTTGGAAATGTATGCACTTTGCCAGCTCTAAAAAAGGAGTATACAAAATATGGGCAGTTAATTCTGGCGCCTGACAGTATTTGGAAAAACGCAGGGAATTTCTCTGATTATGGGCACCTTAACCAAAAAGGCGCTCATGTGCTGAGCGTATGGTTGCAAAAACAACATCTGTTTTAACCAGTTTTTATTCCTAACCTGTTCACAAAATTTGTAACCAAAATGCACGTGGGTGCTTATGAAACTTAATTTTATGGCATGCAAAAACTCTATTTCTGCTTATTGTATATATTACCGCTAATTACCCTTTCGCAGCCAAAAAAGGAATACTACGATGCAGCTCAAACTAAACTCAAGTCTGAAACAGATTATTACAAAGGCATGCCTCATGGTTTGCATCTGGAGTATTATGCCAGCGGGAAACTGAGCACGAAAGGATTCTACAATTACGGAAAAGAAGACAGCACCTGGACCTTCTATTTTGAAGACGGCAGAAAAAAAGCAGTTGAACATTTTGTAAGTGGAAAAAAATGGGGCACTTTTTCCTACTATTTTAAATCGGGAGCCATCAGTCAACGCACTAAGTACCAAAACAATTTAGCCGACAGCACCTGGACCGCCTACTACGAGAACGGCAATGTAAAAAGCAGGGAGAATTTTGAAAATGGGAAGCGAGAGGGAGAATGGGTGTATTACTTTGAGAATGGAAAGCCTGAAAGCAAGGGAAGTTTTGTGAAAGACAAACAGGAAGGTAAAGTAGAAACCTGGCATGAAAAAGGGTACAAAATAAAAGTGCAGGAGTTCTGTTCGGGTAAACTATGTGGGCGCTGGGAAGAATACTACGAAACCGGCAAACCCAAATTTGTAAAAGAGTACCAAGACACGCTTGTGTTGTTAATGAACCTGTGGGACAATACCGGAAGACAATTGGTATCCAACGGCAACGGCAGCATAACGGCAAGTTATGATAATGGATTAATCAAAGCCATCGGTTTTTATAAAGCAGGCCTACAGGACAGTACCTGGAGGTATTTTCATCCTAACGGTGAGCTCGATTACGAAGCCAATTACCGCAATGGCCTGCTGAATGGCTACTACTCCTCTTATTACATGAACCACAACATAAAAAGTGAAGGCAATTTTACCGATAACTTAAAAAATGGTTTGTGGAAGTTCTACACAAAAGATGGTGTTCTTGAAATGAAAGGAACATTAAGAGGAGATAGCCGCGAAGACAACTGGACTTATTATTATGCCAACGGAAAAGTTGAGTCGCAAGGCAATTTTGAAACGAATCTTCAACAAGGTACCTGGCTGTATTATTACAAAACGGGAGAAAAATGGAGAGAGGGAAATTACGACAAAGGCATTAAAACCGGGGTATGGACTACCTGGTTTGAGAATGGCAATAAATTGCAGGAAGGGCCATACGTGAACGGAAAAGAACAAGGCTTATGGAAAAGCTGGTGGGAGAATGGTGGCAGGAAAGACGAAGGGCACTTTGAGCAGGGCAAATTGCAGGGGCTCTGGCAAGGATGGTATCCTAACGGCTCCCAAAATTACGAAGGTTATTACAATGACAAAAGTGCCAAAGAAGGTGAGTGGAAATACTACTACGATTCTGGCAAACCCAGAGAAGTATGCAATTATGTGAATGGCATTAAACACGGGGATTTTCAACAATGGTATGAAAAGGGGGGATTCACGGATACCAAAGGACATTACAACAAAGGTCATCAACACGGCGTGTGGACCTATTATTTTGAAACAGGGGGCATCAGCCGAATCCAAAACTTTAAAAATGGGAAACTTAGCGGAAAAAGTGTGTCGTATTACCCCAACGCAACCGTTCAAAGCATATCCTATTACACGATTGTTAATGATTCAAGAAAGGGTAAATCCCAAAGTGTACCCGACGGAACATGGATTTATTACGACAAAAACGGCAACGAAGTCAACCGCACCACTTACGTGAATGGGGTTAGAAAGTAATGGATTATTTTCTTACATTTGCTTTAAAGCCTGGGCATATGAAGAACTTCTTATACGCGTTTTTTGCTGTGATTTTGAGTAGCGCTCTTTTCTATTCCTGCAGTGAAGGAGAAAAAGTTGACGACCTGGTTGAAGATGAACAACAAACTACTGTAGAATCGAAACAAGTGGCATTCAGCGCGCAAAACGTGTTTAATACCCTTCCTGATAAAGAACTCGTATTAAGTTTAATCGAGAAGAATAACCTCGAATACAACCCCGATTTTTTAAACGACCCTAACTCTGTAACAAAATATAACATTGAGTTCTTCAAAGCAGTTAATTTAGGAATATATGGCACCGATCTTACCATCTCCAGCACATTTGACCAAACGCAGGAGAGCATGGTGTTTTTAAAGTGCGTGAATGTGTTGGCCGGAAATTTAGGGGTGAACGCTGCCTTCGACCAACGTATGTTCGACCGCATACAAAGCAACGACAATAACAAAGATTCAGTTTTGCAGATCATTACCGAATCTTTCAAGAAGGTAGATGAGATACTAAAAAATAACAACCGTCCCGGCACTTCGGCAATAATCCTCGCAGGATGTTGGATCGAAGGCCTCTATGTTTCTTGCCAAATGGCCCAGATGGTTTCTGCCGAAAGTATCTTTAAAACCATACTTTCTCAAAAAGAATCCCTGCATAATTTATTGGCTTTACTTGAATCAGTTGAATTAAAAGAAGAAGAGAAATTTCTGGTCAGGGACTTGAAGGACTTACATAAAATTTACGAAGTGGCCGAAACCTCCACTACCTATGATAAGGCTGCAATAGCCGGCATCACACAAAAGATCAGCGGACTACGCAATAATGTGGTAAGTTCCAATTCCTGATTTAGAGAAATTTCGCATTTCCATTTCGCATTGCCGCTATTTTTAGTTTAACTTAGTGCAACAATGGTAAGTGTTAGCTCCATAAAAAAAGCCTGTTTGTTTTTTGTTTGTCTTCTACTAAGCTTCCGTGTTTTTTCGGCTCAGCTTCTGATTCCTATGGATGAGGCCCAAAAAAACCATCTCAAAGCATATGGCATTGCTTATTGGGCGCTTAAAGGCGAATTGGAAATCCAATGGCTGGTCAACTACAGAGGAGGGAGCTTTTTAATTCCAAATGCCAAAGCGGTTTCTAACGAGTGTTTGATTCGCGGCGTGAGTTTTGAACTGATTTCAGATGCACAATCCAACGCCATATTAGCTGACATAGCTAACCCTGAAGTGAATCAAGACGCTATTAAACTTGAAAAGGCACCACGCATCGCTGTTTATTCACCTAAAGGCAAACAACCCTGGGACGACGCTGTAACCCTTGTGCTTACCTACGCCGAGATTCCTTACGATATTGTATACGATGAAGAAGTGTATCTCGATAAACTAAAAGATTACGATTGGTTACACTTGCACCACGAAGATTTTACAGGGCAATATGGCAAGTTTTACAGTTCCTTTCACCAGGCAGCCTGGTACCAAAATGAAGTGAGAGAAAATGAAGCCATGGCTAAAAAACTGGGTTTTGAAAAAGTGTCGCAAATGAAATTACACACGGCAAAAAAGATCAGAGATTATGTGTTTAGTGGAGGGTTTCTTTTTGCAATGTGCAGCGCAACCGACAGTTACGACATCGCACTTGCCGCCGAAGGCATTGATATTTGCGAGAGTATGTTTGATCATGATCCGGCTCAGAAAGACGCAACTGCCCGCTTGGATTTTACAAAAGGGTTTGCTTTTGAGAATTATAAACTCATCATGAATCCTATGGAGTACGAATACTCAACAATCGATACCTATTCCTCTAGAAGACAATATGGCCCGAATCAAAAAAACGATCAATTTACACTATTCGAGTTTTCAGCCAAGTGGGATCCGGTGCCAAGTATGTTGTGCCAGAACCATGAGAGTACGATCAAAGGGTTTTGGGGACAAACGGCAGCGTTTGATAAAAAATACATCAAAAAGAGTGTGTTGGTAATGGGCGAAACCAAAGCCTGGGGCGAGGCAAGGTACATTCACGGGGATTATGGAAAAGGCACCTGGACTTACTATAGCGGCCACGATCCTGAAGATTATGAGCACCGGGTTGAAGAACCGCCTACCGAATTGAGTCTTCACCCCAATTCTCCTGGCTACCGCTTGATATTAAACAACATTTTGTTTCCGGCGGCGAAAAAGAAAAAACAAAAAACCTGAAGGCATGCAATTTCTTATTAAAATTCTGGTATCGGCTCTGGCCATATACCTTGTGGCACTTATCATGCCACACGTACAAATTGACGATCAACTAACGGTTGTTTTGGTTGCCCTGGTGTTGGCGTTTTTGGATGCCATTGTAAAACCACTGTTGACTCTGCTTACCATACCCATCACGGTATTTACTTTCGGATTTTTTCTACTGGCCATCAATGCTTTTATAGTTATTATAGCCACTCGATTAGTACCGGGCTTTCACGTTGATGGTTTTTGGTGGGCCTTATGGTTCAGTATTGTACTTTCAATAACCAACGGATTCCTAAACACGGTGTTTGGAATTTACCGCATGAAAGAAAACGAAGGGAATGAAAACGACGGTTGGTGATAGATTACCTTATTGATCCAGTTTGGAATACCCGGCCGGAACGCCCATACTTTCATCGGTTGGAACTGATGCGGTTATTTTTGTGGCTTCGAGTCGGGTTAACAACTTACCATCGCTTATCTGCTTTTCTTCACTCAACAATGGCATACTTCCTTTTGGAAGATCCTTGATCTGTCCAAAATAAATGCTTTGTTTGTCCTTGCGATTCCACAATTGTATCAATGGCACAAAAAAGTCAAACTTGTCTGTTGTGATCCAATAGCTGATTACAATATTTTCTTCCGTGTTTCTAACGATGTACTCGAAGCAACGATAGCCTAGTATTTTTTTGATATTGCCGGTTTTGCTTACAATGCATTGCCCGCGGATAATTTGTGGGGTCTCACTTTTTTGACTGCCCCATAGTTTCCGTTTAGGATTCACCCATTTGATTTCATGCGCTTTTAGATCAAAAATAAAACTCCCTTCAACGGCTCCGCCTTTTTTACCGTATTGATCTAGTTTTACTATGGGCTCCTTTACAAGATAAAAATTATGAGAAGTGTCTTTTTGTGTGTAGTATTTGAAATCGATACTGCCGCTGAAGCTTTGCGAATAGCTGTAAAAAGCCGCCAGAAGACTGGTTATAAGAAGCAGGGATTTTTTCATAACAAGGGTTTTGTAATACGAATTTATGTATTTTAGTAAGAAATAATAGCCGGGATGCAAAATAATACGAACAGCCTGGGGAGGGAAAGTGAGAAACGGGCGAGGGGTTTTCTGGAAGCAAAAGGGTACACCATCCTGGAAACAAACTGGAGGCATCTTAAATTGGAGATAGATGTAATAGCTCTATTTGCCAATACCATTGTTTTTGTGGAGGTTAAGTTTCGAAAAAATGACGAATACGGCGAGCCTGAACTTTTTGTGAACCGAAAAAAACAAAACTTTATCATAAAAGCAGCCAATGCCTATATCGAGTTAAAAAACATTCAATACGAAGCCCGTTTTGATATAGTTGCACTTAGTGCGAAAAGAAATGAGATAATTCACCTCGAAGGCGCTTTCTTCCCTACCTTAGTAAAACCATTATGAAAAGACAAAAAAACAGCTCCGAAAGGGGCAAGCCCGGCAGTAGCAGAGGAAAAAGTAAGTCCACCGGAGAAAAAGGCAAACACCCTTTCAAAAAGTTCATGGGCCCCAAAGGCAAGCCATCCGCTCCTAAACGAGCAAATAGCAACCGGGAAGAGAAGGTAACTTCTGCCCTTAGAAAAAGTAAAGAGGGATATGGGGATGAAAAAACGGGTAAACACACATCCGGCAGGGCGCCCAGCGGTAGACGGTTTTTTAATAAGAGCGACGATAACAATAGAAGAGACGGCAAGGGAGGGGACAAACAGCACAAGGAGAAAAAGGGATTTCACCGCGATCGCGATGACTGGAGGCCCCGTGAATCGCATGAAGGAATTTCACCTACCAGTGAATTTGACCGAAACCATAACCGCAACACCACACCACACACCGGCAAAAAACAACGAGTTTCCGATGACAGACCTCCTGAACGAACAGGAAAATACAGTAAATACAACGACCACAAATCCGGTCGGGGGAAGGAAAAGAGGTTTAAGCGGGATGAGTTTGTTTCGGGAGAGGGTTTTCAAAGGCAAACACCGAATCGGGAATCCAAAGGGAGCCACTCTGTAAAACCCAAAGGCGGCGCTGACAATGGTCTTATCCGACTGAATAAATACCTCTCCAATGCAGGCATCGCCTCACGCCGTGATGCTGACACGCTGATTATTAGTGGAGCGGTAAAAGTAAATGGCGTGGTAGTGAATCAACTTGGTGCAAAAATTCAACCCGGTGACAAAGTTACCTATGGTGATCAATCTGTGAAAGGAGAGCGTAAAGTGTACCTTTTACTCAACAAACCCAAAGATTACATCACCACCATGGAAGATGAGCGTGATCGAAAAACGGTAATGAAATTGGTAGAAGGGGCCTGTAAAGAACGCATTTATCCTGTAGGCCGTTTGGACCGAAACACAACGGGTTTACTGCTCATGACCAATGACGGCGAACTAACTACCAAACTCACACACCCTAAACATGGCATAAAAAAGGTGTACCATGTGAGTTTAAACAAAGGACTTAAACCCGAACACTTTAAAGAGATAATGGATGGCATTGAGTTGGAAGATGGGTTGGTAAAAGTGGATGACCTGGCATTTGTTGGAGAAGGAAAAAAAGAAGTTGGGGTGGAGCTACACAGTGGCAGAAACCGCGTGGTAAGGCGTTTGTTCGAGCACCTTGGTTACGATGTGATAAAGCTTGACAGGGTGGTGTTTGCGGGCCTTACAAAGAAAGATTTACCTCGGGGAAAATACCGTTTCCTGAGCGCTAAAGAGATCAGCTTTCTGCAAATGATTGGCTAAAAAGGCGTAATTTTACAAGATATCATCTAGTTCAAAAAACCTACCAATTTTATGTGCGGAATAGTTGCATACATAGGCCGTAAAGAAGCCTACCCGATTCTGATAAAAGGCCTTCAGCGCCTGGAATACAGAGGTTACGACAGCGCCGGAGTGGCCATGATTAATGGCAAAGGCGGTCTAAACGTATACAAACGAAAAGGAAAGGTAAGCGACCTGGTGGATTTTGCTAAAGGCAAGGACCTCAGCGGAACAGTTGGAATAGGCCATACGCGCTGGGCCACACATGGCGAGCCCAACGATGTGAATTCACACCCACATTATTCCCAATCCAAAAATCTGGTAATGATCCATAACGGGATCATCGAAAACTACGCGTCGATTAAAGAGGGGCTGAAAAAAAGGGGAAATACATTTTTATCCCAAACCGATACAGAAGTTCTGATTCACCTAATAGAAAACATTCAACAGCACGAGGGAATAAAACTCGGCCAAGCCGTTCAGGCCGCCCTGAATCAGGTTATTGGAGCGTATGCTATAGTGGTGCTCGATAAAAATGACCCGGACACAATAGTCGCTGCAAAAAAAGGAAGTCCGATGGTAATTGGTATCGGTGACGATGATTTTTATATTGCCTCTGACGCCTCCCCAATTGTTGAATACACAAAAAACGTGGTGTATCTCGACGATGAACAAGTAGCAGTGCTCAGAAAAGGGCATGAGTTAATGATCAGAAACTTAAAAGACAAAGAGATCACACCGTATGTTCAAAAACTAACCATAGAACTCGAGTCCATTGAAAAAGGCGGATACGATCATTTTATGCTTAAGGAGATTTATGAACAACCCCGTTCAGTAAGAGACAGTATGCGAGGGCGCCTAAAGGCCAACGAAGGGGAAATCAGAATGGGCGGTATTATCGATCATGAAAAAAAATTCGAGAAAGCCAAGCGCATCATCTTTGTTGCCTGCGGTACATCCTGGCATGCCTGTTTAGTAGGAGAATACCTCTTCGAAGAATTCGCCCGAGTGCCTGTTGAAGTTGAATACGCTTCAGAATTTCGATATAGAAACCCGGTAATTTACCAGGACGATATAGTGATTGCTATATCGCAGAGCGGAGAAACAGCCGATACGCTGGCGGCAGTTGAATTGGCCAAATCTAAAGGCGCAACAGTGTTAGGTGTGTGCAATGTTGTAGGTTCTTCCATCGCAAGAGCTACCCATGGTGGTAGCTATACACATGCAGGACCGGAAATTGGGGTAGCTTCTACTAAGGCATTTACTGCGCAAGTCACCGTACTTACCTTAATGGCTCTTCACATGGCTAAAGTGCGAGGCACGATCAGCGAAAGCCGCTACAGGCAGTTGTGTTACGAAATGGATGCCATTCCTTCAAAAATTGAGCAAGTTTTACAATTGAATGAACAGGTGAGGGAAATTGCCTTTGCAAACAAAGACAGTTCAAATGCTTTGTATCTCGGAAGAGGAGTTTCTTTTCCGGTAGCTTTGGAAGGTGCTTTGAAACTGAAGGAAATCTCCTACATCCATGCTGAAGGGTATCCTGCTGCCGAAATGAAACATGGACCAATTGCACTCATAGATGAGGAAATGCCAGTGTATGTGATCGCTACTAAAGGCGCCAACTACGAAAAAGTGGTGAGCAACATTCAGGAAGTTAAAGCGAGAAAAGGGAAAATCATAGCCGTGGTGACTTCGGGAGACAAAGAAGTGAAGTCAGTGGCTGATTTTGCCGTTGAAATACCTGAAACAGATGAGTTTCTTGTTCCCTTGATTGCTGTTATCCCCTTGCAACTGCTGTCATATCATATTGCAGTCATGCGTGGATGTAATGTTGACCAGCCCCGTAATCTGGCAAAGAGTGTAACCGTGGAATAAACAACATGCCCGTAAAAGCAGCGCTAGTTTTCGCTCTTTTGTTTTGGACTTGCCTGCAGGCACAGGAATTAAAATACAGCAGGGTATTTCCCACTATTTCGAAAAATACGCCGCTGCTTATACACAACACCGAAGGCGGATCTTACTATGTGTTGAGGTATAACAAAAAGGCCCACGACCTTACACTTGAACGCCGAATAAAACCCTCCTCCGAAATTATTTCATTCACACCACTCAAACTGGATAGTGTGAATTCGGATCTCTACAATTATGCCAGCATGAATTACCTTTTGTATGAACACAAAGGGAGCATGTATTTTGTTTTTGAAAAATCGCTTAATAATAACAAAACGCTTTATTTCAAACACATTGATTCTTTGGGCAAGTCGGGCGGCTTTACCGCAATTTGCAGCTTAAGTCGTGAAAGCAACATGCTGGAGTTTGATCTTAAAGTAGTAGGTGTTTATGAGGGAAAACTGTTAGTGCTTGCCTCACAGGAATTTGTGAACCAAACCACAAAAAAAACCATCAGTTTGTATGACCCTGAAACAAAAAAATTGCTTTGGGTGAAAGTGCTTCCTATCGAAAACGGCGCAACAGGGTATAGCAAAGCCTATTGCCTGAATGCACAACACGATTTGTTTTACGTAATGATCAAGCGGCAAATTGTTAACTACAAGAGAAAATACAGCAAACACATGCAGTTAATGCTACCTGTTTTCCAATACGAGTCCCTGCACCTTGTCAAACTTACCAATCAAAACAATCGTCTGCAAAACAAAGTGATACTCACCAATTTTAGCGCTTTGCATAGCCTGACGCTTCGCTGCGATTCTATGAAGGTTAACTTGTTGGCACAAATTGCAGGCCAACTAAACGACCACACCAACACCATTTCACTTTACAGCTACAACTGCTCGCAAATGTTCAACAATAAGGGCGACTCAGCATACATGCCTTTGAATGCTGAAATTAAAAAAAGACTAACGTATTACGATGGTACCGACTTTGAAGAAGCTGCGGACAAGGAATTTCAGTTTTTAAATGAAAATGTGGGAGCTCACTACACTTACCATCTCACCGAACGCATTGACGGTGAAGTTTACAAAGAACTTTTGTTATGGCAAATTCAAAACTCAAACGCCAAGGTAATCAACCAGTTCCTTATTCCCCGTCGTATGTTGTCATCAGAAACATGGAGCAGACATAAGGATATCGGGCAGGCAGGCAGTGCCTTGTCAGGCGCTGGTTGTCACGTGTTTATGGCTGAGGCCAATGCCAATGCTTTTACCGACCCGAATACCAGCTACTATTACCAATTGAAAAAGAAGTCTTCACTTGGGAATTGTTATCTGGTGATGTACACGCCTGAAAATAATGGTAAATTAAGCAGAATACGATTACACAAAAATGTGGAGTTTGATTTTATTCCGCTTGATTACACTTCTACTGGCACAAACGAATTGGTGTTTTACCTCAACAATGGTAAACAAGAAAAGTTTGCTATTTTCTCATTTCAACAGCCTTAATGTTTAATCTTTCGGCTTGTTTGGCGCTGATGCGATCAAGTACAGAGTCATATACAGCTTTGTATTCTGGGATATGTTCAGAATAATAGGCAAGTGTAGAGTCGTATTGGCTTTTTCTGATTTTTCTTTCTTCAAGAGGGTTAAATGCGTATACCGAATCAAGCCTTAAGTTAGTTACCTGCTTAATGTTGATGTTGGCTGCACTTTCACTAATAGAAAGATCTACCAACAGCCCGATAAATTCCGATTCAGGCACAAGGTTAGCGGGCCGTTCTTCATCAGAGGGACCGTTTTTGCACCCAGAATAATACACAAGTAAAAAAAAGACGACAAAGATGAAGGAAAAGCGTGTCATGTGGCTAGTAAAGATACCATAATTTGAGTTGGGTGCCGTAATTTTTGGCGAGAAACTAACAGGTGGTTCTTTATATTCTATTGAACCCTGTTGTTTAGTTATACCTAACATTTGGTATTTTTATCACATGGGGCCCTTGCTTTTAAAATTAAAAAACAAATACCTATTGAGTGTTTTATTGATTGTTGTTTGGCTGGTCTTTTTTGATAAGAACGACGTATTTACCCAATACGAATTGATCCAAAAATGCCACAAATTGAACGCCGAAAGAGAATATTACTTAAAGGAAATTACCAACAATAAAAGAGAACTCGAAGAACTCAAGGAAAATTCAAAAACACTGGAAACTTTCGCTAGAGAAAAATACTTGATGAAAAAAGACAACGAAGATCTTTTTGTTTTTGTAACCCGCTGAATTATTTTTCGTTAGTCTCCCCGGCACCTGCTGATTTTGCAGCAGCCATGGTTTCTAAATCCCTATCAAAAAAGTACAAGCCACCTTTGTCATCACCAATCAGTTTGAGTTTGTCCACAATCTGACGAGCCAGGGCTTCTTCTTCTATTTGTTCACTTACATACCACTGAAGGAAATTGTGAGTTGTGTAATCTTTCTCTTTAAGAGTAGCATCCACCAATCCGTTAATTTCATTGGTAACCTTGATCTCATGTTTAAGAATTTCCTCAAACACAGACTTAACTGATTTAAAAGTTACGGGAGGTTGTTTTAAGGCAGGAACTACACCATGACCACCACGCTCATTCACAAACTTAATGAGCTTAAGCATGTGCAAGCGCTCTTCATCGGCGTGTGTATAGAGAAACGATGAAACACCATTTAACCCTTGAGTTTCAGCCCAGCTGGCCATAGACAGGTAATACTGAGAAGAAAATCCTTCGAGTTCAATCTGTTTGTTTAATGCTTTACTGACCTGTGGAGATAACATAGTTTTTTTTACAAATATAATTAATAAAGAGCGGTTTCATTGGTTGCAAAGAGCTTGCAATATTAATTTTTATGCAAGCCATTGAACTTTTGCAAGCCCCTATCAAGCCATTGAATGTATTTTTTTATATCCGGGTCATAACTGGTTGAGTCGCTCAAACGATTTTCATTCCAATCAATGATCCAATATTGGGGTTGAGTGCTTGATAGGTAGTGGGTGTTTTGTAAATAACTCCACCGGTTACCAACCGTTTTCAACTTGCGTTTTGAGCCATTCCACATCACTTCTGCCTGTTGCGTGGATTCCAGCGGTTTTTTATCATCAACATAAAGCGAAACTAAAACAAAATCCTCACTGAGTTTGCGTTTTACATCCGGATCGCTCCAAACCTGACCTTCCATTTTACGACAATTTACACAAGCCCAACCGGTAAAGTCAATCATGAGTGGTTTCTTCACTTTTTTAGAATAGTCGAGAGCATGGTAATAATCATCAAAAGCCGGAATCCCGTTAGGGCCACGGTGTGCATGTTCAGGCAGGTCGCTGATTTCACCTTTTCCTGAATGGAATTCCGTTTTGCGACCGCCAAAGCCTTCAGGAGACTCGCTATAAAAATCGGGTGGCGGAAATCCGGAAATTAATTTTAGTGGTGCACCCCAAAGCCCTGGAATAAGATAGATGGTGAAGGATAAGGTGACAATTGCAAGTATAAGTCGCGATACAGAAAGTGTTTTGACTTCACTGTCGTGAGAAAGCCTGAACCACCCCATGAGGTACATACCCAATAATCCAAAGATGACAATCCACAAAACAATAAACACCTCACGGGTAAGTAAGCCGGCTTGAACCACCAGGTCGGCATTGGATAAAAACTTCAAGGCAAGAGCAAGTTCCAGAAATCCGAGCGTAACTTTTACTGAGTTGAGCCAACCTCCTGACTTAGGCAAGGTGTTGAGCCATCCCGGAAATGCGGCAAACAAACCAAATGGCAAGGCAAGGGCTAATGAAAACCCGAACATTCCAAAAAACGGTCCGGCTAAAGCTCCTGTGGCAGCAGCTTCTACCAACAAAGTGCCAATAATTGGACCCGTGCATGAAAACGAAACCAATCCCAGGGTGAATGCCATAAAAAAGATACCCAACAACCCCCCTTTCTCAGATCGGGCGTCCATTTTGTTTACGAAAGAGGAAGGAAGGGTGATTTCAAATGCGCCCAAAAACGAAATGGCAAACACCACCAAAAGCACAAAAAATGCCAGATTGAACCACACATTAGTTGCCAGATTGTTCATGGCGTCGGCTCCGAAAATAAGGGTGACACCTAATCCAAGCGCAATATAAATTACAATGATGGATACCGAGTAGATCAAAGCATTGCGGATACCAGCTGCTTTGGATTTACTTTGTTTGGTAAAAAAACTCACCGTCATCGGAATCATTGGAAATACACAGGGGGTAAGCAGGGCTACTAAACCGCCTGCAAATCCAGCAAAAAAGAGCATCCAAAGTGGGTCTTGTGTCTTTTTAGGAGCTGCAGCTTTGAACTCGGCCTGTATTTCTTTGGGATGACTGGGTAAAACAGCCCCAGAACCACTGGTGTCTGTTGTTTCAACCTGTGTGGTGGAGTTGGTTGTTGTCAACACTTCTCCGGCAAGTGCTTCGGCCCCAGGGCATGAAAAACTGAACTCAACCGGCGGAGAAAATCCCTGGCACTGGCTTTCGTTGCAAGTCATGCCATAAATCTCGCCTTTAACAACAAAGGGCTGTGAACTGAGAAGCTTAATTTTTTGCCTGAAAACCACAGGACCATCAAACGAACGTACAACGGCGCTGTCAAACAAAGGCTCTATGGTTTCGTGTGGTTTTGGCTCTATGGTTTTGCCAAGTAATTCGTAGGCTCCCGATTTTACAAACTCAAAACTGGTTGGCGTTGGACCGTCTGGAGTTTCAACCTGAGAATACACATGCCAGCCTGCTTCAGGAATAGCTTTAAACTGCAATTCAATTTCATTGGGCCCCAGTTTTTTCTGCGAAAAGTTCCAAGTGACATATTGTTTCATTTGGCCGTAACCAAATGCGTTGATTAAGAAGATGAGTAGGAAAAATAGCGGTTTTTTCATCAGGTAAAATCTGGCAGGCTGAGCAAAAGTACTATTATTTTTTACTGCGTTAACACTGTTAGCTCAACCGTTTTTGGAGGTAAACACATGTTATCGTTGCAGCACACAAATTCAATGGAAATGGCAACAGTTGACTTTGACTTGATGCTAATCTTCTGTCTGAATTCGGCTTTGTTGGAAAACACAAAAAGTTTAGCCTCAAACGCTTTGTCGTACTCTTCATGTACGTCTATTTCTTCTGTCTTGCCTTTCAACTCGTAACTGCCAGAAGGTGTAAACTTCAGAATAGTGGATATTGGACCCGCATCCGTTGGCCGTTGAGAATAGGTGTGCCAGCCTGATTGGATATTGCCAATCACCGTAATTTCTCCTTCAGTTGCGCTCAAGGCCTTGTAACTGGCCGTCCAAACGATAGGATTTTGCTGAGAAAAGACAGAAAAGGAGGAAATAAGGAGGAGACATAAAATTCGGAAGGTCATCATAGTGTAATTTTGATTAAAATTCAGATTTAACTTTCTAGGAAACAAGAGCTAAACAAAGTTTAACACTTATTGATCAAGCCTTCTCCAATTGCGGAGAACAATCTTTATATCGTTCTCACTTTGATAATCTTTGGAATAATTAAGGAACACGCGTTTCGTTTGTTCATCGGTTAAGTCCTGAGATAAACCATCGGCAGGCGTGAACACAGAGGGACGAATTTCAGGCAAATCAAATCGTTCGCGCTTACCATAACCCACCCATGAAAACCAACCCAAGAGCACTTTTACGGCGTTACTTAAATAACGCAGTTTATTTTTTTGAAACCAGATGAGCACCGGGCTTGCACAAATAACAAAGGCACTGAAGAGGATATCAAGCAAACGTTTTTTTCGCCTGTTTTCAGAGCGGCCGAGATTATTGATGTCAATTACATAAAGGTCGCCTGCAGTATCGATGCTATTGCTGCCAATTATGGATAAACTTTCGGGAGGGGCAATTTTAAATTCAACGCCACGCGTTACCAATTTGATCATTTTGCCAATGATATCGGTTGAAGAAACGTCTCTGGCACAAAAAATGATCTCAGTGATGTGGTGAACCTGTATAGTTTCATCTAACTGATCAAAATTGCCTATGTAGTGGCGGTTTTTAATGCCATTGTTTTCGTTGCTGATAAAACCTACAAAACCAGCCCTGATCTTCGTTTTCTCCAGCAAGTCCATCACTCTGTTGAATTCAACTTCACTGCCAATGATACCGATTCGGATATTGGATCTGTGTGTGACATGTTTGAACTTTTGAATGTTCAAGCGACTGTACATCCAGCGACTCAAAAGATAGAAACACAAAGCCATAAGGGAGCCAATCAAAATAAGTGCCCTCGAAAACCTGTAATGTTCGGGTAATAAACCGTAAACAATCAAAATAAAAGCCATGCCAACCACTACACCCCTGAAAATGCGTCGGTATTTTAAAGGACTGTCGTACCCTCCGCTGAGGTAAACAAAAAACATCCAGATAACCGTGTACAAGGGAAAAAATAAAGCTGTAAGTTGTTCAGAATAAAGGTTAGGGTAGAGCTTAAAGTAGGTTTCGTAGATGGTTTTGCACAGATACAAACCTGCAAGAATAGCCACAAAATCGATTGTAGGAAAAATCAATTGTTTGAGAACTCTCGACAGAATAGCCCCACCGGCCCTAAGGGTTATGGCAAGGTAAATCAAAAAGTTGAAAAAGCGAGCATTGCTTTGCGTAAAGTGTTTTCGCGCAAAGATGGCCATGGCTTTATAAAAAATCAAAACATAGTTGACACTGCTTTTTTTAGTGCTTTCACCTTTGTAATGGATGATGCTTGATTCGGAAAAGTAATAATTTTTGTAACCGGCTTGGGTAATCCTGTATGAGAGATCGATATCTTCTCCATACATAAAAAACGTTTCGTCAAGCAAACCAATTTTATCTAAACACGTCTTCCTGATCAGCATATATGCTCCGCTCAGCACATCTACCTGATGATTTGCGTTTTTGTCGAGGTAAGTTAGATGGTATTGTCCAAATTTCTTTGAACCGGGAAACAGTTTCGCGAGTCCGAAGATTTTATAAAAAGCCACCGACGGTTTTGGCAATCCGCGCTTACTTTCAGGCAGAAAATTGCCTTTGCCGTCGAGCATTTTTATGCCAAGACCTCCGGCTTCGGGATGGGCATCCATAAACGCAATTGATTTACTAAAGGTGTCTTCTTGTACAACGGTGTCAGGGTTTAGCAACAACACATACTTTCCTGTTGATTGTACGATGGCCTGGTTGTTAGCGGCAGAAAAGCCTTTGTTGGTTTTGTTGGCAATGACTTTTACCTGTGGAAATTTTTCCCTTACCAATCCTAAAGAACCATCTACCGAGTTGTTGTCAACCACAAAAACTTCGGCAGGAATCTGACCAAGTGCTTTGTAAACCGAATACAAACATTGTTCAAGAAAATGTTTGACATTGTAATTGACTATGATGACGGATAATTGCAGCACTTATTGAACGTGAATGCTAAGAATTAAGTATGGTGGTTTTGAACATTTCTTTTATTAACTTTGCCCTTCGTTTTTACAATACTGGTCCCATAGCTCAGCTGGATAGAGCACAGGTTTTCTAAACCTGCGGCCCTTGGTTCGAATCCAAGTGGGACTACAAAATTAAAAAGCCTTGATTTCAAGGCTTTTGCTGTTTTATGAAAGTCGCGAAGCATACTCTACAATAGCGATTAAACCACTATTTCGTCCATGTCTTTGTTGAAAAACTTGTACTCCATAATTCCCATACTGGATACAGGCTGAATTTTAATCCATTGTTTAAATTCAAAGAACCATTTCCATTGCAGGCTCCTGAACAAACCACCTTTTTTGATATATGCTTCGATGTATGGGTGTAGTGTGAGACTGATCTTTTTTTGATTTTGTTCTTTGAGAATGTACCTAAGGGTGTTGTCGATTTGATCAACAAACAAAATGCTGGGCTGCACCTTTCCGGTACCACCGCAACCGGGGCAGGTTTCGAGCACTTCGACATTTACTTCAGGACGTAAACGCTGGCGTGTAATTTGAATAAGGCCAAACTTACTAGGAGGCAAAATGTTGTGTTTTGCCCTATCCCTTTTCATTTCTTCCTTAAGCTTATCATACAGCAACTTGCGATTTTCGGCATGGTGCATGTCGATAAAATCTACCACAATAATACCTCCCATGTCTCTAAGGCGTAATTGCCGTGCTACCTCCACAGCTGCTTCAAGATTAACTTCCAGAGCGTTTTGTTCCTGGCTGTTCTCACTTTTGGCTCGGTTTCCGCTATTCACGTCAAACACATGGAGCGCTTCGGTGTGCTCAACTACCAGATAAGCACCGCTCTTCATGTGAACGGTTTTCCCAAACAAACCCTTAATTTGTTTCTCTACACCAAAGGCATCGAAAATCGGCACTTTTCCGGTGTGCAATTTCAAAATATCGGCCTTATCAGGAGAAATGGTCTTTATATAGGTTTTCAGATCTTCATACACCTCAGCATCATTCACATGAATGGCATTAAAGCTGGCGTTGAGAAAATCACGTAAAATTACATTGGTTCTATCGGCCTCGCCTAATACCCTGGCCGGAGGCTGAGCGGTTTTAAGCGTATTGAAACACTCGTCCCAGCGGCGAACAAGTTCGTTCAAATCATTTTCAAGATCTGAAACAGATTTGTTTTCGGCAACTGTTCGTACTATTACACCAAAATTCTTGGGTTTAATAGAATGCATGAGGTCTTTCAACCTGTTCTTTTCTTCAATGTTTCTTATTTTGGAAGAAACCGAGATTTTATCAGAAAAGGGAATCAGTACAAGGTAACGGCCGGCTAAACTAATCTCTGTGGTGATTCTTGGACCTTTGGCGCTAATGGGTTCTTTGGCAATTTGTACCAGGATGTTTTGACCGGATTTTACAAGTTCATTGATCTTACCGTCTTTTTTAATTTCAGGCGCATTTTTGAAATACATCAGGTTGCTAACGCTTTGTTTCCCGCTTTTGACGTTTTCAACAAACTTCATAAGAGATAAAGCCTGTGGCCCGAGGTCGAGATAATGCAAAAAGGCGTCTTTTTCATAGCCCACATCCACAAAAGCAGCGTTGAGCCCTGTCATTACCTTTTTTGACTTTCCGAAATAAATATCGCCTACCGAAAATTTAGAATTGTTTTTCTCACGATGCAGTTCTACTAAACGTTTGTCGTTTAATAAAGCAATCACCACTTCGTTAGGCGTGGAATTAATAATTAATTCTTGATTCACGCACGTAATATTTTAATCAATTCAGGGCAGGCCGCATACGAACACAATGGCGCTCAAGAGAACAAAGGCGAATACTACCTCTGAATAGATGGGTTAATAAATTGAAAAACGAAAGGAGTGTGGATAGGCAATGAACTTTGAAAACAATCAAAAACCCAGAGCCTCTCAACCCCAATTATTTCTTCTTGTGACGGTTTTTTCTCAAACGTTTTTTGCGTTTGTGAGTGGCCATTTTATGTCTTTTTCTTTTCTTACCGCTTGGCATAATCTTTCTTTTTTTTGGTTAATTACTTTTTCTTAGTTGATCTATGTATTTCCCGATCTCGAGTTTTACCATCGGATCGTTTGTTTTTGATTGGTAGTTCTCCAGCATTTTCAAGCTATTCTCAGGCTTGCCAAGTTTTTCGTAAACATCCGCTAAATGCAGGTAAACTTCAATGGCAGTGCTGTCTATCTGAAGCACTTTGTTAAACCGCAAAACCGCTTTGTCTAACTGTCCGCTTTTTACCGAAAACAAAGCGAAGGTCATTTGCAGTTTCACATTATTGCTGTCTTTTAATTCAATCGATCTCAGAAGGCTGATGCCTTTCATCGGATCCGCACTTCCTTCAACCATGCAGGCGGCCAACATAATTTTTGCATCGGTGTTGGAGCTATCTTGTTTAAGGCTGTTTTCGTAACAACTGGCGGCCCTCTGGTACAAAAGCGGGAGTTCACTTTCGTCCTTGATAAAGGGGATAGCATAGTAATAACGGTTGCCGGCTTTATACCATGCAGCCGCGCTATCTGTTTTTTCAGCCACTACCTCAGTGAAATAAGCAGCAAGATCAGGGCGTTTCTGTTGATCCCAAAATGTAACAAGACTATCGGAATGCCCTTTGGCTTTTAAACGATCATGCTGCATTTTAAGCTCGGAAGCCAGATTGTTGAAGGCCAGGTTAAAGTAAACATCCATAGCCTCCCGTTTGCTTGGTGCAGTGGTGCTGGATGGGGAGGCAGAACCCGGCTCATTCGAAGAATCAGCGTTCGCTTTTTGACGTGGAGAAATAAATAAAAGAACGAATAGGACAAAGGCGCCAATAATCAGAATCCATCTGGTTTTTTGGGCGCGCATCAGAATTAATCTTCTGTTTTAGGAAGTGGTTCGGCACTCTTCACATTGCGCTTCACACGTTCAGCAAATGTTTTGGCAGCCTTAAATGCAGGAATATAATGTTCAGGAATCACCACGGTAGTGTTCTTTGAAATGTTGCGTCCTATCTTTTCTGCCCGTTTTTTCACTAAAAAGGTTCCGAAACCCCTTAGGTACACATTTTTGCCTTCAACCATGGAGTTACGAATCGTTTTCATAAAGGCTTCAACGGTAGCCTGAACAGCCATTTTCTCAATGCCTGTTTTTTCTGATATTTCATTTACAATATCTGCTTTGGTCATTTTACAAATTGTTTAAAATCAATTAATTGTAATTTAAAACGGGCAGCAAAGATACTATTTATATCAACAAATGAAAATTTTTTTAAGAATTCTGGGCCATTAGAAATCAATTACTTAGCAGGGGTTGATAGGCGTAACTTACACTAAAACCCCCTGCAATTTGTGCAAAAATCAAGGAAAGCCTTTAAAAGGGGGTAAAAAAATCGCAATATTGCACAAATGAGAGCGAAAACGGAGAGTTTTTCGGGTACACACCCCTGGTTTGCAGAACGACTCATAGCCTGGTACCGGTCCAACAAAAGAGAGCTCCCCTGGCGTGAAGTGAAAGACCCCTACAAAATTTGGTTATCAGAAATCATTCTACAACAAACGCAAGTTATTCAAGGATTAGGGTATTATGTACGGTTTATTGAGCGCTTTCCACGGGTGCAAGAGCTGGCGCGCGCTTCTGAAAACGAGGTGTTAAAAATGTGGGAAGGGCTGGGGTATTATTCCAGAGCCAGAAACATGCATGCTACCGCTAAAGTTCTTGTGAAAAATTTCAAAGGGGAGTTCCCTTCTAAATTTGAGGACATCAGAGAATTGAAAGGAATTGGCGATTACACGGCATCAGCTATTGCGAGTTTTGCCTTCGACTTGCCTTATGCAGTGGTTGATGGGAATGTGTACCGCGTGCTAAGCCGGGTGTTTGGAGAGCATACCCCTATAGATTCTGTGAAGGGTAAAAAAATCTTTCAGCAACTGGCGAATACCTTATTACCAAGAAAAACAGCCGCCATTTACAACCAGGCTATCATGGAGTTTGGGGCTCAGTTCTGCAAAACTAAAACACCCGATTGTGGAAATTGTATCTTCTCTGACCGTTGTTTGGCTTTCGCTGCATCAACGGTTGCAGGTTTACCCGTTAAGGCAAAGAAAATAAAGGTGAAGCCAAGGTATTTCCATTATTTTGTGTTCATCGATGCAAAAAAGCAAACACGCATCAACCGGCGAAACAAAAACGATATTTGGAAAGGTTTGTACGAATTTCCCTTGATTGAAAGTCAAACACCCCTTAACTCGAAGCAAGCCTTTACCTTAGCCGCAAAAAAGTTCAAAACAAAAGGCTTAGAAAAAACGCTTCTCCTAAAGTCGGGGGAATATAAACACCAACTTAGCCATCAAACCATACACGCTGTATTTTATGTCTTCTTTCCGTTATCACCTACAACAAAACAACACGAAGCTGTTGCGCTTAACAAACTGAAAAATCACGCCTTCCCTCAGCTCAGTGTCAAATTCATGAAGGATTGTGAATTAACGGAAATAGTTTAATTTTGATTAAAAATCTATCATGCAAAAAGTAATTCGTCTTGTTCTTGTTTTTCTGGTTTTGGCTTTACATGTAAAGGCACAAATTTATACTGCTAAACAAGGCAGTACCCTTATTACCTTTTTCTCTAGCGCTCCGCTTGAGGATATTGAGGCTCAGAATAAGGGAGCGGTAATTATCTACAAAACCACAACCAACGACATACAGATCAGGGTGAGCATCCAGAATTTTAAATTCAAAAATGCCTTAATGGAAGAGCATTTTAATGAGAATTACATGGAAAGTACCAAATACCCTAATGCCGAATTCAAAGGTAAGATCAACGAAGCCATTGATCATACTAAAGACGGCGAATACAAGGTAACGGTTACAGGAGTGATGGATATTCACGGTGTGAAAAAAGAGGTTACAATTACCGGAACACTAACCAAAACGGGTAATGAATATAAAATACAGAGCAAGTTTCAAATAAAAGTGAGTGATTACAATATCAAAGTTCCATCCATGTACGTAAAAAATATTGCAGAGGTTGTGGATGTTAGCATCAGTTCAACGCTTGAGGCTTTTCAGAAAAAATAGGCTGAAACACATTTGAATATGACCTCAGGATTAAAAACACTAACAGCGCTTTTGCTTTTGACTTGCTCGTTAACCGCGCAGGAAGAAGATTTGCTGAGTCTTGTTGCCGAAACAGATCAGGGCCCAAAAAAGGTGTATGCAACTTTTAAAACCATGCGCATTGCCAATGCCCAAACTATTGAAACGGTGAAAAAGAAGCACCTTGATTTCAGGATACTTCACCGATTTGGCAACATCTACGATGCTACTGTGCCAAATCCTTTGAATAACACTTTTCAAACGTTTTTTGGATTTGATCAGGTTACTGACATTCGCTTTAGTTTTGACTATGGCATAACCGAAAATCTCTGTATTGGTGTTGGAAGAAGCAAACTCAACAAGTTGTTTGATGGCAACCTAAAGTGGAGATTTCTTGAACAAACCAGCGACTTTAAAATTCCTGTTTCTTTAGCTTTATTTGAAAGTGTTGGGTATTCTTTCGCACCAACAAATGAACTATATGCAGGAGTACAAAAGGATTTTGAAACCGATGAACGCCACCGGTTCAGTTATTGTACCCAATTGATCATCGCAAGCAAAGTTACCGATTGGCTATCGCTTGAATTACTGCCTACGTATATGTACCGCAACTTTATTAAGGAAAGTTACAATGCGAATACTTCCGACCCTGATGTCAACGGGTTTTTTTCTTTAGGTGTTGGAGGCAGACTTAAGCTTAACAAACGATTTAGCATCATTGGCGACTATTTCTTCAATTTCGCGCCTTATTATCACAATAACCCTTCTGTTACACTGCCATTGGCTCTGGGATTTGAAATTGAGACAGGAGGGCATGTGTTTAGTCTATTATTCACCAATGCCTCCGGTATTATTGAAAACAATTTCCTGCCTTATACTACCGATTCCTGGGCTGACGGACAAATAAAATTTGGGTTTTGTATTTCCAGAACATTTGCCCTATAGCGTGAGCTCAGTTCCAAAAACGCACATATTCAGCGAACACCTGCTTGAAACAACTAGTTTAAAGGCTTTACCACATGAACACAGTTATGAACCTATCTGGATATCGGCCTACCTGTTAACCGGGTTCCTTCTACTCACCACAGTAAAAAGGTACTCTTTACAAAATCTGGTACGAAATATTCAGTTTGGGTTTAGTTTTCAAAGCCAGCGAAAATTTGAAAGAATGGAAGCGGGACGAACAGAACTTTTTCCTCAATTGCTCAACCTTTTTTTTGTGCTTAATGTGTCATTTCTTGCTTTTTCACTTAACCGGAGGTTTGAAATCCTACTTCCACACGCAGGTTTTTTTATACAAGTAACCTTGTTTACTGGGTTGATACTGCTAATTCTGAGTTTTAAAGCCATAATCAACAATTTATTAAAGGCGGTGACATCTAAAGGAAAATTTATTCAAGACTACAGAGCCATTTCAAGTAATATCAACCGTGTTTCGGGCCTGTTTTTATTTCCGGTGCTATTACTGATTGGTTTCTCAGAAATCAATGCACAATTTCTTCTCATTTTATCGCTTGTTTTACTTGGAATCATGTTGTTGATCAAATGGGTGAAGGGGCTACTGCTGAGCCTGAGTGAAGACGGGTTAGGAATATTGCAAATTTTAACGTACTTTTGCGCTTTAGAAATTTTACCTCAACTCGTACTGGTAAAATACACAATTGAAACTTTTAAAGCAGGGTAATTGATGTCAGTTCAGAAAAGTAAAAAAAAGGCAAGCGCCTCTTCCAAAGTTTCCAAAGCAGCATCTTCTAAAACCAAAGCCATAAAGGCAAAAAAGGCTAAAGTAACTTCAACCGTTAAAGCCAAATTACCATTAAAGCAGGTTAAAAAGGTAAGCCCTCCCAGCCCAACCAAAACCCTCAATGGGAAACTAAAGGAGAAAATTGTACTTGCCAGTACCGAAGTGCGTGAGCCTATTGAAAAGGCAAACGTTGTAAAACGTACAAAAAAGGCCGGGAAAAAACCCCTGGTTTCATTTACGCCGCCTCCACCGATGGAGGTAAGCAATTACCCAAAAAACAAAGTGAGGAACATTTTGGTTTCTCAGCCTAAACCTACAGAAGCCGATAAAAACCCGTATTACGAGCTGGCTAAAAAACATCACATCAACGTTACTTTCAGACAGTTTATAAAAGTAGAAGGATTAACTTCTCAGGAATTCAGAAGTCAAAGAATAGAAATTCTTGAACATGGCGCAGTAATTTTAACCAGTAAGTTAGCGGTGGACCATTTTTTCAGGATTTGTAATGAAATGCGGGTCACCGTTCCTGAATCTCTCAAATATTTTTGCATCAACGAACAAACAGCCTATTACCTACAAAAATACATACAGTACCGTAAGCGTAAGATATTTTTTGGCCATGGTACCATACTCGATTTGGTTGACGTAATTCGCAAGAATCGCGCCGAGCGCTTTTTATTGCCGGCAAGCGACGTACACAAGGAAAAAATTGTGGACTTGCTTGACGAAATTAAAATCACGTACACCAAGGCCAAGTTCTATAAAACTGTAGAAGCCGACCTGAGTGATATTAAATCTCTCGATGAATTTGATGTATTGGTGTTTTTTACACCGGTAGGTATTCGATCTTTAAAGAAGAATTTCCCTAAATTTAAGCAAGGCAACACCCGTATCGCTGCATTTGGCCACATTACAGGCCTAATGGTGAAAAATTTGGGTTATCGACTTGATATCTTCGCACCAAATCCGCAAAATCCAAGCATGACCGGAGCACTCGATGCCTACATCAAGGAGGCGAACAAACGTTAGGCGTTTGTTTCCACCGAAAGACGTTCGAGCTGCGAAGTGATGCTTTTTTCTATGGCTGCATAATCTTCCTGCTTTTTAGAAAAGTAAACAAAGGCTAATAAAAACTTACGTTCACCAAGCCTGGTGTAAAGATCACTTTTGTTTAAACGGTACACTTCACGCATGCGCCGTTTTAAAGTGTTGCGGTCGTGAGCATGTTTAAAGTTTTTTTTTGGAACCACAAACATTGCTTGTGCGGGAAAAGGGAGATTGCCTTCGGCGGGCAGATGGATCAGCTTTACGGGGTATCGGTTCATGGCATGTCCCTTCCTGAATAAGGCCTCAATGCGTTTTTTGCTGCAAAGGCGTTCGTGTTTATGAAAGCGATTTTTAATGAGGATCTTATCTCTAATTTGAACAACCCCGCAGCAGGGAACACAAAAGGGATTGTGAGGGTAAAGATAATTTTTTACATTTACGCGTATAATTTTAATTTCACTATGGGAAAAGGAGACAAAAGATCAAAACGCGGCAAAATTCACATTGGCAGTACCGGTGTAAGCCGTCCAAAGAAAAAGAAAAAAGCGGCGAAAGCACCTGCTTCTGCGCCAAAAAAAGCGGCAGCTAAAAAAGCACCCGCAAAGAAGGCAGCGGCAAAAAAAGCCAGTTAATTCTTCCCACTTGACAAGGTTGTTAATTCCTGCTTCATTGTTCAATGAATAAAAAGCTAGAGGAGTTTAATTCCAAAGCCAAAAGGTTAAAGAAGGAAAATCAAAACTTTTACAGAAAACTAAAGTCCAGGCCACCTAATGACCTGGACTTTCAGTTTATGGCTTTACACGAGGAGGTGTTTGCCGAAACCGATTGTTTAAGCTGCGCTAATTGTTGCAAAACCACCTCTCCCATCTTTTACGAACGAGACATTGAACGCGCAGCCAAGGCGCTTAAATTAAAGCCCGGAGAATTCACCCAACTTTACCTGAGAATTGATGAGGATAAAGATTATGTACCAAATAGTATTCCCTGCCCTTTTTTAAAGCCCGACAACGCCTGCAGAATATACGATCACCGGCCTGCTGCATGCAGGGAGTACCCCCATACCAACCGCAGGAAAATGCACCAAATTCTTGAGCTCACTTATCAAAACACTCTGGTTTGCCCTGCAGTATTAGAGATTACCGAAAAGCTTAAAAAGGCAGTTAAGTTGGCTCAGACAAAATAGGCGACTTTTACAGAATTTTGTTAAAAACACGAACTTAAAACTCCTCAAATTTTTTTTGGAAATAAGAAGGTGTTAAAACAAATGATTTATAAATTAGGCCTTTTCCAAACTTTGGCTAAAAACACCATATACCAGTTTTACAAAACACTTTCTGAAGATAGTTTCAGCCTAATTTATTTGGGGGATTTCAATGACAAACTGACCTATGAGTTTTTGCTTTTAAACAAGGCTAGCGGTGGCGAATCGAGCACAGTAAAGAAGAGGGTTTTTTTCCTGATGAACGAATGTTATCAGAACATCATCAGACATTCGGATGGAAGCGATGCTAAAGCTCAGGGTTTAAACATGCCCATGATGTTTTTGGTGAGAAATATCAATGAAGCATTTTACATTGGTTCAAGTAACCTTATTGAGAATGGGATTAAAGGCAGTTTGAGTTCAAAGTTTGAAGCAGTAAACGCCTATACAACAGAAGAGTTGGAAGAAGTATATAAAAACTCTCTGATGAATAACAGCCTGTCTGCCAAAGGTGGAGCGGGGATTGGTTTGATTGAAATGGCCAGGAAAACGAATTATCCTTTGGAATTTGCCTTCGATGGTGTAGGGGATCATTTTTCTATGTTTCACATGCAATTGATTCTGAATTTGTCGAACCAAAGAATGAACGAATCTCAAAACAAAGCGAACATCGAATCGGTGAAACGTTTATATAGAAATATGGTCGATGAAAATGTGATCATGATCCAAAAAGGAGATTTTTCGCAAGAAACCATTTTACCTCTTTTAGACATCATCACCACAAACCTCGATTCTATTAAGAATACCGGCGCCCGAAAAAAGATCATTTACATTCTTATTGAAATGCTGCAAAACATCAGCCGACATGGTGTGGTAATGGATCACGGCAAAGAAGGAATATTTGCTATTTTGTTCAAGGATAACAAATACCATGTGATGACAGGCAACTTCATTCAAAACGCAAAAATCGAGCGGTTGTCAGCACATATTGATAAAGTCAGCGAAGCAGCTTCCAATCCTGATGTTTTGGATGCCCTTTACACAGAAACCATCTTGAATGAGGAAAGTAATAAAAAGGGATCAGGAGCGGGGGTTGGTTTTATGGAAATAATTAAATTTGGAGGTAAGGAACTTCAATACCAATTTGAACCTGTACCAGGAAAAGAAGTCTCATTTTTTTCTCTCAACATAGCAATTTGATACATGCAAAAGGCACTCAAACTAAAAGGAAGCAAAGAATCACCAGAGGTTTCATTTGACAAGGAGGCTAAACAATTCAGCATTTCAGGGCGGTCGCTCCCCGAAGACTCTTTTCAGTTCTACCAACCTGTAATTGAATGGATGAAGGAATATGCCAAGGATCCTCTTCCTCTCACCGAGCTACACACCCACTTTGAGTACTTCAACTCAAGTTCCATTAAACAATTGCTTATACTGTTCAAAACCATAGAATCCCTTATTGAGTCAGGAAATGAGGCTAAAATCATCTGGAAATACGATGAAGAAGACGATCTGATGGAGATCAAAGGCAAGGAATTTAAGCGCATGCTCAAGATTCCAATGGAATTGGTTGAAGTAAGTGCTTAAAACCGGATGCCCATTATGAGGATGTCATCAATTTGATCCAGCGGCCCTTTCCAATCAATTAGCGCCTTGTGTATCGATTCTTTTTGTTCTTCCATTGAAAGCGCCTGCACGTCTAGTAAAAGTTGTTTAAATCGTTTGTTATTGAACTTTTTATTATCGGGGCCTCCGAATTGATCGGTAAACCCGTCAGAAAGCAGATACAGGCTCATGCCTTTTTCAAACTGCACCGTTGTTGTTGTAAACTCGGCTTCCTTGCTTTTATCTAAAAAGTAATTCATGCCACCGATGGTTTGAACATCGGCCTCCAGCATTTCAACCTTACCTTGTTTTACTATAAATCCGGGATTCATGGCACCGGCGAATTCCAGACTCGATTTTTGGTGATCTATCACGCACAATGAAAGCTCCATGCCATCCATGCTTTCATTTTCATCGCTGTCCTGACGCAATAAATTAATGATCCCTTTGTTCAGGCGAGACAAAATTTCGGAAGGATTCAGTATTTTTTTATCCATAATGGTTTCATACAAAATGGAATTACAAATCAATGACATGAATGCTCCCGGAACCCCATGCCCGGTGCAATCAATTGCTGCTACAACCACCTTATTGTCGTGTTTGGAAATCCAGTAAAAATCTCCACTCACTATGTTTAGAGGCTGAAAATAGATAAAGGACTGGGGAAGGATTTTTCTGATCTCATCATCTCTTAGCAAGATGGCATGTTGAATCCGTTTCGCATAATTGATACTTTCGGTGATACGGCGATTTTTTTCGCTAAGTACATGATTGGATTTGCGTTTGTCGATGTAGTATTTCACCACAAGTCCAAGAAAACACAAAATAAAAACAATGCTGATGCCTGCCCAAATCAACAAACGTTTTTGACTGGAAATTTCCTGTTTTTGTAGGGCAATGAGTTTTTTGGCGTTGTTGAGTTCAATTGTAGCTGCTTCAACAATTCTCTCTTTTTCCTGAAATGCCAGACTGTCCTCATGTGTAACCGCGTTTTTCCGGTCCAATTCGATTTGTTTTCTGATATCGGATAACTCTAATTCCTTTTTTGTGATGTCGTCTTCGGTGATCTTTTCAAAGTCAAGCGCCTCGGGTTTTTTTTCGAGCGGTTTCACCATGGTTACCTTTGTGGTTTGAGCAACGCTGTCGCTTTTTATACTGGTATCTGGCACCGACTCTGATTTTCGGGCAATGGGTTTTTTTACTTCTTCAGTTCCGTCGCCCAAAATGGTGCCTTTGTTTTTTTCAACCGATTTAAGGATAAAATTAACCGGCGTCATGTTCTCCTTTTTTCTTAGCTCAAGGTTCTTTTTGTTTTTTGGGAGCATTTCTTCAAAATCCATAAAATTCCCTTTGGCATTAAAGTACAAACGCCCGAAAGGCAATTTGCTGTTGGTGGTATCTTTGCTCAAAAAGCTGTTCATGATAAGCTCCATGGCATCGAAACTGAACCCGGACGCGACTATGGACGAGGGAATATTTCTTAAGTCAATCAATAAATAACAATCGTTGTGATTTGACTTGGTTAAGGCAAGCTTATACAATTTGCCAAGCTTCAGCTTAAATTTAAATTCCCCTTTTTTATTGGTAAGTGCCTTTAGTACAGCCTGGTTGTTTTCAGTTACTGCTATTTGTACATTGGAAAGCGTGCCCTCTAATACAATTTGTTTTTCCTTCTTAAACAGGCCTTTTGTTGAGGGGTTATAGTTGTAACCGTAAACCACTCCGTCGAGGTCAAGTAAACCTGAGTTGCTGTTTTGCCCTTGTATCTGATGGCTAAAAAATAAAACACAGGTAAAGGCAAGGAGGTAAAAATAACGCATGGGTGTCATGGATAAAAATTTAAGTTAAATTACACAAACCCCTAAACTAAAAAAACGAAAAGTACGTCTTTGGCGAGAAAATATTAACCTCGTATGGTCAATAGTCTCGATATGTATTTTCCTATAATGTCAAACTCAAGGTTGACTTTTGAGCCCGGCTTTAGTGTTTTAAAGGTTGTGTGTTCAAAGGTGTAAGGGATTATACACACTTTAAACGAATTGGCTTGTGGTTCTACTACTGTTAAGCTCACGCCGTTAACGGTTATACTTCCTTTGTCAACTGTGATGTGCCCGGTTGAGGGGGGGTATACAAATTCAAACTCCCAACTCCCGTTCAATTCCCTGATCGTCTTACATTCTGCCGTGGTATCCACATGCCCTTGAACTACATGCCCGTCGAATCGTCCGTTGGCCAACATACAACGTTCTAAATTAACGAGGTCTCCGGGCATTAATGTACCTAGTGTGCTTCGGTTAAGTGTTTCCTGAATAGCTGTTACTGTATAATTTGAACCGTTTTTTGCAACTACGGTTAAACAAACCCCATTGTGAGCAATACTCTGATCTATTTTCAAGTCTTCGGTGAATTCACAGGAAAAGCTGAGGTGCAAATTGTTGCCTTCTTTCTCAGTTTTTTCTAAACGGGCTAAGGTTTCAATAATTCCGGTGAACATGAGCGTGATTTGTATGACTTAAAAGTAGTAAGATTTAGTTTTAGGTGGGGCTTAGTTGACTTATTGTTGTTCAAGCAATTGTTCGATAAGTGATTCAGTTTCCTTTACAAAGTCGGTATAGGCTTTTCCGGTTGCCGGCCCACTGAAACCAGTGTGAACTTTCACTACGTTATGGGCGCGGTCGAGAAAAAGTGTGGTTGGAAATGCCACAATTTCATTCAGAAACGGAAAGGTTTCAGAAGCTTTTTCTTTACCTGATTTTTGGGTAATGAGCACCGGGTAAGGCAATTCAAGGCGGGTTTTCATGCGGTCTACCTGTGCTCTGCTTTTTTCGGCATCGTTAGTTTTTTCGAAAGCCAGAGCAACAATTTCAAGACCCATGGCCTGGTATTTTTCATGCAGGAGTTTGAAGAATCGGCTTTCGTCCATACAATTAGGGCACCAGCTGCCCATCAATTGCACCAACATAACTTTATTTTTAAACTTCTCGTCTTCTGAACTCACCCAATTGTTTTGTGTATCTTGGTAACGAAAGGTGAAAAGTGCCGCCTTATTTTTAACAAATGTGATCTTATCAGGTTCTCTCAATTTTGCAGAATCGTTTTTTAAACCAATCCAATTTTCTTTCCAGTGACTTCCACTAAAAAACTCTCCTTCAAGGTGATCCTTATCCTTTAGTGTGGCACGGAATAAAAAGGCGTGGCTGCCATCAAAGCAGGAAAGTAAAAGGGTATTGCCGTTCAAAACCCCTTCGAGGTAACGGTAATCACCCGTTTCGGTTAAAAACGTGCCGTATACAAAATTGCTTTGCTCAATGTGCCTGAACAAACCAATAGCTTTGGTGCCGGTTCCGTTTTGTCCCTTAAATACTACTTCCCAGCGCCCCTCCACTGAACCTGATGCAGAGTTGACTTTGGATTCGAAACGTTCGTTTTCTCCATAATAAGCTTTGAATGGAATTTGGTTCTTGTCTTTTCTGTAATGGTTAATCCAAACCCCTTCCCAAACATTGCCTTTGATTTTGCATCTGAATTCTGTATCAAATAGCGGCATTTTGAAATACAAAGAATCTTTCACTACTCGAATTTCGTCAACATGGATTTTTTCTTCTGCATTGTGTATGGTAATAACAGGACGCTTGTTTACAAAAGCCAAATCAAAGGTAAAAGGTAACAAGGTATTGTTGGCCTCGTCTAAGACTAACACGGCCCTGTAATTGCCTGCTTTTATTTTTTTAGCCTGTATTTCCATGCTTATTCCACCAACCAACAATAATAGGATTATCAGCCTTCGCATGTTACTTGGTTTGACTAAATGCAACCAGGTTGGCTATTCGATAAAGCAAACGCGCGGCTACATTGGCGTCCCATTCATCTCCATCCGAACCGGGGGCAACTTCGTTAAGATCAAAAGCTAAAAAACGGCGTCCGCTTAAGACAATTTTTTCCAACAAATAAAGTACTTGTTCTGTGTCAAATCCTCCGGCTACCGGTGTGCCTGTATTTGGGCAAAGTTTGGGATCGAGCCCATCGATATCAAAACTCAGGTAAATGTTTTGAGGCAAGGTTGAAACAATGCGATTACAGATTCTCTCCCATGAATCGCCTCTGAATTTTTGGTATTGCAGGTCCCTGTCAAAAAAGGTTTGAATTCGTCCTCCTGAGTTTTGTATGAGATTAAGTTCGTCTTCGCAGTAATCACGTATACCTACTTGTATAAGTTTGCTTACCTGTTTTAATTGAAGAGCATTAAACATTATGGAAGCGTGTGAAAATTCAAACCCTTCGTAAGCATCCCTTAAGTCGGCATGCGCGTCGATCTGCAAAATCCCAAATGACTCGTATTTCTCAGCCAAGGCCTGAATCATTCCAAGGGGAGTAGAATGGTCGCCACCCAGCAGCCCCAGCGTTTTTCCTTGGTTTAAAAAATGCAAACACCGTTGTTTAACAGTGTCGTTCAGCCAAAGACATGCAATTTTAATTTCGGCAGCAATTTTTGATAATTCTGAATTGTGCTCATCTGCTCCTTTAGCCAAGGCATCAATATAATCTTCAGAAAGTGGTCTGAGTTGATCACTTTTGTTTTTGATAGCTTCCGAAATTTCGTCAAGTGCTATACCTCGCTTCCAGGCGTCCTTCACAAAGGGGTCGTAAAGATCAACTTGATAACTTGCCTTGAGAATCGCTTCAGGACCTCTTGCAGTACCTCCACCATAGCTTACAGTTACCTCCCAGGGCACAGGTACTATAACGGTATCACATTCTTCCAAAGTGAATGGCAATCCATACATGCCGGCGTTAAATTGACCGACTCCGCCTGAATCAAAGCTTAGTATTTTTTCTTCTTTAGTCATTGTTTTAAGGGGCTATTCGCTTGATGGTCCATTGTCCGTTGGTGTTTTCATAGGTAATCCTATCGTGTAGGCGACTTTTTCTGCCTTGCCAGAATTCGTAATACCTGGCAGTAAATACCCAGCCTCCCCAATATGGCGGTCGGTAGATGTTGCCGTCTTCAAATTTTTTGCGGTACACTTCCAATAAAGCTTCCAGTTCTTCTCGGTTTTTTAATTCAGCACTTTGAGCTGAAGCCCAGGCCCCTAATTTTGACTCGAAGGGCCTGCTTTCGAAATACACGTCACTCGTGTTGTCGTGACAAATTCCAACACTTCCTTCCAGGCGTATCTGACGTTCGAGTTGGGGCCAGAAAAAACTCAGAGAAGCATTCGGGTTTTGATTTAAATGTTGCGCCTTGCGGGAGTTGTAATTGCCATAAAACCAGAATTGGTCGTTTTGGAATTGCCGCAGGTACACAATACGCGCCGAGGGGCGCAGATCGGCCGAAACTGTGGCAAGTGTCATGGCCTGCCACTCAGGTACTTCAGCCGTCATGGCCTGGTTTAACCACAGCTCAAATTGTTGAGATGGCAGATCACTGACATCATTTTCGGAGAGACTGCCCATCATAAAGTCTTCTCTCAGCAGTGTGATACGTTTTTTGAGTTCGTCCATTGTGTAAAGGTATTTACATTTTATTAATCCGGATCAAAACACCAAATTGCTTCGACTTGGTAAATCTGAAACATCAATAAGCTGAACGCTTAAAAGCTCGTTTATGGTTTTTATTCGTTGAATCACTTTGTGTTTGTGGGCCTCAATTTCTTCTCCTTTGAGAATGAGAAAATAGTCGGTTTTAGGAAGCTCTTTAATGAGCAAACTTCGTTCTTCTACAGCGATTTCCGAGAACAGGTCAAGATTTCCAACAGTATTAAAGTTGGGTTCTTCAAAATTACTGGCGTTTGGTATTAGCAGATACTCAATGCCAAAGTCTTTATCTAAATAGGAAAAAAGCGAAAAACTGAACAGTTTATTATCCTTAAGAGCAAGGCTGAAATGGTTGTTAAGCTCTAAATGAATGAGCAGGGTTTCGTTGAGGCTTACGGCAGTTTCGTATTGGTCCTTCAGAATGCTTAGACCCAACAATGCAAACTCATAATCTTCTTCGTTAATATTCAGTACGTGCGCCTTCGCCATATTCATGAATAAGTTCTTGTAAACTCAATTCGGCCGCTTTCTGCTCGGCCAAACGTTTGCTAAAATTCTCAAATCGGGTGTAAGGTTTATCGTTCACAAACACCTGAATTACATACAGCCTGTCTCTCCCGTTCATGTCTTCAGAAATCAACCGGTATTCGAGTTGCAGTTTATTTTTCTGACAAAAAATTTGCAACTGACTTTTGTAATCCTCGTTGGTTTGAACAAGTTTGTCGAGATCGAGATGCGTTTTTATGACTCTTGAAACTACGAATTTTTTTGTTTTGTTAAAACCATGGTCCAGGTACAGCGCACCAATAAATGCTTCAAACGCATCTCCTAAGGCATAAGTGGATGGTCGTTCGTTTCGACGGGAGTTGGTTTTTAGGTGCAGTTCAAATCCGAATTTTTTTGCCAGAGTTTTCAGACTTTCACCATTTACAATGCGGCTTCGGAGCTGTGTGAGAAACCCCTCATTTTTATAGGGATAAATCTCAAATAAATAATCTGCAACAATTGCGCCCAAGATTGCATCACCCAAAAATTCTAAACGTTCGTTGTTGAGCGGTGATTTGGATGTTAGGTTATGGCTGCGGTGTGAAAGGGCTTGTTTGTATAGCGAGAGGTTCTTTGGGGAAAAACCACAGGTGGATCTGATCCAGGACTTCAAACGTTTATCGCCGGATTGCTTTTGGAGCAGCGATAATAATTTACGAATGGCCAAGGGCTGTATTAAGAAGTGTATTTTTTAATAATAACGGCAGCATTGTGGCCTCCAAAACCGAATGTATTGCTTATTGCCGCTTGGATGGTACGCTTTTGTGCCTTGTTAAAGGTGAGGTTGAAACGCTGGTCGATTTCCGGGTCGGGTGTTTCAAAATTAATGGTTGGAGGGGCAATATCGTTTTTCACAGCCAATACAGTTGCTAATGCTTCAATAGCTCCGGCTGCGCCAAGCAAATGCCCTGTCATGGATTTAGTTGAACTGATGTTCATTTTATAGGCCTGCTCGCCAAACACATTGGCAATGGCCTTCAGTTCGGCACCATCTCCAAGCGGAGTGCTGGTACCGTGGGTGTTGATGTAATCGATTTGGTTTGGAGAAATTCCGGCGTCTTTAAGTGCGCGTTGCATCACTAAAGTAGCGCCTAAGCCTTCGGGGTGAGGAGCAGTAATATGGTATGCGTCTCCGCTCATACCGCCTCCAATGATCTCGGCGTAAATTTTGGCACCACGGGCTTTCGCGTGTTCATATTCTTCGAGCACCAGGGCTACTCCACCCTCGCCCAATACAAACCCGTCACGATCCTTGTCATAAGGACGCGAGGCCTTTTCAGGAGCGTCATTGCGGGTACTCATAGCTTGAACAGCGTTGAAGCCGCCAATACCACTTTCGTTGATAGCTGCCTCCGAGCCGCCTGCAACTATCGCATTGGCTTTGCCTAAACGAATGTAGGTAAAGGCATCAATCAAAGCCGAAGTGGAGGAGGCGCAAGCCGAAACCGTGGTAAAATTAGGACCCCGGAAGCCAAAACGTATTGAAATGTGTCCCGAACAAATGTCGGCGATCATTTTAGGAATAAAAAAAGGATTGAACCTTGGGGTGCCATCCCCTTTTGCAAAGTTAAAAGTTTCGGCCTGAAAGGTGTCTAAGCCTCCAATACCGCTACCCCAGATAACACCCACTTCGTCCTTATCGATTTTTTCGGAGTCAATGCCACTATCGGCAACAGCTTGCACGCTGGCTGCAATTCCATACCAGGAAAAAGCGTCCAGCTTACGGGCCTCTTTTTTGTCGAAATAATCTTCGGGATTAAAACCCTTTACCTCACAGGCAAAACGGGTTTTGAATTTGGATGCATCAAAGCGTGTAATAGGTGCAGCGCCGCTTACTCCATTCACCAGGTTGTTCCAATAGTCGTTAACACTATTGCCCAAAGGCGTAATGGCTCCAAGCCCTGTAACTACTACACGTTTTAATTGCATAAACGAAATTAGTTTTTCGCGTTGGTCTCAATGTAAGAAATAGCATCTCCTACAGTAGCGATCTTCTCAGCCTGTTCGTCAGGAATGGCGATATTGAATTCCTTTTCGAATTCCATAATCAATTCTACGGTATCCAATGAATCAGCACCCAGATCGTTTGTAAAACTGGCGGCAGGAGTTACTTCTTTCTCATCAACGCCTAATTTGTCAACGATGATTGATTTTACTTTGTTTGCAATTTCAGACATTCTTGTTCGATTTAAAAATTCGACACAAAAATAGAAATATCAGGTCTAAAACAAAATTTTAGTTGCCATTCACTACCGGGCTTGCTTTTTTTAGCCGTAAGAAAGCCGGTTCGGGCACTTAATGCATTGAAAATGAGTTATAAATATTCCCTACTCAGGCCTAAATCACTGAGAATAGTGTGAAAATTTGTGCTTTAAAGGTTTTTCTTTCAGGCGTCGTGCTCCTTTGTTTCATTGATGTTCAGACTTTTGTCGAATACAGCAAAATACACCAAGGCCGAAATCATGAGGGCTATGCCCGAAGCAAGCAGCATGAATGGTGAAAGCGTTTGTTCAAGCATTCTTCTCCATTTGCCCAAGAGTCCTGCATTGGCCGCTTCAATCTGAAGAAATAACAGGGTTACCAAAGCAAAAATAAAAAATACGGTTCGGTGTTTCAGCATGGCGGATGATTACTTTACCATACGTTACAAACCAAGTAGGGGTTGGGTAGCACGCTTAGCATTTAAATAAAAAAATTTGCAGGAATTCAGATTAAATACCTATATTTGCCGTAGAAAATAAAACAATGTGGATAGGGGACAAAAAGTCCCCTATTTTATTGAATACAAGTGATTAACAAAGAAACCATAAATTCCATCTGCAACAGGCAGCTCAGCGGCACGCGACTTTTTGTTACCGGCATCAAAATTAGCAGCGATAACAAAATCAATGTGTTTATTGATGGGGATGAAGGTGTAACAATCAAAGATTGCGTAACATTGAGCCGCGCTATTGAAGGGGAGCTTAACCGCGACCGTGAGGATTTTTCTCTAGATGTCAGTTCACATGGGGCTGCAACCCCACTTGTGTTTCCACGACAATACAAGCGCCATGTAGGACGCGATTTGGAGGTGCTTAAGACCGATAACACCAAACTCGAAGGCAAATTACTTCAATGCGATGATCAAGGAATTGAAATTGAAGTGAGCAGCAGAGAAAACAAAACACTTGGCAAAGGAAAAACCACGGTAATAAGAAATTACCGCGTGCCCTTTACAGAAATGAAAGAAACAAAAATTAAACTTAAATACTAATAAACAAAAAAAACAATGGAAAGCGTAAACCTTATCGAATCGTTTTCAGAATTCAAAGACATCAAAAACATCGATCGTGCCACACTGATGAGCATTATTGAAGATGTGTTCAGAAACATGCTGATCAAAAAATACGGTTCGGATAAAAATTTCGACATTATCGTAAATCCCGACAAAGGCGACGTGGAGATTTATAAAAACCGCGTGATCGTTGATGATGAATTCGCAGAAGATTCTTTTGACTACGATGAAAACAAACACATTTCGTATACCGATGCCATTAAAATTGAACCGGATTTTGAAATTGGAGAGGAAGTCTCTGAGCCGGTAAAACTAGAAGACTTTGGCAGAAGAGCTGTATTGTCTGTGCGTCAGAATCTTGTTCAGAAAATTCTTGAACTAGAGAAAAACGAGATTTACAACAAATACAAGGACAAAATCGGCGATGTAATCACTGCAGAAGTATACCAGGTTTGGAAAAAAGAGATCATGCTGATAGACGACGAAGGAAACGAATTGCTGTTACCTAAAACAGAACAAATTCCTTCTGACTTTTTCAAAAAGGGAGATACGGTAAAAGCCGTGGTATCGAAAGTAGAAATGAAAAACGGAACCCCTTCCATTATTGTTTCTCGAACTTCACCGGTATTCCTCGAACGTTTATTTGAAACGGAGGTGCCTGAAATCTTTGATGGTCTTATTACCATTAAAAAGATTGTTCGCGAACCAGGTGAAAGAGCAAAAGTAGCGGTAGAAAGCTACGACGACAGAATAGATCCGGTAGGCGCTTGTGTGGGGATGAAAGGCTCGCGTATTCATGGCATAGTTCGTGAACTGAAGAATGAAAACATTGATGTGATTAACTTCACTAATAACCCCAGCCTTTTGATTCAACGTTCACTCAGTCCTGCTAAAATCACAAGCATTAAGCTCGATGATGACAGCAAACGCGCTGAGGTGTTTTTGAAACCCGATCAGATCAGTTTGGCTATTGGTAAAGGTGGTTATAACATTAAACTTGCCGGTAAGTTAACAGGGTATGAAATCGATGTGTTTAGAGATACAGACATGGACGTTGAAACGGAAGACGTGGATCTGGAAGAATTTGCCGATGAAATTGAAAGTAACATCATCGATCAATTAAAAGCCATCGGTTGTGATACGGCAAAAGCCGTTTTGGAACTGAATGATGAGGAGTTGGCGCGTCGCACAGGATTGGATGAAGAAACCATCAAACAAGTAAGAGATGTGCTGAGCGCTGAGTTTGAAGAATAAAGCATTTCCGCAGATGGCGGAAAACGCAAACAATTTAATAAGAGAGTAAAAAATATATGTCTGAAGGAACCAAAACACTTCGATTAAGTAAGGTGGCCAAAGAATTCAATCTTTCTTTGGGAAAGATTGTGGAATTTCTTTCCGCGAAAGGCCATAAAGTAGAAAATAACCCCAATGCAAAAATTGGGGACGAAGAGTATACCATTTTGCTGAAGGAATTCTCAGGCGATAAATCGGCCCGTGAAGAAGCTGAGCACGTGGCTCATCAGGGCATTAAACTTAAAAAGGAGACGATAGTTCTGGATGAACTTAAGCTGAAAAAGAGCAAGGCTGTAGAAGCAGAAGTGGTGGTGATAAAAGACCTCACGGCACCAAAGGTGGAAGTAAAAACGGAAGAAGCACCTTCGCCCGCTATAAAAGCTCCTGAACCTAAGGCTGATTCAGAAAGTATTGAAGGGCCAAAAGTGCTCAGAACCGTTGATCTCGACACGTTAAACCTAAAAACCAAACCCACCAAAAAAGGCAAAAAGGAAAAGGTAGAAACTCCTGCCGCACCTGAAAAAGAAGTCCCTTTGGAGTCTTCAGAACCCGACACAAACAATGTACTGGCAAAAGAAGAACCAAAAGAAGAATTTTTAGCCACCAAATACGAAAAACTGGAAGGCCCTAAAATTCTGGGTAAAGTAGTGTTGCCTACCGTGAAGGAACCGGTAAAAAAGGCTGCCGATACCGAATCCGCCGCTGACAAGAAAAAACGCAAACGTATTCGCAAAGGAGGGTTATCACAGGAAGAAATTAAAAAGGTGGGCACCGAACAGTCGGCGATTGCCCGCGCGCGCGCAAAAGAAAAATACGGCGACCCAAGAGCAAAAAAACCTGCTCCTGGCACACCGGCTAAAGCACGTCACGAACTCACCGAAGAAGAAATTCAGGCACAGATAAAAGAAACACTGGCCCGATTAAGCGAAAAAGGCAATAAATCCAAAACTTCCAAATACCGTCGTGAAAAACGCGACGAGATTCGCGACCGGATGGCCGAGCAAAAGGAGATGGCGGAAGCAGAAAAGAAAGTGTTAAAAGTGGCGGAATTTGTAAGTGCAAACCAATTGGCCACCATGATGGATGTTCCTGTAACACAAATTATTTCAACCTGTATGTCGCTTGGTTTGTTTGTTTCTATTAACCAGCGTTTGGATGCAGAAACCATTTCGATAGTAGCAGAAGAATTTGGTTACAAAGTAGAATTTGTAACAGCCGAAGATATTGAATCTATTAATGAGGAAAAGAAGGATGCGCCTGAAGAATTAGTTCCAAGAGCGCCAATTGTTACCGTTATGGGTCACGTTGACCATGGTAAAACCTCATTACTCGATTTTATCCGTAAAGCAGATGTGGTTGCTGGTGAGGCCGGTGGTATTACCCAGCATATAGGAGCCTACAATGTAAAACTACACAATGGCAGAAGCATCACGTTCCTCGATACCCCGGGTCACGAAGCTTTCACGGCCATGCGTGCACGTGGTGCCAAGGTAACCGACATTGCCATTATTGTGGTAGCGGCCGACGACAGTATCATGCCTCAAACCAAAGAAGCCATCAACCACGCGCAAGCAGCCGGTGTGCCAATGATATTTGCCATCAACAAAATTGATAAGCCGGGAGCTAATCCGGATAAAATTCGCGAAGGCCTTTCGCAAATGAATATTTTGGTGGAAGAGTGGGGTGGTAAATTTCAGTGCCAGGAAGTTTCGGCAAAACAAGGAAAAAACATCGACCTTCTGTTAGAAAAAGTGCTACTGGAAGCCGATATGATGGATTTGAAAGCGAACCCTGACCGGAATGCCACAGGATCAGTAATTGAAGCCAGTATGGAAGAAGGGCGTGGGTATGTTTCTACAATTTTGGTACAAAGCGGCACACTAAGAGTTGGAGATGTGATGCTGGCCGGTTCATACAGCGGCCGTGTACGCGCCATGTTTAATGAACGCGGACAAAAAGTGGATACTGCGGGTCCTTCACAACCCGTAAAAGTACTGGGCTTGAGTGGCGCTCCAACAGCAGGCGATAAATTCAACGTAATGAACGATGAGCGGGAAGCCCGTGAAATTGCCACCCGTCGTTTGCAGTTGCAACGTGAGCAAGGTATCCGCACACACAAACACATCACCCTGGATGAAATAGGAAGACGTTTGGCGATTGGTGACTTTAAAGAACTGAACGTAATTGTGAAGGGTGACGTGGATGGTTCAATCGAAGCCTTATCAGATTCATTACTAAAACTTACCACCGAAAAGGTAGCGGTAAACATCATACACAAATCGGTGGGCGCCATCAGCGAAAGCGACGTGTTGCTGGCTTCGGCATCCAACGCCATCATCATTGGTTTCCAGGTAAGGCCAAGCGCCAGTGCCAGGAAGTTAGCAGAGGTAGAAGAAATCGATATCCGTTTGTATTCGATTATTTACGATGCCATCAATGAAATTAAAGCGGCTATAGAAGGTATGTTGGCGCCTGAGTTCGAAGAGAAGATTGTGTGTAACATCGAGATTCGCGAAGTATTCAAAATAACCAAAGTAGGTACTATTGCGGGTTGTTATGTGCTGGATGGAAAAGTAACCCGCAACACCAAGGTGCGTGTGATACGCGATGGCATTGTGATTCATACAGGAAGTTTAGGGTCACTAAAACGTTTCAAAGACGATGTGAAAGAAGTGGCCTCGGGCTACGAGTGCGGATTGAACATCGACGGGTTCGATGACATTAAAGTAGGCGATATTATTGAAGGGTACGACATGGTGGAAGTCAAAGCAAAACTTTAAGTAGTAGTGAATTTCAAATAAAAAAAGCCTCCGAGTTTCGGGGGCTTTTTTGTTTTCTTCATCAAAGTGCTTGATAAATCCAAGATTTGTAGGCTATTATCTATTTTGAAATTACGAATCGCGACCTCAGCGATTTTCCGGAGTTATTTAACTGTAATAAATAGACACCATTGGGCACATCCCCAAGATAAAATTTAATGTTTCCATCTTCAATGTCAATGCTTTTTGGTGTAATTATTCTACCCAAAACATCGAACACTTCAATATTATCTAGGCCTATTTTTCGATTCATATTAACATAAAACACACCTTCGCTAGGATTAGGAAAAACACGAAAAGAAATCGGTTCATTACTTGCTTCATTATTTATACCTACAACTTTTGGAGGAGGGGAAACCATAACCCCAATCATGTTACTATTAATACTCTGTTTTTGTAGAAATTGATTGATGCAGGTGGTGGAACTTGAACCACAAGAAGTTGTAACCGTAAGACAAATACTATATGTGCCGGAAGCAGAGTAATTATGTGTAGCATATAAAACAGTATCAGTTGTGTTATCTCCCCAATCCCAAAGGCAACGTGATACATTATACGGGTAAAAGGGTTGGATAACATAGAAATGGGGTACGCCCATGAAGGGGGATATTGTAAATCCAGAATTAGCAATACAAGGAATACCAGATACATTTACATTGGTAAAACTGTATTGATTGCAGGTGGAGGAGTTAGTGACATTATATGAGAATAGTGAAACAGTGTGTATTCCTGCTGTGGCATATGTGTGGCTTGGAGCTATAACATTAGAGATAGTGCCATCTCCTAAATCCCAACTGTATCCTATATTAGAGCCGCTCGGCGCAGCACTTGGTGAAAATTGATAAGCGCCATTAAGTCCTGCTGTATGACTAAAGGTGGAGTTCACAATGCATGGAATACCATTGGTAATATTTACAACCACAGAAGGATAAAAAGCATTCGGAGAAAAAATATTAACGTAAGCAAACACGGTATAGGTTCCATTGAAAAAAGTATGAGAAGCCAACATATCCGTTGATGATGTAGCTGACGAAACAGCCCCATCACCAAAATGCCAATCTACCAAGCCGTGATTATTAAATCCATTCAATGTAAAATTAACATTTCCATTAGTGGTAGGTGTATATGTAATAGAAGGAATATATGGACCGAATACCTGTGTTGGTCCGCCTAATATTTCATAAGTGGAGGGAATATAGAATGCACTACAGGTCGGATTATTATTTGCAGCTACAGAATAAAAATGGCAACCTAAACCCATATAGGTGTGTGTTGGTGCGGTTAAATTCGATGTGGTGCCATCTCCAAAGTTCCAGGAATAGGTGGTATTGGCTGTTGTATTTATAGCATTGCACGAAAAACTAACAATCGGTGCATTAGTACCACTTAAAGATGAGGGCGCATTTTGAATCCATAAAGGGCAACCAGGAAGTAGTATGGGAATCGAGTCGTAATAACCAGCAGAACAAGTGTTTGAAGCAAAGGTCAATTGAAGATTAGGCACATAATAGCCATTTGAATTTGCCGTAAAACTAGCTGTTTGGGCAAGACTATTAGTTGTAAAGGTATTGCCAGAACCTAAGTCCCAATAGAAGATTGGCGTCAAAGAAGCAGGAAAAGTGGATGTATTAGAAAGAGTGACTACGTTGCCACTTTGACTATATGTGTATGATGCGTTGCAAGTCTGTGATTTCATGTTTAACGCACTACTTAATAACAGAAAAATAGCGAAAACAATAAGCTGTTTCATAAAATGAAGATTAACACTTCAATTTACAATAAAAAAACAAAGAAAGCCTCGATTGGGCGCTTTTTTGTTTAGGTAATGGTAATATATTTTATTCTATTGCTGCTTCAACAGGAGTGGCATTTCTTATAGCCACCTGCTGTGCCACACGTTGGGCCAGTTTCATGAACTCTTCGCTTAAGCTGGTGTTTTCTTGCAACACAGCCGGGTGACCAGCATCCGATGCTTCGCGTATGCTTTGTACCAAAGGAATCTGAGCAAGTAAAGGCAAGCTCATTTCTTCGGCCAAGTGTTTCACCCCGTCTTTTCCAAAAATGTAATATTTGTTTTCGGGCAATTCTGCCGGTGTAAACCAGGCCATGTTTTCTACCAGGCCGAGAATGGGCACTTTAATTTGAGGAATCTGAAACAAAGCTATGCCTTTGCGCGCATCAGACAAAGCGACTTCCTGCGGGGTACACACAACAACAGCGCCGGTCAACGGAATCTGCGAACACAAAGAAATTTGTACGTCCCCTGTGCCGGGAGGCAAGTCAACAATTAAATAATCCAACTCACCCCACACCGTATCATGAAACAATTGCATTAAAGCTTTTGTGGCCATAGGACCGCGCAAAGCTATTACCTGACCAGGACCCGACATTAAACCAATGGAATTTAGTTTAACCCCATAGCTTTCAACCGGAGCCATTTTACGTTGTCCGTTAAATTCTGCTGAACCTGGACTTTCCTGTCCCAAACCAAACATGATGTGTTGCGAGGGCCCATAAATGTCAGCATCCACCAATCCCACTTTTGCACCCAGTTTTGCCAAACCAAGGGCCAGGTTGGCTGAGATGGTGCTTTTGCCAACGCCGCCTTTACCGCTGGCTACGGCAATAATGTTTTTCACCTCACGAAGAGTGGTTTCGTCTTTTTCCTTTTTACTCGTAACGTTAGAAGACATGTGAACATTTACCACAGCTTCCTTATCCACAAAATGTTTGATGGCATTGATACAAGCGTTTTGTATCATGTCTTTCATTGGACAGGCTGGTGTGGTGAGCACTACAGTAAAGGAAATGTTTTTGCCTTCCACCTTCACATCTTTGATCATGTTGAGGCTCACCAGATCTTTTTTAAGATCAGGATCGTCAACGTATTTTAAGGCATCAAGTACCTGTTGAATTGAAATTTCCATTTGAAGCAGAACAGCTTAGTATTTAGTGGTTGTGCACTTCGCCAGGAGCGTGAGTGTGTGTTGGGGCAGGAGCAACAGGGGCCATGGTTGTTGGGCTGGCAGTTGGCATGGCCTGAACAGGTGCCGGACCTTCGGCTTCAGCCATTTGCATACGAATCACGGTGGCAATGGAATCCTGAACCTGCTTGGAGCGCGACATCATCATGGAACGGTCTTCGGCTGCCGGACCGCAGGAAAAAAAAGCCAATACGCCAACAGCTAACAGTGAAAAATACGGTACAAAAGATCTAATCATAATATAAGTGGAAAATATTCCATCAAAGCTAGGCAAAAAACAGAAAAGCCCCAAAGCTTGCGCTTTGAGGCTTAACCGCTAACTAACTAAACACAAATTACTTTGTTTCTGCAGCAGGAGCAGCAGCAGTTTCAGTGCTAACAGCAGCTGAATCAGCAGGAGCAGCTTCAGTTGCAGCAGCTTCCATAGATTGGTTAATGGCAGCAGCAATAGAATCTTGCATAAATTTTGCTCTTTCTTCCATTTTAGCTTTTTCTTCAGCTGAAGGACCACAAGCAACAAAAGCAGTAGCCAATACAGCTACGGCAACGATTGAGAATACTTTTTTCATTTTTAGGTTTTTTGGTTGGTTTACCATTTATACCACAACAGGAAAGAAGTAACCCCAAAAAAGCGTACTTTTTTTGAAAAAAAGACTTAAAGCCTTGATTATCAGTAATTAAAAATGAGATTGTAATCTGAATGTGGGATGTTGCTCTGAAATTCAACCGAATTTTTACAGGTAAAGGTTACCTTTAGAAAGAAAACGTATTAATCTAAACCAGGCCTCATGTCAGTTCCAAAAGTGCAGTACAGTGATGAAGAATTCATTGAAGGATTGCGCAGCGGCAACAACGTGGTGCTAAAGGCCTTGTACAAGAAGTATTTTCAGCTCGTTCTTAAATTTATTGTAAACAACAACGGTACTCAGGAAGCTGCTCAGGATGTTTATCAGGAGTGTATTATTGTACTCTACGAAAACACCCAGGATCCGCAGTTTCAGTTGCATTGCCAGTTGCAAACTTACATCTATTCTGTAGCCAGAAGGTTATGGTTAAAACAACTCAAAAAGGCCGGGAAAACCTTTTTGATGAAAGAAGAAGAGGAGATGGATCTGGCAGATGTAAGCGAAGATTTTAGCAGGCACATTGAAAAAGAACAGGAACTCGAAAAGTTGAATGCCGGAATGGCACAGCTTGGAGAGCCTTGTCAAAGCCTGATTCGCGATTTTTACGTGAACCGACTCAGCATGGACGATATTTCGATAAAATTCGGGTACACTAATGCCGACAATGCAAAAAATCAGAAGTACAAATGTTTACAACGGTTGAAGAAATTCTTTTTTAATACAACAGGAGGAGTAGAACAAACGCAGCGACAAGAACTATGAACATTGTAGAAACATTTGATAATTATTTAAACAACACGCTCAGTGCAGAGGAGAATAGGGCATTTGAGAGCCGTTTGCAACAAGACGCCGTTTTTGCAAAAGCTTTCCATGAGCACAAAACCCTAATTGAAACCATGGCCCAATCGGCCAATCGCGAGAAACTCCAACACAAACTGAACCATATTCATAGAGAACTTTTTGGTGAGAATACGAAAGTCATTTCCATTTTACGCGAAAACAGTTTTGCTCAACGACACGGCAGAACCATTGCCGTGGCTGCCAGCACCGCTCTGGTGGCTGTATTGGCAACAGTTGCGGCTTTAAGCACAGGCGGTTATCTCCTCAAAAAACAAAACAACGAGATATTGGAATTAAAACGTAACGTGATGGAGTTGAAATATTCTAACGACGGAATCGTTGAGGGTATTACCAAGAAAAAAACCAAAACTGTGTATGCTCCTGCCAATTTAGAAGGCAGCGCATTTGCATTAAACAACCGGGGATATATTGTTACGAGCTACCACATGGTTAAATCGGCTGATAGCGTATTTATTCAAAATGAAAACACCGAGCGCAACCACGCAAAGGTGGTTTATGCTGACGAAACAATCGACCTGGCCATACTTAAATTAGACAATACCGAAGTTGCCACTACTTGGCAAGTGCCGTACAGTTTAAAAAGCAAAACAGCCGAAATAGGTGAAAAAGTATTTACACTGGGTTATCCCCGTGCAGATGTGGTTTACGGCGAAGGGGCACTGAGTTCCATGAGTGGTTTTTCTGGTGACACCAGTATGTATCAAATTTCAATTCCTGTAAACCCCGGAAACAGTGGGGGGCCTTTGCTCGATGAGCAGGGAAATATTGTGGGAGTAATAAAAGGCAAAATCACCGGGGCTGAAGCCACAGGTTTTGCCATAAAAGCCAGCCAAATTTTGCGTTCTTTGAACCAAAACGCCTCAGATTCTCTTAAAACCGAGCTTATTTCTCCGATTTCCAAAAAACAAAGCCTTAAAAACCTAAAACGTTCTGAACAGGTTAAACGCATTAACCCTTATGTGTTTAACGTTTTAGTTTATAAAGCAGACTAAGGCCGAAAGAATTATCCACAGATTGTAAATTACTGACAAACAGTGTTTTAACATTCTGTCCACAGGCTATCACCAATTTGTAAACAGTTTAAACACATAGTTCCCAACATTTATTATCAGTATTCAAGTTGTAAGCTTACCAAAATTGTCGTTTTATGCCTACCTTTGTTGTCCCTCAATCCTAAACCATGTTTGAAATTCTTAAACATTTCGAAAGTAAGTATGGAACCCTTAAAAAAAAGGGCTTAAGGATAGAAGGACTATCCATGATAGATCCAAAACGTAAAAAACACGTGATCATGGTAAGTAAACCCTTTATGTTTGATAACCGCCAATTACCGAAAACCTACGAAGGATTGGATATCAAGTCGAAGATCGAAGGAAATCTCCCTAAAGAGTTTGCTATTAAAAAAGATTCCAACAAAAAAGAATACGTTTGGGCCCCGATAAAATTTGAAAAGTACGTTGACCGCTGTTCAGAAGAAATTCGCAAGGAATTTGGCAACCCAAGCATGAGCCGCAATGAAATGTTGGATGCTTTGGCATTTGGAAATTTTGAAGAGCACAAAAAGAAGAGTCTTCAGCTCATGAAAGAGGGTAAAATACCGCCTTTCAAAATGAACTGAACCAAATTAAGTAGCCATTGTCATAATTAAGGGTTAAACAATTCGTTACTTAACAGAAGCCGGTATTTACCGGCTTTTTTCTTATTCAAAGGCTTAACCATATTTAAAAACCAATACAACAAAATTGTGAGATGACTGCGGAATTCGAAATTAAGGGTGTTGGGCGTCTGGAATTTAAGGATGGAATTTTAATTGTACGATTGCAGGAAGGTTTGGAAATCACAGCGCCAATTCTCGAAAACATTAACAGAGAGGGCATAAAGCTTGCCAATCAAACAAAATTTTGTGTGCTTGCCGACGTTCGGCTAAATATAAGCTCAACACCTGAGGCCCGAAGATTTGGAGCAGACAATATTTACATGAAACACCATTTGGCCTATGCTATGCTTGCAGACTCTACGCCGGTAATTCTTTTATCCAACTTTTTTATTCGTGTGAATCAACCCAAGATCCCCACCAAACTCTTTAAAAAAGAAGCCGATGCTTTGGCGTGGTTAGAACAATTTCTTGCTTAATCAATTAGTTGCAGAATGGTTCTGAAAGCCGCATACTTGTCCTTAAACATTTTAGCGGTTTCGGCCTGCAAACGAGGGGCATGTTCCTTTTGATAACGTTCAATGTCGGCCATATCTAAAAAACGGTATTGTATAGAATACGTGTGGCCTTCGTCTTCTACATATAGCACTTTTAACATCTGATTGTCCACAAAACAACCGCTTTTCATCACGTCTGGCATATGAACTTCCTTCATCCATTTTAGCCAGTTATTGTGCACCTCATCAGAAATATTAATGGTTACATTGTAGATATACATGGGCTAAAATTAAAAAATAAATGCGGTTCAAGCACTAGCAATGTAAGGCTGAGGTCGCCGGAATATTTGTAAATTTATGACCATATGAACACAGGTTTTGTTGAAGAATTGAGGTGGCGTGGGCTGCTTCAGGACATTATGCCGGGAACCGAAGAATTGCTGAGCAAGGAAAAGGTTTGCGGTTATATCGGTTTTGATCCAACCGCAGATTCGCTTCACATAGGCAGTCTTACACAAATATTCACCTTAATGCGTCTTCAAAAGGCAGGGCACAAGCCTATTGCCTTAATTGGAGGGGCAACGGGTATGATAGGTGACCCAAGCGGGAAAAGTGCCGAACGGAATTTGCTTGACGAAACGCAATTACAAAAAAACGTTGAAGGGATAGAAAAGCAGCTTCGGAAATTTCTCGATTTTACCACAGCATCCGATGGTGCCGAACTGCTTAATAATTACGAGTGGATGAAAAATTACAGTTTCATCAATTTTATTCGTGATGTAGGCAAACACCTTACAGTAAATTATATGATGGCTAAGGACTCGGTGAAAAACCGGCTCGAAAATGGCATGAGTTTCACGGAATTCTCTTACCAGTTAATGCAAGCCTACGATTTTTATTACTTGTACACGCACAAAAATTGCAAATTGCAAATGGGAGGCTCCGATCAATGGGGAAATATCACCAGTGGTTCAGAGTTGATTCGACGGAAGCATGGGGCAGAGGCCTTTGGATTAACCACACAATTGGTGAGGAAAGCCGATGGCTCCAAATTTGGAAAAACCGAAGGAGGAAATATTTGGCTGGATAAACACCGTACTTCACCATACAAGTTTTTTCAGTACTGGATCAATACCAGTGATGAGGATGCAAAAAATTTCATTCGGATATTTACGTTTCTTCCAAAACAGGAAATAGACAACCTTATCACAGAACATGAGAAGGATCCAGGCAAACGCATTTTGCAAAACAAACTGGCAGACGAATTAACCAGCCTTGTACATAGCAAAGAGGATTACCAAACGGCCTTGGCTGCAAGTAAGGTCTTGTTTTCAGGCGGCCTTAGTGATTTTCAGAAACTGGATGAAAACACCTTTCTTGATTTGTTTGAAGGTGTGCCGCAAATCCAATTGAGTAAGGAGGAGTTAAAGACTTCGATTTCTGTGGTCGATCTTTTGTCAGAAAAATCAAAAATTGCACCAAGCAAGGGTGAGGCAAGAAAGTTAATATTAGGCGGTGGTGTAAGCATCAATAAACAAAAAGTTGAAAGCCAGGATGTGCAGGTCAACACCTCTCACCTTATCAACAACAAATACATCATCATTCAAAAAGGCAAAAAAAATTATTTCCTCTGTCTGGTGAACTGAAATGGCCCTTAAGCAGACCCAATATTTAAAACTCTCACAAAAACTTCTGCCTCAGCAAATTCTGTTGATGAAGTTACTTCAATTGCCAACACTTGCGCTGGAAGAACGTATCAAGGAAGAACTGGAAGCTAATCCGGCACTTGAAGAAGATGGGGAGCAAGCCACAGATGAAGAATTGTTCAGCAACGAAGACTCGGAGGAAACTGAATATTCAAATGAAGATGAGGGAGAGGAAAACGGTGAAATGAGTGATGCTGAATTGAAAGAAAACGCCAACGTGGAGATGGAAGATTATATGGACGAGGGCGAACTGGATGCTTATAAATATGAGGTTAGCAATAAAGGCCCTGACGATGAGTCGCGTGAGTTTGTTGTTGTTGAGGGTCCGGCGTATAGAGAACAACTTGAGCAACAACTGGGCTTGAAGGAGTTAACAGAACAAGAATACAGTATAGGGCTTTACCTTATTGGTTGTTTGGACGAAGACGGGTACATGCGACGAGAAACAGAATTTGTGGTTGATGATTTAGCCTTCAATTATAACATTACCACCTCAGTTGCAGAAGTAGACGCCATTTTAAAATTGCTACAAAGTTTTGATCCGCCTGGGGTAGCTGCACGAAATTTACAGGAATGTTTGTTGCTGCAACTGGAAAGGAAACCTGAAAAAACGCGGGAGATACTGCTTGCCATTGATATGATTAAACATCACATGGAAGAGTTTTCAAAAAAACACTACGATAAAATACTCAAACGCTTACATATTGAAGAAGAGGATTTGAAAGACGTGATTGAAGTTATTCGTCATCTCAATCCCCGACCCGCCAATAGCGGAGAAAGCAAAGAGAACAATTTAAGTGCGGTAGTGCCTGATTTTATTGTGAACGTTAGCGATGGTGTGCCCGAACTCAGCATTAACGGTAGAAACTTACCAGACCTAAAGATCAGCAGGGACTATAAGGACATGCTGGCAGAATACACCAAAAGTAAAGACAAAAGCAGCAAAGAAGCTGCCGGATTTGTAAAAAGTAAAATTGAAAGCGCTTCCTGGTTTATAGAAGCTTTGCAACAGCGCTATGCTACCATGTCTATTTGCATGAAATGTATTTTGGAATTTCAGCATGAGTATTTTGTTACAGGAGACGAAAGCAAACTCAAACCGATGATTTTGAAAGACATTGCCGGCCGGGTAAACATGGACCTTTCAACTATCTCACGCATGGCTAATAGCAAATACGTTCAAACTCCTTATGGCACTTTTTTATTAAAATCGCTGTTCAGCGAAAGCATGAGCCGCGATGATGGGGAGGAAGTAAGTAGTCGTGAAATAAAGAACATTCTCAAGGAGCTGATTGAAAAAGAAGATAAAAAGAATCCGCTTACCGATGACGAACTTTGCGAAGCTTTAAATGCCAAAGGGTATCAGATTGCCCGAAGAACCGTTGCAAAATACCGCGAACAACTTGACATTCCGGTTGGGCGCATGCGCAAAGAAATGTAATAACTACTCCAAAACAAGTTTTTTTGTCACTGAGTTTTGGCCATTGGTGAACTTTAACACGTATAACCCTTTCGGTAAGGAACTCAAATCAATAAGTGTATTGCTCTCAACTGACGGGTTTGAATAAACTTCTTTGCCAATTGTAGTAAAAATACTGAATTGAAATGCAGTGCTTTTGTTCCCGGTTATGCTGATCCAACCTTCACTTGGATTAGGATAAATAGCAAAATCTGCCTGCTCAAACAAATTTGTTACACCAACCTCGTAAATTTGAATTACAACATAGGAAGTGTCCTCAAAACAAGGATGGCTGGCAATCAGCTGAACAGTATAGCTGCCGTTGCTGCTGTAGGTCACTGTTGGATTTGCAGAAGTGCTATTTTGTCCGTTACCAAAATCCCACACATAAGTAGGATTGAGGGTAGTGGTTGCGTTGAATGAAACACTTACGCCATTCACCGTGTGTGTGAATGCTGCAATGCCGGCGATGTTAAGTGAATTGTATGCAGTATCGCTAATGCCTTCACTTAAATTAAAATATGAGCCACTTGGCGTAGTTTCCAGCTTTAAAGCTCTTACCATGTATTCGTGAATACCATGAATGATTATACAGGAGTCGGTGTAGGTATTACCTGTAATGAGTTGGGTATTTACGCGGGTGTATTCAGGCACACTATCGTTGCGAACATACAGGTGATAGCCGATTACTGTATTGTCGGGGCTGTTTGTCCATGAAACTTGACAGTGGTTACCGTTCATGTTGGCTATAACATTTGTGACTGGCGCTACCACATCGTTGCGAAGAGTGGGGTCGCCCATTAATGCATTATGAATCCATTTGCCACTAATGCCTACTGAACTGGCGAAATACAAGTTGCCGGGATTGTTTTGTGTGAGCAGTAATCCATACCCAATGTTTTCTCCCAAACCCATGTGATGCAATTGGTAATGGGGTCGACCCGACCAAAGATTGGTGAGAATTCTGCCTTGAGCAAGGGGGGCTCTTAAAAAATTATTTTGTGAATCCCAGTCCCCAAAGTAAGAACCAAACAACATGGTGAACACGCCTTGTAAATTTGTTGTGGTGAGAGTTGCCGTGTTGCCTATACCGCCAGCACTGGTGTAACTGCCTCCTCCGCAACCATAGGACCATTGGTAAGAAGTGCCGTTCATGCTTGTAAGGTAATCGGCTACGGCAACACTTGAAGTACCAACTAAAGGGGAAAAATTTTTGTATGCGCTTGCAGCAAAGGCTTCACCCCCGAAATACCCAAAGTTATCATCAATCACAGCTTGTTTTACAGGGACTACTATTTTTTTTCTGTACTCATGATCTTTGTCTAGGTAGTTTTTTAGTAATTGTTGTTCAGATAGGGGAAATGCCGGAAGATTATAAAAATCAACACGACCTACCTCTAATTCAATATCTCCGGGCACAAGGCTTTGATCAAATTTTCCGTCTCCTGGAATGTTGTGATGACGGGATGAAGCTGCACTGGTAGAATTAACTGAGACATCAGTCCAAACGCCGTCCATGTCTCCATAAAATACGTCGGCGGGCCAGGCACCCAGATGGTCGGGATGTCCATCGGGGTTGAGGTTACCACTATAAGGTACAGGAATGTGTCCGAGTAAAAACACGGCTTTGGTGTTTTGCTGATCCTTGTTGTATAGCAAGGTAATTGCGTTTTTAACCGAATCCACATGTGCGTTTCGGCTCACAGCGAACCGAAGCACGGTCCATCCATCCCCCTCTATATCGTTTGTTAATCGGTTGATTTCTGCAGCTAATGGTAACAGAAAAGAGCTGTCTACTAACAGAATCAGTTTGCCACGATACTCAGTTGCGGGTACTTCAATTCCGGCATTGATATATCCAAAACCATTGTACCCGCTTCCTGCACGAATAACACGGTATTCGTAATTGCTGCCTGGATTTGCCGTATTATCGGTGTATTGGGTTGTAGTGCCAGTGAGCGTGGCCAAAGGGGTTCCCCAGGTACCGGCCGATTTTAGCTTTCTGAAAACAATGTACTGCGAGGTGGTGGCATTACCCGGCCAACTAAGTGAAATTTGTGCCGGGGAATTTTGTACAGTAGCTGTTAGTCGAACCGCAGCATCAGCTGCAGATTGAGAAATACCGGTAAAGAAGAATAGTTTACAGAAGAGTAATGTTAGGAACCACTTAGGTTGATAGATACTCGCTGAAATCATGTTGTAGATTCTATGAATTAAATTTTACACATACCACAAACAAACCATTCAGATCAAAAATCCGAACACTTAACGCTTGCGGTGTTTATTAAAACTCGGACAAGTATCGCATTTGTTTTTTTGCATAAAACATGCACTCAGAAGAAAAAAGAGCAAACCAAAGGTCAGGGTATAAAGCAAAAATCTGCGTTGCATGATAAAACAAATATAATGCAATAAATTAGTATTTTAGCCAAGAGAACGGGCGCATAGCCGCCTCGATCAATTGTATGGCATTCACACCGATTAGTAGTATTGGCAGATATTTTTCCCTGATGTTTAGGGTGTTTAGTAAGCCCGAGAAATTCAGCGTCTACATCCGACAGATTATTTTTGAGATAAATAATCTGGGCATTTCCTCACTGCCCATTATCGCAATCATATCGGTTTTTATGGGCGGTATCATTACTATTCAGGCTGCTTTTGGGTTTGACAACCCTATGGTGCCCATATACGCGGTAGGTTATACTACAAGGGAGAGTGTAATTCTCGAATTCAGTCCAACCATTGTGTGTTTGATATTAGCGGGGAAAGTTGGTTCCAACATCGCCTCAGAAATTGGCACCATGCGCATTTCTGAACAAATCGACGCTTTAGAAATCATGGGGATTAATTCTGCCGGGTATCTCATCTTTCCGAAAATAGCAGGCGCTGTTTTTATTTTTCCGTTCTTAATTGCCATTAGTATGTTTCTTGGGCTTTGGGGCGGATACGTAATGGGTATTTCAGCGGGAGCTTGTTCCAGTTACGAGTACATTTTTGGCATTCAGGCTTTTTTTGAACCGTGGAAATTGTATTATTCATTCACCAAAGTAGTGGTATTTGCGTTCATTATCACGTCTGTTTCGGCCTATTTTGGCTATTACACACATGGCGGTTCTCTGGAAGTAGGGCGCAGCAGCACCAATGCTGTGGTGTACAGCAGTATTCTGATTTTGTTGTTTAGTTTGATAATAACCAATCTGTTCTTCAACCGTTGATTGAGATAAAAAACATTAGCAAAGCATTTGATGGCCGACAAATTGTAAAGGATGTTTCCTTTACATTCAATAAAGGCAAAACCAATCTGATTATCGGAGAAAGTGGTTGTGGCAAAACCACTATCATTAAATTGATGGTTGGACTTCATCAACCCGATAATGGAGATATCTTATACGACGAACAAAATTTCCCAAAACTTAGTATCAAAGGGCAGCAAGAGATAAGAAAACAAATTGGCATGACTTTTCAGGGTGGTGCCCTTTTCGACTCTCAAACTCTGGAGGAAAACGTGATGTTTCCTTTGGATATGTTTACCAACATGAGCAAACAGGAAAAAATGGATCGCGTTAACTTTTGCCTTGACCGTGTTCAGCTAACCGGAAAAAATAAATTGTACCCTGCTGAATTAAGTGGAGGTATGAAAAAACGGGCTGCATTGGCCCGAGCCATTGCCAACAACCCCAGGTATTTGTTTTGCGATGAACCCAATTCAGGGCTCGATCCTAAAACAGCAATTGTTATTGATAAGTTGATTCACAGCATCACACAAGAATTTAACATCACCACCATCATTATCACTCACGACATGAATTCGGTAATCGAAATCGGTGAAAACATCATGTTTGTGCATAAAGGTCAAAATTGGTGGACCGGAGACAGAACGCAAATATTGAATACGAATAACAAAGAACTTTTCGATTTTGTTTTTGCAAGTGAATACATGAAAAACCTGTTTATGGCAGGCAAAAAATGAACCTATAATTCTTCCTGGATTTCTAACCAGCGCATGGATTTTGCATCTAATTCCTGTGTTACCTTAAACACCTCTTCGCTGATTTTTTGTATTTCGTTGTAGTCGCTTAAACCTTCTGCCAAAATGTTTTCGAGTTCCTTCTTTTTTAATTCCAAATGAGGAATCTCCACCTCAAGATCTTGCAATTCGCGCCGGGTTTTATAGGACAGCTTTTTTGCAGGAGTCTCGGTTTTAGGTAGATCATTTTTTGGAGAAGGATTTGCTGTTTCTTCAATAACCGGCATTTCCTTTTCGTTAACTCCCGACTTTTGATTGCTTTTCCAGAGGCGATATTCGGTGTAATTGCCCGGATAATCTTTAATGACCCCATCTCCCTCCAGCACAAAGGTGTGATCCACTAACCGATCAATAAAATAGCGGTCGTGCGACACAATAAGTACACAACCTTTGAATTCTTCAAGAAAATCTTCAAGCGTTTGAAGTGTCACAATGTCGAGGTCGTTGGTGGGCTCATCGAGAATTAAAAAGTTGGGATTTTTCATCAAGACGGTGAGTAAAAACAGTCGACGTTTTTCACCGCCACTTAAGGTATGAGCATAGGAAAATTGAACATTGGGTGGAAAATTAAACCGGGTTAACAATTGAGATGCGGACAAGCTGGAGCCGTTAGCCAGTGGAATGTGTTCTGCAATGTCTTTGATGATTTCAATAATGCGTTTGTCGTTATTGATTTGCATGCCACCCTGAGAATAATACCCAAACACAATCGTTTCTCCTAATGATACCTTCCCCGAATCAACAGTTTCTTTGCCTTGTATAATATTAAGTAGCGTTGTTTTTCCGGTGCCGTTGTTGCCCACTACGCCAATTTTTTCTCCGGGTATAAAAGTGTAAGTAAAAGGTTCGGAGATGATTTTGCGATTGGGGAAGTTTTTGGTGATGCGGTGGAGTTCTACCACTTTAGAACCCATGCGCTCCATTTTGGTTACCAATTCAATTTTTTTCTCTACGCGTTTTTGCTTGGCTTTTTTTTCTATTTCGTAAAAGGCATCCACACGCGATTTAGACTTGGTGCCTCTAGCTTTGGGCATTTTTCGTACCCAAACAATTTCTTTTCGGTAAAGATTACGGGCTTTATCTATTTCAGCATCGGTAATTTTTTCGCGTTCGGCCTTTTTTTCCAGGTAATAATCAAAATTGCCTTTGTATTCATAGAGCTCGTGATTATCAATTTCGATGATCCTGTCACACACCTCATCCAAAAAATACCGGTCGTGAGTTACAAGTAAAATACTCAAAGCGCCATCTTGCAAATAATTCTCCAGCCACTCAATCATTTCTATATCCAGGTGGTTGGTGGGTTCGTCCATGATGATGAGGTTAGGACGGTTGATTAATGTGAGTGCGAGGGCTACCCGTTTTTTTTGTCCACCTGAGAGGGTTTTGATGATCTGTGAAGTATTGGTGATCTGTAATCGGGACAAAATTTCATGTATGTTTTTTTCATAATCCCAGGCGCCTATTTCATTCATTTCATGCAGAGCCTGTTCCAACAGGTTGGCAGTTTTATCGCTGTGATCGGTTTCGCTTAATTTAATCACCGCATCGTAATTTTTCTGGCATTTTACGTATTGGTTATCGGCGGTATCAATAAGTTGTTGAATGCTTAAATTTTCGTCGAATTCAAAATTTTGTTCGAGAAACCCAACAGTAATATCCTTTCTAAACACCACTTCGCCTTCATCGGCAATTTCAAGCCCTTTTAATATTTTAAAGAGTGTGGTTTTGCCTGAGCCGTTTTTAGCCACCAGGGCCACTTTGTCGCCATAATTTATGCCAAAACTGATGTTTTTGAACAAGACTTTAGCACCATAGGCTTTGGAAAGGCGATTAACAGAGAGCAAATTCATGGGCGCAAAGGTAGTGAAAGGCTTTTACCCTAGTGGGATTATTTCATTGGCTCAACCTTGCGGCCGCGTGAGGGATGCGAAGGCTTTTGCCCTCTCAAGGCGAGGTTAGCTTCGAGTGTGGTTGGAGCGAACCTCGTCTGAAGAGGCCGAAGCGACAGCGAAGCCTCCCTCCTAACGTCGGGATAAATTCCGAAGCCCGGCCCCCTGAAGGGAGGCGTCTGTATTTTTTTATGTGCCTCTGCTTTAGGGGGACACGCCAAAAAAATACAGGAAACAAAAAAACCCCTCCAAAAATTGGAGGGGCTTAGTATAAAAGTGTAATGTGGAATTATTAATTCACCTTGGTATAATCTACAGTAGAGAGTATTTCACCGTTTTCATCCCAATTGGTCCAGATGCCTGATTTTTGACCATTGTTGTAGTTCATTTCAAATCGTTTTTTGCCATTATCGTCAAACACCAACCAAGTGCCGCTTTTTTTGCCCATTGTATAAAACGCGATAGCTATGACCTTGCCGTTTTCAGAGTACCGCGTCCATTTTTGGTCCTTTTGACCATTGCTAAAATAGCCGTCTTCCATCAATTTTCCTGAAGCATAGAAATAAGTGGTTGGCCCTTCAATCACGCCTTCTTTAACTGTGAATTGTGATTTGGCATTGTTTTGAATTTGCGAAAGGGTTCCACTAAACAATTGCCCTTCGCTATCAACATACAAGCCTTTGTCGTTTAAAGTTTGAGCATTCAGGTTACCAAGCGTAAAAACACTTACAAGTAGTAGAAGAGACTTTTTCATAGCAATGTTTCTCATGAGGATTTATTACTTGGTACGAAATTATTGCACTAACGTTTCAGAAACAATTCACTAACAGAATCTTAACCTTAAATTTACCGTAAAAGGCAAAATGTTAAAATTGATTTTACATTAAGGGTGTTGAACCCTTTACCTAGAGGGGTTTTAGGTTGAGCTCAATGTGTTGAGCCACTTCTGAAGAAAGGAGTTCAACAGTTTGAAAGCCTATGCTTTCAATTGAAAGATGGAAGACTTTATCGGATGGAAGGGAAAGGGTAAAGCGTCCCTCGAAATTTGCAAAAAACTCCTCGCCGGTTTCTTTTACAACTATACGCACAGCCGGAATAGATTCTCCATAAACATCGGTAATGGTTCCACTGATAGCTTTAGTGCTGGCGATGTTTTCAGATTTTCCTTCTTTATCTCCGGCAATGCTGAACAGAGGAAGAAAAGCGAAGAGGATGATATAAGTAACTGATTTCAACGGCACAAAAATAGAGGCCCTGCCTTCACTCAACTTTAGCCCAATATTATTAAATTGTTAAGCCCCGGAGCATAAAAAAGAAGGTATATTTGCGCCCATGCGTATAGACATTCTTAGCGCGGTACCCGACCTGATCGAAAGCGCGTTTTCGCATTCCATCCTTAAGCGCGCTATAAAAAATGGTCTTGTTGAGGTGAATCTCATTAACTTAAGAGATTATTCCACCCACAAACAAAAACAAATAGACGATTATGCGTTTGGCGGAGGTGCTGGTATGGTTTTGATGATTGAGCCCATAGCTGCTTGTATGGCCGACCTAAAAGCCAAAACTTCCTATGATGAAGTGATTTATATGAGCCCGGATGGGGAATTGCTGAATCAAGGTATGTGTAATCAATTGTCATTGAAAAAAAACCTTATGATTTTATGTGGGCATTACAAAGGGGTGGATGAGCGTATACGTGAACATTTGATAACCCGCGAGATCAGCATTGGCGACTTTGTATTAAGTGGGGGCGAATTGCCGGCAGCTGTGCTGAGCGACGCTGTAATACGTTTACTTCCGGGGGTACTCAATGATGAAACCTCGGCTTTGAGTGATTCATTTCAAGACAATTTACTGGCTCCGCCGGTGTATACCCGACCGGCTGATTACCAGGGCTGGAAGGTGCCTGAAATTTTGCTGAGCGGACATAGCGCAAACATAGATAAATGGAGGCATGAGCAGAGTTTGGAGCGAACGAAAAAACGCCGCCCTGATCTGCTCAAATAAGGATAATATTTACATGGCGAAGGTTTTATTTTCTTAAATATTTTAGTTTATTTGATTTTCAAAAACAGAAAAACATGAAGGTTGGGATTCCAGCGGAAATAGCTCCAAATGAACTGCGGGTTGCGGCCACCCCTAAAACGGTAAAACGACTTCAAAAACAAGGGTTTGAAGTCTTTATACAGCAAAATGCCGGTGCAAAAGCCAATTTTTCTGACAAAGAATTTGAAGAGGCAGGGGCTAAAATAGTGCCGACCGCCGCACAAATTTATTCTCAATCGGATATTGTACTCAAAGTAAAAGAACCAAGCAATGAAGAAGTGGATCAAATGCGTGAAGGTTTGGTATTATTGAGTTATTTGTGGCCGGCTCAAAACCCCGCTTTATTGCAGAAGTTGGCGGATAAAAAAGTGAACGCAGTGGCTATGGATGCCATACCGCGAATTTCCAGAGCACAAAAAATGGACGTGCTTTCATCCATGGCCAACATAGCGGGCTATCGCGCAGTAATTGAAAGCTCGTTTTATTTTGGACGATTTTTAAACGGACAGATTACCGCGGCAGGTAAAGTAGAACCTGCTAAAGTATTGGTGATTGGAGCCGGTGTGGCAGGACTTGCAGCCATAGGAGCAGCAAATTCTTTAGGCGCCATAGTAAGAGCTTTTGATACCAGAAAAGAAGTGGCCGAACAAATTGCATCCATGGGAGCACAATTTTTAACGGTAGATATAGAAGAGGATGGTGCTACCGCTTCAGGTTACTCCAAAGAAATGAGTAAAGCCTTTATTGATGCTGAAATGGCTTTGTTTAAAGCCCAGGCAGCAGAAGTAGACATCATTATTACAACAGCTCAAATACCCGGGAAACCAGCACCCAAATTAGTTTTGGAAGACCACGTTGCTGTTATGAAACCGGGTTCTGTGATTGTAGATTTAGCAGCCTCTTCGGGGGGTAACTGTGCACTTACCAAACCAGGTGAGGTATATACTACACCAAACGGCGTAACCATTCTGGGCAAATTAAATCAGTTGCCAAACCAGGCTTCTCAATTATACGGGAATAATCTCTGTCACCTTTTAGATGACATGGGTAAGGCTGAGAAATTTAAGATTGATATGGAAGATGCGGTGGTGTCGCGAGCCATGGTAACACATAACGGAAAAGTGAATTGGCCACCACAACCCTTACCTGTGAGTTCGGCTCCGGCTAAAAAATCTGCAGCTGTGCAGGCACAGGAAGTGAAAGAGTCGGAGGCGGAAAAAAATAAAAAACTAGCTACCTCCATGCTGATTCGTCTTGCCGTAATTGGTGCTTTGCTGTTTTTACTCGGTCGTTTCGCACCAAGCGATTTTATGCAACATTTTACAGTGTTTGTGTTGTCAGTGTTTGTTGGCTGGCAGGTGATATGGAACGTGTCGCACTCTTTGCATACCCCACTTATGGCGGTTACCAATGCCATTAGCGGCATTATCATTGTGGGCGGTTTATTGCAAACCACAAACGATTTGTCTAACCCTATGACCATTCTTGCCTTTATCGCCATTTTGGTGGCCAGCATTAATATTGTTGGGGGTTTTGTGGTAACGCGACGTATGTTGAACATGTTCAAAAAATAATTCGGAAAAATGATTGTTAAGGAAATTCAAACGGCAGCTTACCTTTTTGCCAGCATCTTATTTATTCTAAGTTTAGGAAGTCTCTCTTCTCAGGAATCGGCCAAACGCGGTGTATTTTATGGCATAGTGGGCATGCTCATTGCCATTTTGGCCACTGTGCTCGGACAAGGCGTTCAGGGGCACGTGTATATTATTGCCGCCATTGCCGTGGCATCTGTAATTGGAGTACTGCTGGCACGCCGGGTAGAGATGACCTCCATGCCTCAGCTGGTGGCTATTTTGCACAGTTTTGTTGGATTAGCCGCTGTACTGGTAGGCTTTGGTTCGTATCTCGATCCTAAAACCCACTTGCTGGAATCAACCGAGCATACTATTCATCTGGTTGAAGTGTTTGTTGGCGTATTTATCGGCGCCATTACATTTACCGGATCCATTATCGCCTGGGGTAAACTCGAAGGCAAAGTGCGCAGCAAACCACTGTTGTATCCGGGTCGTCATTTGGTAAACATTGTTCTTTTGCTGGTGTGTATTGTTTTGGGTGTACTTTTCACCGGTGCTGAAGGCACTTCGGGTATGATGTACTTATACCTTATGACAGCCATTGCTTCATTCATTGGCGTGATGTTGGTGATGGCTATTGGTGGTGCCGATATGCCGGTAGTGGTTTCTATGTTGAATTCTTACTCAGGCTGGGCAGCTTCAGCTGCAGGTTTTATGTTGGGTAACGATTTGCTCATTGTTACAGGAGCATTGGTTGGAAGTTCAGGGGCCATTCTTTCCATCATCATGTGTGAGGCCATGAACCGCTCGTTTTTCGCAGTAATTTTTGGTGGTTTTGGCAATGCCCCTGCCTCTGGCGGAGATGCCAAAGCCATAGAAGGCGAAGTGACCTCGGTGAATCACCAAGAAGTAGCCCAACTTTTAAAAGAAGCCAAGTCGCTGGTGATTGTACCCGGTTATGGCATGGCGGTTGCCAAAGCACAATACCCAATTTATGATTTGGTTCAAACCTTACGCAAAGCAGGCAAACAAGTGCGTTTTGCCATACATCCTGTAGCCGGCCGTTTACCGGGGCATATGAATGTGTTGTTGGCTGAAGCCAATGTGCCCTATGATATTGTTTTGGAAATGGATGAAATCAATCCTGAATTACCAGACACCGACGTGGTAATGGTGATTGGCGCCAACGATGTGGTGAATCCCGGTGCGCAGGACGATCCTTCTAGTCCGATTTATGGTATGCCGGTAATTGAAGCCTGGAAAGCCGAGAAAGTAATTGTGATGAAACGCTCTATGTCGGTAGGTTATGCCGGAGTTGAGAATCCTTTGTTTTACAAATCCAATGCCGACATGCTTTATGGCGATGCTAAGGATAGCGTAGAGAAGATACTTGGTTTTTTGAAAGCTTAATTGGTGCAAATCAAGTTGACGATTCTGAACCTTATGGTTTTATTAGATTTCAGTTCATTTTAGGGCGCCCGGGCGGGCTGCTTCGGGCTCGGCTCTCGCCTCGGCTTTTTTTGCTCCGCTTCACTTTGCAAAAAAGAGCCAAGCCCTGCGCATCCCTGGCGCGGCATACGATTCAAAAGAAATACAGTAATATTTTCAAGTTATAATCCTTGTATACCATCACATGAAATGAACTATTTTTTGTCGAAGCCTTTATCCTGCTCGTCAATTGTTATTGGCAGTAAGTCTTAAACATGATTTAATTTGCTTTTTTTCACCTACTTTTTTTCTAAAGTAACGTACACCTCTTTACTTTAAACGAACACACCTATGAAAAAATTTTTTCTTTTGGCTGCGGCCTTCCTTGTCTTCAATTCTTTATTTGCTCAATACGCTTTAAACAAAGGACAAGCTCAACTCAATGCAGGTTTTGGACTTTATTCAAGTGGTATTCCGGTATATGTTGGGTTTGATTATGGCGTGCATAAGGACATAAGTATTGGTGCTGAAGTGAGTTTCAGAACTTACAACAATAATTGGAACAATGGCAACTACCGGCACACCGGTTTGGGCCTATTGTTTAACGGCAATTACCATTTTAATCATGTGTTGGAAATTCCATTAGACTGGGATGTTTATGCTGGAGCCAACCTGGGATTTTTTTTCTGGAATTCACCAGATGATTACCAAGGGGATGATTTTTCACAAGTAGGCATAGGATTACAGGTTGGCGGTCGCTATTACTTTACTGAAACCCTGGGCATCAATCTTGAATTTGGCGGCGGCAATGCGCTTTCAGGAGGCAAAGTTGGGATTTCAATCAAACTTTGACAGTAAGTGAATCGTTTTACAATAGCTCAACGCTTGATGAGTTTAAACGATTTGCTAAGGCCATTGACTGTGAATTTAAGCACATACATACCTTCAGGCACTGGCAAACCAACGGTGTTTTTTCCATCCCAGATCCAGGTTTGAATGCCGGGGGCTTGTTTTTCAATGACATGTAAGTCAATTAGGTTTCTGCCATGCAAATCAAGAATTTCTATTCGCACATCAGAAGTGCTGTTTAGCAAATAACGGATTTCTGTTTCTTCAGAAAACGGATTTGGAAATGCCATGGCTTTTATTTCACTTGCATCAAGCTTCAGAGGCCGTATATCAGTGGCTAACAGGGGGTCGCTATCAATGATGGCTTTCACGTTGATTAATTCATCTCCGGCTTGGTAATTCAAATACAACATACCATCAAAAAGCATCTCGTCGAAGGTTCCGGTACCGGCACTCACATTAATAGGAGGATTATTCGGGTTATTGGGATTGTTGCCGGTGTTGTCGTAAACGTGTTTGGCATAGAGTTTATAACCGGCCGGAATTTTTACAAGCTGATTAAATGAATAATAGTCTTGCCACTCAAAATCCCAATTGTTTATACGAATGAGTTTTACGGTATCGATTCCCGGATTCACAGCATAAAGGAGCATACTTTTGCAAAGCAAGTGAGAATGCGGCATCACCGCGAACGCAGATATGGGCGAAGGTAAGCCGACACTGGGAGATGGATAATAAGCCGAATAGGTTGCAGTGGTATTGGCCAAAATATTCATGTTCCAATTTTGCAGCGGGGTTTCAGAGTAGATGGGCCGCACGCCTGTTTCACCAATGGGGTAAAAATAAAGCCGGATTTTGGTGCTATCAATTTCACCGGCGCTTCCAGCGGGGTGGTGCATTTGAAGAATGATTTTTGAACCGGCCTTTAATCGAATGCCGGCCTTAAGCGGAGCCTGAGATGGAAAAACGGTAGCTCTTGTGCCGGGGGCATAAGTGCCGATGCCCAAGTTTCCGGGTATATTAAAACAAAAGCCACTCAAATTGCTGGTGTAATTGCCGGTGGTATCTGCAGTTACAACGGCATGATGTACAATAGCCGGGTTTCCGGGAACAATTTCAAAGGCCCTTATAATTCGGTCTTGAGTGAGGCCTGAAGGGATGGAAAAACAATAATACTTATCGTTTGTGGTGGCGGTACTGGTAAAATTGCCTATGCCAATTGTAAGATCGGCATTACCGGCAAGTTGGTAGGCCGATGAGTAGACCGGCGCTGCAGGGGCTTGTGTAGTATCGCCGGGTAATGCGCCGGAAGCGATCCACGAAAGCACCTTTTGTTTTTCAGATGCAGTGATAATACGTTCATGCTGGAATCGGGTATAGCTGGTATCCGCGTTCCAGGGAGGCATAATTCCCAAATTCAGGTAAGCTTGAATCGTTGGAGCAGAGCCTGAGGTTTGTGTGTAATTCATGAAGGGAAAATCGCTGGCCCCTTCATGGTGGCAGGAGGTGCACCTGGCGTAAAAAACTCCCGCAACATCTTTGTAAAACAACTGAGCAGAAATTTGTTGACCATAACCCAGTGCCAAGAAAAAAATAAAAAGTGTTCTCATTTGATTTTTTGCTGAACACTAAAGTTAGCAAAAACCTCAAAGAACAACATTTATTCCCACTCAAACTGCATTTTACTTAGTTTGGTGTAAAGGCCGTTCTCGTTTAAAATAAGTTCTTTGTGTGTGCCGCTTTCTTTTACGGTCCCGTGCTGCAGCACCACAATTTTATCGGCATTTTTAATGGTAGAAAAACGGTGCGCGATCACTACGCTGGTTCGGCCTTCCATCAATTTATCCAAAGCCTCCTGAACCAGTTTTTCGCTTTCGCTGTCCAAAGAGCTGGTGGCTTCATCAAGTATCAAAATGCTTGGGTTTTTTAATACTGCACGAGCGATGGCAATGCGCTGCCGTTGACCACCTGATAGTTGAATGCCCCTTTCGCCCACTAAGGTGTTGAACTTATCAGGGAAAGACGTGATAAAATCGTAAGCGTTCGCTTTTTTGGCGGCTTCCTCAATTTCAGTATCGCTGGCGCCAGGCCGACCATAAGCAATGTTTTCTTTGATGCTGCCGGCAAACAAAATCACATCCTGAGGCACCAAAGCAATTTGTTTTCGGAGTTCGGTAAGGGAAAGCGTTTTGCTGTCTTTTCCATCAATGAGAATGTTACCCTTGTTAGGATCGTAAAAGCGTAATATCAAGGAAGCGATGGTGGATTTGCCTGAGCCGCTGGAGCCCACCAAAGCAACAGTTTCGCCGGGGGCAACCTTAAAACTCACTTTTTGAAGAACGGTGTAGTCAGGACGTGATGGATAATTAAAATCAACGTTTTCAAATGTAATTTCTCCTTTAGCTGCCTCACTTTTTTCGTTTTGGTTTTTCAATTCTATGCCTTCAATTTCACCATCGATCAATTCAAAAACCCGATCGGTGGCACCCAGGGCCCTTTGTATGGATGCGATTTGCTCTGGCAGACCGCCCAGGGAGGCAGCCACAAAAAGAGCCAACATCATAAATTTACCAAATTCATCAGCGCTGATTTTGCCATCCAGTTTGGCGTCGACCATCAAAAAGAGAATAAAAAACACAGTGCCAAACACACACGTGATCACAAAAGCAAAAAAGGAACCTCTGAAGATGCCGTATTTAATACCTACGCTGCGGATCTCTTCGGTTTTGTTGCCGTATCTGAAAATTTCGTAGGCCTCATTGGTAAAGGTTTTTACGTTACTGATACCGGTTAAACTCTCTCCCACAATTACGTTGGCTTCGGCTATTTTATCCTGAAAAAATTTAGAGTAGGTGCGAATGCGTTTGGCAAATAGTATCGAAACAAAGGTCAATGGAGGTATGATAAAGATGAACCATTTGGCAATACTCCAGTCAATATACAGAATCATCAACACCAAACCTCCCAATCCCACAATACTTTGGCGAATAAGTTCAGCAATATTGATGGTAAAAGCCTCTGAAATCACATTAATATCGGTTGCCAAACGACTGCTCAATTCAGCCACCTGGTTTTTAGAGAAAAAACCCATGGGTTTTTGAATAATGCGCTGGTATGCTTCATTTCTTAATCCTTTTAGCAGGTTTTCGGTAACCTGAGTAAAAAAATACACCCTTCCAAAGGAAAAAAGCCCTTGAATAAGTAAAATAATGAGCAAAAAGAAGCCTAATTCGTATAATTTGGTCTTTAATTCCTGCTCAGGAAGGCTATTATCCCCAAAAAAACCAAAAAGTGCCCCGGATTGCAGCGGGAAAAGCAGGCCAACAGCTGCGGTTCCTACCAAAAAGAACATGCCGGCTAAAAACTTCCATTTTTGTTCACGGATGTAAACAAACAAGCGGAAGGATTTTTTAATGTTTTTCCAGCTGAGCTTAACCTTGGGTAGGTCTTCTTTTCTAACACTGCTTGAATTGTTGCGGGATTCCTCGCGTTTTGCCATAAGAACCGCAAATTTAGCACGAATAATGAAAGGGCCTGTCACCGGAATGTAATCAAAAATACCCCCTTAATCAGAAATAAAATTTGCCGGAAACAAAAATAGACCTATATTTGCATCCCTTTTTAAGAGTATTACCATCAAAACAGCATAGAAATGAAACGTACTTTCCAACCATCGCAGCGCAAGAGAAAAAACAAACATGGTTTTATGGAGCGCATGGCATCGGCTAATGGCCGCAGGGTATTGGCTTCACGCCGCGCCAGAGGCCGCAAAAAACTGACTGTTAGCAGCGAAAAAACGCATAAATAAGATCAGAATTCGTTCTGAAAAGCCGTCGCTACCAAGTGGACGGCTTTTTTTGTGTCCGGCAAATCTGTAGGTAAAAGCCCTTGCTTTTGCACTGAAAATCACCCCATTTCCTGTTAATAAATTTTGAGAATCGTACAAAAAGCCTATATTTGCAGTCCTTTTTTGAAAGGGAAATGGGTAAAAGTCCTTACACGATACAGTTTGGCGGATTGCCCGCTGGTTTGCACGAATATGAATTTAAAGTAGACCACACGTTCTTTAAACGCTTTGAGTCCAGTGAGATCGAAAAGGCCGATCTGGATGTGAAAGCCCTTCTGACCAAACAAAACAACCTGCTGCAATTGCAGGTGGATATTGATGGTACAGTAGGATTGGATTGTGACCGTTGCATGAAGTACTTTGATTATCCGATTGAAACTTCGGAAAGTCTGGTCATTAAACATGGAGAGCCTACTGAGAGTACCGATGAAATTCTGGTGATACCAGAAGGACAGGAAGAGTTTGATGTGGCTCAGTACCTCTACGAGTACATTGTACTTGCGATACCGGCACGCCGTGTGCCTTGCGAAATTGACGAGGATGAGTTTGTATGCGATCAGGAAATGATAGACAAACTGGAGAAATTGAATGCAGCGCCAACAACTGAAGAGAGTAAAAACCCCTTGTGGGAACAATTGAATAAATTAAAAAACTGAAATAAAATAAAAACAAGAAGCCATGCCAAATCCTAAACGAAAATTATCAAGATCCCGCAGAGACTCTCGTCGCGCCACTTATAAAGCGCCTTCTATGACCATAACCAAAGACGCAGCAACTGGTGAAGCACACCTGATGCACCGTGCGCATTGGTTTGAAGGCAAACTTTATTACAAGGGAAATGTAGTAATGGAAAAATCTGCTTAAGCAGAAAAATCCTATATACACTATCAAAGCAGACTTCGGTCTGCTTTTTTGTTTTACGAATAAATCTTAGTTTAGACGGGGTGAAAAAGGCGATCAGAACATTCTTAAATTTTGGCATCAACGAAACGCATTCTGTTGTTGAGCAAAGAAGAATTAAAACAGTGAATTTACTGAACTCGGTAATTTTGCTGTTTCTTCTCATTGGATTAAGCCATTATCTTTTTATGGGTAATAACTACCCGCTGATACCGGAGTTGTTGTTTATGGCATTAGCAACGGCTTCGTTGTTTTGCAGTTATTTTGGCAGAACCAAATGGGCTTTTTTTCTGCTAACTTTTAATGCCAACCTTTCCATATTTTTTATCAACCAATATTACCCCTTTGAGTCAGGAGCCTACCTTTTCTTTTTTCCGGTTATAGTTAGTGTGATTCTTTTAAATAATGTCACATCGCTCAACTGGATGAGTGTTTTACACATGGGGGTTTCGGCTTTATCTTTTATTCTTTCTATTGCACTTGACCTCGAAAGTTGGGAGTTGAAAGGATTAAGCGCAGAAGCCATAAAATTGATGTGGTATTACAACATTGTTATGGCGGTTGTAATTACAGCCATGGTTAGTGGCATTCTCAACAGGTTGATTGTGGTGCAAAACCTGGAAATTACCGCACAAAATAAAGGACTAAACAAGGCAAAGGAAGAAATTAATGCCTCCTTAAAGGAAAAGGAAGTGTTGCTTGCCGAACTGAACCATCGGGTAAAAAACAACCTTGCCATAATTTCCGGCTTATTGAATTTGCAACTCGAAAGCAGCGGCAACCATGAAGCGAAACAGGTGATTAAAGACAGCAAAAATCGAATTTTAAGTATGGCTCTGGTGCACAAAATGTTATACAATCATCCTCAGTTAAAGGAGATTGATCTGTCAAACTATTGTCAGGAGCTGATTCGCGAGCTGCTGAACTCCTTTAATCTACACAACAAGGTCACAATCAAAGAACATTACGATCCTATTTGTTTGCCCGTGAATAAATCCATTCCTTTTGGGCTCATTCTTAACGAAATTATCACCAACAGCATTAAATACGTTTTTACTCAGGAAAACGGGAGCGATCACCATCTTGAAGTAAGCATTTCGAAAATCGACACAGAAGTAGTGATGGTGGCTAAGGACTCCGGCACAGGATTCCCCCAAGATTTTAATCAGGACCATGACAGTAAATCACTGGGGTTGTTTTTAATCAAGTCTCTTGCTGAGCAGATTGATGGAAAAGCTGTGTTTTCAAACGATAACGGAGCCAGAGTGGAACTGAAATTTTTATTGAATTAATTTAAAAAACCAAAAACCAAGCGCCACCGAATCAAAAATTAAAATTGTATAATTGTACCACTAAAAAGGCTAGTAAATCGAATGAAGATTGGTTTTGATATTTTAGGCGGAGATTACGCACCAGCAAATTGTTTGGAAGGGGCTTTACAGGCCATTAAAGAATTACCGGCCGATGTAACTTTGGTGTTGATAGGTGACTCAGAGCTTGCCAAAACGTTTTTTGCGAAACACAAGGTTGATATTTCGAGGTTGGAATTTGTGCACACAACCGAAGTAATTGAAATGGGAGAACACCCCACAAAAGCGTTCTCACAGAAGCCAAATAGCAGCATTTCAGTAGGGTTTAAGCTGCTTAAAGAAAAGCAAATTGATGCGTTTGCCAGTGCAGGCAACACCGGCGCTATGCTGGTGGGATCCATGTTCACAGTTAAAGCTATTCCCGGGGTTATTCGTCCGTGTATTACATCCATTTTACCAAAGGAAAATGGAGGATTTGGAATAGTGCTTGATGTTGGTACCAACGCCGACTGCAAGCCCGATGTGCTTTACCAATTTGGGATTTTGGGGTCGATTTGTGCAAAAGAAGTCTATAAAATTGAAAACCCTAAAGTGGGATTACTGAATATTGGAGAAGAGGCTGAAAAAGGCAATTTGGTTACTCAAGCCGCTCATGCCCTGATGAAAGACAGTAAAGATTTTAATTTTATTGGTAACGTGGAAGGGCGTGAAGTGTTTTCTGACAAAGTAGATGTGGTGGTATGTGAAGGGTTTGTAGGGAATATTCTCTTAAAAACGGCCGAAGCTTTTTATGAATTGATCCAAAAACGTAAACGCAGCGACGAGTACTTCGATAAATTTAATTATGAATTATATGGAGGAACGCCTGTGTTAGGGATTAACGCGAATGTGTTGATTGGTCATGGTATTTCTTCAGCTCTGGCTTTTAAAAACATGCTGTTACTGGCAAAAGATGTGGTAGACGCCAAACTCAACGACAAAATTCTTCAAAACTTTCAGTGATGATCAGAGCAGCCATTACAGCCGTAGCAGGGTTTGTGCCCGAAAACATACTTACTAATAAAGATCTCGAAAAGATGATCGATACCACCGACGAGTGGATCACAACGCGTACGGGGATCAAGGAACGTCATATTGAAAACGACAGCAACAAAGCCACCTCCGATATGGGAGCGGAAGCGGTAAAATTGCTGTGTAAAAAAAGGGGGATTCAACCCGAGGAAATTGATTTGCTAATTTGCGGTACAGTTACCGGCGACATGGTGTTTCCTGCAACAGCAAACCTAATTGCCGCAAAAATTGGCGCAAAAAACGCCTGGAGTTTCGATATTGGCGCAGCCTGTTCAGGATTCATTTACAGCTTAACAACCGGAGCGCAATTTGTGGAAACAGGGCGCTACAAAAAAGTAGTGGTGGTGGGCGCTGATATGATGAGCCGCATTATTGATTACAAGGATCGCACAACTTGTGTGATATTTGGTGATGGAGCCGGGGCCGTGCTTCTGGAGCCAACTAACGAAGATTTGGGTGTAATAGATTTTATTTTGCATTCTGATGGAAACGGAGCAACTCACCTGCACATGAAAGCCGGTGGTTCCTTGCGACCGCCTAGTCACGAAACTGTAGAACAAAGACAACATTATGTTTACCAGGAAGGGCAACCTGTTTTTAAACATGCTGTTGTAAACATGGCGGAAGTGAGTGCTGCCATTATGGAAAAAAACAATTTAAAATCAGAAGACGTTAAATGGTTAGCGGCTCATCAGGCCAACAAACGCATTATTGATGCCACTTCTCACCGTATGGGGCTTGATGATAGTAAAGTAATGATGAACATTGAGCGTTACGGCAACACCACTTCAGGAACTATTCCGCTTTTGCTTTGGGATTATGAAAAGCAATTGAAAAAGGGCGATGTTATCATTCTGTCTGCTTTTGGCGGGGGATTTACCTGGGGCGCCATTTACCTTAAATGGGCTTACGACGGCAGCAAAACCGGCAAATAACAAACATTTCTATCTGGCAGATTTCACCTCCAGGCAAAAACCGTTGCCATGCAGGTTTTTGATTTCCAACAGCGGATCAATCGACAGGTATTTACGCAATTTTGCAATGTAAACATCCATGCTTCGACCTGTAAAATAGGTGTCTTCTTTCCAAATCTGTTTTAATGCTGTTTCCCGCGGCAAAGCATCGTTTTTATGTATGCACAGCAATTGCAAGAGAGCCGACTCTTTTGGCGATAGTCTGAATTCTTCCCCTTTGCAATGTTTAAGCAATCTTAGCCTCGAATTAAAGGAGTATTCTCCTAAGGTGTGCAAATAACCTTCTACAGCCTGTTTGTTTCCACGATTCAGGATAGCCTTAATTTTTAAAAGCAGTAATTCTGAATCAAAGGGTTTTAGAATATAATCTTCGGCCCCGATACGGTAGGCCTTAATCTGGTCTTCGCGCAGGGTGCGGGCGGATAAATACAAAAAGGGGACTTCCTTTTTTTGTGCCTGCATTTCCATACCCAAACTAAAACCGTCTTTTTTTGGCATCATGATGTCGAGTATACACAAATCGAATGGTTCTTCCATAAACCGGATTAGCCCCTCTTCACCATTTTCGGCATGAACCACCTCAAAGCCGTTCATGCGCAAATAATCCCTCAGCACCAGGGCGAAATTTTTTTCATCTTCGACTAACAATAACTTAGGCATGAGTGGTAAACTGTAGAATAAATTCGCTTCCATGACCTTTTTCACTTTTTACTGAAATGCGCCCTCCGTGTGCTTCAACAATAGACTTTACATAGCTCAGGCCAAGTCCAAATCCTTTTACATCATGCAAATTACCACCCTGGACTCTGTAAAATTTATCAAACACCTTATTGAGTTTTTCCTGAGGAATGCCGATGCCTTTGTCGCTTACGCGAAGTTCAACACCGTAGGCTTTTTTCTCCAAGCGGATGTTGACCTGAGGAATACCTTCAGAGTATTTGAGAGCGTTATCAATCAGGTTGGCCAGTGCGTTACGAAAGTGAAATGTGTCGCACAAAAATGGAAGCGAATGGGATTTGAACTCCCGTGTAATTAAAGCCCCAGTGTTTTGAATAACCAGAGAAAATGAACGGATACAATCTTCCACAAGCGGGATCAAGTCCGTTTCTTTTTTATGAAGTTGCAACTCACCTTTGTCCATAAGCGCGATTTGAAGCACTCTTTCAACATGAGCAATTAATTTGGTGTTCTCTTCTTTCAAAATACGGGTGTATGCATCAAATTTTTCAGTTGAGTTTCTCACAAGAGGATTAGAAATGGCATCGGTGGCTAAAGATATGGTGGCGAGCGGGGTTTTTAATTCGTGAGTCATATTATTAATAAAGTCGTTTTTTATATCTCCCAGTTTTTTCTGTTTTAACATCAGCGAAATGCTGTAATAAAAAACGGTTATGATAATGAAGGTAAAAAGCAAGGATAGGAAAAGCAGGCTTTTTATTCCCGAGAAAATTACCTTGTTCTTTTGTGGAAATTGCAGGTATAAGTAACGATTATTGGAAAACACACGATCAGCGGAAAGGTCGGCTTTAAAAGAAGCTGCTGTGGAATCAAATCCGGCTGATTGGTGAAGAATGTCATCGGTAGTTGCGGTTTGTTTTTTTATGAGGTATTCAAATGGGGCATTCACACCAGATCGTTCAAGTTCTTTTTTCAAAAGTGCAGAGAGCTGTTCTTCACTGGTGTGCTCCAATGAAGAAGATTCTATGACCTCAATTTCTTCTTTCATTTTTTCAAGCAAATGATGCAACTCTTCCTTTTTTCTTATCCAACCCTCAGATTTTTTGTTCCGTGCCATGTCAGCAGCAGAACTTCCTGATTCGAATGCCGAATCATATACAAATATTTCATTGCTCCAGTTACCGGTGTCGGTAGTAACTATTGCCTTAGAGCCCTCAGACGTAGTGGGTGGTATAGGACGCTTAGGAAGACTTCCCTTGTTGGATGAAGTGATGACTATGCGCGTGCGTGAAGTTGTGTTCTTTTGAGTGCTGTCGATACTGAAACTGCGTTTTATGACTTGGAGATTTTCGCGCTCATTTAATTTTTTACTTACCCGATCTAATACAGCATGTATCTGTGTATTGAATTCTTTTTCCTTTTGGGTATAAAATCGTTGCATCCAGAAACCCTGCATCAGCAATACCCCAAATAAACTCAGGCTAAGTAAGGCAATAATCAGAGGATAGGGTTTAGCTTTCATGTTGGGTTCAAAATTAACAACACTTTGATGAAGCGCTTCAACTTTAACTTTTCCTTAACAGGCTTTAACCCGGCTTTAACTTAATTCACCCCTGGTCTGGCGGAACTTTGTTCTCAAACTAAAACCTATAACCATGAAAACTACAAGTTTAATTATTGCAGCCTTGCTTTTTAGCACCAGCCTGGTGATTGCTCAAAACGAAAAGAAACCAATGAAGGTGCGAATCAAAAAGGTACAACTCGTGAATGGGGTAGAGAAGGTAATAGACACTACGTTCACAACAAACGACCCTACTTTGATCATCAAAGATCTACCTGAACTGAACCTGGATGTGGTAAAATCCACTGCTGGTGAATCTACAATAATTACCGAAGACATCGCTGTTGGTGAACTTCTGCTGACCGAGGAAATGCAATGGCTTCAATCAGAACTGGGGGAACTCAAACCGCAACCAAACTCAGGCGAATGCAAAAAAATTGTGATGGTTGAAACAAGCAGTGAAACCAACGATGAGCATACAAAGGCAGGGCCTAAAAAGCTAACAAAAATCATCATCAAAACACACAAAGTGCTTGATCCAACAAAAGAAGAGCTTAAATTGCTGGGAATAAACGATACCGAATACAACCCTTCACTAGAATTACGTGAGCTTAGCTTCGCGCCCAACCCAAGCAACGGCATAACAGGGATTGAATTAGTATTGCCAAAAAAGGGACCAACCACCATTAGTGTTTACAATATAAACGGTACGTTGGTGTATGAAGACAAGTTGGGGGACTTTACCGGACGTTACCAAAAACAGTTGGATCTGAGTGCTCAGCCAAAAGGCATCTACTTTTTGCGTGTAGAACAAAACGATGCATACATCACTAAGAAGCTGATAATCGAATAACGGTTGCATACACAAAGGATCCTGATGTTATTCAGGGTCCTTTTTTTTGCACACAACCAAGAAATTAAAAAATGTTAATTGGGATGTTTGGCAGTAATTTTAAGCTGACTTGTACGTCTTTTGTTAAACCAATAAAAAACCATGAAAACAAAAGTACTTACTCTCTTCGTTGCACTTTTCTTATACAGCGGTGCGCAACTGGCTCAGGTCAGCAATTACAGTTTTACTCAAACCCTAAGCACCTACGGCGCTGCTAACAACGGCAGTTTTGTGGGCATGCCGATGCAGGACGATGATGTAACTTCAGTCAACCTGCCTTTTCCTTTTACTTATAATGGCAGCACTTACACCAGTGTGAATGTGTGTTCGAATGGTTACCTTAGTTTTAATTCACTCACAGGAACTGAATACACAGCCCTCTCTGATTTAAGCACACAGGAGGTGATTGCACCATTTTCTCAGGACATTTTTATGGGAACAGTTATTCTGGCTGACCTAAGTTCTGGAAGTAACACCTTAAGCAATTGTTCATCTGTAGCCGGATTTAGTGTAGGGGATGTAATTCTCGACTGGTCAGGAGATTTTGGCACAATTAATCCAACAATTACTGCAATATCAGGCAATTCCATAGTGGTGAATGTAAATGCAACGGCAACGGTACCGCAATGGGATGCAATCGGGTTCAATGGATACATTAAACAGAACCTCAGCGGATCAGCACCGAATCAGATTTGCGAATTTGAATATGCAAATTTTACTCGATTTGCTGTTTACGATGAGGTCATCAATTTTAAAGTCAGATTATACCAGGCAGGCAATAAAATAGAATTTGTGTATGGTAATTGTATAGTAGGGCAAGATAATTTTCCAAGTGAAGTGGGCTTAAAAGGAAGCAGTAATTCTGATTTTAATTCCCGAGAAGTTGGTCAATCCAATAACTGGAGTACATCAACTGCAGCTACACTAATAACTGATGTATGTGCTTTTGAAAGTGGAAAAATCCCAAGCAGTGGACAATCATATATGTGGTCAGCTGTATCCTGCACACCACCGGTTGTAACCATTACCCAAAGTTCGAGTTCAGTTTGTGCGGGCTCATCGGTGACCCTAACGGCAAGCGGGGCCACTTCTTACACCTGGAGTAATGGGGCAACCACTTCAGTAAATGTGGTTACTCCAACGGCGAGCACCAATTTTACAGTTACGGCAGGAAACACAGCCACTTGTTTGGCAACAGCCAATACTTCACTTACTGTTGTTTCTCTTCCTGTTTTAACTATCACGCCAGCTTCACCAACCATTTGTACCGGGGCGAGTATTACAATTGTAGCGTCTGGCGCTCAAACCTATAGCTGGAGCAATGGAACAACAAATGCTACACTTGTTGTGAGCCCCGCAAGTACCACTGCTTATAGCGTAACCGGATTTGCAAACACTTGCAGCGGAAACGGGGTGGTAACTGTGGCCACAAGTCCTTGCACCGGAATAGATAAAGCCGAAAATGACCTGGCAAACTACACGATTTATCCTAATCCATTTACAAGTGTAATCAGAATTAACAACCCAAGCTCTGCGCAAGTAGAGGTGTTGGTGTATGATGCACTTGGAAAACAAGTGTTAACAGGGCTTGCTGATGCCAATTCACAACTCGAAATAGATACCAACCAATTAGAGAAAGGGATTTACATTTTGCATTTGGTTACCGAAAGCGGAACAGTAAGCAAAAAACTCATTAGGGAATAAGAACATGTAATACTGAAAAAAGCCACTTCATCTGAGGTGGCTTTTTTTATGCAGCGTCGTTAGAATTATTTAATTACGCCCAGTTCTTTACCAACTTTGGTGAATGCCGTAATGGCTTTATCCAAGTGTTCTTTCTCATGAGCCGCGCTGAGTTGAACACGTATTCTGGCTTTGTCCTTTGGCACCACTGGGTAAAAGAAGCCGATTGCGTAAATACCTTCTTCCAATAATTTATCGGCGAACACCTGAGAAAGTTTAGCATCGTACAACATTACCGGAACGATGGCACTATCGCCCTCACGAATGTCAAAGCCGGCGGCCTTAATGCCTTTTTTGAAATAGTTCACGTTCCATTCCAGCTTGTCGCGCAGGGCTGTGCTTTCAGAAAGTAAATCAAACACCGCAATACTAGCGCCAACAATGGCAGGGGCCAGCGAATTACTGAACAAATATGGGCGAGAACGCTGACGCAACAAATCAATTATTTCTTTGCGCCCACTTGTAAAGCCTCCCATGGCACCACCAAGTGCTTTTCCGAGAGTTCCGGTAATAATGTCCACCCGGCCCATTACATTTTTGGCTTCAATGGTGCCTCTACCGGTTTTACCTATAAACCCGCTGGCGTGGCATTCGTCAACCATAACTAAAGCATTGTATTTATCGGCCAGGTCACAAATTTTGTCCAAAGGGGCAACAAAACCATCCATGCTGAATACACCGTCGGTTACAATGATTCTGTGCCTTTGAGCCTGTGCTTTTTTGAGTTGATCTTCCAAATCAGCCATGTCGCAATTTTTATAGCGGTAGCGTTGGGCTTTACATAAACGCACTCCATCAATGATGCTGGCGTGATTCAATTCGTCGCTGATAATCGCGTCGTTTTCATCAAACAGCGGTTCAAACACACCACCATTGGCATCAAAAGCAGCAGCGTAAAGTATGGTGTCTTCGGTACCTAAAAAAGTGGCGATTTTTTGTTCAAGGGTTTTGTGAATATCCTGAGTGCCACAAATAAAACGCACACTGCTCATGCCAAATCCATGGGTATCCAGGGCTTTTTTAGCAGCATCTAAAACTTTGGGGTGGGAAGACAATCCCAAATAATTATTTGCGCAAAAAATGATGACGTCTTTACCATTCACTTTTACGCTGGCGCCCATTGGCGTGGTAATAATACGCTCCCGTTTGTATAAGCCGTTGTCCTGTATTTCTTTCAGAGTGGCTTGCAGTTGTTCTTTCAGATTGCCGTACATGTTCAATAATTTTCCAGCAAAGATAAATTCTCTTTGCTATTTCAAGCCTCATCTATTAAATTAATTGTGTTCAAAACTGCTGGAGATTGAATAAGTAAAGGAATGCACTTTTGATAACTTTGACCTTATGCAATTGCTTTCTATTCTCCTATTTTGTACCGCCTTCTGCCTTTCAGCGCAATCTGGACCTGCAGGGGTAGGCAACCCTACCAATAATGTACTTTGGCTAAAAGCAGATGTTGGCACAAGTACCACTGTGAATGCCACAGCTATTTCTTCCTGGAATGACCAATCGGGAAATGGGATCAATGTTACTCAAACGGTTGCTGCTCAACAACCTTCCTTTGCTTCCAGTCTGTTGAATGGATTTCCGGCGATACAGTTTGATAATGTGAATGGCGCAAACGTGAATGATAAATTGATTGGCCCTGATTCTCCATTATTAGACAACACCAGCGGTTACAGTTTTTTTATGGTCACGCGACCACAAAATGTCGACAACAATGCCAGGGTCATTCTTTCTAAGCGCACCGCCGTAGCCGTTGATCAGTCATTTATGCAGTTTTTTTTCACGGGCAGTCGTTTTTATACCGATATACAAACGAATAATAACCGGTACAATACGGCATCAACATTTACTGCAAACACTAATTTTATAATAGATCAGATTTTTGATGGCACCCTGGCTTTGGCCTCGCGTTGCAGAACCTATGTTGGTGGAACCCTGGATGTAACTGCCGGTGAAACCAATACCCTGGTGCCGGATAATGTTTCTCCTCTTGTAATAGGGAGTACAGACGCCACTGATCCACGACCTTTTGGAGGATATATATCAGAGATTATTTTATACAGAGCTGCGCTGAATGATGCTTCAAGAATTATTGTTGACAATTACCTTTCAGCCAAATACAACATTGCCCTGGGGGCCAATGATAAATATTCGGGAGATGATGCGGGAAACGGGGATTATGATTATGAAGTAGCAGGGCTTGGTCAAGAAAGCAGTGGCAGCAGCACATCTTTTTCCAGTTCAATAGCCGGAGGATTGGGATTAACCGTTAATTCAGGGCTGGATAATGGCGATTACCTGTTGGCCGGCCACAATACCTTTACCAATAATGCTACCTATTCTGATGTTGCAGGCATGACAGGCACATTGAATGCTCGTTGGAGCAGAGTCTGGTATTTTGACATCACAAATACATCCACCAACCTGAACGTAAACATGGAGTTTGACCTCAGCGATGGAGATGTTGGTGCTATCAGTCCTGGCCCGGCAGCGAATTATGTGCTGTTGTACCGTAGCGGACTTAGCGGCAATTGGACTGAACTAAGCACAGCAAGTTCGGTGAGTGGAGACAAAATCCACTTCAACGCCCTTAACCTTACTGCCGATGGTTATTATACTATAGGCACACATGAATTTAATGCAAGTCCATTGCCCGTTGAATTGCTCTCATTTGATGTTTCTTTGTGCAAAAGTGGGGTGTGTTTGCAATGGGTTACTGCAACCGAAAAAAACAGCGCGTATTTTGTTTTAGAGAGAAGTAGCAATGGAATTGACTTCGAATTTTTGGCTCAAACCAAAGCTGCAGGTAACAGCGTGAATGAAATAAATTACCTCGAAACAGATTTTAAACCATTATCCGGAACAAGTTATTATCGGTTGAAACAATTTGATGAGAATGGACTACTTCAACTAAGTGTGTTAAGAAGCATTGAGTTCAAGGAAAGCACCGCTCTTTATGTGTTTCCGAACCCAAGTTCAGGGACCTTTTCAGTAAATTTAAATAGAGCCGCCGGCGAAGAAGTGTTGGTGGTGATTGTTGATGCTTCAGGCAAAGAGTTGTTTTCGAAGGTGTGGTTAAGTAGTCACGATGAGGAAGTACTGGGAGTGGATTTGCAAGGGCAGTTACCTCCCGGCCTCTATCAAATCACCGCTTGTTCACGACAGAAGTTTTACTCTTCCCGATTGCTTATCAAATAAACTTTTCATCCTGAAAATTCAGTTTATCTTTGACCTGTTATGAGCAATTATATTATTTCGGGCATACAGCAGGTGGGCATTGGAGTGGCCAATGTTCATGAAGGCTTTAGCTGGTACAATCGCATGTTTGGTATGGACATTCCTGTTTTTGAAGAAGCAGCGGAAGCCAACCTGATGCTGCCTTATACCGGCGGTCAGCCACACAAACGCCATGCCATCTTAGCCATCAATATGAAAGGCGGCGGGGGTTTTGAAATCTGGCAATACACCAGCCGTGTGCCTCAGGCCGCTAAATTCAAGGCCCAATTGGGTGATCTGGGTTTATTTTGCGCCAAAATGAAAACGGATAACGTGAATGCCAGTTATTCTGAATTGCGCGCAAGAGGGGTAAAATTGTTGGGGGATATCAGCAGCAATCCACAAGGCAAAAAGCATTTTTTTGTAGAGGACCCATTTGGGAATTTATTTGAGATCATTGAAGACGATGTGTGGTTTGGTAAAGGCAAACAACATACCGGCGGCCCTGTTGGCACGATCATTGGAGTGAGCAACTTGCAAAAATCCATACAGTTTTATAATGATATCCTTGGCTACGACAAAGTATTGTATACAGGAGAAGACAGTTATACCGACTTATCTGTATTGCCTGGTGGAGCTGTAACTGCTAAACGTGCCATCCTCACGCACAGTCAAAAACGTGTGGGACCATTCTCAAAATTGTTTGGAAATTCTTACATCGAACTGGTAGAAGCAAAAAACTACACACCCCGAAAGATTTACGAGAACCGTTTTTGGGGCGACTTAGGTTTTATCCATCTTTGTTTTGACATCAAAAACATGGCTGCACTTAAGCTCAAGTGCGAGGCTTCCGGCCACCCATTTACTGTAGATGGGGGAGCGGGTTTTGAAATGGGCGAAGCGGCAGGCCATTTTACCTACATAGAAGATCCTGATGGCGCATTGATAGAATTTGTTGAGACTAAAAAGATTCCCATCCTGAAAAAATTCGGTTGGTACCTTGATTTACGCAAACGCAAAGCCGAAAAACCCTTACCCGATTGGATGCTAAAATCTATGGCGATGAATAGGAAAAAGGTGGAATAAACGAGATATTTTACTTTTTTTGGCCGACATAAGTCCTCTATTATTCAAGGTTGCTTTTCTTTTCAATACCTTTGTCCCTTGCCCAAAATAGGCCATATTCAACTTCCTGAATTCCCGCTTTTGCTTGCGCCCATGGAGGATGTGAGCGATCCGCCTTTCCGTTATGTGTGTAAACAATATGGAGCGGATTTGATGTATACTGAATTTATCAGTAGTGAAGGGCTGATTCGCGACGCGATCAAAAGCCGTAAAAAACTGGACATTTTTGATTACGAACGGCCCATCGGCATACAAATTTTTGGAGGCGATGAAGAAGCCATGGCCCTTTCGGCAAAAATTGTCGACGCTACACAACCCGATCTCGTAGACATTAATTTTGGTTGTCCGGTTAAAAAGGTGGTGTGCAAAGGCGCCGGGGCCGGAGTTTTAAAAGATGTGGACCTGATGGTGCGTTTAACCAAAGCCGTGATCAAAAGCACCAACTTACCTGTAACGGTTAAAACCCGCTTGGGTTGGGATGAGAGCATGATCAACATCATGGAAGTGGCAGAACGTTTGCAGGACATTGGTGTGCAAGCCTTAACCATTCACGGACGAACTCGCGCTCAGATGTACAAAGGTACAGCAAACTGGGATCGGATTGCAGAAGTTAAACACAACCCCCGCATACACATTCCCATTTTTGGAAATGGCGATGTGGACAGTCCTGAAAAAGCTTTGGAATACAAAACCAAATATGGGGTGGATGGCATAATGATTGGTCGCGCCGCCATTGGCTATCCATGGATTTTTAATGAAATCAAGCATTATTTCGCCACAGGAGAACATTTACCAAAGCCTGAAATCGCAAATCGCGTGGAGGTTTGCAAAACCCATTTGCTAAAGTCGGTGGAATGGAAAGGCGAAAAATTAGGCATATTAGAAATGCGCAACCATTACGCCAATTATTTTAAGGGCATTCCTAACTTCAAAGAAACCCGCACGAAATTGGTTACCCTCAATACGCTTGAAGACTTGCTGAAAGTATTAAACGAGGTTGCAAGGCTTGAGTTTGCCTGAAAACTTAGTCCTTAATAAGTCTTCGACTCTCTACACTTTCATCAGTACTATACTTTAATAAGTACAAACCTTTGTTTAAGGTGCTGATATTCAGTTCAAACGTGTTGCCTGAAACAAAAGAGCGGAATACCAATTTTGAATGGACATCCATCAACTCAATCGTACCTTCTATAGGGGCCAGAAATACAAGTGTTACTTTTTCTGTAGCAGGGTTAGGAAATAGGTGGAAAGTTGGGGCATTGCCTCCTGTTTCAGGAATACCAAGACAGGGGACCACGTTAATTGCCTGGGAGGTGCTGAAACTGGCCCCACTGCTGGTGCAGGTAATGATTACATTAAAATAGGTGCCGACATGTAAAGTGGGGCTAAGGAGTGAGCTAAGTGTAGCAGATGGGATAGATAGGAAAGGCCCAACAGGAGAAATGGTGCCCGATTGCCATTGGTAAGTAACGGCAGGATTGGTGTAACTCAAGGCAAGACTTAAAATGGCCGGACTGCCATAACACACCACAGAACTTGAAGGCACAATGGTATTGGTTCCGGGTATACCAATGCAGGGGCTGCAATTCATCACAGCCACCTGAGCTGAAAGCGTTGTGCTTTGGGCGCTGTTGGTGCAGGTAATCACCAGGTTGTAAAATCCGCCAGCATTAAGTGTTGGGCTCAGCAAACTGTTTAATGTGGCACCAGGAACGGCGACGTAAGGACCGGCAAGAACTGTGGAAGTATACCATTGGTAACTGAGACCACTTACAGAAAACGAATTCGCGAGAGCCAAGCTGGCCTGACTTCCTGCACAAACCGTTTGACTTGATGGTACGATGGTATTGCTGCCCGGTGAACCAGTGCAGGGAGCATTACAAAACACCAGATAAACAGCAGCGCTGGCATTGATGCTAAGACCACTGGCCGTGCAGGTGATAACCACGTTATAAAACATGGGGGTGTTGAGCGGCGGGCTGTTATAGTTAGTAAGTGTTGCACCGGGTATGGAACTAAACGGACCGACCGGTGATACTGTTGAGCTTTGCCATTGATAACTAATTCCAGTACCGGTGAAAGTGTTAGCCAAACTTAAACTGACAGAACTTCCAATACAAACTGTTTGTGAAGCGGGAACCACTGAGTTGACTGCAGGTGCCCCAAAACAATTGGTACAGTTGGACACAGAAATAGGAACTAGAGTAGTGAAGGTTTGATTGCTGTTAGTACAGGTAATTTGCACACCGAAGTAAATGCTTGAATTAAGAGCCTGACTAACATAATTATTTTGAGTAGCACCCATAATATTAATGTAGGGCCCTGCTTGTGTAGTAGACGAAGACCATTGGTAGGTTAATCCGGTGTTGGTGTAGGTGTTGGCCAGGTTTAAGCTCACTGTGCCTCCGGCGCAAAGACTAGACGAACTGGGAACAATGGTGTTGGAAGCAGGCGCTCCTGAACAGGGAGTATTACAAGGCACAAGAGTTACCGATGTATTGACACTTATGCTCAAACCGCTGTTGGTACAGGTAATTACAACGTTGAAGTAAGTGGAGGTGGTGATGGTAGCATTAGTTAGTGTGCTTAAGGTAGCGCCACTGATAGAGGAGAAGGGACCTACCGGCGAAATGGTAGAGCTTTGCCACTGATAGGTGATACCGCTTGAAGAATAGGGAAACAACAATCCCAAACTGAATGAACTTCCGGCACAAGCAGTTGGAGAGGCTGGCACGATGCTATTGGGCGATGGTGTGCCGGTGCAGGGATTTTGGGCCTGTACCTGAAAATTCCACATTGCATAAAAGAGGATGATAAGTCGAAAAAGTTTCATTTGAAGCAGATTAAAGTAGAAGGACTGCATTGGATTTTTAGTAATACAATTAAAGATAGGAAAAATTTCTTATTCTTTTCGAGCTTAACTAAGCAGGTAATTACCTGATCATTTTGTTGTAGGTATTCCATCCACAGGATTGATTATATTTGATTAAAGTTTTCTTTATGAAGCGTGCACAGTTTCAATACCTTCTATTGTTCTCACTTTACTTTTCCTTTACCACTTATAAGGCGCAAAAGCTTACCCAATTTTCAAGTGATACGATGAAGTTCATGGGCGACCTCAGAACCTACTTCATCGACAATTCTGCCAATAAAGAATTGGCCGAGGATTACATTAAAGGCCTTGAAAAATTATGGAAGGACAATGTGATCAATGGCTATTACAAGGAGATAGCCATTACCACGGCCAACACCATGCTCACCAAACGCATGAAACCCTATCCTTATTTTCAGGGCTATTTTAATACTTTGGTGAACAGCATTCAATCTAAACACAGTTTCGAAAACTTTGAGAACTGGCAACTTTGTGTGGATAAAATACTCAGCTCAAAATCTAACAGAGGCGTTCAGGAATTTTTGAACATGAGCGAGAACCTGTTCCGCGACAACACTTTTTACAAAACACCTTCTTACCGGTATTATACACGCGAACCGAATTTTGTGTGCGAATACGACTCAATTCCGTTGTTGAGGTTTACCGAAATTACGCTAATTGGTGCTAATCCGCGCGGAGACAGCTTGGCAATTGAAGAAACGCAAGGTATATATTTACCAACCACTGGTCGTTTTATTGGCAAAGGAGGAACCGTTAGCTGGGAAAAAGCCGGATTAGACGCATCGGTAAATGCCAGCTTAAAACGCTATACCATTGATTGTAAAACCGGCACCTACACAAGCGACAGCGCTGTATTTAACGGCAAACAATTCTTCGATAAACCTCAATTGGGCAAACTCACTGACCGTATTATCACCGAGAACAACGATGATTCTTACCCGAGGTTTGACTCTTACAGCAAACGGCTGCTCGTGCGCAACATTTATCCCGATGTGGATTATGACGGGGGTTTTGGCATGAGAGGCGCAAAATTTGTAGGCTCCGGAAGCGGCAACAACCCTGCACGAATCATCTTCAGACTGGAAGACAAAAAATTTCTTGAAGTAACGGCAAAGGCCTTTGGAATGGGTGCCGATAAAATAGTGGCAAGTCCGGGAACAGTGAAGTTCTTTTTGGGTAAAGACACAATTTATCACCCGGGGCTGAGTTTTAACTACCAGGTAGAAAAACGAACAGTAACAATTTTACGAGGTGATGATGGTCTTCAAAAAACACCATTTCTCAATACCTTTCACATGGTTGACATGTATTTTGAGCAGATCGTTTGGAACATCGATGAACCAACTTTGGCATTTAATTTTTTGCCTAACAATTTTCAGGGGGAGGCCTTCTTCGAATCTTCCGATTTTTATAATCGAGATAAGGCTGAGGCTATTCGCATGGGCGAAAAAATATCGCCAATTACCCGAATGATTGAGTATTACAACAAGGCGGGCAAGCCTGAGAGTTTTAGCGTAAGGGATTTTGCTATCGACATTAAATTTATGGCGAATGATCTGAGACCCATCATATTTAAAATGGCCATTTTTGGTTTAGTGTACTTTAATCCTGAAACCGATATGATTACTGTTCGGCAACGATTGTTTGATTACGCCGAAAATGCTAAACACAAACACGATTACGATATCATCACGCTTCACTCGGTAACTCCGGGTAAGGACAATGCTAACATGAACTTACTCAACTTTGATCTTACTGTTCATGGAGTGAAAATGGTATTGTTAAGTGATACCCAAAAGGTGTTTATGTTTCCAAGAAATGGAGATATCGTGCTTAAAAAGAACAGAGACATGGAGTTTAGCGGCACACTTTCGTCGGGTAAATTCGAGTTTATTGGTAAGGATTTTAAGTTTGATTACAAGGAGTTTAAAGTAAGGATGAACACCATTGATTCGATTAAGATATTTGTGGAAGCATTTGAGCCGGATGTGAATGGCAATATCCCCTTTAAAAAGGTGCAAACCCTTATTGAAAATGTAAACGGGGAATTGCGAATAGACGCGCCAAAAAACAAAAGTGGATGGGGCAAAGCACCCACTTTTCCTAGCTTTGAAAGTTTTAAAGAGAGTTTTGCCTTCTACGATAAACGCCAGATATTTAAGGGAGTTTACAACCGGGATAAATTTTATTTTAGATTACATCCCTTTAAGATCGACAGTTTGGATAACTTTCGTAACGAGGGTTTACGGTTCAACGGCGTATTTTCTTCGGCAGGCATATTTCCCGACTTTGAAGAATTGCTAACGCTTCAAAAAGATTATTCACTTGGATTCATTCGTCAAACTCCTCCCGAAGGGTTTCCGATTTACAAAGGCAAAGGCAATTTTAACCAGGAAATCCGTTTGAGTAACAAGGGTCTTCGGGGAGGAGGGGATTTGAATTTTTCGTCGAGTTATTCTAAAGTACCTGATCTGATTTTCTTTCCCGATAGCGCTAACGGCAACGCGAGTACCTTTGATGTTAAAGAAGGAGATAACCCCGAGTTTCCTGTGGTACATGGTGATACGGTTCGCCTGCACTTTATGCCGTATCAGGATTTGTTGCAAGCTTTTGACCTAAAAAAACCATTTAAAGCCTACAAAGAAAACGTGGATTTCAGGGGACGATTTGATTTGAGTTTTAAAGAGCTCACAGGTAATGGAAAAGTGGATTTTGAAAAAGCGTCATTGATTGCGGGAAAAATACTGTTTGTGAAACGACGGTTTTTCAGTGACACTGCCAATTTTCAATTAAAGGCATTTAATGAAGAAGGATTTACATTTAGTACCGTGAATGTGAATGCGAAAATTGACTTTGATCAAAGACTCGGCGAGTTCATAACCAATGGAGAGGGCTCATATGTGAAGTTTGATAAAAACCAATACATCGCTTTTATGGACCGTTTTAAATGGTACATGGATGCGGAAGAAATTGAATTGGGAGATGAGAACAAAAAGTTGGACCCCAATGCTGAAGAAAGTGGCTTGGATTTGGAAGGCCCCGAATTTATCAGTGTACATCCCAATCAGGATTCCCTCCGCTTCTTTTCCCCTGCAGCCAAATACAATTTACGTAAATACATCATCAAATGTAAAAATGTGCCTTACATCTACGTGGCCGATGCAAAAGTGTTTCCAAAAAACGGAGATGTTACCATTTTTAAAAGTGCGGTGATGGATACCTTGAGAGAATCGTCTATTCTTGCGAACACCGTTACAAAGTACCACACCATTCGTAACACCACTACTAACATATTTGGAAGAAGGTCTTATCTGGCCTCAGGCGACTACCAATATGTGGATGAAAACGAAAAACCCTATCTCATTCACTTTAATACAATAAAACCTGATGCTCAGGGACAAACTATTTCAGAAGGATTAATTCCTGAAAAGGATAATTTTAAATTCAACGATTATTTTTCCTTTGCCGGCAAAGTGTTTCTACAGGCAACTCAAGAGTTCTTGACTTTCGATGGCGGAACTAAAATTGTTCATAATTGCAACCGTATTGGCAAATCGTATTTGAAATTTTCCGGAGAGATTAACCCAAAGGAAATCCTTATTCCTATTCCTAAAAAAGCACTTGACATGACCGGGCAGCCGGTGGGTACCGGTTTATTCTATAGTCTGGATAGCAATAAGGTGTATTCTACTTTTTTGTCGTTGCAAGGCTCGAGAATAGCCAAGGACCTGATTGAGGCAGATGGATTACTGACTTATGATAAGGAAACCAAAAAATACGAAATCTCCAATAAGGAAAAGTTGGAGGAGATGAGTTTGCCTGGCAATTACGTGAGTTTAAATACCGAGAATTGCGAGATTTATTCAGAGGGAAGTTATAATCTAAGTAACGATTTGGGTCAGGTAAAAATAAAGGCTGTGGGCAATGCGCTTTGTGATGTACAAAAGAATGATGCCTTGTTTAATTTGATGATGATTATAGATTTCTATTTCGACAATGGTATTATCAAACGTATGTCGAAAGATCTTGAACTTTATCTTGGCAGTTTAAACCCAGTACCATTTGAAGGCGATTTGTTTAACCATGGCATTATTGAATTGTTGGGTAAAGAAAGGGGTGACAGGGCCCTGTCTGAATTAAATTTGTATGGGAACTACAAAAAATTTCCGGATGAATTAGAAAAAGCACTGGTGTTTAACGAGGTAAAAATGCGCTACAATGAAGAGAGTAAGTCGTACATCTCTGAAGGAATGCTTGGATTGGGTAACGTGTTAAAGACAGAGATATTTCGTTATGTTACAGGGGTAATTCAAATTAAAAAACAAAGAGGTGGGGACGCTTTAGATATTTATATTGAAGCTGACCCTAACACTTGGTATTATTTCTCTTATTTTAAAGGCACCATGTTAGCCATTAGCAGCAATGCAGCTTTTAACACCGACCTTCAGGAGTTGAAAGCAAAAAGCAAAAAAATGGATGTGGAAAAAGGACCATCCTACCGCTTTGATCTTACAAATAAAAAGAAGAAAGATTTGTTCTTAACTAAAATGAAACAATTAGGAGCAATGGGCGGGGAGGAAAAGGCTGAGGAAGAAGGCCAGTAGGAGATTGACGCTGTTGGGCGTAGGAATTTTATCAAACTATTATAACCACTTACAAAGTCAATCTATCTTTCTGTGATGCATTCGGCAAAAATGTGAGTTTAATTCTTATCTTTATTTAATAAGTAATGGATGTTCACCGTAAATCTTTAACCCATGAAAAAGAAATGTATTTTCAGTTTAAGTTTGATGTTTGTAGCGATGTTTGCATCGGCAACACACAACCGTTCAGGAGAAATTTTGTACAAACGCGTAGCGCCCTTTGGCACTAACAATTCACCTGTCTATACCTATTCTATTACTGTGATCAAATACATGGATCATGGACCTGCAGTTGCCGACCGTTGTGTGGATACCGTGTATTTTGGCGACGGCCAAAAAGGCGTTGCACCTCGCATTAACGGCGGCACAGCTTTAAACTGTGGCTGTTCAGGCACTACTCAATGCGGACAAATAATTGTACAGCAAAACGGGTACACGGTAAAGAAAAGCATCTATTCAATTTTGCATACGTATGCCGGAACCGGAATTTATACCATCACAAGCTCTGATCCGAATCGCAACGCGGGTATACATAACATACCCAACTCTGTTTCTACCCCCTTTTACCTGGAAGCAAGGCTGGTAATCAACAGCGTATCCGCGATTAACAGCTCACCGGAGTTTGGATCGGACCCCGTGACTCAGGCTACTTTAGGGCTGTGTTTTATAGATGACCTTCAATTGACGGATGCTGATGGAGACAGCCTGATCACAGAAATGATTAATTGTTTGGCTGCCCCTGGGTATTTTGATCCTGAACTACCCAATAATGGCACCTATAATTTACTGAGTGCTAGTGGGCCATTGCAATGGTGCAGTCCGATTATAGCAACCACCTACCACATTGCTTACCGGGTAAATGAATTTCGTTACAACGGATCTGGATTTTTGACTTGGATAGGTTCAATAATGCGGGAAAGGGAGGTAATTGTAAATTGGGCCCCGGTAGGAGTAGATGAATGGCAGGATTCTGCTAGAGGCACGGTGTACCCTAATCCCGTTAGTTCGACTCTTAATTTACTCTGGGAAGTAAGTGACCTTGCTAATACTAAGTTTTGTCTCATTGACCTCAATGGAAAAGTCAAGCAAATCAAGGCAGATCAGAATACAATTAGCAAACTCCAATTTGACCTATCGGAATTTGAAAAAGGCTTTTATTTTTTGAGAGCAGAAAATAACGGTAAGTCTGTATATTGGAAAATTGCCAAGGAGTAGGTTTAAGTTTGATGTATTAACTCAATGTTGTTTGTTCAAAGCTTACTTACCCTTTCAAAAGAAGCATCTATCATGGCATTCATCTGACTAAAAAACTTAAAGCGTTGTTTTTCGCCAACCCCGCTGATGAGGGTGCTTTTTTTGACGATGTTCTTGACCCAATGTTCGGTTTCTTCGCAAAATACTTGGTTGTCGGTAGTTAAGGAGTTCAGTGAATTAAATGTAATGTAGGCATAACGCGAAGCGCCACTATGTATGTAAATGCAATTGGTTCCCAACACCACATCACTGCAATACATGGCTAAATTTTCTGGGCCGGCCACCGGCTCTTTTTTACCCGTTTCTGCGCAATGTTCAAGGTAAGCAGCCATCTTTTTGATTTCAGCAAGTACTTCCAGGGCATCAGATTTATTTTGAAAGGCACCGCTTTCCGCGTAAAATTCGACTTGTTTCAAAACTGTGTGAATGGTTTCGTTGGTCCATACCTCTATACTTGGGATGGCGCGGTATTCTTTAAACGTGCCAAGAGCCACATTAATTTGCGCCTGAGGAATGACACCAAATTCAAATTTTTTACCTTGGTAAACGGGAATGTTTAATACACTGCGTTGCCAATAGAAAAGTTTAAACTGGGTTAACTTGTCGCTAAAAAATGAGTAAAAGATGGGAACTTCTTCGGCAATGTAGGTTATTTTTTTCTCGGCAAAGCTGCTAATGGTTTTAACATGACCATAGATTCTGTTAAGATAGTTCTCAAAATTATCTGCACTGTCGGTTAGTTTAGTGTAGGTAAAAGTCACAGTGTCGCCCTGGTTGGAAAATATCCCGTCGAGTGAAAGTTTGTATTTTTTGGTGATCTTATGAACTTCATCGATACTGAGGTCTGTTTCGCAACGGATGCGCCGGTAGGCACTATCAGTACTAATACCAAGTAAATCGGCAATTTCTTCCGCCAGAGCCAGATTGGGAGGCAAAACCTCCTTTAGTTTCTGTAGAAATGCAGATTGCATAGGTAGAGACTTGAGCGTTTTTACCATAAGCAGATGTATTGAAAGTGGATTAAAGGTATAGTTTTTTATGAAACAAGCGGGAGAAATCAAACACGCTTAATTATAAAACGATCATAGGGATAAAACCACTACAAGACTCCGCTTTATTTGAAAAGCACCAATTTAATCTAACGAATATTATTAGTATTTTAACTTAATGAATTTCGTAAGAAGGATTAAACGAGTAATCAAACAGCTGCTGATTACCAAAGATCCTGTAAGCGCTTATAATATTCTGGCGCCAATATACGACAGTCAGAAAGCAAATCTATTGATGACCTTGGACGAAGCACTTTTGCAGGACCTCTTAAAGTCGCTGGATCTTAATGAAAAAGTTGTTTTGGACCTTGGCTGTGGTACAGGCAGGCATTGGAAAAAATTCATGGAACGTTCTGTCAAAAAAGTAATAGGTGCTGACAGCTCGATAAAAATGCTCGAAATAGTAAAAGCCAAATACCCTAATGCTGAAACCATTCTGTCGAAAGGAAGCAAGGTTAAACAAGTGAATGATGCCTCTGTGGATGTACTTGTTTCAACGCTTACCATAGGGTATATCAAGGATATTGAATCTGCATTTCAAGAATGGGATAGATTGCTCAAAAAGAATGGTGAAGTAGTCATCACTGATTATCACCCGGCTCTACTGCACATGGGCGGAAGCCGCAACTTTGAATACAAAAACAAAATGATTACCATTAAAAATTATATACATGAGATAGACAAATTGCGGATGGTTGCTAAAAAGCTGAACTGGCAGGAAATTCAATTTATCGAGAAAAAAATTGATGAAAACCTTGAATCCTATTATGCACAGCATAAGGCACAACTCGCGTATCAGAAATATAAAGGAACGGGAATCATATACGGACTTCATTTCAGGAAAGGATGATTTTACTCCATGAATCAGAAATACTAAATGTTGGTCATCGTTCCTTTGGTTTTAAAGAAGGAAAATTAACCTATTCTATTGAAAGGTCGGCTTCAAATGCCCTTAACTTGTTTCTGCCCGATACCCTCGCTTTTTCAGGATTGATCAACTCGCACGATCATCTTGATTATAATTTGTTGCCACAATTCGATACCGGACGCCCTAAGAATTATGTTGAATGGGCCAAACAACTTACGTTGCGATGGCAGCCAGAGATAGATGACATACGGCGTGTTCCGGAGCATTTAAGCACTCAATGGGGTTTATATAAAAATTTACTGAATGGCATTACCCATGTTGTAAATCACAATGCTACCATTGACATTAAAGACCCTTTAATTAACATTTACAAAAACTGCCATTCCATGCATTCGGTAATGATGCAAAGAAGATGGAAATCGATACTTAACCATCCTTTCAAATTTAAATGGCCCTATGTATTTCATATTGGTGAAGGCATTGACAAATGGTCCTCAAACGAGGTGGATACGTTATTAAAATGGAATTGTTTTAAAAAGGAACTCATTGGAGTGCATGGGGTTGCAATGAACAGTAGCCAGGCAAAAAAATTTAAAGCCTTGATTTGGTGCCCAGCCTCTAACTATTTTATGTTTAATAAAACAGCTGCCGTAAATGAATTGAAGTTACATACCACCCTACTTTTTGGAAGCGATTCTACCTTAACTGCACACTGGAGTATATGGCATCACTTGCGCGAAGCAATAAATTCTGGCTTGGCCAACATGGATGAAATTATTGATATGCTTAGCTCAAATGCTGCAAAAGTTTGGGGACTTACTAATTATGGCATGAAGGAAGGAAACGACGGCGATGTGGTGGTGGCAAAAAAGAGATCGAGTGATCCTAAGCGTGCATTCTTTGAAGTTTGCGCAGAAGATATTCTCTTGGTTTTCTGTAAAGGACAATTAAAATTGGTGGATCAATCACTTTTACCTCAATTTAAATCACAGTTGCCTGAACCCGAAAACTTTTTCCCTATTCAACTCAATCAAACAACAAAATATGTGTACGGAAATTTGCCGGCTTTAGTGAACGAAATACAATCTTACTGCCCAGGTGTGGTTTTTCCTTTCAATTGTACATTATAGTAGGTCAACCTAAGCGGAATCTTCAATTTACAAATGAATGAACGAACAGATCACTTTGCCGTATTGGATTAACAATCAACCAATGTAAAGAATCCGAATACAACCTCACATAGCTTACCAATTACCTAAAAATCTATTATGATGTGGGGTTTAGCCAGCTTTTGAATGTAGTACAGGTGGCCTAGTTTAGGTGGGCAGTTGTAGAGGTATGGTTGCTTAAATACAAGAAATGGTTGGTAAATAGAGGAGCCTGTTTTAAGGAGGTAACTTATAGGTTTATTCTACTCTAGTAATACCACCTTAGTTTAATAGTTAAGAATACAGGTGTTAGTCGAGTAGGGTTCAACGACAAAACTTTTCCAGCTTCTTTATTTTTTGTTCTCCCTTGTTATTGATGATAAGGAAGTATAGCCCATCCGGCAATTCGGAGATAGATAGCTCTAACGCCTTGTTATTATTGCTTTCAATGAACTTAAGACGTTTCATTTCGCAGGAGTAGATGTAAACTCCATCATCAATGATGTGATCGGAAACTACAGTAAAATTCCCGTCGGGACTAGGATTTGGATATACTGAATAGTGGGCCTCATCTCCACGTTGGATAGAAATAATCTTAGAAAATTCGTATTGGCCGTCAAAATCTTCCTGACGAATGCGATAATAGTTGACACCATTCAGGGGTGATTCATCCAGAAAATCATAATTCTGGATTACTAAGGAATTGCCTTTTCCTTTCCTTCTTCCAATTTCGGTGAAAACACCCAAAGGGCTCATTCGTTCAACGACGAATTGTTTATTCTGGTGTTCACTGGCAGTTTGCCATTCAAGTAATATGGCATTACCAACTTCTTTACCAGAAAATTGAGTCAATTCCACCGGTAATGTGCTAATTCCGGTAATAGTAATCCTCATGTGATCAACCCGTGCGGTTCCATTACTAACTGAGGCACTCAAAACCGCTCCAAAATTGCTGGCATTCACTTCTGCCACACTCCAGGTAGTGCCCCACAAATTAGAGGATGAGCCATAAGTGCTGTAAGTATCAACGGTATTCCATGGCGTTACAGTATTGGCCAAATTGCTGCCGGTTACAGTTCCGCCCTTCACCAACTGAACCGAATTGTCAAGTTCGCGTATGCAGGTTAAATTGGAGTAAATAACGATTTGGCGATTGGGAGTACCGGCAAAGGTATAGGTGGGAGCCACGCTTCCTGAAGCGGTAATGGATTGCTGTGAAATTTGTGTGCAAATTCCACTACCTGTTGCAGAAGGGTTAGCGGTGTAAGTATCCAGTACCTCGGTAAAACCCGCACTCACCGAATAGGTATTGCTGCCACCCGGAGCACTGTTCGGCGTGGTATTGTTGCCGCAGTGAATTGCCGACACTACCATGCCGCCGCCGGTGGTTGCAAGGGTAGGGCTTACTGCAAGTGTTGCGGCAGTTGATGATGTGGTAAAAATTTGAGTGGAGGTAAAAGGCAAGGTTTGGTCAACTCCGGCATACACAGCACTGGCATAAAAATTAACCACGTCCGAACTTACGGCTCCGGCAGCGAAGGTTGGTACAAAGGAGGTATTGGTTGCAGCAGCTATACCCGATTCCAGCAGCACCCAATATTCCATCTTTGCAGCAAAACTGGTTACGATACCCCCTTCTACAATTTGTGTCATGCTCTGGCCTCCATAGGTCAAGCTGGTAATATCCCTTAATGTGCCGTTTTCACCTGAGTAAATTAACAATAACATGCGGTTGTTACCCGGAGAAATAGTTTTGGTTAAACCGGCCGTCCAACCATTCAGAGTAGTTACAACCGTAGGGCTTAAGGTGCTTTTTTCAATATCCAATTGTATCCCGGTTATGGAAGTGGTTACCGGTAAGCTAAAACCAAAATTCGTGGCAGATAAATAGTTGGTTAGCCCCTTGTTAGTTACACTAGCATGCTGGTTATTACTTGAAGCAACAAAATTCGGGTTCGACCAGGAAAAAGTGCCTACGGAAGTGGAGTTTGTGTGTGTGGCCGAATTGTTGGGTCCAAAGGTTTGGGAATGGAGAAAATGACTCGCCACAACCACAATAAAAAGAAAAAAGTTTCTTAAAAAAGACATGGCTTTTTATGATTTGAATTCACAAAATACAATATCCTTATTTTGAATAAAACGAAGAATAGACCAAATTATGAAATGACTTTTGTTAGTTAGAGCAAAGGCAATAGTTGATTTATGGTTCAAATTTTACTGTGATAACCATTTGGTTGAAAGTATTGATTTGTTTCTAATTGGTTTTTAATCATCGGTTAAAACTGTGTTTTTTCGGAGAAAATTGTTGCAACCTAACTTTAATTGGTCCCCAGTACGCAGATCGAATCTGCATCATGGTTAAAACAATAAGTAGTTTTGCTGCTAATCTTCTAAATTTGGCGGTTCGGCATATTCAATCCTGACATTTCCATTCACGCGGATAGAGCGTATTATTCTACTTATTACAACAAATTACTATTAACTGAATAGTTAAACTTATATGTAGGTTTAGTTAAGTAGGGAGAAACGGCTGGTTTTCTATCTTTTAATAAAATTGATAGAACAATCCTAATGTTCAAAAAGTTATACCAATTGCTTTTCAGCGATCAAAGTTGCAATATGAAACCTAGTCCTTTGTTTGTGCAAATAAAGTCAAGCTTGAACTTGTTTAAGCCAGATGTTTTACGAAAAGCTTCGTTATAAATATTGATGGCAGTCCTGGCCTTTTTATTGGCTTTGTTATAAAGCGGAATGGAGGCCACAATACCAGCCCCGGTTATGGCAGCCAATGCGACTATTTCTTCGGTGCTAGTGACTGAACTTGCAACACTAAGCAATAAAATGGATGGTACAATTAAACAAGTTTTGGCAAAGTTTCGCGTGCGTTTTGCTTTTTTGGCAAAAGCATACGCTTCTGGATTACTCTTGGTGATTCTCACCATTTGTTTGAAGGATATGGGTTCATTGCCACAATAAAAGTCATAATTTAAGTTATACCGCTCCATATACAAGGTATCTGCATTTTTTTGTGCGAAGTTGCATGTACCTGAGAATAATAAAATGTGAAATAGCATACTGACTGATCTCATTCGGCTGGCTGATTTATACAATTAGATTCAAATAAAATTAACCAAATACAGCCAACTTAGAAAGTAAAGAAAATCTCGTTTTATTGGACCTTTGTTAGAATGATCTAAACAAAGGGTTATGAATTTCCAGTAAAGCACACTTTACTTTGTTATTATAATATCATCAGGCCCATGCTTTAACTTTGTGGACAAAACCACTCTGCAAGGTAATTGGTTGATAAATTTTGCTTCTTATCGGGTAACGATAAAACATTTATTATTCCAATTCCTATTGGTGTTTTAGCGTTAGAAAGCTAATAGACAAAAATCAACTTTCAGTTTGTGAAATGACACTATCACTGAGTCAAGGGTTTGTATAATCATTACGAATAGTATACCTTAGGTGGTCAGTAATCATTGGAAAGAGAAACAAAAATGAACCGAATAAGGCATATCTGTAGTCTGATTTTTGTTTCCTCAAGTTATCTGTTTTCTCAACTACCCAACTGCAACATGGGCTATTTTTACCAATCGGGTGTAAGTAATGGTTGTATAGCTTTTGGTACAAGTGGTAGCAATTCACTTACTGTTGGGCCTTCATTGGGAGCGGGATGTCAGGGATTGGCTATCGGTCCGAATTTTGGATTCCCAGCCCCTAATCCAACTTATTGGTCGGTGGGCAGTATGTCGGGTACCTATTTTTATTTCAATGGCAGCACCTGGGTCAACACGGGTCATTCAGCCGGAGGAGCTGGATTTACGAATCCCGGCGCCGGGCAAAATGTTATTTATAACATTAATAGCTCTGGTCAAATCTCGGTATATAATGGCACTTCAAATGCTGCCATACTTACAACTTTGAACGATTTCAACAGTGCAAATGCTGTGAGTGATGTTGTGGCTGACAACAACAATAATTTTTACTTGCTTAAGTTTTCGCCTCCCCAATGCCTAGCTGTTTTTAATCCTCAGGGGGTAATGACATGCAGTTATTCTATTCAGGGACTTACTTCTTCTGGCAGTGGTTTGGGTATAAGTAACAACAAGGTAACGGTGCTTAGCTCAACGCATTTGACAGGAAGTGTTATTGGAGGAACCGTTAATTTTATTCAAAATCCAGCTGTGATGTGGTGTCAGCCAAATGATTTAGCTACTTGCCCGGCTGAAACCAGTATTTTTCCGGAAATCTCAGCAATTCCTTCAAAAACGATTACCTGTGTATCACCCAACCTGACATTGACTTCAAATGACGCGCAGGGTATCAATAGTTATACGTGGTCGGGGCCGGGAGTATTAAGCCCTTCAAATGGTCACAGTATTGTGGTTAACGCGTCTGGAACATACACGCGAATAACACTGAACTGTATCGGGCAAGTTGAGACCAGAACATTTGTAGTAGTTTCGAACCTAAATCCAAGCCTAACTGTAGTGGCTTCTTCATCGGTTATGTGTGCAGGCCAAGCTCCAATTACCCTTACGGTTGGTGGTCTGGCCAACTACACCTGGAGCCCTGCTGCTTCTCTTTCCTCCTCAGTAAGTCCAATAGTTGCAGCGAGTCCAAGTCTCACTACTACATACACTGTTCAAGCGTCAATTAATGGATGCTATGCCAGTACTGTGATTACCATTTCTGCTCAACAGATTACTCAAACAACTATTTCGGCTAGCAGTACCAGCATTTGTGCAGGCGCCACTGTCACCCTTTCAGCTTCAGGGACGCTAACTTGTCTTTGGTTCCCCGGATCAATAGTTGGACATTCTATTGCAGTTACTCCGACTGTAAGTACAAGCTATACCTTAATTGAAGTAGACAATATCAATTGTACCAACACTAGTTCCATTTCAATAAATGTTTTTAACCAGCCAACTATTTCTGTTTCGGTTTCCACGCCCTCTGTATGTGCTGGTAATTCTGCCACAATTTTTGCTACCGGGGCGGGGGCATTTGTTTATCAACCGGGAAACCTGACCGGCACCACAGTAACGGTAGCCCCTATGCTGAGCACCGTGTTTACTGTTACGGGAAGTAATTGGAACTGCCTTGATTCAAAAACAATTTTGCTGTCAGTTGAAGCCCTGCCTCCCACAGTGATTACAAGCAATCAAACGCTTGTGTGTATAGGTGAAAGCCTGATTTTACAAGGGAATGGTGCAGACACGTATTTATGGAGCAACAATGCAACAGGGAGTACCATTGTTGTTTCACCTTTGGTAAACACTGTTTATACGCTTACCGGAACAAATCAAAGCGGTTGTACGAACAGTGCAAGTTTTACAGTACATGTGAGTGAGTGTACGGTTAATACAAGTCATTTAACACTAAATAGGGTAACATTTTACCCCAACCCAAGCAATGGAATGTTGCATGTGATTGGGGTTTCACCTGGAACGGAAGCTACCCTGATTTTAGTAAATGCACTGGGTCAGTCTATTCAGGAACAAAGGCTGGATGAGGGATCTACTCAGGCGTATTTCACTAATTGTTCTCCGGGCGTGTATCTGCTTCAAATCAGAATTGGTGAGGCAACTGAAGTCTTAGGGCGCATCATTTTTAATTAAGGTGAAACTTCAAGTTCAGTAGCTTGTTTTTACTTCCCCCACAAAAGGAGGCTAACTATTGGTTGGGATTAACTGCGTTGATCCCAGGTTCACTCAGCGTTGCAAATGCAAAAGTCCTTGCCTTCGGCAAGGTTTTTTGTTTACACTTGCTTGTAGGATGGTAAGTTTAGGTTTTGCATGGGATTAACTGCGTTGATCCCAGGTTCACTCAGCGTTGCAAATGCAAAAGTCCTTGCCTTCGGCAAGGTTTTTTGTTTTCACTCCGGCTTACAAAAGCAAGCTTTTGACGCCTTCGTGAAAACAAAAAAGCCACGCTGTTGCGTGGCCTTTTGCATTTACCCGTGATCCCGCTGGGATTCGAACCCAGGACCCCTACATTAAAAGTGTAATGCTCTACCGGCTGAGCTACGGAATCGTATTACCCACACTTGCGTGGGATTACATCTTTTTCGCAGGAATCGTTCACTAAAAAGCGAACATTTCGTGTGCGCTGATCAAAGAAATAAATTCTTAAATCGGGGCTGCAAATATAGTTGAGTTTTAATGTTCTGCAAAATTTTTTTTGACATTTTTCCTGCTCAACACCTTCCTGATATTAGGTCAATTATGTAATTTTCAAAACAATGCCCCCTAGAACACAAATACAGCTCCTTTCAGGCTTCGAAACCCTTCCTTTTGGGGCAAACCCCGATAAAGCGATGGCAGTATTCGGTCCTCCCAATGAAGAGCGGGAGCTGGAAGACGAGGTGTTTAATCGCCCTAAATTGCTCTGGTATTACAATAATCTGGCCCTGAGTTTGTTTTTCGACCTTTCCCATGATAGGCATTTCTGTTCGGCAGAATGTAAACACCCCGATACCCTTCTTTTTGGCGAGACCATAATAGGTGCCAGCGAAAAAACCGTGTTGGAATTGCTTAAAAAAAATAAACACCCCCTCAGTGAACGAGAAGTGTTGCCTTGGGGCGAAATCTGTCTCCATTTTGATGAAGCCGGTTTGGAATGTTATTTTGAAAATAACCACCTAATTGCCCTCAACTTTTCAGAATTGTCAAAATAAATCTAAGCCTACTAACCGTTTAAAACCTGCAAATAATTGTACCTTTAAACTCTAAACTTTAATGCAATGCCAGGAACCGAATTGTTTGGCGCCGAAGAGCGCAAAGAAATTGAAGATGTGCTGTCAACAGGCATCTTATTCCGTTTTAACCACGATGCCCAACGCAAAAACATCTGGAAAGCCAAAGATTTTGAACAAGAAGTTAAATCCATTACCGGAGCCAAACACGCTCTGGCTGTTTCAAGTGGTTCAGCCGCAATTATGGCAGCACTGGCAGCCAGCGGAATAGGAACCGGCGATGAGGTTATATGCCCGCCATTTACCTATATCGCCACTATTGAAGCCGTTCTTATGCTAGGAGCGCTGCCTGTTTTTGCTGAAATAGATGAAACCCTGTGTTTAAGTGCTGAAGGTATTAAAAAGGCACTTACGCCTAAAACCAAAGCCGTTTGCCTGGTACACATGTGCGGGGGCAATGCCAACATGGACGAAATAATGGCTGTGGTCAACCAACACAAACTTATTCTGGTTGAAGATGCGGGGCAGGCGTTTGCAGCTTCCTACAAAGGCACCTATACAGGTTTGTTTGGCAAAGCCGGAGCCTATTCTTTCGACTTCTTTAAAATTGCTACGGCAGGAGAGGGCGGAATTTTTGTGAGCAACGACGAAACCACCTATAAACTTGCTGATAATTTTTGCGATCACGGTCATGATCATGTGGGCACTAACCGGGGTATGGAAAACCATCCGGTAATCGGCTTTAATTTCCGCATCAGCGAATTGCATGCTGCCGTGGGAGCTGCACAAACCCGCAAAGTGCCGGCAATTCGTAACAGTAATTTGAAAAATAAAGCCTTTCTGCAATCCAAACTTTCAGGTATTGAAGGTGTTTCATTTGCACAACTTGGCGACACCAAAGGCGATTCAGGCACTTTCCTCAACCTTATGCTACCCGATACTGCGGCGGCAAAACGCGTTGTAGATGAGATGAACAAAGCCGGTGTATCAGGATTTAATTATTGGTACACCAACATGTACCATTTTATTAATCAGTGGGAACACATCAAAGAATTAAAAACTGCTGCCAAACTTCCTATTGAAGTAGTGGGCGCACCACAAGATTATAAAAATTTACACCTTCCGAAGTCACAGGAGGTTGTTGGGCGATTGATTTCTTTTGGTATCCGATGCACCTGGACAGAAGAGGAGATGAGTAAATTGGCAAACCAGGTGGGTGAGTGTATCAAAAAAGCCATGAGCACCGTAAGTGCTTAAACCATTGGAGTTTAAAATCCACCTTTCTACAAAGGAAGGTGGATTTTTTTATTTTGTTAGCGGGTATGCTGAATAGTTTAGAGCCACATATTCAACACTTGAAAGCAGTACTCGCTCCTCTTCATCTTACATTTAATGCCAAGCCTGGTGAATGGCACATTTCAAAAGGCCAAGCCAGCGTTCGCCTGAAAATCATTTGTAATGAACAAACCATCATACATGAAAAAGGCAGCATTGCTCTCCCGGTCGATTACCTGGTAAAACAACCCGAAAAAGCAGGCGCTATCATCCAATCCAAATTGGGACTAAACCAAAAAGTGTTTGCGAGACATTGCGAAGTAAAAAAACTGAAGAGGGAAGAGGCGGCGTTTTTTTTAGAAAGCTATCACCTTATGAACAGCACACAAAGTTCATCAAACTATGGTTTGTTTTATCATGGTGAATTGCTGGCTGTTGCAAGTTTTTCAAAAGGAAGAAAAATGCGCCGCCTACAACAAAACCAAAGATCATTTGAACTTATACGCTTTTGCTGTAAAAAAGGGTATACCATCACAGGAGGACTCAGCAAACTACTCACACATTTTGTGAGGGAAAAAAAGGCAGGCGATATAATGACATACGTTGATCAACTGTGGAGTGAAGGCGAGGCCTTTGTAAAAGCGGGCTTTAAACGCGAAGAAAAGATGAACCCCAAACATTTTTTGATTAACCGGCGAACGTTTGAAAGAACACTTTTGACAGATACTGCTCAAGTGGTAGATGAAAATACATATTTTGTTATTCAAGACAACGGTAACCTTAAATTGATTTATACGCCTCTTGCGAAACACTAATTGTATAGTTGTGCTGGGCCCAACAGCCAGCGGAAAAACGCGCTTGGCTTGTGATTTAGCTTACCGCTTGAATGCCGAGATAATTAGTCTGGATTCAAGGCAGGTGTACAAAGGACTTGATATTGGAACGGGTAAGGATTTAACTGAATACAAGGTGAGTAGTACAGCTATTCCCTATCATCTCATTGATGTGTGTGAGCCCGATCAACAATTTTACCTGCATGATTTTATTCGTTCACTCAAAACCTGTTTTGATGCTATACTTCGAAAAGGGAAAACACCTATTCTTTGTGGTGGAACCGGATTGTATTTAGACGCCTTACGCAAGGATTTTTCATTTACACAAATTCCGGAAGACCATAACTTAAGAGAACAATTAAAAACACTATCAAAAGAAGAATTGTTGGAGCACTTAAACGTGTTACCCGAAAAAAGCAGGGCCCATGTCGACATAAGCTCTCACAAACGTATCATCCGGGGTATTGAAGTGGGACGCTATCTCAGCCATCACAAAATAAATCCCATCTCCCCTACCGAAACCTATCATCCCATGTACCTCGGCATTCGTATAGAAACTGAGATGGTCAGAAAAAACATCCATCAGCGTTTATTGCAGAGAATGGAAAACGGAATGTTGGAAGAGGCAGAAGCGTTATTGAAAAAAGGACTGTCACATGAAAGGCTTCAGGAATTGGGATTGGAATATAAATACCTTTCGTTTTACATATTGAACCGAATAACTAAGGCTGAATTGGTAGAGCTGCTTTACACAGCCATTTGCCAGTATGCCAAACGACAAATGACCTGGTTCAGGAAGATGGAGAAAGAGGGGGTGAATATTCATTGGGTTGGTACTACTTCAGAGGCAATAGAAGTAATTTCTAAATTCGAATGTAAGTCGTAATTTGGAGGAATAAACTGCATTATGAAATCGTATCTCACGCTTACTGTATTACTATTTTACCAACTTTCTTTTTCGCAAAGCTTGTATGTTAAAACTGAAACTGAGATGGAAGGTTTGCCGGCCATGATTGCCAAAATGTCGAAAAGCAGCACAGAAACCTGGATGAAACCGGGAAAATCCAAAACAAGAACCAAACTTATGACCTACACTCAAACGCAATACAATACGGAGAACGAAGTGCTTATTCTCAATACGGCAGATCCAAAATGCGTTAAAATCACCAAACATGAATTGACTGAGGACAGCATCATCAACAATGTTTACACAAGTGAGGTGGTTGTAAAAAAAACGAATGAAACAAAATCCATTTTAGGCTACCCCTGCACTAAAACCATTATCACTTACAAAGCCGCGAATAACGAAAGAGATGGAATCAAAATGTCTTATGAAATGACCCTATGGGTTTGCACGTCATTAAAGTTCTCAAACACTCAATCGGCAGTACTCGAAACCACAAAACGGAACTCGCTGGGTGTAGCGTTGCAACAAATGGAAGGTTTTGTATTAAGGTCAGAAACCTTGGTAAAAGAAAACAACATGAAAATCATTGTTAGTGCCACTTCGGTTAGCGAAAAAACCATTGATGATGGTGAATTTGAACCTAAGGCAGGGGCCTGCGATAAATTTATGAGTCTCAGGGAATACAACACATTCCTTAAAAAACAAAACAACAAACCTACCGGTTGGAATTGACGGGACGTGGTGTTCTAAATGTTTTCCTTTGCATTTGCTTTTTATTACATTTACTTTTCTTAGTAAGGCTTGACGTATGAAAAAAGTATTTATCCTCCTCTCCGTTTTTTTTGTGGTGCTGGTTGGTGCCCTTGGGTATTTTTGGCATGTTATTTTATGGTTGTATGTTCTGGTCCTACCATTAGTTGGAATAGGCGTAATGGACATGATACAAACCAAACACTCGCTTAAGCGTAATTTCCCTTTGGTAGGGCGAATGCGCTGGTGGGCTGAATGGATGAGGCCAAAAGTGTACCAATATTTTGTGGAGTCAGATACAGATGGGGCACCTTACAATCGCCTGAGCCGAACTGTAATTTACCAAAGAGCCAAAAAAGTAAATGACAGCACCCCTTTTGGCACCCAATTGAACGTGTATGAAACCGGTTACGAATGGCTCAATCATTCCATTGCACCACTTCATATGGATCACCATGCCCCTTTTCCGCGTGTAACGGTAGGTGGACCGGATTGTAAACAACCGTATTCGGCCAGTATTTTTAATATTTCGGCCATGAGTTTTGGATCTCTGAGTCAAAATGCCATCATGGCTTTAAATGGTGGTGCCAAATTAGGGGGGTTTGCACACAACACCGGAGAGGGAGGCTTGAGCCCATACCACTTAAAAATGGGAGGCGATATTATCTGGCAAATCGGCACCGGGTATTTTGGATGCAGGCACCAGGACGGCACCTTTAATTTTGAGGCATTTAAGGAAAGAGCCACACTGCCCAACGTAAAAATGATTGAGATTAAACTCTCTCAAGGAGCAAAACCGGGTCACGGGGGAATTTTACCGGCAGCCAAGGTGACAGATGAAATTGCAAAAATTCGCCTGGTTGAAAAAGGTAAAGACGTTCTTTCACCACCCTATCACACAGCATTTACCACGCCTCTCGAAATGCTGGGGTTTATTAAACGGTTGAGAGAATTGAGTGGAGGAAAACCCATTGGATTTAAACTGTGCATTGGTCAGAAAAGTCAATTCATAGCCATCTGCAAAGCCATGATCAAAACCGGTATCATGCCCGATTTTATCACGGTCGATGGGGGTGAGGGCGGCACTGGCGCAGCCCCGATTGAATTCAGCAACTCAGTGGGAATGCCTTTGCGCGAAGGATTGGCATTTGTTTACGACGCGTTGCATGGATACGGAATAAAAAAACACATCAAGATTATTGCATCTGGAAAAGTACATACCGGGTTTGATTTGGTGCGTAACTTCAGTATTGGTGCTGATATGTGTAATGGTGCCCGGGCTATGCTGATGGCAATTGGTTGCATTCAAGCTTTAGAGTGCAACAAAAACACCTGCCCTACCGGTGTGGCGACGCAAGACCCCGATTTATTCAAAGGGCTGGATGTGACAGATAAAAAAGTAAGGGTGGCCAATTACCATCACGAAACAGTGAAAGCTGCTGTTGAATTGATGTGTGCAGCAGGCATACAACACCCGTCTCAATTACACCGTTCGCACATCTACCGTCGCGTGAGTGCTCACCAGATTGAAACGTATGCAGAATTGTTTCCTTATCTCTTAAAAGGATCCTTATTGGAAGCTCCTTATCCTAAAGGCTGGGAATTGCATGTGATGCACAGTTCCGAAGAAAGTTTTGCCAGCGAAGTCAACCGGCATTAGTCTGTTTTTTTGAGCAAAAAGTTTTTGTTGTACTCGATGCTCATTTTTCCCAAGTCCGACACTTGCATTTCCTCTACATAGGTTTGAAAACCTTCTGCGAACACTTCTATTTTATACAAACCATCGGGTAAGGTCATTACGTATTTGCCGTTTTTGGAAGATGGCGAAAAGTTGTATTCCATGCCACTGAGTAAATTGGAAGCTAAAATACTTATCGGAACTACCGGCGACACGGATTTATCGAGGCTGTCGCCAAGATAAACAGTACCTGAATACACTCTACTCACAGGATCATCATCGTTGAATTTGATTCTGTAAATATCGAGATCGCCGGCACCATGAGGCCTGAAGGCACTGATGTAAGCTAAACTATTATCAAGTGTTACACTGATGCTTCTTTCGTCATCAGTAGAATTGATGGGGCAGCCCAGGTTTTCTGGATTGGAGAAGGAATTAGCTTCCCGGTCCCATTTGCATTTAAACAAGTCGTATCCTCCCATCGAGTTGAGGCCATCACTGGCAAAATACAGGGTTTCACCGTCAAAAGAAAGAAAGGGAGAATCTTCGTTGTAAGGGCTGTTGATGTGATCGGGCAGTTTTTGTGCCTGCGACCATTTACCTGTAGGAAGTTTTCGGCACATGTAAAGATCGCTGGTAGAATTGATGGATTCGCGACGAGCAAAAATCAGAATGTCGCCTTCCTCGTTTTCACAAGCGCTTGTTTCAATCTTGCTATTCACCACCTTTTCCAATGCGGTCATTTTAGTGAACTCAATTGTGCCTGCATTTCTGCGCGAAACATAAAGGTCGCCGTATTTATCAATGTGATCGATATACACAAAAATCTCACGTCCATCGGCACTTAAACCAACCGCCTCCTCGTCGAGTGCAGTGTTTAACAAACGACCGGCGTTTCGGGCGGTCGACCATTTGCCGTTTTTGATCTCGCTGTAATAAATATCACTATTTCGGTAACCATCCATTTCTACAGTTTTACCGCCTACATTTTCTTTTCTGCGACTGGTGAATACCAAGATGGTCTCGTCTTTGTTCACCAAAGGAAGGTAATCCGGTTCGGGAGAATTGATGGTTTTACCCAGATTTTGAAAGGTAGCGCTGGCAGGGAGACTGATCAACGCCTGAGCATTTTTACATTGACGGATATAATGGTTGGCGTCCTCTTTTTGTTTGGGTAGAAGTTCACCGTAACGGGTAAAACACACAATGGCCTCATCCAATCTGTTGTTGAGCATAAACGCTCTGCCAAGGTGCATGTGTATTTCAGGATCTACCTTTGGATTCAAACTGCATTCCTGCAGGATGCTGAGTGCTTCTTCATGATTGATGCGGGTGTGCAGGTAACAAATACCCAATTTGTACTTGGTGGTAATATTCGTAGAATCTTTTTTGTATTCTGTACGGTAAATGGGTAAGGCAGTGAGGTAATTGCCCCTCTCAAGCTCTTTATTGGCCAGGTCCAAACGCGGATTTTTACCTGCCTTTTTTTGAGGGAACGCGGTGAGAGCGCTCGTCAACAAACAAATTAGAAAAAGCGCGTGTGTACTCATTGGATATACCGAAAGTAATCAATTGTAAGGTGTTTGGTACAACAAAATACTTCACGTTTTCAACAAACAAAGAAGCAGTTCCTTTAACTTTTTTTCTGCGAGAGTTTATAAAGTTCGTCCTTTTCCTTTTTTGTAAGACTATCGTAACCGCCTTTGGAGATTTTGTCGAGCAATAGGTTCATACGCTGCTCTTCATTGCCATGATTGGATTCGCGCGATTCGTCAGAGTGATAAGACACTACCTTAAGATGGCTTTTCTTTTTGAAACTAAATGAAAATCGGGAGAGATCGGTGCCGCGTTTTAAAGCCAAACCATAAATTAAACCAAAGGCCGCACCACCCATATGAGAAATTTTACCACCGGTATTCACCGACAGATCAATGATGGTGCTGAGTACGAAGGTGAGCAGGTAAAAATATTTGTAAGGCATTTCAAGCAAGCCGAAAAGGTAAACACGGTAATTCGGGGCATAGATGGCCATCACGGCCCCAACGCCTAACACTGCGGCTGAGGCACCAATCAACACCGAGTCAGCGAAATGCGAAGGCAAAAGCAATCCCAATATCAGAACTAAGGCACCTCCGCACAATCCGCTCATCACGTATAAATACAGCAGTTTTTTCTCTCCTAGCAGGGTAAAAAACACCTGTGCCATAAAATAAAACAACAGCATATTCCAAAACAAGTGCCCCAAATTTATGTGGGTGAACATATAGGTGAAAAAGGTCCAGAATTTGGTAACGAATGACGAACCTCCGATAGGCAAGCCAAATAAAGGAAGTAAATTCAGGTGTGAAAGATTGCCCACCAGGTTGATAGTGAGGTAAACCGCAGCATTGATAGCGATAAGTTTAGTAAGAATACCATGGCGGTTCAACGTGTTTTTTATGTTCTCAAAAAAAGACATGCTGTGATATCAATAAAAATGCCTTCGGTCTTTTCGCCAATGCAACACCAGCACTACTCCTACCAATAAACCGCCAATGTGCGCAAAATGGGCTACCGGGTCGTTCGGATTGTTTTGAAAGCCGGCCATAATTTCGAGTCCACCGTAAAGAATCACCAGCCATTTGGCTTTGATAGGGATAAAAAAGTAGAGATACAATTCGCGGTTGGGAAACAGCATGCCAAAGCCACCGAGCAAACCAAACAATGAGCCCGAGGCACCTACAATCACATTTTTATTCAGGTAATCGTATTTGTAATCGATCAGGTAAGTCCTATCTGCCGCGCTCAAATTGGCATTATCAAATTCCATATTAATGGCGGCGAGGGTTTCCATTATTTCAACATGCATAATTAGGTACTGTGCAAGCGCAGCGCCTAATCCGGTGAGGAGGTAAAAAATTAGGTAACGTTTTGGTCCCCAAACCTGCTCCAGCACTTGCCCGAAAATATACACCCCAAACATGTTAAAAAAGATATGCGAAAACCCCCCATGCATAAAAATGTAGGTGATGAACTGATGTGGTCTGAAATCGGCAGCCAGATGATGGTGCAATCCCAGATAACGGATGAGGGAAACACCCTGCGATTCAAAAGCCAGGGTGGCCACAAACAACACCACATTGATGAGGATAATGTTTTTGGTTACAACTGGCAAGTGACCAAATGGGCCGGGGCGGTATTGGTTATCGTAGTTCATCAGCGTTTAAAGAATTTTTCAATCTCAGCGGTTTCCAACTCCATCATGATTACTTTGCCACCGGCTGTGTACAAAGGATTCTCACAGGTGTATAAATGGGTAAGCAAATGTTTCATTTCCTCCGTTTCGAGGGCTTTGCCATATTTGATGCACGAATTGCGGGCAATGGCACGGCAAAGGTTATCCCGCTTTTCAATTTTAGTATCGATGGTGTTGAGTTTAAAATTTTCGAGTATGCCTTCGAGCAGGTGTTTTACGTTAGTTTCTTCCAGGTCAGAAGGTGTCCCATTCACCACGATGGCATTTTTTCCAAATACTTCTACATCAAAACCCAATTGTTTGAATTCGCTGAGCAAACTTTTCACCAATTGAAAATCATTGGCGCTCAATTCTAAATGTTCCGGAAAAAGCACTTGTTGTGTGGCAATAGGTGACTCATGCTTTGCGTTCAGAAAATGTTCGTACACGATACGTTCGTGTGCTCTTTGTTGGTCGATAATTACCACCTGCCCGTTGTATGCCGTCACCAGGTATTTGAGGTTCAATTGAAAGACTTTAAATTCAACCGCCTCTTGTCGGAGGTGCTCAATGACTCCCTGATTAGGCGCAGGCAGGGTGTCAACCTCCTGCTTAAACCCTTCAAACATGGTTTCCCAATGCTGTCGGTTGATTTTTTGCAATGGGGTAGCAGGCGTGGTTTGCGCATGAAAAGGGTTATAATTTGGATTTACATGCACTGAGGGTGATGTATACGCCTGGGCTCCGGATTGTAAAGGCAGGTCCATGCTCATTTCATTTTCAAAATCCAGGGTTGGACCTGCATTGGCTTTACCCAGGGCCCGTTTGATAGAACTCACCAACAGCATGTATACCGTTTTGTCGTCGGTAAATTTTACTTCGGTTTTGGTAGGGTGAATGTTGATATCGATGTCTTTTGGGTCCAATTCAAGAAAAATAAAGTACTTGGGATGGGATTGAAAAGAGATCAGCTCTTTGTAAGCTTCGTAGATGGCGTGGTTGAGAAAAGGGTTGCGCACAAATCGGTTGTTGACGAAAAAATACTGTTCGCGTTTAGAACGGGTGGCGGCATTGGGCAAACACACATAGCCCTGCACTTTCACAAAAGAAGTGGTTTCATCAATGGGTACAAGTTCCTTCTGAACGTAGCTACCCAGCAAGGATTTGAGCCTTTGCATGAGATTACCCGGAGGAAGGTTTAAAATTTCATTTCCGTTGCTGGTGATGGTAAAATGAATGTTGGAGTGAGGAATTGCAACACGTTCCACTTCATCCAGAATGTGTTTTTGTTCAACGGTATCACTTTTCAGAAAATTTCTGCGAGCCGGCACATTAAAGAACAGGTTTTTTACAGTGAAACTGCTTCCTACAGGGGCCTGGCATTCGCTTTGCTCAATGAATTTACCACCATCAATGGTAATGAGCTGTGCAAGCACATCGCCCGATTGACGGGTTTTCAACTCCACCTGGGCAATTGCGGCAATGCTGGCAAGCGCCTCTCCTCTAAAACCCTTGGTATGTAATTGAAACAGGTCTTCTGTTTTAGCGATTTTTGAGGTGGCATGGCGCTCAAAACACATGCGGGCATCAAAAGGATTCATGCCTTTTCCGTTATCGATGACCTGAATCAGCGACTTGCCGGCATCTTTTAACAATAGACGAATGTGTGTGGCACCTGCGTCAATAGCATTTTCAAGCAGCTCTTTTACAACGCTGGCCGGGCGTTGCACCACTTCCCCCGCCGCAATTTGATTGGCAACGTGTTCAGGCAGAAGGGCTATGGTATTTTCAGGCATAAAGCGCATCAAAAGTAAGCAATAAGCGATAAGTTTTGAATTCAAGCAAGGATTCTTCAAGTTTATCCTGTTAAGCCAAAAAAAAGAGGGATTTCCCTCGAAAAAGCGCGGTATTCCCTCATTTTGACAGAATTTGTACAAAAATTATTAATATATTAGCATTCCTTTTATAGACAGGTACTTATGCAAAAATCACTACTTTCCATTTCTTTGGTGTTGGCGTTCTTATTCCTTGGAAACCCTTTATTCACGCAGGTTAAACACAAAGGATGGTTTTCTAAATCCAATTCCGTCGATTCTTTAGCAGGTTTCGACGAAGAATATTACAGACAAATTGCCATTGAAGAAGAATTGTCAGCCGATGCCATAGAACAATTTATTTCTTTTCAAAAACGTGTATACATCGATCTGAAATACCAGCTAAAAGCCTATTTTGAGGAACCCATTGACCCCAATTCAGAGGAGTATCAGCAAAAAATCAAAGATCAACTGATGAACCCTTCTCTGAACGGGAAAACCATAGGGGGCGGTAATGTTGTAAATGCCGCGCCATGTGTGAATGAGGGGTTTGAATCGAACAACATGAGTGGATGGGCTTATTCGGCTGGCGTTAATCTTAATTCTTTCGCTTATCCGGTAACACCTAATCCGGTTACTTTTCCTTCTTCTTCATTACAGATTATTACCACTCCGACAACTGACCCGATAATTGGTGCCATTGCCAACTCTCCGTTTTCAGGCAACAAGGTTGTTAAGATAAGTGACAGTTCTCCTGATGGCCGTTTACAGAAGATTAATCAAACGTTTCCAGTAACTGCCACTAATTTTTTATATGAATTTGCCTATCAGGCAGTGAGTTTGCAAAGTCCTCATACCTGTAGTCAACAGCCCTATATGCGGGTGGTGTTGAAGGATTTTGTTGGGAATATTTTGTCCTGCCCTAACTTTACGTTTGCAACACCTAATCCTACTGCAGTTTGTTCCACAACAGGAATTACAACCTGGTCATTGTCTGGAGGAGTTTACCGAAACCCTACTTGGCAGAAGTATTCGATAGACCTCACCAGTTACATCAACTCAACTATTACTGTTGAAGTTATACTTTCAGATTGTGTACCAACAGGTCATTATATGTATGCTTATTTTGACTCCAATTGCAGTGAGCTTGGTGTAACATTGAATGGTACCACCTTTATATCTGCACCTGCTGTAACTGTAAACGTAGCGGCACAGTGTGCAACCACAGCAACTCTGACTGCTCCGGGTGGATTGGGCCCTTATTTATGGAATGGTCCGGCAGGAAGTGGTATTATCAGTAACACCAACCAAACCATATCAAATACGGTCGCGGGTGACTACACGCTGAGCATGAATCCCCCGGGGTCCTGTTTACCCATTGTTCGTGTAATAAAACTGAGTTTTCCTCCACCTACCACCATTTCCGCATCTCCATCGGCTACAATCTGCACAAGCGGATCGAATACAGTAACCACCTTATCTGCTTTTGGTGCCGCTTCCTACACCTGGCAACCAGGCGGTCAAACGTTGAACATCATTAACGTAAGCCCAACAGTAACCACTATTTATACACTCACTGCCAGAACCGGCACCTGCGTAGGGGAATATACTTTTCAGGTTACCGTAGCGCCTAATCCAAATTTGGTGGTGCTTTCCAGTAATCTGAGTTTATGTCCGGGACAAACAGCAACCCTCTCAGCCAGCGGGGCGAATACCTATTCCTGGTTGCCACCTAACCTCACGGGCTCTTTGGTTACTGTTACGCAAACTTCAACCACAACTTACACCACCATTGGCACTTCAACAGATGGTTGTATTAGTACGGCCACAACGGCCATTGTACAAACCACACTGCTGCCTGCCGCGGTAATACAAATAGGAGGGCCCACGGGAACAATCTGCCCCGGCACACCTGTCACGTATGTGGCCTTGAATGCAAGCACCTTCACCTGGATGCCGACAGGTTTTGTTGGCAATCCTGCAGTGCTTACCCCTACTGCAACAACGGCCTACACGGCTATTGGCTCTTCAGGTAGTTGTACCAACTCGGCGGTGTTTACCGTCACGGTTGATCCCGGCCCAAGCATGACGGTAACTTCCAGTCCTACCATTATCTGTCCGGGTGGAAGCGCCACGCTAAGCGCAGTTGCTCCTGCCGCGCTAGGTTTTACCTGGGCGCCAGTGGCCAGTAACGCCAGTTCAATTGTGGTTACACCTGCAGCTCCTACTGTATATACCGTTTCAGGTATCAATGCTTTAGGTTGTATTTCGAGGTATACCGTTGAACCAATCATAAGTCCTCTGCCAAGTTTAACCATTACCCCGTCAACGGCCTCCATTTGTGCTGGAAGTTCCGTTGGTCTCACTGCTTCAGGAGGCACCTCATATACCTGGAATCCCGGAGCTTTAAGTGGTGCAAATATTTCTGTTTCTCCTGCTACAAATACCACCTACACTTTAACCGGCGCCAACGCCGCGGGATGTATTTCAACGACAACTGTTTTGGTAACGGTGGTCAATAACCCAACGGTTGTGCCTTCGGCTAACCCGGTGAGTATTTGTATTGGTAATTCTGCAACACTGAGTGCAACGGGAGCAACCGGATACACCTGGAGTCCTGGTGGATTGAACGGCACCCCGGTAACCGTAAGTCCTACTTTAACAACTACCTATACAGTAATCGGCAGCGCATTGGGTTGTACGAGCTCAAGTACAGTATCGGTGACCGTTCTGAATGGTCCTACTTTGAATCCTGTCGCCAGTCCTACTGCCATATGTTTGGGAGCCAATTCCAATTTAAGTGCATCCGGTGCCTTGGGTTATACCTGGAATCCCGGTGGTTCAACAGGTGCAAACATCAGTGTCAGCCCGGTTGCCACAACCATTTATTCTGTTACCGGCATTAATGCCATAGGTTGTTTAAGTACTGAAACCGTTCAGGTGGTAGTAAACCCATTGCCAAGTTTAACTGTGGTGGCTTCAAATGCCTCCATTTGCGCCGGTAGTTCGATAAGTTACACGGCCTCAGGGGCAAGCAATTATACCTGGAATCCGGGTGCATTTACCGGATCTATTCTGTTTGATTTTCCTCCAAACACTACCACCTATACACTAACCGGTACCACAGCTTTTGGATGTTCTTCTCAAACACTGGTGACGATAGTTGTGGTTCCATTACCGACGGTTGTTCCAACCGCTAGTCAGCCTAGCATATGTTTAGGTTCTTCTTCTACATTAAGTGCAATCGGTGCAACCAATTTCACATGGAATCCCGGCAATCTAAGTGGTAGTCCGGTAACCGTTAGTCCATTAACAACCACAACATATTCTGTCATAGGAAGTGCTTCGGGTTGTTCGAGTTCAACTACTTTGCAAGTAACGGTGCTCAACGGACCGACATTAAATCCGGTAGCCAGTCCTACAGCTATTTGTCCGGGCTTCTCTTCAAATTTAAGCGCCAGTGGGGCCTTGGGGTATACCTGGAATCCGGGCGGAGCAACAGGTGCGAATATCAGCGTAAGCCCTGCAGCCACAACCATTTATTCGGTTACCGGCAATAATGCCATCGGTTGTTTAACAACACAAACTGTACAGGTAGTCGTAAATCCGGCACCAACGGTTAGTATCAGTGCAAGCAGTGCCTCTATTTGCGCAGGTAATTCCGTAGTGCTTACTGCCAGTGGGGCGGGTGTATACACCTGGAATCCTGGGGGACTCGGAGGCATTACCGCAACTGTTGCTCCTACAAGTACCACAACCTATACGTTGATAGGAGCAAATGGGTTTGGTTGCCTTGGTACGAGTACAATCACCGTTACAGTTGTTCCAATTCCAACTGTAATTCCATCCGCTTCTCCTAATCCTATTTGTATTGGCTTTTCATCCACCCTTAGTGCAATTGGCGCTACCGGATACACCTGGAATCCCGGAAACATTAATGGAACACCGGCTATTGTAAGCCCAACTATCAACACCAGCTATACCGTTAGTGGTTCAGCAGCGGGTTGTACAGGCACTGCGGCAATTACAGTGAGTGTACAAAATGGTCCGACTTTAAATCCTGTAGCTACTCCAACGGCTATCTGTCCGGGCTTTACTTCCAATTTAAGTGCCTCCGGAGCGGTAGGATATACCTGGAACCCTGGTGGACTGATAGGAGCTAACCAGAGCGTGAGCCCTGCTGCCACGACCATTTACACTGTTACGGGCGCAAGTGCACTGGGTTGTTTGACTAGTAACACTTTGCTAATTACTGTCAATTCCAGCCCTACATTAACTATAGTACCTACCTCTCCAAGCATTTGTGCTGGCTTTTCAGCTGGCTTTACTGCTTTTGGAGCTCAGTCCTATACCTGGCTTCCCGGAGGGTCTACATTTTCACAAGTTACCGTTAGTCCCACGGTTACAACCACCTACACAGTTTTTGGTACAAACAGTTTGAGTTGTGCCGGGCAAGCGACAATTGCTTTACTTGTTGTTCCGATGCCAACGATTGTTCCAGTGAGCAATCCACCAACCATTTGTGCAGGTGGCAGTGCTACACTTTCTGTAACTGGAGCAAACTCCTACACCTGGTTTCCGGTAGGAGCAACTACTCAAACTTTAGTGGTATCACCGGGCACAACCTCCAGTTATACAGTTGCTGGAACTGCAAGCGCCTGTTCGAGCGCATCAACTATTTCTGTTTTGGTCAACAGCCTTCCATCGGTTACCGCTGTTGCCAGTCCAACAGCCATTTGTCCTGGTTTCAGTAGTACCCTCAGCGCTGGTGGTGCTGCCAGTTATACCTGGAATCCCGGCAATTTGGTTAGTGCTTCAGTAACGGTTAGTCCGCTGGCAAGTACCAACTACACAGTCACAGGTACGAGTGGAGCGGGATGTACTAATTCCACTGTGGTTAATGTAACTGTGAATGCTGTTCCCGTTCTTACTGTATTAGTTATTGGAAATCAGTTCATATGTAGCGGAAACACCAACACTCTATTGGTTCAGGGAGCCCTAAGCGCCACATGGAATCCTGGCAATTTAATAGGAATAAGTGCTACTGTCGCACCATCCTCAACAACTATTTATACGGTTACCGGTGCAAATGCTTTTGGTTGCACGAGCCAGGGAACTGGCACTTTAAATGTGAGCCCAACACCTACGTTGAGCGCTGGCGCCTCGCCAACCGCAATTTGTTTTGGCGCTTGTACAACATTAACCGCAAGTGGTGCCAGCTCTTACACCTGGAGCTCAGGATCCACATCCAGTGCCGCTTTGGTTTGTCCAACGGTAAATACAACATATACTTTAGTTGGCACAACCGGAACTTGTAGCTCCAGTTCTTTGATTAATGTTCTTGTTAATTCATTGCCTTCCGTTTCAATTGCTGCTTCCAACGCATCTATTTGCAGCGGGGGCACAAGCACTTTAACGGCATCGGGCGCTACAACCTACACCTGGCTACCGGGAGGATCCACGAATTCAAGTATAGCGGTTAGTCCTTCGATAACCACTACTTATACGCTTAGTGGAACTAATGCAAACGGATGTAATAATTCCACGTTGTTTACCATTACTGTGTTTCCAACACCAAGTATCAGTATCAACTCCAGTACTAATACAGTTTGTAGTGCTAGCTCTGTTACCTTAACAGCAAACGGTGCGAGCAGTTATACCTGGTTCCCTGGGGCCTCAACCGGAAGCTCAGTAGTTCAATCCCCTACCGTTACAACAACTTACACGGTTAGCGGAGATTTGGGGGCTTGTAATTCTTCAACAACTCTTCTCATTACGGTGCTTCCATTGCCGAATATTACCGCGGCAGCTAACCCTTCGGCGGTGTGCAATGGCTTTAGCACCACTTTAACAGCAAATGGTGCCGCTACCTATACCTGGTTACCAATGAACACCAATGGGGCTGTTGTTTCTGATTCACCGGTGGGTCCAACTACCTATACGGTAAACGGACAATCAGCTGCCGGATGTTTAAACTCAGCTACAGTAGCTATTATCGTGGTGTTTCCACCAACACTGAGTATTGTGCCAAGTTCAACAGCCATTTGTACAGGCAACTCTGTTACATTAACAGCTAATGGCGCCGCCAGTTTCACCTGGCAGCCCGGTAATCAAACCACTTCCGTTATTGTTCAAAGCCCTACAGTAACTACTACTTATACTGTAAATGGCGACAACGGCGGCTGTGTTGGTACACAAACTATTCAAATTATTGTTAATCCTTTGCCTTTGGTTACGGCAAGCATTTCTAATGCGGCCATTTGCGCAGGTAATAGCGTAACGCTGAACGCCGGAGGGGCAGTGAATTACACTTGGAGCCCTCTTGCACTTACAGGCCCTTCGGTGAGCGATACACCAACCAATTCCACCACCTATACAGTAACAGGTGAAGACGCTAACACGTGTTTAAATACGGCAACGGTAAGTGTTGTGGTGAATCCTAACCCAACGCTAACTGCAGCAGCCTCAGCCACGGCAATTTGTGAAGGCTCAACAGTTGGTTTAACTGTGAATGGTGCTGTTAACTATACCTGGTCACCAATTGGTTTAACGGGCGCATCGGTGAGCGACACACCTAGCTTAAGTTTAACGTATACTGTTTTGGGTGAAGATGCAAACGGTTGTACGGCCAGCGAAACAGTGGCTGTTCAGGTAATACAAAACCCTACACTTAGTATAAGTCCACAAAGCAGTACCATATGTACTGGAGGCAGTGTAACGCTTACAGCAAGCGGTGCGGCTAATTTTACCTGGACACCCGGTGGCAGCAACCAATCCAGTATCGTTGAAAGTCCAACAATTACAACCACCTATACCCTGGATGGCGACAATGCCGGTTTATGTTTCAGTACTTTTACTGCACAGATTCTGGTGAACCCGCTTCCGGCCAATGTTACAGCCAGTGTTAGTGGAATTATTTCCTGCGCAGGTCCAACAGTGGATTTGTTTGGCGCATCAACCGATACCAACGTCAGCTATTTCTGGAGCGGCCCTTTGAATTACACCTCTAATGTGCAAAACCCAACAGCCGTGAACTTCTGGGGAAATTACACGCTTACCGTTACCGACAATCAAACGGGCTGTATAACTACTATAACTGTTGATGTACCAACAGATTTCTCCATACCTAGCGTAACGCTGAGCTCTAGCAGCAGCAGCATCACCTGTGCGATTCCACAAGTTACCCTCAACGCTGCCAATACCACCACCAATGCAGGTTACGTTTGGTCGGGGCCAGGAGTGAGCAGCAGTACAACGCAGATCATCACTACTACTTTGCAAGGTGTTTATACTGTAACGGTTACCGACCTTACCAGTTCTTGTACCGGTACAGCCACAATTAGCATTGCTACCTTTACTGATGTTGTTATCACGGCTTCTATTGTGCCTGCTACCTGCAACGGCACAGTAAGCAATAACGATGGCACGCTGTTGGCATTTAACTTTGGGGCACTGGATAAATTTGACTTTGTGAGCGGCAGCACTTACACTGGAAGCGCGACTTACATCACCGCCACCGGTATACCTACAACAGGCATTCTTACCAATACTCTGGCCAATCCTCAAACCACTGTGGCTTATACAATCCGTTTCTTTGATGATAAAGGCTGTACAAAAGACACCACATTGATTCTCAATCCAACATCTTGTGCCATCAATGCCTTTGGTATTGCCAAGTCTATTCCTTCCATTATTACGAATGATGATGGTACCTATGATGTGACCGTTAAAACGGTTGTGAAAAACTACGGAACTGTTCCACTTACAGAAGTAAGTTTAGAAGAAGACCTGAACGCCGTGTTTCCTTCACCAATGACCTTTACTGTGATCAACGCGCCATCTATCACATCGGGCACCAGCAGTTTAACATTAAACAGCTCATTCGATGGAGGCGTAGTGACAAACCTCACGAATAGCTTAACCAGTCAGATTGGAGTAGGCGTTACAGACACGATTGCGTTTATGGTGAGGGTTACGCCATTCGGACGTTTCGGACCGTTTTCCAACACCATCAAAGGAACCGCAAATTCATCGGCTGTGCCTTCTATGACAATTGTGTTGGCAGATTCTTCGCAAAACGGCCTGGATCCTGATCCGGATGTTGACGCCAATCCTAGCAACAACAATCAGGTAACACTTTTCAATTTTGTTCCGAAACTGTTCTTTGGTTTAACAAAAACAGGAGAGGCAATCAAGTCAGACAACAATACCTTTGATTTCAGGTACACCATTACCATACACAATCTTGGTAACGATACACTTTATAATGTAACGGTAAAAGATAGTTTGTATGAAAAGGCTGTACGTTCACCGGCCAAGTATACAGTTAGAACCGGCCCCTCAGCTTCAGGTAACGGCCAGGTTCTGGTGAATAGCAATTTTGATGGAAAGAACGACGTGAATCTCATTCAGCCAGCACAAAGTAAAATGCCACCGGGTACAAAAAGCAGTATCAGTTTTGTGATCAATGTGGTGACCGATTCGGTAAGTGTTTATAAAAACAGCGCTTTTGGCAGCGCACGAAGTTCAAACAACACATTTGTTTCTGATACATCCGGTAATGGAAATAACCCCGACATCAACAATAATGGAATATGGAACGAACCTGCTGACAACCTGCCTACGGTTTTGGTGGTTTCAAACCCAACCTTGTTTATACCACAAGGCTTTAGTCCGAATGGTGATGGTATAAACGAAACCTTTGTAATCAAAGGCTTGCCGGATGGGGAGAATGAACTAATCATTTACAACCGATGGGGAAGTAAGGTGTACGAAAGTGCAGACTACGACAACACCTGGGATGGTGCGGCGAACCGTGGTAGCAACGGTAACAACAAATTGCCGCAGGGTACCTATTATTATGTTCTCACATTGAAAGGCACCGACAGCAAGCCATTTACAGGATTTATTGTGTTACAGTATTAATCGTATAAGAAAAATTGATGATGAAAAGAAGCGTAAAAAACAGTTCAGGATTAATTGCTCTTTTGGCGATTGTATTCAGTAGCACAACATTCAAGGCACAATACGATGCCATGTTTACCAATTACATGTTTAATGAGATGTTCATTAACCCGGCTTATGCAGGAAGCAAAGGAGCCTTGAGCGCAACTTTGTTACACAGGCAACAATGGGTGAATTTTAGTGGGCGCCCGGTAACCACGTCATTTGCCTTACACGGACCCATCATCAATGATAAAATGGGTGTAGGTTTAAGTATACTGAATGAGAAAATTGGGGTGCTACAACGTAACCTTATTTACGGGGATTATGCCTACCGTTTAAAGGTGCAAGATAAAGGCACACTCGCGTTGGGTTTAATGGCTGGCGTAGACATGCAGGTCAATCGGTTTTCAGAACTTAAGGTGAGTGATGATGGATCGGTTGACCCACAACTGTCACAAAATTCTCCAAACATCATAGCGCCTAATTTGGGTACCGGGGTGTATTACCACACCAAATCTTTCTATGGTGGGTTTTCCATTCCTCGTTTGATCGATAACCAAATGAATTTTAGCGGAGGTGGTGCAGTGAAAACCTCAAAAGTGCAATTCAAAAAAATGACGTATTACTTCACAGCAGGGAACCTATTCACCATCAATGATGAACTGAAACTGAGAGCCAATGCGATGATAAAATACGTTGCTGCTGCCCCATTACAGCTGGACCTTGGAGCCAATTTGTTGATTAAGGAAACTTTCTGGACCGGGCTATCATTCCGGACTGGCTCAGCCATCTCCTTGTTGTTGGGGTATCAGGTCAACAGCCAGTTTTTGGTAAATTATTCCTACGATTATGGGGTAAACCAAATCCAAAAATACTCTCAGGGTTCACATGAATTTGTATTAAGTTATTTATTCGCTTACAAGGGCAAAAAGGTGGTAACACCGCGTTATTTCTAATATTTTATTGCGTTTATGAAAGATTTGAAGTTTGTTGTTGGCCTCATTTTATTTGCCGTCAATTTCACCGCACTTGCACAGGTGCCACCTGATTCAAGTGCCACCAAACCAAAGGCGCCTGATAGCTTAAGTGTAAAACCACAGGGTGATGAAAATTTCATCAACGAAAAGGATCTTCAATTGATGGACAGCCCTCCGCCTTTGGATACCTCAGCTATATCAGACGCGCCCGAAACACAAGCACCAAAACCAGCCGAATCGGCAGCACTTAAAAAAGCGAATCTGCTTTTCCTCCAACAAGCCTATTCTGAAGCAATTCCTTATTATGAAAAGGCAAAAAAAACAGAACCATCTAACAAATTGATTTTATCGAACCTTGGTGAGTGTTATCGCCTTACAAGTAATATCAAAGGTCAACTTGAGAACTATGGTGCACTGGTGAATATGGGAATGGCTGAACCTTTGCAGGAGTTGTATTATGGTGAAGCCTTGATGGAGAATGGAGAAAACGACAAGGCCAAAGTGTTTTTTGATAAGTTCAGTTTGGATTCTCGTGGCAAAGAATTGGCGTCATCATTTGACAGGAACAAAGAATTTACCAAAAACGCCGACGCGTATAGCTTGACTCCGGCATCCTTTAACTCTGATAAAAGTGATATTTGCGCCATTAAATATTACGATGCAACGGTGTTTGCCTCTGCCAGAACAAAAGTATCCTGGATCAAAACCGAACATGCGTGGACCAACTCGGCCTACCTAAAAATGTATGCCACTCGCAAGGATGGTAATGGAAAAGAACTAAAACCCATTCTGTTTATGGGCGATCTGAATTCTAAATTCAATGATGGGCCTATTTCGTTTACCAAAGATTATAACATGGTTTACTTCACCAGAAACAATGTGGGAAAAGATGACAAGTCAAAAGAAGGATTGTCGAAGTTGGCCATATTAATGGCTTACCTCGATGAAAATGGCTTCAGTGAAGTTGAAATGATGCCATTTGATAACGTACAGTACAATTTTACCCACCCCAGTATTTCACCCGACGGTTACACCTTGTTTTTTGCTTCTGATATGCCCGGTGGTTTTGGTGGAATGGACATTTACCGTGTGAAAAAAGATTCACTCGGTGTGTGGGGAAAAGTAGAAAACATGGGCGATAAGGTAAACACTGCGGGAAGTGATGTGTTTCCCTACTTTTCACCAGATAGTATTTTTTATTTCGCTTCTAATGGACACAGCGGCTTAGGAGGCCTTGATATTTACGAAGCCAAAATGAAGAACGGTCAGGTTACCCGGATATACAACATGGGTGTTCCGGTGAATTCACAGTACGATGATTTTGCCTTATATATTGGCGAAGACCTTAAGTCAGGATTCATTTCCTCCAATCGCAAGGCGGGGGATATGGACGATGATATCTACGACTTAAGCATACTCAGAAAAGTAAAGCGGGGCAAAGACGTTACTTTGGTGTTTTTTGATAAACAAAGCGGGGAACAAGTAGACTCGTTGCGTTTTATGGTGAACAATGATTCTTTGGTAACCAACGATAAGGGACAATATCTGCTTTCGGTGGAAGACGATACCAGGTACAAAATTAATTTTGCTGAAAGCGGTTATTTTCCTGTGCAGGACAGTGTAAGCGCTGAATCATCACCTGAAGATGCATTTGTGAAGGAAATAGTGGTAGAAAAGGACCCTAAGATTGCTGTAAAGGCCCTCATTACCGATGCCAAAAGCGCTGCCTTGTTGGATAGTGTAACCATTCGCATTACCGACATCAACACCAGCTTTGAATACCCCGCCTATGTAACCGGTGATTCAGGTTCCTATACCTTACAGTTACCTGATAAACGTATTGGTGATAAGTTGGCCTTTCTCATCCGCTTGGATAAGCCGGGTTATTTGCAAAGAACACTTGTGTTTACTAAAGACATTACCGCTCCTGGAGTATTAGACATGAACCAGAGCATGAGTTTTTCTTTGGGAAAAATAGAAGTGGGTATGGACCTTGCAAAAATGATTGACCTGAAACCAATTTATTTTGATCTTGGAAAAGCAACCATACGTCCAGATGCTGCAACAGAACTTGACAAAATTGTTCAGGTGATGAATGAATACCCGGGCATGTACATTGAGTTGGGCTCTCACACCGATTGCCGTTCAAGCGCGAAATCCAATCTTAAACTATCCGACCAGCGGGCCAAAGCCAGTGCCGCTTACATTGTGAAAAAGGGCATAAAATCGGAGAGAATTGTTGGCAAAGGATATGGCGAAACCAAACTTTTGAATACCTGCGCCTGTGAAGACAAAGTAATTTCAACCTGTACCGAAGAAGAACACAGCATCAACCGTCGTACGGAATTTATCATTACCAAATTGAAGTAATTTTGCAGCTTACGATTTTGCCATCCTGACCGAAGGGAAGGATCTGAATACAACGCAAGTAAAATGTGGAGAATTAGTTCCGGGGTACAATAGGTTAACTGTTCTCCGCTTCCACCTCTGCCTTTGTTTGTTTCCAGCGGCGATGGCTCCATAACCAATAAGCCGGTTCCTTTTGTATGTCTTTTTCGAGTAAGCGGGTAATGGATTCAGTAATAAAACCGTAGGCTGTGTTTTTTGGTTCATTACAAACGGGCGTGAACGAAATGGCATACCGCCCTCTTTTCTCTTTGCGAATGGTAGCGTATAGTACGGCCTGACCGGAATCCTTGGCATATTTTTCAGTTCCAAAAGCCACAGCGGTTTCCTGATTTAAAAAGCGCATCCAATATGGTTTTTTAGCTTTGGCCGGCCATTGATCAATAGCAAACAACGTGGCCGTGGGTTGCGTGGTTTGTTCTTCAAAAAAAGATTTGACTTCAGATTTGGAGATCATGCGGGTGCCAAAGGATTCCCGGGCCCTCATCATTTTTTTCTCCATGAAGGGATTGGTCAATGGGGTATAAATGATCACCACCTGGTGTTTAATTAAGGCGTTCAGTCCGGTGAGGAAAAATTCCCAGCTGCCATAGTGCCCGATGGCAATGATAACTGACTGCCCTTTTTCAAAATACGCATTGATAACTTCGGGGTTTTCACAACGTATGTGTTTCATTAAACTGCTTCGGGAAATGGTAAAACACATCAGTCCCTCAAACACTGTGTCGCAAAGGTGTTTGTAAAACTTTCGGCAAAGTACCCTGAGTTCGTGTTCTGATTTTTCAGGAAACGCGTTCCTGAGGTTTTGAAGCACTATTTTTTTACGGTAAGAAAACACATAGTACAAAAGGTAATAAAAACCGCTGCTGATGCCTTTAATTAAAAAATAAGGCAGGGAAGAAAGAGGGACCAATACCAAATAATAAAGTACAGGGTATAGCATGTGCTGTCGGCAGGTTGGCGCCAAATTACAGAAATAAAGTCAAATCTTGTTTAATAGCCCTTTTTGCGCCTTTTTTCCAAGGGTAATTTAATACCTTTGCCCACTTGCATGCGCCTTGTTAAAACCCTATTTGCTCCCGTTTGGAAACTCTGGTTTGCCCTGTGTTTTGCCATCCCCTTTTTGATTTTGTTCCCCTTGTTTTATCTGGCCTTGCGTTTAAAAAAATACGATCTGGTGTTTCATTTAAAACGTCTTTGGTCGAGATGCATTTCTTACGGTTCCCTTCTCTTTCCTAAAATTGAGTACCGGGGCAAAAGCCGGCAATTGCCTCAACCTTGCGTTATCGCTGGCAATCACACCTCTTACCTCGACATTGTGTATTGCCCTTTTTACATTAAACACACGGCCATTTTTATGGGCAAATCAGAATTGCTGAAGCTGCCCTTGTTTAATGTCTTTTTTAAATACCTTGATATACCTGTGAACCGCAAAAGCATTAGCGACGCGCACAGGGCGTTTAGGGATGCAGGCCTGTGGTTAGACAAAGGGTATAGCCAGGTTATTTATCCCGAAGGCACCATCAGTTCTGAAGGAAAACTGAAGCCCTTTAAGAACGGGGCCTTTAAATTGGCTATTGAAAAGCAGGTGCCAATTGTACCAGTGGCCAACCTCAACAATTGGTGGTTTTTGCAGAACGGGGGCTTTTTTAAAAGCAACGGACGACCGGGTAGGCCAAGAATAGTGGTTGGAGAACCCATCTCCACCAAAGGGTTAACGGAAAAAGACCTGGAGGAATTAAAAACAAAAGTTCATACCTTTATCGCAGCAGAACTGCAGGCATTTTATGGCAAATAAAATTGATATCAATACAGTTGACCAAATTGCTCACCTGGCAAGACTGGAGTTTGATGAGAACAGCAAACCCGGTATTATAAAAGACATGAACCGCATGTTGGATTTTGTAGATAAACTCAATGAGTTGAATACAGAACATGTAGAGCCCCTCATTTACATGACGCGCGAGACTAATGTGTTACGCGCCGATGAAATAGAACACAGCATCACCCAAAAAGAAGCCCTTAAAAACGCACCAAAAAAAGACAGCGATTATTTTAAAGCGCCTAAGGTGATTGAGCAGAAGTAGACAGATTGCTTTGGCTTTGTTTTTCAAATCACAAACAATTTTATAGGAAAAGCCTTCCGAAATTTTCTTACCTTTCATTGTATTAATTTAAATTACAGGATGAAGGGTTTTTTAGGATTGATTTTAACCATGTGTTTTTTGAGCAATCTAGCCCAAAGCCAAACCAAACTCTGGTACTATGGGCAAAAAGCCGGGCTTGATTTCAGCAGCAATCCACCACTTGTTTTGAGTAACAGTAGCATGTATGCTTTAGAGGGCTGTGCCAGCATCTGCGATGCCTCTGGCAATTTATTATTTTATACCAATGGGGATACCATCTGGAACCAACAACACCAAGTCATGGCCAATGGCATTGGGCTTGGAAGCAATCAAAATGCCGTTCAAAATGCACTTATTGTAAAACAAGCCGGTAACAACAGCATCTATTATGTTTTTTTGCAATCAAGCCCGATGGGCACACTTACCAGCAATTTTTGTTATTCAAAAGTGGACATGAATCTGGCAGCGCCCAATGGTTCAGTGGTGCTCAAAAATCAGGTGATACATGGCAACAGCACCGAAAAACAAAGCGCCACAATGCATTGCAACAATGTGGACACCTGGGTGATGAGCCACGAAGCCAACTCCAACCTGTTCAGGGCGTATTTGCTTGGCGCATCAGGCGTATCCCCTACATCTACAAATACGTCTATTGGTCCGGCAGTGAATAATATCTTTGGCGGCATGAAATTTTCCCCCAATGGGCGGCGCCTGGCCATGGTTACATCTGCCATTGGTTCCTCCTCAGTAGTTGTTTTTGATTTTGACAGAAGCACTGGATTACTGAGCAATTTTCTTTGCGTTTCAAATGCAAATGCACTTTACTACAGTATTGAATTTTCGCCGGATGGCAGCAAACTTTACGCTTCAGATAACGCCACAAACTCCAAACTCCTGCAATGGGATTTGTGCGCGGGTTCAGCAGCAGCGATTGTAGCATCCTGTTACACCATGTACGCCACACCAAACCCGAATTTTCTGGGCCGTTTTGGTACAGTACAGCTTGGGCTTAATGGAAAATTGTACCTGAGCCGCGCAAACATTGATACTTTGGCTGTAGTTCATCAGCCCAACCTTGCCGGTGCGGCCTGTAATTTTGTGGAATCGGGCCTGGCCATCACACCGGGAAATAATCATCTTGGCCTTCCGAATTTTGTTACGGGGTATTTTAAACCCAAACCTTCATCCTTTACAATTAATTACAATTTCGCGCAACATTGTGCTACCGCTTCCTTTTCACTTCCTGTTCTTCCTCCGCCAAATGCCTGTTCGGCGGCCTCTCCTTCCTACTCAAGCGTGTTCTGGCAGTTTGGCGATCCGCTTTCAGGCCCGCTGAATGTGTCCGCTTTGGCGAATCCAAGTCATGTTTACAGTGCTGCGGGCAATTATACGGTTCAGTTGGTTTTAATGGGCAATTGCACGGCCGATACCTTAAAACAAGTGATCAATATTCCTGCTCTGCCAAGCATGAGTGTGAGTGCAAACCAAACCATTTGTGCAGGAGAAAGTCGTAGCCTGAGTGTTAGCGGCGCCAACACGTATAGTTGGAGCACAGGCTCAAGCGCAAGTGTAATAACCGTTCAGCCCTCGCAATCCACCACCTATACGGTGACGGGGACTTACAACTCAAACGTTTGTGTAAGTCAAAAAACAGTTCAAGTGTTTGTTGCCCCTTGTTTGAGTTTGAGTGAAAACTCCGAGGCAAGCAGTTTGATTACACTTTACCCTAACCCAAATAACGGATTGTTGACTATACAGCTTTTGGAAGAGGGCAGTGTAAAAATTTACAATGCGCAAGGAAGGGAAGTGTACTGTAGTTTTTTTAACAAGGGCGAAGTCGTGATGGATGGCTCTGAATGGGAGAATGGCGTTTACCTGTTCACATTAACAACACCAAAGGGTGAAATCTTTCAGAGAAAATGGCTTAAGGTTCAACCTTAAGGGTTTTGTTTTTCCCAAATTTACTCCTCCACAATTGCGCGATCTGTTTGCGAAAAATAAACAGAATCATGAGGTAAGGCACGGCCATAAGGTAAAGGATGCCGGAGTTCAGACTACGGGCCATGGATTTGGGATCGTTTTTCAGGGAGGTTTCGGCGGCTTCCTTACACATGGCGCATTGCGCGGAAAAATCCACAGGACTAATCAGTAAAAAAAGAAATACCGAAAAGGCAAAAAGGTATTTGAAACGGGTGTTCATTTTCAACAACAAAGGTAAGGGTTAAAAGCATAAGTAAATGCTATAAAAGTTCAAAAGTTCAATCTTGTTCAAGGTAGTTCAAGCGAAGTCCCCTGCTGGATTCAAGAAACGGAAGCATTTGGAAGATCCTTCACTTCGTTCAAGATGACATGTGGTATGTGTGAGGATGACAAAGGGTTTGTGTCGTGCTGAGGCAAGGAAGCATCTTGCCGGATTCAAAATATGAAAGTTTTAGCAAGATCCTTACCTCCGGTCAATATGACAATGGGTTTTTAGCCTTAAAAAAACTATTCTCCTTTAAACTCTGGTTTGCGTTTATCCATAAAGGCGCCAACACCTTCTTTAAAATCTTTGGTGCCAAAGGATTTACCGAACTCTTCAATCTCTACTTCAAAACCGTTTAGTTTATTGTTGTATCCGGCATTAATCACTTTAATGGCCGTTTTAATGGCGGTAGGGCTTTTGGTGGTAATCTTGGCGGTAATTTCAAAACACTTGGTTAAGAGATCCTCTTGTTTGGTAACGTAATTGGCAAGGCCCCATTTGTAAGCATCCTGCGCCGTAATCATATCGGCCGTTACAATCATTTCAAAAGCTTTTCCCTTACCTACCAGTTGCGCCAAACGCTGTGTTCCTCCGTAACCCGGAATCACACCCAAACTTACTTCTGGTAAACCCAGCTTTGCGTTTTCACTTACTACTCGCATGTGGCAGGCCATGGCCAGTTCCAAACCTCCACCCAAGGCAAATCCGTTTACGGCTGCAATGATGGGTTTGCTGTAATTTTCAATGAAGTTGAATATTTTAAAATGACCAATGGAACTGAGTTGTTTGCCTTCCTCTACACTGTAATTCGCAAACTCTGCAATATCAGCTCCCGCCACAAAGGCTTTTTGCCCTGAGCCGGTAATGATCACGGCGCTGATTTCTTTTTGGTTTTCTGCTTCAAGCAGTGTTTCGTGCAATTCCTCAATGGTTTGTTTGTTGAGGGAATTTAATTTATCAGGACGGTTAATGGTAATAACCAAAACCCCGTTTTTTAATTCGCATTGTATGAATTCGCTAGTAGCCACCATGTTGTTGTTTTGTAAGTCGCACAAATATAAATGAATTGAAACTATGACAAACCTAATTTATACAAGTGGTGTTTAAAACTTTTGCACCATAAATTTCACACTTTTTATTAACTGTCTGCTGATGCATAATGGCTTTCTTGCTCTCATTCCTGCTTTCAGCCAGCCATCAGAATTTCAACCAAGCAGTCAGTATTGGTGGTTGAGGTATTGTGCCAGAGAATAGCCCATGCTAAAACAAGATTGCAACAAATACCCACCTGTGGGTGCATCGTAATCGAGCATTTCACCAATGGCATAGGTGTTTTTAATTTTTTTGAATTCAAAATGTTCGTTTATTTCATTCAGTGAAATTCCACCTACCGTTGAAATGCCTAATTCTATAGGCCCTGTGGCAGTGATGCGAAGTGGAAAATGTTTGATGAAAAAAGCAAGTCGATGTGTATCCAAAAAATCGGCTTTGCTTAAATGGTGTTTGAATAAAGCAAGTTGGGTGTCATTTATATTCAAGGTTTTTTTAAGGTGCTGGGTATAAGAACCTTTGGGTTTTTTGCTCTGGAGTTTTTCCATCAGCCTTGGTACACTCAGTCCAGGTTTAAAATCAATCAGCAGTTCCGCTTCTTTATTTTTTCCCAGTGCTTTTCGTATCTCAGGACTCAGGTGGTAAACGCCGCTGCCTTCAATGCCAAAGGCAGTCAGTACCGCTTCTCCGGCATGCGTTTTTTTTCCGACCGAGAAAACTGCATTTTTAATGGCATGACCTTCAATTTTTGAAATCAGTTCCTTTGCCCACTTGATTTCAAAAGCGCAATTGCTGGCTTGAAAAGGGTTTATCGCGATGCCTCTTTTAATAAAGTGTTGTGTCCAATCGCCATTTGAGCCTGTTTGTGGCCATGAAGCTCCTCCAAGGCAAAACACGGTGATAGCGCTTTTTACAATTTCATTTCCTGTTTTTGTTTCAAACACAAGATCGCCTGATTCAGTGAACCCTTTCCATGTTCTGGAATTTAGCAAAACAACACCTCCTTCACGCAGGTGGTGGAGTAATACATTCAATACCTGTATGGGTTTTACGCCCTTTATTGGAAAAACCCGTCCGCTACTGCCTACGTATGTTTTGATGCCTTTTGTTTTCATCCACTGAACGAAATCCCGGTTAGTGAATGAACTGAATGCTTTTTCCAGGAAGGCCGATGGAGTAAAGCGTTGAATGAACTGCTCAGGATCTTCAGAATGCGTAAGGTTAAATCCACCTTGTCCGGCTACCAGAAATTTTCTACCAAATGCAATATTTTTTTCGTGTATAAACACCTCAAATTTTTTGGTGTCCAATTCCGAAGCCAGGATTAGCGCAGAGGGCCCGCCGCCAAGAATATGAATGCGTTGTTTCAAAAGGGGTAATTTGTGTCTGAATGAACCGGCGCCGCAAGTTAAACATAAAAGCCCATTGTGCTTAAGGGCGCAGCGTGCAGGCAGTGAAGGCCTCTGAAATTGATAAATTCAGGCCAAAGGCTTACCTTTGAAGTCTATTTTTTGCACATGCAACAGCTAAAAAATTACATCAACGGCCAATTGGTAGAACCGCTTGGTAAAAAGTATATCGACAATTTTTCCCCGGCTAATGGAAAAGTGTATTCCCTCATTCCGGATAGTGATGAAAATGATGTGGAAGTGGCTTATGCCGCAGCAGCAGAGGCGTTTAAAACCTGGAGTGTTACACCTAAAGATAAACGTTCGTACTATTTATTGAAGATTGCTGATCTCATTGAACAAAAATTGGATGTGTTGGCTGCTGCTGAAAGCAAGGACAACGGTAAACCGTTAAAACTGGCCAAACGCGTTGACATTCCAAGAGCTGCGGCTAATTTCAGGTTTTACGGCACGGGCATACTGCATTTTTCGGCCCAAAGCCATGCCATGGAAAACACGGCCATCAATTACACACTCAAACAACCCGTTGGTGTGGCCGCTTGCATATCGCCCTGGAATTTGCCTTTGTATTTGTTTTCCTGGAAAATTGCTCCGGCCTTGGCTGCAGGTTGCACCGTGGTAGCCAAACCTTCGGAGGTGACCCCAATGACGGCGTATTTACTTTCTGAAATTTGCATAGAAGCCGGCTTGCCTCCCGGTGTTCTTAACATCGTTCATGGCATTGGTCCTAAAGTAGGCAATGCCATGGTGAGTCACCCAAAAATTCCCCTCATCTCTTTCACCGGCGGCACCGCAACCGGCAAACACATTGCTTCCATTGCTGCGCCAATGTTCAAAAAACTATCATTGGAGTTGGGTGGAAAAAATCCCAACATCATTTTCGCTGATTGCAATTATGAGGAGATGCTGAGTACTACGCTCAATTCTTCATTCTCGAATCAGGGTCAGATTTGTTTGTGTGGTTCACGCATTTTTGTGGAAAGGCCTCTGTACGAAAAGTTCAAAACCGATTTTGTGGCACAAACCAAAAAAATGAAAGTGGGCGATCCTTCAAAGGATGATACGCGCGTTGGGGCTATAGTGAGCAAAGGGCATTACGAAAAAATTCTCTCCTACATCGATCTGGCCAAACAGGAGGGCGGTAAAGTGTTGTGCGGCGGAAAAGCTTTTAATCCCGGCGGAGAATTAGCAGACGGCTATTACATCGAACCCACTATTATTGAAGGGCTGGATTACAAATGCCGCACCAATCAGGAAGAAATATTCGGACCTGTAGTAACCATTACTCCATTTGATACCGAGGAAGAAGCCCTGATGATGGCCAATTCCACAACCTATGGTTTAGCCAGCATGGTGTGGACTGAAAACCTTACCCGGGCGCACCGCGTTGCTAACAACATTCATGCAGGCATCGTATGGGTCAATTGCTGGTTGTTGCGCGATTTGCGTACACCTTTTGGAGGAGTGAAAGCTTCAGGTGTTGGGCGTGAAGGGGGCTTTGAAGCACTGGACTTTTTTACAGAGCCAAAAAACGTGTGTATAAAATTACAATAATGCTTCTGTCCACACCGGCTATTTGGTTTTGACGACCTATTACGACATACTTGGTATTTCACAATCAGCCGGCGCTCAGGAGATCAAAAGCGCATTCAGGCGTTTGGCCAAACTGTACCACCCCGATAAAAACCCCGAAGAAAAAGACACCTTTGCAGGAATTTTAAGAGCTTACGAAACCCTTGTTGATCCTACTCTTCGCAACGCTTACGACAGAAAACTACGCTATCTGCAACAGCAAAACAGCACAGCAGAAAGAACAAAAAGTAAAACCTGGACTTTTGAAGAGCGGGAACAAAGGCGGCGGAAATATTACGAAGAACACATCAAACAATACGAAAAAGCCCGCCCCGTTTACCAAACCAAACAAAAGCCCGAGAACCCTTACAACGAATTCAAACACATTTTATTTGCCACACCATTGGCAGTGGCACTTTTGTTGCTGGTATTTCAGTTGGCACAATCTCCTGAACAGGGTGTATTGAAATCAACCCCGGTAATTCAGCCGATAAGGCCACAGGTTCAGCAAAAAAATTTCTCAGCTCCTTTCGCGGCTACATTCGGGCCTGAAAAAAGTGATTCCAATTCCAAACTGGAATTGTTACTCAGCAATGGGATGGGTATGGATGTGGTGATTTGTTTTTTCAGAAAAGACAAATTCATGCGGTCGGTATTTTTGAAAAAGGACTCTAGCCTGCAGGTGTTACAACTCCCTAAAGGCAAATACACTGCACGTTTGGCAATTGGCAGTGGCTTTGACCCCGATAAAAACATGTTGAACGGAACAGTAAAGGGAGGGTTTAACGGGGATGTCTTTTTTTATTTCACGAAAAGTTCGTTTACTTTGGATAGAAACAGAGCGTACAATCTTGACCGAGAACTTTACACAAGTTTAGTACAAGTGGATGAAAAGGAATTTTTTGCAACAAAACGCTGATGATAAAAAAAATTGAACACATAGGCTTAGCTGTCAAAAACATCAATGAAAGCAATGCGCTCTTTAGTAAGTTGTTTGGCAAAGCCCATTACAAAGTTGAACGCGTAGAAAGCGAAGGGGTTAACACGTCTTTTTTTATGCTTGGCGAAACTAAAATAGAATTACTGGAAGCAAGCACAGAATCTTCCGCCATTGCCCGTTTCATTGAAAAAAAGGGTGAGGGTATTCACCACATTGCATATGAAGTGGACAATATTGAAGAGGAAATGCAACGATTAAAATCTGAAGGTTTTGAACTTTTAGCCAATCAACCGAAAGACGGAGCCGATAACAAACGCATTTGTTTTTTGCACCCCAAAAGTACCAATGGGGTATTGGTAGAACTTTGCGAAGAAAAAAAATAATTGAGCAGTATGGCAGATATTAAAATACACATACAAAATCCTGATCTTACCTACAGCACCCTTGAAGCTCCAACCAACATGGGCTTAAGTTTAATGGAGCTATTAAAAGGAAACGAATATGACATTCTTGCAACCTGTGGTGGAATGGCTTTGTGTGCCACTTGCCATGTTGAGGTGCTGGAAGGATTTGAGGCCTTACCGCCAATTACCGATGATGAATACGCCATGTTGGATACCTTACCCAACATTACACCCACTTCGCGCTTATCGTGTCAGTTAAAACTCAACGAACAAATGGACAACCTGAAGGTGAAGATTTGGGGTGATGGGCATTAGTTAAAGTTGGAAGACTCAAGTCAAAAGGTAAAAGGGAATTTGGAGGGAATTGGCCCGGAGAACCGGTTCTAAGGGTTCAAGTTTTAAAAGAGGACATTTGCTAAGGGCTTCATTTTGAAGCGTGCAAGAAACACTAAATTTATCCGCATCTGAATACAAGCCGCATTATAGATTAAGGGATAGGTAGCATGTTTGGAATACAGAAAATTCTTACAATTGCAAAATACCATCGGTACATTTCAAATGTAAAAATATAAGTGTAAGCCAATGATAATAGACAAGTAGGTCAGAATTCTGAACTCTGATTCCACACCGAGGAGCTGAAGTTTTTGTTGAACGCAAAGGTAATGTAAGCAGTTACCCCGAAATTAAAAATGAGCAGATGAAAAAAGGCGGCTAAACGAAAGCCGCTAAAATAATCGATGTTTTTATCCAGAGAAATCAGGCCGGTTGGTAATACAATGGTAATAATGGCAGTAATAAGGCCAACTGATGTAAAGAGGGTCTCAAAATTGCGAAGCGGCCAGGTAAATAATCTGCGACTCCATTTGAGAGGTTTGCCCCAACGGTGAATGAGATAATAATTCTCATCCATGGTTTTGCATAACAAAAGCACTTCTTCATCTCGTTTTCCTGAGAGGGCTTGCTGACTGCCTAAAACTTTAAAATGTTTGAGCTCCTTTCGCTGATTTTGATTCAGCGCCTTGATCTTTGCAATGGCCTCAAACGGGATCTCTGAACCATAATACTCTGAATCTAAAAAGCGCAACCTGTAATTCACGCAAGTGGTTTTGATGTCTTTCAATAAAAACACATTCTCCTTTTCCAGGCTATCTTCTTCAAGTAAATCTTTTGCCGAATTATAAGCCTTTAGGTTCTGAAGTATTTTTTGTTCACTGAAAAGATCGCGTCGCAATACCCGTTTGGCATCTTCTATCAGATGTTCACCTTGCCCAAGATGGTGTAGATTACTCTTCCGCAGTAGTTCTTTTATATTCACCGGGTTTAACATGAGGTGGAGTATAGTAAAGTTACAATCTTGTGTGCGAATTGTTCAAGCGTGTACAGCCTTTTTTTAGTCTTTCAATTTTTCAAGGCTAATAAGGAAGAGATCGCCGAATCGGTTGAATGGCCAATAACCTGAAAGTTGTTTTTCAAGTCTTTTCATCACAGCATACAAACGGGGCCATTGTTTTGGAAAATGTTCCTTGTAAGTGGGGGGTAAAAAACAACCCATGCCATGAAGTTGCACAAGCCGGTAGTTCTCGCCAAAATGTTTTCTAATGTACCTTGATGAATAATAATAAGTCATAAATGGGTTTCCGTCAATTTTTGATTCTACGCCTTTTTTGCTTAAACGCCGAAACGCATAACGAAAACGACCTTTCAAAATCGAAAGCCATTCCCAAGGGCAGAGAGGAGCTATCATGACCCAATGCACCATGGCCCCTTGTTTTAACAGCTTGTCCAATTGTTTTATCACCTTACTTAGGTCCTCACTGCAATTGAGTCCGCCAAAATTGGAAAACACATGTTGGAAAGTAGTTCCTTTGGGTAAAGGTGAAAGATCATTAAAAGAGCAAGGCAACAATTCAATGTTATTTTGCAGCCGGTTTTCTGCTATTTTTTCCCTGCTTTGTTGCAACATACCTTCTGAATTGTCAGTTGCTAAAACATGTAAGCCGTGTTGCGCGAAAAACACCGCGTCTAATGCTGTGCCACAATTGAGTTCAAGCAGGTTTTCGCCTGCCTTTAGGTAAGGTAGAACTTTGGCGCGCGTAAAATCGCGATACACCACTTCCATAGGATTGCCTGTTGTGATAGCATCGAACTTTACCGATTGCTCACTAAAGGCCTTGCTGACCAGATCTTCCTGAAGGCGTTCTCCGGTTTTCACTTTAGTTGTTTGGTTGAAGTGAGAGGTTTGGTTTTTGAATCAGCAACTCCTTTGACTCAGGTTCGAACTTTACCAGTTTGCGTTTGAGTTGCAATTTTTTTAAACGGTAATAAGGACCTAAAAGAGATGAGCGTTTGAACTGTCCCTTTTTTATCTCTTCTATGGCTTTATTTGTTCTGAACGTATAATGCACGTAACGTTGTAATAATCGATAGAAATCAGAAGAATAGGTGCTGTTGAACATCATGTCCAGATCGTCTGAATCGGTCCAGTTTTGTTTGTTCACTAGTTCGTTTTTTACACGTTCGTAAAACTTGGTACCGGGTAAGGGATAGGAAACTGAAATGCCTATGTCATCAGGGGAGAGTTCCTCAACAAGGTCTATGGTTCTTTTAATGTCGCTCATGTTTTCTCCACTGTAACCAAATTGTAAAAAGAAACAGGCTTTGATGCCGAATTTTTTTAATAAGCTGGTGGCTTCCCTGATTTGTTCAATAGTGGTGCCTTTGTCCATAGCATCCAATATGCGCTGGGAGCCGCTTTCCGCACCCATCCATACTTCTTCGCAGCCTGATTGAGCGAGGTGGGCAATGGCTTCGTCTTCCAATAGCAGGTCGGCACGACTTTGAATTTTGTAAGGAATTTTTAAGCCCCGTTTTTTCATGGCAAGATTAAAGTCTCTGAGCCAATTGGGTTTTAATCCAAATATATCATCGGCAAACCATATGTGGTTAAAGCCTGTTTTTAGTTTTAGGGTGTGAATTAACTCGGCTGTTTTTTCAGGTGAGTGCGAGTTGTAGCGGTTGCCATAAATTGGTTTGGCGCACCAATTGCATTTGTAAGGACAACCTCGGGTGGTAACAAAATTAAGTGAAAAGTACCCCTGGTGTTTCATCCAGGTAGCCCGGTATGGAGCGAGGTCAATCAAATCCCAAGCAGGAGCCGGCAATTCATCCAGATCGCGTATTACCTGCCGGCTTTTATTTTTGACAAGCATATCAGACTCAAAATAGGCTAATCCATCGATGCTTGATCTTGAATTGTGATTTTTGTTTTCGAGATAGGCAATGAGTTCTGAAAGGGTGTGTTCACCTTCACCAAATAGCACATAATCTGTTCCATTGGCAAAGTACTTTTCGAGGTGGTCGCTGGCATCGCTTGATGAGACTACCGTGGTGATGCCTTTTTGTTTGGCCAGTTCCAGCATACGAAATGCGGCTTCACGCATATTGGTTAGGCACATTTTGGTGAGGTAATTAAACCCATCGTCGTAAATAACCAAAACATCAGGAACAAAGCTTGTGAGATGGTTTTCTAACTCATCAGGGCTTTTTGCAAATTGTATGTCTGCCAGTGCCACCAGGTGATTCTTTGCCCTGAGTAAAGCGGCAGCATAAAGAGGCGCTAATGGAGGATAGGGTTTATGGGATTGCAATTGTTTTGCATCCAACTCAAGAAAATACGAATGCGTAAAAAGAATTTTCATTCGGCTGCAACAACGCTTAAAGTGGAAATACGGTTTTCCAATTCCTGCAGAACTTTTTTCTGAAACCCACGTGGGTGGTGTTTAGACACATTTTTTTTACTTCTCATGTTAAGATCAAAATCGTCCTTACTGAAATCTGAGAACTTTTTTTCCCAGATGTTTAATGTGAATTTGAAAAAGCCTCGGTCAAGCAGATCACCTAATTTACCAGATAAAATTAGTTCAACTAATTTTGAAATTGGCCGGTTGGGTAATGTCTCTTTTAAAAACTGTGCATTGTATGCTTTTTTATTGGGGAGAAAGTCTTCAACCCATTTGTTGTGCAAAAGGTATTGATCAAACAACTCCTTATTGCTCACCGGCATTAGGGTGCTGATTTCACAGGCCACAAAAACGTTGCGGTCGGGAATTTCAAGATGATCGGCACTCAAAAAATAGTTCACACAAAAGTATTTTTTAGAATTGAAGAGGAACAGTTTTTTGAAACCAACCAAAAGGCTTCTGCACAACCAAAGCCGACCGGGAGTAGTAATAATAAAATAATCCACATCCCCTTCTTCATCCAAAAGTCCTTTTGAACAAGAACCCGAAATGGCAACAGATTGCACAAATGGAAAACGGGAGATAAATCTTGCAAAGCGTCGAATGGTAGATTCTTTGGCCTGAAAACGCTGCTCGGCGCAGAGGCGTTTTTGAATGGTTGTGCCGGAAGCGTTTTTTAGCAGATAAAAGCCAGCTTCGGAGCGGATGAGTTGCAATTGCAACAACTCGTCGAGCAGGGCATGTACTTTTGAATCAGAAAATGGCACAGAAATAAACTCACAAATCTCGGTAAAACGCAATGGATGTTGAAACACGTCAAAATAACAAAGGCAGGCATACACTGCTTTTTGATCTTCGTTAAGTTGAGTAGAAGGCATGAGTAATGGAATAAAAATAAAGATAACGAAAATTCACGGAAGTATTTTGCCGTTTATCCTAAAACAGTGTTATTTCATGTTCACGATACCACTTCACCTCAGGATTTCGGAATGCAGATCCAGGGAAAAGGAAGAGTTTGTAAGCCTAATTTTAGAAGCAGGGGATTGGGCCGGTAAAACAATTTGTGCCGAAAAGCTTTAAGTTCTAATGCGCTGTGGCGGAAATAATAATATTTCATGTCAGCATAACCTAATTGCTTAAAATGGTTTTCGGAATTTTGTTCAGATTTGATCAGGTCGGATTCTTTATAAAAGGGACTATCAATGAGGTGAATTTCTCCTTCAGATCGGAGCAGGGTAAGCGCAAAGTTAAGGGTTGTTGATAAGGACTTAAAATACTGAATTGAAGCAGCGAAAAGGATGATATCAAATTGTTGTTTTAAAAAAAAGTTGGGTTCAAAGTTCATGGTTTTGAAGCTAAGGTTTGGCTGTGAAACAAATACGCGTTGTGCTTGGCTGATTTCTGATTCCCCAGGATCAATACCTAATAGGGTGGATCCGGGTAATTGCGCTAGGAGGTGAGAAAGCCACCCATTACCACAACCAACTTCTAAAATATGCAAAGGCTTTTTTTTATTTTTTAGGTAATTAAAGAGGAGGCGCGACGATTTTTGGCGGAGTTTCCATTCAAGTTGATGCTGATGGGTTTTTGGTACCTGGGGCAGGTATTTCAGTTCCTCATCCGAGTAAACCCGTCCTTCCTTTTCGCGAATAGCAGAATAAAGCCGCATGAATGTTTCGGCGTTGCCTGGCATAATTAAATTGTTTTGTGTGGAGAAAGGAATAAGGAGCAAACACAGCGTTCGCATGTCGGGTGATTTGCGGTATTGAGATGTCTTCTGAAATTAACCGATTTTTCTGAATTCAGTAACAATTCAAACGGCATTTGTTTTACATTACCAAGTTCTTGCAAAAAAAAGCAGGGCCTAAGGGTTCCATCGGCTTCAATTACCGCAGACACCCATGGCGCATTACATGCCTTTTTTGGAAAAGGTGTTAAACCATGCAAGGCAGAATAGTAGGTGGCAATTGCCCTTATCTTTTCAGGCGACTCTGCAATGGTGGCGTTTTCAAAGTCGGATTGAAATTCCTGAATCAACTGTTCAACAATTGTATGCAGATCTTCTAACTCATTTACATCCGGCGCAATTTTACTACCGTCTTCCTTAGTTACAGGCTGAATGTGGTTAAATGCCGAGCTGCTGACATCTGCGGGCAAAAAACTCATTTGTTCAAGCCCTAGGGTTTTAATTTCCCTAATGAGTTCTGGCCAAATTCTGAAGTTGTTTTTTTGGATGACTGTACGGGAAGTGATTCTGAATTTTGGATTCAAGGCCTTTACTGCCATTACCCCTTCGCGCAATTTTTTAAAAGCATCCGGAATACGCCGTATGGAATTATGCACCGCTTCGGTTCCATCTATTGAAACGATAACATCATCCACATATTTTATGATGTTATGAGCGTGTTGTTTTAAACCAAGTCCGGTTGACAACAACGATATACTTTGCCCATTCTTTTTTAGTATCTCGCAAAGACGAAATAAATTTGGGTTAAGGAGGGCTTCCCCACCTGACATCAGTACTAATTTTGTATTTAGTTTGTTAAGTGATTCCAATAATCCACTGATATCTGATTCGTTGAGTTGTTTAAGGTTTTTGTTGTCCTTCCAGATATCGCACATGATACAACGACAATTGCACGCGCTATGTGGCATTAAGATTATAATGGGCAAGCTGCTGACCCTATTTGTGTAGAGACTTTTATAACGATGGTAAGTATCAAAAAGTGAATTCAATTTTAGTTTTCGAATTGTATATTTACATTTAGGCTTATCCGTAAAGCTACAAAAATTGCCGAATTGCACATAAGCTGAATATTCAGGGGAATTCTATTAAGCGCATAGAGATCTTTCCATGACATGAAAAAAGTCGTAGTAGAAATAATATACCACAAATTACAAGTAAAGGACTTTGCCTCCTACCAATTGAAATTTCAGGAAACCTGTGATGTGTTGAAAGAAGTGGCAAAACAATTTGAGGTACACAGTTTTAAATCGGCCCAATTCAATGGAAAGGTTCAAAGTAATGGCGTGCACTACCATTTTATGGATAAAAGTTTCTTTAAACTATGTATTCCATTTTTGTTTCACAGAAAACTGAAAAGCTTGAATCCAGATTATGTTTTGGTTCATGGTACATTTAATCATTTTCAGATAGTGCATTTGAAATGGCTATTAGGCAAAGCGTGCAAATTGTTGGTTCAGCACCACGGTGAAACAGCCAAAGGCTGGATAAAACAAAAACTACTTCGATGGAGTTCTGCAAAAGTGGATGCATATTTATTTACGGCAGAAGAGGCTGCTTTAGAAATGGGATTGCCAAAGGAGAAAATTCATCTTATAATGGAGGGCTCAACACATTTTTCTCCACTGAACAAACTTCAAAGTCGAAGTGAATTGGGTCTTGATAAACAGGATAAGATCTATTTATGGGTAGGGCGACTTATTCCTGTTAAAAATCCCCTGTTTTTTTTAAAGGTGTTTACTGAATTTTTAATTGACCATCCAACTGCCAAGTTGTATATGTTTTACCATGATGAAACACTGTTAAACGAATGCAGGCAGATCACAAAACAATCACCTGGAATTATTTACCAGGGCAAAATTGCGCACAAAAAATTGCAGAAATGGTATTCTGCCGCTGACTATTTTGTGTCCGCTTCTGTACGTGAGGGCAGTGGTTATGCCCTTTGTGAAGCAATGGCGTGTGGCTGCATTCCTGTGGTACCGGCAATTAGTGCCTTTCAATACATGACCGGTAATGGAACCGGCGCATTGCTTTATGCTAGGGGAGATTCGTCTGACTTAATGTTAACTTTAAGGGCATCTATCCAGTTGAACTCAGATGAATTCAGACTGAAAGTGCTTGATCAATTTCAGGGTCGTTTAAGTGTGGAAGCAATTGCCAGCGAGTTAGTTGGAATTTTGCATCAACTTAATTAAAGAAACGAAAGATTGAACGGAGTGCCTGGTGTTAAATTCAGTGTATGAATGATGCGTTAAAGGTGCAAGCAGAAGCGTTTTGATTTTCTGTAAAAATGTAGCATAAGAATTTACCCGGTGCATGTGTTCCAACTCGGTATTAAGAGGATTGAAAAGGGATACCACGTGGCATCCGGCATACAGGGCCTCGATCAACACATTTCCAAAGCCTTCATACATACTGGGATGTACAAACAATTTACTTGTCATCATCATCTCAATCACGTTATTTTGTGGAATCTCGCCCAAAAAATTTAGCTGTTCTTCAATGCCGAGATCAAAGGCTTTATTTTGTAGTCGGGCTCTTTCAGGACCATCCCCAATAATTGTTCCCATCACCTTAATCCCATCTTTTTTTAAATCATGTAGCACCTGAAGTACCCACTCAAATCGTTTCAAAGGGATGAGAGACCCCACTGCTATCAAATCCAGTGTTCTGATTGGATTGGTATATACTGGCAAATCGGGCAGGTAAAGAGCAGAAGGTACAATACCAACGACCTTTTTTTTGAAGTTAGCTTCGAAGGTGTGTTTAAGAAACTCTGACATGACAAGAAACTCCGTTTGTTTCGACAACAACGGTATGAACTGGTTTTCTGATTTGGCATCCTGCCCCATTATCCAACACAGGTGGTGGTGTTTATAAAAGCGGCAAAAATAAGAGGCCACCAGTGCGGCTTCTGTAGCAAAAATACTGAGAACAAGTGTTTTTTGTGGTCCTGAACAGAAGCGTGTAAGACTGAACCAGGTTTTCCAATAAAGAGGAAAACGGTGAAGACCTTTTTTGTTTCTGCCCATTAATGACTCAACGGGGATGCCATGCCAGGAATAATGTCTTTTGTTGAAGGGATAGTGCATGCTTACCACGCAGATATCAAAATGCGCATGCAATGTTTCTTCCCTTAAGAACATGCGCAGAGCTGGCAAACAGGTGCTATCTTGTTCATTGGCAGGAAACCCCGGACTCAATACAACTAATCTTGTTTTGTTCAAGAGGAATAGTCTAAATAATTTAACACTGTTCTTTTTGTTGAATGTGTGCTTTCACTACATTAGCGAATTGTCAAATATAAGTTATGAAAAATAAATTTCTTGTTTTATTCTCAATGGTGCTTGTCGCGTTTGGCGGCTCATCCTATGTTATTCTTTCCAGCAGCGGTATAGCCGGTTACACGGGTTCACCGGGCGAATCCAATTGCGCGAGTTGCCATAGTGGTGGATCATCGCCTAGTTCCGCTGTTAGTATCAATTCCATACCAAGTTTTTCAAATAACGAATATGTTCCGGGTACTACTTACACTATCGAAATCACCGTTTCTGCGAGCGGTTTCAGCAAGTTTGGATTTGGTTGTGAAATTTTAAACACTTCGAATACCAATGCAGGCCTCATGCAGAACCAGGGCGCCGGCGTTAAATTTTTAAATGCGGGGGCTAGAAAAAATGCAGTACACAGTACCGGAAAATCAGGTACAGGTTCAGCTGTTTTTAGCTTTGAGTGGGTAGCCCCCCAAAGTGGAGTCGCTACGATATATGCTTCAGGCAATGCTGTTAATGGCAATAACAGCAGCTCGGGCGATTTTCCATTAAGTCCGGTGAGCCTGGCCCTGCAGGCTCAGGTGCCAATCGATCCAGTAGGTATAAATGAGAGCAACGCCTTGCTTGGTGCTATGCACGTTTATCCTCAGCCTGCCAATGGAATTACTCAGTTGAATTACACTTTGAAGCAGTCCGGTTTTATTGAAATACGTATTTGCGACCTCAATGGAAAAGAACTGAAACACCTAATTGAAGGTGAACAGGAACAAGGACCACATAGCAAATTATTGAATCTAGACGAACTTTCTGAGGGTGTTTATTTTATTAAGCTTATCGGAGAAAACCAACTGCTTAGCCAAAAATTGATTATCCTGCAATAACTTTAATTTGTAGAAAAATCTGAGATTTCTGAAAGCCTCTATGGTAAAGCGTTTCAGGGCATACAAGAGTGTTTTCAGAAAAAAATCGTTAAATTGATTTGGAGAATTGAAAAATCTCTCTTTATCTTTGTCGCAGTTCTTTTACATCTTCTTATCCAGAAAGACTGAGGGATTTGACCCAAAGACGTCTTGACAACCCTTCGCAAATCAGCGAAGAAGGTGCCAAATTCAACTCCGGTAAAACGGGGAAAGATAAGTTAGGAACACAGCATACAACCATTCGCGATAGTTATCATGCTCTTCCGGCTTGTCGGGGGAGCATTTTTTATTTATGCCCTCTCGCAAGTCAATTTCCAACCAGGACTTTTGGATAAGTTGAACAATTCAATACAGTTTAACCAAATTATTCAAAAGAAACATGAACACTAGTACAAAAATCTTACACAGTCTCCCTGTTGATGAACTAACCGGCTCTATTGCCGTACCTATTTACCAAACATCCACCTTTGTTCAACAAAGTCCGGGTGTACACAAAGGATTCGATTATGCCAGAAGCAACAACCCCACCCGCAAGGTTCTGGAGGATTTGGCAGCAACTTTGGAAAATGGTTCTTGCGGATTTGCCTTTGCCAGTGGTTTGGCAGCAATTGATGCAGTTGTAAAGCTCCTGCAGGCAGGCGATGAAATACTTGCCGTTGACGATATTTACGGGGGTGCTTTTCGTTTGTTTACTCAAGTGTATGAAAAATTCGGCATCAAAGTAACTTTTGCAGATACATCCGATTTAAACAAGGTGCGAGCGGCAATCACCAAACGAACTAAATTGATCTGGCTCGAAAGTCCCACCAATCCAACGTTAAAGGTGTCTGACATTGAAAGTATTGCAGCAATTGCAAAAGAGAACAAAATACTGTTGTGTGTCGACAACACGTTTGCCTCACCGGTTTCACAACAACCCTTGAATTTGGGAGCTGATTTGGTGATACACAGTGCCACCAAATACCTTTCGGGTCATAGCGATCTAATTGCGGGATTGGTGATCGCTAAAACAAAAGAACTGGGAGCAAAAATCAAATTTATACAAAATGCGTCTGGCGCTATACTGGGCCCATTTGATGCCTGGTTGGTAATTCGTGGTGCGGAAACACTTGAACTAAGAGTTAAACAACATTCGCTTAATGCACAAAAAGTAGCGGATTATCTGACTCAGCATCAATTGGTAAAAACTGTGTATTATCCCGGTTTGGCGGCACATCCAAATCATGCCATTGCCTTAAAACAACAAAAGTACTTTGGCGGTGTGATTGCCTTTGATTTAAAGGAAGATGATGGCCTGCTTGCCGAAAAAATTGTGAGTTCTACAAGTTTGTTCAAACTGGCAGAAAGTTTAGGAGGAGTAAAGAGTTTAATTTGTCTTCCATCAGAGATGACGCACAAATCCATACCCAGAGAAAAGCGCTATGAATCAGGGGTCAAGGACAGTTTGATTCGACTTTCTGTTGGATTGGAAGACGCTGACGATTTAATACAGGATCTGGAAAAGGCCCTGCACAAAGCCTATAAAACAAGTTTATTCACTGCATAGAACAATACAATGAGTAGAAAAAAATTAAAAATCGGATTATTTGGTTTTGGCTGTGTAGGCCATGGTTTGTATGAGGTTCTGCAGCAAACACCGGGATTGGATGCCGAAATTAAAACCATTGTTGTGAAACACAAGGATAAAAAGCGGAGCCTCGCTGCCGATCGGTTTAGTTATGAAAAATCAGCCATTCTGAATGATGAAGAGATCAATCTGGTAGTGGAATTAATTGATGACCCGGATGCAGCTTTTGAAATTGTAAAACAAGCCTTAAGTAAAAAAAAGGCGGTGGTGAGTGCTAACAAAAAAATGATAGCCGAACACTTCGAAGAATTGTTGAAATTGCAAAAGCAGTACCAAACCCCTTTTTTGTATGAAGCGGCAGTATGCGCGAGTATACCCATTATTCGTAACCTGGAAGAATATTATGACAACGACTTGTTACAATCAATAGAAGGCATTGTGAATGGAAGCACAAATTACATCCTAAGCAAAACCGCATCTGAAAACCTGAGTTACACACAGGCACTTGAGCAGGCGCAAGCTTTGGGTTATGCTGAAAGCAACCCAATTCTTGATACCGGAGGGTTTGACGCCAAATTCAAATTGCTGATTTTGATTGCGCACGCCTTTGGCATAGTGTTGCAACCTGAGCAGATTTTTCATCAGGGCATTGATAAACTTGGGGACTTGGAAATAAACTATGCAAAGGAAAAGGGGCTAAAGATAAAGCTAAAAGCCAGGGCTTATAAAAATGAAGAGGGAAACGTGTGTGCTTTTGTATTGCCAGAGTTTGTAGACAAGGCGGATAAATTTTACCAAGTGGATGAGGTTTACAATGCCTTGCAAATTGAAGGGTGTTTTGCAGATAAGCAGTTTTTTGTTGGAAAAGGAGCGGGCGCTTATCCAACCGCCTCAGCCGTACTTAGTGATATTTCGGCCTTGCGTTACGGGTATCGATACGAATATAAAAAACAGCAGGAAACAAACGCAATTACTTCGCACAAAGCAATTTTACTCAAGGTGTTTTTGCGGCACCAAAGGGAAAGATCGGAAGTTATTCAATCAAAGTTTGTGCACATCGAAGAAAGTTATAAAAACACTAAGCAAGCCTACACCGTTGGACCTATTTCGTTATTATCACTGAAAACCATTTTGGATACGGAAGAGGTTTCAGTGGTGCTGCTTTCATTGCCACAGGCAAGCGAGCTAACAAAAATAAGGGAAGAAAGAAGGGAAATTGCATGGTTAAATGAATAGTTAGGAGCATACACCCTAGAAGAAAATGTTATACATTTATGAAATTTGTATTCGGTGATGTATCATTACAGAATTCTAAATTTCAATCTAGGTGTGTTCATCCTATTGCTGAACAGTTTAATTGGTAATGCTCAGGACACAACTTCTGTGCCGGGATTGAAAGTTTCGGCCTATCTTGAATTGTATTATTCCTATGATTTTTCCAAGCCCTCTGATCATCAGCGACCCTACTTTCTATATAATTTTGCAAGACATAATGAAGTGAATTTGAATTTGGGCTTCATCAGGGCAGCTTATTCAACAGAGCGCTTTAGAGCAAACTTAGCTGTGATGGCAGGTAATTATGCTCAATACAACCTGTCAACCGAACCAACAGCGCTTCAGACTATTTACGAGGCCAATGTGGGAGTTAAATTATCAGCCCAGCATAAACTTTGGCTTGATGTAGGTGTTATGCCTTCGCATATCGGCCTTGAATCAGCTTTAGGAGCTGACAATTGGGTTTTAAGTCGAAGCATTGTTGCCGAAAATTCCCCCTATTACGAAACAGGTGTTCGGTTGGGTTATTGGAACAAAAATGAAAAATTATTTCTGGCAGGGTATTACCTGAATGGATGGCAAAGAATTTCCCGAATAGACGGCAACCAAACTCCTGCTTTTGGCACGCAAGTCTTAATTAAACCTTCCAAGCGTTTCACCTTAAACTGGAGTACTTTCGCGGGTAATGTGTATCCCGACTCAACCATACGTTGGCGGTATTACAACAACCTTTACGTTATATGGCAAGTGTATTCCAAATTTGGCATCACCGGGGCCTTTGACCTTGGGTTGGAACAAAAGAGTGTAGGAAGTAATGAATACAACATCTGGTTGACCCCATTGCTTTTATTGAATTATAAATTTACTCCAAAAACAGCGATGTCTGTACGTGGTGAATATTATTTAGACAAGGGCGAAGTAATTATTCCAAACACAAAGGGCAAAGGATTTAATACCTTGGGTTACTCAGTTAATGTGGATCATACGCCTAACAACTACCTCATGCTGAGACTGGAGGCAAGGTGTTTTCAAAGTAAGGATGCTATTTTCACGATGAATGGAAAGCCCAGTTTTATGAATTATTGTTTGAGCGCAAGTATGGCAATTAAGTTATGACGAATACTGCAAAAAGTCAGTAAGTGTAAAGGGCAATAAAGAAATTAGTATATTCACTTGTTTACATTAATATGAAAAATTGGATTTATGTACTTGCCGTCTTCTTAATTGCTTGTAGTGAACCTGAGATAAATTATATTGCAAGAGTAAAGTTACACTATCTGACACTTAACGACATATATAACCCAAGTATGGTTAAAGATATGTTATTTGATGCTGAAGAAAGAAATATTGACTCTTTGCGGAAAATGAGCAGAGAGTATTTCCTTTCAGGGGTTGACGCTTTCAAAAACAAAAATAAAATCGACGAAGCCATTCCTGATTTTAAACGCTCTTTGCTCTGCCTGCCTGATGCAAAAACCTACTACGAACTCGGTAATGCCCTAATCGCATCAGCAAAAATTCAAGACGACTACAAAGAAGCTGCCAACGCATTTATCATGGCGGAAGCACTTGAGTTTAAACCAAAAACTCTGCTTTTATATAAAATGGCTTGTGCACATAACATGATGAGAGATCAAAACGAAGATTTTTATCAAGTTTCAAATTGTCTTTTAAGGGCTTTTTTTGAGGGATATAATGATACGGCAACTCTAAAAAAGGACCCGCTTTTACGCTCCTTTGTACAATCAGAAAAGTATAATGAATTTTTGATACAGGTGAGTGCGGCCAAATGGGCCAAAAAACCAGGGGAACTTTTTAATCTATTTGTTGGTTCATTTCCCAAAGTTGAAAATGAAGAATTTGAAGTCCTGCCTGAGCAAGTTGGAATGAGTGACTACAAAAATTCCATTAGTTTCGAATTTGTACAATTTGTTCCTGAAATGGAGTCAAGCAGCTTTGGACGCGATGTTAGTCACGACTTTGTTTACGTGGCCAGAGTCAGGGAGACACCAATTTATCATTTACTGATTTATAATTCGGTTAGTTATTTTGGAGAGCAGTTTCAGCCTTTGTACACTAAGCTAGTTACGTATGATAAATCAGGAGAAATTATATCGGCCAAGATTTTAGCCGGACAGTTTTCTGCCGAGAAGATTAAGGGAGGCCGTGTTGAAGGAGATAAGATCACAATTACTGATTACAAGCGCATCTGGGAGCGCGCAATAACCGAAGTTGCACCAGAGGAAAACCGGGTTGTAAAATACGATGCTTTAGCAACAGCAAAATTTCGAATTCAGGAGGATGGAACGATAATAGAAGAATTAGTTCCAAGCGGATTCAAAGATTCTTTATTAATTGTAAAACAATGATAAGGCACTTTCTATTTATTTTACTGGGAATAGCAATTGGTTCCTGTAACAGAGAAACCATTACAAAATACAAGGACGTTAATGCGCTGCCAGTAAGCCTAATTTACACAGGTGACACCGTCTATCACTTCATGAATGCGAAGGCAAATGTGAATGCTGACATAGCACAATCCTATATTAAAAAGGGCGATGAAGTTAAATCAACTCACCCTGAAAAGGCTATCTATTTTTATAAACGAGCCATCACCCTTGCTCCTGCCGAAGAATCGTATTTGAAATTAGCAAAGGCCTTAGAGGCAACCGGCTTTATTAACGAACTGAACCAACTTTATAACTTCTTAGTTTTTCCATTTTCTTACAGATCAAATAACGGTAAGTACACGTCAACTTACATTTTTAATCCTCCAAGCGCGGATCTTTATTATGAATTTCTTGTCTCTAGTATTATTAAGAATCAAAGTTTATGGGGTGAAGACGCTTATATCGCTAAAGAATTGAATTTTGACACAGAACGAATTAAATCGAAATTGATTCACGATCCTAGAATTGGAATGGATACCGCTTCAATGGTATTCAAGAATATTCTATTACAGTTTCTCACTTTTGAAGAGTTTGAAAAGGCCGCTAAGACTCCTGAAATGTTCAGGAACTTTGTGTCATCTGCAGTGGACACATCATCCACTTTCTCAATTTCCGAGAAACAGGTTGGCAATTTCAATTATCACTCAAATACAGGCTCTGAGGAAAATTATATGCAAAACGATTTTAGCGGCATATACAAATATTACCTGATAGAGGTTAAGGAGCAACCCAACCTTTGGTTCAGGTACAATCTCACCAACACAATTCGACTCTCCAATAAATTTACAACGCTTATTTGCGCCATTGACACTTCTGATCCAGGATCACCTCCCGAAATGCGCAATATTTATTACCGCCTTGTAACCTACAATCCAACAATGGAGATAATTGATCACAAAGTTGTTGCCGTGCATTCAGGGGAGCAATTGTGGACTGTGGATTTTCGCAAGAACAAATTTACTATTCACTATTTCAGAAGAACTTTTCGAAAACCGTATAAAAAAGGCGACTATGATAATGACGTAACCGGATTAGTATTGCAGGAAGACAAGAATTATGAGATCAATGATGCTGGATACATCATTGAGATACCTCCAGTATCATCCATGTGATTTAGGTGTGTCCTGGGCGTTTAACTTGATGTATAACTCAGCCACAAATATATTTGGAACCCAGCTCAGCCACGACACCAATAGATATAGTTCGTTGCCTCGTATTAAAACGAATTGAGGTATAATAAACACATACGACCTTAAAGTGATCGCGGATAATGTTAGTGCGAAACTTCTATAAACAAAAGCAAGGTGTTTATTGACCTCACCCATCCTTATGGCCTTATAGGCGCGGTATGTAAAATACCACCAAAGCAGGGATAGTATAACAAAGGAAATTTTTGCTGCGATTCCGCCGTTTGCATATATCCCCATTATTAAACCAGAAGGCGCACTAATAAACAACACCCCAAAAACATAGAGCTTACCCACAATGCGGTGAAAAACCGGAAAATTAACGCGTAGTGGTTTTGAAAGTTGAATAAAACCAAATAGAAGAACAGGTAAACTGAAAATGATGTGAGAATAAAATGCGTATCGCCAAATGTCAACATGCAAAATGTGTTGTTTCGTTAGAAGAAAGCCAACATAATAGTTTCCTTTCAGATAGGGAATAGTTATCTGCCACATTAAGCCAAAGAAAAAAAGACCCATGCAAAGGAAAAACGACGTGATAATCCAATTTTTGAGGGCGTTAGGCATGTAATTTTTACAAAGGGGTAAAGAAAGAGTGATTGGTTAATGTTAGTAGTAATTTGCAGGGTTAAATTGGCTGAAAAATCTTTTTTACTTCGAACTTAATTTACAATGGCTGAAATTTCAACATGCGCACCCCTGGGTAAGCCCTTTACTTCAACTGTTTCACGCGCAGGGGCTTGATTAGTAAAATAGCGAGAATAGACTTCATTCATTTCTTTAAAACCGCGGAGGTCAGTCATAAACACACTGCATTTGGAAACAGCCTGCAGGTTGAAGCCTGCTGATTCAACGATAGATTTGATGTTTTGCAAACACCGTTCGGTTTCAACAGCAATTGAACTACTGTCCAGTTGTCCATTTTTGTCGAGAGCAATTTGACCAGATACATACAAACGATCTCCTACTCTTACGGCCTGGCTGTATGGCCCAATGGCAGCGGGGGCCCCCGCACTTACAACAATATCGCGGGAAACAGCCCCTTGTTTAGAGCAATAAAGAAAAACAAGTGCTGTGAAAAGCAGCAATATTAGGAGCATTCTCATCCTTCTTTTTTGGGATTGGGTGGAGGACTCGATTTTGAAATTTCAAGCAAACCTTTAACTAAAATGTCAAGGTCGCGCGTGCTGGTGTAAACACTTGGTGTTACCCGTATGCCGTTTACGCCTTCATGAACAATTGAAACCGTATGGATTTTATGGCGTTCGAACAATTTAGCCTCTATTTGTTGTGCCTGCCAGCCTTCAATGCCAATATTGGCGATGGCGCAGGAGAATTTGGGTTTTAGGGAGGAATAAAAAGTTACATTGGGCAGTTTTTCCACCTTGTCTGTCCAATATTCTTTCAGGTAACGCAAGCGCGCCTCCTTGCGTTTGATACCGATAACACTATGAAAATCAACTGCCGCGCCAATTGCCATTTCAGATGCAAAGGAGCGGGTGCCTAAACTTTCAAATTTCCGGATGTCGCTGCTGTTCGGGTCGGCACTTGATAACAACGGCCATATTTTTCTGACTTTCTCCTTTTTGATGTAGAGAAGCCCACTACCAAAAGGAGCGCACAACCATTTATGCAAAGAGGCGGCTAGATAGTCACAACCAATGTCGTGAAACTTAAAATCGATGTGGGCGAAGGTGTGTGCAGCATCCACAATTACTTCACAGCCTTTGCTATGGGCGTATTCGGTTATGGCTTTGCAAGGCACAATATTTCCTGTCCAGTTAATCATGTGCGTTATGTGCACTATTTTGGTTTTTGGAGTAATAGCATCCTGGTATAATTTTAAGATGGCCTTTTCATCTTCCAGAGGCTGAGGAATATTGATCCACACCAACTTGATACTATCCCGCTTTTCTCTTTGTTTCCATGCATTCATCATGTTTGGGTAGTCAAAGGTACTCAACACCACCTCGTCACCTTCTTTTAGGGGCAAGCCAAAAATGATGCTGTTCAGTCCTTCAGTAGAATTACGGTTAATGGCAATTTCTTCAGCAGAAACACCGCACAATTCTGCCAGCTTGGTGCGTAAACCTTCTCGTCCCTGATCCAGAATGCGCCACATGTAATAGCTGGGTCCGTCGTTGCACATTTCATAATACCTGATATGAGCATCCTGAACCACCTTGGGTTGAGGGCTAACACCCCCGTTATTAAGGTTGATGATGTTAGGGGAAACTGTATAACATTCGCGCACCCAACCCCAGAAATCTTCATTATCAGCGGATTTTCCGCTTTTATCTTTCTCCAACAATTGAATTTTGGATTCAAGCGTTTTCGCAAATGGCGCGTTAATTCCCGCAAGAAAATCAAGAGCGGAAAGTGTGCCCGCGGTGGCCATCAAAAAATGTCGCCTGTCCATACGAGATAAATTTCATTAAAGATAAAAAAGGCTTTTCAAAAAGCAATTGTCTACCTCAGGCCTTAAAATCGGATACCCAATTGTAGAATTAAATGTGTACTGTTGATGTACAAGGAACTGGCAGCATAGTCTTTTTCAAAATAATACGGCGAAAAATTGTACCGCAAATTCGCTTCAACATAAAAACTCCCTTTTGAGCTGGCTAAGCTGTTTTTTTGCCAGCCAAAACTTAAACTTACTGCGGCATTGATCTGATCATCAAATAATGGCGTTTTGAATTTCAAATCGGCCACTTCTTCCTTCTGCACATTACCATAATAGCTCACTTTTAAATTAGAAGGCAATAAATACCTCAAGTGGTAACCCACGCAAAGGTATGGACTGAACAAACTGTTGTGTTCGGGTTTAAACAAGTATTTAAATTGTACTGGCAGCTGGAGTTCATTCACCAGTAAGCTGTAATCGTATGCAAAATTTTTGTCATACAACTTCAAGGTATCGGGCGTAAAATAGTAGGATTTAAAACCAAGTCCATGAAAAAAATAGTCAACACCAACCAGCAAAAACGATTTGTAATCCCGGCTTAAACTGAATTCTTTGTTTAGGCCGATCAAAAAGTTGAATTTCTGTTTTGGTTCTGCCGCATGATTTGGATTGATGCTGTAAAAACCCAAAGCCGGACCCAGATGCAAGCGAATGCGACTGCCGAAGTGGGTATTGGGTTCTCCGGATGGTGTTGAATAACCTGCAGTTACGAGAATGAGGCACAGAACAATAGTATGAATGGCCTTTACCATGCCTTAATGACGTAACACCTGTGTTGCTGTGGCTTGAACACTTGGCATTATTGTTAGCTCGTTAATGTTGACATGAGCCGGGCGTGTGGCAGCCCAATAAATGGTTTCGGCAATATCTTGGGGACTGAGCGGTTGCAAGCCCTGGTATACTTTTTTTGCACGTTCTTCATCTCCATCGAAGCGAACAATACTAAATTCCGTTTCAACCATACCGGGGTGAATGGCTGTAACTTTGATATGGTGTTGCAAAAGGTCGATACGCATGGCTTTGTTCAATGCGTCGACTGCATGTTTAGTTGCGCAATACACGTTGCCATTGGCATACACTTCTTTTCCGGCAATTGAACCCAGGTTAATTATGTGCCCCTTTTTGTTAGGGATCATCAAATTGGCCACTTGTTTAGTCATGTATAAAAGGCCCTTGATATTGGTGTCGATCATGCGTTCCCAATGTGCCAATTTTCCCTCCTGAATGCTGCTGAGTCCTGCTGCCAATCCCGCATTATTAATCAACACATCAATGTTTTTGAAATCCTGAGGCAAGGATGCAATGGCTTCTTCCACTTCCGTGTGCTTTTGTATATCAAAGCTAAGTGTATGAATTCGGGTGTTGTGTTTGTGCCGAAGTTCGCTTTGGATCAGCTCAAGGCGTTCTTTTCTTCTTCCACATAAAATAAGCTGGTGACCATGACTGGCGAAAATTTCTGCACAGCTTTTTCCTATTCCTGCTGTGGCTCCTGTAATCAATACTAACATGCTAACGCTTTAAAACTGCTAATTTACTGTGCTTTCGGCCGTAAACAAAATATATCAGTAAACCCAGAAGCAGCCAGGCAGTAAAATACAACCAGTTTTTATATCCCAATTGCGACAGCATATAAAAACAACTGAGTAAGCCCAGAACAGGTATCAATGAAAAGTTGTGACGAAAAGAAAAAACTGACAACAAAGCAAATCCAATAAAAAAAACATACATAGGGATGTTGTGCAATAAGGCAGTTAAACCCGAAGGACGAAGTAAAGTATTCATATAAGCTCCTTCATAGTTGAACAAAAGAACCAGGCAGAGCACAAATAAGCCGCCGGTGATGTATTTTGAATTTACGTAGGGTGTTTTGAATTTAGATGGTGGGGCATTGGGATCCATACGAAGTTTGAGTACCCCTCCGCACACCAAACAAAACGCAAACAAAGTACCTGCTGAACAAATATCAGTTACAATGGTGATATCAAGAAAAAAGATGGGAGCGGCCACCATAACGCCCGTGAACAAAGTTGAAAATGATGGGGTTTTGTACTTTTTATGGATACGCGCAAAAGCCGGAGGCAATAAACCATCACGACTCATGCTCATCCAAATACGGGGCTGCCCAAGCTGAAACACCAGCATCACACTGGCCATTGCAACCACTGCACTTACGGCCACAATGCCAGCAAGCCATTGTAGATCCTGTATTTTAGAGAACACATATGCCAATGGATCACCCACTGCCAATTCGCTATGGTGCACCATGCCGGTAATTACAAGAGCAATGGCAACATACAGCAGTGTGCAAATAATAATGGAGTACAATATCCCCCTGGGAAGATCACGTTGTGGGTTTTTGCATTCTTCGGCTGTTGTGGAAATGGCATCAAAACCGATGTAGGCAAAAAAAACGGCACTGATGCCTGATAATAGTCCGGCAATGCCGTTCGGCAAAAAAGGGTTCCAATTACCGACGTTAACGTAAAACGCGCCAACAAATATTACGAGCAATACAATCACAATTTTGATTAACACCATAAGATTACTGGCATTACGGCTTTCTTTTATGCCACGATAAACCAGCCAGGTGATAAGCAGGTTAATGAGCAGAGCAGGGGCATCCAGAATAATCGTGAGCCCAAGAATGACAGGCGCTTCACGAAATGCGTAAAATCCGGCTAGTTCAGAAGCATAGGCGCCTTCTTTTGTTAGCTCAGACCAACTTATTCCTTCACGCATTTTTTCAATTACCAAAGCGTAGTTTTCTTTGGCACTGAAATAATCCATACACAACCATTCGGGTATTTTGTATGGACTTACGTGCTCTACCAAAGCTGAAAAGTAATCGCTCCATGAAATAGCAACCGTTACATTTCCTATCGAATATTCCATAATAAGCGCCCAGCCGATAATCCAGGCAAATACTTCACCAAAAACAACATAGCTGTATGTATACGCGCTCCCGCTAACAGGAATAAGAGAAGAGAACTCTGCATAGGCAAAGGCGGCAAAACTGCAGGCCAGCGCGGTGAAAAGAAACAAAAAAATCACACCGGGACCACCGTCGGCACTTGCTTTACCAATAGTGGAAAAAATACCAGCACCAATAATAGCCGCAATGCCAAATGCGGTGAGGTCCTTCACTCCTAAGTGCTTCAACAAACTCTCGTGCTCACGGTTTTCGTGTTCTTTTTGAATATCGGCAATGGATTTTTTTCTAACCAAACTCATCAAGGACGAATCTAAACAATAAAAAGCAAACTATTTTGATGTCTTGATTGCCCTGAACAGGTTTTTCAAATCGTTGGTGTAATACAAAGCGCCTATCACAATAAACACCACGGCTGGACTTCTGTATCTGACAATGGCGCCGGTATTCGGAGAGGTAAAGGCAATGAGCAAACATTCACCTAAGGCAAAGCTTAAAAACACCACCACAGGAAAGGCAGATTGTTTTGAACAACACAAGCCATATAGTATAATTAATAATGACAGCAGAAGTAGACTGTTCTCGAACGACGCAAGTTGCTGTTGTTTTGATCCGGCATTAAAATACAAGGGGTGGGCCAGGGTAAAATACAAACCCTGCAATGCTTCAACTACCAGTGCGTCTTTATGTTTACCATAATCAAGATTACTCGCACTTTCAGGCATTGTGTAAACCAATTCATACACACTAAGAGTGTCGGTGTTTTTTTTACATACCAGTGTATCTTGTTGATGGCTGTGTTCCCAATACACGTAAGAGGCATTGTGTTTGATTCGGTAATACCCTTTTTTGTTTTTTAACTCCGACACTAAAGTGGTATCGTATTCAAGACGGATGAACTTAACGCTGTCAACCAAAAAAATGCCTCCTTTTGCCGCATCACTAAAAATCACCTGACGCATACCGGCAATTTCGAATAGTGATTTGTTTTGTTTTAAACGTAAGCCTGCATCGAGGCCAAACAGCAAAAGACATATGGCGCCGGCAAATACCACAATTTTGTGTTTGATGTTTGTTTTTTCTATGGCAAAAAACAACATAAAGCACACAAAGGCATACAACAATAGGTAGGGCTTTAATAACAATGCGATATAAAAAAATGCCACAGCGCCCAGGAAAAAACGCAGTTGCCAGCTCACACAAAAAAGTTGGTATAAAGAATACACCATCCCACCCATAACAAACACACTTATGCCTTCTTTCAACAAAGCGCCCGTGTGTAACCAAAGTGCAGGAAAAAAACACAATAGCAATAACAAGTACAACTCCCTGCCGGTAAAATACCCCCGTAACGAGCGATAAATCCAAAATAGACCAAGATAACTGAGAAAACAGCTGAACAAGGCATGAACAAAATAGGATTGAAATGCCACAAAATGAATAACGGAATGCAATCGAATTACAATACGGTTGTCGTTGTAAAACAAAATTCGGATTCTGCCATTATCCCAATTACTGGTTTTGCTTGTGTAGTGTTCAAAAAAGAAAGAGCCGTTGCTGTCATCCTGTAAGCCAAACATCGCTTTGAGGTATTCCAAAGGGTGCTCGTGTGCCAAATCGTTGAGTATACTCGCATCACGGTAAAACACACCAGAATCAGAATAGTCAATTCCACCATAAAAAAACGAATAAAGGGCGTACATCACCGGAACTGCCATAGCCTTGAAAAAAAACACCAGAGTCAATGTACGTTTGCTCAGCACACCATCCTTGAACAAGCCAAAAAAGGCATTGTATTGAAGGAGAAAAAGTAATAGCAGCAGGTATATGGAAAAAACTATCATTCAGTTACAGGACCTATCTGTTGTTTAAATTTAGGATGAGAGGTGATCATAAATTATTCACCACTACCAGATAGTGCAGTTCTTTATCTATTGTAAATCGGGTGATACGTTTTAGTCCAAAGCTACTAAGATCAAATAAAGGAGTCCATTTGCCTGACGCTCTCTGAAATTGCAAAATTACCCGGTCTTCTGAGCGCAACAAGCCTAATGTGGGGTGCCAAAATAGATCTTCGCTAGCCGAAGAATACGAAGATAATAGGGTGGCTTTTTGTAAACGGAAATTATATTGGTACAAATCAGTTTGAAGAGAGTCTTTTAAACAATAATACAAGCAATAGGGATTGTATGGTTTGAACCCTCTTGTTGGATAATTACCCAACCAACTTTCGTTTTGTGAGCTTAGCGTGTATAAACGCAATGAATGAGGTTGGGTGAGTTTATAATACACCAATGAATCGGCATTAAGGAAACAGTAATAGCCAACTGAATCGGGTTCGAGCACACTACTGTGTATGCCGGTAGCGATTTCAATTTCATGAATTTTCTGGGTACTGTCCTTCTCAACCACAACAGCGTGTAATTTGCCAGGTTTATGTTCCTGAGGCGAATATTCACTCAATTGCGTTTGTGTAATTTTTTTGATTTTAGCTGATGGTAATTGGCAGGCATAAATATCGGTTTGTTGGTTAGAATCGGCACATACATAAAAAAGCGTATGATTATCGAGTGAAAAACTCGGTTGATTGTTGTATCCCTTTTTATTTGTAAGTACCGACGCTTTGCCCAAAAACACAGCGTCCTTTTCTTTCTTGAGTTTGATCAGCCAAATTTGTGTTTCGGGTAACTGACCAAACAGGCTAAAACAAATAAAAAAAGCACTACTTACACTAATTATTCGCATGTTCAAATTTTACAAAATAACGAATGAGCAGCGCGTAAATCAGCGAGCCAAACAACAAGCCGTTGCACGCCCCAACTATCACATCGCTTGGATAATGAACGCCTAGATACACCCGACTATAACTAACAACAAGCGGATACAAAAAAAACAGGTAACGGTATCGAAAACCAAGGTGTTTGGATAAGAAAAAAAGGTAAGTGATAATACCAAAGGCATTGGCCGCATGCGACGAAAAAAAGCCGTAGGTGCCGCCTTTGTAACCGTTCACGGTGTGCACCTTTGCGCCAATCTCTGTATTATGTGTAGGTCGGTAACGTTTCACCTGGTGTTTAATTACATTAGTACTGAGATCGGTACAGGCCAGAACAAGCAAAACGCCAAGAAGAACTGAAAGGCTGGTTTTAAGCTGAAATTTGCGGTACACGTAAATCAAAAAAAGTAACACAAACAGCACCGTTGGCCAATCTTTGCTGAATTGCCACATCCCTGCATCCAACCACTCAGAGTAGGAGGAATTGATAAGGAGAAAAAGCTCCCGGTCGACATGCTCTAAAGCTTCCAACATAAATTCGATGAGGAAAGGTATTGATTTTATTGCTTCTCCGGAATATGGTTAAATTTGTTGCACACTATACCTTACAAACATGTCATCTTCCGAAAAAATCGAATCCTCAAAAGCACCCGAACCTGTTGGGTTGTATCCACATGCCCGTAGAGTAGGCAATTTACTGTTCCTGAGCGGAGTTGGACCAAGAGAAAAGGGAACAAAAAAAATCCCTGGTGTTGAACTGGATGCACTTGGAAACATTGTGTCGTATGATATCGCAGCCCAATGCCACAGCGTGTTTAAAAACGTTAAGTATATTCTAGAAGATGCAGGAAGCAGCTGGGATAAAATTGTGGATGTAACGGTTTTTTTAACCAACATGAAAGACGATTTCCCCATTTACAATGCCATATGGGCTGACTATTTTAAGGAAAACCCACCCTGTCGTACAACCTTGGAAATCAATAAGTTGCCAACCCCTATTGGTATTGAGTTGAAAGTTATAGCCACCATTGATTAGGCTCTCACAATTCCTACCTCGTTTATTACCAGACACTTGTTAATACAAGACCAGGAAAATTTAACACTTATAAGATTTTTTTAATACATTAGTGCAAATTCTGTCTTTATGATAATAAATGAGAATCAGTCAATTCTTGTTCCTGTTGATTTTTTGCCACAGTCTCTTATCGGTTTAAAACAATCTTACAATATTGCCAGGTTTACCAAATCAAAATTGGTGCTGTTTTATATTTCATCTGCCGGTGCAGCTGATCGCACAGCCGAGTTTGAAAAGATAGCCGAAGAAGTTAGAGCCGAAAGCGGCTTAACCGTTGAAACGGATAAGGCGCAAGGCGAGCATTTTGCGATTATCAGTAAAAAAGCCAATGATATCAAAGCTTCTCTCATTATCATGGGATTAGACGCCAACCTGCATTTCAAAAGTTTTATGGGTGTGAACACCCTTACCAAATTCATTTTTTCCTGCCCTTGTCCGGTGATTACCATTCGTGGAACTGAAAACAGGGAGGGTTGCAAAAACATTATCCTGCCGTTTGACCTCACGCCCGAAAGCCGTGAAAAGGTATCCTTTGCAGTGCAATTGGCCAGATATTACAAAGCCGATATTCGCATTGTTTCTGTTTTCCCGCCTGACGACGATAAATACGAGAACAAACTCTTGCCATACCTTCAACAAGTGAAAAAATTCATTAAAAACGAGGGCATTCATTGTACCAACAAATCCATTCCCAGCAAAACGGCTGCCCAGGCAATTGTTGAATATGCCGATACCCACGAGGGTGATTTGGTGATACAAATGAACCAAAAAGACCTCAACTTCAAAGAGATGATGAATGGCACAGTAGGTCAGAAAATATTGGATATTTGTAAAATTCCGGTGATGACCATTAACCCGATGAAACGCGAATCCATGAGCCACTTTGGTTCAGGTATGTAAGCCCATACAATCTTTACCCATTAGCTAAAGGCCCCCTGAATACAGTGGGCCTTTTTAATGGAATCAGCTGAAAAAAGAGCAAAAACTGATTTATCTCTTTTTTGGCCTCGTGCCCCTAAATTTGCGCTTTTATTCCTAAATTCGCTCTCCTTTTTAAAAAACGAGACGAACGCGAACATGAGTCTGTATCCTGAATACAAAAAGTTGGACTTGCCCGGCATCACTGAGGAGATTCTGAACTATTGGGAAAGTGACCGCACTTTCTCGAAGTCCGTTGCATCCCGTCCGGCCTCCAAACCTTGGGTGTTCTACGAAGGTCCGCCGAGTGCCAATGGTTTACCTGGCATTCATCACGTGATGTCGCGAAGTATCAAAGATATTTTTTGCCGCTTCAAAACTTTGCAAGGCTACCGTGTGGAACGCAAAGCAGGATGGGATACGCATGGATTGCCAATCGAAATTGCAGTAGAAAAATCGCTTGGTATAACCAAAGAAGATATTGGCAATAAAAACAGCCCCAAGTTTATTTCTGTTGAAGATTACAACACAGCCTGCCGCAAGGAGGTGATGAAATACACCGATAAATGGGAAGAACTCACGCGTAACATGGGGTATTGGGTTGACATGTCACAACCCTACATTACCTACGATAATAAATACATTGAAAGTGTATGGTGGTTGTTGCATAACCTTTACACAAAAAAATTATTGTACAAGGGCTATACTATACAGCCCTATTCGCCTGCTGCAGGAACCGGACTTTCATCGCATGAACTCAATCAGCCCGGAACATACAGGAATGTGAAGGACAGAACCGCTGTTGCGATATTTAAGGTGAAAGAGAATTCAATTCCTGAAACATTTAGAAATTATACTCAGGATGCAAAAAACGGGATTTGTATTTTAGCCTGGACCACCACGCCTTGGACTCTCCCTTCAAACACCGCCTTGGCAGTGGGAAAGGAAATCCACTATGTTCTCGTAAAAACGTTCAATCCTTTTTCATTTGAACTGCAGCATCTCGTATTGGCTAAAGATGTATTAGGTAACTTTTTCCCTGAAAAAAACGCGGGGCTTTTGTTTGAAAACTATCAAGCAGGTGACAAAGCTATACCATTTCAGGTAATGAGTGAATTCAAAGGCTCTGAACTTGTAGGTCTCTCATACGAACAACTTCTGCCTTTTGCTCAGCCTGAACAAGGTGATGCGTTTAAGGTTATATCGGGTGATTTTGTAACCACTACCGATGGAACAGGTATTGTGCACATTGCACCAAGTTTTGGTGCCGATGACTTTAGAGTTGCCAAAGAAAATGGCATAGGCTCGCTTACACTGGTGGATAAACGCGGGAAATTTTTGCCTGTAGTGCAGGATGGTGTTTTTTTATATGGCAATGAGTTTGTAAAAGAGGCTTACCTCAACGAAGAGGAAAAACAAACAGCCTTCGCCAAACAAAAACAAATCCTCGAAGCAAAAGGCAAAATAAAAGAACTTAAAGCTTACCTGAGTGTAGATGATCGTATAGTTTTAAAACTTCAAGAAGAAGGAAAGCTGTTTAAAAAGGAGAGCTATGAGCACTCTTACCCGCATTGTTGGAGAACCGATAAACCAATTTTGTATTACCCGCTCGATTCCTGGTTTGTAAAATCCACTGCTGCCAAAGAGCGCATGATTGAGCTCAACGCAAACATCAACTGGAAACCCGAATCAACAGGCACGGGCCGTTTTGGCAATTGGTTGGAAAACCTTAACGATTGGAATCTTTCACGTTCCCGCTTTTGGGGTATCCCAATCCCAATCTGGACAAGTGAAGACCGAAGTGAACAAATTTGCATTGGTTCAATAGAAACCTTGCAAAAAGAGATCACCAACGCTTTGCAAAAAGGGGTAATGACAGAAAATCCGCTGGCCGGATTTCAAAACGGAGATTACAGTGAAAAAAATTACCAGGGATTTGATCTTCATAAACCATATGCCGACAACATAGTGCTTGAGCGCAACGGAAAAAAATTGTTCCGTGAGCCCGATCTTATCGATGTGTGGTTCGACAGTGGTTCTATGCCTTACGCACAATTGCATTACCCTTTTGAAAATAAAGACCTCATTGACTCCAGAAAAAACTTTCCTGCTGATTTTATCGCCGAGGGAGTGGATCAAACCAGAGGTTGGTTTTTTACCCTGCATGCCATAGCCGCCATGAATTTTGATTCAGTGGCTTACAAAAACGTATTGTCAAACGGATTGGTGCTGGATAAAAACGGCAACAAAATGAGTAAGAGATTGGGTAATGGCGTGGATCCTTTTCAGGCCTTGAAAAAATATGGAGCCGATGCCACGCGCTGGTACATGATTGCCAATGCGGCACCGTGGGACAATTTGAAATTTGATGAAGAAGGTATAGTGGCTGCACAACGTCAGTTATTCGGTACACTTTACAATACCTACGGTTTTTTTGCACTCTATGCCAATGTAGATAAGTACCGTGTAACCAAAAGCCAACAACCTGAGCTGAATAATTACACTGAATTGGATCGTTGGATTTTATCCAAATTGCAATCCCTTACACAGGAGGTTACACTTCATTACAACGAATTTGAACCTCATCGTGCCGCCAGAGCCATAGAAGAATTTGTTGACGAGCACCTTAGCAATTGGTACGTAAGATTAAGCCGACGCCGTTTCTGGAAAGGCGAAATGAGTAAAGACAAAGAAACAGCCTACTTCACATTGTACACCTGTTTGTCGGATATCGCTCAAATGATGAGCCCAATCGCACCTTTTTTCTCTGACTGGCTTTACCAAAATTTGCATCCCGATGCCGGCTCTGTTCATCTCAGTTATTGGAAAAAGGATGACCTGAACCTACAGGATAAAGCCTTGGAGAACAAAATGGATCTGGCGCAAAAAATCTGTTCCATGGTCCTTTCTATCAGGAAGAAGGAAAACCTAAGAGTGAGACAACCATTGTTGCGGGTACAGATTCCTATACTCAACAAACACATGCAGAAACAAATTGAGGAAGTGGCTGATATTATTCTTAGTGAAGTAAATGTCAAACGCATTGAATTTGTTGACGAAAATCAAACCAGCATTGTAAAGCAGTTGAAGCTGAACTTTAAAACTTTGGGTAAAAAATGTGGCTCAAATATGAAAGCCATGCAGGCTTACGTGCTGGATAACGCTGCAGCTATCATTTCGGCTATCGAAAAAGAACGCAGTTTCACCGTGGAATTGAACGGAAGTGAGATCCTGTTGGAGGCGGATGACGTTGAAATTATACCGGTTGATCTGCCGGGCTGGAAAGTGGCTAACAGCGGATCGCTAACAGTTGCACTGGATGTTCAGCTTTCGGATGAACTGAAAAACGAAGGATTAGCAAGGGAAGTGGTGAATAGGATACAAAATTTACGCAAAGAAAAAGGACTGGATGTGACCGACAGGATACAGGTTAAAATTCAGCAAAATTCAGGCCTTGACAATGCAATTAAAAACAATTTAAGTTATATTTGTTCTGAAACTTTAACCAACACCCTCGAGCTGGTGAGTACCCTCAGCCCGGTAGACTCAGTGAACATAGAAGTCGACGAACAAATCTCCACTTTTATTTCTATTGAAAAATTAAATTAACACGTTGTGACTATGGCGAACAAGAAAGACAAAAAAAAGGATAAGAAAGCCAAATCGGCTCCAAAGCCCGCTAAAAAAGCCAGTAAACCTGCTGCAAAAAAACCTGTTGCAAAAAAGCCTGCTAAGCCTGCGGCGAAAGCTTCGGCAAAAAAACCGGCTAAACCCCTTGCAAAAAAGGCAAACAAACCAGCGGCAAAAACCAGCATTAAAAAAGCGAGCAAGCCGCTTACCAAAAAAGTCACAGCCCCTTCCAAACCTCTTGCCAAATCCAAAGTGGCGGAAATTAAAAAGGCTCCGACTTCCAAAAGTAAAGACAAACATGAGGTAAAAAAGCCCGCCGGTAAACCTATTGACGCCATTGCCAAAAAAGGCAAAGCAGATAAATCGCCAAAAAAGGCAGCTAAAGGAAAAGCGAGTAAAAGTGAAGATGATGACGAGGACGATGAAGAAGAAAAAGAAGACAGCTACGAAAAACCAGATGAGGATGATACTGTAATTGATGGTGAGCTAGATGAAGCCGGATTGGTTGATCTGGAGGGTGTGCCGGCACCTGAAGTTGATGATGACGAAGATGAAGTGCCTGAAAAACGCGGTCGTGGAAGAAGAAAGAAAAATGAAGGACATCGCAGTGGCTCCGGTATGGAAGCGTATATCCGCAACCGCCCATTGCAAATCGACATCAATAAACCGCTGATTAAAAAAGGGAATACGTCTGAACCTAAACCATTCGTCAACACCGGAGACGGTCGCACCCGTTATTCGGATAAAGAACTGGCAGAATTTAAAGAGCTTATACTTGAAAAATTAAAAGAGGCTCAGCAAGATTATGATCTTCTAAAACAAACTTTAAGTAACGAGGATAACCATGGTACTGACGACACTTCACCATCCTTTAAATTATTAGAAGATGGAAGTGACGTGATGAGTAAGGAAGAAACTGCACAATTGGCTTCTCGCCAGGAAAAATACATTGTTAATCTTAAAAATGCTTTGGTACGGATTGAAAACAAATCTTACGGTATTTGCAGGGTAACCGGTAAACTGATACCAAAAGAACGGCTTCGCTCTGTACCTCACGCCACTTTAGGAATTGACGCTAAGCTTGGTCAATCCAATTAAGGCTGAATGCTAATTTAAAAGCTTGCTCTCTACGGCAGGCTTTTTTTACACCTGAAATAGAACCCCATGTTGTCTTTTTTAAAAACATACAGAATCCCTCTGCTGACCGTGTTTTTGGTTTTGTTTGTTGACCAATTCATTAAAATTTTTATCAAACTTAATTACCCGCTTGGAGAGGTTGCGCGTTTTAGCAACTGGTGTGTTATCCACTTTACTGAAAATCCGGGGATGGCGTTTGGATTTGAGTTCGGAGGTTCAGCGGGCAAATTAGCATTAAGTATATTCCGCATTTTAGCTTGCATTGGCGGCGCATTTTACATTCGTTACATGATCAGACAAGGAGAACACAAAGGGTTTATCTTTTCTGTTTCCATGATTCTGGCAGGTGCCATGGGTAATATTCTCGACAGCGCATTTTACGGCCTGTTGTTTGATAAAGGCACCTTATACAACATTGAATTCGGAGAGTACCTGCCATATGACGGTATTGCAAAAATCTCGCAACCAGGTTATGCGCCGGCTATGTTCGGCTGTGTGGTTGATATGTTCTATTTTCCTGTATTCAACGGGCATTTTCCTGAATGGTTCCCAATCTGGGGAGGAGAAGACTTTCAGTTTTTCAGACCCATTTTTAATTTTGCTGATGCTTCCATTTCGATTGGTGTAGGACTTATCATCGTTTTTCAAAAACGATTTTCTGTGAAACCCGGTTCTGCGCAACACGTGTCTGAAACCTCCGATCATACAACAAGTACAATTACCGGCGAATCTCAACATGAAGCCTGATTTAAAACAAATCCTGAAGTGAGGTGTTGAACTGGAACTATGAAACACAACAAGGAAGCGGTATTGTTAGTTAATCTTGGAACCCCCGACGATCCGGGAGCAGGGGCTGTGGGCCGGTATTTGAGTCAGTTTTTAAACGATAAACGGGTCATCGACATTCACCCGATAGCTAGGTTTATACTGGTCAATTTAATTATCATCCCTTTCCGCAGATTTCGTTCCTCAGCACTTTACAAAAACATCTGGACCAAAAACGGCTCCCCACTTTTGCTATATGGTATTGAACTAAAAGAAAAACTGCAGAAGGAAATGGGCACAGCGTATATCGTTGAATTGGCTATGCGTTACCAAAAACCTTCCATCAAATCAGCACTTGAAAATCTTAGAAAACTACAAGCTTCCAAAATCCATGTTCTGCCTTTGTATCCTCAATACGCCAGTTCTAGCACAGGAAGCACCATAGAGGAAGTGCTGAAACAAATTAAAAGTTGGGAAGTGATCCCTTCTTTGAACATCATCTCAAAATTTTACGATCACCCAGCATTTCATCGCGCTTTAATAAACGAAGCTAAAAAACACAAGCTTGAAGAATACGACCACGTGTTGTTTTCCTACCATGGTTTGCCTGAGCGACAAATCAAAAAAGGCGCTTTGCATTATGGTTCCAATTCCTGCAATTTTGGAACCTGCTGCAACAGCATCACAGCTAACAATCAGTTTTGTTACCGGGCTAATTGTATGGAAACTTCGAGGGTATTGGTTAAGGCTTTGAATATTCCTGAAGGCAAATACAGTTCAGCATTTCAATCCCGATTAGATAATAAGTGGCTAAAACCATACAGCGACAAAGTGGTTGAAGAACTGGCCAAATCAGGCAAGAAAAAGCTCCTGGTATTTTCACCCGCTTTTGTTGCCGATTGCCTTGAGACTATTTACGAAATTGGTACGGAATATCAGGAAATTTTTAAGGAACACGGTGGTGAACAAATTACCCTGGTCAATAGTTTGAACGCTTCAGATGAATGGGTGAAGGCGATAAACGAGATAGTTCTGCGGAATTAGAGCTGTTATTTATTGAAATGACAAATCAAATCGGCCAGGAAGTTTAAACATGTTGTAAGAGCGTGCGCATTTCAGTGTAAAGTGATTATTGTTTTTTCCCGTCGAAGATGTTGCCGTATTGCCCCCCAAGAGAAATGTTCGTAAATAGGTATTTGAGGCTATCGTTCTTCAGTTGCAGTGTTTTTACTGCATAAACAGTCACCACTGCAGTTGCCGTTCCCTGCGGTGATAGAGTGAAAGGCCCAAAGTGCTCGGAGATGATGATGGAATCCTTGTTTGTATCTTTGCTTATTACATCGCTATAAGCACTATCAAGTATTATTTGGTTTGTAACGCCCATTGAACTAACCCAAGAAATGTAGGGGCCTTGGTATACACCAAGGTATTTATCACGGTAATCAGTTATTGGAGGCGGAGAGGGGTTTGGTGTAGCGCTTTGTTTGTCCTCCTTTTTGCAACTGGTAAAACTAAAGCATACGATTATGCCCAGGATGCTAAAAAACAATTTCATGCTACTTCTTTTAAGGTAAAGTTAGGAAAACAATGCGCTTTAATGTCTTCACTGAGCAATTGCACGATATGGCTTTACATGTGGCGGCCAAAGCTATTATTTGAAACAAGCCCGCAAGAATTTTCTTAACGCTTTATTGCTTTCCCTCGGTGATTCCAAAAACCCAAAATGCCCGTCGTGTTCAAGAAATAGAAGGTGTTTATTTTTTATGGCCTCAGCCTGTTCCAGTAATTGGGCATAGGGCAAAACCGCATCGTGTTCTCCAATCACCATAAGTATAGGATATTCCACAAGCCCTAATATTAAATCTCTTCCCTTTCTATCGCGCATGCCATAAAGAGCGGCAATAATGCCCTGTTTGCTCATCCTGCTTGCAAAACTGTTGGCAAACTTGATTTCCTCCTTCAGGTATTTCAAATTTTTTTGGGCAAACAAACTGCGAATCGTTTGAGTGGTGTATACTTTTCGATTGGCTTTTACAACTTCGATGGCTCTGAGGCGGTTCTCTTTTTTTTCTTCCGAATCGGGATAGGCAGTGCTGTGGTACAAACCCAAACCCCTTAGGTGGTCGGGAAATAAATCAGCAAATGCCAGCGCCACATAGCCACCCATGCTGTGCCCGATAATTACGTACCGTTTTAGTTTTAGTTGGTCCATTACTGCCTTCACGCATTTGGCCATTAGTTCCATGCTGTGGGCATAACCAATACAAGGAGTAGCGCCATGTCCGGGCAAATCGATTGCAATCACCCGGTAAGAACGACTGAGAGAGGAAATGGTGCTGTTCCAGAGTTCTTTGGCACCCAAAAATCCATGCAACAACACCAGCACCCTGCCTTTGCCGCTGTCACTAAAGGCTACCTGTACCCCCTTAAAAGTTGAGGTTCTCATCCTCTGATCCATCTTAAAGCGAAAGTAAGGTTTTTACCAATGAACGCCTTAACGAGTAGTACATACCCTATTTAAGGTATATCCTAAACGCTATAAGAACTGTACCTTTATTAACGCTATGTTTACATTGGCTGATATAAAACATGGACAAAAAGTCCGCATTCTTTCCTTTGCCGATCCTGAAATTGGGGCTAAACTTTTGGAAATGGGGTGTTTACCCGGGGAAATTGTAAGTCTAAACAAATACGCTCCCCTTGGTTGCCCAATGGCCATTGATGTAGCGGGTTATGAGCTCAGTTTACGCAAACGAGAGGCGGCCTCCGTACTGGTTGAGAACTTGAATTGAGCCCAAAACCAGAACATACCCTTCTCAAAGTTGCTTTGCTTGGCAATCCCAATTCGGGAAAATCCAGCTTGTTCAATGCTTTAACGGGTCTTCACCAAAAAACCGGCAATTACAGTGGTGTAACGGTTGACCGGTATGAAGGGTTTGCGAGTACAAAACAAGGTGAAACATCCTACCGGTTTCAGATAGTAGATTTGCCCGGACTTTACAGCCTCTACCCCAAATCAGCCGATGAGGAAGTAGCCTGTAAAGCTATATTGGAAGAAAAGGAAAAACCGGATGTGGTGGTAATTGTAACCGATGCCACCAATTTAAAGCGTAACCTTTTACTGGCTACACAGGTTCTGGACCTTCAACTGCCAACGCTGATGGTGTTGAACATGATCGACGAGGCCAATCAACAGCACATTGTAATTGATGCCAAAGGCCTGGGTGATGCACTTGGAGTGGAGGTGGTGCCGGTTGATTCAAGAAATAAATTGGGCATTGAACAGCTCAAAGCTGCCATACTGAGGGCAAAGTCAAGTAAAGCCCTATTTTACGATATTAAACACCCTTTATTACAAACGCATACTTACAGGCAATACCTTGCAGCGTGCCTGAACAAGTCAAAACTAAGCGGAACAGATAGTTTTGAAGAGACGGATAAACTTTACCGGTTCCGCATAATCAATTATCTGATTTCAAAACATGTGAGCAGCCCTGAAGTGTTATCGGCAAAAAGGCGTTCGGCTTTACTTGATAAAATTTTCACTCACCGAATATTTGGTTATTTGATTTTGCTGACTCTGCTTTTATTGGTGTTTCAATTGGTGTTTTACGTTTCTGAAGCGCCTATGAATTGGATTGAAAATGCCTTTATTCACCTGGCGGGCGCTTTAAATCATAGCCTGCCTCAGGGAGCCTTCAGCGAGTTGCTCATCAATGGCATTCTTCCCGGCCTCAGTGGAGTGTTGATGTTTATCCCGCAAATCGCATTTTTATTTTTGATCATCGGCTTGCTGGAAGACACGGGTTACATGGCACGTGCCGGATTTATAATGGACCGTGTGATGCGACCATTCGGTTTAAACGGGCGGTCGGTGATACCCCTGATCAGCGGAACGGCCTGTGCGGTTCCTTCGATTATGGCCACACGAGCCATCAGTAATACCCGTGAGCGACTTATCACTATTTTTATTCTTCCACTAATTTCCTGCTCAGCGCGCTTGCCAGTATATACCTTATTATTGGCAACTTTATATCCCGAACACACCGTGCTTGGGTTTTTCAATTCACGGGGATTGGCCTTATTTGTGTTGTATATGCTTGGTTTCGCAGCTTCTTTTGCTACAGCCTATGTGCTAAAAAAAATGGTTAAAAGCAGGGAGAATTCCTTTTTTATTATGGAAATGCCTGTGTATCGTCGTCCGCAGCTGCGCAACTTGGTTCTGTTGATGTATAATAAAGTTAAAGTATTTGTTCAGGAAGCCGGAAAAATCATCCTTGCCATCTCAATAGTACTTTGGTTCTTGAGTTCACATGGGAGCTCTGAATCGTTTGATCGACTCAGGGAAAAAGAACTCAGCTTGAAATCTTCGGCATCCGAATTGCATGCAGAAGAATTACAAAAAGTACAAACATTAAAACTGGAGCACTCCTACATCGGGCAATTGGGCCATTGGATTGAACCGGTGATTGCGCCTTTGGGATTTGACTGGAAAATAGGTATTGCCCTGCTTACCTCCTTTGCCGCCCGAGAAGTATTTGTTGGCACCATGGCCACAATTTACCAGTCTGCCAGCGATGAAAACAACGAAGGCATTCGTCAAAAACTACTCCAGGAAACAACCATGCAAGGCAGCAAACGATATACAGCCGCTGTCTGCTGGTCCTTGCTATTGTTTTATGCCTTCGCATTACAATGCATGAGTACCATAGCTGTAGTCAAGCGCGAAACAAAAAGTTGGTTTTGGGTAAGCGCTCAGTTACTGTTTATGTCAGCCCTGGCCTATGGCACGTCTTTTGCTGCTTATCACATCTTATCCTGATTCCTTACAATTAGCTACTAAGGTGTACTTCCAATTTGTGGATTCAACAAATTAGCGGCATTTTTACCTATATTTTTTTTCGATGAACAAACAGATAACTGTATGCGCCCTGTTCACCGCAATGGCGGTATCAGCACCAAAATTCCAATTCGGCCAGCAATTGAGCAGTGCTGAACAAGATCATGTGAAAGCCGACACTGTTAAACCGCCTGTTCCTAAGAAAAAAGCGGCTATTTACCGAGGCTCAAACACCAGGCAAAACGATATACTTCACACTAAACTGGAGGTGGCATTTGATTGGAACACTTCGACCATGAAAGGTAAAGCCACCATCAGCGTCAAACCTTATTTTTATTCAACAGATAAATTGTACTTGAATGCGAAAGGAATGGAAATAAAATCCCTGAGTGTTTATCAGGTGCCAACCGGAAAGAATGGGAAACCTGTTCCTTCATCTTTTAACGCCGATATCAGCAAAAACCAAAAATTGAATTCCAGTTTTGTTTACGATAACGATTCCCTGAAAATACAACTAGGCAAAATGCTGCGTTCCAACGAAAACTATACTGTGGTAATAGAATATGTGGCCAAACCCAACGAATTGAAAACTCCGGGTGGCAGCCAGGCCATTATGGAAGATAAAGGGCTGTATTTTATTAATCCTACCGGTGAGAACCCTTTCAAAATGCCACAAATATGGACTCAAGGTGAAACACAGGCCAGCTCCGTATGGTTTCCAACTATCGACAGCCCGAATGAAAAAATGACTCAGGAAATTCTGATTACGGTTGACCAAAAATACACCACACTTTCAAATGGCGTATTGCTGAGTTCAAAACCCGGAACAGCAGGAACACGCATTGATCACTGGAAGCTTAACGAACCACATGCACCATATCTGGCTATGATGGCCATAGGCGAATTTAAGAAAGTAACAGATGCTCCCTGGAAAGGAAAAGAAATTTCTTACTATGTGGAAAAGGAATACGAAGCCCACGCAAAAGCCATTTTTGGCGACACCAAAGAGATGATAGAGTTTTATTCTGCCCGACTTGGAGTAGATTACCCCTGGGCAAAATATGCACAGGTGGTGGTAAGAGACTATGTGAGCGGAGCCATGGAAAATACCAGCGCAACCTTACATGGTGATTTTATGGTGTATCAAACAACCCGCGAAATGCTTGATGGTAAAAAGGGAGAAGGAGTGATTGCCCACGAATTATTTCATCAGTGGTTTGGTGATTTGGTTACTTGTGAAAGCTGGAGCAATTTATCGCTCAACGAAAGTTTTGCCACCTATGGCGAATACCTTTGGAATGAATACAAACACGGACGCGGAGAAGCAGATGCTCATAATTACCAGAGCAAAATGGGATACATGGGTACAAAAAAAGAAAAACACCTCATTCGTTTTGAATATGAACAACAAGAAGACATGTTCGATGCCTTTAGTTACAACAAAGGCGGCCAGATCTTACACATGCTACGTAAAGTGGTAGGCGACGAAGCGTTTTTCGCGGCTTTAAAAAATTACCTTGAAACTAACCGTTACAAGGCGGCTGAAGTGCATCATTTGCGTTTGGCATTCGAAGAAACAACCGGTCGCGACCTTAATTGGTTTTTCAACCAATGGTTTTTGCAACCCGGTCGCCCAAAATTAAAAGTCAGTTATGTTCATAACACAAGCAAACAACAACTGGAACTCAAAATCGAACAAACGCAGGACCTAAGCAGTTACCCACTCTACCGACTACCCTTGGAAGTGGATGTTTATCTCGATGGAAAAGTACAACGCCACCACATTGAAGTGTGTGACCAGGAGCAGGAGTTTTTGTTAAAGTGCGAGAAAATGCCGGATCTAGTGAATGTAGATGCTGAACGCCAGTTGCTTTGTGACATGGATTACATAAAATCCAAAAAAGAGTACATTTTCCAGTATTTCAATGGTCCGCTTTTTGAAGACCGTTACGAGGCATTAAAGGAACTCGAAAAATCAATTGGAGAAAAAGAGGTGTTTGATCTTTTTGTAAAAGCCGCAACGAGTGATGTTTTAAGCGACATCAGAAAAACGGCCATTTCTAAACTTGAAAAAGCTCCTGATGAAAAGAAACAGGAGTTGAAAACAACCTTGTCAATAATCTACGCTAAGGACAAAAACACCACAACCAGAGCAAGAGCGCTCGGGGTACTGAACAGAAAATTTGGCAGCGATGCAGATGTTCAGGCATTGAATGAGAAGGCACTTTCAGAACAATCTTACGCCATTTGTGCAGAAGCACTTGAGGCCATTTCAAAACAACAACCCGGTATTGGTATGCAAAAGGCCAAAGCTTTTGAAAATGAAAACGCCAAAAAAATGCTCTTTGTAGTGGCAAATATTTATGCAGAACAAGGCAGCGACGCTGAGGCGAGTTTTTTTCATAACAACCTCAAAAACATTTCGGGATTTGAATGGATGACATTTGGCGGGGCGTACATAAAGCTTGCCAAACGCTGTAACACAACCGGAGCTGTACTGCAAGCTGCAACCGATTTTGAAATCATTTCTAAAGGGGCAAACAAATATGTGAAATATGCCTGCATTAAAGGTGTGGGTGATTTACTCAGCCAATGGGAAGCGAAAGTGAATAACCTTAGCAAGTCATTGGAAGTTAGTAAAAGCAGCGAAACGGAATTTGCAGCCATTGATAAACAATTGCAGGAAGCTGTAAGTTTACGCGATAAGCTTGCAGCCATTAGCAACCGCATGAAATAAGCCATGAAGCACATTTTCAACATTGCTCGTGTAGTTTTAGCCTTTCTGTTTATTTTTTCGTGTAACAACCATACCGAAAGTTCAATTGAAGAAGAAGTTGCCCGAATCAACAAAAGTTGTCCGCAAATGCTAGATGAAGAAACCCGACTTGAAAAAGTGGTGTATTTTAAACCTTCGCTTATCATCTATAACTATACATTGGTAAACCTGGCAAAGGCGAATGTTGATACGGCACAGTTTAGAACAGCCTTATGGCCTGGAATATTAAGCGGAATAAGAGTGGATAAGGATTTAGAAGGTCTGAGAGAGAAACAGATCAACTTCGAATACAGGTACTATGATAAAGCGAAACAATTAATTTATACCTTTAAGATAAGTCCCAGGAATTATCAACTTTAATTACTCTGTTATGGATCAGGATAAAATTTTATTTCTCGATATTGAAACAGTTCCCCAGGTGTACCTGTATAAAGATTTGGATGCGGCAACGAAAGAACTGTGGGACAAAAAATGGCAGCACAATAGAGATATTTCACCCGAGCAACACTATTTAAAAGCCGGTATTTACGCTGAATTCGCAAAGGTGGTTTGCATTGGTGTTGGGTATTTTAGCAGAGGAAAATTTACCGTGAGCACCATAGCCAATGAGAATGAAACACTGATTCTCAAACAATTTTCAAAATTGCTTACTGAGCAGTTCAATTCTGCCAATCATGCCCTTTGCGCTCACAATGGCAAGGAATTCGATTTTCCCTTTTTATGCCGCCGTTTTTTAATCAATAACATTCCATTACCCGGTATATTGCGCATTCAGGGATTAAAACCCTGGGAAGTAAAACACATTGACACACTTGACCTTTGGAAGTTCGGAGATTATAAACACTATACATCTTTAAACCTCCTGGCACACGTGTTTGGAATTCCGTCTCCAAAAGATACCATGGATGGGAGTATGGTAGCCAAAGCCTATTATGAAGAAAAAGCCCTTAAAAAAATAGCCGATTATTGCATTAAGGATGTGGTAACCTTGGCGCGGGTATATCGCCGGTTCACTGGCGGAGGCGAACTCAACGAGGATCAGATTAATTTTATGTAATTTCGGCCAAAATCATGGCAATGAAACCCCGTGTAGCGATTATTGGTAGCGGAAGCTGGGCAACAGCCCTTGCAAAACTTCTTCTGAATAATCTCGATACCATTAATTGGTACCAAAGAAAAGCTGACGACGTGGCGTATTTTAAAGAGTTCGGCAGCAATCCGCGCTACCTGTCGTCGGTTGAATTTAACACACAAAAAATACACTTTTTCACTTCCCTTCCCGATTGTATTAAAAGCGCCGACTATATTATACTGGCGGTGCCCTCAGCCTTTTTGCATGACACCTTAGCCTCATTAAAAAAAGAAGAACTGCAGGGCAAGAGTTTTTTTTCAGCCATCAAAGGTATTGTGCCTCAGCAAAACCTTATTGTTGGGGAATATTTAAACAAACAATTTGAAGTGCCGCTTGAAAACATCGGCGTTATCACCGGTCCTTGTCATGCCGAGGAAGTAGCGCTTGAGAAGCTGAGTTATTTAACCGTGGCCTCCGTGCACCCCGAACGGGCAAAAATCATAAGTGAATTGCTGAATTGCCGTTACCTGAAATCTACAGTAAGTGACGATATATATGGCACCGAGTATTCAGCCGTATTAAAAAACGTGGTAGCTGTTGCCGGAGGCATTTGCCATGGCTTGGGTTATGGCGACAATTTTTTGGCCGTGCTGGTAAGTAATGCCATTCAGGAGATCAAACGATTTGTAGACGCTGTACATCCTATTGATCGAGATATTAAAGCCTCCGCCTATTTGGGTGATCTGTTGGTAACTGCCTATTCGCAATTTAGTCGCAACCGCATGTTTGGAACCATGTTAGGCAAAGGCTACAGTGTAAAACAGGCTCAACTCGAAATGAACATGATCGCCGAAGGGTATTATGCTGTAAAGTGTGTTCACGAGATCAATAAAAAATACAAAGTCAACATGCCCATTACAACTGCCGTGTACAATATCATTTACGGAGGTAGTCAGGTAAAAAAAGAAATTGTTCACCTATCCAATTTGTTATCCTGACGTGGTGAAAGCCCTTTCTTTATTACTTACGGTTATTTTTCACCCTTTACTAATGGCTACCTATGGCAGCGCATTGCTGTTATTTGGACTAAAGAACTCGGTATACGATTTCCTTACACCCGATCCCCTGAAATGGCGGCTTGTTTTTTTGGTGTTCACCAAGTCTTTTCTGTTGCCACTACTCAATATCTACCTTCTCTACAAACTGGGGCGCATACCTTCTTTCTTATTAAGCAATCGCAGTGAAAGAGGGTTCCCTTATTTAATCACCTCTTTGTTTTATTTTGGTTTGGTGTACTTATTGCTAGAAATAAATATATGGAATACGTTGAAGTTGTTTCTGTTTGGAGGAGGAGTAGCCATTGTACTTACAGCCTTGATTAACTTACGTTACAAAATTTCAGCGCACATGGTTGGAATGGGCGGGCTCTTGGGTGTGCTAATATCGGTTGCGTATTTATTGAAACTTGACCTAAGCCTGTTGTACATTACCCTTGTAGTACTGTCTGGTGCCGTGGCCTCAGCCAGAATGTATCTCGGAGAACATCGTTATGGCGAATTGCTTTTAGGATTTGTGCTTGGCGTACTGGTACAAAGCACTTTGTTTTTTACCTTGCATCAGATTTCTTTTCAATATATCCTTTAAGTGGTGAATCTTGTTACCGGTGCCAGCGGAATTCTTGGCAGTTACGTGGTTGCGGAACTTGTAAAACAAGGCCGGAAAGTGGTGGCATGCAAGCAAGCCAACAGTTCGCTGGAACCTATCCGTAAAGTGTTTGCATTGCTATTTGAAGATGCGGAAGAACAATTCAATAAAGTGGAATGGAGGGAATTGGATATCACCAGCCTTCTTTCTATAGAATCAGCTTTGCAGGGCATTGATTCAGTATACCATTGCGCTGGATTTGTTTCTTTCGCCTCATCCCATCGCGCGAAGCTGTTGCAGGTGAACGAACAGGGAACCGCCAATTTAGTGAATGTGTGTTTGGCTATCCCGGGCATACAAGTTTGTCACGTGAGTTCAATCGCAACACTTAATAACATTGAGCACAAAACTGAACTGAACGAAACGGTGTTTTGGAAAAGCACAGGCAAAGAAGGAGATTATGCCATTAGCAAATACAACGCTGAACGTGAGGTTTGGCGTGGAGTAGAGGAAGGGCTCAATGCAGTAATTGTTAACCCGGGATGCATTCTGGCACCGGCATTCTGGCACCAAAGCAGTTTAGAGCTTGTTCACAGGGCCTTTAAAGGCCAACGTTTTTTTACCAACGGCCGAACAGCCTACGTTATGGCTGAAGATGTGGCAAAAGTGATGATCGCGCTGATTGATCAAAAAGTTTTTGGTAAACGGTTTTTGGTTTTTGAGAACAATTACTCCTATTATCAGGTGTTTGCGGCCTTTCGCAAGGGATTGAATTATAAAGGAAAACTAGTGGAAGTGTCGGAGAAATCACTAAAAACCCTATCGGTGTTCGAACGGGTCATTTCATTTTTTATAGGACGAGATGCCGTGCTGAGTTCTTCGGTTTTACGAGCCGCCTTCAATCAACAGCTGTATTCACGCGATAGCCTGAACAAAACCCTCGGCCACACCTTTCTTCCGGTGCTTACCGGCATAGCAAAGCTTTGTGAGATCCACCTCAGGGAGCAACAGACTATCACAGCAAAATCTTCAGGCTCAGGGCCTTAAAAATGGCTTTTGTCAACAAAATTTTGGTATTTGTAAGTTATTTTTCTAATTTAGTCTAATATTTTAACAAAAAAGTATGCATGTAGCGATTGCTGGGAATATCGGGTCGGGAAAAACCACTTTGACATCACTATTAGCCAAGCATTACAAATGGCATGCACATTACGAGGACGCTGACGACAACCCCTATCTGAATGATTTTTATGAAGATATGCAGCGTTGGTCCTTTAATCTTCAAATCTATTTTCTTAACACACGTTTCAATCAGATTCTTGATATAAGAAAAGGTAAACACACCGTGGTACAGGACAGAACCATATACGAAGATGCTTACATCTTTGCTCCTAACCTGCACGCTATGGGACTCATGACCACACGCGACCACGACAATTATTTTTCCTTGTTTAAGTTGATGGACGGACTTATCAAAGCGCCCGATCTCATCATATACCTAAGGGCGAGTGTCCCTACACTGGTTAAACAAATTCAAAAGAGAGGACGAGAATACGAAAACAGCATTCGATTGGATTATTTAAAGCGTTTGAACGAGCGGTATGAAGCCTGGAGCACCTCTTATGAAGGAGGTAAAATGTTGGTGGTAGATGTTGATGAAATAAATTTTACAGAAAATAAAGAAGATCTGGGTAAAGTAATTGCCATGATCGATGCTGAACTTAACGGACTATTCAAATAGTGAGCTTGACCGCAAATAAAGACGCTGAGTTTTTTGATCTCGTGTTTTCCAAAAAGCTGGAATACGTAAGGAGCATTGGCACTTTGCTAATGGCGTATGACGGCGTGCTCAATTCAGAAACTATTTCGAGACTGGAATCGGATATTGAAGGAAAAATTCTGGATAAGAGTTTGCCTAAAATGGTGGTGAAAAAAGTGTTTTTCATCAGCATCGAATCCCTGCAAAACATGTTTATTCATGGTTTCAGAGATCAAAATGGTGCAAAACACAACTTTTTTATTTTGTACATCACCGGCAAACAGGTAAAGATCATTACCGCCAACCTGATTGCGAACGCGGCCATTGACAAGTTGACGAAACACATTGCCAAAATAAACTCGTTTGATGACCCCGCTGATCTTAAAACGTATTACCTCGAGCACCTCGAAACCAATGAACTCAGTGAGAAAGGCGGAGCTGGATTGGGTTTCATTACCATTGGAATGAAAAGCGGTAACAAACTGCGGACCGAGTTTGAGAAAATTAACGACGAACGTTCCCTTTTCCTATTAGAAGTCACAATTAATCTGGAATAGGCAACCAGATTCCTGGTGTGTCACCAACACTTTTTGTTAAGCAGGAGCTGTGATTACAGAAGAACATGTATTTAACAGAGTGGCCTGAACTTTACAAACCATCTTGCAATTAGGCACTATCGATTTAAGAAATGGAATTAATTTCTAAGCTAAAAATACTTCTGTATCTTCGAAGTGAATAGCCTTGGACAATCAACCACACATTCTGTTTATCTCATCCTGGTACCCCAACAGAAATAACCCCACACACGGTATTTTTAACTTGCACTTTGTTCAAGCCGCGGCGCGTTTTCAAAAGGTAAGTGTGTTGCATGTTTGTTCTGAAAGGGGATTAATGTCGAATTTTGAAACCCATACCCAGGAACACAAGGGCGTTTGGACCCACTACATCTATACAAAAAAAATTAACTTAAGCATTCCTATTCTAACACAATGGTTAAAGCGACGCCAATTATTAAAGGCCTATGAAACAGGATTTAAAAACCTACTTCGCGAACGTGGTCAAATACACCTCATTCATTTAAACGTGGTAATGCCGGCAGGGTTTGGGGCTTTGCTGCTGCATAAAAAATACAACATTCCCTATGTGGTAAATGAAGGATGGACCGGTTACATGAAAGAGGACGGAAGTTATCGGGGTTTTTTTTCAAAGTACTTTACCAAAAAGATCATTCAATCGGCTGCCTATATACTGCCGGTCAGTAAGGATCTTCAAGAAGCTATGGAGTTGCATGGATTAAAAGGGAAATACAAAATCCTTCCTAACGTAATTCAAACGGCTATTTTTGATATTCAAACGGCTTCAGCCCAAGTGAAACAACAGGCAAATGGAGCAACTTTTATACATGTTTCAACCTTCGATTCAAGACAGAAAAATGTAACGGGCATAATAAACGCGTTTAAAGAAGCCCTAGAAAAAAAACCTGATTTGAGCTTGCTTCTGGTTGGAGATGCAGAGGACACAACGGAATTGTTGAGACACATAAAACTGAACAAACTGGAAAGCAAAGTGAGCCTTGTGGGAAAAAGGAGCGCCGATGAATTGGCAGTTTTATTTAACCAATGTAAAGCCCTTGTTATGTTTAGTAATTACGAATCCTTTGGTGTGGTGATAGGAGAAGCTTTAGCCTGCGGTTTGCCGGTCATCTGCAGCAGAGTTGGAGGTTTAGGCAATAGCTTGAGCCCTGAACTGGGCATTACAATAGAACCAAACAACGAAGAACAATTGAGTGCAGCCATGCTTAAAATTGCCGGGGGTGGTACCACTTATGACCGAAATTTTCTGAGGAATTTTATCACCAAACGTTTCAGTGAAGCTGTAATCGCACAAGAACTAAAAAATTTGTACCAGGAAGTAATTAGTCAGAAGTAAAAAAGTGCTTAACAACATTCTTTCCACATTATTTACCAAAGGATTGGTAGCCGGCCTGAACCTCCTGGTGTTGTTGTTTTCGGCCAGAACCCTTGGTAGTAGTGTAGTTGGGGAGATCAGCCTGATTATTTTGAATATATCACTGGTGCAAATTCTTAATGAAACATACACGGGGTCTGCCTTGGTACATTTTATACCAAGGTTTAATTTGAGGAGGATCTACTTCGGTGGGTTGCTATGGACAATTGTTTCAGTTGTGATTTTAAACACTGTACTATTGCTGTTTAAGGTAGGACAAGTAAAGTATAGTTTTCATACAGCGGCTTTGTCTTTATTGCTTATTCTGCATGCATTTCACATGGTCATCCTGCTGGCAAAAGAACAAATTAAACTATATAACTTCTTGTTGTTTCTTCAGGCATTTACTTTACTGAGTGTGTTGGGTTTGCTTGTTTTTATTGGCAGACAGAGACAGGTAGAATCCTACATCACTGCTTTGTATTTTGCCTATTCCCTCCCTCTTTTGTTTTCTTCTCTGGCAATTGGCAGATTGTTGAAGATAGGAAACACAAGTGCCGATTATGATTTTAGCGTAATTATTGCCAAAGGTATAACTAACCAATTGGGCAATTTGGCGCACATTCTCAGCAATAGGTTCAACTATTATATCATTGGCGCTTCAGCCTGGTTAGGGGTGTACGCCAATTCTACCTCACTGGTTGAATCTATCTGGCTAATTTCTGGAAGTGCAGCGCCAATTGTTTTGAGTCATATGGCCAATAGCGGGGAGAAGGATAAAAATTCACGGCTTGTACTGTTTATTGCCAAGATCTGTTTTTTGTTGTCCTTATTATGCGTTTTTATTCTGTATTTTCTGCCAAATGAACTATTTGTATTTATTTTGGGACAAGATTTTACTGAAACAAAATCCCTGATGTTGTATTTATCCCCCGGAATTTTGGCCATCAGTTTTTCCACCATCCTATCGCATTATTTCTCCGGTTTAGGGCAGCAAAAAACACAATTGTTGGCGAACTCTGTGGGTTTACTCTGCACCTTATTGCTTAGCAGTTACTTAATTGGCAGGTATGGCTTAAAAGGGGCTTGCATGACTGCAAGTATTGCATATGCTGCGCAGGCTTTTATTTTAAGCCTGGTGTTTATTAAGCAACAAAACTTTAGTTTGAAAGAATTGCTCAGTTTAAAAATTTAGTTGAGCGCAACAATTTTCGGGTTACTTCTGCTCCACGTGGTTTTTAAAATTATCCATTATGGCTTGCCATCCGGCTTTTTGCATGTCCAATGGGTTTTCGTTTTCAGCATCAAAGGTTTCTACCACACGGGTAATATGGCCTTCGGCGATAAATTCAACTTTAACTGTACGCCCATCAGCCAAATTATATGCTATGCGTTTGAGGGGAATCACTTCAGTATAAATCCCCTCAAAATCAAATTGCATTTTCCCATCCTTTGAAGCCATGGTAGAGCTGAATTTCCCGCCCACTTTTAAATCGTTGCTGGCTTTTGGGCAATGCCAGTCGTCAGAAGCAAAATTCCATTTTACTATGTGTTCAGGTTGGGTAAAACAGTCCCAAACTTTTTGCGGCTTAGCTGAAACCAAAGTTTCAACAGTGATTTTTGTGAAAGACATGGAGCAAATAGTTAACTATAGAACGAAAATACAAAATAGTGTTTTGTTTTTGTACTCCATTCTTAGGGAGTGACAATGAATCATGTACTTAAGCGTTTTCCAAAGTTGCGATATCAAATTTCTGCATTTTTAAAAATGCCTCAATTACGTTTGGTCCTTTTACCGGATCGGCCATCAATTTGGGAAGGACAGAGGGCACAACTTGCCATGAAACGCCGTACTTATCTTTTAGCCAGCCACACATGCTGTATTCTCCTCCATTTCCAAGTGCTTCCCAAAAGTGATCGATTTCACTTTGTGTTTCACATTCAATAACCAGTGAATTGCCTTCGGTAAAATCTTCTTCCTCCTTTTCCATTCCACTCATGAGGTTAAGAATAAAATTTCCCAGTTTCACTTGTCCAAATAGTAAGGCCCCCTGAGGCAAGCCGGCTTTAGGAGGAAAAGGGTATTCCATGAGGATGCGACTATTTTTAAATATAGACGTATATAGTTGCATGGCCGCTTTTAGCTGAGTTCGCTTTGCATTGGAAAAGAGCAAACAAGGCACTATTTTTTGTTCATTGTTAATTGGTTCAATATCCAGCTGCCAGTTCACTCCAAATTTGTCTTTTACCCAGGCATAACGGGGCGACCAATCGTATTTATCCAAGGGGAATAACACTTCTCCGCCTTGCTTGAGGTTGTTGTACAGATGATCGATGTTCACTTCTTGGCCGCAATACACAAAGTAGGACACCGCTTTATTGACCTTGTATTTTGGCCCTCCGTTCAGACCAATGAGTTTGCTACCCATAAGGTCAAAACTGCAAACAAGGCCGGTATCCTGATGGATTTTGCTGTTTGGAAAAATTGAAAGGTAAAATTCTGCTGCTTTTTTGGCGTTGGAATCGAACCAGAGGCAGGAGTAAAGGGAATTTAACATGGATGTGTTTATTTTTGAAGCAGAACGTGTTTGCGAATTACGACTCCGTTCTGAAAAGTTACTTGAATTGTGTAGATGCCGTTGTTGAGATGAATTAAGTTAAGTTGCTGAGATTCCCATTGTGACTGCACACATTTTCCGATGGCATCAATAACCTCAATTCTGTTAATTGGGGCAGTGGATTGAATGTGCAATTTACCTTGTGTTGGATTAGGACTTATTGCAAAGTCAACCGGAAGATGCCCTGACACCGAAATCACTTTAGAATAATCAAACGTTCCATCAATGTCCAATTGTTTAATACGATAATAATACACACCTTCATTTGGAAGTTCGTCCTGATAAGCATATTCACATCTCTGTATTGCATTACCAGAACCTTTACGCTCCCCAATTTTTATCCAATCCACGCCATTGAAAGAACGCTGAACCTCAAACAACCAATTGTTTTTTTCGGTTGCTGTAGCCCATTTCAGAAACACGGTATGTTGATGGCTTTGGGCTTCAAAGCTGAGCCATTCAATTGGCAAAGGTGTTTGTCCGGTATTGATGGTGCCAAGTGTCAACCTTCTTGCATTAGTAATGGCACTTACACCGGCAAATTGGTACACGTTGGCGCCCAAAGAAGTTGCACCTGAAATGGGAGTTTCATCCGAAAACACGCCATCATTATCAGTGTCAATCAGCAATCGGAGGTCTGAGGCAGTCACTGTACCCAAACCACTAAGGTCAAAGCGAACATCTACATTGCCTACATCTACAGCGGTACCTGCTGAGTTCACCTCACTTACTCTCCAAACCCTGTTCAACCTGGCTTGAACAGTGGCCGGCACATCGGCAGTTTCTGTAGCTTGCAGCACGCCATTATTGTGCCCCCATATTAAAAATTCATCGTTACCAAGGTTGCTTGGGTTCAGGATTCGGACTATGCCTGGTCCCTTGGCGTCGCTGTGCAGGTTAGAGGCATCCACCCTACCAATTCCGGCCACTTCGAAATCAAAATTCCCATTGCCGGGGGTGTCCATGGTGTAAAGGTCATTCGAAGTTAAACTGAGACCATATTTTGCAGCGAGGTAATTATCCACAATTCTTCGCTGGGCTTCATTTAATTCTATATTGAAAAAAATCACTTCAGCTATGTCGCCGTTCCAGGATTCGTTGCCCTGCATACCAATGGAAGCATCGGTCCAGGATTTTAATGTACCATCGTGCGCAGTGTTGTTTCCGGCTACTGAAGAATTTACATATTGATCAATGCGGGCACTTCGGTAAATGGTGCCAATCGAATAAAAGGTGTTTACATTAAGTGTGGTAACCTGAGAGATATTTCTTTGCGCATTGTTGGATTGTATGCCCCTTCCCCAAACTTCTGTGCCCGCGCCGCTATCCACCCAAACACCAATGGTTTTGTCGCCTGCATTGGTGCTAGCGCTGAGTCCGCTGGGCGAAGCCTGGATGAGTCCTGGATTAGGGTTTGGCAATGAACTATAAGCGGCTACTACCCAAACCGAAGCCAGATTAGCAGTGCTCATACCAATAGCGGTAAGTAAATCATTGTTAGCCGAAGTATAACGGATTACAGGCAAAGCGTTTAAAACGTTGGTGGTATAGTTTGGTCTTCTCGACGCAGTAGTTTGCGACGTGGGCACTGCATTGCCAGAAACATCGTTCCACTGTTGCACATTGCTGCCGTTTACGGCTGGAGTGATGCCAGCATCGGAAAACACCCCTGAATTGGCCATGAGCCAGAGCACATTGCTGGCCGAACCACCTACCCCACCCGGACCGTTTTGCGAAGAAATAGCTATTGAATGCGATAAACCTAGCAGTAGTATATAACCTCGAAGCGTGCTGATATGTATACGCATGCGAAACATGATAGTTAGATGGCAGGCTAAACCAATCCCTGATTTAGGGTATACTAAGTTAATCCTTTTTATTTTATACCGAATGGCTTAGGGCAATTGAATGGCTGGGGCAAATGAAGGCCGATTCAAAGTAAGGTAAGTACACAAAACAGGAAACGCCATTACATTGCGGTGTTTGGTTTTGGTAAGCCAGAAGCGGGATATTACTGTCGCAAAAGTTTTTTGATCAGCACAATTTGTCCTAAGTGATAGTGCAGGTGTTCGATAATGCCGTTAATGTTCCGAAAGTAAATACCGTATTTTTCATGAGTAAAGTTTTCATAAAGTTTCGATTCCGGCATTTGTTCCAACAATACAGAGGCTTCCTCAGCACTCATCCAGATCTTGTTCAGTAAGTTGTCCCAGCTTTGTTGCGAAGTAATTTCCGGCAAACGAAAGCTGTATTCGTCTTTCGAATTCAAAGGCTTTCCTTTTAGAACTTCAAGCAACACGTTTACGTAATAAGTGCAATGAACGGTGAGTGTGGCGATAGAATTTAAATTATGGAGCTGTGCTAATGCTTCTTTATAGCTGAGGTCGCTGAGATGTTCTTTCAAGTTAGAGCAAGTCCAGTTACCTCCAAAATGGACTTCTCTGAGTTGTTTAGCGAGCTGTTGGGTTGCGGTCATGGTGCAGGAATTGGATCAAATGCAGTTCAACACAAATCTAGAATCTTGAACTGAAATTACCAATACTTTGATTTTGTTGAGAGGTTTAAACTGATGTAGAGATTCTAAATTGGTGTTAAGAGTCGATTTTGACTAAATCAAAAATGTTAATGGACCAAAGAATTGATGCATGTGTTTAAACTTTAGCGAAGGTTGAATCAGTTGCTTATGATGCCTTTAAATTCGATTCCACCATGCGTGTCAACTCCACAAATTGCTCCACACTCAATTGCTCGGGACGCTTCTCCAATAGCGGGTGATCCAAGACCAGCGTTCCTGTAACTGAGCGTATGGAATTGCGAATAGTTTTACGTCGTTGATTAAAAGTGCCTTTGATGATTTTTTTGAACAGTTCTTCGTCACAGCCCAAATTGGTCCTGCTGTTGCGACTCAAACGAATCACCGCACTTTTTACTTTAGGGGGAGGGGAAAATACGTTTTCGTTTACGGTAAACAAATATTCAATGTCGTAATAAGCCTGAAGCAATACACTTAAGATACCGTAGGTTTTGCTACCGGGTTGTTCGGCCAATCGTTCTGCGACTTCTTTTTGGAACATGCCCACAACAAAGGGTATTCGATGGCGTTGCTCCAACACCTTAAACATAATTTGGCTCGAGATGTTGTAGGGAAAATTGCCAAGGATGTTGTAGGCGCCTGAAAAATCTTCACCCGGATCATTCTCCAAAAAATCCTTTAACACAAAACGCTTTTCCTGAGCAGGGTAGGTGGTTTTTAAATAAGGTATAGAATCCCGGTCCACATCCCAGGCCAAAAATTCAATCCCACTTTGAATGAGGTATTTTGTGAGCACTCCTGTACCCGGACCAATTTCCAAAATTGGAGTACGCTTGTCTTTTTCGAGCAGGGCTTCTACAATGTTGCGCGCAATGCCCTCATCGTTTAAAAAATGCTGACCCAGATGTTTTTTGGCATGTACCGCGTGCTTCATGGTTTAAAAGTACGTATTATTCAGAGTTAAAGGTTGAAGGTTTAGAAAGTTTAGAAGGTTCTGTAATGCTTACTGCGACTGTCTAATGCCACTGCCTAATTTTAACCACATAGTCACAAGAGTTCTGCACTGAGTTTTACAAAAAAACGCTTAGTGCAACCTTGTGAACAAAGTGTCTAAGTGCTGAGTAGTAGGAGAGTTATTTTTTAACCGCCCCAAACTGCATCAGGTAGTTTTTGATGAGTTCATCAAGATCCCCATTGAGCACGGCTTCTGCATTGGTGATTTTGAGTTCAGAACGGTGATCGTTCACCATTTTGTATGGATGCAGTACATACGAACGAATTTGCGAACCCCATTCAATTTTCATCTTGCTGTCTTCTACGGCTTTTTTGCTTTCGTTGCGTTTGCGCATTTCCAGTTCATACAATTGCGAACGCAGCATTTGCATGGCGAGTTGCCGGTTGCCCAATTGCGATCGCTCCACCTGGCACACCACCACAATGCCTGTAGGTTTGTGGGTGATTTGCACCTTACTTTCCACTTTATTCACATTTTGTCCGCCGGCTCCTCCGCTTCGCGACGTGGCAATTTCGATATCGGCGGGTTTGATGTCGATTTCTATGGTATCATCAATTACCGGATAAACGTAAACCGATGCAAAAGAAGTATGGCGCTTAGCATTGGCATCAAAAGGAGAAATACGCACCAAACGGTGAACCCCATTTTCGCCTTTTAAATACCCATAAGCAAATTCGCCTTCAATTTCAAGAGAAACAGATTTGATTCCGGCTACATCACCGGGGTTCAGGTCGAGTTCTTTCACTTTATAACCTTGTTTTTCGGCCCACATCATGTACATACGCATGAGCATGCTAGCCCAATCGCAGCTTTCAGTACCACCTGCTCCGGCATTGATTTGTAAAACGCAATTCAATGGATCTTCCTCGCTGCGAAGCATGTTTTTGAATTCAATTTGCTCCAGCGCATGTTCGGCTTTTTTGAATTCGGCAACAGTTTCTTCTTCCGTGGCGTCTCCGCTTTTGTAAAATTCGTACAAGGTATTGAGATCGTCCATCAGGCGCATGAGAGATTCATAGCCTTCGGTCCAGGTTTTTACCTGTTTGACTTCATTTAATATACCCTCTGCTTTTTTTGAATCGTTCCAGAAGTTGGGATCAAGGGTTTTTTCTTCCAGTAATTCTAAATCGTGTTTCTTTTTATCGTAGTCAAAGAAACCCCCTCAACTCGCGGCTGCGATCGTTCAAGTCTTTTAGTTGCTCTTGTGTAAACATGGGGGCGAAGATACTAAATTTTCTTGTTTGATGTTTCGGGTTTCTCGAATACGTAAATCTGCGCCAGGGATGCGAAGGGTTTAGCTCTTTATTGTTGAAGGCGCAGCCGAAACAAAAAATGCCGAGCGAGAGCGAGCCCGTAGCAGCCCGGTTGCGAGCAGGCAAACCTAAGTATGTATTGGCCTGCGAAGCAAGGCGCCCAAAAAATAAGATGGCTATTGCGCTACAGTACTTTGGCGCCTTGGCCAAAAATACCAATACCCCAAAAGCATCACAAAAGCGAAGTCGGGGAGGCCCATAAAAAACGCAATGTACAGGTGCATCACGATGCCAAACAAGAGAAAATACCGTTTCCCCCTTTCCCACCATACAACAATGGGAAAGATAAGTTGAAATACCAATACAGCGTAAGAAGTTAACACGATAAAAAAGTAGAAAAAGATGTTTCGACCAGGAAGATGAACAGCCGAAAAATGTTCGATTTGCAATATTTGCTGTATGGCTGAGCCATCCAACCAGGCAGCAGCTCCTAATTTTGAAACTGCAGAGATAAAATACACTACCATCACCTGCACCTGAAGAAACAATATGGCTAGGTTTTGTAAAAACAAACGCAACTCCGGCAAGTGTCCCACGCCTTCAGGACTGCGTGTATTGATGAAACAATTAAAAAGGAGGAGTTGGTTGAATAAACTGTTTCCTCCGCTGAGGCCGGTGTACATTTTATTTTGAAGGTTGAGTACAATATACCAAAGGAGCAGATCGAGAAAAAATGACAAGAGCCAAATGTGTGATTTGAAAAACAAACGGTAAGCAGAAATAAAAAAGCAGGTAAAAATAAACACGCGCGATAAGGCATCAACCGGGTGTTTAAGCAGTACAAAGGCCAAATCCTTAAACCAGCCAATTCCAGTATAATTGGGGTATAGCACGGCATTTTCGCCAAACAAAAAATCAAAATAATAATTCCAGTGCAAACATTTGTAAAGTAAAAAGCCATACACCAAACGTTTGAACCAAAGATTGGAATTGAGGTAGCGCGGAGTAAAAAATTGGTTTATGGTGGCAGACAGGCTTTGCACGAGAAGCTAAATGTAAAATAAAAAACGCAACCTCATGTATACCATTCAGGCGTTGCGCTTGCATTACGACCAATGATTTTAGGCATTTTTTGACTTTGTATGCTTCAAAACCCTATAAGAAAGGGGATAATTGACTAAATTTGTTTAATGCCCGGATTTTTGTTTGCACTATTGGTTCTCTTGCTCCCTGTATCAGGCTTTGCACAGCAACTGGCTATTGCCAGAGACACAATAACTGTAATTGAAAACGGCAAAACTTTAAAAATGCCCTGGTCCAATGGCATTAATTACTCTAACGCTTCTAATCTGGATGTCAATTACGATGGGGTAAAAGATTTGGTGCTGTACGACAGAGTCAACCACATTAACACAGGACGTTTCCGTTGTTTTATAAAAACAGGACCAGTGGGAACGACCAGCTACAGCTATGCGCCTGAACTCAGTTATTATTTTCCTACCGTATACAACTGGGCGGTGTTTTACGATTATAACTGCGATGGTAAAGAAGACCTTTTTTGTTCCACCAACTCAGGCATCAAGGTGTTTCGCAACGAAGGTTCGGCCGCCAACCCAATTAATTTTGTGTTGTTTAAACCCATTTTGTTAACCGATTACAACCCCGGCGCAACTCCCTTGATGGGAAATATCTATGCCAGTCCTGTTGGCGTACCCGGCATCACCGATGTTGACAATGATGGAGATCTTGACATCCTCACTTTTTCTTCTCAGGGTGTTTTTTTAGAATACCATAAAAACCAGAGCAAAGAACTTTACAACCACTGTGATAGTTTGGTGTTTGATTACATGGATTACTGTTGGGGAAAATTTTCGGAGAGTTCCTGCGGCATAAGTTTGAACCAATGTTTGCCTGTGCCACCAGTAAGAACTAACAACCTAAACATTGATGGTAAAACCTACCATGCGGGTTCGTGTATTACGTGTTTAGACAACGATGGGGATGGGGACAAAGATCTAATACTTGGAGATATCTCCTGTAACCATGTACAATTTGCGCACAACACCGGAAGTTCGGCAGCTGCCTATATTGGCGATACTACCATGATGTACCCGAATTTCCCATTAAAAAACAACACAACCAGAATCCAACTCAATATTTTTCCTTGTGCCTACTATGTGGATGTGGATGGGGACAACAAAAAAGATTTGATTGCTACACCGAGTGCCTTTGGCAGTGAGAACTACAAAAGCGTTTGGTACTATAACAATACCTCAATAACCCCAACACTGAATTTTCAGTTTGTGAAGAATAATTTTTTACAGGAGGAAATGATAGAAGTAGGTCAAAACGCCTTCCCCCTCATCATGGATGAGAATGCGGACGGGAAGCTTGACCTTTTGCTAGGTACCTATGGATTTTACACCGGTAACACCCTGGTGAGTCGGCTTACTCTATACAGAAACATTGGTACACAAGCCCAACCGGTTTTTTCTCTCATCACGCAGGATTATGCCGCATTATCAGGTCAAAGTTTATTTCACCTCATGCCCACGGCCGGGGATATTGATAACGATGGTGATGTAGACATTATTATTGGAAATTCTACGGGGCAGATTCATTGGTTAGAGAACACTGCTGGCGCAGGTAATCCGTGCAATTTTTCGGTATTCAAAAACAATCCTTTTGGTTTTACTACCATATCGGCCGAAGCAGCGCCTCAACTTTATGATATGGACCAGGATGGCAAATTGGATTTACTGATTGGCATGAAAAACGGCAGGATTGCCTATTACAGGAATACCGGAACCGCTGCGGTGCCAGGCTTTAGTTTAATCAGCAACACGTTTGGAAACGTAAATGTTCAGGGCAACCCCAGCATATATGGTATTGATGGATATGCGGTACCGTATTTTTATAACGATGGTGCAGGCACAAAATTGTTAGTGGGCTCCATCAGCGGGAACGTGTTTTATTACGAAGTGCCTGCAAACCTTTCTCAGAATTTTAGTCTGGTGAATGCCAGTGTAAATAACTACAATGAAGGAGCACAATCAGCTCCCATGTTTGTTGATGTGAATAATGATGGAAAAAGAGATTTGTTTTTGGGAAATGCCGGTGGCGGGTTGAGTTTTTTCTCTTCTGCTTCGCCATATGTGAGTTTATCTGAATTGGATGGTTCTCAGTTGGAAGAAAAAGTGACCATCTATCCTAACCCTTGCTCTGCTCGATTGAATATTAGCATGCAGGCAATAGAAACAGACAAGGTGAATGTTACGGTATACGACATGAGTGGGCGTAAATTGAAAAACCTGACGGAAACATCAAGCGAATTTAGTTTAGAGTTAAGTGACCTTCCTGCGGGACTTTATATGTTAGCCCTGAACTTACAACACAAGTCTACCCATCGAACCGTTTATAAAAAGTGCCTCAAATCAGAATGAATCGTTTTGTTGTTTGTGGAGGTTTGTTTTTACTGATAATGGTGGCTTGCACTAAGTCATCTGCCCCACTGGTGTATGGCGATTACCCCACTGAGGTAGGCAGAATCATGACGCAACGTTGTGCTGTTGCCGGCTGCCATACTTCGCAAAGTTACCAGGCGGCCGCGGGATTAAATCTGGAAACCTGGCAAAGTTTGTTCAAAGGCAGTAACAGCGGATCTTCGGTAATACCTTACAGCAGCAGGTTTTCACCCCTTTGTTATTTTATCAACACGTATTCGGATCTGGGTTTACAAAACCAACCGGTAATGCCGCTCAATGCCACAGCCTTGAGTAAAGATGAGGTTAGAACCATCATGAATTGGGTAGATGCCGGCGCTGCAGACCAAAACGGGAAAGTAATGTGGGCAGATAATCCCAAACGGAAAAAGCTGTATGCCGTTAATCAGGGCTGTGATGTGGTAACGGTAATTGATGCCGAAACCCGATTACCTATTCGGTATATTGAGGTAGGCACAAAAACAGGAATCATTGAATCGCCACACCAGGTGAGGGTGTCGCCTGACGGCAAGTATTGGTATGTGGTGTTTTTAAACAACAACCTGATGCAAAAATTTTCCTGCGAAACAGATCAGCGAGTTGGCACTATTCCATTGAGTCCCTTTGCAGCGGGCACTTCTTCAAATACCGACGATGATGCGCTTGACTGGAATACCTTTGTGATCTCGGATGACAGCAAACGGGCCTACTGTGTGTCGTGGACCCTTAATGGCAAAGTAGCAGCGGTAGATCTTGAACAACGCAAGCTGCTTCATTATTTACCGGGCTTTCCAAATGCACATGGCATTTGCTTAAATGGTGCCCAGGATAAATTATACATTACTGCACAAACTGGCAATTACATCACCGAGCTCGATACGGCTTTTACCAGTAAAAAAGAACTCTCGCTTGAAAACGGAGTTTCCTGGACATCATCACCATCTCTCGACCCACACGACATTATTCTGAGTCCCGATGGAAAATCACTTGCCATTACTTGCCAGCGTTCCAATGAGTTGAGAATTTTTAACCTTACCACACAATCTGTTACCGCGGTAATTCAAACGGGAGTGTACCCACAAGAAATCATTTATTCTGCTTCCACAAATCGGTATTGCATTTCTTGTCCAAACGACACCATCTCGGTGCCCGGGGCACATGGAATAATCAGCGTGATTCATCCGGCCTCCTTGGCGGTGCAATCTATAAAATGCGGATTTCAACCACATGGTATTGCAAGCGACGAGAACAACAAGTTGCTTTATGTGTTATCACGAAACATTTTGAGCTCAGGCACCCCTCCTCACCACAGCAGTGTTTGTAGCGGAAGAAACGGCTTTATGAATTTCATCGACTTAACTACACTAAAGGTATTACCAGAGAAATACGAACTTAGCGTAGATCCTTACTTTATATCCCCACGACCCTAATGTCAACAACCAATATCACCGACCTTTTACTCAACAAACAGCCCTTACTCATGTATGACGGGGAGTGTGCATTGTGTAATCATCTTATACAATTTTACCTGAAACGGGAGAAACAACAGGAACTTAATTTTGTACCATTAGATTCACCTACAGCACAAACACTTATACAACACTTTGAGTTGACAGCGACTAAAGACAGCATGGTTCTGATTCGTGGTTATAACGCCTACATCAAATCATGCGCGGCTTTACGCCTGAGTGGTTACATGAAGGGTTTGTGGCCTTTGTTACAGGTGTTTTTGGTTATACCACCATTTTTGCGCAATCCTGTTTACGACTTCGTGGCTAAACGACGTATTAAATGGTTCGGACTTCAGCAGGCATGCATGAATATCAACGGATTCAGAAAAGAACGGTTTCTAAATTAAAAATTTACAGGTTTAGCAAAAGCAATACAGGCAAGCGACACCTGTATGCCTTCTATGTGATGTAAACACTGCCAGGCAGAGTCAATTGTGGCGCCTGTAGTAACCACGTCATCAACTATTAATAGGTGTTTGTTTGACAGGTCGGGGGTTGTGCTGAGCGCAAAAATACCTTCAACATTTTCCCAACGTTGGTATTTTTTTTTACGTGTTTGGGTTGTGGAAGCTTTTATGCGGCGTAAGATATTGGTATCAACCGGCACGTTCAGCACCTCTGAGAGCCCACTTGCAAAGGCTTCACTTTGGTTAAAACCGCGTGCTTTTTGCTTGTCGGGATGCAAGGGAATAGGAACGATGAAATGGAAATGGCATTGGGGCTGGCTCAGCTTAAAGTCCTCTCCAAGCAATTTGCCAAGTAAAACCGCCAGGTCTTTGTGTTGTTGGTATTTAATGGCGTGAACCAAACGCTGTACTTTTCCGCTTTTTTCAAACAAATACAAACACAAGCTTTGTTTGAGGGGTACCCTTCCACCAAGCATGAGAGTTAAGGGGTTCTCGGCAGTTAAATGAAAATTGCTTTTAGGTAAAGTCAAACGGCAGAGTCTGCAAATACTGAGTTCTTGGGGGTATAAAAGCAGCCCACAGGCCTGGCAATGTCTGGGATAAATTAATGACAAAAAATCGTTGATAAGTGCCATACAATTTGTTCCAATTTACACTTTATTGGATTTACTTTTGCGTTTATGGAAGAACAAGTACAGGAAAAACGCAAACAAAGGGGTTTGATCTTATGGGCTATGGTGGTTTTGCTAATGGGCACAAATGCCTACGCACTATGGTTGTACTGGAAAGAAAAGAACAAATTGGTAGAACAAAAAGTGATCACCGAAAAAGTGTACGTTGAGCGAGACAATGTGCAGGCCGATTTAATTGTACTTCAAAAGGAATACGAGCAACTGCAAACAACAGATGCCAAAATGCAGGTTGAAATTGAAGAGAAAAAGGCCAGGATTGCTGAATTGATTGAAGAAGCCAAAAAACACAAGAATGATGCAAGAACCATTGCGAGTTTGAGGAAGGAAACTGAAACCCTTCGCAATATCATGATTGGTTATGTGCACACCATCGATTCACTAAACACACTTAACATACAACTCAAAGAAGAAAAACAAACCGTAATAAAAAAGCTGGGGGAGGAGAAGGAAAAACAAAATGTATTGATAAAAGAAAAAGAAGAATTAAAGTCAACAATAGCCAAAGGCTCGGTATTAAATTGTTTTAATGTGGTAGCGAAAGCGGTTTCTTTCAAAAAATCGGGCACCAAAGAAACTGAAACCACCAAAGCAAAACGTGCACAAAAAATTAAGGTGTCTTTCACTCTGGGGGAGAATAAAATTGCAAAAAAGGGAGAAAAAACGGTATACGTGCGCGTGATGACACCGGATGGAAAAGAAATGGCCAAAAGCTACGATGAATCCTATAAATTCAGGTTCGACAACAGCAGTGGGTATTTTGCCGGAAAAGAAACACTCAATTATGCCAATACCGAAATTGATGGAGTTACTTATTGCGAAGGCATGGACGATTTTGTGCCGGGTACTTACATCATTGAAATTACCTGTGATGGTGTTGTAGTTGGGAATACCACGCTCAAATTGGATTAGACTTGAGCGATTTCTTTTTTGAATAGGCAACTACTGCCTGGTGATATAATCCTGCAGATTATCGATGATGTTTTTTTGTTCATCGATGATAAACTTCACCAGATCGCCTATTGAAACCAAACCAACCAATTGGTTGTTATCCAATACCGGAAGATAACGCACACCTCCTGTCATTTTCGACATGCAGTCGGATATGTTGTCTTCTGAAGTAATGGTGCTTGGGTGAGTTTCCATGATTTCACCAACTGTTATTTCCCTCGAAGAGCGCCCTTTCACAATTACCTTACGAGTGTAATCCCTTTCGGTAAATAAACCGGCAAATTTACCATCCTTTACCACCAATAAAGAGCCAAGGTTTTTATCCACCATCAATTGGATGGCATCGAACACCAGCATGTCCGGGGGAATGGTAAATAAGTTTTTGGATTTTTGCTGAAGCAAATGTTTGACCTGTTTACTGTTCATGATAACCTCCCGCTTAGTTTATTAGAACTAAATTAAGCAAAGGAACGGGCATTGTCAAGCACCAAACTCAACACTTGTGAAACTTGAGCCAAAACGGGCAAAAACGTGTTACAACAGCTTTAGTGGTTAAAGTATCAACATCACGTCTCCGTAAGAGTAGAAGCGGTATTTTTCTTTAATCGCTTCTTTGTAAGCTTTCATTACCAGATCATAGCCACCGAAGGCGCTCACCATCATTAACAAGGTGCTTTCAGGCATATGAAAATTGGTGATCATGCTGTTGGCGATGTTAAATTCGTATGGAGGGAAAATGAATTTGTTGGTCCAGCCCACATAAGGGTTCAAATGGCCGGTTGTGGAAACAGAAGTTTCAATGCCACGCATAACAGTGGTGCCAACTGCACACACTTTTTTCTTTTTGTCTTTGGCAGCGTTCACGATCTTGCAGGTATCGCTAGAAATGAGCACTTCTTCACTCTCTGTTTTGTGTTTGGTAAGGTCTTCCACCTCTACCGGCCTGAAGGTGCCCAAACCAATGTGCAGGGTCATGGGTGCAAATTGCACGCCTTTGATCTCAAGACGTTTGAGTAATTCGCGGCTGAAGTGTAAACCGGCTGTTGGGGCTGCTACTGCACCTTCGTTTTTCGCAAACACGGTTTGGTAGCGGTCAATATCTTCAGGCTCTGCCGCGCGTTTTATGTACTTGGGCAGAGGGGTCTCTCCCAAATCATACAATATCTTTCTGAACTCTTCATAACTTCCATCGTACAAAAAGCGCAGGGTGCGACCTCTGGAAGTGGTGTTATCTATCACTTCAGCTACCAAATTGTCGTTCTCTCCGAAATACAACTTATTACCAATGCGGATTTTTCTCGCAGGATCCACCAACACGTCCCACAAACGGCTTTCGGCGTTAAGTTCGCGCAGCAGGAACACCTCAATTTTGGCGCCTGTTTTTTCTTTATTTCCGTACATTCTGGCCGGAAACACTTTGGTGTCGTTTAAAATCATCACATCGCCATCGTCAAAATAATTGATGATGTCCTTAAACTTTTTATGTGAGATTTTACCTGTGGCACGTTCCAAAACCATCATACGGGCATCTTCACGGTTTTTCGCAGGGTACTCTGCCAAAAGTTCCTTGGGCAGATTGAACTTAAACATCGATAACTTCATAGCACTTTATTGGTTCCGTAAGATTCAGTCAGGTATTTCTGAAAGTTTTGGCCGGGGAAGGGAAATACATCAGTACCGGGCTCAAAAAAGTACTGATCAGGAAATAAATGGCATAATCTTACGGGATTAATTCGGCCGCAAAAATAATATAATTTGAAGGCCAAGGCTACTAAATTTTGCAAAAAAGCCCTTTTTTGGACTTCACATGTGAAAATACTTGATTTTTAGATACTTTTATGCGACCCTAAAGTCCTTTTCATGCCATTTTTAAAGAAATTTCGACCTTTTGCCCTGCTTTTGGTCTTAGGTCTTAGCCTGAGTTTGTTGTACTCGTTTACCAGGGATTACTTCGCTATCAGCAAAAACCTCGACATTTTTAATGCCATTTACCGAGAATTAAACATGTCGTATGTTGATGAAACCCGTCCAGGTAAATTGATGAAAACAGGCATTGATGCCATGTTGAATTCCCTCGATCCTTATACCGTTTATTTTACCGAAGACGACCTCGAAGAATACAAGTACATCACCACAGGAGAATATGGCGGCATAGGAGCCAGTGTGCTTGAGATCAGTGGAAAGTACTTTGTCGACGAACCCCGCGAAGGATATACAGCATTTAAAGCTGGTATCAGAGCTGGAGATCAAATTGTAGCCATAAACGGCAATTCACTCGAGGGAAAAAACTACGAAGCCATTTCAGGTTTGCTGCGGGGAAATGCAGGTACACCAATTCGCTTAAAAATTATGAAACCGGGTTCCACAAACACGCAGGAATATAACCTGATGCGGGAAGAGATCAAAAGTCCGGCTGTGCCGTATTTTACCATGCTACCGGATGGAAAAACCGGAATTATTAAGCTCACAACTTTCACCGAAAATTGCAGTGCAGAAGTGAAAATGGCCATGCTTGACCTTAAAGCAAAGGGCTGCACCCGCCTCATACTCGATCTCAGAGGCAACCTTGGCGGATTGCTGCACGAGGCGGTTAACATAGTGAACTTGTTTATTGACAAAGGGCAGGAAGTTGTATTTACAAAAGGGCGGGTGATGGAGTGGGATCGCTCTTATTTGGCTGTGCATCCTCCGCTCGATACCAGTATTCCTTTGTTGGTGATGGTGGATGAAAATTCTGCTTCAGCTTCAGAAATTGTGAGCGGCGCTTTACAGGATCTTGACCGTGCGGTGATATTGGGTAAAAGAACTTATGGTAAAGGATTGGTGCAACAAACCCGCGACCTGGTGTATCAGGCTAAAGTTAAAATTACGGTTGCCAAATACTATATTCCTAGCGGTCGCTGCGTTCAGGCTCTGGATTACTCGCAACGAGATGCCAACGGCCGTGTTGAGAAAGTACCGGATAGTTTGGTTACCGCGTTTAAAACTAAAGGCGGCAGAATAGTGTATGATGGAGCAGGTATTTCACCGGATGTGGGTGTAAAACAAGAGCCAATGAAAGAAACAATCAGCGCTCTACTGGGTAAATTTTACATTTTTAATTACGCTACACGTTATGCTGCACGTAACCAAAAACTCAGGGATAGCACCCACTTTGAAATGAATCAGGACGAATACAATGAGTTTATAGCCTACCTGAAAGCAGAGAACTTTACTTATCAAACGCGATTGGAAACTGAAATGGAAAAACTGAAAAAGGAAGCGGGGGAAAATGCCGGTTTCGGGAACATACAAAATGAATTCGAAGCACTTATGGCAAGACTGAAGTCGGTGAAGGAAAACGAATTGCTGAACAGCGAAAAAGAGATTCGCAAATTATTGAATGAAGAAATCATTTCAAGGTATTATTTCCAACGTGGCCGCTTGGCTTATGCTATGCGAAACGATGAACAGATCAATCAGGCGCTTGAGGTGATCAAGAACGAAATGGAGTTAAACAGTATTCTCACACGCAAAGAAAAACCAAACAAACCCTTTAACACTTCTAAAAAGTTCTAAAACTTAGAATCCAGCCAGAATGCCCATTTGAATCAAGGGGTTGTATAAAATGGATTGGGAATTTTCATTAATGTTATAAAGAATAGAGGTATAAAACGAGGCATTGTCACCTAATGGTTGTCTGAAACCTCCGCCCAAATACACGTAACTCACCCAAACTTTATCATTGTAGTAGTAACGATTTGGTTGTAAGAGGTGATTAAATTCCACCTTTCCGAAAATATTACTGGTAGCAAAAGCAAGCACATAACTATGCAATCCATAAATAGTGTAAGAGTATTTTGCAGGGCCTGAATTGTAACCGTAATAATTGTAAATCAATCCGAGACCGACATTCAGACGTTTGTTGAGTTCGCAATTCACCACTGGAGAAAGGTAAACATAGGAGGTGGTGCCAAACCACACCATAAAATTGCCGCCAAAACTCAATTTCTCTTTTAGGTTGTAATTCGGTTTTTCCTTTTCCTTCTTCGGACTGCTGCTGTTGCCGTAATAAACACTATCTACCTGCGCAAAAACAGGTTGCAGGTTTGCGCAAAAGAGCAATAAGAGAAGACATGCTTTTTTCATTTGCTGAAGAATATCCGGTACCTTTGGTTAACAAAGATACGCATTATGGTTATTACTATTACAGGCGCCTCAGGAGGAATAGGTTTTGAACTTCTTAAAAAATGTTCTCAAAACGAAAACAACCTCGTTATTGGGGTGTCTCGCCAAACCAAAGCCCTCGAAAAATGGGTACAGAAAGAAAATCGCTTTAATGTTCTGGTAATAGCAGCCGATATTACCAAAGATCTGCATCTGAAAAAAATAGTCAAAACACTCGAAAACCTGCACCTTAATTTAGATGTTTTGGTAAACAACGCCGGTTATCTGGTGAATAAAAATTTTGAGGCCATTAGCCAGGAAGAATTGGAAGCTGTGTATAAAACCAACGTGTTTGCCCCATTTCGTTTAATACAACTTATGTTGCCATTCATGAAAAACAAAAGTCGGGCGCACATAGTGAATATTGGAAGTATGGGAGGAATTCAGGGCATTGAAAAATTCCCTGGCTTAAGCGCATACAGCAGCAGCAAAGCGGCATTGGCCGGTTTAACAGAGTGCCTTGCTCTTGAATTAGCAACACGCAACATTGCGGTGAATTGCCTTGCCTTAGGCGCAGTGCAAACCGAAATGCTTGGCAAAGCTTTTCCGGGGTATAAAGCACCGATGACAGCTGAACGTATGGCGGAATTTGTGTATGATTTTGTTCGTACCGGGCAACATTATTTTAACGGTAAAATCCTTCCTGTATCTTTGTCAACACCTTGATTCCTTCCGGATAAAAAAAGGGCCAGTTTAAACCGACCCTTAATTGTTCCAAATTGAACTGGCTGTTTATTCTTTTGCAAACCGAATGCTCTGTTCATTTCCAAACGCATCCACTATATGGAGCAGGTAAACACCTTTTGCAAACGAGGCTGTGGAAAGTTGTACTTCATTTTTCGTTTTTTGAAAATGGTACTTTTGTTCAACTATTAACCGGCCTGCAAGATCAGTAATACGTAATTGGGCGTCGAGATCACCATCGTATTTTACAAAAAGTTTGTCTTTGGCGGGGTTAGGAAACACTGTCACTTTAGTGCTGATGAACTCCTGTTCAGCGATACCAACGCATTCACTCACACTTAGTAGCACAGTAGCGGAATTTTTACAACCATTGATGTCTTTTGCGTAGACAGTGTATTCTTGTGTGCTGCCCGGACTGAAGCTAACCGTGGCACCGAACTGATTGCCCGGTTGCCAGGTATACGCGCTGGCTCCGCTCACGCTAATGTCGATGCTTTCACCAACACAAATGCTAGGAGCCGGAGTAGAAAACACGATCATGGGAGCAGGATTTACCACCAGGGTTTGGGAATATACATTACCGGGACCAATGGTATTGTTGGCTTGTAAACTTACCGTATACACGCCTGATGCCGAAACCGTTAAACTAGGGTTTTGTGCAGTAGCAGAACTTAGTGTACCTGTAGCTGCGGGGTTTACAGTCCATGACCAGGAGGTTGGTGAGTTTGAAGACGCGTCTTGCAGCAACATGGTAATATTTTCACACAATAAACCGCTTGTTGTAAAGTTGCTTACCGGCGCGGCGGTTGTTTGAATAATATCTACTTGATAAACGCCTCTGCCATAAGTTGCGGCGCGTAATAAACCGGGTGCAGCCGGCGAAATTTCCATATCACTGATGGGGGTATTTGGAAGTCCAATGTTATAAAGGGTCCAATTACTGCTGGAGTTGTCTTTATAATACACGCCTACATCCATTCCAACAAAAATCAAATCGCTGCTTCCGGGTTGATATACTGAACAATTGGCCGGAAGATTAGGCAGATTGGATGAAATATTGGTCCATGTGGTGCCACCGTTTGTGGAGAGGTAAACTTTGTTTCCGGCAGAGTAGCCGCTAACTGTGACCCATAATTTATTTGGGTCGGTTGGGGAAATGGTAATAAACGTAGGAGCTCCTGCTCCCGCCGGCAAGGCGGTTGCAGCAGTCCAGGTAACACCCCCATCGGTGGTTTTTCTTAGTACAGTATTGGTACCATGTATCACATAAATAACCTGATTGTTGGATGGGGCAATAGCAAATTCAGTAATGGCTCCGCCGCCTCCTGTTGCCGTTAATGGCGTCCAGCTACTGCCAAGGTTATTCGAAACAAACATTTGTGATCTGCCGCAATACAATCGAGTGGCCACTAAAGGGTCTTGTTTCCAAGGTGTCACCCAAGCGCCTGAACCAGTGATACCCGATGTTGCAGAAGAGTAAGAGGCACCTCCATTGGTTGATCTTACAAAATTTCCATTAGGAGTAGAAGCAAATAAATTCTGGTCGTTTGTGCGGTCGATAAAACAATCCATACCGTCTCCTGCATAACTGGCCTGATACAAACTGCCTGTGTAAAGCCCGGTTCCGTTATCCTGATGGCCGCTTATCCAACGATTGGCGCTTAAGGCAGAAAGGCCAATCTTATAAATTTGGGCAATGTTTCGGTTCACGTTCAAATCTATCCAATTGCTCACATTGTATTTAAAAATGCCACCATCGGTTGCGCTGAATAAAGCTCCATTAGCGTCGTATTCCAAATCGTGGTGATCTGCTTTGAGGTAAACACCAGGAGCTGAAGTACCAATCCAGCAACCAATGATTGTCCAGGTACCGGTAGCACCCCCGTTATTGCTGCTCCATACATTCACCCCGCCAACATTTACCTTATTGGCATCGGTTGGAGAAACAGCTATACACAGGTCGTACCAACCTTGCCCACCGCCTGTTGTACCGGCGCATGAATTGGCCAACACATCGGGTGTGGTTGACATCACCGTAAAAGTTGTTCCGCCATCGGTAGAACGGTAGAGTCCGCCATAACCACTGTTGGAACTGTTAGACCGCAAGGCATATACCACATTAGTATCAGCCGCACTAACCCCGAGTGCCATACGATTGCAACCAGTTGTGGGAATGCCATTGGATATGGTGACCCACGTAAGCCCGCCATCTGTTGACCTTCTGAGCGTAGTGCCTCCTGCGTACACCACATTTGGATGCGAAGGTTTAAATTCAAGGTCATAAGTTGTACCACTGGCTACTAAAGTCCAACTGCTACCGCCATTGGTGGTGCGGTATATGCCGGCATTTGTTGCTGCCAGCAAAATTTGGGGATTTTGCGGATTGATAATCAAACGGCGCATCTCACGTTGAGTTGATACGGCAAATGTTAAACCACTTGGATTCCAGCTCAGACCGCCATCTGTAGATTTTAATACGCCGATACAATACGTGTCGCCAGCATACCCGTCGCCTGTAGCAAGATACATGGTGTTGGGATTACTTGGGTCAATGGCCAGATCGGTACATCCGATTACAGTTAAATTATCGGTATTGGTTGTCCAGGTGAGACCGCCGTCTGTTGTTTTCCATAAGCCGCCTGCAGGTGCGCCTGCCCAAAACACATTGGGGTTATTCGGATGAAACGCGATGAAGTTATCACGACCGGCCTTTCTTGGAAAACCATTAGTGGCCACACCACTCATGGGGCCCATGGGTCCCATTGCAGTCCAAGTAGTGGAAGACAACAACTGAGCGCCCGCCTGATTTTGAAGAGTTCTGTTGAGAGAATTGGCTTCAAGAAAGGCTTCAAAATTTTTTAAATTGTTCGACACCAGCGATAGATCGCCGCTGGGATAAACACGTGGCTCCATAAACGCTTCCCACCGTTTAAATGGTTTGTAACCATTGCCTGGAACAGAGACGTCTTTTCCCTTCCAGTAGGCATTAAATGCAGCCTGAATCTCATAAAAGTTGTTTCCGGGCTCCTCCATCATCCTTACCCAATCTTGCCCAAAAAGCGTCGAACATCCTGCACTCAAGAACACAATAAAAAATAATCGTTTCATGTTAAGTCATTGTCTATCTTCTAAAGTTAAGAAGATAAGATCAAAAACCCAAACAGAATGATGTGAAAAGGAGGCAATGCAAAATAAGTTATTGATATTGGCCACTACTTTGTAATATTGTTGAGAAGAAAAAACGGGTATGCATAAGATTTTGACCATCAAAGTAGTTCTCGGCCTTTTATTAGCCTTAGGTTTTGGATTGAACGCCCAAAAAAGGAGTGTAACTCTTGAGCTCAGTTATTTGGAACCTTATTGTGGTGGGGCACGACCATCGGATGAAATTATAGCTGAAGCACAAAAACCAAAACCTTATGCCGGCAAAAAGCTCATCTTACTTTCGGCTTCAGGAAAGGCTGATACGCTCGTTACCGATGCAAAAGGAAAACTGAAAGTAAAATTGAAGAGAGGTGATTACACTTTGGTGGAAATCTGGAGGTACTACAAAAAAAGCTGCAATGGCGCTCCGCTGGAACACTTTGATGCAGACTGCCTGAAAGTGGAATGGGCCAAAACCATTGCCCTGATTTCGGTTGGCAAAAAGAAAACGAAAATTAGCTTTACAAGCGAACTAACCAACTATTGTGAGTGGAACATACCTTGTTTACTGGAAGCCTATGCCCCTCCGGTCAGAGAATAAATATCGCTGAATTAATACTTCAATAGTTTATTGACGATAGCGGTATTTTTTTCTGAACTAAGTTTGACAAAATAGACCCCGCTTTCGAGTTCGGAAACATCCAAATTCTGCAAACATTTTCCTGCCTCACAGTTCAAAGGAAGGGAAATCAACACTTTTCCTGTGAGATCACAAATTTCCAGTTTGGCTTGAGGCTTAACAACAGAATAAAATTCCACATGCACCAGATCTTTTCCGGGATTGGGATAAATTTGAAAACCTATTGGGTTGAGAGGGCTTTCGCTGATACCTACACACGCATCTACTTCAAAAGTAAGCGTTACGGTACTCACGCAATTTTCTGCATTGCTACCGGAACAAATGATGGTTTGAGGCCCCGTGGCAGTAAAACCAAAGGTGTTATCAACCAATGCCCCCGGTTGCCAGGTATAGGAATCGGCTCCTCCAGCAACCACCACAATTTCATCGTTAAGGCAAACCACTGAACTGGCTCCAAGGAAACTTAATTGTGGCGCAGGCGCAATATTGATCGTTTTTGAGAACACACTCAGCGTGCCATTGTCTGCAGCAAGACTAACGGTATAAACTCCCGCCACACTAAAACTCATGGTTACCAGATTGGCATTTGCATTGGGGTTGATTTGGGCGCCGCCGCTAGCCGACCAGGTATAGTTTGGCACCGGATTACCCGAAGAATTATTGGTGAAGCTCACCAATCCGTTTGCGCAGGCAGAAGAAGGCAGATTAAATGCAGCATTGGCGGGTGCTTCAAGAAGTGAACACAAATTGTGTGTACCCAATTGATTGCGGTAAGGGCTATTTTGCATTGCCGTTTGAACGCGTATGGCCTGATCGGGGGTAAACATGTACTTGGCAGGATCATTGGTGTAGTCCATAAAATTCATGAACATTTCTCCATTCGGGCTGTTGCCGCTGCAATTGGTGGTTTTGAAAGGGTAGTTGGGGTTGCCAAAATTTTGACCGGAAGCCGGAGGAGTATCACTACAATAATCGGTAACACAACTGCCATCGCCCCAAATGTGGCGTAAACCAAGCCAATGGCCTACTTCATGGGTAGCTGTTCTTCCGCGGTTATACCCTCCTGCGTAAGAACCACCCGGGAAGGTGCCAACCGAACCAAATGCCCTTGCCCAGCACCACACCCCATCAGTTTGGGCTGTACCGTTAGCGCCAATGTTTAACCCTGTAAGATTAGCGAAAGGCGGAAAAGTAGCGTATCCCAACAAACCAGAACTGCTGCTAACATCTGATACCCAAATGTTAAAGTACTTTGTGATGTTCCAAATACTGGCGGGTTTAATGGTATTGTTCATGTAATTCGAAAAATTGGTGATGCTGCTTCCAAAGGATGCCGGGTTGGTCCAGCCTTTGGTAACATAATTGAGGCGATCGATGCCGGGTTCGGGCAGGGTGTTACCTAGGGTGTCTTTGGTAGCCAGGCAAAATTGCACCTCGCAATTAGCAATTTCAATTCTCCCTAGCACATCCAGGCTGGCCGAGTCCACATTCTGGTTAGCAGCCCAGGTACTGAAGGCACTTGCAGGGTAATTGCCTGAGTTATAACCTATTCCCCCAAAATCATCATTCAATACTTTGATCTGTGAATTAATCTGTCCCTGAGCCAAATTGGGGTAGGTGCCAACAGCTTGTCCACCATGAATCACATGCACAATTACCGGAATGGTATACACTTGCTTTTGGGATTTTCCTGCCACCTGCGTGCTTTTGAACTGGTCAATAAGAACCCTGAATGCGTCTTCCCATGCTTTGTCAGGCACAGGTGTAGCGCAGGTTTTTTCAAGTTCAACAGAGGAGTTCACTTGCTGAGCTCTCATTAAAAATGCAGAAGAAATGAACAAAAAAAGGAAAAGGGGTAAACGGAATTTCATAAATACTAACTTAATCCATAAAGCTATTTTAAATTTTTGAATTTACAAAACCAGAAACCATCAGAACAATGCTAAATCCCCCTCAAACTGAGCGCTTTGCCTTCTTTTTGAAGTAAGTTCCGGAAATTATGTGAAAATCGAATTTCCAATAGATTTTACAGCAAATTGTTGTATATTCGTTCTGTAAAATCATCACCATGAAGCGTTTGAATTTCATCCAACTCATTTTTACCGTATTGGCATTTTTGTTCGCCGTTCCGGTATTTTCTCAATCTGCCAAAAAACAATGCGAAGTCGCCGAAAAATTTGTAAAAGGCAATAACTATGAAGGTGCTATTGATGCATATACGAAAGCGCTTGAGTTGGACCCAAATTATTTTAAAGCCTACAGCTCAAGGGCTGAATGCTATGAGAAGCTAAACAAGAAAGACAAGGCCGTTGAAGACTACAAAAAAGCCATTGCCTTTACACCTAAAGAGAAGGAATTGTATTACAAAGCCGGTGTATTGTTAGTTGACTTGCAGAAATACGCAGAAGCCGACCAAATGCTGAGAAAAGCCATAGAACGTGATAAAGGCTATTCTGAAGCTATTGAAGCAGAAGTTAAAGTGTTATTTGTGCTCAAAGACTATTCGTACGGTTTAGTGGTGAACCAATTGGCTATTGATGATAAAAAAACAGCCATGAATTACTACAACCAGGCTGTGTTTCATGATAGTTTGAAAAATTACGCAGAAGCAGAGAAATTTTACAAAAGCGCTAAATCCGTGGATTCTAAATTTATTCCCGGTTATGTTGGGATGGCGTTGGCTGAAGTGAAGCTGAACAAAGCCGATGAGGCTTTAGCCAATTGCAATGCCGCTTTACTGAAAGATCCTAATAACCTTGATGTATTTTACGCCAAAAGTCTTGCTCACGCCGCCAAAAAAGACTACCAAAACGCCATTAACGAAATCACCAAGGTGATCATTTCTCGCCCAAGCCCCGAAGTGTTCAAACTCAGAGCTTCGTATTACGAAACATTGGGACAATACCACAATGCCATTAACGATTACACACAGGTACTCAAAATTGACGACAAAAATCAGGAAGCTTATCTGAAACGTGCTGCGGCCTACGAATTCATTGGCAATTACAAGTCGGCTCTGGCTGATTATAACAAAGTTGCTATGCAAAACAGCGGTCAGGAAAAGATTGAAGTGTTTTTAAAGCAGGCAAAAGCCAAGATTTTTGAATTGAGCAAGGAAAGTGCAAAACCTGAAGTGGAAATAGTATCACTTAAACCAGTGAAAAACACCGTTAAAATTGCCGCCAACAAAGAGGAAATTACCATTACCGGACAGGTACGTGATGAAAGCCTTATCAAAAACATGACTGTAAATGCCGGCACGGTAAAATTTAGTGGTGACAGCCTTAACCCAACTTTCGTGGCTGAATTAACCGGTGTTACAAAACTTAACGAAATCATCATCAGTGCTACCGATGTTTACAACAACACCCAAACCGTACAATACAAGATTGAAAAAACAGAGTGTGATAAACCCATCATAGCAATTGAAACACCAATTACCTCATTTGAGAATGAAATTTTCATTGACAACACCAATACCTCAGAGGTTTATGTTCAAGGTAAAATCAAAGACGCTAGTTTGATAGAATCCATAATCATAGATGGAGTAACAGCATCCTTTAACCCCACCAACCTGAATCCCGATTTTTCAACACAATTGAAAATCGCCGAGAAAAGTAAAGTGGCCATTACCGTAAAAGATATTAACGGCAACGAAACCACACAAATTTACACCCTTAACCGTACCGCTGCTACGGCTGGTCTCGATAACCCGATGGGGAATACCTGGGTGGTATTTATCGAGAATAGCAAATACTTGAATTTCCCAAGTCTTGAAGGTCCTGCCAAGGACGTGACAGCGATGCGCACCGCCCTGGCGAATTACAAAATCACCAACATCATCCACAAAAAAGACATGACCAAAGCGCAAATGGAAAAGTTCTTTAGCATTGAATTGCGCGATTATGTGAAAAACAACAACATTAATTCTCTCATGATTTGGTATGCCGGACATGGTAAGTATGTGAGTCCAACTGGTTACTGGGTGCCATCTGATGGGAAGACCGATGACGAATTCAGTTATTTCGGTATCAATAACCTGAAAGCAGCTATGCAATCCTATTCTGATAAACTAATTCATACCCTTGTGATAACCGATGCATGTGAGTCGGGCGCCACGTTTTTAATGGCTATGCGGGGAGGAGATGATGAAAAACGTTGTGATAATTTTGAACTAACAAAAGCCAAATCTTCTCAGGTGTTTACCTCAGCAGGGTATGAGCTTGCATCCGACAATTCACAATTCACCAAAACCTTTTCAGGGGCTTTGAATAACAATGTTGAAATGTGTTTGCCAATTGAAAAGATCGTTAAAAAAGTAAACAGTGCGGTGGTTGCCGCTGGTAATCAATCGCCCAAATTCGGAAAAATCAAGGATCTTGTTGATGAAGGCGGAACCTTCTTTTTCATCAGAAAATAATCAGGAAAAGACTTGTTTGATTTGATGTGCACACATAGAATTATACAAGTCTTTTTTCTTTTCTGCTTCCTCTCCTTTAAATCTCAAACCTATCATTTCGCTCACTACGGTGTGCGTGATGGTTTGGCACAATCCAATGTGTCAGGCATCATTCAGGATGAAACGGGTTACTACTGGATTGCTACTGAAGGGGGGTTATCACGTTTCGATGGAAAGAATTTCGTCAACTTTACAGTTGCCGACGGCTTGGCTGATAACAATGTCAGCGCCATCTTTCAGGATAAAAACAAACGCATCTGGATGGGGCACAAAAACGGGGCACTTACTGTTTACGATGGTAAGGTTTTCAAAGAGATCCGATCCAGATTGCTGCCTAAAGACAATAAGATCTATAGTTTTTTCCAGGACAGTAAAGGCAGTTTATGGATTTCCACCTTATCTGCAGGTGTTATCAAAATAGTTGACCCATCAAAAGGCCTGGATGAAAAAATGCACATCATTGTGTATTCAAGTAAAGATGGCTTGAGTCAATATGTGCTTACTACAAACGAAGATAAAAAAGGCAACCTTTGGTTTCTTACAGATGTAGGGATTAAAATTTACAACACGCGTGAAAGGAACTTTGATTTTTTCAGGCCTGAGGGAATGCCATTGGGGCAAATCATGTACCTCACCCGCGACAAACAAGGAGATTTTTTAATTGGCACCTCCAGTGGTAACGTAAGTCGGTTCAATACAGAAACAAAAAAATTCACCAGCATAATTGAGCCCCGGGAAGTGTTGGACGCTTCTGCAAATACAGGGCCTGTGTATGTGTTTGCAGTGCATGAAGACCAAAAAGGCAACATTTGGGCTTCTGGTTCGGAACATGGCGTATTTAAATTTGATAAAGCAACTGGCAAAACCCATCTGTTAAGTACAGGAAATGGCTTATCGATGAATAAAGTAAAGTGTATTGTTGAGGATCGAGAAGGGAATATTTTGTTGGGAACCGCTGGTGAGGGGTTTGAGGTGTATTCTGGAGATAAATTTATCTCGTATTCCAAAGAAAATGGCATGGTTAACAATCAAGTTTGGACCATCTGCCAGGACCTTTCTGGAAAGTTTTGGTTTGGTACCAGTGATGGTATTTCAGTAATTGACAATAAAAACGCGAAACAAAAAACCTTTACAAATTATACCACACAAGATGGTTTGACCTCAAATGATGTGCGTTCATTGGTTTGTGACCGATCAGGCAATGTTTGGGTAGGCACCTGGGGAGGAAAAGTTCTGAAGTACGACAATAACCTGAACCGCTTTATTCAAATCCCGGCGCTCAACGACATTGTATATACATTCGTGAGTTCGCTGATGATCGATCGTCGGGATAATTTGTGGATCGGAACGCTGGAAGGCATTGTTAGATATGATTTAAACACCGGCAACATCAAAACATTCAGAACCATTGATGGCTTAACGGATAACGACATTTCCTGCATTTTTGAAGCAAGTAATGGCGATGTGTGGATTGGCACCAAACAAAAAGGAATCACGGTTTACAATGGCAAAACATTTAAAACATTTAACCGCGAAAATGGCCTCACTTATAACAGCATTTCAACCATAGCCGAAGACAGTTTTAAAAACATCTGGATTGGAACCGAAGGTGGAGGTGCATTTGTTTACGACGGCAAAGCATTTACAAATTATAAAATCAAGAGTGGACTGATCTCCGATTTTATCTCTCTTCTTTGCATCGACAAAAAGGGAAGTGTGTGGTTGGGAACCAACAAGGGCATTAGCAAATTTACACCGAAGGAAAAGAAGTTCTATACCTACACCACAGGAGATGGTTTCACAGGTGTTGAAACTAAATTAAGGGCCGTTTATCATGACAAAGCGTCTCGTTTGTGGTTTGGTACTGTCAACGGCGTGTATTGTTATGATCCAGAAAAAGACTCGCCGGTTAAGCTTGAACCAATTACAAAGTTTACGGGTTTACGGGTGAATCAGATTGAAGTGCCGATACAGGATGAACTTAATTTATCTTACAAAGAAAACTCGCTCATTTTTGAATTTGTAGGCATCTCACTTTCCAATCCGGATGGGGTACAATACAAAGTACAATTAGAAGGTAGTGATGAAAACTGGAAGGAACTAAGTAAAGAGAATAGTGCAATCTATTCGAATCTACCGCCCAACAACTATGTGTTTAAAGTTATGGCTTGCAACGCTTACGGCGTGTGTACCCAAAATCCGCTTGTACTCAAGGTTGTAATAACACCTCCTTATTGGAAAACCTGGTGGTTTTATTTGTTGATTTTTGTGAGTATAGTGAGCATTCTGTTCACTTACATTAAACTTCGCGAACGAAAACTTAAATTGGAAAAAAGCTTACTTGAAGAAAAAGTCAATGAACGCACAGCCGAAGTTGTTGAAAAGAACAAGGAGTTGGATGCCATTAACAAGGATATAACGGCTAGTATACGTTACGCGAAACGGATACAGGATGCGATTTTGCCACCTGATGAATATGTAAAAACGCATTTACCCAACACCTTTGTGTTATTCAAACCAAAGGATATTGTTAGTGGTGATTTTTATTTTATGGCCGACAAGGACGACCACGTTATTTTTGCGGCAGTAGATTGTACTGGTCACGGTGTTCCAGGCGCCTTTATGTCTATTGTAGGGCATAATTTACTTGAAAGAATTGTGGGTGAACATGGGATTACGCAACCCTCCAGAATATTGGATGAATTAAACAAGAGCCTTAGTGAAACGTTAAGGCAGAGCGAGCTTGAGGACAATACTGTAAGAGACGGGATGGATGTTGCACTTTGCAGCTATAATCGAAAAACGCATCGTTTGCAATATGCAGGGGCATTTAACCCCATGTGGCTTGTGCGGGGGAAAGAGTTGATAGAGATCAAAGCAGACAAATTTCCGATTGGTAACACCAAACAAAACGAAAACAGTAAATTCAAAAACCACGAACTCACGCTCGAAAAAGGAGATACGGTGTATGTCTTTTCTGATGGGTATTGCGATCAGTTTGGCGGACCAGGGGGTAAAAAATTCAAAGCGTCTAATCTAAAGAACCTTCTTTTGAATTCTCAGCACCTGAAAATCGAAGAACAATTCGACCTCTTAAATTCTACCATAGAAGAATGGAGAGGAAACCATGAGCAGGTTGATGATATTTTGGTAATTGGAACCCGCTATATGGGCAATTAATCTTCGATCAAAAAAATTGCTTCCATAAATTCGCCTATCGCTTTTTTCTCTCTGCGCTTTTCTGCTATCTCCAACCCCAGTTTGTAATAATGCAGGGCTTCACTCAATTTGGTTTGCGCTTCAAGTAATTTACCCAATTGGTAAAATGCTGCCATGTAGGTAGGGTCAAGCTCAGTGACTTTTTTAAACTGCACTTCTGCAAGTATGGTATTCTCCGGATTTTTAGCGTACTCCAGGCCCAGAGCATAGTTCAAAAAAACATCGTCATGCTCTTTTTCAAGCATACGTTTCAGGAGATCGAGTCGTGTTGTGTCTGACATCTTCAGGCTGAGGTAAACTGTTTAAGAAAGCGCAAATCGTTTTCAAAAAATAGGCGAAGGTCTTTTACCTGGTATTTTAACATGGCAATACGTTCTATTCCCATACCAAAAGCAAATCCCTTGTATTTGGTTTCGCTGATGCCGCAATTGATCAGTACTTGAGGATCCACCATGCCGCAACCCATAATTTCTACCCAGCCGGTGTATTTGCAAACATTGCAACCTTTGCCTTTACAAATGGTGCAACTGATATCCATTTCAGCACTGGGTTCAGTAAACGGAAAATAGCTTGGGCGTAAGCGGATTTTTGTGTCAGCACCAAACATTTCGCGGGTAAAATACAATAAGGTTTGTTTAAGGTCAGCAAAACTTACTTTTTCATCAATATACAGACCTTCTACCTGATGAAATTGGCAATGGGCCCTGGCGCTAATGGCTTCGTTGCGGTAAACCCTTCCTGGTGAAATAGTTCGAATAGGGGGCTTATGTGATTGCATGATATGTACCTGCACACTGGATGTTTGAGTGCGAAGAACCATTTCGGGGTTTAAGTTCACATAAAAGGTGTCCTGCATGTCGCGGGCAGGGTGATTTTCAGGCGTATTCAGGGCGGTAAAATTGTGCCAGTCGTCCTCAATTTCACGGCCCTCACTTACTGTAAATCCTAAACGAGAAAAAATAGAAATGATCCGGTTTTTAACCAAACTCAAGGGATGGCGACTGCCATTTTGCACGCTGGGAAAACCCGGAAGGCTTAAATCAGGGGTATTGGTATCAGAAATTTTGGATTCAAATGCTTCTTTCCAGGCGTTTATTTTATTTAAGGCGGTGTTTTTTAAGACATTCAACTGCTGACCAAGTTCCTTTTTTTGATCAGGCGCTACGTTTTTAAACGCGTCAAACAATTCGGTAATCTCTCCTTTTTTGCTGAGCCACTTGATTCTTAAGAACTCTATTTCCTCCAAAGAACTAACAGTACTGGCGTTAAGCTCTTCATTAAGGCGTGCAATTTTATCTAACATATTGGCTGTCAAAAATAAGGAAAATTAAGGCATGTCGTCCATTAAAATTGGGGCAAAAAAAAACCACTCTTTTGGAGTGGTTTTGAATGAAACAGTAGGGAATTATTTAGATAATTCGCAAGTGGTTACATAAGTGCTTCCGTTATAGGTTTCGGTAGTTGAAACACAGTTGGCTTGAGCTGCAGCTTTGTCTGCTTCAACAATGGTATAAACATTGGCTGTTGTAGAACCTGTAGTGGTACATGTACAGGTGTAATCCTTTTTACATGAAGCAAAACTTATAGCAAGTAATGCGCAAGGGATATAGATTAATTTTTTCATCTTAGTTGGATTTAAATTTGATTATTTTAGTTTACAGTCATAAGTATCAGTAAAACCTCCAGCTGTCTGGGTCATCTTAACACATTTATTAGCAGCGTCTGACTTCCTTACTTCTTTATATGTTTCTTCATACGTAAATGCCGTTGAAGAGGGGTCGGTAGAAGTGAGCGTGCAGGAGCATACATAATCCTTTTTACATGAAGTAGTTGCAACTGCAAAAACTACGGATAAGAATAATATTGTCTTTTTCATAATGAATTTGATTTAATAGTTAATTAATCTAAGGCGCAAGTTGAAGATTGAGAAATGTTCACGGTTCCGCCAGCTCCATCTGCAAAAGGTGGTGTTGTTGAGGTGGAGGACATACAATTTGCCCTAGCTGATTTACCATTTACTTCCTTGAGGACAACTGTGGATGCATCTGTTTGAGTATCTGTGCCAGCAAAAGGACCGCCAGTTACCGAATAGGTAGTAGTAGTGGTGCAGGTGCAAGTCCTGTCTTTCTTACAGGATGCAAAGCTAAGCCCGAGGGCGAGCAAAGCCAGAAGTGTAATTTTTTTCATAGAAATAGGGTTTAAATTTTCACCTAAATAAAAGATTTAATCTTTGATTTGCAAGGTTTCGTCGAAATTTTATTCTCCGGACGTAGGAGTTCAAGATTAATGGTTTCTTAACAATAAACAAACGTTCTCAACATGAGCAGTTTGCGGAAACATGTCAACTGGTTTGGTTTTCGCTATTCTATAATGTTCGGTTAGTAAGGCCAGGTCTCTTGCTTGTGTGGCGGGGTTACAACTCACGTAAACAATTCGATCAGGTAGTGCAGATAACAAGGCTTTTACCACGTCTTCTTCCATTCCTGCGCGCGGCGGATCACAAATTACAACATCAGGGGCGCCGTGAAGCTCAAAAAATGGGGCGTTAAGTACCTTTTTCATATCGCCGGCAAAAAAAACGGTGTTGTTAATGCCGTTTAATTCAGAATTTACCCGGGCGTCGGTAACAGCGTCTTCAACATATTCGATACCCACTACTTTTTTGGCTTGCCTGGCCACAAAATTTGCAATGGTACCGGTTCCGGTGTACAAGTCGTAAACCACTTCATGAGGCTGAATACCGGCAAAATCGCGGGTGATCTTGTACAATTCGTAAGCTTGAACTGAGTTGGTTTGGTAAAAGGAGCGGGGACTAATTTTAAACTTCAGGCCTTCCATTTCTTCAACAATATGATCGCGGCCATGGTATACTTTAATGTCGAGACCAGTGAGGGTGTCGTTACCCTTTGGGTTATGGGCATATTGCAGGCTGGTAATTTGCGGAAAGCTGGTTTTGATAAAATCCAATAACCCGAACAGCTCTTTTTGTAGCCATTCAAATACTGTAAGTATAAGCATCCATTCACCATTACTGCTGTTACGTAACATAAGAGTGCGTAAAAATCCGGTCTGGTTGCGGATATCAAAAAAGCTCAGTTTGTGTTCGAGAGCGTAGGTTTTTATGGCATTGCGTATGGCATTGCTGGGCTCAGGTTGCAAGTGGCAGTGTTCAATATCAAGCACTTTATCAAACATTCCCGGAATGTGAAAACCACAACCGTTTTTGTTGAGGCGCTCATCTTCCATTTCTTCTTTTTTGAGCCAGCGTTTATTGGAAAATGTAAACTCCAGTTTGTTTCGGTAGGCGTATGCCTTTGCATTGCCGAGTATTGGCAGCAACTCAGGAAAGTGGAATTTACCAATACGTGTAAAGGCATCGTACACATATTTTTGTTTGAATTCTAATTGTTTCACATAATTAAGATGCTGCCACTTACATCCTCCACAGGTGCCAAAATGCTTGCACACTGCCTCTACACGGTGTTCTGATGGGCGAATCAAATGCTCCAGGCGCGCTTCGGCAAATGAACTTTTTTTTCTGAACACATTCACGTCGGCTTTGTCTCCTGGTACTGCTCCTTCGATAAACACCACCAAACCTTCGTGTCGGGCAACTGCCTTGCCTTCGCTGCTGATATCAGTTACTTCAAGTCCCGCTAAAGGAAAGTTCTTTTTTGGTTTGCGCATAAGGTGCAAAGGTATTGATTTTCCTATGTTCAGTCTCTTATCAGCGCCTTAGTGCCGGCATTTATTCTTAAATTTGCACACTTATGGCCAGGTATTTTCTGAAACTTTCCTACAGAGGCGGCGCTTTCAATGGCTGGCAGGTTCAGGAAAACACCCCCAATACTGTACAGCAGGTATTGGAGGAAAAAATGGCGATGTTGATTAAAGAGAAAATTGCCTTAACCGGCTGTGGCCGCACAGATACAGGCGTTCACGCCAAAGAATATTACGCCCATTTTGATGCCCAAAGGCCCGATTTTTTGGCTAATAAACAGCAGTGGCTCTACAAACTCAACACGGTGTTACCTGTGGATATTGCCGTACACGATCTGTTGCCTGTCATCCCTTCGGCTCATGCCCGTTTTGATGCCATCGAAAGGCAGTATTATTATTATATCAGCCGTGAGAAAAACCCATTTCGAAGCGATTACACCTGGTATGTGTATGGAGAACTTGATTTCGAACTCATGAACAAAGCGGCTCAGGTATTGTTGGAGTATCATGACTTTACTTCATTCAGCAAACTCAACACCCAAAACAAAACAAACAACTGCACCATTACCAAGGCCATTTGGCAACCAACCGGCGATAAGGAATGGCGATTTACCATCAAGGCCAATCGTTTTTTGCGCGGCATGGTAAGGGCAATTGCCGGCACTTTGGTGCTGGTAGGTAAGAACAAAATTAACCTGAACGATTTTCGTAACATTATAGAAGCCAAAAACAGGGCCTTGGCGGGTGGTAACGCTCCGGCACATCCGCTTTTTTTGTGTGGTATTCGTTATCCAAAAACTATTTTTCTTGACGAACACTAAAGCAAATAGAAGCTTCAACTTTTCGTTGATGAAGCGTATTATGCGTTATGCTTTGCCGTACAAACAACTTTTTATTCCGGCTCTTTGTATTACTATTACTTTATCAGCCCTTTCGATTGTCAGACCCTTACTCATCAGTAAAGCGCTGAACGAAGTGGTGGCAAATTCAAGGGTAGGGTCAAGGTTAACCTATTTTTCCACCCTTATTCTTGTGTTCCTTCTTTTAGAATCAGCATTACAGGTAGTGAATGCCAGATTAAGCAGTTTGCTGGGGCAGAACATCGTGAAGGATTTGCGATTGCAGGTATACAAACACCTTCTTCAACTCAAAAACACCTATTTTGACAAAACCCCAGTTGGCACGCTGGTTACCCGGGCAATTTCTGACATTGAGAGTTTAAGTGAAGTGTTTACCGAAGGATTTATTGTAATTGCCGGAGACCTCTTGATGTTACTGATTTTTATTTCGGTAATGTTTTACACTAATTGGGTGCTTGCTTTATTGGCTCTCAGTACCATCCCGCTATTATTTGTTGCCACTGCGCTTTTTAAGCAGGGCATTAAAAAAACATTCACTGAAGTAAGGAATGCTGTGGCGGCTTTAAATACGTATACTCAGGAGCATCTCAGCGGCATGCGATTGGTTCAACTGTTTAATCGCGAGAAGCAGGAAATGGAAAAATTCAAAGCCATTAATGCTAAACACCGTGATGCCAATATTCGTTCCATATTTTATTACTCTGTGTTTTTTCCTGTTGTCGAGATTTTGTCGTCAATTTCGATTGCGCTAGTGATTTGGTTCGCGGGGGTTAAAGGAAAAGCTTACAACATAGGTTTAGGTGACATCACATTTTTTGTAATGATGGTGAACATGTTATTTCGACCCATTCGTATGTTGGCCGATCGTTTGAATACTTTACAAATGGGCATAGTATCTGCTGAGCGCGTATTTGTTGTACTTGATACAAATGAGACTATAAGCAACCACGGTCATCTGATTTTTAATAAGGTAGAACGCGAGATTCGCTTTGAGGAAGTTTGGTTCGCCTACAAACAAGACGAGTTTGTTTTAAAAGGCTTGACATTTACTATCAAAGCAGGCGACACACTTGCTTTGGTGGGAGCTACAGGGGCTGGCAAAACAAGTGTTATCAATTTGCTGAACCGGTTTTATGAAATCAACAAGGGCGAGATCAGCATTGACGGCACCAATGTACGAGAGTATACACTTTCAAGTTTAAGAACGGGTATTGCGGTAGTGCTTCAGGAAGTGCACCTGTTCAATGATTCAATTTTGAACAACATTACCTTAAACAACCAGGAATTCACCAAAGAAGATGTGGTAAAGGCTACAAATGAAATGGGATTGATGGACTATATTGAATCTTTGCCCGGTGGGTTTGATTTTCAGGTAAGAGAGCGCGGTGCAGGGCTTTCGGCAGGACAAAGGCAATTGGTGGCCTTTATCAGAGCCTATGTGCATCAACCCAAACTGTTTATACTCGACGAGGCAACAGCGAGTATCGATTCCCCAACAGAAGTGTTGATTCAGAAAGCCATTCAAAAGGTTGCAGAAGGCCGAACATCCATCATTATTGCTCATCGTTTATCCACTATTCGCCACGTGAATAAAATACTACTTCTCGAAAACGGAAAGGTGGAGGAAGAGGGCAGTTTAAGTGAATTATTGCGCTTGAACGGCAAGTTTAAACGCCTCTATGATATGCAGTTTGCATTAGAAGAACAAAAGGAAGAAAATTACCATTAACACATGCCCAGCAAACAAGAAAAATTCGCACAACTTGATACATTCAACAATGTGTTTTCTTTTTTCTTCACCCAATTGAAAGATGGTTTTGCCTTGAAAGGGCGATGGAGAGAAACGTATTTTAAAAACCAACATCCAGTTGTATTGGAGTTGGGTTGCGGAAAGGGGGAGTACACCATTGGTCTTGCTGAAAAGCACATTGAGAAAAATTATATCGGCATGGACTTAAAGGGCAACCGCATCTGGACCGGTGCTATGCAGGCACTGGAACGTAAGATGCCGCATGTTGCTTTTTTGAGGTGCCGTATCGATTTTGTAGACCACTGTTTTGGATCAAATGAGGTGGATGAGATCTGGATCACCTTCCCCGACCCCCAGCCCCAAAAAACCAGAGCAAGGAAACGACTCACCCATCCGATCTTCCTCGAACGGTATAAAAAATTTCTCAAAGCAGGGGGCGTCATCCATTTAAAAACCGATAGCACAAGCTTGTACGATTACACTTTAGAAGTGATACGGGAGCACAACTACCGGTTGGTTTGGAGTACCGATAACCTGTATGCCAACTGCCCAGCAAACAGAGAGGAGCTTATACGCATAAAAACGTATTATGAGAAACTTTTCACCGATAAAGGCGAGAACATAAAATACCTGAGTTTTTGTTTTAATTAGTCAAGGATCTTAACGGTATGCTGTTAAGTAATACTTGATAATTGTTTTAGTCGCCCTGGAGGACAAATGCCGAATTCAAGTATTTTAAAGCCTTGGGAGATATGCACAACAAGTTACTTTTAGAAGTGAAAAACCTGACCACTACGTTTAAAAACGGGGATGGTTTGTTTGCTGCTGTGAACCGGGTGTCTTTTACTTTACATGCTGGCGAAACCATTGGTATTGTTGGTGAAAGCGGATCGGGCAAATCAGTGACTTCTCTGTCAATAATGCGATTAATACCTAATCCTCCGGGCAAGATTACAGGTGGTGAAATTATTTACCACCATCAGGATGGCCGGAGTACTAACCTCGTTGAACTAAGCGAGGACGACATGAGAGCCTATCGCGGTCACAAGATCGCCATGATTTTTCAAGAACCCATGACCTCACTCAACCCGGTGCTGACATGCGGAGAGCAGGTTATGGAAGCAATAGTGCTTCATAAAAAGCTAAGCAGAGAAGAGGCAAGAAAAAAAACCTTGTTGCTGTTTGAAGAAGTTCAATTGCCTCAGCCAGAACGCATGTTTCTCAGTTACCCGCATCAACTTTCTGGCGGACAAAAACAACGGGTGATGATAGCCATGGCCATGAGTTGTGAACCTTCCTTGCTGATTGCCGATGAACCAACAACAGCCCTCGATGTTACAGTGCAGAAAACCATTTTGGAACTGATGAAAAAGCTACAAGCTCGTTATAACATGGGGCTCATTTTTATTACGCACGATCTGGGTGTGGTAGCTGAACTGGCCGATAAAGTGTTGGTGATGTACAAGGGAAAAGTAGTTGAAGAGGGAACAAGGCAACACATTTTTTCACAACCTCAACATCCCTATACCAAAGGCCTGATAGCGTGTAAACCTCCCATGGATAGGCGGCCTGAACGCTTGAGCACTGTTAGCGATTTTCTAGAATTAAATGAAAAGGGGGAATTTATTGAGAAAAATGACCCGGTGTTAACCAAGGCGTTTTTACACGAGAAACCTCTTCACACAGCGCACACACAAACCGAAAAATTGCTAGAAATAAAACACCTAAGTACAAGATATCCGGCAAAGAGAAGCCTGTTTGGGAAAGTGCTTAATTACCATACGGCTTTAGACAATATTAGTTTTGACGTTTACAAAGGAGAAACGCTTGGACTGGTAGGTGAAAGTGGATGTGGAAAAACCACCTTGGGAAGAACGATATTAAAATTGATTAAGGCCGGGGAAGGCAGTATTTTGTATCGCAACCGTGATATATTGCAGCTTTCGGAGAAAGAATTTAAACCACTGCGTTCTAAAATGCAGATTATATTTCAGGACCCATATTCATCACTTAATCCGCGGATTCCGATTGGTGAAGCGATTGCAGAACCCATGCAGGTACACGGCTTAAATAAAAATCAGGCAACACGGCGCGATAAGGTAATGGAGCTTCTTAAAAAAGTCGGGTTAAATGAAACCCAATACAAACGTTATCCACATGAATTTAGCGGTGGACAACGCCAACGAATTTGTATTGCAAGAGCGCTGGCACTTGAACCCGAGTTTATCATTTGCGATGAAAGCGTTAGTGCTTTGGATGTAAGTGTACAGGCACAAGTGCTCAATCTGCTGAACGACCTGAAGAAAGAATTTGGTTTTACCTCCATCTTTATTTCTCACGACCTGAGCGTAGTAAAATACATGAGTGATCGAATGATGGTTATGCGCAAAGGAAAGATAGAAGAATTAGGAGATGCCCAGGAAATATACGCCCATCCGAAAAGTGAATACACCAGAGCGTTAATCGAGGCTATTCCTAAAATCACACACTGAACCAATAAAAAAACTATGTGGGAATTTTTGAAACAACTTACTGACCCCAACAGCATAATTGAATTTGGTGGTTTGTGGTTGTTGTTATTTGTAATTTTTGCAGAAACAGGTTTATTGGTAGGCTTTTTTTTGCCGGGGGATAATCTTATTCTTCTCGCCGGAATTTTATGCAAAGCCAAGCCCGACTTAATGAAGGTAGATTTTATTCCACTGGCTGGCTTAATGGTAGCTGCAGCAGTATTGGGAAACCTCACTGGGTATTGGTTCGGAAAAGTAGTAGGTACCCGCCTTTACAAACGAAAGGATTCTTTTCTGTTTAAACAACGGCACATTGAATTAACCAAACAGTACTACGAAAAATTTGGCGGCAATCTTACTCTGGTAGTAGCCAGATTTCTACCTGTAATAAGAACCTTTGCTCCTGTAATCGCCGGTGTGATAAAAGTTGACTTTATTCGATTTATGCTGATGAATGTGGTTGGCGCACTGGCGTGGATTATCAGCTTAAGTGGTATTGGCTATTTTTTGGTACAATGGTTTCCTGGAATCACCAACTACATGGGGTACATATTTATTTTACTTATCATCCTCACGGCATTGCCTATTTTACGCATGATTTTTGCCCGGAAATCGAATTCATCAGAATTGTAAAGGTTTGCCCTGGTAGTAATCCAACACCTTCAATTTAAAAATGTAATCAAATTTGGCTTGCACAAGATTACTTTCGGCTGCACTCAAGCGGTTTTTAGCACTGCTGTAGTCGTAAGCGCTGATCGATCCCGCGTCGTATTTTTGTTTCGCGTATTTGAATGATTCAGCAGCAGCTTCGGCACTGGCTTTGCTGGCGTTGTATTTGTTTAATGCGGCTTTTGCGTTGGCATAAGCCTGCGTGATGGTTTTATAAAGATTTTGTTTAGCTAGGTCATGTGTAAAACGACTGTTTTGCACATTGATTTCTGCATTTTTAATAGACGTGTGTGTAGAAAGCCCGTTGAACAGAGGAAAACTGATGGTGATGCCGGCACTGCGATTGAAATTTTGACTGAACTGTTTCGAAAATGGCATTGGTTGGGTTTGGTAACTCGACATTGGTGCATACACAATAGACCCGCCATCTGTAATACCAATAGGCGTTACGACGGTTGTGGTATTTACTACTTCTTCTGCCAACCCTGATGTACCTGTTCCAGTGCTGGCATTGAAAGTAATAACAGGGCTGATTCTGCCCTTGCTAGCCGCAAGTGATTTTTCAGCACTCTTAATTGAATAATCGGCACTTTTGATCTGCGGTTGATTCTTTAGCGCGGTTTCATATAATTCGAGAACATTGTATGGCAACTGTTGTTCGCCTTCAATATCAATACGTGGGCGGATCACATTAAAATTCACCACCGAATCAAGGTTCATTAGCTGCACCAAATTTAGCATGGCCAGCTGGTAATTATTTTCGGCAGTGGTTAGGTTCAATTCTTCGTTGGCCAATTGTGCTTTGATATCGTATTCATTACTTTTTGCCAATGATCCGGCCTCTACCATTTTTTTTGTCCGTTCAAATTGTTCCTTAGTGATGTCGTATTGGTTTTGGGCAATTCCGTTGAGTTCTTCTGTAAAAATAACGGCGATGTATGCATTGGCCACATTCAAGGAAAGATCGTATTCCTGTTGCTTTTGATTTTCTACGCCACTCAAATACGTGTAATCGTTGGCCTTCATGTTGTTGATTTGACTCAGACCGCTCCAAATGGTAAAACTGCTGTTTAAGAAAAAACTTTGGGAAAGCACTTTCGAATCGGCAAACTGATTGGTAAATCGGTCAATGGTTTGGCCATAATTTTGCACGTGATTACTGCCAAGATTAAGATTTGGTAACATGGCTGCTTTGCTTTGGCGCAAGTTGTTGTTGTTCATCTCATTTACCAGAGCACTTTGTTTTAAACCAATGTTGTGTTTGATGGCGTAATCAATGCATTGTTGAAGGTCCCAGCCTGATTGCGCCTGAAATGAAAAGCCTGCACAGAGCAAACAAAAAAGAAAAAGTAGTTTTTTCATGAGAATTTCTACCTAAAATTAGATAAAAATGTGGCCAGATAAACAGCCGGCAACTAATCTTACACCGACGGTAAAATTGGCTGTTGAAAATTAAGAATCAGAGGAGGAACTTAACGGTGGTGGTGCTCTCTGGCCCGCATTTTTCGCCTGCTCGTGTTTAAACGCAGCACCAAACCAAGAAAAACCAAACCGCTGCCAACCACCAGCATAAGACTGAGAGTAGGTTGACTGAAATAATAGGTGATGAGAGATGCCCCAATGGAAACAAAGCTGTAGATGTAAATAAAAACAGCGGTTTTAGCATGACTATACCCACAATCAATCAGTTTATGGTGAATGTGATTACGGTCTGCCATAAAAGGAGATTGCCCTTTTAAAGCACGTATAATAAAAATGCGAAGTGTGTCGAGCAAAGGATAAGCTAATGCTGACACCGCAAACACGGGTTTACTCACTTGTACCCAAAAAGCATCAAGCGCGTGTACCGGATATTCAATCAATTTGATGGCCAGTACACATAAAAACATACCAATCACAAGTGAACCAGAATCTCCCATAAAAATTTTTGCGGGAGAAAAATTGAAAATTAAAAATCCACTCAATGCGCCGGCCAGTGCGAATGCCAGTGCGGCATAAGGGTATTGTCCGGCACAAATGAACCAAACGCCAAACGCACACGAACTGATTAGCCCTACGCCAGCCGCCAGACCATCAACACCATCAATTAAATTAAGTGAATTAACCACCACAACATAAGTGAAAATGGATAGAAAAACACTGCCCCATTGCGGTATTTCATACACGCCAAAAATACCATGCAAACTGGTAATTCTAATGTCACCTATCAACACAAGAATCAAAGCAACCAAAATGTGTGCAAATAGTTTTTTTACCGGGGCGGTGCCAATGATATCATCTTTCACACCAACAAAAAACAGCAACAAACTGGTGGCAATAATGAGTTTGAATTCACGAAGGGTAACTTGCATGTTATCAATACCAACCGAATCGTCAATATTGAACCAAAGGGTATAAGCAAACAAAGTGCCGGCATAAATAATAATGCCGCCTATGGTAGGAACGCTGCGTTTGTGTATTTTTCGTTCCTCTACTGGTGCATCGATCAGTCGCTTCAATACCGCCACCTTAATAAGGGCAGGTGTGGAATAAAGCACAACAACAAAGGCGGTGAAGGTAACAAGTATGAGTGTGAGCATCTAAAAGTCGTAGTACAGGTTATACAGGTTGGTTTTTAATCCAATGGAAACGTAACGTGTTGAGTTAAATGACCGGCTAAAGTTATCAAAACTTTGCAATCTGCCAGTTACCTGAAGGTAAATTGTAAGCTTGTAGGCTGGATTTACAAGATAACCAACCCTACCTTGAAACAGCTGTGTTGTAGAGTGGGCTTGGCCGTTTATTCCTTCATGACTTTGTAAATTGAATTTGCTGTTTACAAACAACCGCTTATAGGTATAACTAGCAATCAGCACCATTTCATTGCCGTTAGTAAAGGCAGCAGCCAAATTCTGATTGTAGTGTGTGAAATAAGCCTCGGTGGTAGTTTGTTTGATGTTGTACATCGCCTTTCCTGTGTAATTGTATTCTGCTTGCAAAAAAAAGTGCTTTATCCCAAAAACATCGAAGTATTTTAAACCTGCCTGATAACCTTGCCCTTCCTTGCTATCGTAACCAGCAGGCGATGCATCATCCAAGGCAAATTGCCCATAAAAAGCGAGCGTAGGTGTTAGTTTTATTTGCAATTCGGCACCCAACATTAAATTGTGTTTGGTGTCACTTAATCCAAATGAAGCCAGGTTGGTGAAAATAACGGGGTTCACATACCGCCAATCGAGATGCTGTTGATTTTTACCGTCGGCTGGCTCCCACATTAAACTTTGGAACAAGCCCAGACAAATTCGTTTATTTAAGTTTAAACTCAGGTATTGAAACGAGGCGGCCTTTTTTTGATATAGCGATTCGGTGCCGCTCGTGGGATTTTCGAGTGCAGGCACCAGGTTCATAAAAACTGTATACAAATTACTGTATTGCAAACGGCCTTTGAACCACTGTTGTGTAAAACGCGCATATGGATAATTAAATGCATTATCACTCAGAAACAAAGTCCGGTAACCATAACCGATCTTATGTTTGCCGTGCCCGAATTGTACATTAAGGTGCCGGCCTGCCTGAACAGAAACAAAACCAGACGAAAAGGCATAATCGTACCCGTTGGTTTTAAAGGTTTTCCAACGCCCCTGACCAGGTATCACTTTGTTTTGAAGCGCAAAAGTGTCGATGTAGGATGGAAAAAACGATTGGTTTTCGGAAAGCAAAGTTTCAAAATACACCTGTTTACCAAGGTGACCACCAGCAAGTAAGCCACGGGTGTTGGTGTATAACTGGTTTCCGCTGCTGTCAGCAAAATCCTGACCAAACTCCAGGTTCAGAATGGGATCTATAAAAAGATCAAAACTTGATCTTGCTTCATTTTTTGAACTGAGTCTGATCAAATGGGTATTAAAAAGCGCATCGTTAAGAGCTGAAAGTTGTGTGGTTCTGAAAAACAGCGAGGAATCAACCGGCTCCCGGTATTTTTTTGAAAATCCCTGAACATAAGGCTTGAAAGCCGAGTGCATGGAAGAATCATACGCGCTTAGGTTCTTTTCTAAGGGCAGGGAAAACAGGTAATCAGAAGGCAAAGCATAAAATTGAGCTCTAGAAAAAAACGCGCAAAAAACAAAAAAAGTAATTAAGGGGATGCTCAAAAATCCCGTCACCACAGGAAAGGATAGGGGTAGCGGTTTAGTAGTATGGTTTTTTACCTGATACAAACAAAGTGGTATTGGTGTGGCTTATTACCACACTTTCACATTTTCTTTTTTTCTGAAATCTTCGTACACCATACGTATGCCTTGTTCGAGCTCAATGCTGTGTTTCCAACCCAAAGAATGTAAAAAGCCCACGTCCATTAATTTTCTGGGTGTGCCGTCGGGTTTGCTGAGATCGTGTACAATTTCGCCATTAAAACCTACAATTTGTTTTATAAGCAAAGCAAGGTCTTTGATCGAAAGATCAACGCCGGTTCCTATGTTCACGTGTTTGGTGCCTGAATAATTTTGCATCAGAAATACGCAGGCATCACCCAAGTCATCGGCATGTAAAAATTCCCTGAGAGGAGAACCTGTACCCCACATCTCAACTTGTTTTAACCCCTGTTCCTTGGCCTCATGAAATTTCCGAATGAGTGCAGGTAACACGTGTGAGTTAGATAAGTTGTAATTATCGTTGGGTCCATAAAGGTTAGTGGGCATTACAGCAATAAAATCGCAACCATATTGCCTGTGGTAATTTTCACATAGTTTGATGCCAGCTATTTTAGCTATGGCATACGGCTCATTGGTTGGTTCGAGCAATCCGGTAAGCAAATAATCTTCTTTTAGAGGTTGAGGTGCCAGTTTTGGGTAGATGCAGGATGACCCCAGGAACATGAGTTTTTTTACCTTATGCAAAAAAGCCGAATGAATGACGTTATTCTGAATCATCAGGTTGTCGTATAAAAAATCGGCCCTGAAGGTGTTGTTAGCTTGTATGCCACCCACTTTTGCGGCGGCAAGGAAAACAAAATCTGGTTTTTCTTGTGCAAAAAAATCCTCTACCTGTTTTTGGTTTCTCAAATCAAGCTCTGTTGAGTTACGGGTAATAAAATTGCTAAACCCTTTTTTCTGAAGGTTGCGCAATATTGCCGATCCAACCATGCCGCGATGACCGGCAACATATATTTTTGAATGAAGTTCCAATTTAGAAAGCGAAATGTGTTTTACTCTTTGTAGTGCAAAATTTTATGCCCTCCTTCCAACAGGTATTTGTCGCGCTTAAACAATTCGATATCGGCGTGCACCATTTCTTTGCAAAGTTCGGCTACTGTGCATTTTGGTACCCATCCAAGTTTTTGTTTTGCTTTTGAAGCGTCGCCAACCAACAGATCGACTTCTGCAGGACGGTAATATTTGGGGTCGATTTCAACAATCACTTTGCCGCTTTTGTTGTCGATGCCTTTTTCCTTTTCGTCTTTGCCTTCCCATTTCAATTGTATGCCTACCTCTGCGAATGCCATATTGATGAATTCGCGCACAGTGATTTTTATACCGGTGGCCAATACATAATCATCGGCGGTGTCTTGCTGCATCATGAGCCACATGCCTTCTACGTAATCGCGGGCATGCCCCCAATCGCGTTCTGAGTCAATGTTGCCCATGAAAAGTTTTTCCTGCATACCAAGGCTGATTTTGGCAGCAGCTCTTGTGATTTTTCGCGTAACAAAAGTCTCTCCGCGAACCGGACTTTCATGGTTGAACAATATGCCATTGCAGGCGTACATGCCATAACTTTCGCGGTAATTTTTTGTGATCCAAAAGCCGTACAGTTTTGCCACACCGTATGGACTGCGGGGATAAAACGGTGTAGTTTCCTTTTGAGGAACTTCCTGAACCAAACCATACAATTCGGAAGTGGAAGCCTGATAAAAACGCGTCTTTTTCTCAAGACCAAGAATCCGAATGGCTTCAAGTATGCGTAAAGTACCCAATGCGTCGGAATTTGCTGTGTATTCGGGTGTTTCAAAACTAACCTTAACATGACTTTGAGCAGCCAGATTATAAATTTCATCCGGTTGTACTTCCTGCACAATGCGGATAAGGTTAGTGCTATCAGTCAGATCGCCATAATGTAAGACAAAATTGACGTTTTTTTCGTGTTGGTCGCGGTACAGATGGTCAATGCGATCGGTATTAAACAAAGAACTTCGTCTTTTGATACCATGAACAATATATCCTTTGTTGAGCAGGAACTCAGCAAGGTAGGCCCCATCCTGACCCGTGACCCCTGTAATAAGCGCTACTTTTGCCATAAAATCTAAAGGAACAATATTACAAAAAATATCCCAGCAAGGGGCTTTTGCCAACAGCTGAAACCGAATTTATGTATATTTGAACCCGAACCAAAACACAACAGCATGAAATCCACTTTTTCGAAACAGAACTACCTGATTTTATTGGCCGGTTTGGGTTTGATTGCACTGGGCTATGGTTTAATGGTGGGTGGAGGAAGCAAAGATCCGGAAGTATTTAATGAAGCGATCTTTGATTTTCAACGCATCAGTCTGGCACCAATGGTATGTTTGGCCGGATTTGTGAGTATTTTATTTGCCATCATGTGGCGTCCTAAAAGCAAAGAGCTCAACAACAAATAACATGGCCTGGTTCAATTCTCAATCCGAAGCGGGTGATCAAAAAAGAGGACGGTTCTCCCGATTTTTTAAATGGTCAGCACTCACGGTGTTGATTGCGTTGACTGCCTATTATTTAATTTGCGGAATTACTTACAGCGAAGGCACCCGATCAGGTGTACTTACAAAAATCAGCAAGCGCGGCTATGTATTTAAAACGTTTGAAGGTGAGCTGAATGTAGGAGGGCTCAATCAAGGCGATGGTACCATAATGCCGTTGTCGATTTTTTATTTTTCCGTAAAAAATGAGGATGTTTATAACCTATTGCAAGAGTCGCAGGGAAAAAAAGTAGTGCTGTATTACAAGGAAGTTATACACAGTTTTTTCTGGCAAGGCGAAACCAATTACAGGGTTTACAAAGCCACCACCGTAAAATAACATGTCATTTCTTCAAGCCTTTATTATTGCTGTGATTGAAGGATTGACGGAATTTTTGCCGGTATCTTCAACCGGGCACATGATATTAGCCGATTCTTTACTTAAGGTGAGTGATCCCGAATTTGCAAAAACCTTTGAAATTGTCATTCAGCTTGGAGCCATTTTATCTGTAGTTTTACTTTACCGAAAGCGTTTTCTGAAAAGCACTGGCATTTACTTTAAATTGTTTGTGGCTTTTATACCTACAGGCATTATCGGCTTTTTGGCATACAAAACTATTAAGACCTATTTGTTCAATCCGGTTACCGTGAGCGTTTCCTTAATTGCCGGTGGTGTTGTGCTAATCTTACTCGACCGCTGGAGCAAAAAGGAAGAGAGTCGTTATGCCGACCTGGAAGAGCTGAGTTATGCAGCAGCATTTAAAATTGGGTTAATTCAATGTCTGTCAATGATTCCCGGGGTTTCACGTGCTGCAGCCACAATTTTTGGTGGGGTGTATGCAGGGTTTAACAGAAGCCAGGCTGCGGAGTTTTCGTTTTTACTGGCTGTACCAACAATGATGGCAGCAGCCGGATACGATTTGTTGAAGGAAAAAGACAGCATTCATTCAGAAGACATGAGTTTACTGTTGTTTGGAGGTGCAGTGGCTTTTGTTGTGGCAATGCTTGCGATTAAAGCATTCATTGCCTTTTTAAGCAAATACGGGTTTAAACACTTTGGGTATTATCGCATTGTTTTGGGGATGGCGTTTTTACTTTTAGCTTATACCACCGGATTGCAACTCAGCGCCTAAGCAACGCAAACACAAACCTGTTAATTATTTTGCCTTAACCCGGAATTGGATTGGCATTTTAGTTCTAATTTGCGTACTTGAAAATGGGTGAGAACATCGATCAAAGACGGATCAGAACCTCAGGATTAACGGTCATCATTAGTTTGACGCTAGTGTTGTTTATGCTTGGCGCATTGGGCTTGCTGATTATTAACGCCAACAAACTATCCACGCATTTTAAAGAAAATGTAGGATTTCAGGTGTATCTGAAGGACAATGCGACCTCAGCTCAAACCGATGCTTTGATGCAGGAATTGCAAAGTGCCGAGTTCGCCAAAAAAGTGCTATACATCAGCAAAGAACAAGCCGCTGACAAACTAAAAGCTGATTTGGGTGAGGATTTTGTGGCATTTCTCGGATCCAACCCTTTATTAAATGCAATTGATATAAAGCTGTATGAAAATTTTGCCAATACCGACACCTTGCAATTGCTGGAAAAAGCGCTGCTTGAAAAAACCTTTGTAAAAGAAGTGGTTTACCAAAAAGACATGATCGACAGTTTAAATAAAAACACCAATGCGATCGCCTTTTTTATTTTAATTTTCAGTGCAGCCTTGCTTGTAGTGGCAGTAGCGTTAATCAACAACACCATAAGGTTGTCTATTTATTCACAACGGTTTTTGATTCGCACCATGTACCTGGTAGGTGCAACACGGGCATTTATCAGCAAACCGTTTATTCTGAAAGGATTAAGGCAAGGGGTAGCAGCTGGAATTTTTGCCGGACTAATGCTGATGGGTTTTCTGGTTCTGAGCACACGCTTCATTCCTGAATTACTGCAATTGCAGGATGAGAATGTGTTATTGATTCTGTTCACCGGCATTGTGCTGATAGGCGTACTCATTTCAGTGACAAGTGCTTTGTTGTCGGTACTCCGCTACCTGAGGCTTAAAACCAGCGATCTATATTTTTAATTTCTTAACCCTGTTTTCTCGCGGGAACACTTAAATTTGTGTTTCTAATATTGACTTTATGCAAAACAACCTTAAAAGCACCAATCTTGAAGAGCTTGACCTGAGCACTGTTGTTACAGGTAACAAATTGTTGCGATCTTCTTTCACTTGGATGGCAATTGCCATGTTACTTACTACAGCCGCGGCTGTGCTGTTTGCCTTTGTGCCCGGATTTAGCCAGATTTTACAAACGCCTACTGAGGATGGAGGTTTCAGGCCCACACCATTTGCCTATTTGGTAATGTTCGCACCGCTCATTTTTGTGATGATTATGGGTTTTGCCTTAAATAAGCTTTCTTATCCTGCTCTTTTGGGATTGTTTATTGCTTATGCAATTGTTAATGGTATAGCCTTCAGTTCAATTTTCTTTGTTTATGAATTAGGGTCTATTGTGCAAGTTTTTTTAAGCACATGCGCTTTGTTTGCTGTGATGGCGATAGCTGGCTACACTACCAAAACCGACCTCAGTAAATTGGGCACTTTGCTAAAAATAGGTTTGATAGGCATAGTGGTTGCCATGCTGATCAATTTTTTCATGCATAGTGCACAAGTCGATTACATCATCAGCGTGCTGGGTGTGATTATTTTCACCGGCTTAACCGCTTATGATGTACAAAAAATTAAAGCTTTGGGATATCAGGCCGAAGGTTCAGGCTTGTCGTCAAAACTTGGAATCATGGGAGCGCTTACCTTGTATCTTGACTTTATTAATTTGTTTTTATTTCTGCTTCGTTTATTTGGCGGTAAAAAAGATTAAGCCTGTTCGAGATACAATCGAATGCAAGACCGGTTAACCGGTCTTTTTTTTTGTATTTGCCGTGTATTTCTGTGTTTGGCCGATTGAATCCGGTCTTTTACTTAGTTAAATTTTAGAAACTCGGCTTCTTTAAGTATATATTTGTGTACCTCGTAATTCAGTTGAGCAATTAAATAATACAGTTCATGCCCCGTACTTTAAGCAAATATCTGCTGGCCTTTGTTTGGCTCTCTGGCATGCTGAATGCACAAGTGGCGCCTCCCAATCCAAATTGCGCTACTGCTGCACCATTTTGTACCGGTAACGTGATGAATTTTCCGGCTGCCACCCAGCAGCCACCGGCTCAGGCGGGACCCAATTACGGTTGTTTGTTTTCTCAACCCAACCCCACCTGGTTTTACATGCAAATAGCCAATGCTGGCCCTGTTGTGATTGCAATGGCAGCCAATTCTGATATTGACTTTATTTGTTGGGGGCCATTTCCAAGTCTGGCTACTGCATGTAATAGTTTAACCGGGAACAACATCCAATCCTGCAGCTATTCTCCTGCGGCAACTGAAACCTGTACCATACCCAACGCGGTGGCAGGTCAGTTTTATATGATGCTTATCACGAATTTTTCAGGAGCCAATCAGAATATTACCTTCTCTCAAACCAACTCTGTAACACCGGGTGCCGGTACCACAAATTGCGGCATAGTGTGTACCGTTACCCTTACCAATTCTAGCCCATTGTGCGCAGGCAATGCCGTTACTTTATCGGCAATGACCAACACCTCAATAAATTCCTACACTTTATCCGGTCCTACCGGAGTGTTAGGTTCAGGTACACTTGCAAATGTGTCCAATACCATTACCACAGTTGTGAATACACTTACTGCGTCAACTGTTTATACTGTTAGAGCTACCAATTCCACCGGCACCTGCCAGGCCACCAGTAATGTTACGGTTGTACAATACCCGAGCTTCTCTATTACCCCGGCCAATCCTGTAATTTGTCAGGGTGGAAGCATTACTGCCGCCGTAAGTTTCACCCCCGTCAGCAATCCGGCACTCTATTCTTACACCTGGTCACCTAGCCCTGGTTTTGGGATCTTTAATACCAACCAGCCGAATACCATCATCATGCCTCCGCCTATTGCCACTACCCAATCGGTGGTAGTGTATACGGCTGTCGTGTCCCCACTTGCAAAACATTGCCCTAGCAGCCAAACCATGGCTTTAACCATCAATAATCCCTTAACGCCTACACTCAACATTCCCCCTCCGCTATGTAACACAGCTGCAGCGTTTATGCTGAATGCCACGCCCGGTGGGGGCACCTGGAGTGCCAACCCTGCAGTAAGCGGCCCTGGGTCTTTCAGTCCGGCTTTAGCCCCAATTGGCACCAGCACCTTGTTTTATGCTGTTGCGGTAGGTGCCTGTACTGTTGGAAATACTGGAACTATTTCGGTATCCCAGTTTATTACCCCAGCTTTAAGTTCTAACCCCTCCACGCTTTGTGTGCAGGATCAGCCGTTTAACCTGATGGGCATAGTTCAAAACACCACCAATGGTGTATGGACAGGGCCTTCTGTTTCTAATGGAAGTTTCACTCCGGCAGGCTTGGCAACAGGTCAGTATCCGCTTACTTACAGTACCCAATCTACCCCTATACTTAGTGTTTGCCCGGCCTCAACGGTGTATCTGATGAATGTGTTTAATCCACCCACACCGGTTATCAGCCCAATTACACCAAAATGCA
>JBPOHJ010000020.1:0-1725 GCA_052035725.1 Bacteroidota bacterium | reverse complement strand
AACAAGATTTTACAGAATTGTATCACAACCCAACGTTTAACGTGGATGATTTTAACCGTGTGCCAGATGAAATGAGAAGCAAGCTGCCCTACTATGTTAAAACCTACGTGCCGTTGCAAAAATTCGTCTGAACCCCTGATTGGTATGATTAACTGATTTTATGATTAAAGAGGAATACAAATACTCAGAACTAACAGGCAAAATCATTGGATGTGCGATGAAAGTTCATTCTGCACTTGGCAACGGATTTCAGGAAGTAATTTATCAAAGGGCTTTAGCAATTGAAATGGCTGATTCTGGTTTGTCTTTCAGCAGGGAGCAGGAGATGCCCGTTTATTACAAACATCAACAAATCGGAACGAGACGGGTTGATTTTTTGGTAGAAGATGTAGTTTCAGTTGAGTTAAAAGCGATTACTCAATTGGAGGATGTGCATCTGGCTCAGGCAATAAACTATTTGGAAGCCTACGACCTGGAAGTTGGCTTGCTAATCAATTTCGGTTCAAAAAGTCTTCGACATAAAAGAGTGGTTAATAAGAAGTTTAAACAAAAAAATCAGGGAAATCCTGAAATCAAATAAATCACAGTTCAGACACCATTATGCTTGATAACATAAAAAAGAAAAATATTGACGATTGCCGTGATGTGCTGGTAGGTAAAGTGCCCGACCCGAAAAGCCAAATTGAGCAAATTACACTGGCTCTTATCTATAAGTTTATGGACGATATGGATAAGGAAGCCGTTGAGAAATTCAAAGGCAAAGCCAAGTTCTTTACAGGCGAATATGCAAAATACGGTTGGCGAAAACTTTTTGACCCTTCATTGAGCGGACAGGATATGCTTTCGCTTTACAGCGAAGCATTGGAAAAACTGAATACCAATCCAAATATTCCCGAACTGTTCCGCAACATCTTTAAAAATGCATACCTGCCCTACCGTGACCCTGCCACACTGAAACTGTTTTTGAAACACATCAACGAGTTTGAGTACAGCCACAGCGAAAAATTGGGCGATGCTTTTGAATACCTGTTGAGTGTAATGGGGAGCCAAGGCGATGCAGGGCAGTTCAGAACACCCCGACACATTATTGATTTTGTAACGGCTTGTGTAAACCCACAGAAAAACGAAACCGTACTTGACCCTGCTTGCGGAACGGCTGGCTTCTTATTGAGTGCCTACAAACACATTTTAAACCAAAACACCGAAAAACGTTTAGGCGATAAACTAAAGCCGGACGATAGGAAAAAACTTGCTACCAATTTTGTGGGTTACGACATCAGCCCCGATATGGTGCGTTTGAGTTTAGCCAATATGTATTTACACGGCTTTGCCACTCCGCAAATACACGAATATGATACACTAAGCAGTGAAGACCGTTGGCAGGAAACCTTTGATGTGATACTTGCCAACCCGCCCTTTATGACACCCAAAGGCGGCATACGACCACACAAGAAGTTTGGCGTGCAAGCCAACAAAGCCGAAGTTTTGTTTACCGATTACATTGCCGAACATCTAAATAGCAACGGACGTGCAGGAATTGTAGTACCCAACGGCATTGTAGCCACCAGCCAAACCGCCTACAAGCAATTGCGAAAGATGCTGGTGCAGGATAGTTTAATAGCAGTAATCAGTTTGCCCGCAGGTTGTTTTAATCCTTACAGTGGCGTAAAAACATCCATTCTCATTTTAGATAAAAAACTGGCAAAGAAAAGCCAACACATTTTG
>JBPOHJ010000056.1:0-78955 GCA_052035725.1 Bacteroidota bacterium | reverse complement strand
ATTAAACTCACCGATTATTCTATTAATTCTACCAAAATCTATTGGGTGTTTGATAATGATTTTACTAAAAAAGATTCTTCATCTCAAACCAGCCGGCAGTACACAAGTTCTGGAAGTTTTACCGTATTGAATATTGCTCTCGGGCCACAGGGCTGTAATGATACCTCATTGTATAAATTTACCTTGGTGGATAAATCCCAGCTCGAATTGCCAACGGCTTTCTCACCAAACGGCGACGGAATTAACGATGTGTTCCGTCCAAGCAAGCTGGATGGCGTTACCAATTTGAAAGTTGAAGTGTATAACCGGTATGGCATTTTGGTGGCTAACTGGGATACCGTGAATGGTTTTTGGGATGGAAGAACAACCAGCGGACTTCCATGCGATGAAGGCGTATACTTCGTTATCGCAGAAGGTAAAGGCGCTGATGGAAAAGAGTATAAATTGAAAGTATCACTTAGTCTATTCAGATAGCTATACTCAAGCTTAATAACATATCGTTTAATTACCCCAACCAGACCTATTTTACCGGATTAACTAATGTGTCGCTTCAATTGAAGCAAGGGGAAATTCTTGCACTTGTTGGAAAAAGCGGAAGTGGGAAGACCACCTTATTGAAGTGTATCTATGGACTTGAAGATCTTGACAGCGGGGAAGTTTGGATGGGAGACCGAAAAGTACTGGGTCCTTCCTTCAAATTACTCCCTGGCGATGAGGATATGCGCCTCGTAAGTCAGGATTATTATGTGCTCGACAACCACAGCGTGGAGGAGAATGTTTTTGATAAACTAATCGCTTATTCGGATGATTGGAAACAGAAACGTTGTGATCAGGTGCTGGCCTTGTTGGAACTTAAACCCCTGCGTTTTACAAAGGCCCGGTTTCTTTCGAGTGGTCAAAAACAACGATTGGCAATTGCCCGCGCTATTGCCGAGATGCCAAAAGTGTTGTTATTGGATGAACCTTTCAGCAATTTGGATAAATTACTCAGCGATAAATTGTTTGCCTTCATTGCCAAAGAGGTCAAAACACACAAAACCGCGGTCTTACTCATCACCCACCTGGCAGAGGAAGCCTTAAAATACAGCAACCGTATTGCCATAATGGATAAAGGTAAAATTCAAAAGGTTGGGGAGAAATGGGATTTATATTACCGGCCATTAAGTTCCCGTTTAGCGGGATTGTTGGGCGACTTCAATCTTTTGCATCAAGAAGACCTGGAGAAAAAAGTGAAAAAACACTTCTCCAAAAAAACATTTGTGAGACCCGACAGTTTTGTCTTGCTGAATTCAGCTGAGCAGGCTCACATACAATTAAAGTTACTTTCAAGCGTATTCAACGGCAAATGTTTCGAACTGTTATGTGAAACACTTCATGGCAGAACTGTTGTTGTTTACCATCACAAGTCAGCAAAAGAAGGCAAGGTGCTGTATTGTGCAATCGGCTCTAAATGATTTTATTTCAGAATCTTCATTTCCTTCAATAAGTAGCCTGCACCGGCATAACGGTCGATAACCCAAAGTGTAAATCTCACATCAAGCGTAATGTTGCGACAAAAATTCACATTGTACATTACATCACTCATGGTGCCTTCCCAATTACGATCAAAATTTGTGCCAATAAGTTCACCTTTGGCGTTCAATACCGGACTACCGCTGTTCCCGCCGGTGGTGTGATTGCTGGCAATAAACGCCGTGCGAAGTTGACCATTTTTATCGGCGTATGGCCCAAAATCTTTTTTTCTGTAAAGTTCAAGAACCTTCTGCTTTACATAAAAATCCTCTTCGCCACTGGCATTTTTTTCTATCAAACCATCAAGCGTGGTATAATAACTGTACTTTACTCCATCGCGGGCCTGGTACCCTTCAACTTTTCCATAAGCCACACGCAATGTGCCGTTTGCATCGGGGTAAAAGGTTTTATTTTTGACATTTTCTTTTAACCCTTTCATGTATTCTTTCTGCAATTCAGCGATTTGTTTCTCCAAATAACTGGCTTGAGGGATAATGTTTTTCTGATAGTGGTTGTAAACAGCCGAGCCAACAAGGTACAAAGGATCTTTTTCGTAGACTGCAGCCGTTTTTTCGAAATCCTCGAACATGATCTTAGCCTTGTCATTATCAATGAAAGAAGAAGAGTCATACAAATAATCGCTCAGGGCAACAACGTTGCCATTAAAAGCATTATGAAGGGAATCGAGATAAGGCGGACGCGCAGCAGGGAGCACATTTTTAAAGTAGGTGTCGAGCATGGCAACACATAATTTGCGGTCGGTTGCCTTGTTCAGGTTTTTAAAAGGCAATTGCGGTTTATTTTCTTTGTACACTTTTTCAAAGCGGTTATCAAGTCCGGCTTGTTTTTTCTTAAGCTCACTGAATACACTAACAAAATTCCCGGTGAGCCGAATGCCATCAACCGCCAATAAACATTCGGAATAATAGTCGAATTGTTTGCTGAGATAGGCATATTCTGCATAGGTTCTTTCAAATTGCAGCAACAAATCGTTATATTTTTTCTGTTTATTGGGTTCAGCAGATAGTGAATTCAGGAATTGTTTTTCAAAATCCCGTTTTTTATTTATCGCGTCTGTTTTTTCAAGACCCTGCATTTCACCCTTCCACTTTTTATAGGCATTGGCGATGTTGGCATATTTACCTGTGTACATCAAGCGGAGAGAATCACTGGTTTTCATGTCTTCTTCAAGTATGTTCAGGCGAATCTCTCGCAAACTTACACGTAAGGGATCCTGTTGTTTTACCAATAGTTCAACAGCATAGGAACTGAGGTACTCTTGTGTGCGGCCAGGAAACCCGTATACCATGGTAAAATCACCCTCTTTACTGCCTTTGAGAGAAATAGGAAAAGAGTACTTTGGCTTATAGGGAACGTTGTCGGCTGAATACTCAGCAGGTTGGTTGTCTTTTCCTGAATAGATCCTGAACAAACTAAAATCAGCATTGTGACGAGGCCACACCCAATTATCAGTTTCTCCTCCAAATTTGCCTAAACTTTCGGGTGGGGTGCCAACAAGCCGTATGTCTTTGAATACCTCTGTTACAAACAGGTAGTACTCATTTCCATAATAAAACGGACGAACAAAGGCTTCGAAATGGTTGTTGTTTTTGGCTTCCGTTTCAATGGTTTTGATGTTGGCTTTGATTACAGAATCTCTTTGGCGCTCAGAATAGGTTTCACGAATGTTTGCCATTACCTTACCGCTTACATCTTCAATGCGTTTGATGAAGGTGACGGTTAATCCTTTGCAAGGTAATTCTTCGGCCGGGGACATGGCAAAATACCCGTTTTTGAGATAATCTTGCTGAACGCTGCTCAACGCGGCGATGGATGAAAAACCGCAATGGTGGTTTGTAAGAATAAGGCCTTGATTGGAAATGACTTCCGAAGTGCAACCCCCGCCAAAAATAGCTACAGCGTCTTTCATGCTGGCTTTATTGATGCTGTATATTTGTTCGGCGCTCAGTTTAAATCCATTTTTTTTCATGTCCTTAAAATTAAGGGCGTCTATCAATTGTGGCATCCACATGCCTTCATCGGATTTCGCGAATGCACTGAGCAGTATAAAAAACACAAGAAATTTTTTCATTTGGCAGGTATTAAATTGAGGTGCTGAGTTGGTTAAAGTTGATGAATTTGTATACAATTGTTCAGAAATTAAAATGGAATTCAGGCCTTCTGTCATTTTATCAAACCTGCCATTTTCATGGCATTGAGTCGTATAGCGCTATCCAATGGTATTTGGAGTGATTCACTGGTTGCTGTTGCTTTTTTCAGAAGTACTGGACTTTCTCTTATTTCTTTGGCAAATTGTTGTATGTGAATATGGTTGGTGTTTCTGGTACGGTAAGTTGCCGGGGAAGTGTAAAGTTCATAGGCGTCTTCAATAAAGTGATTACCGAATTTAGGAAGGTTGCCATCGCTGTATAACAATAGGATAACTTTGTTGCTTTCAATTTCGTGCTTCAGATCAAGTTGCCATACCTCCACTTTTTCACCGGCCCGTGGAGATGGGATTACTTTATTATAGTAATACCAGAATTGCCCGCCAGCAAAACAGTTTTGAGGGATACCCATATAAACCTGGTCATACCAATAACTATCACTGATGGTAAGCACGCGAGTGGTGTTTTTTGCACTGTCTTGTTCAAACAGAAGCCGAGGGTAAGCAAGTTTGAGGTTTTGCGGAGGAGACTTGAGCAAGTTCATGCTTTTAAGCACATCGGCATCCCGGCTTCTGGCTGTATCCACCACATCAATTTCTTTCCAACTCAGATCAGGTAAGTCCTTATTCTGCAAATGCTCTATGGTTCCTATAATAGTGTCGCTTGCAATACAGGCACCAAAGTAACTCCAATGGTGCCCGAATTTTGGAAACAGTGGATAAGGTGTGCTGCTTTTCAGGTTTTCGAAATAGGTCAATAAATCGAGGTGTTGAACCCCGAATTGTTTACTATAATTCACAAAACGTTCATGGTTGGTGGTTTTAACCGGGTGTTGGTATTTGTCTTGAATATATTCTTTACAATAGCGACCCTTTCCGGGCGCGTATACCAACAGTAAATCAATGCCTTTTGCTTTTAACGTATCCTGCAGCACTTTTGCTTTTTGTAACAGCGATTTGATTTGTTCTTCAGAAATGAGATCGTCGCCAAAAGCGGAAAAAATATAACCCTCACTGAAAATGTAATCTTCCTTTCCACTTACAAAACCATTCACTCTGATTTGACGAAAAAGATTGTAATACAACTGATTGTTCCAGCGCACCATGCTTTCTTTTAAAGCCCAGTGATCGTTGTTATAATCATCGCTTTCCTTTTGGTAGCTGGCATTGAACCAATTGGTTTTGTTGAATTCCGGTTTCGCGTCGTTAATCAGCAAACCGGTTAAATTGGGTTTGTTGTAATCTAAATCATCGTTAGAACTGCGCTTACTATAATTTAAATAGGTGAGCAACATGGGCAACATTAAGCCAAATAATGCCAGTAGTAAAAGCGGAGAATATGTTTTTGCTTTACCAGCCATCAGAATCTGAAATAAATAAATGGATTAAAATCCAGAGCAGATATAAAGCTCAGTGAGAGATAGTATAAAAGCAGCCCGGCAATCAAAGCCATGCGGCGCCCATTGGCTGAAAAGGACTCACCAAACACCTTGTTTTGAATGTTAAGGGTATAATTGTGCAAGCTAAAAAAGGAAAAAAACAACGCAATCGCCAGCATCACAGGAAAATCATTGTTCATGGCAAATTTTCCATCGAAGAAATTGAAATTGTACATTTTTGCAATCACCTGCATGGCAAAGTTGAGATCCTCTATTCTAAACAACACCCATCCTGTGACAACAAGCATAAAGGTGAACGGAATGGAGATAAGTTTTCCCAATCGGGCATAAAGCACACCCAAAAATAACCGCTCTAGCACCAGAAAGGTGCCGTGAAAGGCGCCCCATATCACAAAGTTCCAACTGGCACCGTGCCACAATCCGGAAAGTAAAAATACGATAATAAGATTCCTGTAAAGATTTGCCGCACTTCCCTGGTTGCCACCTAAAGGGATGTAGAGGTAATTTTTCATCCAATTGCCCAAACTGATGTGCCATCTTCTCCAAAAATCGGTAATGCTTGAAGCGATATATGGGTTATTGAAATTATCAGGAATTTTAAAGCCCATGATTTTGCAAAGCCCGATTGCCATGTCGCTGTATCCGCTGAAATCAAAATAAATCTGGCATGTGTAGGCCAATGCTCCTATCCAGGCCGCTGCTGTATCGATTTCAGACGCCTTCAGATTAAAAACAGCATCGGCTTGCATACCCAGTGTGTTGGCTAGTATGGCTTTTTTTGCCAAACCAATGCAGAAAATCAGGAAACCGCTGAGCTTAATATCGGCGGTGTAGTTTTTTTCGCGATTGCTGATTTGATCGGCAATATCATGGTACCGAACAATAGGACCGGCAATCAATTTTGGAAATAGCAAAATGTAAGTTTGGTAATGCCATACGTTCTTCAAAGGTTTATGAACACCTCTGTAAACATCCACAACATAGGTTAAACTCTCGAATGTGTAAAACGAAATACCAATGGGCAACACCACATTAAGCCATTTAATTTCGGTACCAGCAATTGCGTTAATGTTCTCGATAAAAAAGTTGCAATATTTAAAATAGAACAACAAACCTAAATTCAGACAGAGTGAAACAAGCAGGAATCGGCGTTTTCCCTTTTTACTGGATTGTTGGTGCATGGTATTCACCAGGTAAAAATCCAGTAAAGTAGTGCCAAGTATTACAAAGATGAATTTGGGTCCTCCCCAACTGTAAAATACTATGCTGGCAATAAGGATTACTGCGTTTTTGGATTTGTGGGGAACCACATGGTAAGCCAGCAGGAAAAGAGGCAGGAAATAAATCAGGAAAGTGATGCTGCTGAATACCATGAATTAAATAGCACACAAAAGTAGAATTATTTGCCATTTTTAAACCATCTCAATTGCCTTAGTAAAAGGAAATTGGAATGGGGTAAGAGGAATTTACATGAAGGTGTTTTCAAAGAGGCCGGGTTTTGGCTCCACACCTAATCCGGGTCGATTGTTTAAGACTATTTTTCCGTTGTTATATGTTAAACCGGTAAAGGGGTCGTTTTTATACAACAAAGGCGCATCCAGATCGATAAAATCAGCGAACTCTATTAATTGTGCCATGGCTGTTGTAGCGCAAGAACTTTCAGCCATACAGCCCAACATTACCTTTAAATTCTGATTTTTGGCAAACTCAATCATCCGAAGGGCTTCTCCCAAACCGGTAGATTTCATGAGTTTGATGTTGATGCCGGCATAACTGCCATTTAATGCCCTTAACTCGTGCATTCTTCTGACACTTTCGTCAGCAATTGTGGGAATCGGGCTCCGTTCGGTTAACCATACCATGTCATCTTTCATTCCTACAGGCATGGGTTGCTCAACTAACACTACATGTTGTGTGTGCAGCCATAAAAGCATCTCAAGCGCCTCCTCTTTGTTTTTCCATCCCTGATTCACATCTACATAGAGTGGTTTGTTGGTGTACCGACGGATACAGGAGATGATGTCCTGGTCGCGTTTGGTGCCAAGTTTTATCTTGAGGATGTTAAAAGCTTCTGCCTCTTTAATTTTGCCCGGTAACTGATCGAGGTCACCAATTCCAATAGTATGCGCTGTATCGCGGGTGATTTCTGTGCTTAAACCCTTCCAGGCCCTGTAACTTTTGCCTTCAAATTTAGCAAAGAGGTCGTTCAGCGCCATTTCAACTGCTGCCATACCTGCATAATCAGCGCTCATATAGGGTTTGAGCATCAACAAAATGAGATCCAAACCCATTTCGGGTCGAACGGTGTTGAGTACCTTGGTTACGCGTTTCAGAAACGCCACCGTATTGGCAACAGTTTCACCAAGATAAGGCGGTAAACAGGCTTCGCCATATCCTATATATCCCTCACTTTCAATTTTTATAATTATGCTGGGTGTCCTTAACCGGGTGTTACCAAACACCGAGAAAGGGTGGATAAATTCCAAAGCGTAAGGGATATAACTCAATAACATGTTGGCGTAACAAATGTACCCTAATTTTAAAGCAAGGAATTATTTTTCCTTCGCCTGTTTTAAAACCATAATATTTGTATCTTCGGACTGCTGAAGGCCACCCTGTTGAACGAAAGTAAAGTGGTGTTGATGATGCCCGGTTTTGTTCTCAGCACAAAAAATTCAGCGATAAAATTGATGTTTGGCGCGTTCGGCAATTTTAACAGAAGTGAACGACATTTAGAGTAACACATGCGAGATCTCATCATAGAGCCCACCCGTAAAACCCCTGAAATTGTGTTTAAAAGCAATGGTGAACTGTTTTTGAATGGGATTTCTTTGCCTCAAAATGTGATTGATTTTTTTATGCCGGTATTTACCTGGCTTGAGGAACTGAAGGCCCATTCACCCAAACGCATCAGGTTTGTTATTGATTTGGTTTATCTCGATACGTCCAGTACCAAAGCTATCCTGTCTATGCTGAAGGTACTTAAAAAGATGGTGCCAGGTGAAGAAGATTTGGAAATAGTGTGGAAATATGAACATGGCGACATGGACATGCTAGATCAGGGCGAAGTGTTGCAACGAACCACCAAAATTCCGTTTAAGTTTGAGGAGATTGAGGAATAATACCCCTGTCTTTGGGCTTTGGCCCTGAAATTTCATTAACCAATTCGCTTAGCCTAGTTACAAGAATTTGCCTGGTATACAATCACTCGAAATTCGTATATTTCTTTATTTTTGTGACACCAAAACTCCGCTATGGCTAAGACAGCTACACTCAAAAAAACCAAGTTCACTCAGCAGCAGTATTTAAAGTGGTACGAATCCATGTTGCTGATGCGAAAATTTGAAGAAAAAACTGGTCAGGTTTATGTTCAGCAAAAAATCAAAGGGTTTTGCCACCTTTATATCGGGCAGGAAGCTATAGTTGCTGGTACAGTAAGCGCTACAAAGAAAGAAGATAAACACATCACTGCTTACCGCGATCACGCACATCCTATTGGTTTGGGCATGCACCCCAAGTACGTGATGGCTGAAATGTACGCCAAAATTACCGGTTGCAGCAAAGGCAAAGGCGGCAGCATGCACATTTTTAGCAAGGAACACAATTTTGTAGGTGGACATGGGATTGTTGGCGGACAGATTCCTTTAGGAGCAGGCATAGCTTTTGCCGAAAAATACAAAGGCACCGATAACGTGTGCGTGTGTTCAATGGGTGATGGAGCGGTGAGACAAGGAGCTTTGCATGAAGCATTTAACATGGCAATGAATTGGAAATTGCCTGTGATTTTTATCATTGAAAACAACCTGTACGCTATGGGTACTTCTGTTGTGCGTACTAGTAATGTGCATGACCTATGGAAGTTGGGATTGGCTTATGATATGCCTAGCAAACCGGTAGATGGATTGAGCGTAGAAGCGGTTCACGAAGCTATTGAAGAAGCCGCTGCGCGCGCCAGAAAAGGTGAAGGACCAACACTACTGGAAATGAAAACTTACCGTTACAAAGGGCACAGCATGAGTGATGCGCAAACGTATCGTACAAAAGACGAGGTGAAAGAATACCAGGAACAGGATCCTATTCAAAAGGTGCTAAAAACATTGCAGGAAAATAACTGGATCAATGAAAAGGAAATTGAAGCCATCGATGAAAGAGTAAAAGCCTTGGTTGAAGAGTCGGTGAAATTTGCGGAAGAAAGTCCTTATCCTGATCCTTCTGAACTGTTTCAGGATGTGTATTCTGAACCGGGTTATCCATTTATTATTGAGTAGTGAATTAAGATTGGTTTGATCATAAAAACAAGTATAACCTGAGCAAAGAAAAGGCCTACAGGTAAAACCTAAAGTAAATTATGGCGGAAATTGTAAAAATGCCCAAACTAAGCGACACCATGAGTGAAGGGGTGCTTGCGAAATGGCACAAAAAAGTGGGTGACAAAGTGAAAAGCGGCGATTTGCTTGCTGACATTGAAACTGATAAGGCCACCATGGAATTTGAATCGTTTCAGGATGGTGTTTTGTTACACATTGGTGTACAGGAAAAAGGAACAGTGCCTGTTGACGGATTGATTGCCATTTTAGGTAAAGAAGGAGAAGATATTAGTGCTTTATTACATGGGGGCAGTACCGCAGCTCAGCAACCAGCCGCAGCTCCTGTGCCTCCTGTTGCAAGCACTGCTGCAGTTGCAGCGGTTGTACCTACCACCGGTGCTACTATTCCTCAAGGTGTTGAAATTGTAAGAATGCCCAAGTTAAGTGATACCATGACCGAGGGTGTGGTAGCGAAATGGCACAAAAAACCGGGCGATAAAGTGAAAAGCGGAGAATTATTGGCCGACATAGAAACGGATAAAGCCACCATGGAATTTGAATCGTTTCAGGATGGCGTTTTATTACACCAGGGGGTAAAAGAAGGACAAGGCGCTACAGTGGATAGCGTGTTGGCCATTTTGGGCAAAGGCGGCGAGAATGTTGAAGAGATTTTAAAGGCTTTAAATACTACACCATCTGCACAAATTCAAACACCAACTCCCGCTGTAAGCAATGGGGCCCAAACTCAAAATAAACCAGTTGCTCAGGTAACAAGTTCCAACGCAAACGGGAGAATTAAAGCCTCACCACTTGCTAAGGCCATTGCCCGTGAGAAGGGAATCGATTTGAGTGGCGTGCACGGCAGTGGAGAACAGGGAAGAATTGTAAAATCGGATGTTGAGAATTATACTCCTTCAGCCAAATCAGGCAGTGCAGCAAGAGTAACGGGTTTTGTACCTGGTACCGAAAGTTATTCGGATGAACCGGTTTCGCAAATGCGCAAAACCATAGCCAGACGACTGTTGGAGAGCAAAAACGGCGCACCACATTTTTACTTGAATATTGAAGTGGACATGGACAATGCTATGGCTTCGCGCAATGCCATTAATGCCCTGCCCGACACAAAGGTTTCATTCAACGACCTGGTGATTAAAGCCTGTGCAGCAGCTTTACGCAAACACCCTAAAGTAAATGTAAGTTGGTTAGGCGATAAAATACGTCAGTTTGCGCACATACATATCGGTGTAGCCGTTGCTGTTGAAGATGGTTTATTGGTGCCGGTTGTTCGTTTTGCTGATCAAAAATCCCTCACACAAATTTCTTCTGAAGTGAAGGACCTCAGCAAACGAGCAAAAGACAAAAAACTACAACCGGCTGATTGGGAAGGCAACACTTTTACGGTTTCCAACCTGGGAATGTTTGGCATTGAATCTTTCACATCCATCATCAATTCTCCTGAGTCTTGTATTTTATCAGTTGGTGCCATTCGTCAGGTACCAGTTGTAAAAAATGGTGCAGTGGTTCCGGGAAATGTGATGAAACTCACCCTTGCATGCGATCACCGCACAGTGGATGGCGCAACAGGAGCCGCGTTTTTGCAAACATTGAAGATGTTTATTGAAAATCCGGTAACAATATTGGCCTAGGCCATATTTTCCTTTATGTGAAACACAGTACCAATTTTGAATCATGGAAGCATTTGTTAAATCAGAGATAGAAAACGGCATAGGTACCATCACCTTTTTTCACCCCCAAAGTAATTCCATGCCCGGCGTTCAGTTGCGTAATTTAGCTGCTGAAATTGAAAAATTAGGAAAGAATAGCGCAGTAAAAGTGATAGTGCTGAAAAGCGAAGGCGAAAAAGCGTTTTGCGCCGGCGCTAGTTTCGATGAGCTTATTTCAATAAAAGACATCGACACCGGTTTGCACTTTTTCTCGGGTTTTGCAATGGTGATCAATGCCATGAGAAAAGCCCCAAAATTTATCATTGCACGTGTACAGGGTAAAGCAGTTGGTGGTGGAGTGGGTATTGCAGCAAGCGCTGATTATGCTATCGCTCTTGAATCGGCAGCAGTAAAATTAAGCGAACTGGCCGTTGGTATTGGACCCTTTGTAGTTGGTCCTGCTGTTGAACGTAAAGTAGGTACTTCTGCTTTTTGCCAGTTGACCATCAATGCAAGTGAATGGCAAACCGCTCAATGGGCGAGGGAGAAAGGACTTTATGCGGAGTTGTGTGTAACCGCTCAGGAATTGGATTTGAAAGTAAAAACCCTTGCAGATAAACTTGCCGCCAGCAATCCAGAAGCAATGCAGATGCTCAAAAACGTCATGTGGGAAGGCACCGAGAATTGGGACAGGTTATTAATTGAACGCGCCGGCATGAGCGGCAAATTAGTGCTTTCAGATTTTACAGTGAATGCCATACAGGCGTTTAAACAAAGGTCCTGAAAACTTCACCATTGTAATTTCAACAGAACCTTAGCTTTTGTTGTGTAGTTTTTTAATGGCCGCTTCAGCCCGCTGAAAAGCAATTTTTGTTTTATAGGCTGTCCATTTTTTACCAAGTATAAAATTCAATAGTTTATCGGTCCATAATTTCAGTGTGAGGTAATTTACGCCTATCAGGGTGTTTTTGATACCGTAAGGCATTTTTCTGTAAGCTACAGCAAAACTGCCTTCAAGATAAATCATATAATGCCAGTACCCTCCCGGCATAAACAAGGATTCACCGGGATTTAAGGTGATATCATAACCTTTTACATGTTTTAATCCGGGGAATTTTGATTCGTCGATGTTCTGAAAATCGGCTATGCTGTATGTATTGAATGGTGTTTTGTAAAGAAGATCATTGTACTCCTGAGAGATCAGAAACACTCTTTTTTTTCCTTCAAATTGGGTGTGCAACACATTACTCATGTCAATATCAAAATGCATTCGCACATGGGTATTTTTGCCTCCAAAGAACATAAAACCAACCCTGTCAAGAACACCTTTAAAAATAGGGGGGCATGGAAATTCTTTTTTAAGATCGCTACAATGCTTAAAAGCATTGAACAAAAACAAACGGATGTTGCAATCTTCATCCTTGCGGATCTGATCTACAAATTCAGAAAATCGCATTTTGTAATCGCCACCTGTGTAGGCTGTTGTTTTTTTGATGGTATTGTCAAACACATCAACTTCAATCTCTCCGATTCTGGATTTTAAATAATCAAGATTCCATTTTTCAGCGGCACCAGTGCCATTCAGAATACCTTGAAGGATAACAGGCGTTTGTGTATTAAAGTACTTAGTAAAAAAAAGTTCGTTTTCAGCGGCATCGATTCGATCAATTTTCAGATTTAGATCCATATACTTAGTAGTTCCTTATGGTTTTTAGTTCTTAACTCGACCAACAGAAATCAAATGTATTAAGTATTTGGGATAATCGCATATTTAAAACAGGGGGATGAGTCCCCGGCAACCGAAATCCTGTATGGTTTCGCCAATTTCAGGTTGAAACAATCCGTCGTTTGTGATTTCCGTCCACTCAAATGAGCCTTTGGTCGAAAAAGAAAGTACAACTTCCCGGTCGTTGTTTTCGTTATTGCCTATCACCAATGCCTCCGTGTTCATGGTGTTTGAGTTTACGAACTGAGCATACACAAAACTCTGGTTAGTAGTATTAACATCTTGTGTGTTGGCATTCACCACAGTGGTGTGTGGCGCTTGCCCTTCCAAACGGTAGGCGCCATTAAAAACAGCTTGATGGCAGAGCCAATACCCTCTGTTTTTGTTTCCGGTACCTCCAAGCGTTGGAGTTAAAACCGTGTTTTGGATTTTGGTTTTGGCAAGATAAGTGAGGTCAGCCGAATAAGCGGCAATGGTTGCAGGGGCTTTTCCGGTGGAAATGGAATTGGCCTGTACCAGCAGTTCCTGATAAGCAATTGATATACGTATCCAGGGGTAAGATCCTGCCGGAATAGAACTGAGCGCAACCGAAATAAATACCTCATTTTCTTTTATCACAAGGCCTTTACAAAAATTCCACGCTTTACTGCCTCCACAGGATGTTTCACCGGCTTTGTACAGCACCACGCCTGCTCCAGGAATTGAGGCGGAGTTTGGCATCAGCTCAATATAATTAATACTCATGCCTCTTACCAATGGCGATTGAGCACCAATGCCTAAGGCTGGGGTGCTCACTTGACCCAAATCATTCAAACGGATTTGTGTACTATCAAACTTTAAACGCAAAACAAGCTGTTTGCCGCTAGAATTGCCTTTCCAGGCTGTATCCGGAAATTCACAGTCCGGGCAGAGGACCGGCTTTGTGGTATCGGGTGTTTCGGGATCTTCTGCCTGCAAAACGTCTTTTTTTTGACAAGCCAGAATGGCAAGGAGCATGACCGGGTAAACAAAACGATGTATTAAACGATTGTGTATTTTCACTGCAACAAAGGTAAGCATAAATGAGACTTTTAATTCAAAGGGTCAGCTACGCAAAGTTGAGTATTGCTACTAAACTGTATGCATCCATACAAAGTGGATTGTTGGTATTGGTTGGTATTGAAACGGCTGATAATAAGGAAGACGTGGATTACCTGGCCGGTAAATTGGTGAATTTGCGCATTTTTGAAGATGAAGAGGGGAAAATGAACAGGAGTGTGATGGACATAAAGGGCGATGTGTTGCTGGTTAGCCAGTTTACCCTTCATGCATCCACCCGAAAAGGAAATCGGCCTTCTTTTCTTGCAGCAGCCAAACCCGAACAGGCACAAGCCTTGTACAATTCCTGCAAACTGGCGATAGAACACCTACTGGGCAAAAAGATTCAAACCGGCGTGTTCGGCGCAAATATGCAAATTGAATTGCTGAATACAGGACCGGTGACCATTTTTATGGATAGTAAAACAAAGGAATAATTAATACCTTTAAACCTTTCAATACCGGTTGTGAAAACTAAAATCCTTCTCGAAAAAGCACTGTTTGAAATTACACTCAAACGCTTGTGCCATCAATTGATTGAGGTGCATAACGACTTCAGCGATTCGGTAATCATTGGTTTGCAACCAAGGGGGATTTACCTCGCCCGTCGAATACAAAAGGAGTTGCAAAATATTTTAAAAACCAAGGCCATATTGTGTGGTGATCTCGATATAACTTTTCATCGCGACGATTTCAGGAAAAAAGAACTCATTCCAAGCAAAACCAATATCGACTTTTTGATTGAAGATAAAAATGTGGTGTTGGTGGATGATGTATTGTTTACCGGACGTACCATACGCGCAGGTTTAGACGCCTTAATTGATTTTGGAAGGCCAAAAGACATAGAACTCATGGTGTTGGTTGACCGCCGTTTTTCCCGTCATGTTCCAATTCAAGCTAAATATACCGGCATTACAGTGGATTCTATCTCCTCCCAAAATGTGAAGGTGGAATGGAAAGAAACCGAGGGCAAAGACCGCATAACCTTAGTCGACAAATAATGCGCCCGGGTAAGAACGACTATTTTCCTTATCTGGAAACCTATGTATCAAAAGTGAAAGAAGATACCGTAGTGGCAGCACTTGAATCCAACCTTGCAAGCGGTTTGGAGGTGTTGCAACGTATTCCTTTAGCTAAATGGGAACATGCCTATGCACCAGGTAAATGGACCGTGAAAGAACTCTTGGTGCATGTTATGGATACGGAGCGGGTATTTGCATACAGGGCAATGGCATTTGCCAGAGGAGAAAAACAGGTTTTGCCAGCATTTGATGAAAACACCTTTGCCGCGAATTCAGAAGCAAATTCCCGCACTCCCGGTTCCATTCTGGAAGAGTTCACGAACCTGAGAGCATCAAACATCAGTTTATTCAAAGGCTTTTCTGAGCAAGCGCTTCAAAAACATGGGAATGTACCGGCCGGTAGTGTTACTGTGAATGCGCTGGGATACGCTATATGCGGGCATTTCATTCACCATTTGCAGATTTTGCAGGAGCGTTACCTAAAATAAATTCTGTATTCTGAATTTTATAATTACTTTTAGCTTTTGAAACCAAAGTTTCAGAAAGAATGAGCAGCTTAAGTGTCAACCACCTTTTAGGAATAAAACAACTCAGCAAATCCGACATCGAACTCATTCTCAGCACCGCAAAAAACTTCAAAGAAGTCCTTAACCGTCCCATCAAAAAAGTGCCTTCATTAAGGGACATTACTGTGGCCAATCTGTTTTTTGAGAATTCAACCCGCACCCGCTTATCGTTTGAATTGGCTCAAAAACGCCTGAGCGCCGATGTGGTGAATTTTTCCGCATCCAATTCATCTGTAAAAAAAGGCGAAACGCTTGTTGATACTGTCAACAATATTCTGGCCATGAAAGTGGATATCATTGTAATGCGCCATGCCAGTCCGGGAGCCGCCATTTTTCTTTCAAAACGGGTTAACGCAAAGATCATCAATGCAGGCGATGGCGCCCATGAACATCCCACACAAGCTTTACTCGATGCCTTTTCAATGCAGGAAAAGCTGGGACCGTTGAAAGGAAAGAAGGTTGTGATCGTGGGAGATATATTACATTCACGGGTAGCGTTATCCAATATTTTTTGCCTTCAGAAACTTGGTGCTGAAGTAAAAGTGTGTGGCCCTCAAACGCTCATTCCTAAATACATCAATTCTTTGGGAGTTGAGGTGGAACCCAATCTTCGCAAGGCTCTCGAATGGTGTGATGTGGCCAATATGTTGCGTATACAACTCGAACGTCAGGATATTAAATACTTTCCCTCACTTCGAGAATACACCATGTTATTTGGTTTAAACAAAGAAATGCTCGACAGCCTTTCTAAAAAAATCATTGTGATGCACCCGGGCCCTATCAACCGGGGAGTTGAAATAACCAGTGATGTGGCTGACAGCAAACAATCCATAATACTCGAACAAGTTGAAAACGGGGTAGCAGTGCGAATGGCGGTGATGTTTTTATTGGCAGGCCGACAAAATTAAACTTCCGTTCCGTACATCAGGTTGCAGCCCCTTACATCGCTGTTGTCGAAACGACCCAAAAATTGCAAGCGACCATTTTCATCCAGGCGTCCGATGTCCTTAGTAGCAATAAAACTGCAAGAATGTAGGTTGGAAAGATCAATGATATTGATGCCTCCGCTTCGGTTGGCGGTTTGCAGTTGAAAAGGATCTTCTATTTCCCTGATGAGAAAACGCATCCAGGGTGGCACATCAAACGCATTGCCAAGTTTGCTGTATGCCTGACTCAATAATTCGGTCATACCATACTCGCTGTGAATGTGTTTGGTTTTTAATCCTGAGTGCAGGCGTTTGTGCAGTTCTTCTTTCATGAGTTCTTTTCGCGTGCCTTTCATTCCTCCTGTTTCCATTACAATAAAATTATCCCCTAGTTCTAATCCGGCATCACAAAGATCTAACAGCGCGTATGAAACCCCCAAAAGCAACACTTTTTGCGAGGTGTGGTTTAACAATCGCACTCTACTGAGCAGTTCTTCCATGTTATTCAGAAAAAATCCCGACAGCGGATGTGCCGATTTTTCGATCAGGTGCTGAAACATGTATACCAGCGAGGATCCGCTGCGGCTAAGGTAATTTGGAAGCAAAGCCAAAATGCAATACTGTTTCGGATCACCATAAAAGTAGTTAAAACCCCGGCTAAAACTTAGTTTGTACACTTCGGGGTCAATCACATAATGTTTGGCTGGGGTTTGTGAGGTGGTTGAACTGCTGGTGAAACTGAGGGTATTGCCGGTTATTTGCTGGCATACCACCTCCTGTGTTTTAAAGAGTTCTATAGGAAAAAAGGGAATGTCACGATAATGTTTAACGGCTGAAATGTCGAACCGAATCAGTTCAACCCACTTGTTGTACACTGTATTTTTTTCTACCTGGTAGTGAAAGATTTCCAGGCAATATCGCATAAAATCGGCCTCACTTAAGGATCCGGAGATTATTTTTTCGGGGTTTAACACAAATTTCTTGAAGGCTGCTTTATTATTTTGTAAATTTATGTATTGATTTCTAGCAATGCTGAAGTATCTAACCATTCCACTCGTTTTTCTTTTTGCCTTTTCTTGCATTAAAAAGAAATCCATTGGTCCAGTGCCTAAAATCGACTTTATTGAGTTCAAGAAGGTTGGTCCTGCCGGATACGATTCTGCCATGTTTAAGCTGAGTTATGAGGATTCTGACGGGGATTTGTTTCGTGACAGGAATGATGAGGGTCCAAACCTTATATTTAAAACCCTTGCCTGGAACGCTGACTCTGGAAAATACCTCAACAACCTCCTTTTTTCGAGGGTGGTGCTTCAGCCGGCTGAGGGATATTACAAAAACAAATCCATTCAGGGCTATATTTATCTGAACGAAGCTGAGTTTCGCGATCCATCTAAACCAAAAAACCTCAAATTTGAGGTTTACATGATCGACATGCAAAACAACCGCACCAATACGGCTACTTTAACTTATACGCTCACCGAGTAAGTCCCGGCTTCAGTAGCGCGATCATTTTTTCAGCCAGAAATTTGCTCATTTTAAAATTACTCTCATGTGTCCATCCGGCGATATGAGGACTTAACACCACTTTATTGCTTTGTATCAGGTATTGAAACACTTCCGATTGCATGGCTGTGGTGTTTTCAAAGGATGAAGATTCGTATTCCAAAACATCCAGGCAGGCACCCAATACTTTGCCCGATTTGAGGCCCGAAACAAGGTCAACGGTGTTAAGGCAAGCACCACGGGCTGTATTGATAAAAAAAATGTTTTTTTTGAAGGAGGCAAAAAATGCCTGATTTGCAACATGTGTGGTTTCAGAAGTGAGTGGCAAGTGCAGACTAACGATGTCACATTCATGATAAATTTGCTCCATGCTGCTTTCTTGAACGTAATTGTCGCTATACCCTTTCAGGTATTTGTCGTAAGCCAGCACAGTACAATCAAAACCTGAGAGTTTTCGGGCCAATGCTCTGCCGGTATTGCCATAGCCAATAATGCCAATAGTTTTGCCCATAATTTCAGTCCCTCGGTTTTCTGCTCTGATCCATTGCCCGTTTCGTACCTCCATGTCGGCTCTTTTTAAATGGTTGAGTAGCATCAAAAGCATGCCGATAGCGTGTTCACCAACAGCATCGCGGTTGCCTTCGGGCACACTCAAACAAACAATACCGGATTGATGGGCTGCTTGAACATCAATGTTCTCCATGCCGGCTCCAACGCGACCAATACATTTCAATCGTTGACATTTTTCAAGAAGTGCTGCATCGATTTGAAATTTACTGCGAATCACCAGGGCCTCGTAATCAGGTAAAAGTGCTGTGAGTTCCTTTGCTGATTTGTTCCAGAAAAGATCACATTCAAAGCCTGCGCTTAAAAGCAGTTCATGCAGAACAGGATGGTTGGAATCGGCAAACAATACACGCATCGGATAAAAAAAATAAGTACAAATAAAAGGATAGATACGCATTTAAAGTTTAATTCTTTGAAAATGAAACAGGATAAACAATTAACAATTCCCTAACACAAACCCTGTTTAAAATTGCTTTTTCATCTTATGAACAAGTGCGAAGCCCTGAAACTGCCTGATTTAAAGAGCTAGGACATGTGAAGATTAGTTATGCACATTTTATAAAAAGAACCCGGGTAGCGGTAAATTTAAAGGGAGGCTTTTTTTTGCATTTTTGCTCCCCCCTCTATGAATCAGGACAATCAAAATAAAACCAGAAAACGTTTAATTAACCCAGCCCCTGCGGTATCCGGGGAAATGGGCAAACTACCACCACAAGCGGTGGAACTCGAAGAAGCCGTTTTAGGTGCCATGCTTCTGGAACGGGAAGCGCTTAGTACCGTAATCGACATTCTGAGTAAAGAAGCCTTTTACAAAGAACAGAACGGGCGGGTGTTTGCCGCCATGGTGGCTTTGTTTAACCGCTCAGAACCTGTGGATATTTTAACGGTAACACAAGAATTGAAACGTACCGGAGAACTTGAGCTGGTGGGTGGTGCCTATTATGTTAGCGCACTCACTAACCGAATTGCCTCTGCGGCGAATATCGAATTTCACGCACGTATCGTGGCACAGAAATACCTGCAGCGTGAATTGATCCGTTTAAGTACCGAAACAATAAAGGTAGCCTATGAAGACAGCACCGATGTATTTGAGTTGCTGGATGAAACCACTAAGAATATTTTTGAAATTCTGGATTCCAATGTGCGCAAGCAGCACGACAAAATGAGCACCCTGATAGCCAAAGCACTGGTGGAAATTGAGGTGGCGTCCAATCAAAAAGAAGGTCTGTTGGGTGTACCCAGCGGTTTTACTTCTCTCGATCGGATTACCGGAGGTTGGCAGAAATCAGACTTATTAATCCTAGCCGCGCGCCCCGGTATGGGGAAAACGGCTTTTGTGGTGTCGATGGCTAAAAACGCGGCAGTAGAGTTCAACAAGCCGGTGGCCATATTCAGCCTTGAAATGAGTAGTTTACAGTTGGTAAAACGATTAATTTCAAGTGAAACGGAAATTGCACAGGATAAAATTTTAAAAGGAAATTTGGATAACCATGAGTTTGTTCAATTGAATGAAAGAATCAAAAAACTCTCGGTTGCGCCTTTGTATATTGATGACACGCCAGCTTTGTCGGTGTTTGAGTTAAGAGCCAAAGCCAGGCGTTTAAAAGAAAACCAAAAAGTTGAACTTATTATTATCGACTACCTTCAGTTGATGAGTGGTGGGGCAGATGCCAAAGGCAACCGTGAACAGGAAATTTCTCATATTTCCCGAAATTTAAAGAGTTTATCTAAAGAACTGGAGATTCCAATTATCGCTTTGTCACAATTGAGCCGTCAGGTTGAGAACCGTCCGGGAGGCAGTAAACGCCCACAATTGAGCGATTTAAGAGAATCGGGAGCAATTGAGCAGGATGCTGACATGGTAATGTTTATTTACCGACCGGAGTATTATGGTTTGGAAGTTGACGAGAACAACGAACCTACACGTGGCAAAGCGGAACTCATCATTGCAAAAAACCGTCATGGGGCTTTGGATACAGTGAAGCTGAGGTTTATTGGCCAATATGCCAAGTTTGCCGATCTCGATTACAGTGAGGGTCAGGATCTGATCTACAGCCAAAATACTTCCGGTGGATTGCAGCAAAACGACGATTTTCTGGCAGCGGGAACCAAAACTGTTGTTTCAAAAAATTGGGACCGTGAAGACGATATAAGCAACGAGGTTATCAAACGCAACGATATTGAAGATCTGAACGAACCACCGTTCTAAACCTTGCTGAGGAATACATGTAACCTTTCGTTCAATTGGTGGTTATAGTAGTAGTTAACCATGATCAACCACTTTTTTACGCTTGTTTTGCTGTTCGTATGGAGTTTTGTGAAAGCTCAAACCTTAACGCCAACCGACGAACTTGCAGTTTTACGTGGTGTAGTAACCAATTTTAGTGGGAAAGTGTTGAGTAATGAAGTGGTATTGCTCGTTAATGAAAAAACCAAAGAGGTAGTTAAAATCACTACCGACACAAAAGGCAAGTTCGAATTGTTAATTCCGGTGAACGCTACCTATGCACTTAAGTACAGAAATTTCACTACAGACATGGATTACACAAAAATGATTTTGCCTCCCGACAAACAGGCCGTGTATGATGTGAGAATCAAAATTAATCCGCCCAAAGAGTTTGTATTGGAGAATGTGTATTTTGATTCGGGGAAAACTACCCTTAAAGCAGCTTCCAATGCGGCGCTCAACAATTTGGTTGAGGTGCTAAAAATTAAAAGTACAATGTGTATCGAAATACAGGGGCATACTGATACTGTGGGAAAGGAAGAAGACAATATGAAACTATCTCAGGGAAGGGCAGAGGCAGTAAAAAACTATTTAGTTGCAAAAGGCATAGCCGAAAATCGTATTACGGTAAGAGGGTACGGTTCAAGCCAGCCTATTGCAGATAACGCAACGGAAGTCGGTAAAGCCAAAAACAGGAGAACAAGTCTTAAAGTCATTAAAGAGTAAGGATTTTTAGTAATTTTGCGTTCCTTTTTTAAATGGAGACTTGTCCGAGTGGTTTAAGGAGCAAGCCTGGAAAGTTTGTATACGGGAAACCGTATCGAGAGTTCGAATCTCTCAGTCTCCGCAGATAAATGCAAAAGGCCAACCTGCAGGGTTGGCCTTTTTGTTTTGCGCTGAAGCGTGGAAAGCTTGCTTTCCTGAGCGAAAGCGCAAAACAAAAAGCCACTGCTGTAAGCAGTGGCTTTTGCATTGTGACTATGGGAGACACTAGAGATCAAGGCGCGCAGCGACTTAATCTCGGTTGCGATCCAAAATGTCTTAGCTTTTGCATTGTGACTAAAGGAGGCACAAGAGATCAACGAAGTTAATCTCTTTATTAAATAATAGATTCCATAATTTAATCTATTAAGCTAAATTGGTTTTTTTAGGAAGCTATTCCAAAAGTTCCGTTATTGACCAATTCCATAGTAAGGAGATCATACTAATTCTTAAGGGTTTATCGATGATTTAACTGCGATAACCATTTGAATAAGTTATTAAGTAATAGGCAGAGAAAAACATTTATAAACCCAATGGCGATTATACTAGCGTAAAGAAAGTTAGGCTCTCCATATTCGGTCGCTGGAACCAAGGGAGCAAGGAACTTACGATGATCATAAATGTAGTAGTCTAATGAGTTTGATTGAAAAACAAAGTTTGAAAAAACTAGTGCAACTATTAATGAAAGTGTTGTTATGAGTATCATAATAAGGCTTTTGAATCGTAAATAATTTTCAGTCAATAAGAATAAGTTTAAAACGAACTGACCTAAAAAAATTGTTGGAATAAGGTAAATAGGACTTGAGAACTTGAATGAAAGCTCGATGAAGATTAATAAAAGATAAAAACAACTAGAAAGGATAATGAATTTCATTATTAAAAATAACCTCGTTTTAATTACTCTATTATTTAAAACACCCTTAAGTTGCTATTAAAATCATGTCCCTAACCCAAGTACCTTAAGATCACTTCAACAAATAATACACCATAGTCACACACCCATAACATTCCTGATTCTCGTCAGGGCCTTTTAGGTATTCCTCAATCACCATTTGGTACTGGTAACCTTTTGAACGCATGTATTCGTCAATGGCCTTATGCGCATCGCCGCTGCCGGAGGGAAACCCCTTGTATTCGACACTTAGCACCTTGCAGGCAGGAAAAGTATAGGTTTCCCAGTCTTTGATTTTTGTACCATCCGGTACTTTAAACGCGCAACTTACATCAGCTCTTTCGTTTTCTTCATCGTAGGTAAAAACTAATCCACAGGGAGAAGACAGAGCTTGTGTTTTTTCTTTTTCCAGAACCATTTCAAGCAATCCGAAATTAGATTCAAAATAGCTGTTCATCTCCTCCAGGCCAATAGTTTGTTTTCTTCCTATAAAAGTGCTGGCTTCCCAGAACATTTCCTTTATTTCAAAAGATGGGGCTTTGTTTTCTTCCAATACGGTTAACTTTAATTTTTCTAGCCCCCTCGCATAGTCTTTGCCGGTTTTTTGGTCCAGATCAATAAAAAGCATGGGAGTTCTACCCAGAAAAGGAATAGGGAAGATGAGCCCCCAGCTAACAAGACAACCCTCAGCTGAATCGCGCAGTACCATATAGGACTTCACATCACCCTTTTTACCATAGCTGAGTTTTTGGTAAATTGTATCTGATGAGATGCCGGTAATTTCGAGTTGTCCTTGGCCAACACTTTGGTTTCCTGACCAAACATACCTGTGTCCTATTTCTCCGGTATTACCTCCGAACTCAACTGTAATAGCGGTATCCATTTCTCTCCAAGGACTCCAATGGTTATGAAAATAAACAAAATCGAGGAGTTTGGGTTTGAGTGTGGATTTGGATTGTGGTACATAAATCTTGCGTTCGACGTGAATCACTGCCGGTCCAAAAAATGCCAGAATAAAATACAGCCCCCCAAGACCCAGAAAAATGTAGAGAAGTTTTTTCATGTGCCAATAACGCTGAAATAAAAGCCAAGATACAAAAAAGCAGCTGTGCTTGTGGTTTATTCGCTTTTGGCTATTTTTTTACTGAGCCAGATGCTACCTTCCTCGGCACTTGCAAAAACCTTAATGTTTTTTGATTTTCCTGTTAAATTCAAGGTGAAGTTTCCAATCAAACGCTGGCTGAGGTCGTGAACCACAACCGCCACAAATGGTCGGCTGTTGATTTCTGCGAGAATTTGTTTTAAGGCCTCATTCTCAGGAAGACTCCATTTGGCGGTTAATAAAAGCACGGGAAACTTTTTATCCGGATCAAGCGAATTAGCTTCGTGCCAACCCTTAGCTACATCATCCCTGCATAATGAAACATCCTCTTCAAGGAATTCAAGTTCTATGTAAAGTTGATCGATAATTCTGGCTCTCGCGATCTGTTTTGACATAAGTAGTGTGACGAAAGGAGGTAATAGGTGTATGGTTTGTTTACTTTAAATAGTGTGTTAAGGCGAGCAAAGTGATATGGTGCATTCAGGTGCGAGCAAAATTTTATTTCAAATTAATGTAACGATTAGCAAGAAAGCAAATTATAGGTTGTTAACAGATAAAGTTGAAGAAGAATATAAGAGACTAACGGAGCATAAAACAAACTTAGTAATTTCGTGTATGCAATTGACTTACTTCCTCAGGTATTTTTTTACCCTGTTTGTGGTGATTCCATGTGTTTTCAATGCTCAGGAGGAGGATGATAAAAAGAACGCCGGCTTTTGTGTACCAATTGAAGACAAAAAAGCCATTGCGTTCTATGAAAAAGGTAAGGACAGAAAAAAGTACAAAAAACCCGAACGCCTGCAATACCTGCTAAAGGCACTAGAATTGGAACCCGATTTTGCTGAAGCCAATCTGGCCATGGGCTTTGAATTAGTTGCGCGCTGCAAACTGGAAAACAAACCCTTTACCCCAACAGTTCCCTTTTTTATGAAAGCGATTGCTGTTTGCCCTCAAATTCATAGCGAACCGTATTATTATATCGGATTTGACTATTACGAGAAAACCCAAAACGATTCAGCTATTAAATACCTTCAAAAGTTTCTGGATTTTAAAGATGAGGATGAAAAAAAATACGCCAACGATTTTGCCGAAGAACAATACCAGGCGAAAATGATGATCCGATCGGCCAAAAAGGAAATGGGTTTGAGAAAAAACGTGCAGTTTGATCCACGTGTGGTGAAGGGTGTTTCTACTGAGCGCGATGAATACCTGGCCTATATTTCACCGGATGATAAAAATTGTTTTTTTGTGCGACGTCTCCCGATTAAGAACTTGAATCAGGTGTATGCCAGCGATGGTGAAAAAGAAGTTTTTATGAGGGCAGTTCGTACGGCCAACGGGGAATTTACAGGGGGCGAGCCTTTGGAAGCCCCCTTCAATGCAAGTGATGATAATCAGGGAGGATGCAGCATTTCAATTGACAACAAACATTTGTATTTCGCCATGATGCGCATGGAAGGCGGATTGCAGCCCAATTGCGACCTTTACGTAAGCGATTTTAACGGGGAATACTGGAGCGATATCCGAAAAGTGAGTCCATTGATCAACGACCCCAAATATTGGGACAGCCAGCCTTCTATTTCTGCCGATGGCAACAGTTTGTATTTTGCAAGCGATCGTCCGGGTGGCTTCGGTGGAATTGACCTGTATGTGAGCAAAAAGGACATGACTACCGGACAATGGACGGCACCGCAAAACCTTGGCCCGATGGTGAATACAGCAGGCGACGAAAAAACACCGTTTATACATAGCGACAGTGAAACTTTGTACTTCAGCAGTACAGGTCATTTTGGATTTGGAGAATACGATATCTTTTATGTGAGGCAAAATGCCAAAGGTGAGTGGATGGAGCCGGAGAACATAGGGTCGCCCATCAACGGATCAACTGATGATACCGGTTTTTTTGTGAGCAGCGATGCCAAAACAGGCTATTTTTTCTCTTACAATGAAGGGAAAGTAAATGGTAAAGGGATAGGGCGTTGGGATTTGTTTTCTTTCGATCTATATGAAGAGGCCCGACCAAACGCGATTGGTTTTGTGAAAGGCAGTATTAAAAATAACGACAGCATTGTACAAGGGGCCATTGTTGAGCTGAAAGATGTAGAAACAAAAAAAGTAAATTACGCTCTTGTTGACAGTAGTTCAGGCGAGTTCATGGCAGCGGTAAAAAAACAAAACAAAGTTTTGTTGACCGTTAAAAAAGAAGGTGTAGCGTTTAATTCTACCATGCTGGATGCTTCACAACTGCCGGATGCAGGAAAGGAAGCAACAACAATGGAAGTGAAACTCCAATCGGCTAATGAAGGAGAAAGTTTTATTCTGAACAACTTGTATTATGCAACCAACAGTGCTGAAATTCAAATACAAAGCAAAGTGGTGCTCGAGAATTTTGCAGAATACCTGAAACAACATAAAAACATGGTGATTGAAATACAAGGGCATACCGATAATGTAGGAAACCTGAGTGATAACATGGCCCTAAGCAGCAATCGTGCCTATTCGGTGAAAAATTTGTTAGAAGAATTTGGGGTGGCAGCCGAACGTATTACGGCAAAAGGGTATGGTCCTACAGTACCGGTAGCTGATAATACTTCAGAAGCAGGCAGGGCCTTGAACCGAAGAACAGAATTTAAGATCATCAAAAAATAAGGTCACATCCATCCGGCCATTCTTTCAGTAAGTAACTTAAACCAATAAGTGAATTGCTCAGGGTGCAGGTTGAGCTCCTGCTGAAGTGCTTCGAAGCTTATCCATTTGTAATCCATCACCTCATCGGGATTAGGTTGGGGGTCTTCATTACTCACACCTAGGAACACATGATCATATTCATGTTCGCTGAGCCCTTTTTCCAGCTCAACCCTATAGATAAACTCATCTTTGTGAAGGAGTTCAACAGCCATGCCCATTTCTTCCATCAGTCTTCTGTTTGCTGCTTTGAGTGTACTCTCATTCGGTCGTGGGTGCGAACAGCAGGTGTTACTCCACAGCCCTGCGCTATGGTATTTATGCAAAGCTCTCCTTTGCAACAACACTTCATTTTTAGAATTTACCAGCACCACAGAAATAGCCCGGTGTAGCAAACCTTTTTTGTGAGCCAACAACTTTTCCATGCTGCCCTGTACTTCATCTTTTTCGTTTACCAGAATGACTTCTTCTATAGCCATGGTTTCTTTTGTAGGTCCTAACAACACCGGGGCAAAAAAGTTCAGTGCCTTGGCATTTTAGCCCAAAGTAAATAAAATCCCTTCTCTTGTTTCACTTTTTCTACCGGATAAGAAAAAAATGCCTGCTTTTGGAGGGAAGTGACTATATTCGAAGGTATGCTGAACCCTAGATGTTTGATAAAGGCTCTGCCATTTATTCTCTGTTTTCAGTTTCTGAGAGGACAACAGTATTTTTTTAAGAATTACAGTGTAGAAAGTGGTTTACCTTTTATTCAGGTGGCTTGTATGTATCAGGATTCCCAGGGCTATCTGTGGAGCGGCGGATACGGGGGCTTGAGCCGGTTCGATGGTAAACATTTTGTGAACTTTGGTCGCAAAAATGGCTTGCCTGATGTTAACGTAAATGCCATAGCCGGCGACGAAGAAGGCAGAATATTCGTAGGTACCAACAAAGGGATTTGTATACTGGAGGGCGACCAGTTTATTTTTCCCGAAGACAAAAGTCTTAGAAATCGTTCCATTCTTTCATTTGGAAAAGGGTACCACCATTCGATTTATATCGGTACTGACCTAGGACTGTTTATGTACAGCAATGGCAAGGTAAAACCCGTTCGAAAACTGGCTAATTACCGAATTAATGCTGTGTTTAAATCCGACACTTCGGCATTGTACATTGGTACCGACCGGGGTTTGGTTATCTATGGTCACGAATCGTTTGAAGTTTTGAATGAAGCCAATGGATTAGCTTCCAATAAAATCCGGTGCATCACAAATTTTAATCAATACATTGTTATTGGAACCAACAAGGGTCTTTCGTTTTTTGACCCAACCACAAAAAAGTTCACTAACTATTTTATTGAGCAAGGCCTTATCGATGAGAACATCATTTCATTGGTAAATCAAAAGGATCAACACCTTTGGGTGGGCTCACAGTCGGGTTTACTGCGTTACGATAAACAACAATTTGCTTATTACAATGTTGAGCAGGGAAACAATTCCAATAACATCATATCCATACTTCATGATCGGGAAGACAATATATGGCTAGGTACCTACAGCGGTCTCTTCCGATACCGCGACAATAGTTTCAGCACTTTTGATAAAGTCAATGGTCCTGGAAGTTCATTCGTTTTTCAGATCCTGAGAGACAAAACCGGTAGCTTGTGGATTTGTACACAAAACAGTGGCGTGTACAGGTACGAGGCCGGTTATTTTAAAAACTACACCGAAAGACATGGGATAACAGGCAATACAAGCCGAGCCATGATCGAAACCAAGGAGGGTGACCTGCTGTTTGGAACAAACGAAGGACTACTGCATTTTGTTGGTGAAAAGTTTGTACCTGTTCAGCTTCCCGAAAAATTCAAAGGTCCGGTGGATGTAATTTACCGGGGAGTTGGCAACGTGTATTGGTTGGGAGGTTCGAACGGATTTGTGAAGTTAGTATGGGAGAAAGGCACGTCAAAAAGCCGTTTTTACCGCATACCAGCGTCAAAAGAGTTTGTGGTGTATGGTTTTTGTGAAGATAGTCGACAGAACCTTTACATTGGCACTTATCATGCGGGTCTCTACATGTTGAAAAATGATTCACTGATTCATGTGAACACCAGGTACAAGTTGGAAGAAGATAATTTTTTTACTCTCAAATGCATCAGAGATAAGGTGTTTGCAGCCACATTGAATGGCATTGCGATTTATGATACCCAAAACCACAGCCTTGATAGAATAACTTCAGATGAAGGATTGAATTCGGATCTCATCTACTCCATTGAGTTTGCTGAAAACCAACAGTGTTTATGGGTTGGAACCAATCAGGGTGTGAATAAACTGAACCTGAAAAAGTACCTCAATGAAGGACTGGCCGAAATTCAAAAATTTGGAAAGGAGGAAGGTTTTGCCGGTGTAGAATGTAATACTTCTGGTATTTGGGAAGACAAGAATGGCACACTTTGGTTCGGTACAGTAAATGGGTTGGTGAAACATGAACCATTTCAATTCAAAAAAAATCTTCTCCAAAGCCCGGTTATACTACAAAAAATACAGGTTCTGAACACCGATTCCAATTTGGCGCAAAACACCACCTTACCGGCCGGCTACAATACATTAACTTTTTATTACCGAACTATTTGTTTGACCAATCCTGAGAAAGTGTTGTACAAAAAACGTTTGTTGGGATTGGAAAAGGAATGGAGTGCGGCCGGAACTGAGGATTACAGCAAATACCTCAATTTGCCCCCGGGTAATTATACCTTTAGCGTAAAAGCCTGTAACAATGAAGGCATATGGAACGAACAACCCACCAATTTTGAATTCAGAATCAGCCGACCCTTTTACCGCACCTGGTGGTTCCTCGCTCTGGTGAGCCTCACTGTTATTGCACTCACGTATTTACTGGTGTTGTTCAGAATCTATACAGTAAAACGTGAACAAAAAAAGGAATTCGAACGCAAGGTGGAAATGAGCAAGATTGAACTCAAAGCCTTACGTTCGCAAATGAATCCCCACTTTGTATTTAACTCCCTGAACGCGATTCAACATTACATCATCAACACTAAAAGTGAAGAAGCCATCAAATACCTCAGCAAATTTGCGAGGTTGATTCGTATGATTCTTAACTACTCTGATAAACCAACGGTTACAGTTGGAGAAGATCTCGAAACATTGAAGCTCTACATTGAACTGGAGAAAATGCGTTTTGAAGATAAATTTGAATACTCGATTCAGGTAGACGATTCGGTTGAGCAGGATTACGACATCATGCCTCCCATGCTGATGCAACCCTATGTGGAAAATGCCATTTTGCACGGGTTAAATCCTAAACCTGAAAAGGGACAACTGAACATACGTTTGCGTTCTGAAAATAATTTTTTAATTTGTACCATCAGTGACAATGGCATCGGTCGTGCACGATCTTCAGAGATCAAACATGGGGGTGCTAAAAACCACCGATCATTAGGCATGAAAATCACCGAAGAACGGCTAAAAATACTGAACGAGATCAATGCCTCACATCTGAGTGTGGTGATTACCGATCTAAAAAACCGCGAAGGACAGTCAGAAGGAACACGAGTGGAACTTTTTATACCGCTAAACAGTTAAACAACTACCTATGATACGCACTATCATCATTGAAGACGAGCAAAAAAGCAGGGAATTACTGGATGCCATGATCCAAAAAAACTGTCCTGAACTCGAAATTATCGGGCATGCTTCAGACGTTTCACAAGGCGTTGAATTGATCAGAGGGTTAAAACCCGATTTGGTGTTCCTGGATATCAGTATGCCCAATGGTACGGGGTTTGAAGTTTTGGAGCAGGTATCGGATCAGCACTTTGAGCTGATTTTCGCTACGGCAAGCGACCAACATGCCTTAAAAGCCATCAAATTCAGTGCCTGCGATTATTTGTTAAAACCCATTGATGCAGAGGAATTAAAAGCGGCGGTAGATAAGGTCATCAAAAAGAAAAAATCCAATTCGGGTATGGACAACCTCCAGTTTTTGATTGAGCACCTGAAACGAGCAGATGAGAACTACCAAAAAATTACCCTGCCTACCGGAAATGCCTATGAAATCGTTAACATTAAAGATATTATTCGTTGTGAAGCCGATGGCAGTTACACCACTTTCTACCTGAGCGATAAACGTAAACTGGTTATCAGTGCAGGTTTAAAACATTACGAGGAACTATTGCCTGAGGTTGACTTTATTCGCGTGCATCACCATCACCTCATCAACATGAACCACGTTTTACGGTTTTTAAAGGAAGATGGTGGCTATGCCATCATGAGCGATGGTTCGAAAATTGAAATTTCCCGACGCAAAAAGGAAGCCTTTATGGACCGTCTGAACCGGATCTAAACCCTTAAGAATCCTTAAAAACCTTGGCCCGCTTCCTTCCAAAAAATAAAATCGTATCTTTGCCCGAATTTTAATACCTAAAATTCGCCTTCAATGACTTCTAAATCTTTAAGTGCCAAGTTTGTCCCTGAGGGATTAACCTACGACGACGTATTACTCGTACCCGGTTACTCTGAAGTGTTACCCAGGGAAGTAAACATCTCATCCTTATTCACAAAAAAGATCCGCTTAAACACCCCAATTGTTTCCGCCGCCATGGATACGGTGACGGAACATGTTTTGGCAATTGCCATCGCGCAAGAAGGGGGCATCGGTGTGTTGCACAAAAACATGAGCATTGAAGAGCAGGCCGAGCAGGTGCGCATGGTTAAACGGAGCGAAAGCGGGATGATTCTCGACCCGGTAGTTATCGATCACAAAGCCAACGTTGGCGAGGCCAAAAAGTTGATGGAAGAAAACCGCATCGGGGGAATACCGGTAATTGACAGTTCTAACCGATTGATGGGCATAGTAACCAGCCGTGATTTGCGTTTTGAAAAAAACTTCAAACGCCCTATCGCTGAAGTGATGACTGCCTCCAAAGAACTGATCACAGCTCAACAAGGCATCAGCTTGCAAAAAGCAGAAGAAATACTGAAAGAACACAAAATCGAAAAACTCCCAATCGTTGATAAAAAGAACAACCTCATAGGTTTGATTACTTATAAGGATATGATTAAGATAAAGGTGAACCCCAATGCCAGCAAAGATGAACGCGGACGTTTGCGCGTTGCGGCTGCAGTAGGTGTTACCGCCGATACCCTGTTACGTGTTGATGCTCTTGTAAAGGCAGGTGTGGATGCCATAATTATTGATACAGCTCATGGTCACAGTAAAGGGGTGATTGAAAAATTAAAAGAAGTAAAAAAGAAATACAAAGACCTCCAGGTTGTAGTTGGTAATATTGCCACAGGGGAAGCAGCCCTGGCCTTGGTAAAAGCAGGAGCCGATGCTGTAAAAGTAGGTATCGGTCCGGGTTCTATCTGCACAACTCGCGTGATAGCCGGTGTTGGAGTGCCTCAACTTTCAGCCATATTGGATGTGGCAGAAGCCTTAAAAGGCACAGGTGTTCCTTTAATTGCCGATGGTGGTATCCGATTCACAGGGGATGTGGTGAAGGCTCTTGCAGCCGGAGCTGGTACTGTTATGATGGGAGGTATGTTCGCTGGCACCGAGGAAAGCCCGGGTGAGACCATCATTTTTGAAGGCAGAAAATTTAAGTCTTACCGTGGTATGGGGTCTTTGGATGCCATGCAAAAAGGCAGCAAAGACCGTTATTTTCAGGACGCAGAAGACGATATTAAAAAGCTGGTACCGGAAGGCATCAGCGGTCGCGTGCCATACAAAGGCAGTTTATCTGAAATTATTTATCAGGCCATCGGCGGCTTACGCGCTGGTATGGGTTACACCGGTGCCAAAACCATAGCCGACCTTCAGAAAGCCAAATTCATCCGCATCACTGCAGCAGGTGTGCGTGAAAGTCACCCGCATGATGTGGTGATCACACGTGAAGCGCCAAACTACAGTCGCTAATTTTAATCCAAACAAAACGTAATATGGTATTACCCATAGTAGTTTACGGAGATCCGGTTCTTAGAAAGATTGCTCAGGATATTGATAAGAACTATGAAGGACTGGATCAATTGATCAAGGACATGTTTGATACCATGTACCGCGCCAAAGGTGTTGGTTTAGCTGCACCCCAGGTTGGAAAAGCCATACGTTTGTTTATCCTCGACACTGAACCATTTGCCGAAGACGATGAGGATGGAGAAGACGAAGAGTTTACACCCGAACAAAAAAAGGAATTAAAGGCGTTCAAACGCATTTTCATTAATGCCCGTTTGCTGAATCAAGAAGGTGAAGAATGGAAATTCAGCGAAGGTTGTTTGAGTATTCCAAAAATTAGAGAGGATGTTTACCGCAAGTCCAAAATTGAAATTGAATATTACGATGAACACTTTAAAAAACACCACGAACATTTTGATGGTGTGATTGCCCGGGTGATACAACACGAATACGATCACATTGAGGGGGTATTGTTCACCGATAAAATTAGTCCTTTCAAACGCAAATTGCTCTCAGGGAAATTGAAAGACATTGCCAGTGGAAAAACGGGAGCCGATTATAAAACACGAGTATACAAAGCCAAGCGTTGAAGCATGAAATCAACCCTGATTTTTGTTTTTTATTGCAGTGCACTATTAGTGTTTCACGCTTGCAGTACTTCAACCAACAATTCGAAGGAGCAGGCGGGGCCGAATACCGCACAAACCTACAAAAAGCCGGATTACTTAGGGGATTGTAAAAGGTTGTATAATGAAGTGCGTTTGATGGACAGCGTTTTGTTGACGCAAACCGAAGTGGTGTATGAGTCGGCGAACAAAGCCATAAAAGCGTTTACCGATTTTGCCTACTACTGCGCTAGCGATAGCCTGAGCCCGATCTACCTGATTAAAACAGCACAAATAGCGAGGGTCATCAATAATATTCCCCAGGCCAAAGTGGTTTTGGAGAAGTGCATCGATGGATACCCGAATTTTAATAATCGTGCCGCTGCTATTTTTCTTTTGGCCCAATTGTATGATGAGGCAACTTACTTGAATGATGAACACGAAGCCCGAAGGCTTTATCAGAAAATACTTGACGAGTACCCAAAAAGCGAATGGGCCATGAATGCCAAAGCGGCCATAAAATTGCTGGGTAAAACCGATGAAGAAATCATCCGGGAGTTCACCAGAAAAAACGGGAAATAAGGATGGATTCAAAAAAGCAGATGATAATTGGGATTTCAGGAGCATTAGCTGTTGCTCTGGGCGCCTTGGGAGCTCATTACCTGAAAAACAAAATGCAGGCAGGCCTGATTTCTGCCGACGCTTTGGCTGGTTTTGAAACTGCGGTAAAATACCATCTCTTTCACACCCTGGCCATGTTGTTGGTGGTGATTATGCTAAAGGACAACCCATCGAAACGACTCTCAAGAGCTTACACGTTTTTTTTCTGGGGCATTGTGTTGTTTTCGGGTTCGCTTTATTTGTTGTGCACCCGGCAATTATTCCTTGCCGAATGGCTCAGGGTATTGGGGCCGGTTACACCAATAGGAGGTGTTTTGATGATTTTGGGTTGGATAAGCATAGCCTGGGCAGGTATTAAAAAAGCCTAAATCAAAACACAGGGCATGGTAATTGAATGAGCTGCACCAAACAATACCTATATAATTCGCATATTTACATCAAATAGCCTGACATGAAAAAACTAACAATGTTATCCGCCGCCCTGGTATTAGGTTTAGCCAGTTTACATGCACAAACTACCGAAGGACCAAAACCTACCAGCGATCCGACCATTTACAAAGGAGTAACCGACAATGCCTGTGCCCTTGAGGTGAGTTTCGGCAGTTATAGCGCTGGAATTGACGGACCGGCTATGGACAAAACCATGGCATTGATTAAAAAGTACAACCTGGCTTCAACTTCCAAGAACATTGGCAGAGAAGGAGAAACACGAATTTGCCTGCCATTAACGGAGTTAAAAGGCAGTAAACGCAAACGTTTTATAAAAGAGTTGAAAAAAATCGCAAAAGAAGGCCAATTGGTTTCAATATCAATTAGATAGAAAGAAAAACCTAGACTAAAATTGTGGAAAAACGGTCTCAGAAGGGCCGTTTTTTTTTGTAATTTTGCGAGAAATTTAACCAACACACTTCTTAATGAACGAGATCGGAATTAAAGCTGAGCATGCTACTGTTGCAGACCTGGGTTTGGCCAATGTGGAAATGGCCTATTGGAACCTCCACCCAAGTGAACTAGTTGAAGATACCATTACCCGCGGAGAGGGTGTTTTAACAGATGTAGGGGCTTTAGCCATTGATACCGGCGAATTTACAGGCCGTTCTCCAAAAGATAAATTTGTGGTGTACGATGAAAACACCAAAGATTCAGTTTGGTGGGGTGATGTAAACAACCGTTTTGAGTCCGATAAATTTGATTTGCTTCACAACCGTATGCTCGCTTATCTGAGTGGCAAAGAAATTTGGGTGCGCGATGCCTATGCTTGTGCTGATCCTAGCTACCGAATCAACATTCGAGTGGTGAACGAAACACCCTGGAGCAATTTATTCGCTTATAACCTTTTTCTTCGCCCAAGTGCTGAAGAAATCAAAACCTTTAAACACGAATGGACGATCTTAAACGCTCCTGGCTTTAAAGCTGATCCTAAAATAGATGGCACCCGTCAGCACAATTTTGCCATTATCAACTTCACCAAAAAAATAATTCTGATTGGTGGAACCGGTTACACCGGAGAAATTAAAAAATCCATTTTCTCGGTATTGAATTATATTCTTCCACACGAGAAAAAAGTATTGAGTATGCACTGCTCTGCTAATATTGGCGAGGCTGGTGATACCGCTATTTTCTTTGGCTTATCAGGCACCGGTAAAACCACATTAAGTGCTGATCCTAATCGTAAACTCATTGGCGACGATGAGCACGGCTGGAGCGACAAAGGTGTATTCAACTTTGAAGGTGGTTGTTATGCAAAATGCGTTGACCTTACTGCTGAAAAAGAACCACAGATTTTTTCGGCGATTAAATTTGGTTCCTTGCTCGAAAACATCGGGTTTTACGAAGGAACAACCACCGTTGATTACGCAAACATTTCCAGAACAGAAAATACCCGCGTAAGTTACCCTGCCAATTATATCCAAAATGCTGTTACACCAGCCGTTGGGGATATGCCTAAGAACATATTTTTCCTTACAGCAGATGCTTTTGGGGTATTGCCTCCCATCAGCAAGCTAACTCCGGGCCAGGCCATGTACAATTTTATTAGTGGTTACACCGCTAAAGTTGCAGGAACAGAAATGGGTATAACTGAACCCACCACTACTTTCTCTGCCTGTTTTGGAAAAGCCTTTTTACCCTTACATCCAACCAAATACGCAGAGTTGCTGGGTGAAAAACTTAAAAAACACAAAGTAAATGTGTGGTTAGTGAACACCGGTTGGGTGGGTGGTTCATACGGTGTTGGTAGCCGCATCAAATTATCCTATACCCGCGCTTTGATCACAGCAGCCTTAAATGGAAAACTGGATAATGTGGAATATGGCAAAACCAATTTCTTTGGTTTGGCTTTCCCTAAATCTTGCGAGGGCGTACCAGCAGAGATTATGGATCCGCGTAATTCATGGGCCGATAAAAATGCCTACGATGAAAAAGCCAAAAACCTGGCTGAGCAATTCATCAAAAACTTCAGTCAATACGCTTCAGCTGCCAATGAAGAAATTATGGCTGCTGCGCCTAAAATTCAGGTAACTGCCTAAACTTGCGTTTAGATTTGTATAAAAGAAAATCCCCGGAACAATTCGGGGATTTTTGTTTTTACACTTAAGGTTTTGCTAAAGCTTCTCCAAAGCTGTTAGAACCGCCGTTTCTACATCCTTCACCTTGTTGGCTGAATCGGCTTTTTCAAATTTCCTTCCGGTTACTTTTTCAAACAACTCAATGTACCTCGCCGAAATTTCGTTCACCCACTCATCGCTCATGTGAGGTACTTTTTGTCCCTCCTTGCCTTGAAATCCATTTTCAATTAACCAACGGCGCACAAATTCTTTACTGAGTTGTTTCTGCTCTTCACCCTTCTTCTGGCGCTCCTCGTACCCTTCTAGATAAAAATAACGGGACGAATCAGGTGTGTGAATTTCATCCATCAAATAAATCTCATTGTTGTACAAACCGAACTCGTATTTGGTGTCCACTAAAATCAAACCCCGTTCTTTCGCCATTTTTTGACCACGGGCATATAACCTTAACGTGATGCGCTCCAGTTCTTCGTAATGCGCTTTGCTGACAATACCTTGTTTGATGATCTCTTCTTTGCTGATGTCCTCATCATGCCCCTCTGAAGCCTTTGTGGTGGGGGTAATGATGGGCTGAGGTAATTGATCGTTTTCTTTCAGCCCTTCGGGTAATGTTACACCGCACAATGCTCTCAAGCCGCTTTGGTAGGTTCTGGCGGCATGACCGGCCAAGTAACCGCGCACCACCATCTCTACTTTAAAAGGCTGGCACAGGCGCCCAATACTAACATTGGGATGAGGGCTAGCCATAAGCCAATTAGGAACTATATCGCGTGTGGCATTTAAAAACTGCTCAGCAATTTGGTTCAACACCTGACCTTTGTAGGGGATGCCCCTGGGCAGCACCACATCAAAGGCACTGATGCGGTCGCTGGCCACCATAACTAAAATATTGCCTTCAATGGTATACACATCGCGCACCTTGCCTTTGTAATAGGCGGTTTGTTTTGGAAATTGAAATTGTGTATTATCTAAAGTTGTCATAATTGTATTTTACTATTAAGGGTCAGGCTGAGCGGAGTCGAAGCCTGACCCGTTTAAATTTTACTCCGTCTTCCAACTGATCAATCCTTCTTTGGTGAATTTAAAGGGTTGCACTTTTCCACCTAAAGCTTCCAGTGCACGGGCCACCTTAATTTTACTCATGCCCGGGCAATAAAAAAACATAAAGCCGCCGCCACCTGCTCCCGATATTTTTCCTCCTCCGGCTCCATGAGTTAAAGCACTTTCGTAAATACCATCAATGTGTGGATTGCTGATGCTTTTGGCCATTTGTTTTTTGTTCTGCCAGCCAAAATGCAAAATCTCTCCAATCTTATGCAGTTCCCCTTTCAGTAAGGCCTCCTTCATTTGAATGGCTTGCTCTTTCAGGTTGTGCATGGCCTCTACACTTTTGTTGTTGTTGTCGTTCACGTTTTTTACCTGCTCGTCAATTATGGCAGCCGATAAACGCTGGGTAGAGGTGAAATACAACAAGAGGTTGTATTCCAGTTCGTACAATACCTCCGGCTTTAACTGCAAAGGGTTCACAATCACTCTGTCGTTTTTATTAAACTCCAGAAAATTGATGCCTCCAAAGGTGGCGGCATATTGATCCTGCTTACCTCCACTCATGTTTAAATCTACGCGTTCAATTTCGTAGGCGAGGTGAGCAATATCGTATTTACCCAGTGGTAATTGCAACCATTCTACAAAAGCACCGAGCATAGAAACCACCAAAGTGGAAGAAGTGCCTAATCCTGAACCCTGAGGCGCTTCGATATAAGACGTAAGACGAAACGAAAGCGCCTCCAGTCCAAATTGTTTCACTACCCGATTGTAAACACCAATAAACAATTCAAATTCAGAAACCACCTCAAGTACTTTTTTGCTTGTTGACACACAACGTTTGTCGGTGCCGTCAATAACAAATTCTATATTACCGTTGTTCAGCGGTTCAAGTGAGGCGTAGGCATACAAATCAATGGTGGCGTTGAGTATCGCGCCGCCAAATAATTCTGAATATGGACTTACATCTGTACCTCCACCGGCCAATCCAATTCGTAAAGGGGCTTTGCTGCGAATGATCATGGCTTACTTCATGTTAATGAACTGTAAAGGAATATCGTAATTCCCTTTTCTGCAAAGCGCAATTACCGCTTGTAAATCATTAATGCTCTTTCCACTAACGCGAATAATGTCGTCCATAATTTGGGCGGTAACTTTCAGTTTGCTGTCTTTAATGTCTTTGATGATTTTTTTGGATGCTTCTTTATCTATGCCTTGCCTTACCTTAATGTCTTTCTTAGTCATGGGCCCGCTGGCATAATGGGCTTTGCTTTCATCAAGTCCGCGAGGGTCAAGCCCTTGTTTGATCATGCGGGAATGGATGGCGTCTATGATGGCGTCTAAACGCATGTCGTTTTCAGTGGTGATATTGATGAGAAGTTCTTTTTTATTGAGTTCGATGCTGCTTTTACTGTCCCGAAAATCCCATCGGTTCAGAATGTCTTTTCTGGCCACATTAATGGCGTTGTCCAGCAATTGGGCATCGAGTTTACTGGCTATATCAAAAGAGGGCATAATCGCTTTTTTCTATTCCAAAAATAGTTATTAGATTTAGAATCCTTCATGATTAATTGCGCATTTTTTTGAGAGTTTTCGCCATACTTAGCACAGCACTATGCCTGTTTTTATCGTCTTGCCTTCAGGAAACAAGGGATAAAAAGACCAGACTCATCAAAAACACTGTCTATGTGATTCCTTTTCCTGAATCAAAGTCCTTAACAGAACAACAGTTACAACCTAACGACACCTCTTACCTTAATTTTCTTTTTAAAAGCAAAGGTTTGGTGAACATTCATGAACTTGACAGCAGCATACGAGTGGATTTGCGTTACGCCGACACCTCCAATTTTTTACATAGCGGATTTTACGATGGTTTAAAAACTGCTTACCTCACCTGTGAAGCCGCCATCAAACTAAGCAATGCCCAGTATTATTTGAAATCGCTTCACCCCAACTATTCCTTAGTGATATTTGATGCAGCACGCCCCCTACACATTCAACAACTTATGTGGGACAGCCTAAAAATGCCGGCTCCGAAAAAATACCAATACCTGTCCATTCCTTCTGAACCCTCGCTGCACAATTATGCTTGCGCGGTGGATGTGAGTATCCTAGACCTGACCACAGGCTCGTTGCTTGACATGGGTAGCGAATACGATCATTTTGGAAAACTATCTGAACCCATGAAAGAAAAAGTGTTGCTGAAGTCCGGAGAATTGAGCGAGGTAGCATATAAGAACCGATTACTCCTGAGAAAGGTGATGGGAACAGCTAAATACAAAGCCATAACAACCGAGTGGTGGCATTTCAGTATATGTACCAAACCTGAGGCACAACAACGATTTGAACTAATTTATTAATCATGTCCTTTAAACTCGTTTCAGAATTTCAAGCTACCGGAGATCAGCCCGAAGCCATCCGCCAATTGTCGGCCGGTTTAAATTCAGGCAGTAAACACCAGGTGTTGCTGGGTGTAACCGGCTCTGGAAAGACCTTCACCGCAGCGAATGTGATTGCTCAGGTGGATAAACCTGTGTTGGTGTTAAGCCACAACAAAACCCTGGCCGCTCAATTGTTCAGCGAGTTCAAACAGTTTTTTCCGGAGAATGCTGTAGAGTATTTTGTGAGCTATTACGATTATTACCAGCCTGAAGCTTACCTTCCAACAACCGGCACTTATATTGAAAAGGACCTGGCCATTAACGAAGAAATTGAAAAATGCCGTTTAAGTGCCACGTCTTCTTTGCTATCCGGAAGAAGGGACGTGATTGTGGTGAGTTCGGTAAGTTGTATTTACGGTATGGGCAATCCTACCGATTTTAAAGAGAACATCATTACCCTGGAAAAAGGCATGAGCATTTCGCGCAACAAATTATTGCACCGCTTTGTAGGGGCTTTGTATTCGCGAACCACCGGCGATTTTAACCGGGGCAACTTCAGGGTGAAAGGCGATACGGTGGACTTGAATTTGCCTTACGCCGAATACAGCTTGCGTATTCAGTTTTTTGGAGATGAAATCGAAAGTCTTGAGACTTTTGATCCGAATAATAACAGCATTATTCAATCTTTCGACTCGTTTACCGTGTACCCTGCCAATTTGTTTGTGACTTCACCGGATACTTTGCACAAGGCTTTGTTTTTGATTGAAGAAGACATGCACAAACAGGTGGCTTTTTTTAATGAACAAGGAAAAAATCTTGAAGCCAAACGTTTGGAAGAGCGAGTAAAATTTGATTTGGAAATGCTCAGGGAACTCGGCTATTGCAGTGGTGTTGAAAATTACTCGAGGTATTTGGATGGACGCACGCCCGGCACCCGACCCTTTTGTTTGCTCGATTATTTCCCGAAAGATTACGTGATGTTTATTGATGAAAGTCACGTGACGCTTCCTCAAGTGAGAGCCATGTATGGCGGGGATTTGAGCCGCAAACAAAATCTGGTGGAATACGGGTTTCGATTGCCTTCAGCATTGGATAACCGCCCCTTAAAATTCGAAGAATTTCTGGCTTTGCAAAACCAGGTCATTTACATTAGCGCGACTCCTGCGGATTATGAATTGGAGCAGGCCGGTGGAGTAGTGGTGGAGCAATTGATTCGCCCTACCGGAATTCTGGACCCTTTAATTGAAGTGAAGCCTTGTGTGAATCAGGTAGATGATCTCCTGGAAGAAATTCGCGTGACCGTGGCAAAAGACGAAAGGGTTTTGGTAACGACACTGACGAAACGCATGACCGAAGAATTAAGCAAATACCTGACAAAATTAAACGTGCGCTGCCGTTACATCCATTCAGAAGTGGATACGCTTGAGCGCGTAGAAATATTACGACAATTGCGTGTGGGCATGTTTGATGTGCTGGTGGGGATTAATTTATTAAGAGAAGGCCTGGACCTTCCGGAAGTAAGTTTGGTGGCGATTTTGGATGCAGACAAAGAAGGTTTTTTAAGAAACGAAAGAAGTTTGGTGCAGACGGTTGGGCGAGCCGCGCGGAACGTAAACGGAAGGGTTGTAATGTATGCCGATAAGGTGACGGACAGCATGCGCTTTACCATAGAAGAAACCCTGAGGCGCAGACATAAACAAATTGAGTACAATTTTAAACACAACATCACCCCGGTGCAGGCCGGAAGAAAAGCCAGGGCTCAATCCTACCTGAGTGGCACTGAGGTGAACATGGATGGCCAACTGGTGAAGGTATATGTGGAACCGGATGAGTTTCATATTGCGGCCGACCCTGTTACCCAATACATGAGTGCAGATGAACTCAAAAAGCAAATTGCCCGCATCAAAACTGCCATGACCAAAGCTGCCAAGGAGTTAAACTTTGTGGAAGCGGCGCGTTTGAGAGATGAGATGTATACGCTTGAGAAGTTGTTGAAGGAGAAAGATTCATAAGTTTCAGTTTTCAGTCGGCAGTGGCAGTCGGCAGTCAAAAGCTAATTTGTCATCCTGACCGTAGGGAAGGATCTTGGAAATGCCAAAACTTTTTGAATCCGGCAAGATGCTTCGTTCCTTTCGGCAAGCTCAGGGCAAGCCCTCAGCATGACAAAAGCTTTTTCATTTTGAACCCTTTTTTCAGTCAACCTATGGGAATTAAACCGCTAACCTGCCCGCTGACGCGCAGACTACTGCTTTGGCTGGCGGATTCGTGATTGTTTTTTAGGCGGTTCAGAACTTTTAAACCTTCTAAACCTTCAACCTTCCAAACCATAAACCATTCGTGAAATTCAGCCTCTACCAGTGTAATTAATGTAATTCGTGCCTTTCCAATGGCAGCATAGAACTTTCAACCTTCAACATTTAAACCATAAACCATTCGTGAAATGTTTAGGCAGTATCAATTAGTGGAATTGGTGAAACCTGCCCCCGTCCGAACCGGCACTGGCGGGCGCTGACGCGCAAGCCTTAGCTTCGGCAGGCGGGTTCGTGGCTAACATTCTTAACTTTCAAAACCTTCAAACTTTTAAACCTTTCAACCACACCATTACAAAATCATTCATCACATATCCCTCTCCGATATCAAAGTCGGCGACTTTTTCAATCTTAAAACCCAGCTTAAAATAAAAATTGATGGCTTTGTAATTTTGCCGGTTCACTGTCAAGCGGAAAGTTTCTGCTCCGGTAAGGGCAAGCAGGGCTTTAAAAGTTTGTTCTCCGTAGCCCTTACCAGCTAAAGTTTGGTCAATATAGAATTTTGGAAGGAACCAATGCTTCTTGTCTTCCTGATGAACGGATACAAAACCTATGATCTTTTCTTCTGCCTCAACCAGGTAAAAGCGGTGGTTTTTTACCTGTACTTGTTCCAGCAGACTTTCTCTGTTGTATAGTTTGCCCAACATATAATCCATCTGTTTCTGACCTATGATGCTTGGGTAATGTTGGTTCCAGATCAATTTCGCCAATGCAGCGATGGTATCAAGGTCATCAATTCCGGCTGCTTTGAGTTTTAAGGGCTGCATATATTGTTGTAACTTCGCGTTGTGGCGAAGATAAGTAAGATAAGCAACACCGTAAACATCGAAAACCGCAAGGCCAAATTTGATTTCCAGTTTTTGGATACGCTGGTGGCGGGCATTGTGTTAAAAGGAACAGAAATAAAAGCTATACGCGAGGGCAAAGCCGGTTTAACGGACACCTACTGCTTTTTCAGAGGAAATGAACTCTTTATCCGCAACCTTCACATTTCGGAATACGAGAACGCCTCCTTTTACAAACACGAGCCCACGCGGGAAAGAAAGTTGTTATTGAACAAAAACGAATTGGAGAAGTGGCAAAAAAAAATGAAAGAGCAGGGGCTGACCATTATTCCCACAAAACTTTTCATCAATGACAAAGGATTTGCTAAATTGAACCTGGCTTTGGCCAAAGGAAAAAAAGCATTTGACAAACGCGAGGATATTAAAAAACGCGATGTGGAACGTGAAATGCAAAGAAAATTTTAGGCATGCCTGTTAAACATTTTATAACTTCTTTGTTAGCAATGGTGCTCCTGAGTTCTTGCGATAAGGGCTATGATTTGCGCTTTACCAATTATTACCTCGAGCCCATGGACTCCGTAATTGTGGGTGCCAATGTAATAGTATTTACCAATGTGGAAACTCAAAGCAGTTCGGATTTCAGGGGTATCAAAAAGGGTAAATATGGTGTGACCTGCATCAGCAAAAGCAAAAAACACTTCACTACCGAAATTGAAATCCCTTCAAAGGGTGGCGGGCAACGAAGCCTTCAAATTGATGGTTTGGGAACCTTTGTGTTGCTGGAAGAATAAAGGAACCGTTTGCTGAGAAAATTTTACCGGATTAAGTTTACATTTCCACTTCGTTTGTATTCTTTTCTATCGGGACCCTTGTATGTGGCTTTGTAAGCATAGGTCCCTACCGGACAATCCTGTCCCAGGTAAGTGCCATCCCAGGCCACGTTGAGGTCTTCGCTTGAAAAAATGAGATGACCCCAGCGATCGTACACTTCTAGCTGAACGTAAAGCAGGTTATCGCCATACACCTTAAACACTTCGTTTAAGCCATCCCTGTTTGGCGTAAAACTATTGGGGATGTAAATGGCGTATTCGGTGGTTATGGTAATGCATACCTGATCCTCTGCCTTACAATTGAACTCGTTTGTTGCAAGCGCAAAGTAACAAGTGTTACGTGTGGTTTTAATGGCAGAATAAACGCAGGTGCTGCATTGAATGCCTTCGCCTGAAATCCATTGGAGGTTGGCGTTGGTTTCAGCGCGAATAAACATGGGCTCATTGATGTTAAAGCTGGTGTCGCGGCCAGCGCTAAGAGTTGGGTTGGGGTTCACCTGCACATAAACGGTTTTACTCACCCCACAAGAGCCATTTTTAGATATTTCAACAGTGTACGTGGTGCTCTTTTCCGGCTGAGCCACTACCGCGGCCTGTTCACTGGCATTGAGGCTTTCTTTTGGTGACCAGGAATAGGTATTGCCTCCGGAAGCAATCAGCTGGCAGGCTTCACCAAGGCACAAGGCCACACTGTTTGAAATACTTGCGTTCACATACGGAATCACAACAATGGGGTATTCAAGTAGTTTGGAGCAGCTTACGGTGCCTATGCTGTTCGAGCCAATAAGTGTGTAGGCGGTGCTGATTTGTGGAGAGGCAATAACACTGCTGCCAACTGAATTGCTAAGGCTAGCAACCGGAGACCACAAGTAGGATTCGGCACCCGAAGCCGTGAGTTGTACCGTTGCACCATAACATATGAACTGTTCTGAAGCCGTGAGACTAAGACTTGGAAAGGGAATAACTTTTAAATCAATCACAAGGGTATTGGTGCACACGCCGTTGGAACCAAGCACTTGATACGTGGTGTTCACATTAGGGGAGGCCAGCACATTGGGAGAGCTGCTGGAGTTTAAGCCCATAGCCGGAGACCAGGTATAGTTTAAAGCCCCCATGACGTTCAACGGCAGTTGGTTGCCAATGCACAAGGCGGTTTGTGTGTTGGTTAATTGCAAATTGGGCAGAGCCAGTACCGAAACGCTTGCCATGGCGGTGTTGCTGCAATTGTTGTGGCTGCCCACCACGGTATAGTGTTGTGTGCCGGGTGGTGTGGCAAATACGGTACTGCCTGTGTTTTGGTTGAGCCCTGTTGATGGAAACCAGGTGTAAGTGCTGGCGTTACCCACCGCGTTCAAAGGCACCGCTGTGCCAGAGCAACTGAAGGCGGGGTTGGGCTGTATGCTAAATACCGGCAGTGGATGAACAGTAAGTGTGCTGCTGTGCAATGCGGAATTGCAACCCAGGCTATTGCCCACAACCGAAAATACGGAATTGATGCTGGGCTGAGCAACGGCAATTTGGCCTGAAGTATACATGCTCGAACCTGGGGTAGCAGACGACCAAGTGTAACTGCCCGCACCACTGGCCGTGTAAGTGTAACTTTCACCCACACAAATAACCGGGGTAAAATTATTCAGGGCCACGCTTGGGTTGGGCACCACCGTAAAATTTGCGGTAAGGCTTAGAGTGCAGGCACCATTAGAACCCATTAAAGTGGCAGTGGCCGGCCCTGTGTTAAGGTAGGGCGGGCCTAAAGAAACAGGAGAGACCGGACCACCCGGCAAGGGGTTAATAATGTGATTGGGTGTAAACAAGGTATAGGTGTTTGCCCCGGCTGCAGTAAACGTTAAGGTATTGGGCGAACCGTTTAAGGCCTGGGCGCAAAAACTGGGACTGCTTAAACTTAAACTCAGCGAGGGAGGAGGAACAACACCCACCGTAAACGTGTTTGCAACGGTGCAGGTGTTTAATGCCGCTACCACCGTGTAACTGGTATTGAGCGAAGGAAAGGCAAGCACAGTTGGCCCGTTAGTGGAAGAGAGGCCGTAAGCCGGCGACCAGGTAAAACTGTTGCCAGTGCCCTGAGCCTGAATGCTGGCGGAGGATGTGTTTAAACACAGCATGGGATTGTTAGGAAAAACGCTCAGGCTTGGGAGTGGAAGCACAGTAAGGCTGGTGTTTTGGCTCGCGCTCAAACAACCAAGGCTGCTGCCATACACCGAGTACACGGTATTGACTGTGGGGCTGGCCAGCACAGTGCTGCCGCTTGTTATGTTTAAACCCTGGGCAGGCAACCAGGTGTAACTGCTGGCACCTCCAGCACTTAAAACCACGCTGCTGCCAAAACAAAGGCTGGATGAAGGCGCGCTGAGGCTAAGCACAGGGTTAGGCAATATAGTAAAGCTGCTGCTAATGGTGTTGCTGCAAGTGCCATCAAAACCAATTAGGGTGGCGGTACCAAGGGCCGGACTGTTTGAAAAAGGGGGCAAGGCTGTTAAAACAAACACCGTACCATTGCTGCTGCTGATAGTGAAGTTGGGTGTGCTCAGCAGGGTATAAGCCAGGGCACCCCCGGCGGTGAGGCTGATGCTGTTGGCCGAGGCGTTGTAATTTTGAGCACAAAGGGTGTTGGCCGAGGCATTTAGGGTGAGCGCAGGGGCTTGTAGTATACTTTGTGTGGTTGTGCCAGTGCAACCATTAAGGGTGTTGGTCACTACCAAGGTATAAATGCCCCCGCTGTTGAGGTTTAGCGTAGGGTTATTGGAACTGCCAACAATGCCAGACCCTAACCACTGGTAACTGTATAAACTCCCGCTTGGGCTGGCCATCAGCTGAGCCAGGGGTAAGGGGCATTGGGCGTTTGTTGGACTAATACTTGCCACTGGTACCAATGTGTTACTGCTTACTAGCGCTGTTACCATGGTTTGTGTGGCGGGGTTGGCCGGTGGGCAGGCCCCGGCAGCGGTTGCGATAAAACAGGAATACGTGCCGGCCGCGGTAACCGAAACAACGGCACTACTTGGGCTGCCCACAATGCCGGGCCCACTCCAACTGTAACTCAAGGGCGCCAGCACACTATTAACACTGGCACTAATGCTCGCCGTTGGGGTATAACAGCTAACGCTGCCACTGCTTACACTCACCGTAATGGAATTGGTATTACAAGTAGGGCAACTCGCAAAGTCGTATGCGGTCGGAAATGTATTGTTTACGAGTGTAAAAGTTATGGAACCGGGCGATAAATTACCTGCATAAAGGGCTCCCCCTAGCGCTGGATGAATATTGTTTCTCCAGTAGATTGTGTTACCGATTAAGGCTAGCCCACCATTATTAGCAATTCCGGCAACTGCTGTGGAGGTAGGTACTGGAATTGTGAGTGAATAGGAGCAAACTAAGCTTCCACTGGTGTTGTATACCTTTAGATTTTGAGGTACATTGTTATCAATAACATAAAAATTGCAATTACAATCTGTCGCGATATCAGTAACACTTACCCCGTGATTTAGAACGGTAACAAGGCTTGCATTAGCGGTTCCGTTGTATGCATATACAGTAGCAGTATTGGCAACTATGCTCGAAGCTACAAGCTCATAAAGTCGACCGGGACAACCTCCTAATCCTCTCTGTGTAGTATTAATAACGGAACCAGTACCACAAGTGTGGGGTGTAATTGCCCAATTGGTACCAGTCCAGTAAGCATAATTTGGACCACCGTTGGCCCAGGCGTAAAATGTTGGGCTCAATGTTCCACCGTTTATATTGGGCATCAAGGCATAAGCCTGAGAAGAAAGACCACCCATATAAGCAGGTATATTGGTGTAGCTTATTGGATTACTTCCAGATATCGGAAGATTTGAGTCATATGAATGGATTGTAGCTCCAATTCCATTACCAACAAAGTAAATTAATGAGCTAGGACAAACTGGGGCTTGAGCTTTCAGTAACTGACTCAAAAAAAGAAAAGCAATTAATGTGGGTTTCAACTTATACATGATACATTACCGACACACAATAAAGGTATAAAAAAATAGGAATAAAGACTCTGTGACTAGCAGAGTCTTTATTGGGTTTAGAAAAGAAGTAAAACAAGAATAAACAACTATTTTACGATTACAATTTTCTTTAAGGTCACAAACCGATTAATTTTGATTTTCAAAAAATAAGTGCCGATTTCAATATTAATTCCACATAGGTCCAGTTCAAGCAATTGTCGACCTGATTTGTAGACTTGATATGGTTTGAAATTTGTGATTACCCGGCCAGTTAAATCAAGGAGCTCAAAATCTGCTAACTCATTACTATTTGCAGTGAAGCTAACACCTATTTTGTTGTTTGTTGGATTAGGGTACAAGTCAACTGAACTGCTTTCATCGGTAAGTTCCTTACTCAAATTTGTAGTTTTTGCATTGCTCCCCAAAGATGGAAGTGGATCAGCTGAACAGAAGACGTTACTGCTACTGACATTAGGGCTTGTCGAAATAATAATGTTCGAACACTCATCTAAACCTGTTACAGGGTCTATGCCTGGGGTACTCGTGTATGCCGGACCTTGTGATTCAGATAGAATTTGATCAATATAACTTGTACTTGGCATGCAAACTGCATCGGTATACCCATTAAAAGCCGCTTCAACAAGGTAATGTTCTCCTCCAATGCTGCCATGGCCTACGCCATATACGTGTATGCCTATATCATTGGAGGCCGCATTATCCAGATACCCTATCTTAAAAGCTTCCGGGTCCGGGCCACCGCTTGCATAAATAAATTCATTAAAGTTGTCAACAGGTGTAGCCGACTGAAAAGAGGCCCCATTGTCATCAAGTTTTATTGCCATCATTCCTGCAGTAGAAGTAACTGCGGCATAATACGTATAACCATAAGTCATGCTTTCACGTTCCAAAACACTAATAGCATCAAGTCTTATAGTGTTGTCATTTTTGGGTTCAAAAACACTATTCCATATTACTGCACCAACGGGGTCAATTTTAAGCATCCAAAGGTATTGATTAGTTATAAGATCGCTATGTCCTCCAATCACAAACCCGTCGCTGCCTAAATTTGTTGAGGCAGCCACATTGATGGATGAAAACCAATCCTGACTGATTCCATCTTCTGCAGGTGTTTGCCCGTAGAGTCTGCAGTCCACATTGTTGAGGTTGCTTACATCAATACGTATGAAAAATCCTTTTTTCAGGAAACCTGCGCTGCCGCCCGTGTTGTTAATGCTCCCTACGATTGCAATTTCATTGGCATAAGGTGAAAGCATCATGTCCTTTGGGGTTAATTCGAGAAAAAAGCCACCAACTATATAATTTTTACTATCGATTATTGCGCCTGTATCATCAACATTTAAAACATACATTATATTGCCTGTTGTGGTAGAGTAGGAACCACAAATGAAGTATTCCCCAGTAGATGAAGATTCAACAAGGATAGGTTTTGTGGGGTGGGAATATCCGCTTGGAAATTTATACATCATTTGATCAACTACGGTTCCACTAGCATCTAAAGTTGCAAAAAATGCAGCCCCATCTCCGCCTGAAACCAAGGGTTCGTCGTCAATTACTCCTGCAATGGCATAATGCCGGGTTGGGCTACTGAGCGAAGTTTCGATAGCGGAAATACCAACAATGTTTATGGCTTGTGCTGGACTTCCACCACAAGCACCAAATGGGTATTGAACAAGGTAATCATTTACAAATTCCCAGGCTGCGCCAGGAAATGTGCCTTTGATATTGGTTCGGTCGATGTAGAAATTGGGTGTATTAGCCAAGGCATTGTGCGTGACTCCTGCCATCAGGAAGCCCGGATTGCTGTTTATTCTGCAATACCGTCCATCGGTAAGAAAAACATCATTGTGATGAAACACTTTTTCCTGATATGGTTGGGCGAAAGTAATGGATACAATTGCAATCAAAATTGCTGTTAAAATTCTATTTTTTGTTTTCATGTCAGTTTTGGTTTAATAAGTTGATTTTTTAATTGTTTTGAGAAGAGCACGGAAAGAGATAAGCAGAAGGCATCTATTAAGTTCTGATAGATTTGGATTTTCATCGAAAGGCCTGAACTTTCCTGATTAATTTGAATTGAGGGTTTACTCTTCTTTAAACCACTCAACACAATCCTAAACCAAGGCCTATTTTGATTTTTGATGGTATTTCTGTTTCGTAAATTGGATTTGGTTTAACCAAAATACTGCGGGTTAAAGCCGGTATTACATTTTCCAACCTTAACAGATAGGTAGAACTACTTTAAAGGGTAGGGGCTAAAAACTACCCGAATAGGTAGGTTTAAGATTTTATTGTGTCAGTAGCTGAGTGGCCTCAAATAAAATAACAAGAGAATAAGGTTATATTAAAATTTGGATTAACTTTAGTTGTTAGGTTCATAATCGCTTTAGAACATGAAAACAACCGACCAAAACATCAGAATTTTGCTTGTTGATGACCACCACCTAGTTAGGCACGGCTTTAAGGTCTTTTTAACAAAGTTTCCTCAATTTGAAATTGTAGCTGAGGCAAGCAATGGCAGAGAGGCCATCGATTTATTAAAGAGAATTAAAGTTGATATTGTGTTGTTGGATATGGAAATGCCTGTAATGAGTGGTTATGAGGCAATCAAGATCATCAAAATAAGATTTCAAAACCTGAAAGTGATTGTATTGAGTTTACACGATGATATTTCTTTTATTGATGAGTGCATTACTTTAGGCGCTGCCGCATGCATAAATAAAGGAATTGAACCGCAAAAGTTGATTGACTGTATAATGGGAGTGCATGCGGAAGGTATTTATTTGGATAAGGAAACCCATATCGCTTTACTACACTTTCAAAATTCAAAAAGGCAGGCGCGTTTGGGGAACTTAAACAAAGGATTAACCCCAAGAGAGAAATCGATTACAAAGGCCCTCTGCAATTGCGATACTGAAAAAGAAATTGCAGATCAAATGAATATTTCTACCAATACTGTTCATTTTCACAAGAGCAATATTTTTAGGAAGACAAATTCAAGACGAATTGCAAACTTGATCGTTTATGCCATTCGTCACCGTTTGTTCAGCTATCTCAATAAAGAAACGCCCTTTAAAAACGATTTAAATTAAACAAGTTAAAAAGAAGCACACGCAGGGCCTAGTAGGCCCTGGTATTAACCCCCTCCATGTAATTCACAAAAGATTGGTTGCTCACTTTATTTCCACCGGGAGTAGGGTAGTTGCCGCTGAAATACCAATCACCGGCGTTTTCGGTGCAGGAAGCGTGGAGGTCTTCAATGCTCTGGTAAATAATTTGCAGCTCAGCTTTTAAATCTTTGGGACGAATCAACTGAGCAATTCTATCGGAAATTTCAACTGCGGAAAAAGGAGCGTAAATTTCTTTTACCAAATTCACCTGCTCTTCTTTTGGTTTTAATAATTCTTCTTTGGTGCGTTTGTAAATGTCTTGTATGTGAGCCTCTTTGCCCTGTTCCTTCAATAAACTGATCGCAGCCTCAAAGGCCACAAATTTGTTCAGCACAGCCATGTCAATGCCGTAACAATCAGGGTAGCGGATTTGTGGCGCAGAGCTCACTACGACTATTTTCTTAGGCCCTAAACGATCGAGGATTCGTAAAATACTTTGTTTAAGTGTTGTGCCCCTTACAATACTGTCGTCCAACACCACCAGATTATCTTTGCCCGGTTGTATGGTGCCATAGGTAATATCGTACACCAGGTTCACCAACACATCCCGGCTTTCATCATTGGTAATAAAGGTGCGTTGTTTGGCATCTTTCAAAATCACTTTGTGTACTCTGGCTTTTCGTTCAAGGATTTTTAAAATGTCTGCTTGTGCAGAACCTGAAGGTAATGCCGCAATGTTGTTTGCTTTCCATTGGTTCAGGTGTTCACGCAAACCTTCTACTAATCCATTGAACGCGGTTTCGGCAGTGTTGGGAATGTACCCGAACACGGTGTTTTCAAAATCGTGGTTCACGGCTTTGAGCACATTTTCGGTGAGGTGCCTTCCCAAAGCCAGTCTTTCCTGATAAATCACGGCATCGTTGGCCCTGCTGAAATAAATACGTTCAAAAGAACAAGCCAGCTTTTTCTCAGGTGTTATGATTTCTTCTTCGCTGAAACTGCCGTCTTTTTTAATGATGAGGGCATGGCCGGGAGTAACTTCTTTTACGTCCTCAAAAGCCACATTCATCACGGTTTGTATCACCGGGCGCTCGCTGGCCACTACAATAATCTCCTCGTCTTTGTAATAATAGGCCGGGCGTATGCCGTTCGGATCACGCAACACAAAAGCATCGCCGTGCCCGATCATGCCGCACATGGCATAACCTCCGTCCCATTTTTTACTACTCTCGCGCAAAATAGAGGCCACATCCAGGTGTTTTTGGATGAGTTTGCTGATCTCGTAATTTTTATCGTTTTGTTCCTTGAATTTTTTGAAGAGTTTGTCGTTCTCCTTATCCAGAAAGTGCCCGATTTTTTCCATCACGGTAATGGTATCGGCTTTTACAATGGGGTGTTGTCCCAGTTCCAAAAGGTGGGTGAATAATTCATCCACATTGGTGAGGTTAAAATTGCCGGCTACTACCAGGTTACGGCTCATCCAGTTGTTTTTTCGGGTAAAAGGGTGGCAGCTTTGCACCCCGTTTTTACCAAAAGTGCCATAACGCAGGTGGCCTATCATCAATTCTCCCAAAAAGGGAATGTTGTTTTTCTGCCATTCCCCGCTTTTGTACTCTTCGGGGTGGCGTTTGGAGGCAGATAAAAAATGGTTATTGATTTTGTGAAAGATGTCCTGAGTAGCTTTGTTTTCGACGGAGCGCAGACGGTCCAGGTAGGTCGTTCCGGGCTCTGCGTCGAATTTAATCGTGGCTACCCCGGCCCCATCCTGCCCCCGGTTGATCATTTTTTCCATGATCTGGTAAAGTTTGTGCAGACCATAACGGGCCGAACCGTATTTGTTTTTGTAATATTCTATAGGTTTTAGGAGTCTGATCAGGGTAACTCCGCATTCGTGGTGGATGATATCGCTCATAAGCCGGGCCACAAAGTTAGGCTTTTGAAATGTGAATTAACACACCCCATTTTAAGAATTCGGAATAAAGCTTTGGGTACAGGATTTTTTTACAATTTATTAGAGATTATGTATATTTGAAAGATACTTTTGAACTAATTATTATTCGACTATGATGTTAAGAGGAAAAATCTTGCTGTTCTCTGTTTTTGCATTTTTTGTAATCCATACGGGTACTGTTTTTTCCCAGTCACAGGTGGGTGTTGTGCTGAATGAATACTGTGTGTCCAATATTAACGGGCAAACGGATGGGTTTGGCGCAGCCAGCGACTGGTTGGAGTTATATAACCCCAACACATTTTCGGTGAATTTACAGAGTTACTACCTTAGCAATGACCGCAATAACCTCCTGAAGTGGAAATTCCCTCAAAACTATTCCCTACCGGCTCAGGGAATGAAAACCATCTGGCTCACCGGTAAAAACACCCTTAAAAACGGGGATTACCATACCAACTTTACCATCGAACAATGTAAAAACCAGTGGTTGATCCTTTCTACTGATGCTGGTGTTGTGCGCGATTCCGTTTTTATTCAAGCTACCAAAGAAGGGCATTCCAGAGGTCGCGTAGATATTCAGAGTGTGGGTGTTGGAGCCTGGAGATTATACCCCAATCCAACATTTATGCTGCCCAACCCTAATTTGAACAATTACCTGGGCTACGCACCAAAACCAAAAATCTGTGTTTCCACCCCCCCAACCGGCACCACACTGGCAACAGAAAACGGTGGGTTTTTTGCGGTAGGTTCAGCGCCAACTGTGTATTTTAAACTGGAAAGCAATGCTGCTTTCGATAGTTTGTATTCTTGTTTTGATATTTATTACACCACCGACGGAACCTATCCTGTGCCTGGCTTACCTCTGGCGCCGAACACATTTTTGTATGCCGACTCTCTTGTAGCGGCAGGTGGGCTATTAACACTTCAGGCAACAACAATTATCAGAGCCATTGCTGCACCGCAAGCAGCTGCGTACTGTGAGCAAAGGTTTCTGCCGAGCTATTGTGAAACCAACACTTATTTTATCGACGCTGCCCATGTGGATTTTACCCCGGATTTTGGCGTGGTTTCTTTAGCTATGGAAGACAATGGTGGTTGGTTTCAAACTTCAGGGGCCTTTAGCCCAACCATTCACGCCGAGTATTTCGATAAAAAATTACAACTTTCAGAGGGTTATGCCCAAATTACCCGTCCACCTCAAGAAGAGTGGAGAACCAAACAAAGGGGCATGTACATTCACCTCGATGATAGAAGAGGGTTTGGTTGTGCATTTGAAGGCAAGGTGTTTAATGTGGATCTTTTAGGTACCTCTACCCGTACCAATTTTCCTACACTTCATCTGAAAGCCGGTGATATTGAAAGTAATTCCTTAGCGAATGGCTCTTTGTCAGGTACTGCCGATGGCTCGGGTATTCGTGATGTACTCATCCAGTCGATTGCTGCTAAATACAACATCAAAGTCAATCCCCTCCGTATCAAACCTGTAATCACTTTTGTGAATGGAAAATACTATGGGGTGTACGATCTCAGAGAAGTTTACGACAAACACTACGAAAATTATTACAACGGGCAATCCAAAGATTCACTCACGCTGGCATTTTACCACAATACTGATGGCGCGGTGTCTTATCCTGACGGAACCAGTTCAAATTTCAACAACGATTTCGATGCCAAGATCTACAATGAGTACGTAACCATGGGTAAACCGCTGAATAATCAGGCCAACTACGATAATTTGATGAACGAGCTGGATAAAGAAAGTTTCATGGACTATTTTATTTTGAATAGCTATGGCATGAACAGCGATTTGTGGAATTATAATGTGGCTTACGCGCGAGGTGGTCAACCTCAGTTACCTGGAGGCAAATGGCACTACTACCTTTGGAATGCCCCAACCGTATTTAATTTTACAGCTGTACAAACCAACACGGTGGCCATCAACAATCCCAATCTTTCTCCCTGCGCCATTTACGCAAATGCTACCACTAGCACGGTGAGTCCGATCAGAGGTAATTCTCACTCTGTGATCATGAATAAACTCATGAACCCGGTTAACGGTAACAAAACCTTTCAATTGGAATACAAAAACCGCTATCAGGATTTGTTAAACGGTCCATTAAAATGTGAGAACATTCTGTCCCATTTTGATGCCTTGCAAAAATTGTATTCCAAAGAAATGAATTACCATAGTGATCCAACCTCCGGACTGCAATTCGGAACAGCCACCCCTCCAAGCCCCGCTTCCTGGGATTCGGTTATGTACAAGGTGCGCTTGTCGCTTGAAGCCAGGTGTTATATTGTGGCAACCGGTTTTAACAAACCAGGTTGTTATGGGATGGTAGGGCCTTTTGACATCAGTGTAGATGTTCGGCCTGACACCGCTGCAGGAAAGGTAAAGTTGAATACTGAAGTGCTGCCTTATTACGTTTGGAATGGCAGATTTTATTCTACTCAAATGAGCTTTAAGGCAATACCAAACAGCGATGATTATGTGTTTGATCATTGGGAATTTCTTGGTCCACAAAACGCAAAAGATCCTTTAAGTCTTGATTCTATTGGCTTTACCTTTAACCAACCAGAACAAGTGGTGGCGGTGTTTACCAACAAAACCAAAGATTTGGCCATGGATGGCGATTACGCGAATGTGCCAACCGGGTTTACGCCTAACGGCGATGGATTAAACGACGTGTTCAGACCATTGGGCAGCGCCAAGTTTGTGACCGATTATGAGCTTACCATTTGGAGTCGCTGGGGAGAAGAAGTTTTCCGCAGCACATCGGCAGAACAAGGCTGGGATGGTAATTACAAAGGTACTCAAGCCATAACAGGCGTTTACGCTTACATGGTGAAATACAAAAACACCTACGGTGAAAATAAAGTGTATACCGGTAACGTTACGCTGACCCGCTAATTGCACACATTATGAATTGCAAAGGAAACAACACCATTTACAACAGGCTTATGATCAAACAATATACCCCTTTACATCTTTTGTTTTTGTTTTTTGTGTGCGCTAAGATTCAAGCACAGGACATTCATTTTTCGCAGCTAACAGAAACACCTATGTACCTGTCGCCTGCCAACACAGGTTTTTTCAATGGGTACTTCAGGGCTACAGCTAATTACCGCAACCAGTGGGCAGCCATGAATAACGCCTTTCAAACATATGGTGTATCGGTTGACGGCGGATTGTTTCGTAGCAAAAAGAGCAATGCATTTTTAGGTTTGGGTTTAACTGTGTTTAGAGATCAGGCCGGAGCAGGCAACCTAAGCACCACTTCGGCGCTGCTCAATGCCAGTGGCATTATCAAAATAAGCCGCAAAAGCGTATTGAGTATGGGTATGGCATTTGGGTCTATCGGCACCAATGCCAACTATGCTAATCTTACCTACGAATCCCAATTCAATGGCAACACGTTTGATCCTTCCACGGTTAGTGGTGAAATTCCATACCGCCAGTTCACCACGCTCGATTTAGGATTTGGCGCTGCTTATGAAATCACCAATGCCAAGTACGATCAGGATCGTAACGATCAGCGTTCAATTAAATTCGGACTCGGTGCTTTTCACATCAACCGTCCAACTCAGGAATTTGGTGCAGGGTCAAAATACAAATTGCCGGTGCGAATGTGTTATTCCATTTTAACCAGTCTTGATATTGTGGACACCCGTTTTACTTTAACGCCTATGGTGGTATTTCAAACCCAGGGTGAAAACCAAAACCTGGTGCTTGGTTCAGATATCAAATACCGCATGGTTACAGGAACCAAAGTAACCGGCAAGAAAAAACAAAACTCCTTGGGTGTGGGTTTGTATTATCGCAGAAACGACGCCATTATTGCACGCTTGATTGCTGACATAGGCGATTTTAGCGTAGGGTTATCTAACGACTTTAATGTTTCAGGGTTCAGAAAAGCTACCAATGTGAGTGGTGGGGGATTTGAAGTTTCCCTGCGTTACAACATGCTGGCCAGTTCATTATTTGACAGCAAACGCGAATTCCGTTAGCCAACGGCATGAAACGCGGTACACTTTTTATCTTATTACTCTTACTTGCCTTGTGCGCTGTGGCCATTTATCTCCTGCGTTCGGGGAAAGGAACTAGCAGCATCGAAAAGGCTGACCGTGATTTTTTAATTAAAGACACAGCTAAAATCACCCGTGTTTTTTTAGCAGATAAAGAAGGTAATTCAGCCGAAATCACGCGTACAAAAGACGGTTGGTTTGTAAACAACAAGTTCCGCTGCCGCAGCGAAGCAATTGTGAATTTGTTTGAGGCTATTCGTTTAATGGAAGTGAAAATGCCTGTACCCCGTTCGGCCAAAGAAAACGTTATCCGTTTTATGTCGTCAAATGCCGTAAAAGTGGAGATTTACAGTGAAGATGAAAAACTCAAACAATATTACATTGGGCACGAGCCGGCTGATTCAGAAGGCAGTTACATGATTTTGAGTAAAGACGATGAAGAAAATTACCCCGATCCTTACGTGGTTTTTATTCCCGGGTTTAAAGGTTATTTGCAACCCCGTTTCATTACCCGTGAGAATGAATGGCGCGACCGTTTGGTGTTGAACTTTACACCGCCTCAACTGAAAGAAATACGTGTTCGGTATTTTGATCAGGCAAAAGATTCTTCTTTTACCATAACGTTTGAAGACCAAAGCCATTTTAAGCTGAAAAATGCAAGCGGTGCCGAGATGCCTTATGCCATGGGCAAAATGCGTCAGTACCTGATCTATTTTCAGAACATCTCGTATGAATCGCTCATTACTGCCAAAAGCAGCCGATTACTGGATTCATTGGGGCGCACTGCACCATTTGCCAACATTGAAGTGCAGACTAAAGACCAGACAACGCTCACCTACCGATTTTTCAGAAAGGCCTATACAGGTGAAGTGAATCCGGAGCTCGGCGTTAAATTTCCGTACGACCCCGACCGCTTATTTTTGAATTTTGACGGAAATAAGGAGTGGGCACTCATTCAATACTTTGTTTTCGGCAAACTCCTCATCACCTATGCTTACTTTCAACCTCAGGCAAGTGTTAAAAAGTAGTGTAAAACTAGGGTTCTGTTTTCAGGTGATTTTATGGGCTTAAACTAATTTAGCTTTTTAAAATCTGAGCTATGAATTTTGTTGTTTCCGCATCCACCTTGTTAAAGCACCTGAAGGCCATTGGCGGGGTACTCAACACAAACAATTCCATTCCTATCCTGGATTGTTTTTTGTTGGAATTGAATAAAAACGAACTGATCCTATCGGCCAGCGATATGGAGACAACCATTACTTCCTCCATCAAGATTGAATCCACCTCAACCGGAAGTATTGCCATCCCTGCAAAAACCTTGATGGATGCCCTGGTAAATCTTCCCGAACAACCTATTTCTTTTATCATCGATAAAGCCAAACACAGCGTTAAGCTGAAAACAGAAACCGGTGATTATAACATTTCCGGATTGAACGGGGAAGAGTTCCCAAAAATGCCCGGGCTTGAAGCACCTGTATCGCTGGTAATTAAAAGCGACGTGTTGTTCCATGCTATCAACAAAACCATTTTTGCTACCGGCAACGACGACTTGCGTCCGGTAATGAGTGGTGTGTATTGTCAGTTTGGCGAAAGCAATTCCATTTTTGTTGCCACAGATGCACACAAATTAGTGCGATATACCCGCAACGACGCCAAAGCAGGAACCAACGCCTCATTTATCATGCCTAAAAAGCCGCTGAATGTGCTGAAAACCCTGCTTACCGGAGTAGATGACGCAGTGAAAGTGGAGTTTAATAAAATCAACGCCCTCTTCAGTTTCGGAAATGTCAACCTGGTGTGCCGGTTAATTGATGGCAAATACCCTAATTACGAAGCAGTGATTCCTAAACAAAATCCAAATAAACTTACTGTTGATCGCAGCGCATTTCTTGGTGCATTAAAACGCGTGAGTGTATTCTCCAATAAAGCTACCCATCAAATTCGCCTCAAAGTAACAGGTAGCCAGTTGCGCATCAGTGCCGAAGACTTGGATTTTGCCAATGAAGGGCATGAATTGCTGACCTGTACCTATATTGGGGAGGACATGGAAATTGGGTTTAACTCCCGTTTTTTGGTGGATATGGTTAGCAATTTGGATTGTGATGAAATAGTAATTGAAATGAGCGCACCTAACAGAGCAGGAATTATTTTGCCAAACAATAATGCTAACCCAGCTGAAGACATTCTGATGCTGGTGATGCCTGTAATGTTGAATAATTAAATTTGAAATTTACAAGTGATTGAATTCGGGCAGATCTTGCAAAAGGGTCTGCCCTTTGTATATCCTGTCCTGCACCCCATTGCTGATCATCAGGTAGTCGGCCTTTAACACCAGGTTATATCTTAGGGCTTGATCTGCTACAGCATTATCCAATCCAACGAAAGGCGCTTTGCATTCCACTACCAATAATGGGTTTAGGTTCCTGTACACCACAATGTCGTAACGTTTGGATTGTTGGTTAAGCAGCACTTGTTTTTCAACAGAGATCAGTGAGGCAGGAAATTTTTTAATCTCCACTAAGTAATGGATGAGGTGTTGCCGCACCCATTCCTCAGGACTCAGCACAAACCAGGCTTTCCGGATGGGGTCGAACACATAGGTGGAAGTACCTCGTTTTTCGAGACGCATAGGGTAACCGGGGTATTTGAGGCTTGGTTTCAAATTAGGAATTAAAATACAATAATACAGATTCCCTTGTGTTTGCTGCATATAGAATTGTGAAAGACAGCAGTAGCCCACTAAATTGATACAAGGTTTCTATGACCGTTGGTTTGGGAATGCACTAAATTTTTGTTTTGCGAGGGTTTGCTATTAGCGGTATTCCTCGGAATTTGATCAAATGTAATTTATTGGAGGTTCAAACCATTTAGGTATGGTTTAATGGTAAGGTATACCGAAAATTGTCATTTGGGTAGCTAAAGCAAAGCCTGTCAAAAGCACTAAAATCATCAGATTGTTATTTTGAATTCAAAACGATTTCTGCGCCCGCGATTGAGCGGAAAGCCCAGGGCAAAACTTTGCGTTTTGTTTACGAGGCGAGGAGGCTTGCTTTTTTAAGGAAAGACCCCGGAGCCCGTTAAACAAAGCAAAGTTTGCCGTGGCTTGAAGCGAAAGCGCGAATAGGCGCCCAAAAAAAATGAAGCATGTATATTTAAAATTTCCCTGAGCTTCATGGGGCATGACTTAAAGAAATCGAACAATTGTAATATCTTTACCTAGGGAATGAAATTATGAAAACGAAAGAGGAGATAGTTGAGAATTGGTTGCCCCGCTACACCGGGGTAAGGATAGAGGAATTTGGTCAGTACATATTATTGGTGAATTTTTCGAATTACGTGCATTTATTCGCCGAACAAAACAAAGTGGAAGTTAAGGGCAAAGACAAACCCATGATGAGTGCCACAGCCAAAAACATCAGCATCATAAATTTTGGTATGGGTAGCGCAAGTGCGGCAACCGTGATGGACTTGCTTACTGCTATCAATCCAAAAGCCGTGTTGTTTCTTGGAAAATGCGGAGGTTTAAAAAAGAAAAATCAGATTGGTGATTTGATTTTGCCCATTGCTGCCATTCGTGGTGAAGGAACAAGCAACGATTATCTGCCGCCGGAAGTGCCCGCATTACCCGCCTTCAACTTGCAGAAAGCCATATCGTATACCATCCGATTGCAGGACCTTGATTACTGGACCGGGACCGTATATACGACCAATCGCAGAGTGTGGGAACACGATGATAAGTTTAAAGAGTACCTCAAGTCGTTACGCACGATGGCGATTGATATGGAGACAGCCACCATTTTTACCGTGGGATTTGCCAATGGCATTCCTACAGGAGCTTTGCTTTTAGTGACCGACCAACCAATGATCACTGAGGGAATAAAAACGGAAAGCAGCGATCAGCAAGTGACAAAAAACTATGTTGACCGGCACCTGCACATTGGAATTGCATCGCTGCAGGAATTGCAAAACAAAGGGGTATCTGTGAAACACCTTCGATTCGAATAATGGTATGTCAGTAGAAGAAATCACGGCCGAACAATACATACAGGGGATTCTAAAAGGGGATGTGGTGTTGCTTAGTAAAGCCATCACACTGGTGGAATCCACACGCGAAGAGCACCGTGAACTTTCTGCACAAATATTAGAAGCGCTTGAACAAAACAGCGGTAAATCGTTCAGGCTTGCCATAACAGGCGTTCCGGGTGTTGGGAAAAGCAGTTTTATCGAACGTTTTGGAATGCTATTGGTGGAGCAAGGGCACAAAGTAGCGGTATTGGCCATTGATCCTTCGAGCACTAAAAGCAAAGGCAGTATATTAGGCGACAAAACCCGTATGAGTGAGCTCTCTACTCACCCTTCGGTGTATATTCGTCCTTCGCCAAGCTCGGGCAGTTTAGGCGGTATCACACGACACACTTACGAGAGTATGTTGTTGTGTGAAGCTGCAGGTTATGATTTTATACTCATTGAAACGGTTGGTGTAGGGCAGAGTGAAACTGCCGTAAGTGGTATTACCGATTTTTTTCTGTTGTTAATGCTGGCCGGTGCCGGTGATGAATTGCAGGGCATCAAACGTGGCATTATGGAAATGGCTGATGCCTTGGTGATCACAAAAGCCGATGGCGATAACCTAAGCAAAGCGAAAGCTGCAAGAACAGAATATGCGCAAGCCATGCATTTGTTTCAGGCAGCAGAAAGTGGATGGGTTCCCAAAAGTTTGATCTGCTCGAGTTTAAGTGGAGAAGGCATGCAGGAGATTTTGAACATGCTGATGGAATACAAAAACTACAGCACCAATTCGGGTTACTTTTTTGAAAAACGAAAAACGCAACAATTTAACTTGTTTCAATTGGCCCTTGAAGAGGAGGTGTTGAGAAACTTCCACAAAAACGAAACAGTTAAACAAAACATAAACGCCGCATGGCAAAAGGCTAAAACAAATCACTTTCAGCCATTTGTGATGGCCCGAAAAATTGCGGCACTGTTCTTTAAACAAACAAAATGAGGGCTTTCTCAACAAAGAAGCGGAATGGCGGCTCATAGCCGGGACGGCATTTAGCGAATACACCCCGGGTGGCGTTGTTTTAAGTGCCTGATAAACAATAGTGTACGCAATCGTTAGCCCGCTTTTTATATTTTCAAATAAACTTTTTAGTTATCGAAAATTTTTTTTCTTTTGCAGGACATTAAAAAACAGATCGGGTAAACATTTATGTACTGGACATTAGAATTGGCAAGTTGGTTAGAGGACGCTCCCTGGCCGGCATCGAAAGACGAATTGATTGATTATGCCATGCGCAGTGGCGCCCCGATGGAAGTGATCGAAAACCTGCAGGAGATGGAGGATGAAGGTGAGGTGTACGAAAGCATTGAGGAGATCTGGCCCGATTATCCTACCAAAGATGATTTCTTTTTTAACGAAGACGAATTTTAAATTCTCTTCCTGAAAATTTAGAGCCGTCACCAAAAGTGGCGGTTTTTTTTTGCCGTTAACACAGCCATTAATTACACCAAGTACACGATGAGAGACAAAATTTCAGGAATTGGTCTTAAAGACTATTAACTACATTAAGATAAAAGCAATCGCTTCGCTTCATTGCTGCTGAATAGTCTTCGTAACGTCTATTTAGGGCCAACTAGGTAGTTGGTTCGGAAACACTTGTTGAGATCAGCCGTTTATCTTGTCCCGATACTTTAGTTAAAACTTCAGTATAAAAGCAGGATGGCAGGTTTGACCCATTCGTGTAATAATTTCTTATTAGTGAAATTCGTGTAATTAGTGGCTATAAAACCGAACAGGTTGAGGTCTTCCAAACTAATGAAGAATTGTTTAGTTTTAATGCAGCAAATTAAACTATGGAACCAATTATTGAGTGTGTGCCCAATTTCAGCGAGGGCCGTGATATGGCAATCATTAAACAGATTACCAACGAAATCGAAAATGTAGAAGGCGTTAAATTGTTGAACGTGGATCCGGGTAAAGCTACCAATCGAACTGTAGTCACCTTTGTTGGACACCCTGAAGCCGTAATTGAAGCTGCTTTTCAGGCCATTAAAAAAGCAGGAGAACTCATTGACATGAGTAAACACAAAGGCGAACATCCCCGCATGGGCGCCACTGATGTGTGCCCATTCATTCCAATTGCTGGAATAACCATGGCTGAAACTGCTGAATATGCGCAAAAATTAGCCAAACGTGTAGGGGAAGAAGCAAAAATACCGGTGTATTTGTACGAAGAAGCGCAGCGCAATAAAACCCGCAGCAATTTATCGGTGATACGTGCAGGTGAATACGAAGGTTTTTTTAAAAAAATACAACTCCCGGAATGGCAACCGGATTTTGGTCCGGCTGAGTTTGATGCCAAACGTGGAGCCACTGTTATAGGGGCCAGAGATTTTCTGGTGGCTTATAACATTAATTTAAACACCACCTCTACACGACGTGCCAACGCTATAGCTTTTGATGTGAGGGAGGCAGGACGAGTGGTGCGGGAAGGCCACCCCATTACAGGGAAAATTGTGATGGGTACAGATGGTAAACCCAAATTTACACCCGGCACCTTAAAATGTGTGAAAGCCATCGGTTGGTTCATTGAAGAATATGGTGTGGCACAGATATCCATGAACCTTACCAACATCCAAGTTACGCCTGTACACATTGCTTTTGACGAGGTGTGTAAAAAAGCTGCGGAACGAGGATTACGCGTAACCGGTTCAGAACTGGTAGGACTTATACCCCTGAAAGCCATGCTGGATGCCGGTAAGTACTTTTTAAAAAAACAACAACGTTCGGTTGGGGTCTCTGAAGCGGAACTCATCAAGATCGCCATTAAATCTTTGGGTTTGGATGAGCTGAGTCCCTTTAAACCCGAAGAGCGCATCATTGAATACAAACTGCGCGATGCTAAACAATCACGATTGGTGAACATGAGTCTTACCGCTTTTGCTGACGAAACGGCCAGTGAAAGTCCGGCTCCGGGCGGAGGCTCCATTGCCGCTTATGTGGGTGCTTTGGGTATTAGTTTGGGTACCATGGTGGCCAATTTAAGTTCGCATAAAAAAGGATGGGACGAGCGCTGGGAAGAATTCAGCAATTGGGCGGAGAAAGGACAGAAAATAAAAGAAGACTTGGTTAAACTGGTGGATGCAGATACTGCGGCGTTTAATCGTATTATGAGTGCCTTTGCTTTGCCAAAAACAACTGAAGAAGAAAAAAAGCTAAGAACACAAAGCATACAGGATGCCACCAAATATGCTATTGAGGTGCCGTTTCGTGTGATGGAATTGTGTTACGAAAGTTTAGAAACCATAAAAGCCATGGCTGAGATTGGTAATCCCAATTCGGTGAGCGACGCCGGGGTAGGGGCCTTGTGCGCCCGCAGCGCAGTGATGGGAGCTTTTATGAACGTGAGGATCAACGCAGCCGGGTACGAGGACAAAAATTTTGTAACTGAAATTGTAAAAAAAGGAAAAGCCATTGAAGACAAAACCATAGCAGCAGAAGCTGATATTTTGAAGATTGTGAACACGAAGATTGGAGTTTAAAAAAATTGGCATAACTATTTCTAATAACGAATAATATAAGTATCGAATGGATAACGCTTAGCGGGTATTTGGAGAAATTGTTGTCTTAGCTTTGAAAAAAGAATTTATGCAAAGCAGAGAAAAGCAACAATCCAGGTTTTTTGCTTTCACTACTTTGAGAATTCATAAATTTTCATATCTTTGGATAGAGTGGGATTTAAAACCTATCTCTTTAATAAATTGCTAAACATTGAAGCGTATGAAAATTATTCTAACCCATGGTTCAGAGGAATCCCAAAGCTCATTGATTTCTTCGTTTCACAAGGCCTTGAACCAGACTTATGCCTTGTTCGTTCTTCTAGCACTTCTGAGTAGTTCCTGTGATAAGGAGGATAAGACACCTGTTAATCCAACTGCACCAACAGGAAATTATATCATATGTGAAAAGTTTCAAAAGGATACCTTATGTTATTCAGTAAATGCTTTCACTACAAATATGAATTCCTTCTGTGATAAGTTACCCATACCAAATGACTCAACCGCGTTTATAGAATTGGATATAGATAAGGATTCAAAAATGGATTTTAGAATTTCAGTATTGCATTATCAAATTTATCCAACAGATTATTGTGGTCACTGTAATGTTCATTATTATAAATCGGTAAAAATTAAACCCTTATCACAGAATGGATTTATAAGTCAAGAAGGTTACGCAATCCGAACCTATGATTCAACTGAAATCATTAAAAAGGACCATATTTGGTCAAATGCGGAATTGAATGCGGCCTTATTGGCCTGTCCACCGGGTAATTTCGATTTTAACAATAGCTTTTGGGGCTTAAAGCAGAACAACAAGTTAGCCTGGTTACGGGTTAAACGAATTGGTGATTATGGGTTAGGTGTAAGAGCTTATGCCTATAACACATTAAATGACTCTCCTATTGCCGCAGGGCAAGAAAAATAAGTTCTTAAAATTACCCTTGTTTCTGATCATGAGAGATTAGGAACCGTTATCGAGCGATGAAGAGGTTAGGTAATCGACTTTCCCGTACTTCCCGGCATAATAATCCCTATAAGCCTCTGCAATTTCCAATTCGGAGTTCATCACAAAAGGGCCCTTGGCCACTATAGGTTCCGGGTAATGTTCTCCACCGAATAAGATCACATCAATAGCTGCGGGTCCTTCGTTTAGTACTTCAATACTCCCGTTTTCCCTGTCAAATTCAATGAACTCGTTTGCATCAAAACGTGTTGTGTTGATGAGGGCCTCGTTGGAGGGTAGAAAAGCAGCGTATTCAAGTCCTTTTTCGGTTTCCAATACAAATACTTTACCAGGGTTGAGTCGGAGGTGAAACAAAAATTGTTTGCTGTAATTAGGGATGTTGGATTTCTGGGTGTTGTATTCTCCAACTATAACTTTCACCCAACCACTTTGATCATCAAGTTCAAGTTTTGGAATACTGTCTGCCGGTAAGGGGAGGTATTCCGGGGTTTCGGCTTTAATTTTGGCCGGAAGATTGATCCAGAATTGAAAGCCGTGAATTAAACCTTCATTGGTAGTTGAATCCGGATTTACATTTTCATCGTGAACAATGCCATTGCCGGCTTTCATCCACTGTGCCCCGCCTGAACTTACTTTGGCGTGATGCCCCCGGCTATCGAAATGCTCAGCTTCTCCACTTAAAAGATAAGTAAGCGTGGCTATGCCCCTGTGCGGGTGAGCGCCGGTTCCGCTTTTTTGAGCGGTTTTATCTTCGGGAAGGCTTGCCGGTGGAATGTAATCCAGAAAAACAAAAGGCCCCACTGCATCCGCATAACGGTTGGGCAGGATGCGGTAAATTTTGTGATGACCGATGTCGGCCCTTTGTCCCTGACTGGAAAAACTGATTTGCTTTAACATGCTTTAGGTTTATGCTGACTTCAGACCATCTTTGGGTGAATCAATAAACATTGGTTTATTACTTAAATACACCGACACCCAAATCAAACTAAGAATTATTGCGGCCATTGGTGGCTGTCCACTTGCTAATTCTATAGATATGGCTCCTCCAAGGTAAGAACATAACAAGAGGAAACCTAGCTTACGCGTTTTCGGATAAAGGAACAAAGCAACGGCAAGCAATTCAATAACGCCTATAAAACTCAGATAATTACCAAGCCCTGATTTATTGAAGCCTTCAACTAAGGCCGGGGCATGGGCAAGTTTCATGATGGCACTCATGATGAGCATGAGCGATGGCAGTACCATTAATACGATGGACAGGATGCGGGTAGTTTTTGACATGGTGTTGGTTTTTTTAATGATTAATTTTAGTTATCGGAGTCAAAGGTAGGGTGACTAAGTATCTATTTGTTATTACTTTCCTTTTGTATACCGGTATACTTTGGGAAAGTGATATGCAAAAGAAATCCAATTCCCTGTTATCTTTGTGATATGGAAGACGTGGAAATCGATAAACGCAAATGTCCCAGTCACATGACCGGAACTGAATGCACTAAAGCCTTATTGCCTGTGAAAGATGCCCTGGATGTATTGAGTGGCAAATGGAAATTACAAATCATCCTTTCTCTCACCTTTGGTAAAAAGCGGTTCAAACAAATTCAAAGAGAAATAGAAGGCTTAACCCCTAAAATGTTGTCTAAAGAATTGAAGGATTTGGAAATGAACGGACTGGCCATACGCAATGTGTACGACAGTATACCGGTCATAGTGGAATACGAATTGAGTCCTTATGGCAGAACACTCAAGCCCCTGATTGGCGAATTACACAAATGGGGGATGAAACACAGGAAACGTATCATTTCGGGGAAATAAGTGGATATGGAGAATATGAGGGGAATAATCACTTGCGGTAATGCCTAAATAATTTAGCCGCCTAACGCTGTTTTTTTACCAATTATTCAACAAGTGCGTATTCAAAACCTTCATTTTAACCTATTTAACGTTCGTTTGGCCTCTTGTACATTTGAAACTCAGTACATTTGCGGCGCAATTCATGGAACACCTTACCTCAGGCATCGATATAGGCAAAGCTTTAGTAGAACTGCGAGAAGACGGTCATCTGGAGATTCGTATTAAGGATAATCAGGAACTGGATGTAGACGACATTAAAGCGCTGGTGCTGGCAAAACGCCGTTTGCTGGGCAACACGCCTCATACCACTGTTTTTATTGCAGGATCCAACTCCAGCATCAGCACCGAAGCCAGGAGTTTTGCCTCAACCGAAGAAGCTTATGATGGTGCTATTGCCAAATCAATAGTGGCCAATGAACTTTCAACCCGGCTGATGGGCAATTTTTTTATTCGGTTTAATCACCCTCCAGCACCCACTAAACTTTTTGCAACAGAAAAGGAAGCCACTGAGTGGTTGAATCAGATGCGTGACAGACTGAAAGAGCTCAATTAATTTAACAGGACTTTACAATTGTTCGCAATTTGAACAAAATGCCCCATGTTTTGTTGTGTTGAGAAGGACAATCTGATGATTGGACTTTAATTCTCAACATGAAAAAACTGGTCACCAATCAATTCCTGCCAATTGAACTAGATACAGCCTGGGATTTTTTCTCCTCCCCCAAGAACCTCAACGAAATAACCCCACCGGGCATGGTATTCGAAATTGTGTCGGAACTGCCTGAAAAAATGTACGAAGGAATTTTTATCGTATACCGTTTAAGCCCATTTCTGAACATCCCAATGCAATGGGTAACTGAAATCACACACATTCGCGAAAAACAGTTTTTTGTTGATGAACAACGCAAAGGCCCTTATAGAATCTGGCATCACGAGCACCATTTTCACAAGGTTGAAGGCGGAGTGATGATGACCGACATCCTGCATTACGACATCGGCAAATCCATTTTCGGACAACTTGCCGGTTGGCTCTTTGTGCACCGCATGGTGAAAGGTATTTTTGAATACCGAAGACGGGTGTTGGAAAAAAAATTCGGCAAATGAAATTATCCCTCGCCTCAAAAATTCTGATTTGTTCAATTGGATGCCTGCTATTGGGTTCCCTGAGCGGTATTGCAACTGGAGAGGCTGTGAATGGCTGGTATTCGAAAATCATAAAACCTTCGTGGAACCCCCCGAATTGGTTGTTTGGACCGGTGTGGACGCTTCTTTACCTGATGATGGGTGCGGCTTTTGCCTTGGTGTGGAATGAAAAAACAAAGCACAACAAAAAGGCCATGGTTGTATTTGTTATACAATTTACTCTCAACCTGTTTTGGTCGGTTTTGTTTTTTACCCTGGCACGCATGGATTTGGCTTTGGTTGAGATTTTAGTGCTTTGGGTGTTGATACTTTTGTGTATTTTTTCTTTTTATCAAGTTAACCGAACGGCAGCTTACCTTTTATTGCCTTATTGGTTTTGGGTGAGCTTTGCAACGGTGTTAAACGCAACCTTGTTCAAATTGAACCTATGAAAAACATGTTAGTTGTAGGTGCCTCAAAAGGCATTGGCTTGGAGGTCGTGAAACGATTGTTGGCCGATCACAAGGTTTACGCCGTTTCAAGACACCTTAGTTCTGACCTTGAAACAAGTGGAGCATATTGTTTTGAAGAAGACGTGAACCTTAGTTTGGATTTTGTTTCAGCTTTGCCCGACACCCTGCATGGATTAGTGTATTGCCCGGGGTCTATTAACCTGAAACCTTTCGCGCGACTTGGCGATGACGATTTTTTAAACGATTTGCAACAAAATGTGTTGTCGGCGGTAAAGCTCATTCGTGTTGTTTTGCCTCTTCTTAAAAAGGCCGGTGTAGCATCCATTGTTTTTTACAGTACTGTTGCGGTTAAACTGGGTATGCCTTTTCACGCTTCAGTGGCTGTGAGTAAGGGGGCTTTGGAAGGGTTGACAAAAAGCCTGGCAGCAGAGTTGGCAACTAACCAGATACGCGTGAACGCGATTGCACCTTCTTTAACGGATACCCCTTTGGCTTCTGGGTTGCTTGGCACAATTGAAAAGCGGGAAGCAGCCGCCAAACGCCACCCATTGAATAAAATCGGACGACCCGAACACCTTGCGGCACTCACGTGTTTTTTACTGGAGGATAATTCGGAGTTTATGACAGGACAAATTATCGGCGCCGATGGAGGTTTGGGAAGTTTGAGGGTGTAAATTCTTAAAGCACGTTGTTCACCTGCTCTTTAATTTTTTCCAATTCATCCTTCATTAGCACTACCAATTTTTGAATAGGCGCATCGTTGGCTTTTGAACCAATGGTGTTGATCTCGCGACCAATTTCCTGAGCAATAAAATTGAGCTTGCGACCCGGGGCATGTTCAGCGCAGGTTTCGATAAAATAAGCCAGGTGTGTTTTTAAACGTACTTTTTCTTCGTTGATGTCGAGCTTTTCAATGTAGTAGATCAATTCCTGCTCAAAACGGTTTTGATCGATGCTGTTTTTACCAATGGCCTCCGCGATATTGCTTCTGATGCGCTGTTTCAGGTTTTCTATTCTAACAACATCGAGTTTTGCGATTTCATTTAAACTGTTCTCAATATTTTTTAAGCGGAGTTCAAGATCCGCTTTGAGAGAAAGCCCTTCCTTATCTCTGAAGGCATTCAATTCTTTTACTGCTTCCATCACAGCGCCTTTGATCAATTTCCATTCTTCTTCATCGCTGTCTCTGCGTTCGGTTTTCATAACATCCGGGAGCCTCAGGATCTGGGCAATTGGGTCATGCAGCGGTTCGTTTAGTTCAATCGCTAGATTACGTAATTGATCGTGGTAAGCTTTGGCTAAGGTAATGTTGATTTCTGTGGGGGTTAGTACTTTTTTTGATTCAAGGAAAATGCTAAGGTCAATCTTTCCACGCTCCAGCAGTTTGCTTATTTCGTTTCTGAGCTCAGCCTCGTAGTTGCGAAGTGCGGAGGAGAGTCGCAAACTTACATCGGCACCTTTGCTGTTAAGCGAACGAATTTCAATGGTGATGAGGTTGTCTTTACTTTCTGCGCTGGCTTTCCCAAAGCCGGTCATGGATTTAATCATTGGTTCTGATTTTTTGTTTGGTGTTGATGAGAAAGAGGCCCATGATAATCATGCCTCCTGAAAATAATTTGGTGAGGGTGAGTTGGTCCTTACCCATAATAATTGCGAAAATACTGGCCAAAAATGGCTGAAGGTAAATGTAAGCGCTGACAGTATTCGGACTCAGGTGCTGAAGCCCATAAATATTGAGCAGGTAGGCGAAAAAAGTGGTGGCTATTACCACAAAACACACTGCAAACACAGCCTCAGCAGTAAAGGCTTGCCAATTTGTTGCCAGTGTTTCTTGTAAACCAATTGGCAAAATGTAAAGGCTGCCGAACAAAAACATCCAGCGCATGGCTGTTGCGGTATTGTATTTCATCATGATAGGTTTAACCATCACAACAAATATGGCCCACGATGTGGAGTTGATAAGGGTGAGTAAATCACCTGCCATGGTTTCGCTGCCAAATTGCAAATTGCCTTTGAATAACAATAAAATTACTGCGCCGGTAAGTGCTAAAGTGAGGCCTGCGAATTTAAACGCGGTTATTCGTTCTTTTAGAACAATGAGCGTGAAAACAAATACGATAACAGGGTTGGAGATCATGATAATGGCCGAATTGATCGGTTGCGTGAGGCTTAAACCCCAGATAAAAAACACCTGGTTGATCACTACACCAAAACAAGCCAGCCAGGCCATGGTCACAAGGTCTTTTTTTTCGACCTTTTGCGTTCGGTAAAAGGCTGATACTATCCAGAACAGAATGCAGGCACCAACAATCCTAAGTAAAACAAGTGCAAGCGGTGAAATATAGGTTGGCATGAGATCCTTAGCGATGGAATAATTCAGTGCATACACAATTTGTGCGACAAACAGGGCGATATGGCCTTTTAGAGCGTTGTTCAAAGCAGTGCAAAGATGGGTATTTTCGCTGAATTAAGTAGTTTTGTTTCACATGGAAGGCACAGATCAACTAGGTCATCGTATTCAACTCAAGCGGATTCCCAAACGTATTATTTCGTTGGTGCCATCTCAATCAGAATTTCTTTGGGACCTGGGCTTGCAGGAGGAACTCATCGGGATCACAAAGTTTTGTATTCACCCGGAGGAGATGTTCAAAACACGAACCAGGGTAGGAGGAACCAAAAATCCTGACCTCGCTAAAATACGCTCACTGCAGCCAGATCTGATTATCGGTAACAAAGAGGAAAATGAAAAATCGGTGATAGGCGTCCTTAGCAAAGAATTTCCAGTATGGATGAGTGATGTGAACACACCACAACAAGCATTGGACATGATGCAAATGCTGGCAGCTCTGCTTGGAAAAGAAACAGAGGGCCAAGCTATTATCGCAGCAGCCAAACGCTCACTTTCAGAATGTAAAAGTATGTTTGATGGCGAAACTGTGGCTTATTTTATCTGGAATGATCCCTTTCACTTTGCAGGTTCTGAAACTTTTATACACGCTATCTTAACTCATGCCGGATTTAAGAATGTGTTGTTTGGTGAGTCAAGGTACCCGGAAAAAAGCCTGGAGGCGCTTCGTGAATTACAACCGGCGTATTGTTTTTTATCGAGCGAACCATTCCCATTCCGAACCGAACACGCTGAAGCCATTCAACGCGCTTTGCCGCAAACCAAGGTGGTTTTTGTAGATGGAGAAGCTTTTAGCTGGTATGGGAGCAGATTGATATATTTACATGACTATTTAGCCAAACTAAAAACCCAATTGTATGCTTAGCACATTTTTGATCGTTCTATTTATTGTGGCCTATATTCTCATTGCCGTAGAGCATAACATCAACATCAATAAGGCTGCAATTGCATTGGTATCAGGAATTTTCAGTTGGATGCTGATAATGATGTACACACCGGTTCACGAAAATGTGAATGAAAGTTTAAGTCATCACCTCTCTGAAATTTCGGGCATTTTGTTTTTTTTGATGGGAGCCATGACTATCGTTGAGTTAATTGATGCGCATGATGGTTTTGCTATCATCACACAGCGATTGACCGGAGTAAAGTCCATGCGTTTAATCTGGGTTCTGGGAGCGCTTACCTTTGTTCTCTCAGCCTTGCTGGATAACCTCACCACTACCATCTTAATGGTGTCTTTGCTTACCAAACTTTTACCTTTAGGACGGCTTCGTTTGTTGTATGCCGGCTTTGTTGTGATAGCTGCAAATGCCGGCGGAGCCTGGAGCCCGATTGGTGATGTTACCACCACCATGCTGTGGATAGGCGGGCAAGTTACAACTGCACACTTAATTCAAAGTTTATTGATTCCAAGTTTAATTAACCTTCTTGTACCGCTGCTGATACTTAATTATATCATCAAACGCGAGAAATTGTACGCGAATCTAGATTACAGCGAATCTCAATTGCCAAAAAAACCAAGCGCCGATTCGCAATTGATTCTTTACATGGGGCTCGCCATTTTGATTTCAGTGCCTTTGTTTAAAGTGTTTTTTCATTTGCCCCCTTATATGGGTATGCTGTTTGGTTTGGGCATTATGTGGTGTTTCACTGAAATTCTTAACGGCCGAAGAGACGAGATGGATAAAAAAAACTATTCTGTATCATATGCCTTAAAAAATATTGATACTTCAAGCATTTTGTTTTTCCTTGGAATTCTGTTAAGCATTGCAGCACTTGATTTGAGTGGGGTATTGGAAAACATGTCGCAACAAATAGACCAGGTTATCACCAACAAAAACACCGTGTTATTGCTCACCGGTTTTTTAAGCGCCATTATCGACAACGTGCCACTTGTAGCTGCTTACCAGGGGATGTATTCTTTGAATGATTTTGCTGTTGACAGCTCGTTTTGGCAGTTGTTGGCTTACTGCAGCGGAACCGGTGGCAGTATGCTCATTATTGGTTCTGCGGCCGGTGTAGTAGCAATGGGGATTGAAAAAATCACGTTCAGCTGGTACCTGAAAAACATCGGGTGGATGGCTGGTTTGGGATATCTTGCGGGATTTGCTTATTACGTGCTTACTCATTAAGGCCTAATGCTTCCAGTGCATCACCAACAACAAACGTACTGCCTCCGATAAAAATAAGGTCGGTTTTTGCCGCGGCCTTTTTCGCGGCTTTTAATCCTTTTTCAACATCGGCATAAGCCTGACCTTTTAATCCAAATGCTGCTGCCTGTTTCTTTAGTTCTTCCTCGGGTAGTGCCCTTGGTATGGAAGCTTTGACAAAATAATAAACGGCGTTTTTGGGTAATTCCTGTAATATGGATGCAATATCTTTATCGTTCACAGTGCCTAACACCATGTGAAGTTTGGAGAAGGTGAGTTGTGCCAAATTTTCTACAACCTGACGAATACCGTCTTCGTTGTGTCCGGTATCGGCAATCAGGAGTGGTTTGTCGCCCAATTTTTGCCAACGGCCTTTTAAACCGGTGAGTGCTACCACGTGTTTCAAAGCTTGTTTCACATGCTCGTCCTCTATAATAAAACCGGCTTTTTTTAAATTTTCGGTGGTATTGAGCACACCAAGTAAATTTTTTACCTGGTAGTTGCCATTCAGATCGAGTTCATATATGCTCGTTTCTCCTTTACCGCGATTCAAAACACTTACATGAAAAGCACCCTTGATCATTTTTGTTTCAATCACCTTGTAGTTTTTATCAGCGTATTCGATGGGTGCTTTTTGCTCTTTTGCTACTGCGTTGAATACAGGAGCCGATACACTTTGGTATTGGCTGATTACTACCGGCACGCGGGCTTTGATGATGCCAGCTTTTTCAAAACTGATCTTGCGCAAACTGTCTCCCAGCAAATTCATGTGATCCATGCTGATATTCGTAATCAAACAGGTTTTAGGTGTAATGATGTTGGTGGAATCCAATCGCCCGCCTAAACCCACTTCGATTACCGCTACATCCACTTCTTCTTTGGCAAAATAATCCAAAGCCAAGGCAACCGTCCATTCAAAAAAACTTGGTTCAATGGTTTCAAAAAACTCCTTATGCTGTTCAACAAAATCGACCACATTTTTTTTGGGAATCATTTTTCCGTTGATTTTGATGCGTTCCCTAAAATCGTTAAGGTGGGGCGAAGTGTACAGAGCAGTTTTGTATCCGGCTTCTTGTAAAATTGCCGCAATCATGTGACTGCTGGAACCTTTACCGTTGGTGCCTGCAACGTGCACGCATTTGAGTTTAAGCTGGGGGCGACCCAGGTGTTCAGTAATTTTTATGGTGTTGCTAAGATCAGCCTTATAAGCCGCAGCGCCAACTCGCTGATACATAGGTAAACGCGCGAAAAGATAGTCAAGCGTTTGTTGGTAAGTCATATCAATTGAAAGTGAAGATGATGGTTATGGTGCCTTTTTGTTCTTCGAATTTTCCGTCAACATTAAATTTGGTGGCCAGAGCAGCTTGTTTGGCTTTGGCTTTGAGGATAGCACTGCTGGTGGTGGTTCCCCTGCCGTTGGGATTGGCTTCAATTACCGTGCCCTCTGAATCAACGGTAATTTCTACCACAACTTTACCTTCTTCCTGAAGATCGGTTGGTAATTTGGGAGGTTTAACCAAGGCCCTGCCTTTTAAATTCACATTGTATTTCCCTCCGCCAAAACCCGGTCCTTTGCCGGGTCCCGATCCCGGACCATCACCGTCGCCATCGCCTCCGCCGGTACCCGTTCCGGTTCCCCCGGTGCCATTTTTAAATGGGTCTCCATCCTGCGCGCCCGATTGTCCGGCTTCCTCATTCGTGCCAATTCCACCGCCAGTTTTGCCGGTATTTTTTTTGAATTTTTCAGCCAGTTTTTCAGCCGCTGTTTTTTCTTTTACTATTTCTTTGGGTTTTATCACCACCTGAGTGCTGATTTTGGGTGTTTCTTTTTTTTCTTCCAGCACCACTTCTTCTCCGTTCTCAACTGTTTGAATTTTTTCTTCTTCACTTTCTTCAGTCACCACGTCGGTTGCGGCGCCCATTGAACTGTAATCCACATCATCGTTTCCGAGATCTACCATTCCCAGGGCCAATTCCTGACCACCGCCACCACCGCTTTCAGGAAAAGGCGGATTGGGCGTAATGAGTTGGTAAAGGATCATAAACAATAACAACAATGCCATGATGAGCAGTGTTGCACTTCCTGAAATAAGGCGGTTGCGATTGATCTCGTGTGGAGTGAGCAGCATGTTATTTTTTAGTAGCAGCGGTTGCCAGAACGGTTTTGCAATTCAGTTTGTAACAAATGGTCATGATGTCAATCTCATCCTGTATTGAAAGTTCTTTATCCAGATGCATCAACACCACCGGTTCGGTTTGAGTAGAGGCATAGGCCGATATTTCTTTCTCCAAATCTGCAACTTGTACCTCTTTGCTGTTCACGTAGTATTTTTTATCCTTGGTAATGGCCAGGTGAAGCGGTTTTTTGGTATTGTCAATAGTTTCCCTTGATTGTGAGCTGGGCAGGTTCACTTTGATGGCATTGGGGCTTACCATGGTTGACAGAATCAGGAAAAAGAGCAAGAGGAAAAACATGATGTCGTTGAGTGAATCTGTACTCACTTCTGCTTCCCTGTGTTTTTTGCGTAATGCCATTGAACGTGGTATTAGGTTATGGGTTGATTTATTTTGCCGGTTCGTTAAGTAGATCCAAAAACTTGATCTGGGTTTCTTCCAGATGCCTTGCCAATCGGTCAATTCTTGAATTCAACCAATGGTAACAAATGAATGCCAGCACACCAACCACCAAACCACCTGCAGACGTAATCATTTTCTGATACAAACCGGTAGAGATGACTTCAATTTCAACTGTTTTAGCTAAAGAGATGTCGTAAAAAATGGTTATCACACCAAAGATGGTACCAATAAATCCAAACATGGGAGCAATTCTGCCAATGATATTTAATACAGTGAGGTTTTTTTCGAGGTTGCCAATTTCTACTGTACCGCACTTGTCCATAGCTGCCCTGATTTCTTGCACTGGTTGCCCAATTCGTGAAACTCCTTGCTCAATCATGCTTCCTTCGGGTGTATTCATGTTGCGACACAAAGCAATGGCATTGGAAATATTGCCTTGTTGAATAACCTCTTTTAGTGAAGGTATAAACTGTGAATTTACTTTAGAGGCTTTACCAATCACCAACATCCTTTCAATCAAAACATAAATTGATACCATTAACAAAATGCCAAGGGGGATCATGATGTAGCCTCCGTTCATGACCATGGTAATGAGCGACATTTTGGTTTCAGTAACTTCCTGAATACCGTTACTCACGGGCAGGTTGGTGCTGTCGGCCGCGGTTAAACCCGCAGAAATTTGCAGAAGGATTGCTAACATAGATAATACTTTAAGACGAAATTACTCTGTAAATGAAGCCATTAAGCCGCCAAGGAAAGGGATTTTAAACAGCCTTGTGTTTATTATAAGTCAAGGCTTGCTGAATGGTTACAGCTCAGCAAATCACAAGGGATTTATTTTTTCGCAGGTAAAGCAGCAAGTAATGCGGCAATTTGCTTTTTGTGCATGCCCTTCAAACTTACTCGCTCGGTTTCGCCATCGGTGTATTCGATGATTAAGGCACCTGATTTATCCAAACCAATCCTAACCATATCGATGAAATAGAAGGTTTTTTGGTGGAAGAGAGTTGCCTTGAACTCGATCTTATCGGCGAATATGCCGGCAAATGGATGAAGAAAAAACCAAAGGCACTGAAATGCAAGCGTGGCTGATGGAATGAATAACAAAAACCCCATAGGATTCATGTCTTTGAAAAGATCATAGGTCCAATAGGCAAAAATCAGGCTCAACACCACTGAAATCAGCAACCACAAAGGGTTGCGGGCAATATAAACCAAAGGCGGTTCTTCTATTTTACCGTTATCCACGGTGCGAAGTTAAGAATTCAAGACTTCCATAGGTTTTTAGGGCCAATTTTTCGATAAACTTGTTGTTTTATACTTTGAAAATGTTCATTATCTTGTAACGTTTAGGATAAGGATGCGTTTAAAACTTATACAATTACGGGACAATGAAAGGTAAATTCATATTACTGTTAATTAGTTGGGGGGGCTTGTTAGGGCCAAACCTCAAGGCTCAGATTGCTGCTGACGATCCTGTGGCTGCCATGTTGGATAGTTTAGCTACCCAGAAGCTATTTGACAGGGCTTTCACCAAACCCACATTTCATAAGAACAACCGTTTTAAATTTGCCGAAGACAGTATACCGGTGTACGATGATTATACTTACCAGGCCCGTTTGGCAAAATTGGATGCTGTTTCTCCATTTGATTTGGTATATAATGAGCACGTAAAGGCTTTCATTCACATGTATACCGTTCGTAAACGCGAAAGTGTCAGCCGCATGATGGGGGTATCGCAATTGTACTACCCTATGTTTGAAGAGGTGCTTGATAAATACAACATTCCCCTTGAACTAAAACACCTTGCTGTTATTGAAAGCGCCCTGATTCCTTACGCTCGCTCAAAGGCTGGGGCCACAGGTTTATGGCAGTTCATGTACCCTACAGCGAGAATGTACGGTTTAAATGTAACTTCTTACATCGACCAACGCTGCGATCCATATAAAGCTACTGTTGCAGCGGCCGAGTACCTCAAAGCTCTTTACGAAATGTTTGGTGATTGGCAAATGGTGTTGGCGGCCTACAACGCAGGCCCCGGAACCATCAGCAAAGCAATTCGCCGCAGTGGTGGTAAAAAAACCTATTGGGAGATACGCCCGTTTTTGCCATTTGAAACACAGGGATATGTTCCGGCATTTATCGCCGCCAATTATGTGATGACTTACGGTCCTGAACACAACCTCTATCCTGCTGTGCCTCGTAAAACATATTTTGAGGTAGATACTGTAGTTGTAAAAGAACAAATGAGTTTCACACAATTGTCAAAAGCACTTGAAATCAGCGAAGAAGATATACTCTATTTTAACCCCCAATACCGAAAAAATCTTATTCCATCTGGCGGCAATTTTATTTGTTTACCAAAAGCCAAGATTGGGGTTTTCCTTACCAATGAACAAGCAATTTATGCTTCGGTTCAGGAGGAAAGAACGCAAGGCAGAGAAGATATTGTAGCCGAAGTTAAACGTACACACACCGTTCGCTCGGGTGAAAAACTCAGTACCATTGCCAGAAAATACGGGGTTACTATTGCTGAATTAAAAAGCTGGAATTACATCGGTAAAAAAGGCCTCCGCCCCGGAAAAAAATTAGTGGTGTATGTTAGAACCACTCAGCCTAAACCACAAGCCGCTGCAAACGAGCAAAAAAACCCGGTGGCTGCTACTGAAACAAAATCCAATTTACTTGCCGAGAACAACAACGCGGTGAGTGCTTCTACCTATGTTTACCATAAAGTAAAAAGTGGTGAAAGCCTTTACAGCCTATCGAAAAAATATGGGGTAAGTGCCGCATCCATCAAAGAATTGAATTCGCTTAAAAAAACCGAGCTGCGCATTGGCCAATCCTTGAAAATAAAGGCGCAATAGTTTTTTGTTTACACCTCGGTGCCAAATAAGCTGCCGTCAGTCTTTTTTTTGTTTCCTTAAGTCCTTCGTGTTACTTTAGCGTGCGCTCTACCGTTTAAATCTGTTCACTTAAACCGAATTGTTGATGCTAAAACATGTACTCCTTTTCTACTGCGTTATGTTGAGTGGGTTTGGGTTGGCCCAACTGAATCAAACAGTAAAGGGCAGAGTGGTGGATAAGGTCACCGGTATTGGCATTCCAGGAGTTATTGTTCAATTAAAGAGCTCCTCCCTACCTCAAAACACAGTAAGTTCAAACGATGGTTTTTTTAAGTTCAAAGAAGTACCGGTTGGACGGCAAACGCTGGTATTTACTTACACAGGTTACAAAGCCGTCACCTTAAACAACGTGATTGTGAGTTCGGGTAAGGAAATGGTGTTGGAAGTGGAGATGGAAGAGAGTAGTATCGAAATGGATGTGGTTGAAGTTACGGCGTTAAAGGATACCGATGTGGTAAATACCATGCAGGCGGCCAACATGAAAGCTTTTAGCATTGAAGAAACTGAGCGGTATGCAGGTTCAAGGCAGGATCCCGCCAGAATGGCACAGAATTTTGCCGGAATTCAAGGCACCAACGATTCCCGAAACGACATCGTGATACGGGGTAACAGTCCTGCCGGTTTACTCTGGCGTTTAGAAGACGTGGATATTCCA
>JBPOHJ010000021.1:0-10200 GCA_052035725.1 Bacteroidota bacterium | reverse complement strand
CCGAAATTACAAGACCCTGATGCGCGGCATAACTTTTGTGCGCTGTTAGGCCCTCGCCAAGCCACGTTTTGGTGACGTCCCGACGTCACCAGTTAATAAGATGCTTTATTTTACGGAGGTCTTTATATTAGAAATTGTAGATAACAAAACGTTATGAGGATTTCCGAGCGTCTGCTTGTTTAGATGTGAACATAACCAAACGTTATACGCAAGTTTAAATTCTGAGGGTGTGTCCGGATAAAGAAGGATGATTTCCTTGTCTGATGTTCGCCTGTGCTAGAGCTATGTGCGTGGTGCAGGGGAGGGGAGCGGTCCGGCCGAAAAACAAACTTACCAAGAAGCTAATAAGTTAAGGTCTTTGTGAGTTATGATGTCGAACAGAAGTTTGTTTTGAAGGCGCGTGCGGTCGCTGTGCGTGTCCTTTTTTAAATAAATGTCCGCAGGCTTGGTGGGGCCTAACTTACTTATACCCTTAACTTTTCTAATCTTATGGTGCTTATTTTGCAAGATATGATTAGGTTTTCTCTTTTTGTGGGTTTATTAAATTTAGGCATTTCCATTTAATAAATAGGACAACTACCAGATTTTCCCAACAAAAAACCCATCCTTTGTTAAGGATGGGCCTTATGCTTTGTTTTATAAATCTAGGCTTTGAAATCCCAGTTCTCCATAAACTTGGTGGTGTAGTTACCGGCTTTAAAGTCCTCGTTTTGCATAAGTTTAATGTGAAATGGAATGGTGGTTTTAACACCTTCAATCACATACTCGCTCAATGCCCTGTGCATTTTGGCAATGGCTTCTTCGCGGGTTTGTGCCACAGTAATGAGTTTGCCCACCATACTATCATAGTTCGGGGGAATACGGTAGCCACTGTAAACATGTGAATCTACACGTATGCCATGCCCACCCGGCGTGTGCAGGGTGGTTATCATGCCTGGCGAAGGAACGAAGTTCTTAAATGGGTCTTCAGCATTGATACGACACTCAATAGCGTGCAATTGTGGGTAGTAGTTTTTTCCGGAAATGGGTACACCGGCTGCAACCAATATCTGCTCACGAATTAAATCGTAGTTAATCACTTCCTCAGTAATGGGATGCTCCACCTGTATACGGGTGTTCATCTCCATAAAATAAAAGTTACGGTGTTTGTCCACCAAAAACTCTACTGTGCCTACACCTTCGTATGCAATGGAAAGGGCTGCTTTCACAGCGGCTTCGCCCATCGCATCCCTCAATTCAGGCGTCATGAATGGGCTGGGGGTTTCTTCCACCAGTTTTTGGTGACGACGTTGAATGCTGCAATCACGCTCACTTAAATGACAGGCTTTGCCATATTGGTCGCCAACAATTTGTATCTCAATGTGACGGGGTTCCTCTATGTATTTCTCCATGTACATGGCGCCGTTGCCAAATGCTGCCGAGGCTTCGTGCGTGGCACTGTCCCAGGCGGCCTGAAAGTCTTCTTCCTTCCAAATAATGCGCATGCCTTTTCCTCCACCACCGGCAGTGGCTTTGATGATCACCGGGTATTTTATGTCCTTGGCCAAACGCATACCTTCTTCAGCACTTTCTAATAAACCTGCTGAACCTGGCACGCAAGGCACACCGGCGGCTATCATAGTGGCTTTGGCGTTACTTTTATCGCCCATTTTATTGATCATCTCAGGCGAAGCTCCAATGAACTTGATTTTGTTCTGGCGACACACCTCTGAAAACTTGGCGTTTTCACTTAAAAACCCATAACCGGGGTGTATGGCATCGGCATTGGTAATTTCAGCTGCCGCAATGATGTTAGACATGCTTAAGTAAGACTCGCGGCTGGGCGGAGGACCAATACACACAGCCTCGTCGGCAAACTTCACGTGCAAGGAGTCTTTATCGGCTGTGGAATACACCGCAACGGTTTTAATGCCCATTTCACGACAGGTACGAATGACCCTTAAGGCTATTTCGCCACGGTTAGCGATCAGTATTTTTTTGAACATATGATTAATTTGCTAATGATTAAATGTGCTAATATGCAAATTGGCATACAGGCTTATGTTTTTCGATTGGTTTTGGCAGTAGAGATGATCTTTCCAAGTATCTTACAGATCACATCGACTTCATTCAGTAATTTATCTTCTTTTAAGTATCCCATTTCTTTGGACAACAACAACCAGTACTTGGTTTCTTCCGCTTCTTTGGCCGCTATTTTAAGTTTATGTACAAAATCCCCTCTGCTTTCTGCCGCTTGTGCTTCAAATACATTTGCTCCTATTGAAGTGCCTGATCTGCTGATTTGATTGGCAATTCTGTACCTTTTCCTTTCCAAAAGCTCGTCCGAAAACCTTAACACATTCGCTGCAAATGCAAATGAGTGGACTAAAATCGGATTCCCGCTTTGTTTAAATGTGGGTTGAGCCATTTTCACATTTAATTTGTAAGGATATCAGCGTTTTTGTGAATAAGCAAATTAGCACATTTGCGAATAAGCACATCAGTTGGGGTCAACCAAAAACAAAGGTTGATCGTATTCAACCGGAGAAGCATCGTTCACCAATACTTTCACAATCTTGCCTTTGATATCGCTTTCAATTTCATTGAACAATTTCATGGCCTCGATAATACAAACGGCTTTACCCACGTTAACCTCGTCACCTACATTCACAAATGGTGGTTTATCAGGACCAGCTGACCGGTAAAAAGTACCAATCATGGGTGATTTAATGGTAAGGTATTTGGATTCGTCGGTGCCATTTGAGGCTGCAGGAGGAGCCGATTTGGCTTCGCTTGGCGCTGCCACAACCGCTTGAGCCTGCACCGGAGCCGTTACCACAGGGGCTGCATATACTGCAGGACTTGCCTGAATTACCGCTCCTGATTTGGGAGTTTTAATGACCAATTTGATCTCCTTGGTTTCGAGTTCAACTTCGCTGACTCCACTCTTCGAAACAAATTTGATTAAATCCTGAATCTCGTTTAATTTCATGATCTTTAGTTTTAGTTAGTGGCTCCAAAAGTAAAGGTATTTTGCATTAAAAAAAGGAATTTTTAGGAGAAATTTAACAAATAAACCCTCATTTTGGGTCAAAAACACCCAAAATCCTTCAATTTTAAGGGTGTGTGTTCTTAGAAGAGGATGCCCAGATTAATGCGAACAGCCCTCATGATAAGGCCCTGTTTAACAAACGTGTAATTGTTAACCGAGCCATTGGGTTCAACACTCGAAACCAAGTATTCTGAGGTTGGTTTAAGCACATTCACAAAACTCTGAAAGTAGTTGACGCTAAACATCAGAGAGGTGTTACCCGAAATACGGTATTCGGCTCCTAAACCCAGGTTCATGCCCAATCGCATGGGAATTAAGGGGGCATCGTCGTTTAGATTGATCTCAGCCAATGAACTTACGTTGTTTTTTATTGGTAGGCCATTGGCATCAAACGTGTAGGATTCGTGGTAAGTGTCCTCGGCCAAAGTATTCAAACGAATTCCGATTTCTCCTCCAAACATGCCAGAATATTTAAAACCATTCAATTCTTTGGTCGACATTTTTAAAATGGCCGGTATGGTGATGTAGGAGGTTTTGATGGTTCTTTCATTCAACACGTATTCTGTGAAGCCCTGTTTCCTTAAGTTGGAAACCGATTTGCCGTTTTCGGGTTGCTGGAAATCGGCTTCATTATTAAGCCAGTACCTCACAGCGTAATTATTGGCCGTATCGTATTTAACACTATACTTACCGCCTTCAAAATCCCCACCAATACCTGTAATTAATCCTACGGTTTCAGAAAAACGGTATTCCAAATGCAAACCAAAACCATAACCAAAAATACTGCCCTCACTTTGCAGGTTTTTCTCTTTAGTAGAAAACCAGGTAAATTGTGGGGTGAACCTCAAACCAAATCGCCATTTTTTATCAAAATCCTCATCACCGGATTGCTGTTTTTGTTCGAGCCCAACGGTTTGCTTAACAACTTCTGCTGTGTATTGCGCGCTTGCCGATTGCAGAGAAAACAAACCTGCAAACAAAGTGATGTAAATTCTTTTCATGCTATGTTCTTTAGTGAAGTAATGCAAATGTATAAATTTACCGTATGAAAAAGCTATTGCCTTTACTTATTGTTTTCCTCCTGGTATCGTGCAACAACGATAAATTAAAGGTAGACGTTTCGGGTGTTAAAATCCAATCGCCAGAATTCAAACGGCTCGACCGGGATCTTGTTCTTCTTAACGAACAAAATTTTGATACACGTTCGGTGCAATTGCAACAACGCTATGGTCCGGTGTTTCAAAAGTACTTGATGAATCCTTTGCGTATTTCAGGAACCGAGGACAGTTTATATAAACCTTCAGTGCTTGCCTTTATTAACGACAAGGATATCAAAGGCGCTCAAGAGGAAATAACCAAAGTGTATACCGATGAGCAAATGCAAGAATTACAAACACAATTGGAGGATTGTATCAAACACTTTAAGTACCACTTTTCAAACAGAAAAACACCTGAACAAATTGTGTTTTGCCAAACCGGATGGAATTATGCTTTCGCTTATGTTGATGCAACCATGTTGATTGGATTGGACATGTATCTTGGTGAACAATCGAAATATTACAAAATGCTCTCCTATCCCCAATATCAGGTTAAAAAAATGCAGGCCGCTTATATTTTGCCCGATGTTGCAAGGGGATGGTTGCTCACCGAATTTGACAATTCAGAAAACGACAACATTTTACTCAACCACTGTATCTTTTATGGTAAATTGTTTTATGCAGTTAATGCTTTATTACCGGAATGTGAAGACAGTCTGATAATTGGTTACACCGGAAAACAATTGCAGTATTGCAACACTTATGAGAAAAAACTCTGGGCCTATTTTGCTGAAAAAAACCGGCTGTACGACAACAATCTCGAATTACTGCGTGAACTCACCGGCGATGGCCCATTTACAGGCAGTATTAGCAAGGAGTGTCCTCCACGCATTGCCATGTGGGTGGGTTGGCAAATTGTAAAAGCCTACATGAAAAACAATAGGTCAGTTGGACTTGAAGAGTTGATGTTGGAAAAAGCAGCCAACACTATTCTGAACAAAAGTAAGTACCGGCCTTGAGCTCATTTTTCAAAGTACTTTTTCATGTGCTTTAAATAATGGTCTTTCCAACCTTTTTTGTATTTGTCTTCTGTACCGTCGGGTAGGTTACTGTGGGTAAAGGTAATTAAGGTGTACCCGTCTTTGAAGGTGAAAAATAATTCCAGTATTGAATCTTCGTCGGAATTGTCGAACTCATTTGTTCTCCATTTTTGTACAATACGTTTGTAGGGAAAAATCTCCACATTGGTGCCGGTGATGTAACCATTCCAAACACTGAATTTTCCGCCTTCTTTGGGATCAATTTTAGCCTGCGCTCCGCCAGAAAATTCAGCGTGTACCTTGTTATTCAGCCAACCTGTAAACACATCTTTAACCGGGCAATGTAATTTTACAGATATTTTGAACTTATCCATTTACGCGCTTTGACTGAGTTTATCGTTCTGGCCTTTGATCATACGCACTGCGTGTTCGGCGATTTGTTCGGGAGAGAAACCACATTCTCTGTAAAGTTCGGCTTGTTCACCATGTTCAACAAATTTATCAGGAATGCCCAAACGGGTCACCTTTGCATTGTATCCCTGGTCAGCCATAAATTCCAACACGGCCGAGCCCATCCCGCCAACAATACAGCCATCTTCCACGGTAATGATTTTTTTGTACCTGCTAAATACCTCATGAAGTAAGGTTTCATCAATAGGTTTAACAAAACGCATGTCATAATGAGCGGCTGTAATACCTTGTTCTTTTAGCAATTCAAGCGCCTTGCTCACCAAGTTACCGGGGTGTCCTATAGAAAGTATGGCCACCTCGCTGCCATCTTGAATTTTACGGCCTTTGCCTATTTCAATTTTTTTGAATGGGGTTTTCCAGTTCACCATCACACCTTGTCCTCTTGGGTAACGAATGCTGAAACAACCCGGTGTTTCTTCCAATTGAGCGGTATACATGAGGTTACGTAATTCCTCCTCATTCATTGGAGCGCTTACAATCATGTTAGGAATGCTTCTGAAATAAGCCAGGTCAAAGGCTCCATGATGGGTAGGACCATCTGCCCCTGCCAAACCGCCCCGGTCGAGACAAAATACCACTTTCAGGTTTTGCAAAGCCACATCATGTACCACCTGATCGTAAGCCCTTTGCATAAAGGACGAATAAATGTTGCAATAGGGAACCAAACCTTGTGTGGCCAAGCCGGCACTGAAGGTCACGGCGTGTTGTTCGGCAATGCCCACATCAAATGCCCGATCAGGCATGGCCTTCATCATGATATTCAAAGAACAACCACTGGGCATGGCCGGCGTGATACCTACTATTTTTGGGTTTTTTTCCGCCAGCTCCACCATGGTGTGTCCAAACACATCCTGATATTTGGGAGGCTGGGGCGAAGAAGGGACTACCTTAATAATTTCTCCTGTGTCCTTATTAAACAAACCCGGAGAATGCCATACCGTTTCATTGCCTTCTTCACTGAACTTATAACCCTTACCTTTTTTAGTAAGTACGTGCAGTAACTTGGGTCCAGGAATGTCTTTAAGGTCGGCCAGAACTTGGGTGAGGCGGTGAACATCATGTCCGTCAACCGGACCAAAATACCTGAATTTCAGCGATTCAAATAAATTACTTTGTTTGAGCAAAGTGGTTTTGAAGGCATTTTCCACTTTACTGGCAATTTCTTGGGCGTTTGGTCCGAATTTGCTGATTTTGCCCAGCAATTCCCAAATTTTGTCTTTGGCTTTGTTATATGTGTGCGAAGTGGTGATGTCGGTTAAATACTCTTTTAAAGCCCCAACATTGGGGTCAATACTCATGCAATTGTCGTTTAACACCACTAACAAATTGGCGTTCTCAACACCGGCGTGGTTAAGGCCCTCAAAGGCCAAGCCGGCGGTCATAGCCCCGTCGCCAATCACCGCAATATGGTGTTTGTCTTTTTGGTTCAGGTAGCGGCTGGCAACCGCCATGCCCAATGCAGCTGAAATAGAGGTAGAGGAATGCCCTACACCAAATGTATCGTACTGGCTTTCGCTTCGTTTTGGAAATCCGCTGATGCCTTTGTAAATGCGGTTGGTGTGAAATACATCACGACGTCCGGTAAGGATTTTGTGACCATAAGCTTGATGACCTACGTCCCAAACCAATTGATCGTATGGTGTGTTAAACACATGGTGCAGTGCCACAGTTAGTTCTACAACACCGAGGGAAGCACCAAAGTGCCCGCCTTTTACCGACACCAGATCGATGATGAATTGTCGTAACTCATCGCACAATTGTTGCAATTGTGTTTGATCAAGGCCTTTTAGGTCGGCCGGAGAATTGATTTTTGCCAGCAATTCGCCGGGAATAAAACCTGAGCCTTTTACAATTTCCATGTATACAAATATACTGCATTTTAAAACCTCACTTTTCGCATTCTTACCAAAATCGGGGAAATGTGGGAGGCTTTTGTATTATTAACACTTCAGGTAGAGAATTGTTCTGAACTGCTTAAGGGACTTATAAATTACTTTTCAATAAATAGCCTTTCTCAACAATAGGTGTTTCCTTTGATTCCATAGGAAGTTCAATTTTTTCGCTTATTGGGGCATAGCCCTTTTTCACAATATCCAATTTGTATTGGCCTCCTTTAAGTGTGAAAAAGTATTCCCCGTTTTCATTGGTTGTGGTGGTATTCACTTCCTGGTTGCTGAGGTTGGTTACCTTTATTTCTGTATCCTGCATACCATATCCTTCGTAGCCCTCACGTATGGTCCCCCTTAGGATACTTAAACCGTTGTTGGTTTTTGGTGTACCATCGGATTCCAAAATGGCAAAATCTTTGAGGTCAATCTGAAATACATCACTTTCTCCCAAACTACCAATTCGGTTACTTGAAATATAGGCGAATCTGGCATCGGCGCTCAGGGTAATTTGTCCTTCTTTGGCGGCAGAGTTGATAGGGTAACCAAGGTTGAGCGGTTGTGTCCACTTACCATTTTCAAAGGTAGTTTTAAACACATCGTAATTTCCCATGCTATTAGGACCGTTGCTGCAAAAAAACAGGGTTTTTCCATCGGGTGCTAAAAACACGCCGGCTTCATCGTATTCTGTATTAACCTCTGGGCCAAGGTTCACAGGTTTTCCCCATTCGTTTTTGGCTTTTTTTTCTACCATCCAAATGTCAGATTTTCCGAATCCGCCTTTGCGTTCGCTGGTGAAAAAATACCGTTTTCCGTCGGCCGACACACAAACGCCGCCTTCCCAGTAACTTGTGTTGATGGGTTTGCCCAAGGTAACCGGGGCTTTCCATTTATCTCCGGCAATTTTGCTTACAAAGATATTGCCTCCCCTGGATTCGGCTTTGTCGGCATCATTCTTGTAAATAAAAATCTGTTTGCCATCCGGTGAAATAGATGTGCAGGCGTCGTGCGCTTTGGTATTAATGGCGCCTGCAACAGGCAAGGCCGAAGTAAACGCTTTGCTGACTGAATCTAGTGTAGAAATATAAATGTCTTCGAAATACCCTCCGTCTCCTTCAATGTCGCGCTCTGAACTGGTGGTTTCGGGCCGGCGGCTTGTAAATACCAGTTTGCGGCCATCGGCTGTGATGCAGGGGTTTTTGTCGTCGTATTTGCTGTTGATGTTGGGGCCAAGGTTCGAAAGGCTCACATTACGGGGGTGTTCCAATTGCGATTTCCCAACCTGGCATTGGGCGCGGCAGAGTTTGGATTCAGCGACTGCTTCTTGTTCGGGCAAAGTAATCAAAGCCAAACTGTCGAAACTGCTCAAGTGGCGAAGCGCATTGGTATAGTCTTCCTGCTCCTGCAGAAGCTGCGCCATTAAGAGGTGTGTTTCGGGTTTAACTTCTGTATTGAAGGCAAAAGCTCTTAACAAGGCTTCTTTTGCCTGAGTTTTTTGATTCAATTGCACCTGACAAAATGCGATGTAATATTGAACGGTAGAATTTTTTGGATTGTTTTTTTCAACTTCCTTGTAAGTGGCCAAGGCAGAACCAAAATCACCGGCGTATAACTTCTGTTTGGCAAGCGACATTTTAGTAGCATCGCTGGTAGAAGTAAAGACGTTTTTTTTTGGTTCTTTTTGAGAATAAAGGGCAGTGCTTAACAAGACAAATGAAAAGAATAGAAGACGAATCATGCTGTAATTTTGAAACTAAAATAAGAATATAAAAGCGGAATAGTGGAGGACTTATTGAAAATTTATTAATTTTATCACGGATGAAAATTCTTGCGCGGATAACACCAATAAAATTGCTGAGCCTTGTGAGTGCAAGTGTCGTGTTTGTGATATTATTCACAGTGGCTTGTACCAAACAAGTGGGCCTCGAACCTAAGCCCGTTGTAGTGGCCCAATGCGATACCATCAATTACAGCCAGGACATTGCCCCCATAATTGCAAAAAATTGCAGCATCAGTGGTTGTCATGTTCCGCCTAACCCTTCAGCCGGCGTGTTATTGGATACATATGAGTTGCTAAAAGCCAAGGGCGAAGCAGGAAGAATAAAAGCCCGCGTGATAGATGAAACGCCAACACGTATGCCTCCAGCGGGAATTACGGCTGACGAAAAGAGCCAAATTGAATGCTGGTTGAATAACGGGTATAAACCCTAATCGGGTAACTCCCGAAAAATTATCAAAACTCCTCTAAGTTTTTTTGCGCATGCTCACCACAATCGGTACGCCGCAAAAATCGTATTGCTCACGAATTTTATTTTCAAGAAATCGTTTATAGGCTTCTGTAACGTATTGCGGCAGGTTGCAATAAAACATAAACAAGGCCTCGCCTTTCAATTGGGTGATGTATTTTACTTTAACGTATTTCCCTTTGACAGCTTGTGGTGGTCGGCTTTCTATTAAAGGTAGCAGGTAATCGTTCAGTTCACGAGTGGGGATGTGCCTGGTTTTGTTAGCGTAGACCTGCATGGCCGCCTCAACAGTTTTCATGATGCGCTGTTTATCTTTCACCGAAATAAATAAGATAGGAATGTCGCTGAACGGTTGTAATTTTTCCCGTATGCGATTTTCATAGTCCAGGGCCGTTTTTGTTTACATATCAAACACGTACCAATTTTTTTACACAAAAAAAAAACCATTTGGGTTTTTTTAAATAAAAATTATTATAATAAGATAAAGTG
>JBPOHJ010000050.1:0-33145 GCA_052035725.1 Bacteroidota bacterium | reverse complement strand
TGGTGTAGATTTCCTTTGCTGTTTCAATGGTTTGTTTAATGAGCAGGCGAATAAAATCTCCGGTAAGCCCCAGCGCATTGCAATGCTCATAGGCCTTGCGCACCTGGGTAATAATCTCTCGCTCGCCTATCACCAGCGATTCGAGCGAAGAGGCGAGTTTTAACACATGGCTGATCGCTGCTTCGGCTACTAATACTTCAGCACCTTCACTTAAAGTCCTGAGGTCAGCTGTATTTAAGCGGGGATTCAAAAAACGGAGTATTTCCGAAATTTTTTCCTTATCCAATTCAGACTCCCCGCACACCATCAATTCTATGCGGTTACAGGTGCTTAGATACAATAACTCTTCAAATTGAAATTGGGCTTTTAGTTTGGCTAACACCTGATCTTGCTCTTCAAGCGCAATGTGAAGGTTGCCAATGGATTCAAAAGGCAAGTGTTTGTGGGTGAAGGCTATGACTTTAAAGGCGTTCAAAACTCTACCGCAAATATGGTAGTTCTGAGCCTTTAGTTTGTCATTAAAATGTCATTAAGGTGAGCCTCAGGGCTGATTTTTATCAGCCGTTTGAATTTCCCTAATCGTCAGTTGGTTCTGCTGCAGGTATAGGTTTGGCCTTTTTTGGTTTGATGGAATTGGGCCAAAGCACGTTAATTAATTCGTTGTGCACCGAAACCATGGTTTTACTGATGCCATTGATAATGTTCACGTCCTTTTCGGTGCCATTTTTCCAGGTGCGTTTCACCTCTTCATGTGAGCCGTCACTAAGCAAAATGTAAAACTTCACTACTTTGCCATTTCTTACCTCGGCTTTACCGTTGTGACACGTGGCTTTGGCACCCTGGCGGTTGGTAATAATCACATCTTCGTAAACCCCATCCTTAATTTCTTCAGCTCCACGGTCCTCAAATTTAGCCGCCCACTTATTGTAACAATTCAATTCCACGGTTTTTTCCTGTGCGAAGAAAAAAGAAGAAATGACTAGAAATCCTACTGTAAATAACTGTTTCATGCGATTAAGTTGAAAATCAAACCTACAAAAAAATTCAATTCCCTAAAAATTATAATTCGCTTAAAATCCCTATTTTGCAGCTATGTTGGTAAAAACCTATGGATACGCTGTTCAGGGCATTTCAGCCACAACCATTACCATTGAAGTGAATGTGGGCAGCGGGGTGAATTTTTTTATCGTGGGTTTACCCGATAGCGCCGTAAAAGAAAGTCAACACCGCATCAACACAGCCTTAAAACACCACGGCTTTAAAATTCCGGGTAAAACAGTTACCGTTAACATGGCTCCAGCCGATATTAAAAAGGAGGGTTCGGCCTATGATTTAGGCATAGCTGTGGGTATTTTAGCGGCCAGTGAACAAATTCCGGCAGAACGGGTTTCTGAATTTGTGATCATGGGCGAACTGGCGCTGGATGGGGCGTTACGAGCCATTAAAGGTGCATTACCCATAGCTATTCAATGCAAAAACGATGGGTTCAAGCGTATCATCCTGCCCGCAGTTAATGCTGCTGAGGCTTCGGTGGTAGATGGACTCGAAGTGCTGTTTGCCACTAACATTTCAGAAGTTATTGCTTTTTTTAAAGGAGAAAGGGATTTGGAAAAGGCCGTTTCTGACCTTGAAAACCTGTTTGTTGAAGATGCGTCGGCCGGCGATTTTGATTTCGCTGATGTAAAAGGACAGGAAAATATTAAACGAGCGCTTGAAGTGGCTGCAGCCGGAGGTCACAATGCCATCCTCATAGGCCCTCCTGGTGCAGGTAAAACCATGCTCAGCAAACGTCTCCCAGGTATTTTACCTCCCTTAACTATGGAAGAGGCACTTGAAACCACTAAAATTCATTCGGTAGCGGGTAAAACCGGCAAGGGAGGTATTGGCCTCATAACCCGCCGTCCCTTTCGCAGTCCGCACCACACCATCAGCGATATTGCGCTAGTTGGTGGTGGCAATCACCCCCAACCCGGGGAAATCAGCCTCGCACATAATGGTGTGCTTTTTCTGGATGAGTTGCCTGAATTCAAACGAAGCGTGCTTGAGGTCATGCGTCAACCCATTGAAGACCGAGTGGTCACCATCAGCCGCGCAAAATTTAGTGTAGAATACCCTGCCAGTTTTATGTTGGTGGCCAGTATGAACCCCTGCCCCTGCGGTTATTACAACCATCCCGAAAAGGAATGCGTTTGTGCCCCGGGCATCGTACAAAAATACCTGAACAAAATCAGCGGTCCATTATTAGATCGCATTGATCTTCATATTGAAGTAACTCCGGTTCCATTTCAGGAACTGAGTCAGAAACAAGCCGGAGAATTGAGTCTGAACATCCGGCAGCGTGTGATGAAAGCCAGGGCTAAACAAAGAGAACGATTTAAACAACAAGCCAGCATTCATTGCAACGCGCAAATGCGCAGCAAAGATTTGAAAACCCACTGTCAGTTAAATGAAGCCGGAAATCACTTATTAAAAAATGCTATGGAACGCTTAGGCCTGAGTGCCAGAGCTTACGACAGAATTTTAAAAGTAGCCAGAACCATTGCCGATCTGGATGCTTCAGATAACATTGAAACCACACATTTGGCTGAGGCCATACAATACAGAAGCCTGGACCGGGAAGGTTGGGCGGGATAACACGTGAAAGAAATAGAACAGATACTCCTCGACCTGAAACGCAAAATCTACAAGCCCGTTTATTTTTTAAGCGGAGAGGAAGCGTATTACATTGATCTTGTTTCGGATTACATTGAAAAAAATGTGCTGGAAGATGCTGAACGCGAATTTAACCAGGTAGTGGTTTACGGTAGAGATACCAGTTTGGCAAGTATACTTTCTTACGCTAAACAATTCCCCATGATGGGTGATAAGGTGGTGGTGCTTGTTAAAGAAGCCCAACACATTCGTGAACTAAACAAAGGCGTAAAACCCGAAGAGGCAGAAGAAGAGGCAGTTGAAAAAGAAGAATCGGCGAGTGTACAGCAATTTTTGAATTACCTTGAAAAGCCTCAGGACTCAACCATTCTGGTGTTTTGTTACAAGTATAAAAAAATAGATAAACGTGGTGCAATAGCCAAGGCTCTTCAAAAACGAGCAGTATTTGTTGAGACCAAAAAAATTTACGACAACCAATTACCTGATTGGATCAGTAACTACCTAAAAGAAAAAAAGTACAGCATCAACCCAAAATCGGCCTTTCTTATTGCCGAAGCATTGGGTGCCGATCTGAGTAAGGTAAGCATGGAGTTGGATAAATTGATGATTAATTTACCTGAAGGCGGAGAAATAACCGGTGAAATGGTTCAACAGCAAATTGGCATCAGTAAAGATTACAATGTATTCGAATTACAAAAAGCCTTTTCACAAAAAGACATTCTGAAAGCCAACCGCATCATTCAACACTTTGCCGGAAATCCCAAAGAAAATCCTGCACCCATGGTATTAGCACAACTTTACACCTATTTCAGCAAGGTTATGCGCTATCACACGTTAAGCGATAAAAGTAAGTTTTCGGCTGCTACAGCCATGGGCGTCAATCCGTTTTTTATAGATGATTTTGCCAGGGCGGCGATCAACTTTCCCATGCCAAAACTCAAACACATCATTTCCTATTTAAAGGAGTGTGACCTGAAAAGTAAAGGTGTGGATAATGTGAGTGCCAATTATGGGGAATTACTGAAAGAACTGGTGTATAAAATTATGCACTAACGAACTTTCAAATGCTGGTGTAATTTTTGTATTCCCCCACCCTCCAACCTGTGAGGCGCTCAATCCAGTACAAAAAGCGGTATTTTAAATTGCGTTTAACTTTATCGTCACTATAATAAAACTTCCAGTTCGCATCGCGTATTCGCTTTGCAAAAACTGATGGATGCGAGCCTTGGTATTCTGCTAACATATCTATGTTACTGTAATCGTACTCTTCGGCAGCCGCCACATGTTTCTTCACCCACGCATCGTCGTGCCAGAGTTTATTAAAGCTTTCCTGTTTGGCCTGTTGGGCTTTCGGAGCTTTTACCCAACCATAATGGTAAATGTAGGCTCCGGTTGGTTTAACCTTTAGTTTCTCGTTGTTTATTCGAAATCCTTGTGCGTCTTTGTATGAACGAATGCGTTTATCGTTGCGGATGATACGTATTTCATTTTTGTACCAACGTCGTCCAACACCAATGTAATGGTATTGCCCGTAAAAATGTTTGTATTCAAATAACAAACCTTCCACCTTTAGGTTGGTTTCGTGCAATAACATGGCTGCTTGTATTTTATCGTGATCAGCTTCATGCACGCATTCATCGCTTTGAATATAAAAACACCAGGTGTATTCAGCAGGAATTTGATCAAACACTTTATTGGTTTCTTCCGAAAGCACTAAACCTCCGGCGCGTAACGACTCATTCCAAACCGTATCAATAATTCGGATTTTATCTCCCGGAATGGCTTCGATTAATTCGCGGGTAGCATCTTCACTTTTTCCAACTCCCACATAAAACACATCACATAAAGGTAAAACTGAAGTAATGGCTTCAACAACCGGGTAATCATATTTTATTGCATTTCTGATGATGGTAAAGCCCGCAACTTTCATGTCAGTAGATTAGAATGGATACCCAATGCCAAAATTAAAGATACCATATTCGAATGGTTTTTTATCAAAGGTCCATCTTTCACCGGCAGGTAATTTCGGGTCTTTAAGTGGGATGGCAAAATCCAAACGAAGCACAAAAAAATTCATGTCCCATCGCAAACCGGCACCAGCCCCTATTGCAATTTGGTCAAGAAAGGAGTTCCATAAAAACTCCCCATCGGGTTTACTTTCATCGGGCTTTAATCGCCAAATGTTACCTGCGTCAATAAACAGCGCTCCATTAAACGACTTGATGATATGAAAACGGTATTCCATGTTAGCTTCAATTAAAATATCGCCAATTTTATCGTACCGCAAGGTACTGTTGCCCGGGTTGTAACCACCAGGACCTAATGTGCGCGCACGCCAGGCTCTCACACTGTTAGGACCACCACTAAAAAAACCCTGCTCATATGGCAACACGGTTAAATTTTTTAAGGGGACTCCTACACCGCCTGCTATTCGGTAAACAACTCTGCTCCGTGCACGAATTGGGACATAAATACGAAAATCAACATCTCCTTTTATAAATTGGGCAAACGGTATACCACCTATCAGGTAACTGCCGGAAGAATCAGTTTCCTGACCGCTAAGTGCAAACAATGGCCGAAGCAGGTTACCCGCCGATTGTAAATTGAATCGTGCAAAATAGGCCGTTTTCCTTCCTGCGATAATACTTTCCCTCGAAGTATAAGTCAATATGTACTTCATTAATATGGTCAAGTGGTCCTTAAAAGAGTTGAGTAAAAAGGCGTCATTGTAACTAATAAGTTCTTGCTCGTAACTGTCGGTTAATACAGCCTTTACTGCATTCACTTCCACCGGTATGATATCGTGTCGAAGTAATTTTTTGTGGCTTCTGTAATTAAAACCATAGGAAACGTTAATGATGTTACGATCGTAATCAAGACTCGACTGAAAACTAAGTGCTGTTTTTAAATAAGTTCTTGGCATCATCTCTTTAGTGAAGGGTAACACGGAAAATGGAAAATACGCTCTGGGCACAGAAAACGTAAGTTCAGGACCAAATTGGAAGGTATTGAAAAGCCGGTTAGGGTCTTTCCCCGGTGAAGTTACCGAGTCAACAGCATTCATAGATTTTTGAGCAAGCACCGAACCCTCTATTTTAAATTCCAACACTTCGCCACCTTTAAACAAATTGCGGTTTTGGTAAACCAAGCTGCCACTGATACCAAAATTGCCACTGGTGTTGGTGCCTTCTGTTTCTGCTGTGAGTGCCTGACGAAGTACAGGTGCGCAAATTATGTAACAATCCAATTCATCTGCGCGATCCTGACTTTGTAAAAACTGTATGGTTACATTTCTAAATATGCCAAGGCCAAGCAATTGTTTGTAACTAAGTTCAGCGGTGTCCTTACTGAAGTAACGCCCTTGGCGAAACTCAATATTATCAACGATTACAAATTGTTTGTAATTAATGGGCTTGGTAAGTAAAAACCGCGTGCCCTCGTACCGGGTAGCAAGTGTATCGGTGAACTTTGCCGAACGCGCATTTCCTACCACCGCTTCGGGTATAATGTTGATTGCCCCTATCTTATACCGGATATGGTTGCGGTAAGTTACCGAGTCCTTGCCTGACACAGGAGGTATCATGAATTTTTTTACCCTTACTTCGATGGATACTGTTCGGTTGTTATAATTGCTGTCGACTTTAAAATCCACGTAAGCATTTTCAAAGAAATAATAACCACGGTTTAGCAGATGTTGAGTAATGCGCCGTTGTTCTTCCTGGATTTTTTCCAAATCGTACCGTTGTTCCTTTTTAAGTTTAGAATTTGCCGTATCGCCAAACACAAGAGGAGATAAAGTTTCATCCTGCACATTAAAAGTGACCTTATTGATAGTATAGGGCAAATTGGTGTACAAGCGATAAGTTAGGTTCGCTCGTTTTCGGTTTTTTGATAGCAGCACCGTATCGGTAACTATGTTGTTAAAGTAGCCTTTACTGAAGAGGTAGCGGCTCAATTGCAACCGTGTTTGTTTGGTGAGCTGCGAATCGAGCAGTACGGGTGCTTCACCAATATCGCGAATGTTCTCCCATAAAGTTGAGCTGTCTTTATTTTTAAGTTTGGGTTGTTTTGGAGCTTTCCCTTTTGCAGCCCGTTTTTCGTTTTTTTTATCGAACTTTTTGGTTTTATCGGCGTTTTTACGGTCGTACTTAAGATTCCGTTTGTCTTTTTTAGCCTGAATCTTTTCGTTGTTAAAAAGGGAATACCACCAAATGTAAAAGTCAAAAGTGCCCAAAAAACGGCGGTTAGGTCGCTGTTTAAAAAAGGCTTCGAAATTTTCTTTGGTAATGCCTGTTTCTTTGAAGTTTTTAACCTCCACCTTGTTTACCAGGTATTCACCGGATTTTAATTTTCGTGTTGGGCTACAGGAAACCAGTAATAAAAGGAAGAGAGGGCCATAAAAACAAAGCTTGTTCAGGTAAGTAGGAAGTTTATTGCCTATTTTTATTGCCAATTTAGTTAAGCGCGTGATAGCTTGCGCTAATTTAAAACAAATATGCTCAGTAAAAATCAAGTCAACGAAATACGTGGTTTGCATACGAAGAAACAGCGCTCACTCAGCAAACGGTTTATTGTTGAAGGGGTGAAAACTGTGCTTGAAGTGTTACAATACCGTCCGCAAATTTTATCGCACTTATACGGAACACAGGAATTTGCAAGCCAACACGCCGCTATACTCAAACCACACCAATCAGCCTTTACCTTAATTACATCAAGTGAATTGGCGCGCATCAGTATACAGCAAAACCCCAATCAGGTTATGGCAGTTTGTGAAAACCTAAACGCATCCAACCTAGTATTTGATTTCGAATCGGGTTTTAGTCTTTACCTCGACGAAATAAGGGATCCTGGCAATTTTGGTACTTTGTTGCGATTGGCAGAATGGTATGGAATTACCAAAGTATTTTGTTCGGAAAGCACCTGCGAATTGTACAATCCCAAGGTGATTCAGGCCAGTATGGGAGCCTTTTTGCGAGTAGAAATTGTGTACACAAGCTTATCACGACTGATCTCAGAAAATGCTATTCAAAACGTGTATGGTGCCATGTTGAATGGAAGCAACCTATACAAGGCAAGTTTGAAAAGGGGATTGATTGTAATTGGCAATGAAGCGAATGGAATTTCCAAAGAAAATCTTGTGTTGATCAAACATCCCATTACCATACCGGCTGCTCCAGGTAACCACACCGAATCGCTGAATGCAGCCATGGCTGCAGGAATTATTTGCTCTGAATTTTTCAGGCAATTGGGACCAACATCCTAGTCTTTCGACACGTGTCCTTTGTACCTGAGTGCAATCTCTGGTTGGATTGCGTTGCTGCTGATGTAAACATAGCGGTCTTGTCGGCCCCAAACTGATTTGGTGTCGAACGTTACAATAACTAGGGTGGATTTGCCTGGTGCCACCGGTTCTTGACTGAATTCTACAGAGGTGCATGAGCAGCTAACTTCCGATTCAAAAAGTAGCAAAGGAGCGTTTCCGGTGTTCTTAAGTTCGTAGTGTATTTTCAGCACCTCACCCCGCTTAACAGAACCAAAATGTTGTTTGCTATTGGTAATTTCAACTTTTGGCTGAGCATGCAGAGGCTGCAACAACATCACAGCAAAAAAGAATGGAAGTGTTGTCCTAAAAAGAAAATCCCCCCGCCATTGGCGGAGGGAATTTGTTAGTGTTACAAGAAACATGGTATTAATTAGTTGGTGCCGCAGGTTTAGCTTTCACTTCCCCCTTGATACGCACCTTTTTAGTTGCATATTTCGCGTTTGAAGTAATGGTTACATTTTTTTCAAAGCGTCCTTCGCGTTTGGTATCGTATTTTACCTTAATCACGCCGCTCTTGCCAGGGAGGATAGGTTCCTGAGGCCAGCCCGGTTTGCCATCAATGGTGGTGGTAGTGCAACCACACTCACCTGATACACCGGTAATGGTTAAAGGGGTTTTTCCAACATTGGTAAACTTGAACTCGCGTATGCCATTGGCATCGTATTCTATTACACCGTAATCCAATACTTCAGTTTCAAATTTCATCTCAGGGGCATTTGGGTCCATATTGGGTACCACCGACTCCTGTGCATTTGCAACGAGTGCAAAAACAGTTGCGAACAGAGCGAAGAACTTTTTCATTTTTACTTCATGTTTACGATGTGATTAACCCTTCTTTTCAACAGGCGCACCGGCTGGTGTTGGATTAGCTGGAAATGCCTCTTCAACTGGCTTAGCTTCTACAGTGCCTTTTATGGTCAGTACCACATTTCCGCTTTTGGCGTTAGAATTAACTGTCACTGTTTTATAGATACCACCTACTCTTTGTGTGTCATATTTCACCTTAATCACAGCACTTTTTCCGGGCAGGATAGGGTTTTTTGGACACTCAGGCACAGTGCAACCACAGCTGCCCTGACAGTTGGTAATCACCAGGGGCTCTTTGCCATTATTGGTGAATTTGAATTCGCACTCCCCGTTATCACCTTGTTTAATGGTACCATAATCATGGGTAAGTTTATCCATTTTAATATCAGCCAAACTTGTAGGAGCAGAACTGGCAGGCACTTGTTCGTGGTTATGACCATCGCCAGCCGTATGTACTTCTTGAGAAAAACTCAAAGCAGAAAAACCTGCAATGAAAGCCAGAGTAAAGATTAGTTTTTTCATGTTTCCTTGATTTTGATTGTTAGAATTAGTTAATCGTGCCATAAAGATATTACATGCTCAGATTTGTTTCCTTAATTTTACGAAATTTAACAATATAATTTACAGGAGTTTAACATGTCTCTTTCCACGACCTACAGCCCAGCAGAAGCCGAAATCAGGTGGTACGACCATTGGCTGAAACAGCAGTTTTTCAGTTCTAGCCCCGATGAGCGTCAACCATACACCATTGTGATCCCTCCGCCTAACGTAACCGGCGTGCTGCACATGGGCCACATGCTCAATAACACCATACAGGATGTTTTGATCAGAAGGGCCAGAATGATGGGTTACAATGCCTGCTGGGTGCCCGGTACCGATCACGCCAGTATTGCAACAGAGGCAAAAGTGGTAAAGCTGCTCGCCGATCAGGGTATTAAAAAAGCCGAACTCAGCCGAGAAGATTTTTTGAAACACGCCTGGGACTGGAAAGAAAAATACGGGGGCATCATTCTCGAACAACTGAAAAAACTGGGAGCCTCCTGTGATTGGGATCGTACCCGGTTTACCATGGACCCCGAAATGAGCGATGCTGTACTGGATGTGTTTATCGACCTCTACAACAAAGGACACATTTACCGTGGTGTTCGTATGGTGAATTGGGATCCTCAGGGAAAAACCGCGGTAAGTGATGAAGAAGTGATTCACAAAGAAAACAACAGCAAACTGGTTTATGTAAAATACCAGCTCGAAAATTCAGACGCTTACATTGCCGTAGCCACTACCCGGCCTGAGACAATAATGGGCGACACGGCAGTATGCGTGAACCCCAACGATGAACGTTACCAGCATTTAAAAGGCAAGTTTGTTATCGTACCGGTAGTTAACCGCAAAGTACCGGTGATTTTTGATGATTACGTGGATGCCTCCTTTGGAACCGGAGCCCTGAAAGTAACACCGGCACACGATATCAACGATTTTAACCTAGGGCAAAAACATAAATTGGCCGTGATTGACGCGCTCACTGATGAAGGCAAAATAAGTGAAGCAGCCGGCGCCTACATTGGCATGGATCGGTTTGAATGCCGAAAACAAATTATCAAAGACCTTCAAGATCAAGGCCTGGTAATAAAAATAGAGGAAATCAAAAACAAAGTCGGATACAGCGAACGAACCAATGCTGTTATTGAACCTAAACTTTCGATGCAATGGTTCCTGAAAATGGAAGAATTGAGTCAACCTGCTTTACAAGCGGTAATCGAAGGCGATGTGAATCTGATTCCCGATAAATTCATTAACACCTACAAACATTGGATGGAGAATGTGCATGATTGGTGCATAAGTCGCCAATTGTGGTGGGGACAACGTATTCCGGCCTGGTACGACAAACAGGGCAACACCGTGGTCTGCAAAACACAGGATGAAGCCTTTTTAAAGTTACAAAGCCTGAATTCAACCGTAACACGTGAAGAGATCAAACAAGACGAAGATGTGCTTGACACCTGGTTTTCATCCTGGCTTTGGCCACTCACAGTGTTTGACCCGCAAATCATCAAAAATGGCTGGGACAAAGCCAATGCAGAACTCAAGTATTATTACCCAACCAACGATTTGGTAACCGCTCCTGAGATTCTGTTCTTTTGGGTGGCCCGCATGATCATTGCCGGAAAAGAATACACCAAACTGAAACCGTTCAGCAATGTTTACCTCACCGGAATTGTGAGAGATAAGCTCGGACGGAAAATGAGTAAATCTCTGGGCAATTCACCCGACCCTTTGGAACTAATTGAAAAATATGGCGCTGATGGCGTTCGTGTTGGCATGATGTTAAGCTCGCCGGCAGGTAATGATTTGATGTTTGATGAAAACCATTGTGAGCAGGGCAGGAACTTCTGGAATAAAGTTTGGAACGCGTTTCGCCTGATAAATGGTTTTGAATCGGGTGCTGTGCCACAAAGCGAAAGTGCCAAATCGGCTATCTCGTGGTTCGAGAATAAATTCTCTGAGCAATTGCACCTCATCAACGAACATTACGAAAAATACCGCATGAGCGATGCCTTGATGGCAACCTACAAATTGGTGTGGGACGATTTTTGCGCATGGTACCTGGAAGCCATCAAGCCCGAATTTGTGGATGGAAAAGCCCTTGCCATTGATACAGCGACCTATACAGCAACCAAGGCTTTCATGGAAGATCTGTTGAAGGTGATGCACCCCTGGATGCCTTTTATTACAGAGGAGCTCTGGCATCAGTTAAAATCGCGTGAACTCAGAGATTGTATCATAGTTGCTGAATGGCCAACAACAAAACAATTTGATCAAAAGCAGTTGAACCTAATTGAATCAAGCAAAGAGCTGGTAGCTGCCATTCGAAACCTCAGGCAACAAAAACAAATTTCACCAAAAATCAAACTGGAGGTGCAGGAAAAATCCACCTCTCAAAGTAGTGTTGACCAGGCTTTTGTAATCAAGCTTGCCAATTTGACTTCATTAGGTAAAACTTCTTCCAAACCTGATGGCGCCATTAGTTTAGTAATTGGTACAACAGAATTTTTTGTGACCTTACCTTCAGCTATTGATCCTGAAGAAGAGAAAAAACGTTTGGTAAGAGACCTCGAATACAATAAGGGATTCCTCCGTTCGGTTCAAAGTAAATTGAGTAATGAGAAATTTGTGGCCAATGCCAAACCAGAAGTTTTAGCTACTGAGCGAAAAAAAGAAAGCGATGCCTTATCTAAAATCAAATCACTTGAAGAACAAATAGCAGCGCTTTAAGTAGTGGTTTTATGCTGCCTAGCCGGGGTCCACAGCAATAGAAGCTTGCAAAGGACCCCGGTTTTTTTTAACCAATTCAAACCACGCTTTATGACCCGTTCACAGTATCTTGCCAAACTTCATGTTCCTGCGCTCAACGCCATGCAAACTGCCAGTGTTGAAGCCATTAGCCAAAATAAGGCCGTGGTGCTGATATCCCCCACCGGCTCAGGCAAAACCCTGGCCTATCTCCTTCCCCTGGTGGAACTATTGGAAGCTAAGATAACTTCTGTTCAGGCAGTAATTATTGTTCCCACGCGCGAATTGGCGCAGCAAATTGAACAGGTGTTCAAACAAATGGCCAGTGGTTATAAAATCACGTGTTGTTATGGTGGTCACGAGGTACAAATTGAGAGAAACAACCTCCTTGAACCTCCGGCATTACTGGTAGGCACACCCGGACGCATCACTCATCATCTTCGCAAAAAAACCCTGTCACTAAAAAAAACCCAGATGCTGGTGTTGGATGAGTTTGATAAATCACTGGAAGCGGGATTCGCAGATGAAATGTCCTTTATCCTGCAACAAATGCCTCAACTTAAAAAACGAATCCTGACCTCAGCCACACCATTGGCAGAAATTCCAACTTTTGTTGGCATCCGTGAAAAAACCGAACTCAATTTTACCTCAGAAGATAATAGCACATCAGTTCAAGCGCAACTCAAAATGGTACATGTGAGGCCGGGTGACGATAAATTACATGCATTGCTATTACTGCTTGGTACTACCAAATCTAACTCTACCATTGTGTTTTGCAATCACAGAGATGCGGTGAACCGGATATCTGCGCAGTTACATGAATTAAAAATTGCACATGGGCATTACCATGGAGGTTTGGAACAAATAGACCGAGAAAAAACCCTGATCAAATTAAGAAACGGGAGCATTAACTTGCTAATATCAACCGACCTTGCTGCCAGAGGCTTGGATATTCCTGAAATTGAAGCGGTGGTGCATTTCCAATTACCTGCCACAGAGGAGGCGATGGTACATCGCAACGGAAGAACTGCGAGAATGAACAGAAAGGGCACTGTATATTTTATGCTGGACGAGGGTGATCATTTGCCTGAGTTTTTAAAGGAAGATCCAAGTGAAGAAGTGCTTCCCAAACAGCTACAAATCCCTAAGCCCGCTCACTGGAAAACACTTTACATTTCAGCCGGAAAAAAAGACAAGGTAAACAAGATGGACATTGTGGGCATGTTGTTACAAAAAGGAGGTTTGCGCAAAGAAGAATTAGGCAGAATAGAAGTGCTTGACCACTCGGCTTATGCAGCAATTAAAAGCGATAAAATCAAAAAGGTAGTGGATCAAATACAGGACGAAAGAATCAAAAATAAAAAAGTGAGGATAGAAATTTCGACTTAGGTTTTGGTTGACTGTTTTTATGCTCAACAATTCACTCCACTATTTAGATACTATTTTTTCTCGACTTTAAAGGCTGCACAATAGGCTCAGCTGAATGAGTGCCCTTCAGAAATGACCGATTAATGCCCCTTTTGCCTTCTGATTCAGGGCGCTGATCCCGGAAGGAGTTAATGTTCAAACAAATGCAGCACGCCTTTGGTGTACTGGATTTTTATTTTCACGGCACTCCTGAAGCACGCTTGGTTTCGGTGTGAAAATAAAAATCCCGGGGCTTACGCTCCGGGATTTGATGGTTGCCCGAGCTGGATTCGAACCAACATAGTCAGAACCAAAATCTGAAGTCCTGCCATTAGACGATCGGGCAATTTTTGAGAGGGCAAAAATACACATTTTTTGCTTTTCACAAGTAAATTTGTGAAAAAATCGGTCGCAGTTCATGAGGTATTACCCTATTAAAACAAGATAAATACTATCTTCGCAAACATTTGAACCTCATGATGACTACAGACTTCAAGCGACTCAACAACATAATCGGATGGCTGGTATGGGCCATTGCAACATTTGTGTATGTGTCTACCATTGAACCTACCGCCAGCTTTTGGGATTGCGGGGAGTACATTGCCTGTGCCTATAAACTGGAAGTGGGTCACCCACCCGGAGCGCCGTTCTTTTTGCTCATCGGAAGGTTTTTTGCTCTTTTAGGCGGAGGTGACCCTGCAATTGCCGGCATGATGATCAATGTGATGAGTGCACTTTGCAGTTCGTTCAGTATTTTGTTTTTGTTCTGGTCCATCACCCGCATTGGCATACGTGCTTATGGCAAAAAAGTAAGTGAACTCTCAAAAGCACAGCATTGGGCTATTCTTGGCGCAGGCATCGTTGGTGCGCTGGCATATACCTTTTCTGATTCATTCTGGTTCAGCGCTGTTGAAGGTGAAGTGTATGCCATGTCTTCTTTGTTTACCGCCATTGTATTTTGGGCCATTTTAAAATGGGATGAAGAAGATACTGAAAACCCGGTAGCTGCCATGCGCTGGCTCGTTCTTATTTCTTATCTCATTGGTTTATCCATTGGTGTACACTTGCTGAACTTACTTGCTATTCCATCCATCGTATTTGTGGTGTATTACAAAAAATACAAATTCAGTTGGAAAGGCTTTTTATACGCCGGCGTTTTCTCCATTTTACTGCTGGGTTTCGTACAAAATATCATGATTCCCAAACTGGTGAAATTCATCAGTGATTATGAGGTATTTTTCACCAACAAAGTACATCTGGGTTTCAGTACCGGTACAGTGTTGTTTTTTATCCTTCTGGTGTTTTCGCTGGTTTCTCTGATTCGTTATACTATCAATAAAAATGAGAAATTCTATACCTGGGGGTATTACGCTCTAATATTGTTTTCTGCCATCGCAGTGATTTCTGCACCCAGCGGTGGGGGCATGTTCACGCGTTTACTTGTGCTGGGTAGTATCATTTATGCGATACGCCAGTATAAAACAAAAACCATTACCCTGAATGCCATCTTCCTTAGCTTTGCTACTCTGCTTATTGGTTACTCTTCTTTTTTTGTGCTGGTAATCCGTTCGCAGGCAAATCCTCCCATGGATGAGAACGATCCTGAAAATGCCACCAACCTGCTCTCTTACCTCCTTCGTGAACAATATGGCGATTTCCCATTGTTGTATGGTCAATATTACAATGCACCAATGGCTCCAAGAAGTGAATTTGGTGATGCCGATCCACTTTATGGCAGAGATGAAAAAAATGGCAACTACAAGGTTATCGACGACAGAAAAAAATCGGTGGTAAAATACGAGAAGGAATTCTGTACCCTTTTCCCCCGCATGTACAGTGGGCAACAACACCATGAAGCCGGTTACAGGTATTGGGGCAATGTGGAAGATCATCACCGCAATAAATTAGTGGAAGGTCGTGACGGGGAGCCAGAAACAGTTCAGATCCCAACCATGGGCGCCAACCTGACTTACCTTTTGAGTTACCAGATCAATTACATGTATTTACGTTATTTCTATTGGAATTTTGTAGGTCGCCAGAACGATATGCAAGGCACCACCGGTAATAACATGGATGGCAACTGGCAATCGGGTATTAAACCTTTGGATGATTTTAAACTCGACACAGATACTTCTCAGAAAATTTACCGCGATAAAAACAGCAAAGCAAACAACTCCTTTTACGCATTACCACTTATATTGGGACTTTTGGGTGCGTATTTCCATTACAAAAGAAGGCGCCAGGATTCCTGGGTGGTGTTGAGTTTTTTCCTGCTCACAGGTTTGGCCATTGTGGCCTACCTTAATCAAACCCCTTACCAACCAAGGGAACGGGATTACGCCTATGCCGGTAGTTTTTATGCCTTCGCCATCTGGATCGGTTTGGGTGTACTTTACCTGTTTGATGTGTTGAGTAAAAAATCAGCCACCCTGGTAACCGCCATCGGCGCTACTGGCCTATCTCTGGTTGTTCCCGGAATTATGGCTGTTGAAGGGTGGGACGATCACGACCGCTCGCTGCGTACCTTATCCCGGGATGTGGCCATCAACTATTTGCAAAGTTGTGCTCCGAATGCCATTTTGTTTACTAATGGCGACAACGATACTTTCCCTTTATGGTACGCGCAAGAGGTAGAAGGTATTCGTACAGATGTGCGTGTTGTGAACCTCAGTTTGTTGCAAACCGACTGGTACATCAAACAAATGCGGCGTGCCGCTTACCTCAGCAAACCAGTACCATTCAGTATTCCTGAAGAAAAACTGGAAGCTTCAAAACTGGAGTACATTTTTATTAACACGCAAAATTCTCAAGCCCTCAGTGTGAAAGAGGCTGTTGCCATGGCCACCAGTGATGATTACAACACAAAAATTGAAAACGGCGGTGAATTGATCGATATTTTACCATCAAAAAATCTTTACGTGAATGTGGATAGTATGCAAGTCATGAAAAACAAGGTGATTGATGTTAAGGATACCGCACGCCTTGCAAAACGCATGAGTTGGACCCTGAGTGGGCGCAGCATGATCACAAAAAACGACCTGATGGTGCTTGATCTGGTAGCTAATAACAACTGGGAGCGGCCTATTTATTTTGCTGTAACAACAGGAGATGAAGCTTATGTGGGGTTAAAGGACTATTTTCAATTAGAAGGTTTGGCCTACCGATTGGTGCCTATTAAACAAACTCCTTCAGAGTCGGCTCAGGGAGGAAGAGTGAACACCACTGTGATGTATGATAATTTAATGAACAAGTTTTACTGGGGTGGAATGGACAAGCCCGGCGTTAATCTCGATGAAAACTGTATGCGTATGGCAGGTAACCTGAGAATGCAAATGGGTATTTTAGCCGGCGCTTTGATCAATGAAAACAAAAAGAAAGAAGCAAAAGATGTACTCGATAAGTGTTTGACAGTAATGCCTGAAGAAAATGTGCCTTACGATGCAACCATCTTTACCATTTGTGCCGCCTACTATGAACTTGGTGAAATTGAAAAAGCCAATGCGCTTGCCAATAAATTATTTGATATCTACGAGGGTGACCTGAGAATTTATAACAGTCAAAAACCCAACCGCAGAGCGGCTTACGGCAGAGACATCGCACAAGCCAAAGAAATTCTTAAACGTGTCACTTCCCTTTCTCAGCAATTTAAGCAAGACGAATTGAATAAAAACTTCATGGGCCGATTAAATGGACTGCTTACTGCTGAAGATTTTGAACCGGAAGAACGCAGCCCGCAATTACCGTAGTTCTTTAGCTGAATTGTTAAACCAAAGCCATGTTACTCATTCAACCAAGGCGCTTTCTGAGAAAAATCTATCCCAAGGCGCTTTGGCATTATACCAGAGAAGAAAAAAACATCTATCTCACTTTTGATGATGGACCCATCCCGGGAATAACTGAATGGGTGCTTGATGAGCTTGCCCTTCACCGGGCAAAGGCTACCTTTTTTTGTGTTGGCGCTAACGTAATGAAAAACTTCGAGGTGTTTAGCAGAATTGGTGAAGAAGGTCACAGTGTTGGTAATCACAGCATGTTTCACAGCAAAGGGTTTTCGACCCCAATTACCAACTACCTGAACGAAACCGATGCCTGCAAGAAGTTAATTGGTAATCCACTTTTTCGTCCGCCATACGGACAACTGAAACGTGGACAATACAAAGCCCTAATCAAAAAAGGCTACAAAGTGGTGATGTGGGATGTGATCAGTTATGATTACGAAAAAATAAGTCCCGACCGATGCCTGAAGATAGTGCTTGACAACACACGCAATGGTAGTATTGTGGTGTTTCATGATAACATCAAGGCTGAAAAAAACCTCAAATACAGTTTACCAAAGGTGTTGGAACATTATGGCCAGCTCGGCTATAACTTTAAAGCTATAGATCATAAACCCAGACTCTATTGACTTAACTCAGGATTTGGATTTGTAAAGAGGCACCGTACTGCAGGGTTCTCCGTACATGATACTTTTGGCATAAGGTTTTAACATGGCCGTTAGTTCAACAAACGCATTCAAAGGAACCGGTTTTTGTGAACACCCTTTGATGACCACTCTGGCACCTTTGTACTCTTCAGGGCGAAGCGAGTTGAGTTTTTCTTTAAACAATACCAGTTCAACCTCTTGTTGTGTGCAGCAAAGTACTTTTAGTGCGAAAGGTTCGAGTTCGAGAGCAACCAGCATAAAAGCCCAGGTTGGCACTATGGCATCGGCAGAACAGATGATGTTAACAATCTTTCCCTTAAACTTCGACCAATCGTAATTTTTGAGTGCCTCGCGAAACTCTTTTTCCTTTAACATAAGTTCTTTGTATAAAAACGACTTGATGTCAAAAGTCACACGTTCCCCTTCGGTATAATATTCCTCAAGATCAATGCTGACAATTCCACTGGCAGCTACCTTGTTCACTATTTCGCTCATGCGTTTGGGGATTTGTGAATTTAAAGTTACACAATCCTGAACAAATCCTGATTTATACGCGTCTTAAAATAGTGTAAATCTGGTTGTAAAAACGGACTTGCGATTGTGGGTTTTTTCTTGATAAATATCCTGTTTGATTAGGATATTTAACAGCTTTAGCGCAAAAAAAATAGCGTAACTTCACGGTGCTTAAAAAAAACGTACTGTGTTCAACTCTTTTCGATTGCTCCTGCTGATAGCTCTCTCCGCCTCCATACTTAGGGCAGGTAACAAAGACAGCCTCTTTGTGCACTACTTTGAAAACCCTCCTTTTTCTTATTCTGATGGCACCAATTTAAAAGGCATAGAAATTGATATCATCAACGAATACGTGGCCTGGCTTAAAGCTAAAAAAAACATGAACCTGAGTATAGGCTATAAGGGGTACACAGATTTTGAAGTGTTTTTGAACAAGGTAAAAACTTCTGACAAAAGTACCTTTGGATTAGGTACCCTTACGATTAACCAGGAAAGAAAAAAAGAACTTGATTTCACCCGTCCGGTACTAAAAAATGTCGCGTTTTGTATTACAAACGGTCATGCCCCAGATATAAAAGTGAAAAACAAAACAGAACTTCTGAAAGTATTCGGGAACATGACTGCCATTACTATTCCCAATAGCAGTTTAAACGGGTATGTTTTGGAGATGAAAAAGCTGTATGTACCCGAACTCAAAATCAGTTACCAGTCCAATCCCCAAAAAATTCTGGACGAAGTTTCGAAAAATGTGTTGCAATTTGGCTATGTGGATGCGGTATCATTTTGGTTGTACCTGAAAAAAAACCCGGGACGGTTTCTGAAAATGCAGAAAGTTCTGAGTCAATCGAAAGAAGAGTTGGCTTTTGTGTTACCAAAAGGAAGTGAGCACACACAACTTTTTAATGAGTTTTTCGACGCCCCGGGTGGTTTTAAATACAGCAAAACTTACAGGAGCATACTCGAAAAACACCTTGGCTCTTACATGACCCAAAACATGGCCATTTATTGATAATTTGCTTACATGATAGCCATAGGCGATACCCTCATTAGTGAAGACGTTGTAGAAAAAAAATTCGTTTGCGACCTGAACGCTTGTAAGGGCGCTTGTTGTGTGGCCGGAGACAGTGGTGCGCCTTTGGATAAGGAAGAATTGCCGCTGTTAGAAGGTGTGCTGGATGCCGTTAAGCCCTATATGAATAAAAAAGGATTGGCAGCCATTAAAAAGCACGGCGCCTATGTGGTGGACAGCGATGGAGATTACACCACTACCTTAGTGAGTGAAAAAGCGGAATGCGCCTTTGTGTTTTTTGATGAACATAAAATTGCCAAATGCGCCATTGAACAAGCTTTTAACGATGGGAAAATAGCCTGGAAAAAACCCATCTCCTGCCATTTATATCCCATCCGCATTTCAAAACACAAGGGTTACGATGCCGTGAACTATAGCCATTGGGATATATGCGCCCCCGCCTGCGCCTGTGGTGAGAAGCTTGAGGTACCCGTTTACAAATTTCTGAAAGAACCTTTGATTCGCAAATACGGCAAAGAATGGTTCGCTGCTCTTGAGAAAAGTGCAAAATTGTACTATAAATCGAATAAAGTTTAGCTTTGGGCTTAAATCCGTCCTCCCTTCATACTACCACATGAAAATTTTAATCACAGGATCCAACGGTTTACTTGGCCAAAAACTGGTTTATCAACTTCGCAACAAAACAGGTATTCAATGCATCGCAACAGCGCGCGGCGAAAACCGGCTTTTACAAAAAGAGGGGTACACGTATCAAAGTCTTGACATCACCAATGCTGAACAGGTGCAAAAGGTATTCTCAACTTACCTGCCTGATGTGATAATCAACACTGCTGCCATGACCAATGTGGATGCCTGTGAAACTGACCGGGACGGGGCTAAATTGATGAACGCTGATTCGGTGAAGTTTCAGGTACAAACATTGGAGCAACTTCAAAAAAATCACCCGGGATACCAACCTCATTTTATTCACCTCAGCACCGATTTTATTTTTGATGGAAGCAGGGGACCTATCGATGAGAATGAAACGCCTCATCCTTTGAGTTATTATGCCGAAACAAAACTGGAGGCCGAACAAACTGTTATGCATTCTTCGTTGAAATGGGCCATTGCCCGAACGGTGCTTGTATATGGCATTGTTGACAACATGAGCCGAAGCAACATAGTATTGTGGGTAAAATCCAATCTTGAACAAGGAAAAACCATAACGGTAGTTGACGACCAGTTCAGAACGCCTACCCTGGCTGAAGATTTGGCCAGTGGCTGCATTCTGATTGCTGAAAAAGGGGCTACAGGCATATACAACATTTCAGGAAAAGACTTTTACAGTATTTTAGAAATGGCGCATGTGGTGGCGAACTATTACAAACTGGATACATCGCTCATCAAGGCCGGGAAAAGTGAGGACATTAAACAACCCGCCAAACGTCCACCCATCACCGGATTTATCATTGATAAGGCCAAACGCGATTTGGGCTATGCGCCCCACAGCTTTACCGAAGGCATACAGCTTTTAGAAGCCCAGCTTAAAGCCATGGGCAAAGCCTGAAATCGATTTCCCTGTATACAAAACCCGGTTAATATCTTCACGAGCGGGCATTTCTTGCTGAGTGATTAATTCCTACTTTTAATTCGATTTCCCTTGTTGTGTCGAATCCTCTGAAAAAATTAGCCGGTCAAACAGTCATTTATGGCTTGGGTACCATTTTGCCGAGGCTGATTAATTACCTGCTTACTCCACTTCTCACGTATATTTTTACAGCTGCTGAATATGGCATCAACAGTGAATTGTACGCCTACATCTCGTTTTTGAATGTGGTATTCACCTATGGCATGGAAACCACATTTTTTAATTTTAATTCCAAGCTTGAAAACAAAACCGCTGTTTACAATACCGCTTTGGTATCGGTTTTGCTTTCAACAACGGTGTTTGCTTTACTGCTTGTTTTATTCTCGGGTCAAATTGCTCAGGGTCTTTCAACACCCGGAACCATTTATTTACCAAAGTTTATCATTTGGTGTGTGCTTATTGTTGCCAGCGATGCTTTACTGGCACTACCATTTGCCAAATTAAGAGCGGAAAACAAAGCCCTTGAATTTTCGCTGATGAAACTGGGAAATGTGGTAGTGAATTTTGGACTCACCTATTTTTTGCTTGTGATGTGCAGAGAAAGTTATGAGCAGGGTGAGACCGGTTTTAAAGCCTCCATCTACAATCCAGAAATTGGCATAGGCTATGCCTTTTTGGCGAATCTTCTTGCCAACCTCTTAAGTTTACTGGCGCTTTCAAGAATGTATTTGGGTGTAAGTTTCAATATCGACTTTGCTTTGCTTAAAGAAATGCTTTTCTACGCCTGGCCTTTGTTGATTTTAGGTTTGGCCGGTATGGTAAACGAAACCCTCGATCGTATCATCTTAAAAAAACTCATGCCCGATAAGGAAGAAGCGCAAATTGCTCAAGGCATTTATGGGGCCTGTTATAAAATTGCCATTCTGATGACCATTTTTATTCAGGCTTTTCGTTATGCTGCCGAACCTTTCTTTTTCAGCAAGGCTAAGGAGAAAGACTCAAAACAAACCTACGCCATTGTGATGAAGTACTTTGTGATTTTTTGCCTCTTTTTGTTTTTAGGTACCATGCTCAACTTGGAGTGGATTCAGTATTTTATTGGAGAGGAGTTCCGTGCGGGTTTGCATGTTGTACCCGTGCTTTTGGCTGCTAATTTATGTTTAGGCATCGTTTATAACCTTTCCATCTGGTACAAACTCAGCGGCAAAACCCAATTCGGTGCCATTATTTCCATTACAGGAGCAGCCATTACCATTTTACTGAACATGCTGTTTGTACCCAAATTTGGCTACACCGCTTCAGCCTGGGCTACTTTAGCTGCTTATGCGGGCATGATGTTATTCTCTTACGGACTGGGTCAAAAATACTTCCCCATCAAATACAATTTCAGAGCACTGTTCGTTTATTCATTCATTGCCCTTGGTTTGTACTTTGTTTCCGGCTTGTTCAATGGAATTGAGTCCTTTTACCTTCGTCAGCTGTTGAATAATTTGTTGATACTCTCATTTGCGTTCATTATCTATAAACTGGAACTTTCTACCATCAAAAAACTCAGTTCCACATGATACCTTTGGCCATTAAAATCATCAACGCGTCTAAGCACCCACTGCCTGAGTACGCTACTCAGCACGCGGCCGGCATGGACCTGAAAGCCAATCTCAGTGAAACAGTTCGCATCCAACCTCTTCAAAGAGCCCTTATTCCCACCGGGCTTTCACTTGAATTGCCAATAGGACATGAAGCTCAAATCCGACCAAGAAGCGGCCTGGCTTTAAAGCATGGGATAACCGTACTGAACTCTCCCGGAACCATTGATGCTGATTACAGAGGTGAGATAAAAGTGTTGCTCGTTAACCTTTCTGATCAGGATTTTGAAGTGAAAGACGGGGAACGTATCGCCCAGATGGTGATAGCCCGCCACGAACACGTGGAATGGTATGTGGTGAGTGAATTGGAACATTCACAAAGGGGCAGCGGGGGTTTCGGAAGTACCGGACAATAAACGCTTCTAACAACAAGCATTTCCCCTCTTTTTATACCTTTGCCGCGTGAAACGGAAAATTATTATCGGCAGCAGAGGCAGCGACCTCGCTTTATGGCAAGCCAATTACACCAAATCTCTGTTGGAGGATAAAGGACAAGAGGTTGAAATCAAAATCATACAAACCGAAGGCGATCGCTCTCAACAGTGGAATACCTCTTTTGATAAATTAGAAGGTAAAGGGTTTTTTACCAAGGAGCTGGAAGATGCTTTATTAAACAAAAGCATTGATTTGGCGGTGCACTCGCACAAAGATTTGCCCACAGAAAACCCTTATGGATTAATTGTTGCCGGCGTATCCAGGCGCGAAGATCCTTCGGAATTGTTGCTTATCCGAAAAGAAGCGGTTGACGATAAACAAAAATTTAACCTCAAAAAAGGGGCACTCACCGGAACTTCTTCAGCCCGCAGAAAATCCCAATTACTTGCTTTTCGTCCTGATTTAGAGCTAAAAGATTTGCGTGGAAATGTGCCTACACGCATACAGAAATTACGCGAGAGGCAATACGAAGCCATTATGCTGGCGGCTGCAGGAGTGGAACGATTAGAACTTGACCTAAGTGAATTTCATGCCGAGTATTTGTCACCTGAAGAATTTGTACCGGCCCCTGCCCAGGGTGTGCTGGCCTGGCAATGCCGCGAAGATGATGAAGAATTGATGGAAGTAATTGACCAAATCAGTGATTTGGATGTAAGAATAAAAACCGGGATTGAACGCGAAGTGCTGAGTTTGTTTGATGGAGGCTGTCAATTACCATTAGGTGCTTATTGTATTTCAGAACCTGACGATGACGACCGTTTTAAATTCAGGCTTTGGGTAAGTGTAGCAGAAGCCTGGAATCAACAACCCAAACAAGTGTATTTTGAAACACTGGATACGGATGGTTTTGTGGATCAGGTGGTGGATCATCTCAAGGGTTTAAAGCCCAAAAAGGTATTTATTAGCCGTGATCTGAAAAAAGACGATTATTTTTCCAATGCTTTAAGTCGTTTGGGTTTTGCTGTAGAAGGAAAAAGTTTGATTGAGTTCAAACAAATCCGCATCAAAGAATTGCCTAAAACCGATTGGGTATTTTTTAGCAGCAAACATGCGGTGAGGTATTTTCTGGATCAGAAACCTAAACTGGAAAACGTAAAGTTTGCCTGTATTGGTACCAGCACCAGCGCCGAGTTGCGTAAACACGGGTTCAGGGCCGATTTTATAGGACAAAGCACCGACATTAAATTGGTGGGCAAACAATTCAGCAGCAAAATCGGGAATGCCAAAGTGTTGTTTCCTATCGCACGAGGCAGCATGCAAAGCATACAATGGCAGATGGTAAAGCGCGAAAACGTGTTTAATCTCGAAGTGTATGCTACCTTAAAACACAGCACGGAAATTGCTGAAGACACGGACGTGCTGGTGTTTACCAGCCCCAGCAATGTGGAAGCCTATTTTGAAAAAAACACATGGAAAGCCCATCAACAGGCCGTGGCCATGGGCGATGCCACAGGCAAAGCTTTGGAAAAACTCAAAATTAAAAACTACGTGAAACCCCAAAGCTTTGATGAACTGGGTTTGGTGCAGGCAGTTTTGGCTTTGCCGAGTGTTTTGAAAGCTGAGTAAATTCTAATGACAAAGGGTTGTTGTCATGCCGAGGGCTTGATCTGAGCATGTCGAAGAGAATCAGGCATCTTGACGAGTTTATACTAGTTTAGCTTCTCCAAGATCCCTCTATATGATCGGGATGACACAATACTTTACAACAAATCGTTCGCCAAATTGGCAAGCGCACTTCTCTCTCCCTTTTCTAGCGTAATGTGTGCATACAATTCCTGACCTTTCAGCTTTTCGATCATGTAACTCAACCCGTTACTCTGTGCATCCAGATAAGGTGTGTCAATTTGGTGGATATCCCCTGTAAAAATAATCTTGGTATTTTCTCCGGCACGGGTAATAATGGTCTTTACTTCGTGTGGGGTTAGGTTCTGAGCTTCATCCACAATAAAAAACACATTGCTCAAACTTCTGCCACGAATGTAAGCCAGCGGACACACCACCAATTTCTGGTGCTCCACCATCTCATTGAGTTGTTTGTGCTCCTTGTCTTTTTCGCTGAACAAACTGCGGATGTATTTTAAATTGTCCCAAAGTGGTTCCATGTAAGGATTCAACTTACTGTTCACATCTCCGGGCAGGTAACCAATATCTTTATTACTAAGTGGCACAACAGGACGAGCCAAATAAATCTGGTGGTAATTTCTTCTTTGCTCCAAAGCACCGGCTAAGGACAAAAGCGTTTTGCCGGTTCCTGCCACACCTTGTATGCTCACCAGTTTGATGTTGGGGTTCATGATGGCATCCAGTGCAAACGTTTGTTCCGCGTTTTTAGGAATCACCCCAAAGGCTGCACTTTTGATGACACGGTGCATGCTCTCGTCCTCTTTGTTGTAACGCGCCAACACACTTTGTGATCCGTTTTTCAGGATGTAATAATGGTTAGGCATGGCATCCTGCTTTTTCAGAATGGTTTTAGAACTGGTAACACCTTTGTTATAAATGCTGGCAATTTGTTCACTGGTGGCTTTTAAGCCTTCTGAATTTCCGGTATAAAGATCATCTACTGATTTTATTTTACCGGTCTCGTAATCTTCGGCAATCAGATTTAAACTTTTTGCCTTGATACGTAGGTTGATGTCTTTAGTGATTAAGATCACCTTACGATCAGGATGATTTTCGGCCACATACAAGGCGGTGTTTAAAATGCGGTGATCGGCCTTACGGTCCTCGAATATTTTTTCCGCATTAATTTTCGAAGAGCTGTTCAGCTCAATCTTAAATTTTCCACGCGTTGGCCCGTTGATGGAGGTCCAGTTTTGAAGGGAATTGTTTCCGCTCAATTTATCCACGTAACGGGTAAACTCCCGCGCTGAGAAATTTTTTGAATCGTTGCCCTTCTTAAACTGATCGAGTTCTTCTAAAACGGTTATGGGAATCACCACATCGTGCTCCGCGAAATTTTTGATTGCGGTGTGGTCGTAAATGATAACAGAGGTATCGAGCACAAAAATCTTCCTCTCGGTGATACTTGTTTTGCTTGCTTTCTTAAGAGCCATAGAAATAAATAAATAACTTGAGGTAAATCTATTGAAGACAAAAGGCCTTTTTTGTTAAGGAATAATTTGATTTGAACAGCCCTTTGTTTAAATGAAATCATGCGCTCAATTACTGTTTTTCCCTTTTGAAAAGCAAATAAGAATATACAAAAGGAATTAACACAAGGGGCACAACGCCCGCAAGGAAGATATAGGCTGAAAGGGTTTCAGGCAGTAGAAAAATCAAAGCCATCAGGGCAATACCCCCGAAAAACATAAGCTTGGAAGACAGGCGGTGAGTTTTCCTCCAGTTTTCCTCGTTTTCCAGGTTCCATGGCGTGCGAAAGCCCACAAAATAATTAGGTTTAATATTGTTCATAAAGTTGCCCAGCACCACAAATATCAAACACACGATCATCAGAATGCCTTTTCCCGAAAAAGCACTTTTTTGCCCGGTGCTGAACAATAGGGTTTCATACACAATAAAAGCGCCTAAAACGCAGATAAAAATCACCGTGGTCCAGGAGATTTTTATCATCAGCGCGCTATTGTCCTGGTACTTCTGTTTGGGGTCAATCTTATGTATGTTTCTTAGCAACCAACCCACACCAAAACCTATAAAGGCCATAAAGGAAATGACAAAAACCATTTCCAGTTTCGAACCCATGCGGTCGGGTTGGCCCGATCCATTGTAATGCATAGGCACCGATTCAGGAAGTTGATTCCATAGGAGCGCTAAAAAAATCAGAGGCAATAGGGAAACCAGAGCCTGTATTACCGTAGTTAATGTTTTTGTTTTCATACTAATTTATTTACTTGGTTTTTTATTGAATTGCATCATCCAGCTCAGAATATCGTCAAGCACCGTGGTATCCAGTCGATAAATCACAAACTGGCCTTTTTTTTCACTTTCTATTAAGCCCGCTTGCCTCAGCAAATCCAAATGGTGCGAAATGCTGGGGGCCGAAATGCTGAAATGCCCGGCAATTTCTCCGGCTGTCAGGTCCTTTTTTCTCAGGAGCTCCAGAATCTCACGCCTCGTGGCGTCGTTGAGGGCTTTAAAAGCCAGGTTCAGTTGCATTGTTTATATATTTAGACAAATATCTAAATATTAATTTGATTTTGCAAAGCCGTATTTAATTAAGTTGGGAAAAGATTTGTGTGCTTTTTTTGGGCGCCCGGGCGGGCTTTACACTTCGGCCATACTTGCAAAACAAAATGCCTGTGCGCTGCGGTGGCTTCCTTTCTTACGCACAATCAGGCTCAAAAGCCCACAGGGCTTTTGCCCCCTCCTCGCTGTAACGGCATTTTTTGTTTTGCCGCGCCCGGCCTTCGTTTCAATCCCTGGCGCGGCTTTCGGACCTATGTCCCTGAATCACCATAGGAGGTATGCTTGTTTTAATTCCTCAATCATTGTTGGGCTACAACCAACTTTCTTCTGGCCAAAACCTGTCCGTCAGAAACAAGGTTTAGTGTATACAAACCCGATTTTACATCAAGAAGGTTTAAACTGCCACCTGAATACGTTGTCCCCGATAACACTTCCTTACCCAGCAAGTCATATACCTGCACATAAAACTGTTCAAGAGCATTTTCTCCGCTAAATTCAATTTTAATATTATCGGAAGCCGGGTTAGGAAATACATTCAGCTCCAATCCTTCCAAAGTAAATTCATCCTTACCAACGGTTGTGAAATTACAAGGCAGGTTGTACCCAGGTTTTTTATACAAGGGAAAATTGTTGTCGCTATAACAAACCAGAAAACCCATATCGCTCGCGTCGACCCAGCAATCATTATAAGGAATCATGGAACCAAGTGAGCCAATTCTTTCAACAATTCCATTATTTAACGTTTTTAAATTTTGACCGTTGATAATTACGTGGCCGGTATCAGTAACAATAAATTTTGATCTTGGCATAAAACAGTTGGTTCCTTCTCGGTAGTTTAACCATTCGTCACCAATTGCGGCATTAAAATTAAACAAGGTGTCAAAACTATTTGTCGATGTGTTATAGGCATATACCACATGATTGCTTTCATAGGTAACCAGTGAAAAATAATTGTTTATAACAACACTGGGAGAAAGCATCGAAAAACGCACCCCGTAAAATGTTGCAGTTAAACTATCACACGTTTGCCCCAGGGCAATTACAGTACCTTCACTGGCAACACGAATATACCCATCTTGGTATTTTATACTTGGCCAAGTTGTGTGAGCCCTGAAATGCCACTCCGCTCCAGGGGCGCACCAATTCTGGGCTTGAGTAAGTATAGAAAATAACAAAATAATTAAACTACATATCGCTTTTTTCATAACACACGTTTTTACTGAATACAAAGGCTCATAAATAAATTTAATGAAATAAACGCTAAGATTTTGCCTTCTTGCCGTATTTTGCTCCTCCAACTTTATAAGTGGTTGGTTTTTTTGTATTTTAGCTTAGCCTCAGCATGCCTAAGTTTTTGCATATCCTTCTTCTGGTGCTTATGTACAGCAGCCACTTTTATGCTCAGGAAAAAACGACCCTACTCCAAAACTTTGCCAACCCAAACCTCTATAACCTCAGCGACAAAAGCTGCATCAACCTCAGCGGCACCTGGCAAGGTATTGAAGAAGAATTCCTGGCTGATGGCGGCCTCAAAGGTACCTATGCCGCCAGTCTGGAATTAAAGCAGGAAGGCAATAAGGTATTCGGATCCTCCTACATCAGTTTTGATGAGGGAAAAAACTATGGGATACTAAATATTCGCGGATTGGTACAAGGCAATAAATTATATTTCGAAGAATACGGCATACCAGAACAAAAATTTGTACAGCCCAATACACTCTGGTGTTTACGCACAGGCGAACTTGATATTAAAGTAAAGGATGGGAAAATTTACCTCGAAGGGGCAAACTACAAGGGGTATGCTGATTATTATTATTTTGAATGTAATGGGAAAGTAAGTCTGAGTCTGAGTCGTGAACTGCAAGAATCCGACAAAAACATCAGCGACCAAAATACGGGCACTGCATCACAAAACTTTGAACTTCGACCCAATCCGGCGAATCACGAAGTGTACATCCACTTTAGTCTGGCGGAAGAAAAATCTGTTCAAATAGATCTCTTCGATCTTGCAGGAAAACAGGAATGTATCATTACACGGGCACAGTATTCCTCCGGTAATCACAGTCTTCTCTTTGATCTCAGTCCCTACCCTGCCGGGGTTCATCTGGTGCGAATGCAGGCTGGAAAAGATGTATTTTCTGCAATGCTGGTGATTGCGAGGTGAATCAAATTACAACACGTGTTCAGTATTAGAGCACTAACTCTGTCTCTGGTTTAATTTAACCACAGAGTACAAAGACCCGATAGCCATTGGATTTAGCACAGATTTTTACAGAGGAGATATAGATTGCTGACAGCTTACTGCCGACTACAGACTGTTACTGCGCTTCGAGTTGTTTGCTCATGCGCTTACGGGTATTTTCATCCAAATGAATTTTACGCAAACGAATGCTGGAAGGAGTAATCTCTACGTACTCATCTGCTTGGATATATTCCATGGATTCTTCGAGCGAGAATTTAATTTTTGGTGCAATGCGCATCTTCTCATCCGTACCACTGGCGCGCATGTTGGTCAATTGTTTTTCGGTACAAATGTTTACCACCAAATCATCGGGACGAATGTGTTCGCCAATGATCATACCCGGATAAATTTCTTCACCTGCTTCTACAAAAAACTTGCCACGGTCTTGCAATTTGTCAATTGAATAGGCAACGGCTGTGCCTTTGTCTTTGCTAATTAACACGCCTGCTATGCGGCTTGGTATGTGGCCCTTCCAGGGTTCAAATGCTTTGAAGCGATGGGCCATGATGGCTTCACCCGCGGTGGCGGTTAATACATTGTTACGTAAACCGATGATACCACGTGAAGGAATTTCAAATTCAATGTGAGTCAGATCTCCTTTTGGTTCCATAATCAACAGGTTACCTTTACGCTGTGTAACCAGGTCGATTACTTTACTCGAAGATTCCTGAGGCACGTCGACAGTTAACACTTCAATTGGTTCACATTTCTGACCATCAATCTCCTTAATGATCACCTGAGGTTGGCCCAATTGCAATTCATAACCTTCGCGGCGCATGGTTTCAATTAATACCGACAAATGCAGAATACCGCGACCAAACACCAAATAGGAATCCGGTGAACTGGTTTCTTCCACACGCATGGCCAGGTTTTTCTCCAGTTCTTTGTACAAACGATCGCGCAAGTGACGTGAAGTAACGTATTTGCCATCTTTACCAAAAAACGGAGAGTTGTTAATGGTAAACAACATACTCATGGTTGGTTCGTCGATGCTCATGTTTGGCATCCCTTCAGGATTTTCAAAATCCGCCACAGTATCGCCAATTTCAAATCCTTCGATGCCGGTAAAGGCACAAATATCGCCGGTTTCCACTTCGCTTACTTTTACTTTACCTAACCCATCAAACACGTAAAGTTCTTTGATGCGCGATTTCTGAACACTGCCATCGCGTTTTACCACACTCACCGGCATACCTTCTTTGATATTTCCTCTGTACACACGACCAATGGCGATACGCCCGATGAAAGAAGAATAATCCAGTGATGTAATTTGAATTTGCAATGTACCTTCACGTTTTGGCGCCGTTGGAATGCTTTCTAAAATGGTATCCAGTAAAAAGGTAATGTCTTTGGTTGGAGTTTTATAGTCGGGACCCATCCAGCCTTGTTTGCTCGAACCGTAAACGGTTGGGAAGTTCAGTTGTTCTTCGGTAGCATCCAGGTTAAAAAACAAATCAAATACATTATCATGCACTTCTTCAGGACGACAGTTGGGTTTGTCGACTTTGTTGATCACTAAAATGGCTTTTTTGCCCGCTGAAATAGCTTTTTGCAGCACAAAACGGGTTTGTGGCATAGGGCCTTCGAATGCGTCTACCAATAGGATAACACCATCGGCCATATTCATCACACGCTCCACTTCACCACCAAAATCGGCGTGGCCCGGGGTGTCGATGATGTTGATTTTTGTGCCCTTGTATTTTACCGAAACGTTTTTCGCCAGAATGGTGATGCCCCGTTCGCGCTCCAAATCGTTGTTATCGAGAATAAGTTCTCCGGTTTGTTGGTTGTCGCGGAACAAATTACAGGTGTGTAGTATTTTGTCAACCAAAGTGGTTTTACCATGGTCAACGTGAGCAATAATGGCGATGTTTCGAATTTCAGGCATGAACTTTTTTTAAGGCCGTAAAGATAGTCATTTTTTCGGCATTTCAGGCCAAGTGACTCACTATGAAGTAAAAAGAAAGAGATATTCCTGTTAAATATCCTGAAAGAAGGCTTAAAACAAGGGAAAAATCCAGCCTATTGGATTTTATCGGATTCAATTATATGCAAACCCGTTTTTCCCGCGTTAGCTAATTCCAGCATGTTTGACGCCACCTTAGCAGCCTGAACACCCCGGTATTTTTTAAAACTTCCGAGCATTAACGGAGAAAGCGCCTGCATCAACACGATGGCAATTTTCTCACCCAGGCGGAATTCTTTTCGTTTTCCAAGAAGGATGGATGGCCTGAAAATTAGTGTAGTTTGAAAACCCAGGTTAGCAATGTTTTTTTCCAACTGGCCTTTGGTTCTGAGATAAAAATTAGAGGTGTTTTCATCGGCTCCTATTGAGGATACCAGAACAAACTGCTTTACACCCTGTGGTTTCAATAGTGCTGCCAAAGTACTGGGGTACTCACAATCAATTTTGTATTGGGCTGCTTTTGAACCTGCTTTACGAATGGTGGTGCCAATGGCGCAAAATATATCATCCCCGCTTATGCCTTTTAAATCAGGCGCATCAAAATTAATGATGCGTTCTTCTATTTTTTGATGTGCGATTCCACTGGCCTTTCTATTGAGCAGTATGATTTTTGAATAATTCGCATTGTTTTGAAGTTGTTTTACCAATTCAGAACCAATTAACCCGCTTGAGCCAATAACTATAGCTGTTTTCATGTTTAGCTTTTAAAGTTTTTTACTGTACTCACAAACAACTTCACTTTCTCTTTTTCGAGGTCAGGATACAGTCCATGACCCAGGTTGCAGATGTAGCGCTGTTTTCCAAAGGCCTTTAACATGGCTTCAGTTTCTTTAATGATCTTTTCATCACTAGCATACAACAAACATGGGTCGGCGTTACCTTGCAAAGTTTTTCCTGTGGTTGTTGATCGGGCATGAATTGGATCTATGGTCCAATCTAAACCAATGGTGTTACACGACGTGGTTGCAATTTTTTCGAGGGCATAATGTGCGTCTTTAGCAAAAACTGTTACCGGAACCAGGGGTGAAATGGCATCGCAAATTTGAGCGATGTAGTTGAGCGAAAATTCGTAATACATACTCTCACTCAATACACCGGCCCAGGAATCAAAAATTTGCAGCATGTCGGCACCGGCTTGCACTTGCCCTTTAAGATAGTTAATAATGGAATCGGTAATCTTTTGCAGAATTTGGTGCGCTAATTCAGGTTGGGTATACAACAACTGTTTGGCTTTGCTGAAAGTTTTGCTTCCGCTTCCTTCTACCATATAAGCAAGAAGGGTCCAGGGGGCACCGGAAAAACCAATAAGCGGAACCCTGTTATTCAGGCCTTTTTTGCTGAGTTGGAGGGCTTTCATCACATAATCCAGATCTCCGGCCTCAGCAACGCGCAGGGCCTGCACATCGGCGCTTGACTGTATCGTTTTTTCAAACCAGGGGCCTTTGGCTTCTATCATCTTGTAGGGAAGACCCATGGCTTCAGGAATTACCAGAATATCACTGAATACGATGGCGGCGTCAACACCCAAAATGTCTACCGGCTGTATGGTTACTTCTGCTGACAGCTCAGGGTTTTTTACAAATTCAACAAAGTTGGCAGCTTTTACGCTTCGCACTTCTGCTGCACATCGGAGACGAGCTGGATCGGGCCGACCGCGGTGTGGCTTTCGAGCGTGCGCAGCCAGCGCGGCATGAAGG
>JBPOHJ010000027.1:0-30512 GCA_052035725.1 Bacteroidota bacterium | reverse complement strand
TAATATACGAAAAATAACCTTATCCTCAAATAGGGCTCAGTACAACCGATTACTAGTCGTAGTGATTAGAAATAGAAGACTCTTTACAGAATTCCCAGCGGGTTTATCCCTTTTTTATGGATTCCACCCACTTCAAAATTTTCTCTTCCAGCACCTTTAAGGGTAAACTTCCAGCGTTCAGCAATTGATCGTGAAATTCGGCAATATCAAATTTACTACCGAGTTCTTTTTCGGCAATTGCACGCAGCTCCCTAATTTTTAACTGCCCGATTTTATATGAGAGCGCCTGCCCGGGAATAGCCATGTAACGTTCAATCTCGGCTACAATACTGGCTTCAGATTCCGCTTCGTGCTCTTTGGAATAGTGTATGGCTTGTTCTCTGGTCCAGCCTTGGGTGTGAATACCCGCATCTACCACTAAACGAATGGAGCGGTGCATTTCAGCACTTAGCATACCCAAATACTGATAAGGATCAGAATACAAGCCCAACTCCTTACCTAAAGATTCAGCATACAAGGCCCAACCTTCTGCATAAGCGCTGTAACCCAATACACGCCTGAATCCCGGCAAATTCGTGTTTTCTTGTTGCAAAGATATTTGGTAATGGTGCCCGGGAATAGCCTCATGCAAAAACAAGTCTTCATCCGATAATACATTGTAAGTCCTAACATCCGGAATAGGCACATAAAATATGCCCGGACGTGTTCCGTCAAATGAACCAGCATTGTACTCGGCACTCGCGCTCTGTTCCCTGAAGGCTTCTGTGCGTTTTATTTCAAAAGCCGTTTTAGGACTATTTTTAAAGAGTTTGTTCAGATTGGGTTTCATGCGCTCGTGAATTGACTTGAAATTCTCAATTACCTGCTCAGGTTTGGTAAATGGCAACAATTCCTTTTTGCTGCGTAAATGTTCAAAAAACGCGTTCAAGTCGCCTTCATAACCGAGTTTGTCTTTAATCGCCCGCATTTCCTTGCTAATTCGTTCAACTTCCTGTTTTCCCAATTCAAAAATCTCAGTGGCAGATTTAGTGGTTGTAGTGTAAAACTTAATGAGGTAAGAATAGTAAGCTTTGCCATTTGGAATATCCTCAATTCCTGAACTTGTTCTGCATGCCGGCAGGTATTCAGTTTTAAGAAAATCCATGAGTTTTTTATGTATTGGAATGATTTTAGTTTCTATTATGGTACGGTAATCGTGTTCTAATAGGGTTTTATCGGTTTCTGATAGAGTGGCAGGAAAGTTCTTAATTGGTGTGTAAAACAGATGGGTTTCAACGGGCCCTTTTGCCAATTCAGCAAATTGAGGAATGGTTTTTTCGCAAAGACTTTTAGGTAACACATACCCTTCCTTTATGCCCATTCGCATGTAGGCAATGGCGGTATCGCACCAGGCTGTGTATGACGCTAAACGCAAGAGCCAGTTCTGGTAATCTTTTACCGAAGCAAAAGGTTGAATGCTGCTGCCGGAAGCCAGTTGCCCGATGGTGAGTGGCAGCGACCAGAATTGATTGAGGGGTAAAAGATGAGATTTGAACTGTTCGCCTTCTAAGGCTATATCGCATTCCCAAAGTAGAACCTCGTAACTGATTTGGTCATTTTCCGAGAGCGCTTTTCGGTCGTATTTCAATAAAGCGCTGCGGTATTTGCTAAAAAAATCATGCAACTCTTGCCTGTATGCCAGGCTGAGGGAGTTAGGCAATACATGGTTGTAACGCATGTCGCCTGCTGAAGTGGCTTCCAAGGGAAACAGTTTCAGGCGTTCTTCTTGGTATTGATTTAACAAACTATCAAGTTTTACCTCTTTGGTAACGGATGTTTCGTTTTTAGGGGAAGAGCAGGACAGAATAAACAATGTGGCGATGAAAACAGATATACTGATAGGTACCTTCATAGTTTAGAATTTGTGGATGAATATAAGATAATTTTTAAGACAGCAATGGTAATTTGGATTTGAGGGAATAGGAAGAGGAGAACGGCTAAAATTGGTGGTGGGTGAAGGGCTTGATGCGCTATAGTGCAAACGTTTGTTTGTACTTCGCGATTTGAAAGCCCTGATTTTTCAGATTGGCAGAAGCTTCTGAACTGCTGTCCAAAAGGGGATTGGTATGGTTAAAATGTATAAAGTGAATTTTATTTTTGTCCTGGCTGTTTAAGTTTTGAAACAACTGCATGCTTTCTATCACCAGAGGATGAGGTATTTCCGCGAGGTTCCTGTTTTTTATTTCATCTGCGGAATAAAAGGTGCCATCAATCAAGGCATAATCTACTGTTTTGATTAATTCAATAATATCCTTTGACCATTTTTCCCATTTGTCAATGTCGGGTATAAATAACAGAGATTTGTTGGGCCCCTTGATGAGGAAACCAGCGGTCTCTGAAAATTCATCCCGGTGTGGCACCTGAAGTGCTTGTACTGAAAGAGAGGTAGTAAGTTGAAACGTACTGTCTGAAGTGAATTGACGAAGTTGGATATTACCTATATTGCATAATTGCGACCAAGGGGCATTGTGTTTTAAAAACGCTTGCATTCTGGGTAAAACATAAACATTGCAACTACTGGCATTCATGCTTTCTCTTCCTAAAAATGATAAGCCAATATAATGCCCGATGTGAGCATGGGTAATAAAAATTCCATCGGGCCATGGAAAGGGTTTAGGTATTCCTGTTTGTTGGTTCAGTTCTTGCAACTGCTCTCTAAAATCTGGACCTACCTCAAACATATAACGGGTGCCGGATTCGGGATCAATCAAACCCAGACTTACTACTTTTCTTGTGGGATCAGGAGTTTGAAACAATTTCCTGCAACAATCTTTTAAGCAACCTGCCTGCGGTGAACCGGCGTCCTGAATATTCCCCAGAACTAAAACGAATGGTTCGCTTGTATTCGACTTGCGTTTTGGGTCTTCTTTCGATGGTGAGCAGGACAGAAGAAGTAATAACACGAATGTAAAGAAACCATACACAAAGTTTGGAAATGGTATCATTGATTTTGTGCTGAACTGTTGTTATGCAATTGAATTAGGGCTGCAACCAGCGCCTCCTTTTCTTCATTGGTGTTGAATCTGCCGAATGAAAAGCGGAAGGAGTTTTTAATTTCATTTTCTTGCAAACCCATAGCTTTTAAAACATGTGAAGGTTCAGCACTTGTGCTACTGCATGCCGACCCGCTGGAAAATGCAAATTGATGAAACAGTTGACTTAGGTCCATTTTTTTCGGAAACAAGATATTGCTGGTGTTGTATAAGCGGTTACGTGTACTTCCATTAATTCTTAAATCTTCAATATCCAGTAACTGGTGCTCGAAACTGGCGCGAAGCGCTGATACCCGGGCACTTTCTTCCCAATACAAATTGCCGGCTAATTCTGCTGCTTTGCCCATGCCAACGATACCGGGCACGTTTAGCGTACCAGAGCGCAACCCGTTTTGATGACCGCCACCAAACACTTGAGGCCGAAGTTGAACTCGTGTGTTTTTTTGAGAAATATACAAGGCCCCAATTCCTTTAGGACCATAAAATTTATGAGCACTAAAAGCCATTAAATGAACACCGGATTCTTTTACATTGCATCGGTTTTTGCCAACATACTGAGTGCCATCACTAAAAAACCACACGTTTCTTTCTTGGCAAATAGAAGCGATTTGATCAATGTTCTGGAGAACTCCGGTTTCGTTATTAGCAGCCATTACACTCACTAAAATGGTATCAGGTCGAAGCGCAGAGGCAAGTTCATCAGTGTCAATTAAACCCTCACGGTCTACATTCAAATAACTTACCTGTGCGCCTTTTTTTTCAAGCTCCTCAAAGGTATCGAGCACCGCTTTGTGTTCCGTTTTTACAGTAACCATGTGAGTTCCTTTGGTCCTGTAAGCCTCAAAGATGCCAAATAGAGCCAGGTTAACAGATTCGGTTGCTCCGGAAGTGAATACCAATTCCTCTTCATCACAACCTATTAAAGCAGCCAGCTGTTCGCGGCTTTTTTCAACAGCGGCTTTTGCTATCCATCCGTATGGATGGAGTCGGCTGGAGCTATTGCCATAATGTTCGCTGAAGTAAGGCAGCATGGCTTCAAGCACAGCGGGGTCGGTTCGCGTGGTAGCGTTGTTATCAATATAAATACACTTGTTATTAATACCCATTCCTTTAACTTTGCAGCCAATTTTAAGCTGTGTTCAAAGGTATAAATAAACACATTCTGCTCCTGCATCTTTTGGTGTTTATCTGGGGTTTCTCTCCTGTTCTGGGTCGGTACATTACCGCAACTACCTGGCAATTGGTATGGTTCAGAATTCTTATCACCATCGTGGTAATGTATTTTTATTTACTCCTCACCAAACACCAATTTGCCATAGCACGCAAAGACCTTTTGCAACTCGCCGGCACCGGACTCATCATCATGGTGCATTGGCTGGCCTTTTACGGGGCCATTAAGGTTTCAAACATTTCGGTGACCATGGTGGCTTTTAGTACCGGCACTTTGTTCAGCTCCTTTATCGAGCCGTTTTTCCTGAAAAGAAAAATACGGGCTTACGAGGTACTCATCGGTATGATCATCATTGGAGCCATTGCTTTGATCTTTTCCATTGAAACTCACTATTGGCTGGGTATTCTGCTGGGTATGCTGGCCGCCTTCACCTCCGCCTTGTTTAGCGTGTTCAACAGCATGTTTGTGAAACGGATGCGTTCAGGCATTATTAGTTTTTACGAATTAAGTGCGGCTTTGTTGGGCTTAACGGTTTTTATCCTGCTAAATGGGGATATGAACGCTTCCTTTTTTGTGTTGGATCAGGATTCGATAATAGGCTTGACATTACTAAGTTTGGTTTGCACTGTATTTCCGTTCATCAGTTCGGTAAATTTATCGAAGTACATTTCCCCATACACCATTGTACTCACCGTCAACCTCGAAACAGTTTACGGTATCATCTGGGCTATTTTGTTTTATAAGGAAAACCAGGAAGTACAGCCCAGCTTCTACTTGGGTGTTGGTATTATATTGGCTGCCATCTTTCTGAACACCTACCTGAGGAAACTTCAGGAAAGAAAAGTAAAATAGTTTCCCTATTTTCGAACTGTGGCACAAAAACTTCTTATTCTTCGCTTCAGCTCCATTGGAGACATTGTGCTTACCACTCCCGTTATTAGGGCCTGCAAACAACAACTTCAGAATACAGAGATTCATTTCGTTTGTAAAAAGGTCTTTCAGGGAATTTTGGAACAAAATCCTTACATCGACAAACTGCATTCGTTTGAATCAGACATAAAAGAAATTTATCCTCAACTCAAACAAGAAGGTTTTAGTGCTGTGATTGATCTTCATCACAACCTCAGGAGTTTTCGATTGAAACAATTCCTCAATGTAAGAAGTTACAGTTTCCCAAAATTAAATGTACTTAAGCTGGCCACAGTACTTACCAAACGGGTTTCTCTGCTGCCCCGGCAACACATTGTCGAACGTTATTTTCAAGCAGTGAAGGAACTTGGGGTTCAAAACGACGGCAAAGGGCTGGATTATTTTATACCAAACCATCAGCAACACTTGCCGGATAAAATGGTACTGCCGAATTCCTATGTAGCTTTAGTTATCGGGGGTTCTTACTACACTAAAAAAATTCCACTCAATAAGTTGAAGGAGATTTGTGAATTGTCAAAATATCCTCTTGTGTTTTTGGGTGGTAAAGAGGATACAGATGTTGCAGCGCAACTTCACAAAGCCTATCCGCAACATATCAATCTTTGCGGGATACTCACTTTGCACCAAAGCGCTTTTGTGATACGCGAGGCTGCCTGGGTCATTACCTCTGATACCGGTTTGATGCACATCGCTTCGGCGTTTAATAAAAAAATCATTTCTGTATGGGGTAATACTGTGCCTGAATTTGGGATGGGGCCTTATCTTCCGAACAGGGAAAATAGAATACTGGAAGTTAAACCGCTTTTTTGCCGACCTTGTTCAAAATTGGGCTATCATAAGTGCCCAAAAGGCCACTTTAAATGCATGAACGAAATTGATTTTAACTTTATTAAAAATCTGGATTAGTAGAATTACTTTAACACCAGTTTTTTCTTGAAAGCTTGTCCTTGAGTTTGCAACTCAAGGTAATAGACACCTTTGGCCAATTGCTCTGTGTTAAGAGAGGTACTTGAGTTCACCTGTAGTTTCTGCAACACCAATTGTCCTAAACTGTTGTAAACTAAACAATCAAAGATCTGCCCTTGGTATTCAATTGTTACTAAATTTTCGGCGGGATTGGGGTAGATAGAAAACGCCATTGAATTCAGCGAAATTGGATCTAAACCTGTCACAAAATCCACACAGGCTGTAGATTGTGTACTGCATAAGTTGGCATCGGTTACCGAAACAGTGTAACAACCGGGAGATAGGTTCAGTGCTGCAGCTGCATTACCTCCATTCGGCATCCACAAATACGAATATGGACTTGTTCCCCCGCTCACATTGGCCTGTAAAGAACCATCGCTACAACTCGCACAAGAGGCGGGGCCTGATTGAATGGAAGTAAGCGTTAATACAGCCGGAGAGGCTATGGCAAAACTTTGTGTAGAACTACAACCGAGTGCGTCAGTGATGAGTAAAGAATATTGACCCGCACATAAATTGGTACAGGGTAGTGTGTTGCAATTACCAGGTGATACGGTAAAGGAATAGGGGCCAACACCATTACTGCCTTGTGCGGTAACTGAGCCATTGCACATACCAAAGCAGGCGATATTTCCAACAGAAATGTTGGCAGAAGGTAAATTGCTTACTGTAACCAAAACAACAGAAGTAGTAGAGCAACCATTCAAAGGATTAAAGGCATTGACGGTATAGGAAGTAGTAGCTGCTGGGTACACAACATTAATAGTACCATTAACCAAAGGTTGGGTCCAGGTGAAGGAAGTGTATGCACCACTCACTTGTAAAGTTGCAGAACCACCAGGGCAAATACTGTACCCCGGTAGTGCATTAAATCCTAGGCTGGGTGTTTGTATTACCGAAACATGAACAGCGGCCGTTTGACTACAGAAGCCTAGCAAACCCGTCACCACATAGGTACTGCTCGTAACTGGGCTCACGCTGATAGAAGAGCCGCTTGCCCCTGTGCTCCAGGAATAACTGTTAGCACCGTTAGCCGTTAAATTACAACTCACCCCGCTACAAACATTGTTGGATGCACTTAATGCACTTAGTGTGAATGCCGGATTTACTGATACGACTGAGGTTTGACTGGAAACACAAGTTAAACTGCTGCCACTTACCACATAATTTGTTCCAGTTAATGGCGATACCACAATAGAATTTGCATTCGAACCATTACTCCAGGTATAACTTGAAGCGCCGCTGGCAGTTAAAGTTGCACTTTGCCCATAACATAAACTGGGACTGTTAACACTAATATTTGGAAGAGGGTTCACCAGCACGCTCGCCGTAACAGAGGAGCTGCATGTACCATCACTGCCGGTAACCGTATAAATGGTATTGACCAAAGGATTCACGGTAAACTGAGCGCCTGAAATGTTTCCGGGATTTGTGGTGTAACTCGTTGCACCGGATAAGGTAAAGCCGGCAGAGGAACCAATGCAAATAGTAGAGTTGTTAGCCGAAATGTTAGGAATTGGGTTTACGTAAGCAGTAGTATTAACCATTGAGGTGCAAATTCCATTGCTGCCGGTAACATAATAATAGCTTGTAACGGAAGGAGAAACTGCAATTAGTGTGCCATTGATACCTCCGGGATAAAAAGTATATGAATTGGCTCCGGATAAGGTGAATATGGCAACACTCCCATTACAAATTGTGGCTGTATTGATGCTAACTATCGGGTATGGATTGACGCTAAGGGTTCGGGTAACCGAGGTTGAAGCAGTGCCATTAACAGCAATTAATTGAACTGTGTATATACCTGGTGTAGCATAACTTACAGATGGATTACTTTGTGTTGATGTTGCCGGAAATCCACCAGGAAAATTCCAGGTAAAACTTCCTACCACACTCATGGTAGCCGCAAGATTTACGCTTCCGTTAACACAAGTATCATTAATGGGGTTTATACTTACAGTAGGTTGAGGAAAAAACAAATTGATATTATCAAGATAAATAGGTTGACCATATTGCCCGTGGTTAATAAAAGAAAACATCACATTGTTTTGTCCGGCAGTGGCTGTCGATATGTCAAAGGTATCCCTTCTCCATTGCGCAGCTGTGGGCACAAACAGAGAACCCAGATCACTCCGGGTGGCAAGAGTGGTGCCGCCTTTAATGGATACAAGCGACCAGGTTGTGCCACAATTTACAGATAGTTTTACTTCAAGCGTATCTGAATACGTGGCATTAATTCTTGCATAAGCTACATCGTAACGCAGCCGGGCCGTATGCACATTACTGAAATCAAATTTTGGAGTACGCATTTCATCGCGGTCGCCAAAGGTTACGTAGTTGTAATTGTCGAATTTGGCACAAGCTGTGCTGGTACCAAAACCACCGGTTCCGGTATGTCTTTGCCAATACACGTTATCGTAGTTCACATTTTTAGGTGTCCAGCCTGCCGGTAAAAAGGGAAGACTTTGAAATCCTTCAGTGAAGGGTAACGATTGAGGCCCGGCAATAGTAATGTAACTCAATTTAGTTTTGGTGTTGTTTCCATTTCCATTGGCTACTGTCAGGGAAACGGAATAAGTACCCGGGGAAGCCCATTGAACACTGGGAGCCGATGCCGTAGATGTGGCAGGCGTTCCATTCTGAAAGGTCCAGGTATAAGAGTTAGGTGCGTATAATGAACTATCGTAAAAGGATACCGGAGTATTAGGACAGGAGTTTAAGGGAAACGCAAAAAAATTGGCCACTGGTGGAATACTTAAATAGCTATTGGCGCAATTCATGGCTTGAAAAGCCTCAATCCGACCTGCTCCTAATTGATTGCCTGTTGAATAAGTAGCATTAGCACCAAGGGTGTAAATATTTACTGCGGTAGAGGAAATGCAATTCAACACGTCGGTGCTCGACATCCAGGCGCATTTCGATAACATGAGTGCCGCAAGTCCGGCCACCATTGGCGTAGCCATAGAAGTGCCGCTTTTGTTTTGATAGGTACCTGTACCAGCACTCGGAATTGTACTGTAGATGGATTCTCCCGGAGCTGAAATATCCACCCAAGTACCATAATTCGAAAAACCCGATTTAAGATCGGTACTGCCAACCGAAGCAACGCAATACACATGGTTATAAGCCCCGGGATAATTTTGCAGACTTGAACCTGAATTTCCTGCTGAAGCAATAATGATACAGCCTTTGTTCCAGGCGTAATCAATCACCGTTTGTTCTATCACGGCAGCCCCTGAACCACCCCAAGAGCAGGAAATGACTCTTGCTTTGGCTTTTGCAGCATAAATGATTCCCTCATACCCGGCATCTACGGCAGTTACACCACTAGTATTGTACGTGCACTTCACCGGAATAATTTTGATGTTCCATCCAATCGATGCAATGCCCACGCTATTGTCGGTTCTGGCGCCGGCAATTCCTGCACAATGTGTGCCGTGGTCCATCAAGGTGTTGGTTGGAATAGCGTTATTGTCTAAATCGGCTACATCGTAACCATTGATGTCATCTATGTACCCATTACCATCATCGTCGATGTTATTCCCTGCAATTTCTGCAGTGTTGGTATAAGTGTTCAATGCAAGATCCTGGTGTGTGTACATCACCGCATTGTCAACAATAGCCACAGTAATATTGGAATTGCCATTAAATACATTCCAGGCATTTTGCGCATTAATTTGATTGAGGTGAGCCGGAAAACTTGGATCATTGGGTAAAGCATCAGTTTTATGCAGAGGTACCTTTTCAGCAAATGCAACTTCAGGCTGTTGACTCAACTCTTCAATAAAAAACGCAATTGATTGGACTTTCGAAAAAGTAATTTTTAAAACTGAAGGCAAGCTGGCATGATCTGATGCCTGATGAAAAGGACGTTGTATTTTGGAGATGCCGTATTTTTTTTCAAAACCTTTTAGCCAGCTCAGCTTTTCCAATGGAATTTGGTAAGGATTTTCTCCGGAAACCAATTTCAGATAACCCGGCTTCAATTGCAAATACACTTCCCCGTCCCGATAAGCCTCATACACCTCCTGCGCATTGAGAAAAGAAACTAGAAATAGAACTGTCCCAAATAAAAAGTGCCTCATATTCAAACAAATAATTCCAATAAATTTAAGGAAATCGGGCTAGAACACAAAAAGAGACAAAAAGTAGTTATATTTATTCAATCACTTAAACGTGCAGTTCACTCCCTGAAGGCCTGCTAAAGGCGCTAAGCTAAGTACCATGTCAGAACTTCTTTCGGTAATCGATTGCGGAACCAATACTTTTAACCTGCTCGTAGTTGAGCCATTAAAAGACGGCACTTTTCGTAAGGTATACAATACTAGAGCTGCAGTGAGGTTAGGCGAAGGTACCATCAACCAGGGGTTTATAGCACCCCAACCCTTCCAACGCGGATTATCTGCCATAGAAGCCTTTGTGAATGAAATCAAACGTTACAAGGTAGGCAAGGTGCTGGCATTCGCAACCTCTGCAATTAGAGATGCCAAAAATGGACAAGAATTTGTTAGACTGGTGCAAGAAAAACATGGCATTCTGATTCAAATTATCAACGGGGATCATGAAGCTGCTTTAATTGCTTACGGTGTGATGGCTGCTGTTAAGCCTCGCCATCACCGTGCCCTCATCATGGATATCGGAGGAGGAAGCACAGAATTTATCATCATTGAGAATGGAAAGCTGCTCTGGAAACACAGTTTTGATTTAGGCGCTGCGCGTTTACTTGAGCGGTTCAAACCTTCAGAATGTTTAACCCCTGAGCAAGAAGCTGCTATTAAGGCTTACCTAAAATTAAAATTGGAACCTTTGATTCTTGAACTTGCATCATTGCCATGCGAAGAATTAATTGGTTCATCAGGGGCATTTGACTCCGTAGTAGAAATGATACACGGAGAGCTGGGAGGAGAACCCCTCCTTGAACATAATACCGAATACAGAATCGATTTGAACCAATTCAGGCGCATCTCGGCGAGAGTACTTGCTTCTACACTTCAGGAACGCCAGCACATCAAAGGCCTGGTGGCCATGCGCATAGATATGATAGTGATCTCCTGCCTAATGATGAATTTTGTACTTCAGGAATTTAAACTCCAGGAATTCAGTGTTTCAACGTATTCATTGAAAGAAGGTGCGCTTGTTGACTATCTCCTGAATAATTCCCTTAATTTTGATTCATAATAAGTTTATGGCAAAAATTTTAGTAGTTGACGATGAAAAGGCCATTCGCCGGTCTATTCGAGAGATTCTTGAGTTTGAAAAACACCAGATAGATGAAGCTGAAGATGGTCAAACTGCTTTGCAACTGGCCCAAAAAACCAATTATGATATCATCCTGAGTGACATTAAAATGCCTAAAATGGATGGCATTGAATTGCTACAAAAAATTACGGAATCCGGTTTACCTGCAGCCATGATCATGATTAGCGGGCACGGAACTATTGATACGGCTGTAGACGCTGTTAAAAAGGGCGCCTACGATTATATAGCCAAACCCATCGACTTAAATCGTTTGTTGGTTTCGGTGCGAAACGCGCTTGAAAAGGGACACCTTGTTCAGGAAACAAAGGTGCTAAAACGTAAAATAGGTAAGGGAGGAGAAATGGTTGGCAATTCACCGGCAATCACACACATCAAAAACCTGATTGAAAAAGTAGCACCTACCGAAGCCAAGGTGTTGATTACCGGAGCCAATGGGAGTGGAAAAGAACTGGTGGCCCGATGGCTGCACGAAAAAAGCCAGCGTGCTGACGGTCCGCTCATTGAAGTGAACTGTGCAGCCATACCATCTGAACTTATCGAAAGCGAACTGTTTGGCCACGAAAAAGGTTCTTTCACCAGTGCTGTTGCACAACGCAAAGGCAAGTTCGAGTTAGCCGAAGGAGGCACCCTGTTCCTTGACGAAATTGGTGATATGAGTTTAAGCGCCCAGGCCAAAGTATTGCGCGCCCTGCAAGAAAGTCGTATCACCCGGGTAGGGGGAGATAAAGAAATAAAAGTGAACGTACGAGTGGTGGCAGCCACCAATAAAGACCTAGAAAAGGAAATTGAAAAAGACAACTTCCGTCGTGACCTCTACCATCGTTTGAACGTGATCCCTATTCACGTTCCTTCCTTGGATGAAAGAAAGGACGATATTCCCTTGCTTGCTGAATACTTTTTAGAGAACATTTGCGCCGAAATGGGTACTGTAAAGAAAAGCTTAACTAAGGAAGCCCTATTAGCACTCAAAGAAAAAACCTGGCCGGGCAACATTCGCGAATTCAGGAACGTGATAGAACGCCTGATTATTCTTGGGCAAAATGAAATCAGTGCAAAGGATGTGCGTGACTTTGGATAGAACCCCCAATTATTCTACCCTCTGACAGCGCAGCCTGCGCTTACCTTAGTTTAAAGTCCAATTGCAAAGAACAAATAACAGAGGGGGTGTAAGTGTTGTCGGGATCTTAACTTTACTGCAAAAAAAAACCTCTGCAACAACAGAGGTTTTTTTGCATATAAAGTACAGTTAGTTAATAGCGGCACCCAAAAAGTTGAGCAGAATTAAATCTTCCAATGTGTAACGTTTGCCATCCACGAAAGCAACTATCCATGAGTCGGCCTGACCGCGGGCAATAGCTTTCTGGCGCATGGCCTCAGCTTCTTTAATGGTTTTAAATTGACTAAGTGTAAAACGGGTGATGCCATCAGGGTAATTGTCAGAAACAATTTTACCCAAAGATTTAAGTTTGGTGGCTTTAAAATTTGAAGGGTTGCGGTAAGCACCCACTTGCACTTTGAATACCATGTTTTCGGCACAATACCCTCCAGCCATATTCATCAACATCTGATAATTGGCAGGATCATTCAAACTTTTTCCCTTTAACAGACTCATATCGGGTAAATTACCACCACAAGGTGATTTGGCATTGTTTTTAGCAACAACAGGTTGCTCAACAGGAGCCGTTTTTACCGGTTCAGGTTCTTTTTCAGGCTCTTTAGCAGCCACAACAGGAACTACTGCTACCGCTGGCACCTGTGGTTCTGGTTCAGCAGATTTCACCGGCTGCTCAGCTACCGGTTCAGGTGTTTTAGGTGTGGTTACTGCTACAGCTGCCACGCCTGCACCCTCGGGAGGAAAATTGAGTTTGGTTGGATCTGATTTTTTCTCGCCGGCAAATTGGCTGCTATACAGGTAAAAGTCTTTTTTGATCTCAGCAAACTCTTTTAAGTTCTCCATATTGATATCCTCTTCAATAGGATCGTAGCCATCGGCAAATAGTTTAATTCTATAGTTGGCACCCGGCTTAAGAGTAATGAGGTATTTTCCTGTGCTTTTGTTAGAGAAAAAAGGACCTATGTTTTCTTTGTTGGAATATTTTACAAGATCAATTCTCGCTTCAATGGGTTTGTCATCTCCAAACACCGTACCTTTAAATAATCCAACTACCAAACGCTCTCCGATCACGCCCGGTTTAACCATGTACACGTCTCTGCCGCCCCGCGAATCTGAAGTTGCCCGGTCGCTACTAAAGTACCCCTTATCACCTTTAGAATTGATTACGTAGAAACGATCATCCTCGGTTGTGTTAACAGGCATACCCATGCTTTTAGGTTCTTGCCAACCATCTTCTGTTTTAGTGGCAAACATGATATCGTAATCACCAATACTCATATGCCCTTTTGAACTAAAAAACAAGGTGACACCATCGGGGTGAATAAACGGTGCGTCATCGTCGAGGGGTGTATTGATCTTCGGACCTAAATTCACAGCAGGGCCCCAGTCCTCATCAATCCATTCAGAAACATAAATATCCCGACCTCCCAATCCTGTCGGACGTTCGCTGGAGAAATAAAGGAATTTTCCGTCAGCCGAAATGGAACAAGAACCTTCCCAGTATTCGGGCGTGTTAACGTTGCTGTTTAATGGAATTGGCGGAGAAAACTCAGAACCCTGCAATCGGCTCACCATGATATCGCCCTCGTTTTCATTGGTACTTAAAAAGGTAAACAAGGTTAAACCGTCGGGAGAGAGAGCGATGGCCGCATCATTACCTTTTGTGTTCAGCGCCGTAACGGGATTTGGACTTCCCCAGGTAGAATCATTCACTTTAATGCTCATGTAAATATCTGAGGTGTATTCTCCTTTAGGATCAGGCTCAAGGCTGGCATTTACCTTACCACCTGTGCTTTTTTTCCCTTGATACGTAAAAATCATCATCGATTCGTCGGCCGTAATAACCGGGGCTGCCTCAAGTTCCTTGGAGTTAACAGGTCCCCCGAGGTTGGTTACAACAGAATTCAATTGACTTTTGTAATAGATTTTTCCGTTTTCACAATTGCTAATAATAATTTTTACGTCCTCGTACATGGATTTCTCTTCCTTCTTCTTGCTATCCATGAGAGTGGCAGCTAGTGGCTTCAAAACGCCCAAAGCTTCATCAAATTTGTAGTTGGCGTGGTAGGCTCTGGCCAAATAGAATTCGGCTTCTTTTGTTTTGTATTTGGTTACCATATCCTGAAAAACCTCGATGGCCCTTTCTTTTTTCTCAGGATAACTTAAACAACAAATGCCAAGCTTAAACTGGTAGTCCAGCTCCTTAGGGTAGCGGGCATGCAGTTTGTCGAACGATTCATAAGCTTTGATAAAGTCACCGTTATTCAGGTAATCATAAGCTTCATCTTCCAGTACACTTCTTGATTGAGCGCTTGTTTTTATCGATAAAAGCGCAAAAAAGAGGCATAAAACCGTGATTTTGTTAAGTTGGGCCATAACTTAAGTGTTAAAATTTAAGACAAAGTTGTTATTTAATGGAAGTAAAAAAAGGCGGCCCCCGGAAACTTATTAAAAGCCAATGGTTAAAAGCGGGGTTTTACCAGGCGCATTGGCAAGCCGGACTAAAAAAGATCTTAGTGTTTGGCAGCAATCCCTGAATGTAGTTCTGGTTTTCTTGTGAAATCAAGATGTTTCGAAGGTCCATCACCTCCAGATTACTCAGTTTATTCAACGATTCGGGGAAATAATCCAGCTCATTGTCCCAAAAATCAAGGTATTCCAGTTTGCTGAGCTTGCCAAAACTAAATGGAATACGGGCAATTTTATTCTGGCCGGCCTTAAAGTAACGGAGGTTGCTCAGGTCGCCGATATTGTTAGGTAAGGCCATCAAATCATTTTTACTTACAATCAGCACCTGAAGCTGTTTCAGTTGAACGATGGAATCGGGTAAACTCTCTATTTTGTTTTTGCTGAGATCGAGGTATTGCAGGTTTTTTAGTTTAAGTACCTCCTTGGGAAATTCTTTCAAACCTTGTTTTCGTAAACTTAGTTTTACAACCTGATCCGGTTGCTGAAGCGCTTCTTTCAGGTTAGTAAATTCGTTATACAAAGCCAAAGATACAGAATCGAGAAGCTGGTTTTGGGCGGGTAAAAAACCACTCAGGCAAAAAGTGAAGATCAGGAGGGAGATACGTTTCATTTGTATTCGGCAATTAGAGTTAAGCAGGTTTCCTGATCAAGGCGAAGTTGTGATTTTAAGGCCTCAAGGTCTTTAAACGTCTCTTCGTCACGTAAGCGTTTGATGAATCTCACGGTAAGTTGACGGTTGTAAATATCCTCATCAAAATCAAAAATATGCACTTCCAGCTTTACCCGTTGATCGTTATCCGTTGTTGGGTTAACACCTATGCTCATCATGCCGTGGTGTTTTTTCTCCTCCAGTTCTGCTTCCACCAGGTAAACGCCTTTGGCAGGTACTATTTTCTCTTTATTTTCGAGGTAAAGGTTAGCGGTTGGGTATCCCAGTTTGCGACCAAGTTGTTTGCCTTTTACTACAAGGGCGGTAATAAAATAGGGGTGTCCAAGAAAACTATTGGCCAATTCCAATTGTCCGTCTTCGAGCGCTTTTCTGATTTTACTGCTGCTTACGGCAATCTGATCGATATCTTTTGCGCTTATTTCCTCAAGCGAAAAGTGTCCACGCCTGGCATAATCCATCAAGGTGTCGAGGTTACCGCTGCGGTTTTTTCCAAAACGGTGATCGTGCCCAATGGCCAGATAACTTACATGGAGCTGTTTAATGAGAATGTGTTCGATGTAATAAGAAGAATCGGTTTGAGCAAAGGCCGCATCAAATGGGTATACAACGGTAATATCAATGCCGCTGGCTTTGAGAAGTTCTAAACGTTCTTCAACAGAAGTGAGCAATTTGAGATCCTTTTGTTCGGGAAAAAGCACTTTTCGCGGGTGAGGGTCAAAAGTGAGCACCAGGGTTTTTAATCCCGTTTGACTTTTAATTTCAGCTATGCGCTTGAGTATTTTCCTGTGCCCCAAATGCACGCCATCAAAAGTTCCGATGGTAACAATGGTAGGAACTTCTATTCTAAAATCGCGAGTGTTTTGAATAACCAGCACTGTGCAAAAATAGCGTAAATTACCCGAATGCAGGCAAGCAAGCGCGCTTATGGTTCAAGCCCTGCAAACTGATCAATTAGGAAGAATGCAAGGGAGGAATAAAAGCCGGGTGAAATGTTAAAAACCATTTAATAATTGGGCCATTTTTTTGCCTCATATTCGATTAAAACACTACCTTTGCGCCCATAATTTTTAAGCACAACCTACACATGTCTAAACAAATTGGCAAAATTGCACAGGTAATTGGTCCGGTTATCGATGTACGCTTCGATCTGGATGGCGGAACACTTCCAAACATTCTTGAAGCTCTCGAAATTGTTCACGGTAACCAGAAACTGATTCTGGAAGTTCAGAAACACATTGGTGAAGATACCGTTCGCACCATTGCAATGGACAGTACCGACGGTGTTTATCGAGGAATGGAAGTGGTTGCTACCGGTGCGGCTATCAAAATGCCTACTGGCGAAAAAGTAAAAGGCCGTTTGTTTAATGTGGTTGGCGAAGCAATTGATGGCATCAACACCGTGAGTAATGAAGGTGGTCGCCCCATTCACGCCAATCCCCCAAAGTTTGAAGATTTATCTACCGCAACCGAAGTGTTGTTTACCGGTATCAAAGTAATTGACCTTATTGAACCTTATTCTAAAGGGGGTAAAATTGGGTTGTTTGGTGGAGCCGGAGTAGGTAAAACCGTTTTGATTCAGGAATTGATCAACAACATCGCTAAAGGCCACTCAGGGTACTCGGTGTTTGCCGGTGTAGGCGAGCGTTCCCGTGAAGGAAATGACCTACTTCGTGAAATGATCGAGTCGGGCATTGTAAAATATGGTGAAGACTTTAAACACTCTATGGAAAAAGGAGGGTGGGATTTAAACAAAGTTGACCTGAAAGAACTAGAAAAATCCCAGGCTACATTTGTGTTTGGTCAAATGAATGAGCCTCCGGGAGCCCGTGCACGTGTGGCTTTGTCTGGTTTAACCATGGCTGAATATTTCCGCGATGGAGACGGCACTGCACAAGGCGGCCGCGACATCCTGTTTTTTATTGATAACATTTTCCGTTTTACACAAGCCGGTTCAGAAGTATCTGCGTTACTCGGCCGTATGCCTTCAGCAGTAGGTTATCAACCAACATTGGCAACCGAAATGGGTTTAATGCAGGAACGTATTACCTCAACCAAAAAAGGTTCGATTACCTCAGTTCAGGCTGTTTATGTACCTGCTGACGACTTAACCGACCCGGCTCCTGCTACCACATTCTCTCACTTGGACGCAACAACCGTATTAAATCGTAAAATTTCTGAGTTAGGCATTTACCCTGCGGTGGATCCTTTGGATTCTACTTCAAGAATTTTGACTCCGGCCATCATTGGTGCCGAACATTACGATTGTGCTCAACGTGTAAAAAACATCCTTCAACGTTATAAAGAACTTCAGGATATCATCGCCATCCTTGGTATGGATGAGTTAAGTGAAGAAGATAAATTGGTTGTTCACCGCGCACGCCGCGTTCAACGTTTCTTGTCACAACCTTTCCATGTTGCAGAACAATTTACCGGCTTAAAGGGAGTGTTTGTAAGTATCGAAGATACTATCAAAGGCTTCAACATGATTATGGATGGTAAAGTGGATGAGTACCCGGAAGCCGCTTTCAACCTGGTTGGAACCATTGAAGACGCGATCGAAAAAGGAAAAAAATTACTTTCTGAAACACGTTAATTTCAACGGAAACCAATCACAACATGAAATTAGAGATCATCACTCCGGATAAAAAACTCTACGAAGGTTCTGTTAAATCGGCTGTTTTCCCGGGCAGCGAAGGCAGCTTTGGTGTGTTGGATAACCATGCGCCAATGATCGCCACCTTAAAGTCAGGCAAAGTTGAGTTGCTTGAAGAGAATAGCAAAAAACTGGAGTTTTCTATCAAAGGTGGTGTGCTTGAAGTGCTTAAAAACAAAGTGATTGTTTTGGCTGAATAACACCGTTGCTAAAATTCAAAATCCCGATACCAGCGTATCGGGATTTTTTTTTTGTTGAAAGAGAAAGTCAGGCTTAGAAATTACTCGCCCTCAAACAGTATTTTGCATGAGCCGGTTTCGTTACCGAGATGGTATTTGACAAAATACACGCCTTTTCCCAATCCATAAGAATTCAAATCTATTTCGGTTTGGTAAGTGCCGGCTTCTTTTTGGGTATTTTCAACCGAACCAAGCAACTGCCCCAACATGTTGTACAGTTCTATTACAACAGTTTCGTTTTGTTCGAGTGAATAAGCAAAAGTGGTTTTGTTTTTAGCCGGATTAGGGAACAATTTGGCGTAAAAACTGCCTTCTGGTTTGAGTGTGCCGTCGGTTCCAGCCATGCGTGAATTATCACCACCGGGAATAGAACCCAGGGGTCCGCAAATGTGTGTGCTGCCCAAATCTTCCTTAACCGTTAAGTTAAAACTAGGGCAACGATTCAAACCACTAAAGGGAACAATAGTGTCAATAAAATGTTGAGTTGCGGCTCCTGCGCTCATGGAGGTGTTGGTAAAAGAATTGCAGGCTGTTTCTCCGGTAAAATAGCTTTTAATGACATTATGTGCAGGCAGTGTCATGTTAAAGCCATTATATAGTGTGCCGTAAATTTGTAAACCTCCGAACGCCGATGTCATATCGTTTACCATGCCCAACTTACAGGCTTTCATAATTTTTCCGGGATTTTTGTAATGAATGCCTTGCGCAGGATTTATGGCCTGAACAATGTTATCGCGTTTAATAACGGTGATGCCCGAATCGGTTTTCATTAACAGGTAATAATGGTACCTGTTGTTTGGCACATTTCTTTGCCGGCGAAGTATGTCAACAATTTCACCACCGGTGGTATCAAGTGGCGAGGTGTATATATCCAAATTCTGGTGCCATAAAGTTGAATCTACTCGGTAGTGGAGGGCAGTACCTGCAGGTGTTTGCGAAAACGCATCAGTATATCCGCCAACAGCATACCCGTGTGCAAGTACCCAATTTGGACTGAAAAAAGGGCTTGGGTATTCTTTTTTTACAACCTCAATGGTGTTGAAATACTGGTTACCCAAATTGTTTGGTCCTGCATTGAAAGGAAACATGTGTAGCCGCCGGAAAATGTAAACATTGCCGTTTTGCTGATCCAATTTCATCAGAAATCCATCAACGCCATTGTTGGTTGCATCTTTCCAGGTTTTTCCTACTACAATAAACTCGTTGTCCATGTTGGGTCCAAAAGCAGCAGCTATCATGTCTCTTGGTTCGCCTTCAATGGGGTAGAGGTGGCTCCAAAGTACAGTGCCGCTTGCATTGATTCTGAGAGCATACATGGTTCTGTTAAAACCTCCGCAAATAATGTATTCTCCGGGGGTGTTACTGCACTCGATAATTTTAGGTTGGGTTACCAGAGTATTGGTGCGGGAAGGGAACTTGTATGAAGTGGCAAGCAGGGGATTTCCCGAGTGATCTAATAAGGCGAAAAAACAGGCTTCACTATAAGCGCCTGCCAGAGCAAATTTGGCTACTGCGGGGCTTGATCCGTTAGGACTATTGGTTTCGATGATACTCACACCGGCGCAATTGGTTACCGGACGAATTAGCAGGTCGCACTCTTCATTGGGATTTGCATGTATTTGATAGGCTTTTTGAAAGTTGTTGTTTTGAATATTCACCACACCTCCAAGCCCTGTTCGATCAATAATAAAATTAAATACACCGGCAGAAGAAGTGTCTTTAAACCCCACCATTACGTAACCGGGAGCAAGGGTGTGTTGTTCAATAGTCAAGGCATCACACAGTTTGGTTCCGCCGGCCGAATGTGGGTACATCATTTGACCATAATTTTGAGCACACAACCAAAGTGGCGCAAAAACACTGATAAATAAAGCTTTGTAAAGTCTGTTCATAGCTAGGGGAATTGGTTTAGCCTAAGTTACTTCCCCATCTAGGCGAATTCAAGGTTTTCGCTAACGTATTCGACAATCGCCGGTTTTAAAGCTTTTTGAGAGCTTATTCCTTAGTTGAATGCCCACAAATCAAAGATGAAGCCAGTTGCGGGAATTCTAATTCTTATCGATTCGATGAATGCCTTGATTTCAGGGCACCAATTTGTTAGTCTAAAGTCTGAATGCAAGAATTCTGCGTACAGCCCGGTTTTCCATAAGGCCCCAAAACCACCTAATTGCTTAAAATAGGGCTTGAATTTTCGCCCAATCACGCATAAGTGTTGACGAAATTCCTAAGAATGTATACGGGAGCCGTTTTCTACCGCATGGCCATTTCAAAAGCGTCTTAACATTTCTTCTGAATTTCAACAGAAATTAAGTGTGATACCATGAATTTTGCCACGAAACGTCACTTCCCTAGATTGAAAATACCCTTGGTAAAAAAAACCTTAATTTAGGCTCGTCACACTTACATCAAACCAATGCCAAACGATTCACAAGCAGCCACTTCGGCTATGTCGGGAAGGATCTTTAAATATTCCCTGATAAGTGTGATGTTGATGACTTCCAGTTTTGCAGCTTTAAACTACTTTGGTCACTTCAGGATGGACGTAGCTTATTTGCTGTTATCTGCCTTTGTGTGTTTTATTATCACCTTTTTGTTCCTCTATTATTTTTACTACGTCAGCATTGCCCGCGAGATCAACAAACTCACAGAAAAAATACGCAATCGCTTTTTAAACAATGAAATACCGGTTGAATTGAATTTACTTGAAGAGGAAGACAGTTTATTGCAACTGGAGGAAAAGGTAGACTATTTGATTGAATCTCGAGAAAAGGAGGTGCGCCATTTTGAAAATCTCGACAGTTACCGTAAGGAATATTTGGGCAATGTTTCGCATGAACTTAAAACACCGGTATTTAACATCCAAGGGTACATCGACACCTTAATAAATGGGGGGCTTGAGGATAAAAGCATCAACATGGAATACCTCCGCCGAACCGAACAAAGTATCGATCGTTTGATTAATATAATTGACGATCTTGAAACCATCACCCAATTGGAAAGTGGTCAACTTCATCTTGATATTGATAATTTTGACATAGCCGCTTTGTGTAAAGATGTGTACGCAGCCTTGGAATTGCAGGCTGCAAGGAAAAACATCAAATTGGAATTGGCCAGAAAATACGATCGTCCGGTAATGGTAAGGGCCGATAAGTACCGGATACGACAGGTTCTGGTAAATTTGATCACAAACAGCATCAAATACGGTAAGGAAAACGGAAAAACAGTGGTTTCTATTAATTACCTCAATAGTGATGTTGTGGTAGAGGTGAGCGACAATGGGGTAGGCATCAATGAACAACACCTGCCAAGGATTTTTGAGCGGTTTTACCGCATTGACAAAGGTAGAAGCAGAGAACAGGGTGGAACGGGATTGGGATTGGCCATTGTAAAACACATTATTGAGGCGCACGAAAAATCCATCAAGGTAGAGAGCGAACCGGGTAAGGGAACCAAATTTACTTTTTCGCTCCTGGCTGCCTTATAAACAGTAAAGGCCTTGAGCTGCAAGGCGATAATATGGTTGTATGGAGTAAGGTAGACACAAATTTTTGCCGGGATTGTATTGCTTAACTGCCTGAATTTGTTTATCATTGCATCGCGAATTTAGAGTATACAAATGGCAGAGATCCACATTACCGACATCAACTATATAGAGATCAATTCTCAATCTGATCTGGAATTTAAATACAAACCCGAAGTGCCTAAACTTAAACTGGTAGGTACCCTTCTTTTGCCCGAAAGTGAAGAAGAAGAAGATGGGGTTTTATTCCTTACACAAAAACAATTGAATCAGGTATTGGTTGGAAAGGAAGTTGATCTGAAATTAATGGACGATCGTTGGACTTTGGGTAAACCACTCACCAAAGATCAGGTGAAAAAGGTAGGTTTGGTAGATGTAGAGGCCGAATTTATGGGCACGGCCGGTGAATACAAATGCTACGAAGCTGTAAAGGTATCCTGATTACCAGGTAGCGGGTCCTGATTTTTGACTCCATGCCGATTCCGGAAAGACCATAAAATAGAGTTGGTCAAGCCAAAACATAATTTTAAAACTATAGGTAGGCGAACTTAATTGTTCGCTTATTTTTTTATTGTTCTTTAAAGTGAACCTGTACGCCACATCACTTCCCAAGCCTAACCAGCGGGTGAGTTTAAATTGTACGGTGATGCCGGGTTCATATAAGAAGAGAAATCGTTTAGTGTTTATTTCACTAAGTTGGTAAGTCGACACCTGTTGGTACCAGGTGTAACCTGCACCAATTTGCAAAGGAACACTCAATTGCCAACGTTTGGTTTTGTAGAACACCACATCGGCATAAGCTGCCAAATAGGCTAATTTAAAATAGGTGGTAGTGAGCTGGCTTTGGCCGTTTTCATCAACCGTGTATTCGTTTTGGCTGTATGGTGTTTTGAGCCAGCTGACGCCACCACCCAGACGTAATTTTTTTTCAAAAGCTGCGCCTATCCTCACCCCGCTAATGGTAATGAGTTCATTGTTCACAAAACTCCAGCGCGATTCCAACCTCAGATCAATGTTTGCTTTACCTCTGATTACTTCATCCAAAGAATCCAGGTATTGAGCGTTACATGGCAGTGAGCCAACCAACAGCAAAAGCAGAAGTCTAAACAGACGCATATACAAATTTACTTTGCTATTGTGTAAACCTTTCAATTTGTTTTGAATTGTATGAACATGACCCATTAAATACAGCTGCAATTTACCATCAGCCAAGAACTTTCAATTGAGACCAAAAATCACAAAAACAAAAAAAACGTTTAATTTGTAGAGTCTGACTCTGAATTTACGCATGAAAACAAGCCCGATCAGTTCGGTACTCGATACGCCGGTAGAATATGTGAAAGGCATTGGGCCTGCGCGCGCTGAATTATTAAAATCAGAACTAGGCATTTACACGTTTGGAGATTTACTTACTCATTATCCTTTCAGGTATGTTGACCGCACCAGATTTTACAAAATTCGAGAAATTTCAGAAGACATGCCATATGTGCAATTGAGAGGCACTATTGAGCACCTTGAAATCACCGGACAGAAGAAAGGCAAACGTTTACGTGCGGTTTTTAGCGACGATAGCGGAACTGTTGAATTGGTTTGGTTTCAGGGCCAGCAATGGATGGCAGAACGATTGAAAACCGGGGTTGAATACGTGGTGTTTGGCAAAGCCAGCCTGTTTAATGGCCGCTTAAATTTTGCCCATCCAGAGGTGGATTTGGTCACACCTGAATTCCTTCAGCAGCAATCTTCGTTTGAAGGCGTGTATTCATCCACTGAAAAATTAAAACTGCGTTGGTTAGGCAGCGATGGTATTCGCAAATTACAACGCCACTTGCTGCAACAGTTAGAACAAGCAAAAATACAGGAGACATTAAGCCCCGGTCTGATTAACCACTACCAGTTTATTAGTAATGTGGAGGCCTATAAACAAATTCACTTCCCCGAAAGTCAACTTATGCTTGAAAAGGCACGGTTGCGATTGAAGTTTGAAGAATTGTTTTTTATACAGCTGCGCTTATTGCGGCTAAAAAGTTTCAGACAACAGCATACTCAGGGTTGGGTGTTTAATAAAGTAGGTGCGTATTTTAATACATTTTTCTATCACCACTTACCATTTCAACTCACTGGTGCGCAAAAGCGGGTGTTGAAAGAAATACACCAAGATTTAAAAAGCGGCAAACAAATGAACCGCTTGTTACAGGGCGACGTGGGCAGTGGAAAAACTCTGGTGGCATTGATGAGTATGTTGCTTGCACTCGATAATGGGTACCAGGCCTGTTTAATGGCACCTACAGAAATTCTTGCGCGGCAGCATTTTGCTACTTTTTCTGAACTCCTGAAAACCATTAACATTGAACCGGCAATACTTACAGGTTCGTCAAAAACCAGGGAAAGGCAGCAAGTGCTTAAAGGTTTGGCTTCGGGTGAAATTAAAATTCTTCTTGGTACTCACGCCTTGTTAGAAGACAAAGTAAAGTTTCATAACCTGGGTTTGGCTGTTATTGATGAACAGCACCGTTTTGGGGTAGAACAGAGGGCGCGTTTGCATGCCAAAAATGTACAAGCTCCCCATATGCTGGTAATGACCGCAACGCCTATACCTAGAACACTGGCAATGACCTTTTATGGAGATCTGGATACAAGTGTGATTGATGAAATGCCTCCCGGAAGAAAACCCATTCAAACGCACCATTACACAGAAAGTTCGCGCTTGAAAGTAATCGGTTTTCTGAAACAACAGATTAAACTTGGCAGGCAAATCTACATAGTGTACCCACTGATACAGGAAAGTGAGAAAATGGATTACCAAAATCTGCAAATGGGCTACGACCAAGTGATATTGGACTTTCCTGCGCCTCAATACAGAGTGAGTATAGTTCACGGAAAACTTAGTAATGAACAAAAGGAAAAAGAAATGCAGCGGTTCATTAAAGGTGAAACCCAATTAATGGTGGCTACCACGGTAATTGAAGTAGGTGTGAATGTGCCGAATGCCAGCGTGATGGTAATTGAAAGTGCTGAGCGCTTTGGCTTGTCTCAACTGCATCAGCTGAGGGGAAGAGTAGGGAGAGGGGCTGAGCAGAGTTACTGTATTTTAATGACAGGTTACAAACTTGGCTCTGAAAGTCGGCAACGCATGCAAACCATGGTTAAAACCAATGATGGATTTGAAATCAGCGAAGTGGATTTAAAACTCAGAGGGCCTGGAGACATTGAGGGTACTGCTCAAAGTGGCATGTTGAATTTAAAACTGGCCGATTTATCGAAAGACACACAATTGGTTCAACTGGCAAGGCAAGCAGCCGGAGAAATACTAAGCGCCGATGCAGAACTAAATTCAGAACAAAATGCTGTTTACAAAAGAGAGTTACTTCGACAAGACAACAACAGGACCAATTGGTCCAAGATCGCTTAATCTAAACTAAGATGTATGATTGTAAAAGAACAGTTACCGAAAGAAGGCTATTATGCCGTTATTTTTTCTTCAGAAAAGAGCGAAAACCTCGAAGGTTATTCAGCAATGGATGAAATAACCATGCAATTGGCTGCTGAACAAAAAGGTTACCTGGGTTATGAATCGCTAAGTAATGGCAACAAAACCATCTTTATCAGTTATTGGGCGAATATGGAAAGTATCCAAACCTGGCGAGATAATACCACCCATCAAATGGCCAAATCTCAGGCAAACCGGTGGTACAAAAGGTACCTATCACAAATTTGTTTGGTAAAACACAGCCATTTGTTTGAACATAGTTGAGGGGGCGGCATTGCCTTGAAAAATTGCCCGAAATGCGACTTGGTGTAGCATTTTATTGGTTTAATCTATAAAAAACATGGTTTAATCGTTAAATCTTTAATATTGGACGGTAGATTAACTTTTTTTTGCTAATTTCATCCGTCCTTAGTTCTGCGTAGAAACAAATATAGGGCTATGAGAAAAATCGTTTACTCGTTTTTATTACTTCTTTCATTACAACTTGCTGGGCAAAGTCCATCAAGAATTAATTATCAGGGTATTGTTAGGGACAATGCCGGCCAAGCCTTGGCCAATAAAAATGTGAACCTGGAATTTATCATTCTTCAAGGTGCAGCGCCCGGAACTCCTGTTTTTTCTGAAGTAATAGGCGTGCAAACCAACTCGATGGGTTTGTTTAGTGTTTTAATTGGCAGCAGTTCCAATTTAGGGTCTGTGAATTTTTATTCGGGCACCTATTCCCTCCAGGTAAACCTCGATGCCAATGGTGGTAACAATTTTAGCCCAATGGGCAGTCCGCAATTGCTAGCCAGTGTGCCCTTTGCCCTACATGCCAATTCAGTTCCGGCTACGTATTCGAACAACGTATTGACTATCGGGACTAACAATTCCTTTACCTTAAGTACCCCGGTAGTAAGTAACCCTACTATACAATCTTCAGGTGTTGCCGTGGTTAGTCCGAGTACGGGCTTGAATTTTACCGTGGATGTACCTGCTCCTGTATTGAGTGTCGCGGGCAACACACTCACGCTCACACAAGGAACAGCGGTTAGCAGTGCCACTGTGCCGGTATATACACCAAGTCTTACATCTACTGGTATCCTCACCAGCACCACCTCAGGAAATAGTTTCACCTTAAATGCTCCTCCAACCTCTATTGCTCTTACCTCAACTGTTGGTGCTGTAGGGGTGAGTAGTGTTGCGCCCAGCAATTTTACTATTAACATTCCCCCGCCTTCGAGTACGTCTTTGGTATCAACGGGTGCAGCAGTTACCACCACTTTAGGTACAAATTCATACAGTGTTCATGTGCCTCCAGCGAACATTGCAATTTCTACTACGCCTGGAGTAGGAGCGGTCAGTACTTCAGGAACTAATAGTTTTAACATTAATATTCCTCCGGTAATACAATACACAAATGGAGCCGGTATAGCCATTACTTCTGGAACAGTAATCAGCAATACCGCGCCTGATGTGCCAGTTGTGTTAACGGGGTCAAACGGGGTTACCATTCAAAGTGCCTATCCAAATTTCACCATCATTCCACCTCCGGTAAGTTTAACAGGAGCAGGAATTGTTACTGTTTCTCCTGGTCCGGCTTTCGTGATCGGGGCGCCTGCACCAAGTTTTAACTCTGTTGGCCCGGCAAGTATTACCGGTGTTTACCCGAATTTGACCATTACTTCACCGGCAACACCAAGTATTACAGCTACCGGAATAGCCACCGTTTCTGCAGGTCCGAATTATGTGATAGGCGTTCCGCAACCAACTTTTGCGTACAGTCAGGTAACGGGTTCACTTACTTCAGGCACCTCTGTTGAATACATTACCCCAAATCTTAGTTATTCGGCTGGAGTTTTAATTTCAGGACCTTCAACAAATTCTATCGCAATTAATTCAGGAACAAATGCCTTGTGGAGCACTCTGGGCAATTCGGCAACCAACCCAACAGTTAATTTTATCGGAACAATTGATAATGTGCCGTTAAATTTTAGAGTAAACAACCTCCGTTCAGGAATTATCGATCCTTTACTCGGTAATGCATTTTTTGGTTACCAAAGTGGACTTTCAAATACAACCGGTGTAGCCAATACAGCTGTTGGTGAAAGGGCAATGAATAGTAATACATCAGGCGGCTATAATGTTGCGGTGGGGAATCAGGCGCTTCTATTTAATACCACCGCTAACTTTAACAGTGCCTTTGGTGCAGGTGCATTGAGAGCCAATACCACAGCAGGTAACAATTCCGCATTTGGTTATGAAGCATTAAACCTAAATACTACAGGAAATGATAATACGGCGATGGGTATGTATTCATTGCGGTCAAATTTAGGAGGTATTGCAAATGCGGGGTTTGGTGGGGCCTCACTATTCAACAATGTCTCAGGAAATTTCAACTCAACCTTAGGGCATAATTCACTCTACAGTCAAACCACAGGAAATAATAATGTGGGTATTGGGGCGTATGCCGGTTACTCCAACATTTCAGGAAACGGAAATGTTTTTATTGGAACCAACTCAGGATATTATGAAACAGGTTCAAACAAATTTTATCTGGCTAATACAACCACAAGCGTATCGCCTTTAATTTATGGTGATTTTGCAACCGGTAACCTTGCCATAGGCACCACGGCAGCAAATGCCCCATTGCAATTTGCCAACAGCGTTGTGAATCGAAAAATAGTGCTTTGGGAAGGCGCAAACAACGACCATCAATATTATGGACTTGGCGTGAATGCCGGAGTGTTACGTTATCAAGTGAACAGTACCGGAGATGCACATGTATTTTATGCAGGAACGGGACCTGCAGCAAGCAATGAAATCTTCCGCATCAATGGCACCGGACACTTTAGAATGGGAAATGAAACAGGCACAGGGCAAGGTCCTACTTATCCATTCGGATCAAGTGGTTTAGTTATCCGAAGGATATTTACAACCAATACTTTTGCAGGAGAAGTGATTGCCAGAACAGATCAAATGACTTTTGAAAGAGATGGAAGTAATGGTGGATTCAGGATCACCAATACTAGCGGCAATGGGAACGAAGTGTGCAACTGTACCGGAGTAAACAGTGCAGGTGCCGCGGTGAATAGGGCAATGAACAATATCGCAGTTGGAGTAGCTCAGGTATATACAGATGCCCAAAACATTGTTTTTATGCATTGTATTTTTGGAGACCCCTTTAATGCCGGACATATGACGGAGGTGTCAATAACCCGTCAGTTCCCCGATTATTTTTGGGTAGGAACGGTTACAACAACTCAAAACCAATAAGTAAACTGAATAATTCAAAATTTTATAATTGAAATAATATACCAATCAATAAGGTGAAGATTTTTCCTTCAGGTTATTGTATTTACAAAAAATTAGTTATCATTAATACGAATTTTATGAAGTCATTATTAACTATTGTTCTCCTGCTAATTTGCCTTACAGGTTTTTCGCAAAGTCCTGATAGAATTAACTATCAGGGTGTATTGCGAAGTTCCACTACCGGTGCTGCCTTAACTAACACAACCTTTACCATTCGTTTTGATATATTGCAAGGTAGTGCAACAGGTTCGGTGGTGTTCTCTGAACAACAATCACTTTCAACGAATTCTTTGGGATTGTTTTCAACGCAAATTGGAAGTGTAAACAATCTGGGTGTTGTGAATTGGTCAGGCAGTTCTCATTTCCTTCAGGTATTGGTGGATGTGAACGGAGGAACCAATTTTGTGAACATGGGTTCTGCACAACAATTGATAAGCGTTCCCTATGCGTTAAATGCAAATTCGGTTCCGGCATCCTACACAAACAACGTACTTACTATTGGCACAAGTTCTTTCGCTTTAAATGCTGCCTCAAACGCAACACTTACCGGGACAGGTGCTGCAAGTGTGGTGTCTTCTGGTAATTCCCACACTGTAGATGTACCAATACCAAACTTAACCGGGGCAGGCAATACAACAGTTACAGGTGTCTATCCTAACTACACTATAAGTTCAAATGCTTTAGCGCAACCTCAAACCACGCTTACTTCTTCAGGCATTGGCACCATTACTTCAACAGGAACAAACAGTTTTGATATTAACGTGCCACAAACGAATTTAATCGGCGCCGGGGCAGCAACAGTTACCGGTACGTTTCCTAATTATACTGTGAGTGCACCCGCAGCAACCAATTTTAGCGCAGGCACAGGCATCTCCATTTCTTCGGGTTCCATCATCAATTCGGCCCCTGATCAAACGGTGGTTTTGAATGGTGCCGGGGCGACAACCGTTACCGGGACCTATCCCAACTTCACGATCAATTCTCCAACAGTTGCAGCAAGTCCGCAAACTACCTTAACTTCTACAGGTATTGGTACCATTACATCGCCAGGCACAAACAGCTTTAACATCAATATACCACAGACAAATTTAACAGGGGCCGGTGCAGCAACGGTAAGCGGCACCTTTCCGAATTATACGGTAAATGCACCAGCAGCAACCAATTACAGTGCAGGTACAGGCATCTCCATTTTATCGGGTTCCATCATTAACTCAGCCCCAAATCAAACAGTGGTTTTAAATGGTACAGGAGCAACAACCGTCACCGGAACCTATCCTAACTTTACGATCAACTCACCTACTGTTTCACCCGACGTTCCTGTGGTGATTACAGGGTCTAATGGATTGGTGGTGAACAGCAGTTATCCCAACTTTACTCTTACTGCACCTTCTGCGCCAAGTTATACAAGCGGTACAGGTATTACAATTACTTCAGGCACCATTATTAGTAACTCGGCACCTGATCAAACGGTTGTTTTGAATGGAGTGGGATCCACCACGGTTACTGGCACCTATCCTAACTTTACCATCAACTCACCTGCACCTGCTGCAAGTCCACAAACTACTTTAACTTCTTCGGGTATTGGTACGATAACATCAGCGGGTACCAATAGCTTTGACATCAATGTGCCACAAACCAATTTGTCAGGAATTGGTTCTGCTACAGTAACAGGCACCTTTCCAAATTATACAATTAACACACCGGCACC
>JBPOHJ010000071.1:0-8349 GCA_052035725.1 Bacteroidota bacterium | reverse complement strand
TATCGGCACCGGTAGCACTCAATTGTGCCGGTTGGCCAAAACACACCAAATCACCTGCCGCATTCACTACCGGATTAGCAAGAATGGTAACAGAGGTGGTATTAAAGTTCTGACAAGTGTTGGCATCAGTTACCTGAACCGTGTACTCACCCGATTGATTTAATTGTGCATTTGCAATGTTTATATTTTGTTGGTGGTTGAGGTAACCATTGGGCCCAGTCCAGGTATAAGTTACACCGCTGGAGCTTACCCCCAATTGAAAGGCTTTGCCTTCACAAGCGGGGGAGGTATTAAACGCGACAGGCTGAGGCAAGGGGTGGACGGTAACTGAAATGGCAGCACTAACAACACAAGGCCCGGTACTTGCTGTTAATACATAATTACCGGAAGCAGGCAAAGTAACATTAGCAATACTGGGGTTAACGGCTAATGAAGTAAAACCGTTAGGCCCTGACCAATTGTAATTTTGAGCACCGATGGTATTAGCCGCAAAAAGGTTCAGGGTTTTACCAAAACATTGTGGGCTATTAGAACTTAAATAAATTACAGGTACCGGTGTAACTGAGGCATGTGCAACGGCTGAATTGGTGCAGCCTTGAGCACTTGTTGCAACAACCGTATAATACCCTGAAGCATTCACCACCGGGGTATTAATGGATGGATTTTGCAGAAGTGAAACAAAATTAGCGGGGCCCGTCCAAACATAATTGGAACCCGGGAATGAACTGGCGCTAAAGTTCAACGTTTGTGTCACACACACAGTACCGCCTGTTGCCGAAACAGTAGGTGTTGGGTTTATCGTCACGGTACCTTGTGTGCTTGCTGTACAGGAATTCGCAGCAGTTACCGTTACCTGATACACACCGCTTTGACCGGGTAGTACGGAGTTTAAGGTGTTAAATTGGTTGGTGGAAGTGTAACCTGAAACACCTGTCCAAACAAATGAAGTACCACCGGAGGCACTAAACAAGAGACTGGTGTTTTGGCAAACCGGTGAATTGGAAGTAAAGGAAGGATTAGGCACCGGTTTTAATACAATGGATGCTGTAGTAGTAGAAGTACAGCTTTGAGCTGAGCCAACCACCGTGTATTGCGTGTTAATGGCTGGTGCCTGGGCATAAGAAGCGCCAATTGTGGTGTTGTTCCAGGTGTAACTAGTGGCGCCATTTGCCACAAGAGTGCCGGTTTCAAAAGGACAAATAGACACATTGGCAACCGTTAGTGTGGGATTGGGCACAAAATAGGCCGGAACAGTTTGGCTCACTATACAATTGTTTCCATCGCTGCTGCTTACCACATAGATGTAATTGCCCGGAAAATTTTGTGTGACAGAAAATGTGGTACCGGTTACTCCGCCTGTCCAGGTATAGGTATAGCCGGGGCCTGGTCCCGGTGTGCCACCGGAATTACTGGCCGTATAAGATATCACACCTCCTGCACACGCGGTATAAGCTCCTGGGGTTAATATGAGGTTTTGAGCAAAAGGCTGGGTAATGATAAATAGTTGATTAAACTGGCAACCGGTAAGTGCATCGGTTATGTTAACATTCCACACGCCGGCCCCCAGGTTGCTTGGATTGGGAACTGTATGTGTGATAACCCCATTGGTCCATGAGTAATATTGGTTGCCTGATCCTCCTGACAAATTTAATACCGAAGCGGTTCCATTGGTGGCACCGTTGCAAGCTAAACTTGGTGTGTGTACCAAATTACCGGTTAGGGGGATTGAAGAAGTTAATACAGTAGTTGTGGTATATGTCCAGTTGTTACCAATATCGTGAATGGTCAAGGTGTATGTTCCCGGTGTAAGGCCTGTTGCAACCGATGAAGTTTGGTTGGTGGGCATCCAGGTGTAGTTAAAAGGTCCGGCTCCGCCTGTAGGCACAACGGTTGCAGAACCAAGCGTTGCACAAGAAATGGAAGAGGTGGTGACTGAAATGCAAGGTGGATCTACCACCACACCAATGGTGGTGGAATTAATACAACCAATACTGTTAGTGCCAACTACAGTGTATACCGAAGTAACCATTGGGTTAACAAGAATGGAGGAACCGGTAATGTTTCCCGGAAACCAGGTGTAGGATACAGCACCGCTTCCGGTTAAATTGCTCCCTGAACCAAGGCACACATTTGTGGGAGATGCTGCCGCAGTTACCGGACAACAAACATACAGATAAGATAAAATGTTGTTCACCAAATTGTTTGAGTTGGGCATAGGCAAATGGAAATTCGAAGTGGTCATGGATCCAAACATGGCCAAACCCGAACCCCATGGTTTTTCGCATAAGGTTATAACCTGAGTTGGTGTTCCGGTTAAGGTGCCTGCAATAATTGCACTTGTGCCGCCACCGGTAATATAACCGTGCGAAAACCAATTGCCGGTAAACGCAGTACCACAAGGTGTATGAGAACCGGTGAATACCGGATGTGCAGCCATGCCCGGGGCAGCGGCACCGGGGGTGGAGAGAGATGGCATACCATTGTAGTTGAGTGTCACACCTCCAAAACCAAAATTAATGTTAGCTCCTTGATTGGGAGCAGAATTGATTAAAAGGCGTCCCCCATTCCATACCCAGTTTTGAATAGCTGTTAGGTTAGCAGTTAGGAAAGTGTTTAAGGCATTGGCGTTAAAATCGCCACCTTCAATAAAGATCAAACAGGTGGTTGGGCTAAGCATGGCCTGTAAATTCACCGTTAAAAAACTAGTTTGAGTCCAATTGCCGGAACCAAATACAGCATTCATTGCATTCACATTCGATTGGCTGTTCCAGGGTTGATTGGCGCTGGTAATGTAATACCGCCCTTGAGAATAGCCTGCTGTGTTAACACCAATCAACAAAAACAAGAGCAAAACACCTACCCTTAACAAGGCATGTTTTCGGAAAGGTGATGAGAAGGGAAGTATGGGTCTGATTCCGAACAAAAAACAGGTTTTGCTGGAGAAAGATACGGCATAAAAATGGTAAAACATATGCTTTGTGGGCATAAATGTTTGAATAGACGATTCTATTGAGTGAATAATCGAAACTATCAGATTCCCGTTATGCTCGCTATGGTTTAATCAGCCGTGAAATTGGTGTATTGAAGGTAATTGGCGTTCAAAATTTCCGTGCTAAACACCCCTGTTAAGGGTATAGAATGCATGCTGTATACGCCAGGTCTACCTGTTTTAATGCTGTTGTCTAACTTTACTGTATCGCGCGTTGTAGCATAATCGCTGATCCAAAGCGTTGCTGTTTGATTAAATCCACTGGTGCCTTGTGATACGGTTTCAAGGTTAAAAGTAAAGCGGCCATTACCATCCGTACTTATTTCATACAGTTTTGTGCTCTGAGTCTTCGGGTCTTTATTCAAATTCAAATACACTTTGTGATTACTTAAGGGCACAAACGCGGTGGTTAACGAAACCAAGGTACCGGTTTGAATTTCTTTTACCAGACTTAGGCCAACAGATCCACTCACAATGGCGTTGCCTACTACTATGTTGTTAGGATTGCTTTGCGCATTGCTCGCTGTGAAGGAATAATTGTAAGTGTAGTTTTGCCCCATCACCAAGGTGGTGCTAAAACTGATGCCGGTGTAAGTGGAAAGTAATCCGGTTTTAAAACTTCCATTGATCAATGTGTCGAGGGTACCGGTGAAACCATCTACAGTTATCTGAGCGGTAACGCCGTTTGCATTGGTTTTTACCGAAATACTGTAATTGCCATTGTCGTCGGTAACCGCACTGTACACATCAGCCCCCTGTGCGCTTGAATTGGGGTAGAGGGAATTTTTATTCACTTTAACTGTAACAGTCACCGGCTTGGCAGGAATTCGGCCTGTATTGATCCAGCCTCCGGAGCCGTTGGGTGTGATGATGTTTTTGTTGATATTGCCTTTAACTATTGTAGTTCCTGTAACGTCAGTTGGTGTAAAGGGTTCTGGTTCTTCTTTTTTGCAGGAAATAAAAACCAGTATCAAAACTGTGAAGATAAGTAAGGTGTTTTTCATTGCGTCGAATTTTAAAAATGAAAGAGTAAGGTTAAAGCACCGGCACCACCGGCCAGCACTGTATTTCCTCCAAGCGTATTGTTCATCGAGAATATGCTGCCGTTGTTATTGTCTACCGAAAATCCGCTCTGGCGCTGGTAATCGCCTTGAGTGACTTCTTCTGTGATAACGGTAGGTCCATTCTGTCCGTTAAAATACACTTCCTGCTCTATATTGGTGGAGCGTTGAGTGGTGATGGCAAAACCCCAGCCGTATTCTACTCCAATTGAAATTTTGGTAAAGATAAAATACTCAATACCTATAAAACCTCTTACGCCATATCGGTAGCCGGTTTCGTTTTTTGATTTAGTGGTGCGCTCCACGCGCGTTGCCGTGGTGGGCGTTTGTATGGCTGTACTGAGTGTATTAAAATTGGTAGTGTATTCTACAGGATACTGATCGGAGAAAGCATTGCCATAAACAAAATTCTCCCCCGAAGAAATACGCCCGAAGCCCACTTCAGCCCCGTAAACGCCTTGCAGGCGGCGATAGCCTCTGCGTTTTTCGTAACCTACAGTTATCAGTATGTTGCTTTTTCTGAATTGGGCTATGTCGTTTACTTTTATTAAAGAGGCGGCCGCAATATCATCTGCGGTTCCAAAACTGGCATTATAGAGGGCTTCGGCATCCTGCACCTGATTAATGATTTGCCCTGATAAGGTGTTGATGCCAAACCTGACGCGCAGGGCGGTTTTATCATCCAGAAAAAATTTACCCACGATTTGGTTGTTGGAATTGGCCGTGTACTGCACCAGGCTGTCAGCGCCTGGGTAGGGCGAATTAAAATCAAAAGCACTAAAAAACAAGTCAATCACCGGAATCATGTTGAAGCCAATGCCGATATCGTGTTTTTGCGGTAAAATCACCCGGCCTTTTTTGTTTCTCACCAGACCGGTGTCTTTTGCGGCTTTGTTTGCATTCAGGCTGTCCTGAGCTGTTGAAGAGAAAGCCAACAGCACAAAGCCAAAAGCCAAAAGAAAAGAGTAGGGTAGGTGTTTCCTCATAATAAAGGATTTTCTCAATCAAATATAAGGATAATTCAAAAGGGCAAAGTCAAAAGAGGCAGTCGTAAGAGTTTAGTCCTCAGAATTAAGTTGAATGAAGGGACTCCATTTGCTTTTTAGGCGGGAATTACATTAAGTCGCGGGCATCAAACACATCCAAATTTCGCTTAGATAAATACTTTATTCACTCAGCCAAAAAACGCATCTGCTCATTTTAACATAAAAAATTTGGAAAAAGCGAAAGGGGGGGGGTATATTTGGTTAAACTATAAAACCATTATCATGAAAACAAAAAAACACATTATAGTTTTTGCAATTTTCTTTTTGATTTTTAGTTTTTCCGAACTAAAGGCGCAAACCTATGTTCTAACAAATTCTTTGTCCTGCAACGTTACCCTCCAATATGAAGTCTGGAAAGGAAATGGAGGCGCGTGCGTGGTATGCACTTTTGGTTCAATAACAGTAACAGCCAATTCCTCAACAAATTTGCCCGTTTGTGCAGGTTTTACTGATGTTTGCATCAATATCACTGATATCGGTGGTGATCTCCCACCTTCGAATCACACCTCTTTAAATAATTGTCATGTGATGACACCCTATGGTCAAACCGGAACCACCTCCACAAGTTCAGCTTGTGGTGTAATAAGTTGGTCTGCATCCCAAAGCACATCAGGTTGGATAATTCAGTAAAGTAATTTATCTTTCGTTGTTCGTGAAAATGAAGAGATTGTTACTGGCTTTTATGATTGGGTGTTCTTTACTCCAAGCTCAAAGGGAAATGGACTGGTGGCACTTTGGCTTTTTTGGCTCTTTGCATTTCCAAAATGGAATTCCGGTTTCTAATAACTCTTCCGGATTGTTGAGTCAATTTTCTTCGAGTTCAATTTCAGATTCGCTTGGTAACTTGCAGTTTTATGTTAGAGCAGGGGATTTAGTTTTTAATAAAAACAATGACACCATGGCCAACGGTTGGAATATTGGTGGGTATTCTGGTGGCTCTCAAGCCAGTATTATTGTCCGAAAATCAGGCAAGCAATATTATGTGATTACGCACAATAATTTGTCATTTTACATGCCTTCTCCTTTTCCGTCCATGATGGGATATGCAATTGTGGATATGAGTTTAGCTGCCGGTTTAGGTTCAGTAACTGTTTCCAATCAAACAATCAGCCCGGCCGGCTGGCCCTTGGTGGGTAAATTAGCTGCTACAAAGCATTGTAACGGAAAGGATCATTGGGTACTTGCGCACTCAGGTGGAATACCTGGCTCTTACCAGTATTATGCTTATTTGGTAACAAGTACAAGCATCAGCACCACCCCAGTCACAAGTTCAATTGGTTCCATTCAACATCAGGGTTATGGTTTTTACAGAGGGGTTCATAAATTCTCCCCAAATGGGCGCAAGGTGGCTGCAACGTTGCCATTTAAAACGGTTGAGGTTTATGACTTTAATACTTCAACAGGTCAATTGTCAAATGTTCTTAAGCTCGACAGTTTGGCAGTACCTTCTGCCACTTATGACCCTAATGATCCTGCTGCCCTTGGTCTGGAATTTTCCCCTGATGGATCAAAGTTATATGTTACCTATGCAAATGGAATCCCTTTTTTATGTCAGTTTGATCTTGCTGCAGGTTCTCAGTCAGCAGTAATCGCTTCAAAAACAATCATTGCCAGTGATACACTATTCTCGCCTGCATGGTATTATGGCATGCAACTTGGCCCAAATGGAAAAATTTATGTGGTAGGAAAAGACTCAAGCAGTCTTGGAGTAATCAATAACCCTAATGCCGCTGGTCTTTCGTGCAATTACGTGCCAGCTTCAATTCCACTTGGTACATATACAAATATTCCCAATAGTCCGTTACTGGGATCAGGTTTACCTGGGTTTGTTTCAAATTTTTCGGAACAAAAACCTGTTCTTTCCCCAATAACAAGTAGTGTTGTTTGCGGCATGGTCACTTATTCAGCCCCTGTTTTGTCTGCCATGGCCGGGTATTCCGTCAGCTCTTATTATTGGAATTTCAACGACCCGCTCTCTGGTGCAAACACCTCCACCTTAAGTAATCCTACCCATACTTTTTCAGCCAATGGCACTTACACGGTTAAACTGGCCCTTAATTATCACCCCTGTGGTACGGATACTTTGAAACAGGTCATCAACATTACGGGCTTACCGTTTGTTTCAGTTACAGGCAAAACGACCATTTGTAAAGGCGAAAGTACGGTACTTAATTTTTCGGGTGCAAACGCATATACTTTAAATACAACAGCCCTCTCTCAAAACACAGCACAAGTGCAACCCACGCTTACAACCGTTTACACAGTTACAGCAAAAGACAACAGTAGTGGTTGCAGCAGTTTAAAAACGCTCACCATAACGGTTTTACCCTGTGTGGGCATTAGCGAAACAGGCTCAAGTGAAGGCCTGAGAGTTTATCCCAATCCCAACTCAGGCGTATTTACTTTTGAAACCCCGGAAGCCTGCGAAATAAAAATTTACAACAGCCTTGGGCAGGAGGTGTACCGTGCCTCTGTTGCAGAGGGCACTTCCCCTATTGATATAAGTGGCGAAGCCAAAGGGGTTTATCTTTTGGAGATGAGCAACAAAGAATCCAAGAGACAAGTCAAAATACTAATTGAATAGTATAGAAGGCTTTTATAAAATTTAATTGTCGTTCAGATTCTTCCTTCCCTTCGGTATGCTCAGGGCAGGCCGTCGGGATGACACAGTATTTTTATCACTGCAGAACGCTTGGTTGTTACAACCTTTCTAAACCTTCAAACTGATTTCTGATTGCTAATTTCTGATTTGGCAGAATAAAACCTTCTAAACCTTTTAACCAAAAGAAACAAAAAACCCCGGTATCGCTACCAGGGTTTTTAATTTAATTATACTACCAGTCTGCGCGCAATAGTCAGTCTGAGCGTACCAGTCAGTCTGAGCGTAATAGTCAGTCTGAGCGTAATAGTCAGTCTGAGCGTAGCCGAAGACTGACTTACGCTTCTTCTTCTACCTCTTCTTTGCTGGCCATCAAACGCTCGTACTCTTCCTTGCTGCCCACCACCAGTTTTTCGTACTGACGAAGACCGGTTCCGGCAGGGATCAGGTGACCTACGATCACGTTTTCTTTCAAGCCTAACAAGGTATCGGCTTTTCCATGCACCGCGGCCTCGTTGAGTACCTTGGTGGTTTCCTGGAAGGAAGCCGCTGAAATCCAGCTTTGGGTTTGCAATGAGGCACGGGTAATACCTTGCAGAATTGGGTTAGCCGTTGCAGGCACCGCGTCGCGGGCTTCAATGGTTTTTTTGTCTC
>JBPOHJ010000009.1:0-83453 GCA_052035725.1 Bacteroidota bacterium | reverse complement strand
GATAAGGTTATTTTTCGTATATTAGCTTGTGAGAGTTTCACTACCTACTTCAATTGTATTCGTTACAATAGGTTTAACTTATTTTTCCTGCACAAAAGATAAAGGCCTTATTGCTACCTCGGAATTGGTGAAAGTTAATTCAGCTGTTTGTTATCCTTACGATTCTTGTGTTGTTAATTTTTCATTGGATACAAGAGGTATGACGCCTCCAATTAAAGTTACCTGGTTAGAACCTAGTTACCTGGTTGGCGACAACAATTTGGTTGTATTGCTTGAGGCAGACCAATTATTAAAAGCCCGGGTAGAAGATGCAAAATCCAATTCAATTTTGCTTAATACCGTTTTACGAAAAACTGACTTTGATTCTTTGGTATATGATTATCGCTTACCGATACTTGGCAAATACAAAGGTTTTTCTCAAAGTTCATGGGTTCATTATGATGGTGTGAATTATGTACTCACTTATGGCCCTTTGATTGCTGACGAACTTGAAGTTGTAAAAGATCAAAACTATTTTGGAGCCATAAAATTGAACGGATTTGGCATAGAAGGGTCGTCATTGTCATACAATTTCCATTTATCTACTTTTCAGGGTCACCGCATGAACGGGCTTTTCAGAACCGACAGTATCTCCATAACTTACCAACCCACTTTGGCTCCTAATTGGCAAAGTTTCAGAGGGAAGCATAGTAATTGATTTGTATAACAATTCACACTTACTCTAAAGGAAAATCGTTTAGCCTTAAGCAACAGACTACCATTACAGGAAAGGAGTCTGAATTATCAAAATTCATGTTTTGAAGTACGTATTTAACCGAAACAAATAACCCGCTTTCGCGGGGTTACTTCGCTTTGCTGCGGTAAAGGGGGGATTAGCGCCATGCGTTTCGCTCCAGCACTGATCCCAAAGGGTTGGCCTGCAGCAAAGTGAAGCAAGCCTTGGGGTTTTTATTTTTGTCGCTCATCTCAAAAAGCAAACTTTTTTCATTCTCTCCAAAAACAAAAAACCCCGCTTTCGCGGGGTTGCTTTAAAATAGAAGGGATTAGCGCCCTACGCTGCGCTCTAGGCGCTGATCCCATGGGGTGGGCCTACAGCAAAGCGAAGCAACCCTACGGGTTATTTTTGTTTTCACACTTCGCTTTCTGAAAGTAAAGCTTTCATCCGCTCTTGTTAAAACAAACAACCCCGCTTTCGCGGGGTTGCTTCGCTTTGCTGCGGTGAAGGGGGGATTCGAACCCCCGGTACGGCTTAACACCGTACGTCGGTTTAGTCCCCAACGATGTTGGGGAGTGATTTCAGCCACTCATCCACAAGATGTTGGTTCTTATTGACGCTCGAAGAAACTAAATTTTGAATTTGCTTATGACTGTATTTCTTTAGAACTTTTTCTCTTTTGAGGCCAGTCGATTTTGTTTCATACCTCTCTATATAGATTAATTTCCAAGGCATTTTTCGCGACGTATATCTAGACAACCATGAATTATGTTCTTCGATTCTTTTAAAATAATTTTCAGTGATTCCTTTATAGTAGGTACCATCAACACTACTTTGGATAATATAAACATAAAAGGGCATAAACAAAAATAGGTTATCGTAACCGATAACCTATCCAGCGGTGAAGGGGGGATTCGAACCCCCGGTACGGCTTAACACCGTACGTCGGTTTAGCAAACCGGTGATTTCAGCCACTCATCCACTTCACCAATGTTTTTTTGGGTTAAAGTAAAGTATTGAATACCCCTTACTACCCTAATTATTTTCTAACAAGTAAAATATCTAATTTGTAGAAAGATTGCAAATTTAGTGTTTTTTTGATTTTACGGAAGATTTTGCCGGTTTTTTTACTCGCCTTCCAGGTAAACCTCAATTAAACCCTCAGGGGCTCTGTACTTTATGAGTTTTTTGTTTGTATCGAGCTCTTCAATAAACTCCTCAACCAAGGGAAGTATAATCTCCTTACCATTGAATTGAATGTGCAGCAATTGTTGTGCCCCGTTTTCAGAGACAAAATCAACCTCTCCCAAAAGCCCTTTTGAAACCTCAATTACCTTGAATCCTTCGTACCCGCTCTCTTCTTCAAGCTGCAACAACACCTCATCTATAAAGACGGTTTTATTCAGTAAAGCTTTGGCTTTTTCAGGACTGTCAATTCCTTCTAAACTTACAACCAGTTCAGCTCCGGCACTTTTGTATGCCTGAACAAAATAGGGAGCTTTAGATCCGGAAACGTCTAAGAATAGCACTTTCAAAGCTTCCGGGTCAAAATTCACATGTGCTTTAAAAACAAGCTGCCCTTTGGTTCCATGCGTGCGGCTAAAATATCCCGATTCACAAAGTTTCATCAACTCAAACAGGCTTTCACAAAACTCACAAATAAGGGGTGAGGCCGTTCAACAGTACTTTTATACTCAGGATGGAACTGTACTCCAATAAAAAACGGATGGGCGGGTATCTCAACTATTTCTGCCAAACCAGCATCGGGGTTAATACCTGAAAGCACCATACCTGCTTGAGTGAACTGTTTGCTGTATTCATTATTGAATTCATAGCGATGCCTGTGACGTTCTTGAATGTCGTTCACCCCATAAATCGCTTTAGCCAAAGTCCCATCTTCAATTTTGCAGGGATAAGTACCTAAACGCATTGTGCCTCCCATGTGGGAGATGTTTTTTTGTGCTTCCAAAAGATCAATCACCGGACTGTTTGTAGCCGGATTCATTTCTCTGCTGTGAGCATCTTTTAAACCTAATACGTTTCGTGCGAATTCAATCACTGCACATTGCATACCCAAACAGATGCCGAAAAACGGCACCTTGTTTTCGCGTGCATATTTAATAGCCAGTACTTTGCCTTCAATTCCACGGTTGCCAAAACCCGGGGCAACCAAAATTCCTTTGGCACCTTGTAATTTTGATTGGATGTTTTCTTCGGTTAAACTTTCGCTGTGAATCCAATCCAGTTTAACCTTGCAGTCGTTCACTGCGCCTGCATGAATAAAGGCTTCCGCTATGGATTTATAAGACTCCTTCAGCTCAACATATTTTCCAACCAAAGCGATGCTCACTTCTTTTGAAGGGTTATGTAACTTATGTAAAAACTCCCGCCATTTATCCAGCTTTGGTTCTGAATCGGGTTTAACATTCAATTTTTGAAGAACAATTTCGTCCAGTTTCTCTTGTTCCATCAACAAAGGCACTTCGTAAATTGTGGGAGCGTCGAGCGCTTCAATTACAGCATCGTTAGAAACGTTACAAAACAAGGCGATTTTCTTACGTATATCGCGGTTAATAGCATACTCTGACCGGCACACCAACACATCCGGCTGCACACCATATTCCAACAATAGTTTTACCGAGTGCTGTGTGGGTTTTGTTTTTAGTTCGCCTGATGTAGCCAAATACGGCAACAAGGTTAAATGCACCACCGCACAATCTTGCCCCATTTCCCATTTGAGCTGACGAACTGCCTCGATATAGGGAAGCGATTCGATATCACCTACAGTACCACCAATTTCTGTGATCACAAACTGGTATTGCCCGGTTTTGCCCAGGGCTTTGATCCTGTTTTTTATTTCGTCGGTAATGTGCGGGATAACCTGTACTGTTTTCCCCAGAAATTCCCCTTTTCTCTCTTTTTCAATCACTGATAGGTAAATGCGGCCTGTGGTCACATTGTTAGCCTGAGAGGTGGTTACATTCAAAAAACGTTCATAATGACCGAGATCAAGATCGGTTTCAGCGCCATCATCGGTTACATAACATTCTCCGTGTTCATAAGGATTAAGGGTGCCCGGATCGATATTAATATAGGGATCGAGTTTTTGTATTGTGACAGTATAACCTCTCGATTGCAGTAATTTGGCAAGTGAAGCTGCTAAAATTCCTTTACCAAGTGAAGAAGTTACCCCACCGGTAACGAATATGTATTTTGTTTTGCCTTGCATAACAGTTAAAAAAACTGTGAGCAAAAGTACAGAAAAAAAAGAGCCGTAAAGGATAAGAAAACGTAATAAAGGCTCAGGCGATTGACAAAATGAGCAAAATCAGGCTCCGCTTGAAAAAAATTCTTTCACCTTCCTGGCTACATAATCTATTTGCTCATTCTTAAGTCCGGGGTAAAGTGGCAAACTTAAGCAGGTTTGGGCCATCTTTTCAGCCAGAGGAAATTGTCCTTTTTTGTAGTCAAGTTCCTTATAAGCTTCCTGCAAATGAGGAGGTACCGGGTAGTGTATGAGTGTGCCAACACCACTTTTTGTCAGGAACTCTTGAAGTGCATCGCGTTTAGTGGTTCTGATCACGTAAAGATGGTAAACATGTGTGCAATTAGCACTCACTAAAGGCAGTTGAATATCACCTACACCACTCAACAATTGGTTGTATTTACCAGCCATTTCAACCCTTTCGGCATTCCAATGGTTGAGGTGTTTAAGTTTTACATCCAAAATGGCGGCTTGTAATTCATCCAGGCGTGAATTAATACCTTTCACCTCATTGTAATATTTTTTTTGCGAGCCATAGTTTCTGATCACCATGGCTTTCTGAAACAACTCCTCAGAATTGGTCGTTATGGCGCCGGCATCACCAAGTGCACCTAGATTTTTACCCGGATAAAAACTGGTACCATTACAATCTCCAAAACTTCCGCTAAGTTTATTGTTGCATTTAGCCCCCTGAGATTGGGCATTATCCTCTACCACAAACAATTTGTGCTTTCTGGCAATCTCCATGATTTTATCCATTTCACAACATTGTCCATAGAGATGAACCGGCATTATTGCTTTGGTTTTTGAAGTAATGGCTGATTCAATGCCTTCGGGATTTATATTGAATGTGGTTTCAACAGGCTCAACCGGCACAGGCACAGCTCCAACATAAGATACAGCTAACCATGAAGCAATATAGGTATTGGAGGGAACTATGACTTCATCCCCAGGCCCGATGTTGAGTGCCTTTAAAGAAATAATCAAAGCATCCAATCCATTGGCTACACCAATGGCGTATTTGGTTTTAGAATAGGCTGCGTAATTGGCTTCGAACTGTTTGAGCTCATTGCCCATAATATACCAATGGCTATCGTATACTTTTCTGAAAGCGGTGGTGATGTCGGCCTTCAGCGGATCGTGCATGCCATGGAAAGAAAGAAATGGGATGTTCATGGGTTAAGATTTAGGCTTTACTACAAATATTTTTTGTTTTTCAAGTTCTTCAAAAGTTGTGCGTTTGCCCTTATAAAAACATATTACAAACGCTTCCTTTTCACCGGCCTTGATCACTTTTTTATTCATAACAAAGGCCGCCTTTAAGGTTTTGAAACTACCTCCAATGGTTAAACGCGTGTAACCGTCGTTGGAATTAAGTCGTTCAATTTTCCCTAGTTTGTAAAGTTCAGGATAAGCATAGTTTTTTCCACTTTTGAGTGCTGCAAACTGCACCTTAAATTCTAATCCGGGGGCGCTTATGTCGCCGTATTTTTCGGCATATAGTTTAGTTTTCTCCTGAAATTTGGTATTGGGCACAAAAGCATCCTTTACGGTGGTTTCTCCTGAAGTTTTAGCTACTCCACCTGCTGTGGTAACTGCTCCAGCCGCAATAACTGGCAATGGTGATTTGGTAGCGTTTGTTGCGGCTAAAGTGGATGAAGTGGGTGTTGTGGTTTCCTCTTTTAGGGCCAGGGGCTGAGTTTGTATGGTTTTGGATTCGGTAATTGGGGGTGCTGTACCTGTGCCTTCCTGCGGTTTTGCCACTGCTAATACCATCGGTGTTTCGGTAATTGCCGATAAATTCATCATCACAAAACTCTCATTGTACGATTGAATATCGGTTAAATCCACCAGCAACTCCTTTTCGGCTTTGTTTTTTGCATTGAACTGTAATTGGTATTTCTGGCCAACTGGCAATGAAACCAAAAAACTGCCACTGCCATGTATGGTTTTTGTGCTTCCAATTTCGATTCCATTGTTAGCGTTCCGAATGGTGATGATAGCATCCAAAGCCCCGCTCGAATCACGTACGGTACCTTTTACCAATTGCACTGCCTTCACCGCATTGGTGAAATTGGGCTCCACCTTATAAATATCCTTTAATCCAATCCCTCCTTTTCGGCCGCTGCTGTAATAACCTGTGTTACCATTGGCTGCCAGAACAAAATATATATCATCATCGGTTGAGTTGATAGGGCAACCTAAATTCTCAGAATAACCAAATGTAGAATCTGCGGGATTGAGGCGGTTTCTGAAAATGTCGTAGCCGCCCATGCTTGTCCTGCCTTTAGAACTGAAAAAGAAACTCTGTCCATCGGCATGCATAAATGGTGCATCCTCATCAAAACGGGTATTGATAGAATCTCCAAGGTTTGAAATATTGCCCCAGGAAGAATCGGGCATCATTTCAGCTTTATACAGGTCGCGACCACCAAAGCCACCCACTCTTTCGCTACTGAAATATAGCGTGCGACCATCAGGTGAAAGTGTACAATGCCCGTCCCATGAGTAGGAATTAATGCCCTTCATCTTTTTAGGTTTGGTGTAATTCACACCATTGAATTCGCTTGTGTAAATATCCCCGTGCCCGTCATCAAGGTCTTGGTACAAAAACAACAATCTTCCATCGTTACTCAAAGAAATTGCCGCATCGGGCATGTTGGTGTTTAAACTGTCGATGGCATGGGCTTTCTGGAATTCTCCGTTTTGTTTTACAGAATAATACAAGTCTTCCATGTAAAGCCCTTTTGGATCCGGTTGAAGGTATTCGTTTTGTCTTCCGCCTATGCTGTTTTCGCCATTGTAGGTATAAATAAGCAGTGAATCGTCAGCCGTGATGGTAGGTACATATTCATCGCCCGAACTGTTTATGGCTGTGCCCAAATTAAGTATTCTGGCGTTCGTAGGGTTAGCGGTATAATAGCGGGCGTAATCGATGTTTTTCTTTAAAGCATCGGCTCTTCGTTTATCCTGAAGGGAGATGCGTTTTGTTGCCATAAATCGAGCCAGGTAATCATCAGCTTCGTCGAACCTAAGGTTGTATAATGCTGCCAGAGCAATATCGAATTTTAATTCATTAATATCGTTGTACTTAGGATACAGCTCCGTGAGAATTAGATAAGCTTCTTCGTGCTTATCTGATCGGTAGAGGGCGCAGCGAGCGAAGGAATATTTGATAAACTCCTCTTTCGGATGGTTCTTTAATATTCCTTCAAAAAGTGGACAAGCCTGTTCGTACAACTTATCATCGTATAAGGTCAAGGCGTGATCAAGGGAATCCACCTCGGTTTTTCTCCACTTGCGCACATTTGTAATTTGGGCAAGTGAGGAAGTGTAGCTTACAATCAGTAATGAAACTATTAGCTTAACCGGTTGCATCAATTCCCTTTTGACTTCAAAAAAACCATAATATTACGAATACTGCAGGACTAATCCGATCAAAAATGATCGAATTGGATTAAGCATTCCGAAATTTTGGGTAAATTTTAAAATTAGCCTACTAAAACCGTTACGCATCTCTTTCAATAGCTGAACGAACTGTTTATCAACCAAAAATAAAAGGACGCCAATTGCGCAGATAGTAAAATCAGGTAAACTGCGATGTTTGTGCGAATTTTATTCCTGCTTATGGCTTCACCAATTAGCAGAGAAAACACAAAAATTACAGAAATAAATCTTGGAGACGTTATGGAATTAGCCGTAAGCGGTAACAACAGACTTATTCCTATAAAACTAATGTAACTTAAAGGCAATTTTTTCAGGTAAATAATTGTAATTGCAATAAAACCAATCAGGTAAATAGAATTAAAATAATCCATCCAATTGGAACTTCTTAAGATAGGCACCCAGGGCCAAACAGTTTCTCTGCACCATCCTGCCTGGGCGGTTTTATATGCAAAAAAATCACCTGTCATCCATTTCAAGTAAAAACAGTATGCCACAAATAAAAGCACAGGAAACACAAAGTACAGGCCATTTAAAATTATTTTGAATGGCAAGCGGAACCAATCCACAACCTTATTTCCGTGATTTTTTTCAAGAAAATACAGGTATAATGGTATCAACATAAACAGTCCATTGGGTCGTGAAAGCACCAATAAGCAGGCCATCACCGCAAAAACAAACATTCGCTTTACCTCTAAAGCATAAAATGCCCCCAAGAGGAGTAACAAAAAAAGCGACTCTGTGTAAAATACTGAAAAATAGTAGTGAAATGGAAAGAGTAGCAAAACAAGCGTTGAATGAAAAGCCAATTGTTCATTGCCGCTTACTTTTCGGGTAAATTTGTAGAAGGTGACAAACATCGCAAGAGAGAACACAAGCGAATAAAAAAAAGCCACAAGGTTAAAAGATAAACCGGTAAGCTTCATTGTTATACCAATTACTAATGGATAGAGTGGAAAGAAAGCATAGTACGACTGTTCCAAATGTCCTTCTTCACACTTGCCCAATTTATCCGGCGTGATTTTTTGATGACCGTTTACAGCAATTGTCTCATACCAATAACTGTCGTTATTTTTAAAAACAGAAATGTTGCCGTTATTGACAGTAAGGTAGGCAAACAATAAATAGAGCATTTTGACAACCAAAACAATTGTCAGAACAAGGATCGTTCTTTTCATCTGATCAAAACTTTCGCAACAAGGGGCTGCGAGTTAGCGTAATTGAACCTGAATAAATACAGGGCATTCAGCAAACCGTGCTTCTCAATTTCGATTCTATCGTGCGTGATGTCAATTGACTTCACTAATTTTCCTTCAATTGATATGAGTTCAAGGCTAACCGGCAGATGGCCGGGATCAAATACAATTTGAACAAACTCATCCTTAACCACTATGGTGGGTTCGAAAGTTGGCGTGGTTTGATCGGGTAGTCCTACGATGGAGGTATAGTTTACAATCGAACTATCGAGTTTGATAACAAAAAGGTCCCAGCCTATACTATTGAAACTTCGCGTTGTACCAACACAAATAAATCCCCCGTCTTTTGTAGCCTCGTGCGATAATAAGTGTTCGTCTTCGGTACCACCAAACTCGTTTACAATATTGGGATAAAACCCATTCCAATCGTTTGAAAAAATACTGCCTTGTACTCCAAATCCATCTTTATGAAAGTCCCGCAAGGTAGAAGTGCGCAAAGTTCCTTTGACCGATTTGGTTACACTCCTCCACCCTTCATCGTCGCTGGTAGTAAGCGAATTCCCTTCCCAAAAGAACGAGTTTCCATTTGCATACATGTATCCCCGGTAAGATTGAGTAAAAGGCAAATTTGTGTAAGTTTCAGCTCCAACTAATATGTAATCGCCATTGGAAAATTGTATCAAATCATACAAGTGGCTTTTACCTGGGTTTCCAAATGTTTTGGTGAACAGGGTATCACCATTCAAATCAAGCTTCAAAAAATAAAAATCTCCCAAACTGTCATTCAAACTTTCTGTATAGCCAACAGAAGCCAAAAAATTGTCGTTTGTGGGTATTATGGCATTTAATTCTTCATTCTCTACACCTCCAAAACATTTACTAGTAATTAAATTACCTGAAAGATCATATTTCAAAAACAAGCCGTCCTTTTTTCCACTGCCAAGGCTATACGTATATCCCACCACATAAATATTTCCGTCCGAACCAATCGTCAATTCGTTTCCAAAATCCCAATCCAATCCGCCAAATGTTCTCTGCCAAACAACATTTCCGAATTTATCGGTTCTGAGCAGATAAACATCATACCCTCCGGCGCCAAATGAACTTGTATATCCTGTAACCAGAAATCCTGAATCACTTAATTGTACAACCGACTTAGCAATATCATTCCCAAATCCACCAATGTATTTATCCCAGATCACCTGACCCATACTGTCTAACTTCATTAAATACACGTCGGTTTGGCCATTGCCCATGCTAGATGAACTGCCGGCTATGATAAACTGTCCATCCAGCGTTTGTTTAACGGAATACCCAATTTCATCCCCGTATCCTCCATAACTTGAAAAAAAGTTGGACGGTGGTTGGGTAAAAACCAAGTTCTTAAAAAAGAGGCAAGCAAAAAATATTAGCAATCTCATTTCAATTTCTTAGCTAAAGTTAAATAAACACCCTGTCCGGACGTTTTGTTAGGTAAAATAAACCCTTGCAGGCTGTTACTTCCTAGCCTGAAAAACCAGCCCGGTCGGTTGAGTGACACAGAAGCCCCTATACTTAGCCTCATGTACCCGCCATAACCAATGTGCGCACCAAAATTGAAATTCCTATACGTGTACTCAGGTTCGATGAATACATAGGGTATGTAATTGGCGTTAAAAATGTGTCTGAATCCGAAAGAAAAACAATACTTGTATTGTCCAAAAGGCGATAACGGCCCAAAGTAAATTTTATTGATAATGATGAGGTTGCTGGGAATATTTACATTAAAATTTTCGTTGTAATTGTTCACCAGATTATTAATAAGGCTGTCGCGCGTGAGATCACCAAGTGTAGTATCTCTGAGGTCGTTGATGTTGCTAACACTATAACCCCGGTAATCGTAAATCGAATCGCTGCTGTATTGCACACTTTGTTTCCTCCAGTAAATAAAACCAATGTTATTTGCGTTCACCACCAAACGACTTTTTTTTCCTATTACACTCTTGTATTCAGTTTCAAAATAAATATCGGCACTGGCACCCATACCGTTAAAACTACCAAAACCTCGTCTCGCGGTATCGCTAAGGGCCAGATTAAAATCCGAATTCCAAACTACCTGACTACCATCGGCTGAGGTGTACAAACTTGAATTGGCTCCTGTACCTAGGTAAAACAATTGTTCCCCTTTTAAGAATGACACCGAAAATCCGATCTTCCCCATCGAATCAACCTTGTTCATCACTCCACCAATTTTGAACTCCTGAAACTTCAGGGCATTAAAATTGCAATTGCTCAAATCGGCCGTTTTTCCTTTGTATGCCGCATTACCATAAAACAACAAGTTGTAAAAGTCGCGAGTGAAATACCCGTTCACAATCTCCTGATTTTTTAAACCAATCACCAGGTCAAATTTTTTTCCGCCTTTCAATATGGCATTCACATCATAATTCAGGTTGATACCAAAATTATTGTAAGCCCGGAGTTTCTTCTGAGATGCGTCTTTTGTCGCCTGATCGATGTAGCCTCCCCAAATGAGTGAATTAATCAGTGCAGAATTAATGGCATTACTTCCCGACTCATATTCCAAATTCAAAGAAACACTTCTGCCGTATTTGGTGTAGTTGGTGAAATTGGAATTGTATTGCCCTTTTAAGCTCGCGGCAATCATGAACACTAACTGTACGAAAAGCGCCTTTTTTACCAAGCGCTTTACCTCATGTATTGTCTTACCTTTTTTGAACATACTTGTTAAACTTCAACCCTGTAGTTGAGTTCAGCGATGATCTTGATTTTAAACTTGTATTTCTCGTAAAGATTAATGAGTGAAGGACCGGGAGGCATAACCAGGTTAGTTTTGATTTCAATGGTTTTGGACTTTTTCAAAGATTCTATTTTTGATTCGGAAATTGGGATCTTAAGATTGGAATTTACCGGACTTTGCACATCGTTTTGAGCATTTAGAATCCCCGCAGGGATGATGTTTTGCCCGGGCTCAAAAATAGAATCAAGCACGGTACCAAATTCATCAACCAAGTAGGCTTGTAAATGGGCTTGAAATGGAAATCCATTCTCCACTAACACGTTAAAATAACCTGTATTCACCCTATCCAGTTGTTCGGAATTACCAATGCTAAGTGCTCCACTTGATTGCAATAAAAAATAATCGGCACGGTACCTTAGCGGTATATCAATATCTGCCCAAATTTTCAAGCCTGTGTTGTAAAAGGCAAAATCATTGTAACCCGATATATTGGAAGGTTGAAGTGGATTTAAGGTAATCTCGCCTTTGTATGACATTTTGTTGGGTAAATTCGATAGAAAGGGCACAATGTTGCTGTTGGCGTTATTGAAATAAAGCGGTTTAACGCTAGGGAAAACAGTTTGTGCTACTTTGCTGGCTCGATTCAGATTGATGGCTCCCAATTGAGAAGATTGAAGGGCCACCGTTTTCTGATCAATGGTATTAATGGATTTGATATCCGATAAATTGGCACTGAACTCGGCACCAATTTCATTTTGCAGATAAAAATCCATCTTCACCTGATCAAGCATAAAATTGGAAGTGGAAAAGGTTTGGCCTAGATCGAGGCGGGCGGTATCTGTATCAATTTTGATGGTTTGTTTACCAAAATACCCTTCGATGTATTGTGGAATAATCTTGCTGTAGGATAGTTCGGCTTTAGCTCCCTTACCATAAGTAACTGTTACCGTGTTGGAATTGGGATTTACCCCAAGTGTGTAGGTTTGGAAAATGGTATTAAAATCGGTACCGTTTTGCCCTCTGAGGTCCATTTCATACCCGGCAAGGTCGTAGGTTTGTTTGAGGGAATTTTGTCCGGGCGGGATAGTAGCGGAGATGGTGAGTGGTTGCCCGTTCTTTTTGGCATTCGGAATGATGTAAACCAAATCCAATGCCTCGGTAAGGTCGTTACTGAAGCTAACACTCAAGCGCCCCGAATACACATCAAAGCGTTTCAGAGCAACATCGTTGCCAAACTCAAATTCGAGGGCCGTTGGTGGAAAAAACGTAAAAGTTTGTCCCGGGTTAAGCGTTAGCGGAACAAAGGCCTGAAAAGTAAAAGAGTTAACAATACTGGTATCAGGCAACTGAAAAAGGGAATCGAGTTTCGCTGCATAAACCTCCCTGTTCAGTTTAAAGTGAAGTAATCCGCTTGGATCGCTACTCACAAGGGTATCGCCAAAAAAGTTTTTGATGTCAAGATCGGCATTTACCAAAGGAATGCTCAAGTCCACATCCCAATTCACATTCACCGGCTTGCGGCAGGAGAAAAACAAAATAAGGATAAGCAGAACGAGACCGCTTTGTTTCAAGAAAGGCATGTTTACAAATATAGTCCATTTCCCGTATTTTCCCTTTTAAATCAGGGCAATTGCATCGAATTTTTGCTTAAATTTGGGGGTTAGAATACCATGAAGATCGGGTTGCGTTTTTTCTTGAGTTGGTTGTTGTCTTCCGTTGTGATGTTCACCCTCTTTTACGTTTGGCACGGTTTGTTCCTGAACGATTTTAAACGTATTCAATTCCCCCTGTTTTGGTTTCAATTGTTTGCGGCGTTTACCTATTTACTTTTTGGCGTTGCGCTTTACCTGATTTTTGAATCCCAACTGCTTAAGAAGGTGAGAAATATCTTTCTGAGAGGCGTTGTTTCGGGATTTGTTCTGGGTTTCACGGCGTTTATGGTTGCCAGTATCGTTAATATTTCTCTCACCCGTCATTTAAGCATGCAGCACCTCATGATCGACTGTGTATGGCAAATGATTGAACAGATTATAGGGGGTATGGTGCTTGTATTGCTTAAACTTTTGATTCACGAACCCCAGGCTGAGCGCGCTTAGCTTTGCAAAGCAAACGAAATTTAGCATAACCATGATGGCATTTTTCCGCTCTAAACAATTTATCCTGCACTTTTTGCTGGCTCTGGCTACCCTCACGCTTATCATTTACTCCACACTATTTTGGCTGAAATCGTATACCGGGCACGCTGAATACATTGTAGTGCCTGACTTTAGCGGGCAGAACATTCACCAGCTGAACGATTTTATACAAGGTAAAGAAGTAAGTTATCAGATCATTGACAGTATTTACGATCCCAAATTAAAGAAGGGCACTGTGCTTCAGCAAGATCCGGAACCCGGCACCAAAGTTAAACACAATAGAAGGGTGTACCTTTACGTTACTGGTACTGTAGCGCCTCAAATGCTCATGCCAAAATTAATTGACCGTAGTGAACGACAAGCCCGACTGATCATCACCACCTATGGGCTCAAACTAGGAAAAATCAGCGAAACTCCGGCTGAGTGCAATGGCTGTGTGATCTCACAAATCATTGGAGGTAAAGAAATCCTCCCAGGTTCACCGGTTAAAAAGGGAAGCGTGGTGAATTTAGTGGTAGGTAGAAAAAGCAGCTTTTTTAACACTTCAGGAGAAGATTCTTTAGAGACCAGTTCGGCTGAGTCAGCACCCAATCATGACTAGATTCCTACTTGTTTTATTTGTTGTGTTTTGTGCTTGGACAAAAGCGCAGGAAGGAATAAAACCTTTGTGTGCTAACCCAAGTTTTGTTTATCCCGATCTTGACTTAAACACTAAAGCTTATACCGCTTTTCAAACAGCAAAGGCAAACACCGTGTCTATTCAACTTCCCTTTTTGGAAGATTTTTATTACGCAACACAGAATAAGTACCCCCTCATGTCGAAATGGATGGATTCGCTGGTGTTCGTGAATCACGGTTTTCCTATTGCTCCACCGAGTATTGGAGTGGCCACCTTCGATGGATTAAACAAATTCGGATATCCTTATGAACCCAATTACCCGAATCTGGCTGAATCAAGAGCGGCAGATACACTCACGAGCCAAAACATCAACTTGTACCAATCAGGTAATCAACTTTTACAGCCATCCGATAGCATTGGTTTTTCCTTTTATTATCAGGCAAGAGGTAATGGCGAAGCACCCGAAGTGAGCGATAGTCTGATTCTTGATTTTTTTAAACCTCAACTCGGCACCCAGGATTCTGTTTGGATCAACCGGGTGTGGTTCGCTAAAGGCAACTCCAATCCTAATACCAACGACACGGTTTTTAAGAGAGCTTTCATCTGGATTACCGACACAGCTTATTACAAATCCAATTTCAGATTCCGCTTTCGTAACAAAGCTACCACCTCTGGAAATTTTGACCATTGGCACTTGGATTATGTTTATCTCAATAAAAACAGGAGTCAATTGGTGGATACGGTATACAACGACCTTACTTTTGCACATGTACCCAGTTCTTTTCTTAAGGACTATTATGCCATGCCTTACCAGCAATACAATGCCGGAGACATGGCGCAAAAAAATTCGGTTCGGATTAAAAACAACGGTGCCCAGGCCATCAACATGTCTTACGAAAACAGGTTTTATGATAAATCCGGCAACCTTGTGCACAGTTATTCGGGTGGAGCAAATGGTAACCTCTTACCATTTAAACCCAATGGCTACAGCCAATTTGCCCCACACCAAAACCCCAGTTTTAACTACACCTTCAGTGTATTGAATGATAGTGCTGATTTTACCATCAAACACTTCCTTTACCGTTCGCAAGGCACATCTTCCGATTTTCTGCTTAACAATGATACCATTTTTCAAAAACAAGTCTTCAGAAATTACTACGCCTACGATGATGGAGGGGCTGAAGGCGGCTATTACGTAAATGGCGCCAACGCATCAATAGCATTGAGATTCACCATTAATAAGGATGATGATCTTCGTGCGGTACGCATATATTTCGACCCTGCCAGTGCTCTTACATCCGTTGAACAACTTTCAAAATTTCGAATTTGTGTTTGGTCGAACAATGCCGGTTATCCGGGCCAATTGCTTTATCGCGACTCTCTAATGTATCCAAGGTATTCGGATAGTATATTTAAAGCCGTACCTCAGTATTCTTTAACCAGTATTGTAAAACTGAACGGAAACCAAACCTATTTTATCGGCATACAACAAAGCGTTGCGGCAGGCATCGTTATTGGTTTAGACAGAAATCAAGATTACCACCAAAACCTTTATTATAATCTTGGCAGTGGTTGGACCCCTTCCCAAATCAAAGGTGCCTTGATGATTCGCCCAGTGTTAGGCGCCTATATTCCCTCTCCGGCTTCATTAGAAGAGACTTCAAATAAAATAAACACCCAAGTGACCGTATTTCCGAATCCTGTAAACGAAAGTGTTCAATTGACCTTTGAAACTAGCCAACCAAGAACTGTAAGGCTCTTTAATTCTTTAGGCCAGGAACTCGAAGTGTTTTCTGGAACCACACCTTCTGTTTTGTTCAATACCATTGATCTTGTTCCCGGCATCTACCTCATCAGTATTCACGAAGGGAATCAAGCTCCGGTTCAACGAAAGATCATCGTTCAGCATTAAGGTATGGCGGAATTTGATGAAGAGACCGAAGAACTCAATGGTGATGAAGAACAAGCCTTATTTGAACACCACAAATTAAAAGTGGAAAAAGGCCAGGAAATGATTCGCATCGACAAATACCTCATGATGCGAGTTGCCAATTCTACCCGAACCAAAATTCAAAATGCCTGTGAAGCCGGATTTGTTCTGGTAAATGGTAAACCGGTTAAATCCAACTACCGCGCCAAACCTTTTGATGAAATTTCGATTATGCTCACCACCCCACCCAGAAGTATTGAGGTGGTGCCTGAAAACATTCCTATCGACATTGTTTATGAAGACGATTACCTCGTAATTGTAAATAAAAAAGCAGGGATGGTTGTTCACCCTGCCTATGGCAATTACACCGGCACCCTGGTGAATGCTTTAGCCTACCATTTTAAAAACCTGCCCACTAGCCGCAGTAAACTAAATAACGACTTGTACCTTGAACGCCCCGGGCTCGTTCACCGGATAGATAAAAATACTTCAGGTATTTTAATTATTGCCAAAACCGAACTTTCTATGACACGTTTGGCTAAAGAATTGTTTGACCGAACCATGGATCGCAAGTACATAGCCTTGTGTTGGGGCGACCTGACAGAAGACAGAGGAACAATACGCGCGAATGTAGGTCGTGATTTGAAAAACAGGAAGATCATGGCCAGTTTTCCAGAAGGTGGGGAGATAGGAAAACACGCCGTTACACATTACAAGGTACTGGAGCGTTTTGGATTTGTGACTCTGGTTGAATGCAAACTTGAAACCGGTCGAACTCATCAGATAAGGGTGCATTTTAAAAGTATAGGACATCCTTTATTCAATGACCAGGAGTACGGCGGCGACACTATTCTAAAAGGCTTACAATCGGCCAAGTACCGACAGTTTGTTCAAAATTGTTTTACGCTATTACCCCGACAGGCTTTACACGCTAAAAGCCTTGGCATTACCCATCCCATCAGTGGTAAAAAAATGTTGTTCGACAGCGCGCTGCCAGATGACATGCAAGCAGCCATTGAAAAATGGAGAAAATTCAGCCAGGAAAGAACTTCAGAAAATTAATTATCTCTGAAGGACGTATTTCAGTACTTTTTTACCCGAAGCACTTTCAACTGATATCAAATAAATCCCTGAATTCTCATTACTCAGGTCTATTTCATACATCCAACCGGATGCATCTCGTTTTAGTTCAGTTCTGATCGTTTTACCGTAGAGGTCGTAAACGTCTATTGTCAGTGTTTCATTTCCGGTTGCACCTGAAAGCACATTTACTTTCCCTTCTCCAGGATTCGGAAAAAGTTGTACTTGTTCCAATCTTGTATCCTGTTCTTTTACGCCTAGCACCCCACATTCAACAATTGGCAAAATAGCAAGATTAAAATTTCTGGTACCTCCCCAGGCCACCTTCATGCTATTCCAACTGTTGTCGGACCATTTTTCCCAAGCCGTATTACTGGTTCCGGTAAGTTTATCAAGAATACACACCGTGTCGCCCGGGGTGTTAGGAAGGGTAACAGAGGCAAAAAACCCTCCGCTCGCCGGAACTGCCACAGGACTGGAAAAATTAAATTTAAACGGCATAATCAAAGGCAAAGAGAACGCCAGGTTAGGGTTGCCGCAATATGGTACAGCTGTTGTGTTGGTAGTAGCTGCAATAGTAGCAAGATTGGCATTGGTAGAACCTAATAAGGCGCCTGGTTGTGTGTTCGCATTCGTGCCGCTGTAGAGTTTCATGCTCACGTTTGAACTTCCATCCGTTCCTAAATTACCGTATTGAAAAAACAAAACAATCACGCCGGTTACTACAGGGTTGCTTGCGTTACTGTATTTTGAAGAACTGATAAATTCAGCCTTTTCCAAATCGCCCCAGCAATTGGTACCGGCAATGTACCCGCCTAAACCTGGACCCTGAGGACAAAACGTTTCAGCTACGGAGGCCGTTGCTCTGCGATACGCGTTTAGTGAATCTGTGATACCAAAATTGCTGATGGTGTCTGAACATGCAACTGGCGTTGGCCCTCCACCGCAAAGGGTTGCAGAACTGGCTGTCAATTGTGTTCTGAATTGCCCATTAGCCATGGCTGTTTGAATACGCGTGCGCTGATCGGGTGTGAACATGTACAAACAAAGGTCATCACAATAGTCCATAAAATTCATGAACATGTCACCGTTAGGCCCATTAGAACAGGTAACATTAGGATAGGCAGGACAGCCGGTGTTTGCCTGTTGTTGCGTTGGGGTATCATTACAATAATCGGTTGCGCAATTGCCGTCGCCCCAAATGTGCCGGAGCCCAAGCCAGTGACCAACTTCATGTGTAAGAGTTCTTCCTTTATCGTATGGAGCAAAGAGTGAGCCGGTGTTTCCAATGGCCTGTGACCAACACCAAACACCGTCGGTGGTGGAAGTACCGATACCGGAACTAAGTCCCGAAAGCCCGGTACCGCCCGGAAACGTTGCGTAACCTAATAAACCTACTGCTCCGTTCACATCGCTTATCCAAACATTGAGATAACGGGTAGGATCCCAAATGGTAGCCGGTTTTACCGTGTTATTCATAAAGTTGTTAAAGGCACTCGAACTAGTAAAACTTGCCGGGTCAGACCATCCGTTGCTGTTGTAATTTATGCGATGAATACCACTTTGGGTTAAGGGATTACCTGAAGGGTCCTTTTGGGCCAAACAAAAAGTAATGTTACAATTCGAAATCAGCGCCTGAGAAAAATTTGTGTTCGCAAAATTACCAACGTTTAATCCGGTTCCTGCAAAGTCGTTATTGAGAATAGGTATTTGTGAATGGACCTGTGCCATTGATACATTGGGGTAAGTGCCTTCATTTTGTCCACCATGAATTACGTGAAAGATCACCGGAACTACATAGTTTGCCGAACTGGATTTATGGTCGGGATTCGCAGCTTTGAATTCCTCTACTTTTTGGTTAAACCAGGTATCCCAGGCCTGGGTTGGGGCTTCGGTTCCACAGCGTTTTTTGACTTGTGCAGGAGATTGGGCATGAACAACATCAAACCCAATTAGAAACAAAATAACAAGTAAATGTGATTTCATGAATCTTGGTTTTAAATTCTTAGAGTGAATTTACGAATAATACAATATGGTTTCACATGAGTTAAATCAGTTCAATCCACAATTTTTCCCGGATTGAGGATGCCCTTAGGATCAAATACGCGTTTTAAATTTTTCATCAATTCAAGATGGTGCTTACTAAACATCAGCGGCATATAGGGTTTTTGCACCAAACCAATGCCATGTTCACCACTGATGGTTCCGCCAAGTTTTTTACATAATAAAAATATCTCCGTTATGCCTTTGGGGAGTTCTTTCTCCCAGGCCTCATCGCTCAATTTCCCCTTAATGATGTTAACATGCAGGTTACCATCCCCTGCATGTCCGTAGCATACCGAGGTAAAGCCATAACGTTTTCCGATGGCCTTTACCCCACTCAATAGCTGGGGTAATTCTGCTCTTGGCACAACGGTATCTTCTTCTTTATATATGCTGTTGCTTTTAACGGCCTCTCCAACTTTTCTTCTGATCTTCCAAAGTGCATTTTTTTGATCGGCACTTTCTGCGAACAAAATTTCATCGCAACCCATCTTTTGCATTACTTCTCCTATCTTTTCACACTCCTGCATTAACACATCCAGGTTGTTTCCATCCACCTCAACAAGTAACAAGGCTTGCCAATCGGCATGGATCTCAAAAGGCACTTCTCCCGCATATTTCATGCTCCATTCTATCGCATCGCGTTCCATAAATTCCATCGCGCTGGGAATGATGCCTTCTCTGAATACATCTCCTACAGCCATGCAGGCCTGCTCAGCACTTTTAAAAGGAATGAGCATCAAAAGATCGTGTTTTGGCAGTGGAATTAACCGAAACACAATTTTGGTTACAATCCCCAGTGTACCCTCACTTCCAATCATGAGGTGTGTAAGATTATAACCGGTCGAATATTTAAGTGTATTGGCACCTGTCCAAATGATTTCCCCATCCGGTAAAACCACCTGCAGATTAAGTACATAATCGCGGGTTGTGCCATATTTAACGGCTTTTGGTCCTCCACTACTGTGCGCAATATTGCCACCCAAACTGCAACTTCCCCAGCTGGCCGGGTCGGGCGGGTAAAATAATCCCTGCTTTTTAACTTCTTCCTGAAACACATAATTGATTACACCCGGTTCAACTGTGGCCTGAAGGTTCCTTGTGTCGATAGCTAAAATGCGGTTGAATTTTTCCATGCTTAACAAAACTCCGCCTTTTAAGGGAAGCGCACCTCCACTCAAACCTGTTCCTGCGCCGCGCGTAGTTAAAGGAATACCATGTTCGGAACACAGTTGAGCAATGGCCGCTACTTGTTCAACTTTTTCAGGCTTTACAACCACTTCGGGCTTAAACAGCAAATCTTCCGTTTCGTCTTGCCCATATTTTTCAAGCACATTCTTCTCCGCACTTAGGTTGGATTTACCAACGATTGCTTCGAGTTTTGCCAGGGTTATTGACGATACACTGTTATAATTAATCGTTTCCATAAATCAATCGGGTGTTTAAAGTTAGTAAGTTTGATTTCCCGCCGGACTTTACCCGGTTTTAAGTTTAGTTTTGTTTATCAACATACATACGCACCGCCAAATTTATGATGCTAAAATTGAGTTGGTGAACCATGACCCGGAATCTAAAGAAAAAAGTAATTTCTACTCTTATGGGTTACATCCCTGGTTTCTGGAAAAAGACACTGTGCTCTGGCAACTGGATAATCTGCGCAGGGTTTCAGGTGAGAAAAAATGCCTGGCCATAGGTGAATGCGGACTGGATAAAGTGTGTAATGTTGACTTTAACCTGCAAACCGAAGTATTTGAAGAACAGATCAGGATTGCCAATAGTATTGGTAAACCCCTTATTATACATTGTGTCAAAGCCTTCAATGAACTGATCAATTGTTTGAACCTTAACGACAATAAAGTCCCGGTAATCATACACGGTTTTAACAACAACGAAAATATTGCCAAAACACTTTCTGATCATGGTTGCGCATTCTCATTTGGCAAAGCGCTGCTATCATACGACTCCAATGCATCCAAAGTGATTCGAAAAACCGGCAGAAAGCAATTGTTTCTGGAAACTGATGACAGTGACCTGTCAATCAAATACGTTTACAAAAAGGCATCTGAACTACTTGGTATCGAAGAGGAAATACTAAAAGAACAAATCAAAACGAATTTTGAATCTTTGTTTCAAATGACATTATGATAACAGACACCTCTTGGATGGAACGCACAAAGTTGCTGATTGGCGACAAAGGTTTGGAAAAACTGAACACTGCACATGTGTTAATTGTTGGGTTGGGCGGGGTGGGTTCTTATGCGGCGGAAGCCATTGGCCGCAGTGGTGTTGGAAAAATAACCATAATTGATGGAGACAGTGTTGATCCAACCAACCGCAACAGACAATTGCAAGCATTAACCAGCACCCATGGCATGAACAAAGCCGAATTAATGGGTGAACGGTTAAAACTGATTAGTCCGCAAGCTGAACTTGAAGTGATTAATCAATTTAAAAATCCCGATGACATGAAAACGTTCATGAAACAAAAATTCACATACGTGATAGACGCCATCGACAGCATTTCACCTAAATTGTATTTGTTACAAACCGCCTATTACAACAACCAGCGCATTATATCAAGCATGGGTGCCGGAGGAAAAATGGATCCAACAAAAATTCAGGTGGTTGACATAGCACAAACCCACACGTGCCCAATGGCTCAGTATGTGAGAAAACGTCTAAGGTACATGAACATATACAAAGGAATTAAATCGGTATTCAGCAATGAATTACCGGCTAAATATTCCATCATGCATACCGACGGCAGTAAATACAAAAAGTCGGCTTACGGCACAATTTCATACCTGCCTGCCGCTTTTGGGTTAACCTGCGCCTCGGTGGTGATTAGAGATATTGTTGGCTGGAAAGAAGTGAAAACGGGAAAACGCAGTTAAAAAAAAACCCGCACAACCTGGTTATGCGGGTAAATGGGTGAGCTTTACTTTATTTTGTACCTGAGATTTCGTAAAATTTATTGAACTCTTTAATGGCGTTAGTCACCGTTTCTTTATTGAAAGTAAATTTATCCAGATCGGCCCAAATAACTGGTTGATCTTTCATATAGGGCTTGAGCTCTTTTTTGTAAAACTTGTTGTTGATCTTTTTCAATTCACGAAGTCCTAAATCTTCACCTTCGGCCATGTTATCCTGAACATAGTAGGCTGCTTCAATGGCCGGGAGACCATCAATTTTTCCATTATACAGGTATTCGTAAAAATTCAGTCGCCCTCTGGCCAATACTTCTACATAAATCTCAACGCCATTTTCAAGCACTTGAACAAAGTGTTTGTTATCAAATCCATAGGCTTTTGCTTTTTTAATACTCACAGGCATCAACTTTCCACCTTTAGCCGGCTTGAATGAAAACGTGCTGTAAAATTCGGTAGGGTCTTCGGGGTTATTTCTAACCTCCCCTTTTACGGTGTCGCCTTTTGCGGTGACATAATATCCGGGAGAAGTGGTTGGTGCCATCACCGGTGCCTTTTTAGGTTGGGCGATCAGGGCGGTTGAGCAAACAAGACCTAATATTACAAATAGCTGTTTCATTGGTTTTGGTTTAGTTATTCTTTGGTTTTGTGTTTTCAAATGACGTGCCGTACTGTATGGGTAAAAGAAGGCATCAGCCAACAAATGCTAAATTGCCACAATATGGTTTATTTTTTCTCCAATACTTCATCAATCATACCATATTCTTTAGCTTCCTGCGCTATCATCCAATAATCCCTGTCGCTATCGGCCCACACTTTTTCATAAGGTTGACCACTGTGTTTAGAGATAATGTCATACAGTTCTTTTTTCAGCTTTTGAATCTCTCTGGCAGTGATTTCAATGTCGCTGGCTTGGCCTTCAGCCCCGCCAAGTGGTTGATGAATCATGATGCGCGCATGTTTCAAGGCAGTACGTTTGCCTTTAGTTCCGGCGCATTGTAAAACCGCTCCCATGCTTGCTGCCATACCTGTGCAAATTGTGGCCACATCGGGTTTAATAATTTGCATGGTGTCGTAAATACCGAGACCCGCATACACGCTTCCTCCAGGTGAATTCAAATAAATTTGTATGTCCTTTTTTGCATCAACACTCTCAAGAAAGAGCAATTGCGCCTGAACAATATTCGCCACCTGATCGTTAATTCCTGTACCCAAAAAAATGATGCGATCCATCATCAAACGTGAAAAAACGTCCATTTGGGCCACATTCAGTGAACGTTCTTCAATAATGTATGGCGTTAGCGAAGAATGGATGCTTGAACTGTAGCGATCGTAAGTTAAACTGCTGATGCCCGCGTGTTTAGTAGCGTATTTTCTGAATTCGTTATTATCAAACATAGTAATTGAATTAATTGGTGAGTAGTGTTTAGGTTCACTCAAATTACGTGCAATTTAATGATAAATGCGAATTTGTCACATATTTTTGAGCGGTTTTGGCAGATTGCGACTTCGCCATTAACCGCTTGGTGTTATTAAATAATCTGATAATGAATAATTTAAAGGCTTAATACCCTCTAAATTGCGAGTATGCAATGAGCAAAGATCAGTATTGCATATTAAACGGTCACCTCATCAGTATCTACGAACCCAGTGTTCCGTTTACCAACCGCGCTTTCCGTTACGGAGATGCTCTCTTTGAAAGCATCAGAGTGTGCAATAACAAAATCATGTTTCTTAAGGATCATCTCACTCGCCTGAAGTTGGGCATGACAGTACTGCGCATGAATTTGTCTGCTGAGTTCACCAGCGAAAACCTTGGCGAACTGATGGCCGGATTGCTTAAAAAGAATGAAGATCTGCCCAATGCCAGAATACGGCTTACAGTGTTCAGAAATGGCGGAGGGTATTATGCTCCCGAAAGCAACGATATTTCCTTTCTGATTGAAAGCAGCCCCATGGCTTCACCATATGAACTTAATCAAAAAGGCATCTGGGTGGATATTTACGCCGATATAAAAAAATCCATTAATAAACTCTCCAATATAAAAAGTGCTAATGCATTGCTATACGTTATGGCCGGTGTTGCCAAACAAAGCATGAAACTCGATGAGTGCCTCCTCATCAATGAGAATGGCACCATTTGTGAGGCCATTAGCTCAAATGTGTTTGTTGTAAAAAATGGCACCTTATTTACCTCTCCATTAAGTGAGGGTTGTGTTGCCGGGATAATGCGAAAACAAATAATGCACCTGGCCACCGAAAACAGGATACTGACCTTTGAAAGCCCACTCACCATGTATACCTTGCTCAATGGCGACGAAGTATTTCTTACCAACAGCATTCAAGGCTTACAATGGGTAGGGCAATACAAAGACCGTTTTTACACTAACAAACTTTCCACCTTTTTCCAAGAAAAGTTGTTGGAGCTTATTCGGTAATTTCCAATCAAAGTGTATTAAGCAGTGTGCTAAGCTGCCCTGTTAAGGCCTTACGGCTGTAACTTTTTACTTTCTCTGTATTTGGTTGTATTTCTCTGTTATTGTATAACTGCATCAGATGCTCTTCCAGTTTTTTATCATCGTCAAATCCGGATATGACTCCACATTCGGTATCGCGAAGTATGGCCGCCAATTCCCCGTTAACTGGACCAATTGCTAACACAGGTCTGCCCGAGGCCATGTATTCAAAAAACTTCCCGGTAAGTATCCCTTTGGCGTTTGGTGTATTGTTCACTAAAAGCAACAACACACTTGACTGTTGTTGTTCCTTAATAACTTCGTTATGTGGAAGGTAATCGATATACTTTACAAAAGCACTTAACTGGTGTGCTGAAAGGCGCTCTTTCACAAATAGATCAACCTTACCAACAAGTTTGATTTGCAGCGCCGAGGCAAATTCGGCATGGTGCTTTACCAGCCTGCTCAGTACTTTCCAAAGCACTTCAGGATTTCGGTCTTTCACCAAGGTTCCGATATGCGCCAAAGAAAATCCCACGTCCTTTTTTAATGCAAGTTGTACCACATCTTCCTCATCATAGCCATTGGTTATGACTTTAAATTTTTCAGGCGTTTTGCCACCATGAGCACGATAAATAGTTTGGAATTCTGCGCTCATGTGTTGGCCGATGCTCAGTACCAGATCGGCCTGTAAAAGCACCTGAGCTTCCAAGCGTTTGTGTTTCTTATCAGCGAATGGTGTCAACATCAACTTGGAATAAAAGTCGATATTGGTCCAGGGATCCCTGAAATCGGCTACCCATTTGAGTTGTGGCCTAGTTTGTTTTAGCTTCAGAGCGATCAGGTGCAAACTGTGTGGTGGACCCGTGCTAATCAGGTACTCAATTGAATTTTCGGCGATATAGCGTTCAAGAAACCGCACACTTGGTTTGATCCAAAACACTCTGGCATCAGGAATAAATAAATTGCCTCTGATCCAAACACTGATCTTTTCCATGATGCCCGGCGATTTGTTTTCATTCAGAAAGGAGGCGTTTATTTTGTCTTCCTTTTTCCTGCCGCTGAACCATTTGTATAAACGATAAGGTTCCCAGATCGGCTGTTTCAGTACCACAGTATTTTCAGGCACATCCCTTAGGAGACTCGTATCCACAACGGGCATCTCAGCATTGTCGGCAGTATACACCACAGGTTCCCAATTGTATTGGCGAAGGTATTTGACAAACTTCAGCCATCGCTGAACCCCGGCACCACCTGCCGGCGGCCAATAATACGTTAAGATTACTACTTTTTTCACTTTTGTACAGAATTTTTCATCTGACCTGATTTCAAAACAGGACTAAGATCAACTAAAATAATTTATAAATTTAAACTTTCTTCAGGCACTCACGATTATCAACGCTTAATTATGGTATTATCAATTCTTATTCCCGCATACAATGAAGAAAAGACTATACATCTTATTCTCAATAAAATAAAAAACACCCAATTGCTCCCGGGTTTCGAAAAGGAGATCATTGTTGTGAACGATTGCTCGAAAGACAATACAGCAAAGGTGCTAAAGGACTATATGGCTGCCAATACCGAGCTCAGGATGCGATTAATCGAGCACGAAATCAACAAGGGAAAAGGGGCTGCTTTACATACAGGAATTAAGGAAGCGAGTGGTGATTACATCATTATTCAGGACGCCGACCTTGAATACGACCCTGATGAATACAACTTATTGTTGAAGCCGGTGCTTGTTGACAAGGCGGATGTGGTATATGGCAGCCGATTCATGGGCAGTCAACCGCATCGTATCCTCTTTTTTTGGCATTCTATCGGCAATAAGGTACTCACTTTCCTCAGTAACATGTTTACCAATTTGAACCTAACTGATATGGAAACGTGTTACAAATTATTCCGCTCAGAGGTGATTAAAGGCATTCAACTGCGCGAAACCCGATTTGGTTTTGAACCTGAAGTCACGGCTAAGATTGCCAGAATTCCGGGTATTAAGATTTACGAAGTAGGAATATCTTACTATGGCCGCACTTACGAAGAAGGTAAAAAAATTGGATGGAAAGATGGTTTCAGAGCCATATACTGCATACTCAAGTATGGATTGTTTCGCGCTTGATCTTTGCTGATTTTTTATTGAACAAAAACAAACTCCCCATAAAAGGTTTGTTTCGGTCCTTTCATATCTTGATAAATCAATTTGTCAATTTCTAAAACCAGCCTGTCACTTCTTAGTTCTTTTATTTTATAAGAGAAATTTGTGCTGCTTTGATTGAGTAAATGGTATCCACCGCTCACCCCTTTGGAAACATTTGTGATCTCAAAACTGACTTCGGATTTACTTTTTTTATCGCTTACTCCTGAATTAAAATCCCAATTCCCCTCTGCTTCGAATACCTTGCCATCAAATATTTCTTCAACTGAAAAATGCCCTTCCTTATTAATTCTCAAACTAAGTATAAACGTTCCTTTAGAAACAACCGCATTTACCGTACCGGTTGAAGTCATTTCATATCCCGATCCCGTAAAAACGTACACTTCGTTATAACGGGTCCAGCTGTTAATGTCAGTCGTTCCAATCACCAGGTCGCCACTAACGAAACGCCAGTCACCTTGCAATCTCGCTTTACGTGAATTAAGTGAAATAAAGGGGTCATCTTCTCCCTTTTTACAGGATGAACCAGAAATAACTATCACAAATAGTAAAAGTACCAGTGCTGATTTCCGGAATCCATTTGACTGGTTCATCCATTTTTTAGCTGTTTTTCCAAACATTTGTGTCTGAAATTGGGTTCTGGCGGCATTTTCCATATTAAAAATTTACTTATATTTGTATTGTCTTTAACGAATAGTATATCTAATACCCCAACTTCAACAACCTCCTTCCCTTTCTCCTGTTATTCGTTAGATTTCCATCTTATTGAAGAACACCAGAACTAAAGCTGTAGGTTGCTAATTTAGGGATTAATCTCTGCTCATTAAAGAATAGTCCGGTGAAGACATCCCTTTTTTCTTTATCGGATAAACTGAGTAATAAAAGGGAAAAAATTAATAAATAACAAAATGGAAAAAGGAACTGTAAAATTTTTCAATCAAACCAAAGGTTTTGGTTTTATCAAAGTTGAAGGAAGCGGAAACGAAGTATTCGTTCACGTTTCAGGACTTAAAGATGAAATCCGTGAAAACGACCAGGTTGTTTTTGAAATCCAGGAAGGAAAAAAAGGCCTTAATGCGGTGAACGTAAAATTGGCTTAATTCCATTCTGATTTGCTCCTTGCCTTAAAATCCTAAACAAACGTTACGATACTTTAAGCATATAGCAAATTGAATTAAAAAAAACCCGTCCCGAAAGCTTTCGGGACGGGTTTTTGTTTTTTATACGGTCATGATTTCTTTCTCTTTCTGCTCTATGTGTTTATCCACTTTGGCAACGTATGTATCGGTAAGGTTTTGAATTTTGCTTTCACCGTCCTTTACCACATCTTCAGGCAATCCCTCCTTTAAGAGTTTTTTAACCTGTTCCATAGATTCTTTTCGCACATTACGAATTCCCACTTTCGCATCTTCTCCGAGTGCCTTAGCCGTGCGGGTTAATTCCTTCCTTCTTTCTTCGGTCAAAGGTGGAACAACTATACGAATAAGCACCCCATCGTTTTGGGGATTCAGACCCAGGTTAGCCATTTGAATGGCTTTTTCGATTGGGGTTAACATGGATTTTTCCCATGGTTGTACAATTAAGGTTCTGGCGTCCTGGCTGTTTACACTTGCTGTATTGCTGATGGGCACTTTACTGCCATAATAATCTACCAATACATTTTCCAACATAACTGGATTGGCTTTTCCGGCTCTGACTTTCTGCAATTCCACTTCCAGATGCTGGATGGCCTTTTCCATTAAAACCTTACTTGAATCGAGTACCGTTTTGATATCTGTCATAATTTTGCTGCTTGATTGCCTCGCTCAGGCGTTTACTTTTACTTTAAATAATTCGGTTAGTTTATTGACTGTAAAGTCAATTTCCTCTTTTGTGTTGTACTTTGAAAAACTGAATCTTACTGATGGCCTGGTCATATCGGCCCCAATTCCTTTTAATACATGACTGCCTTGATCACTACCGCTGCTACAGGCACTTCCACCACTGGCGGCAATTCCTGAAATATCTAAATTAAAAAGCAGCATTTCTGCATCGGGATGGTGAGGGAAACTGCAATTCAACACTGTGTAAAGCGATCTATCAGGGGCCGTTTCACCATTGAAGCGCATGCCGGGTATGTTTTGTTCGAGACTGATTTTCATGTAAGTCTTAAGCGATTGAATATGGTTTTGGTGCGCTTCCATATCCTGATAACAAAGCTCAAGCGCTTTTGCCATACCAACAATGCCAGCTACATTTTCAGTTCCGCCCCGCATATTTCTCTCTTGTGAACCACCATAAATAAATGGAGCAATTTTAATTCCATTACTGATATAAAGGAAACCAACCCCTTTTGGTCCGTGAAATTTATGTGCTGCACAGGTGGCAAAATGCACTTTCATGGCTTTAAGATCCATGGCGTAATGCCCCATGGTTTGTACCGTATCGCTGTGGAAAATAGCACCGTATTTTTCGCAGAGGGTACCTACTTCAAGCACCGGTAACAAGGTACCTAGCTCGTTGTTTGCATGCATCAGAGAAACCAAACTTTGCCCATTCGATTTTAATAGTTCCTCCAGATGAGCGAGATCAACATTGCCTTTATCATCTTTTTTCACCCAACTGACTTTCACCTTCCCCTGGCTCTCTAACACTTTGAGGGTGTGCTCAACGGCATGATGTTCGATCTCACTCGAAATCACGTGCTTGATGCCATAGGTATCAATACTCCTAACTATGGCCATGTTGTCGGCTTCAGTACCTCCTGATGTAAAAAAGATTTCAGCGGGTGTAACGTTCAGCAATTTGGCAATGGTTTTACGTGAATTTTCAATTGCCGAGCGGGTTTTGCGACCAAATGCATGAATGGAAGAAGGGTTGCCAAAATCCATCTCAAAAACAGGTAACATGGCGCTCAACACCTCTTTATCTAACGGTGTGGTTGCGGCATTGTCGAGGTATACTTTCATTGTAAATTATTAAAACTTCTCTTAGTAGAGGAATATTGGCGCAAATTTAACAATTCCTCCCTACACCAACCAAAAGGCCAAAACACTTGCTGCTTTGGCCTCCTGTTCAAAGTTGTATGAGAAATCATTGTTTGATCAAACGTTGTGATTGACTTGTATTACCGTACCGGAAGGTGATAATGTATACTCCATTCGAAAACGCTTGCAAATCCAGCTCATGTATTCCAGCGTTGAATTCATTGGAATAGATCATTTCTCCTAAAAGTGTGCTCACTTCAAGTTTGGTGTTCATAGGCAGGTCAACATAAAAGCGGCCTGTATTCGGATTTGGAAAAACCCGAGTTTGCCCTGCCTTGGCTTGTGATTCTGGTATAACGACACAATCTGAAACAGTGATGGAATAACTGCCTGTGCTTGAGCAATTGTTCGCATCAGTGCCCTGCACCGTATACACCGTGGTAACACTCGGACTCACATAAATTGCACTACCTGTTTGTTGTGTGCTCCAGGTGTAATTTACCGCTCCGGTTACATTTATCTCCACACCTTCGTTCAAACAGATTACCGATGAAGTTGCACTAAGCTGCAATACAGGAAGTGGGTTCACATTGACCGTAACCTGACTACTATCGCTGCAGGAACCACTTGAACCAACTACCGTATAACTTGTGGTAACACTAGGTGATATAGCTATTGTATTGCTTACTACACCGGTATTCCAGGTATAAGTGGATGCTCCATTGGCGATAAGATTGGTGGCCTCCCCTTCACAAATGGTGGTGTTTCCTGAAACTGTAACTGTTAGGGTATTCACAACACTCACAGTGGCAACTGCCGGATTAGCTGAAATGCAGCCGTTGCCATCAGTACCAATTACTGAATAGGAAGTTGTGGCAGCAGGGAAAACGGTAGCTGAACCGCTCGAATAGGTATAGGTTAGCGCTCCTGAAGGTAATAACACATATGAATTTCCGGGACAAATCGCTCCATTGGCTACCGTAATTGTAGGCAATGGAAGCACATTGATTGCAAACGCCGTCACTTTTTGGCACCCGGTTACATCGGTTCCAACCACGCTATAAGTTGTTTGAACACTTGGTGTTACTGCAACACTAGAACCTGTTGCCCCGGTATTCCATGAATAACTTTGGGCTCCGGTGGCATTTAATATTGTGGTGTTTCCAAAACATAGGCTGTTGGTTCCACTAATTAACACATTTGGCAGTGCAATCACCGTCACATTAGAAATGGCTGGGGTTGGCGAAACACATCCCAATGAGCTGGTACCTGTTACCGAATAAGAAGTGTTCACCACAGGACTTACGGTATTGGTCCCGTTAAAAAACGTGTATGTCACAGCACCGGTTGGCGTCATCGTGAAAACACTTCCACTGCAGATGCTGCCGCTGTTTACCGAGATAGCCGGAGATGGTGCTACCGTTACGTTGGCTACAGCTGTATTACTGGATAAACAGCCCAAAGAACTACTGCCAATCACTGTGTAAAAAGTGGAAGTGAGAGGTGTTACCACATTGCTTCCGCCTGAGTAGGTATAGGTGGCTGCACCGTTGGCAACAATGGTGAAGTTTTTAGTAGCACAAATACTTCCGCTGTTTACGGTTATAAATGGCCGTGGGTAAACTGTAACAGTTGCAACAGCCGTATTGGATGAAAGACATCCCACCGAACTGGTACCCGTTACAGAATAAGCAGTAGTTGTTGTGGGGCTTACTACCGACGAACCGCCTGAAAAGGTGTATGTGGAGGCTCCATTTGGTACGAGTGTGAAACTGCTGGTATTGCAAATAGTACCACTATTCACTGTAATAAACGGCAATGGTGCAACAGTAATAGTAGTAACGGCTTGCGTTGGTGAAACACAACCCAATGAACTTGTTCCTGTGACAGAATACGTTGTGGTAACCGTTGGTGTAACAAGATTTGAACCGCCGGAATAAGTGTAGGAGCTGGCTCCAGAAGCTAATAAGGTAAATGTAATACCGGCGCAGGTGGAACCACTATTAACGGTAATAATTGGCAAAGGATTGACGGTAACGTTGGAAATAGCCGGACTAGAAGATACACACCCCAAAGAACTGGTACCGCTCACGAGATACGCCGTATTCACAGCAGGTGAAACGGTGTTGCTGCCACTTGAGTAAGTATAGGTTTGCGCACCACTGGGGGTAATTGTAAACACCTGATTCAGGCAAATAGCACCACTGTTGACTGTAATAACCGGCCTTGCAATTACCGTAACTGTAGACAAAGCAGGCGAAGCAGACACACAGCCGTTGGCATCTGTTCCAGTAACCGAATAAACGGTAGTTGCGGCCGGACTTACAATTTGGGAACCACCGGAATACGTATAACTCTGCGCGCCACCCGGAATTAATGTGAACGAATTGCCCACACAAATGCTTCCACTATTAACTGTAATTACCGGCAGATTATTGACCGTAACTGATGAAACGGCCGGAGCAGCAGAAACGCAACCCAAAGAACTGGTACCTGTTACCGAATAATTAGTGCTAATAGTTGGCGAAACCACACTTGAGCCTCCGGAGTAAGTGTAAGTGCTTGCGCCATTCGCTACTATGGTAAATGAGGCACCATTGCAAATCGCGCCACTGTTTACCGTAATTACCGGCAAAGCATTCACAGTGACGCTGCTAATAGCGGGCGCAGATGAAACACAACCAAGCGAACTTGTTCCACTTACAGAATAAGATGTGTTAACTACAGGGCTTACTACATTGCTGCCACTTGAAAAGGTATAGGTTTGTGCACCTGAAGGCGTCATTGTAAACGACTGACCATTACAAATTGCCCCACTGTTAACGGATATAATTGGCAAGGCATGTACTGTAACACTGGATATTGCAGGAAGTGCAGAAACACATCCGTTAGCATCGGTACCGGTAACCGAGTAATTGGTGTTGGTTAACGGTGCAACCACATTGGACCCCCCTGAAATGGTGTAGGTTAAAGCACCCGAAGGGTTAATGGTGAAGGAATTGCCCGAACAAATACTACCGCTGTTAACAGAAATTGTAGGCAGGGTATTCACAGTAACGGAAGAAATGGCCGGAGCTGCTGAAACACATCCCTCTGCACTGGTGCCTGTAACGGAATACGAGCTGGTTAAGGTAGGTGAAACAACGGCACTGCCTCCGGAAAACGTGTAGGTTGAGGCGCCTGAAGGAGTAATGGTGAAAGACTGACCGGAACAGATGGCCCCGCTGTTAACACTGATAACCGGTAAACTATTTACTGTTACACTTGAAACAGCCGACACCAGTGAAACACAGCCGTTAGAACCTGTACCACTTACAGAATAGGTAGCGTTGGCTGTTGGTGAAACCACAGCCGAACCACCAGAGTAAGTATAACTAACAGCGCCTGAAGGTACCATGGTAAACGATTGACCTGTACAAATGGCACCGCTGTTTACCGAAATGGAAGGCGCCGCAAGTATAGTCACAGTTTTTACTGAAGCCGGACTACTGCCGCACAAATTTAAGGCGGTAACAGAAACACTGTGGATGCCACCGACAACACCAGAAAAATCAACGTTCACCAAATTCGTGGTGGCTCCGCTGATTACAGAAACACCTGCGGGAAAACTCCAGGCATAAGCCGTTGCCCCAGAAACAGCAGGCACTCCAAAGGTTTGTGTTCCGGGATTACCCTGACACATGGAATTGAAGGAACTACTCACCACACCAGGAGCTGCCGGTACACGGCAAACCTCAACCAATTGTGTATATAAGGGAGAATTTCCAGAGGCAACGGTTAGATCAAGCTTTTTGGTGTAACTGTTACCTGCAATGTCAAATTCAAAAAGAACGCCCAATCCATTTGCTCCGCCGGCTTGCGTTAGGCCATACAGTTTTCCGGTTGCAGCTTGCTTGAGTGTACCACGAGGGGTTTGACCGTTGATGGCTGAGAAATCGTAGAGTTTTGTATAAGTGTTTGTACTCGGGTCGAATTCAAATATGGTACCAACTGAGTTAGTTCCACCTGTACTGGTAAGGCCATATAATTTTCCATTGGAAGCTTGAATCAATGAGCCCTCTGGCAAAGAACCTCCGGCCGCTGTAAAATCCACCACTTTGGAATAGGTATTCGATGCGGTAACAAATTCAAATAAGGCTCCTAGTCCGTTAGCTCCCCCATTTCGGGTCATGCCGTACAATTTACCATTGCTGGCTTCAACTAATGAACCAAAAGGATTGGAACCAATAGCAGCGCTAAAGTCAACTCTTTTAATGTAACTATTGCCAACGTAATCGTATTCAAATAAAACCCCAGAACTGTTTAATCCGCCTAAATTAGTGAGTCCGTAAAGTTTGCCATTGGATGCCAAACAGAGCGAACCATAGGGTTGGCTGCCATTCGCCGCGGTAAGATCAATTTTTTTTGTGTAAGCGTTTAAATTGTAATCGTACTCAAAAATGGTGCCCAAGCTGGAAGCACCGCCTAACCTAGTCATTCCGTAAAGTTTGCCATTAGGCGCCTGAATCAAACCCCCGCTGGGTTGTGAACCATTTGCCGCAGTGAGATCAATTTTTTTGGTGTAGGCGTTCAGACTCATGTCGTATTCAAAGATGACACCTGCGGTGGATGTGCCACCGGCAGAACTAAGTCCGTACAATTTATCGTTTGCTGCATGCAGCAGAGAACCCTGAGGGAAGCCACCGCTGGAGGTGTTGAACTCAATTTTTTTGGTATAACTATTGAGAGAAATATTGTATTCGTATAACACACCAACACTCTGGGTTCCGCCGGCGGAAGTAAGACCGTACAATAAACCGTTTGTGGCCTGAGTAACAGCCGCAAGCGGCAAGGTACCGTTAGCCGTTGAAAAATCCACAAGTTTGGTATAACTGTTAGTGCCAGGATCAAACTCAAACAAGGTACCGAGATTGTTTGCACCTCCAACCCGAGTAGTACCGTAAAGTTTTCCGTTAGCAGCCTGAGTGAGTACCGCCTGAGGATTAGCACCTAATGTAGACACCATCGTGGACAGCACAGAATACGTGTTACCGGTTGGATTGAATTCGAACAACACACCTACATTATTAGCTCCCCCTTGATTAGTTGTACCATAAATCTTGCCATTGGAAGCCTGAACTATTCCACCCACAGGTTGATTGCCGGTTGATGCTGCGGTATAGTTGAACACCACACTATATGTGGATCCTGAAAGGTCGTACTCATAAATTACCCCACCTGCAGCTGAACCGCCCGAGAGGGTGGTACCGTAAATTTTTCCATTGCTGGCCTGTATAGGAGTTGCCTGAGGGTTAGTGCCAATAGCGGTTGAAAAACTGATTAACACCGAATATGAACTCAAGGATAGATTGTATTCAAACAAGGTACCCGCGCCACTTGCTCCTCCAAAACGATTCACGCCGTATAATCTGCCGTTGCTAGCTTCAATTAAGGATCCCTGCGGAAATTGTCCGTTCGCAGATATCATATCGTACTTTTTTGTAAACGTGCTGGTTGCCAGATCGTACTCAAAAATAACCCCAATGTTGTTGGTTCCACCCAAACGGGTTAGTCCATAAAGTTTACCGTTGCTGGCCTGAATTACCGACGATTGAGGGTCTGAACCTTTGGCAGTACCATCAAAATCAACCAATACAGAATACGAATTACTGGCCGGATTGTACTCAAACAGTGTTCCTAAATTATTTGCACCGCCAAATCTTGTGGTACCGTACAATTTCCCATTGCCGGCAAGGCACATTTTTACAAATTGTGGTGCATTACCGGGATAGCCCTGAAAATTATACTGGCTGGATATGCCCGTACTTCCTGTTGTGATGCTAAACAAGGTGCCTAATCCATCTCCCCCATTTTGGGTTAATCCCCATAAGGCAGGTGGGGTTTGTGCCCTTAGAAGGGAACCTATATGGATAAAAAACAGAAGGGCAAGGGCAATTGGGTATATCTTTCTCATAGCTTCTCAAATTCAATTGTACGTTTAAATGTACGAAATTATAGCAAAACCACAAAACACAGTTGCGGGGATGCGGGTGTTGGATATGATTGAGCCGGTTAAATCAGGCCTTTTGGGCGATTTCCCTGATTTCTGTCAGGATTTTTGCTGCCAATTGATTGGCTTGAGATTCGTTCGAACTTTCACTGTAAATGCGAATTATGGGTTCGGTATTACTTTTCCGAAGGTGCACCCATTCTTGTTCAAATTCAATTTTCACCCCATCTTCTTTGTTTACAGGTCTGTCGGCATACTTTGCCGCCATTTGTTGCAGAATTTCATCCACATTAATCCCCGGGGTAAGGTCAATTTTGTTTTTTGAAATAAAATAATTGGGATACCTGCGACGCAAATTCGACGTGCTTAGCCCGCTTTTTGCCAAGTGGGTCAGAAAAATTGCGATACCTACCAAGGCGTCCCTTCCGTAATGTAATTCAGGCAATATAACTCCACCATTTCCTTCTCCACCTATCACCGCTCCGGTTGTTTTCATCTGTCTTACAACATTAACTTCTCCTACTGCGGATGCAGAATAGCTGCCGCCGTGTTTTTCTGTAACGTCGCGCAAGGCCCTGGTACTGGAGAGATTACTCACCGTACGTCCTCCAGGATGAAAACTCAAAACGTGATCAGCCACCGCCACCAAAGTGTATTCCTCACCAAACATTTCGCCGTTTTCTGAAACAAAAGCCAAACGGTCAACATCAGGATCCACGCTAATACCCAATGAGGCTTTTGAGTCAAGCACCCGCTTGCTTAAATCCTTCAAATGTTCGGGTAAAGGTTCGGGGTTGTGCGCAAAATTTCCGTGCATGTCGCCATGTATAACTTCAACTTGTTCGACACCCAGCGCTTTCAATAAAGCTGGAACAGCCAAGGCACCCGAGGAATTGATAGCGTCGACCACTACCGAGAAAGCGGCTTTTTTGATAGCTTCGGCATCCACGTAGGGTAGCTTAAGAATTTTTTCAATATGCGTTTTAAGATAATCACTTTCAGCACGCAAGTGACCCAATTCGTCAACCTGCGCATAGTTGAATTGCCCCAGTTCTGCCTTGTCGAGAAGTTCTTTACCCAATGCTTCACTTATAAATTCTCCTCTGGCATCTAACAATTTCAACGCGTTCCATTGTTTGGGGTTATGGCTCGCAGTTAAAATAATACCGCCATGGGCTTCAAAATGCACCACTGCCATTTCAACAGTTGGGGTGGTGCTCAATCCCAGATCAATAACATCAATACCCATTCCTGTTAAACTGGCTGCAACAAGCGCATTCACCATAGTTCCGCTCATCCTGGCGTCTCTGCCAATAACCACAATTAATTTCTTGCCTTTGTATTGTGTTTGAAGAATTTGACCGTATGCGGAAACAAATTTTACAATGTCGGGAGGTGTAAGCCCTTCTCCCTGGCGGCCACCAATGGTACCACGTATTCCTGAAATGCTTTTAATTAAGGTCACTGCTTTGGATTTTTTCGGTAAATATAGGCATTGCACTTGTCCGCTGTAGGACCCAACAAATAAAAATTCTTCTTGTGTTTTTTACTTAATTTCAGGTTTTAATTCTGTTGCAATTCATGTTCACGTTTGTTCGGCTTTCCCCCTTGCTTTTTGCGCTTTATTTGCTCTGTAATTGCCATGAAGCGGAGGCTAAACCGGTGACGCTAGGTTGTGATGGCCATTTGATTTCTTCTTCACTTTATAGCGATATGGCAGAATTGGAGCAGGTAGTTTCACCTAACAAAGGCTTACCACCGGCTTTGCTGGCTCAACTGTTAAAATGGAAACCGGTAAAGAATAAAAAACTGATTGCAGCATTACTTGCTTTTCCGTTTCCATTTGGTATTGTTGGTTTGCATCGTATTTACCTGGGTACTTCTCCACATGTTCCGGTGGTATACATTGCCACTTTGGGTGGGGGCTTCGGACTCATCCCCTTGTTTGATTTTTTTGCCATACTTTTTGAAAAAGACGCGGAACGTTTCATGAACAACCATCACGTTTTTATGTGGATTAATTAAACCTTATGTGTGGAATTGCCGGTCTTATTTTAAAATCACCTGATGGGGGGACTATAGCTTCGCATCTGAAGGTATTCTCAAAAAGCATACAGCACAGAGGACCTGATGGAGAAGGCTACATTTTGGTAAACAAACAGCGTGTTGAGCCTTATTTCAATGACTTTCCAACACATTCGACCCGAAACCTGAATTACCTCCCTAAACACCAACTGCCAGAGAACGACGCTTCCAGTTTATTGGGCTTTGTTCACCGTCGCTTATCAATCATTGACCTGAGTGAAAGCGGACACCAACCCATGTGTGATACAGCCGGTAAAATATGGATCACATACAATGGTGAACTTTACAATTACCCTGAATTACGCGAGGAGTTAATCAAACAAGGGTATACCTTTGTTTCGGAAAGCGACACTGAAGTAATTATTCAAGCCTACCGTTATTGGGGCGACCAATGTGTTGAGCACTTTAATGGCATGTGGGCTTTTTGTATTTATGATTCAGAAAACCGGCGGTGTTTCGCTTCTCGTGACCGACTGGGAGTTAAACCGTTTTATTACGTTGATAAAACCGGATTATTTGCTTTTGCAAGTGAACAAAAAGCGCTGGTGAATGCCGGCATAGCTGCAGCACATGTGAGTGATAAAGCACTTCACAATTACCTGGTTAATGTTCAGCTGGAAAATGAAGTTCAGAATTTTTTTGCCGATATAAAAGAACTTTGGCCAGGCACTAACCTGGTTTACAACCTTGACTCGCACGATCACAAAATACACTCGTACTACCATCTGAAAGATCATTTGAGTACAGAAAATTCTGCCTTAAGCGATGAGGCATTAATTGGTAAAATTGCTACCACATTTAAACAGGCTGTGCGTTTGCGTTTACGCAGCGATGTGGAAGTAGGCACCTGCCTGAGCGGAGGACTTGACAGCAGCGCAATTGCCATGAGCATTTCAGAACTTCGCTCTCAACCATTTCATTGTTTCACATCGGTGTTCTCCAACTCCTCCCTGAATGAAGAACATTTTGCGGATATCGTAGCCAAAAAAGCAGGAGCCCTGCACCACAAGGTGGAACCTACTTTTGCAGGGCTCGTTCAGGAGTTAGATGAATTGATCTACTCCCAAGACGTGCCCATTTGGGACACCAGCACCTACGCGCAGTACAAGGTGATGGAACTAGCCAAACAAAATAATATAAAAGTTGTGCTGGATGGTCAGGGAGCTGATGAATTATTTGCCGGGTATCACCATCACTATCTGGCCACCTGGAACCACTATTTTTCCAAAGGCCATATTTCCAGCGCCATTCGTAACATTAACGCCGCTTCTGACAGCATACACAATCCTCTTCTGTTTTTTATAAAGGAACGCCTGAAACAATCTTACAATTTTCAATACACGCAATTGAATCAACTACTCAAAAAGGAATTCCTCAACGCGTATGCTGTGGCTAAACCCAATCGTTATTTCAATGACTTGAATAAACAATTGCTGAACGACATCTACGAAACCCGATTAAAATCTTTTTTAAAATGCGAAGATCGCTGTGGCATGTGGCATTCAGTAGAAAGCAGGGTTCCGTTCAGTGATGATATACACCTTATTAACCTAATGTTTTCGTTTGATGGCAACCGCAAAATCCAAAAAGGGACCTCAAAATACCTGTTGAGAGAAGCCTTGCGGACTATTTTGCCTGAGGAAATTTACCTCAGACGCGATAAAAAAGGATTTGAAACCCCGGTTCACGATTGGTTGAAACGATTACGACCACAAATGGTTAAAGAAATCCTTGACTCTAATTTAGAAATGATTGACCCGGTGCAACTTCAAAAAACAACCGGGAACTCGCTTTACCAAAATAAGTTGATCTTCAGATTATTTGTGTATTCTCGTTGGGCAAAACGCTTTAAGGCATAACACTCAGCGCGCCGTAATCATAAATTCTGTTCTTCTGTTTTTTGCCTTGTTTTCCGGCGTATCGTTAGGCACCTTAGGTTTACTATCACCATAACCTTTATACGTTAACCGTTCAGGCGCAATTTTCCCTTCCCTGATGAGAAATTCATAAACGGCTTTGGCCCTGTTGGTAGAAAGGGTTTCGTTGAGTTTTTTATCTCCCGTATTATCTGTGTGTCCACTCAACTCTATTTTGATGGATTTGTTTTGATTCAGAAACGCTATGAGTTTATATAATTCGGCCCGGCTTTCAGGTTGTAAATCCCATTTGTTGACTTCAAAAAAAATGTTTTTAAGTTCCACGGTACTTCCAACATCCAAAGGTTCAAGCGGAATATCAAGTTGGTAAGGTTTATCAATACTGGCGCTTGCACCTTTCAAACTAAAATTGTCGCTGTAAAACAGGTACCCGTCTTTGTTCACATTAACCAGGTAATTTTTGTTAGCTGTTAAGGTTAGCAAAAACTCTCCGTTGGATTGAGAATAAGCTTGTGTAAGCTGAGCCTGCGTTTCAAGATCGTATAATTCGAAACCGGCTTCAAGGGCTTCCTTTGTTTTAGCATTGTACACTTTACCCCTAACGTATGTCATGGGCTCGGGTTGTAATTCTTTCGGCAACTCAAATTGATAAATATCAAGACCACCAAAGCCGCCTTTTTGGTTGCTGGCCTTAAAAGCGTATTTGCCATTGGGGTAAACCAAAAAACTGTTGTCTTCGGCCAAGGTGTTTAAAGGATATCCTAAATTAATGGCCTCTCCCCACTCACCGTTTGTTTGTTTTTTGCTCATAAAAATATCCAATCCACCCATCCCCGGATGGCCATCGCTGCTAAAATACAAGGTTTGATTATCGGGATGAATAAACACAGACTCTTCCTTTCCGCTTGTGTTGACTTTTTCCGACAATTTCACAGCCGGAGTGAACCTTCCACTTTCATCCAAGGTGCTCACATAAATATCCTGGTCTTTGATTCCACCACGGTTAATGATGCCACGAATAAAATAAAGTGATTTTCCATCGCTACTAAAGCTGGGTTGTGTTTCCCAATGGTTGGTGTTAATGGCTGGCCCTGCATTTCTTGGTTTGGTCCACCTGCCATTAATTTTTTGCGCATAAAAAATATCGCAACTTCCATATCCTTTCCTATCTGGCGTTCCATAGTCACCAAATTCATTAGCGCAGGAGGCAAAAAACATGATGGTTCCATCAGCTGACAAGGTTGGCGCACCTTCGTTGCCAATGCTGTTAATTTCACGTATAGGTTGTGCGTTTTGCCAAATGCCATTCACTTTTCGGCTAATGAAAAAATCTTCGTTCTCGTAACCCGGCATCTGAGGATCTGTGAGCCCCCGTGTAAATAAAAACCAATCACCATCTACGGTTACAGATGGAAAATACTCGTTCATGGATGTGTTAATTCCCTCTCCAACATTTACCAGTATGTATGGTTTGGGGTGTTTAATGGCTTCGGCTCCAAATCGTGCGTTGATCAGTTTTTTTTCAGCCTGTTCACGAATTGACGGATTGATGCGTTCAAATTTGAGATACGTCTCAAGGTGAACTGCCGCCTCGCTGTATTGACCAATGGCCAATTCAGATAAACTCAACAAATAAAAATTATTCGGAAAAAACTTAGGATTGATGTCAATGGCCTTTTTGAAATACACGATTGCTTCTTCATGGCGATTGTTCACCTGATACAAATTGGCCAACCCAATAGCTGCTTCAATAAACCCAGGATCGGTTTCAAGAGCTTTGATAAAATTTTTTTCAGCCAGATCGTCATTTTTGTATTCAAATGCCCTTCTGCCTTCTTCCAGGTAACGAATGGCCTTTTTGTTTTTGCTTGTATATTCTCCCGGAGGCAGTGGGCCCTGAGCCAGACAAGACAGGCTTATCCAGACAAACAACAATGAACAATATTTTACAGGGTTGAACAAATCTCGATATCTTGTTTTAGCGTCAGTATTTTAGGCGTACAACTTATACCCCTGCCCAGCTTTTTAAGGTATTGCGTTGTTTGTCGCTGATGTTTTGCATTAAACTGATTTGATTTTTGCGAATGACCTGCACCTTTTTTGCTGAAGCTTTTAATTTCAACACTTTGTACTTACCCTTTTTGCCTTTTGGACGATACACTTCAAATTCTACCATATCACCTTCCTTAACTGTGTTGTAATAATTTGAAACAACGTTTTTAATAGTTTCAATTTTTAATTCCTGTCCGTTTAATTTCGACCATTCATCTCCCTTTTTAAATCCAAGTGCTTTACCAAACTCGTTCATTTCACCTGTATCTTCTACATACAATCTTCCACTGACTTCATTGTAATTTAATCCTGCACCGCCAAGAGAAAATTCATAAGACACCACTTCCTTTTCATAATTAATTCCAACACGATTTAAAATGTCTTTTATGGGTAATGGTTCATTTCCCCCAACGTGTTTTCTTAAAAACATGCCTATTTCGGGGTACGTCAATGCTTCAATGTCGTTAAAAAGATCCTTGTCGTTGAAGGAGGTGTTTTTCCCATATTTTTTTCCAAGATCTCTCATCAGGTCGCGCGTACCATATTTACCTTCGCTTAAATCAAGCAAAAGAATATCGAGACACATGCCAATCACAGCACCTTTTTCGTACACGTTGCCATATTGTTTATGAATTTCTTCATCCAGCACGTTTTTACTCATGTAGGTGAAACTCATGGTATCATTGAAGTACTTTAAACTGTTGGTGTACTTTTCCATCATGGTATTCAACAAAACATCAGCGTCGGTTATGTTACCGATGGCTTGGGCGTGGTGTGCGGCGTATTCTGTCATACCTTCGTACAACCACAGGTGTTCACTCATTTGGGGATTATTAAAATCAAACTCCCCAATTTCTTTAGAATGAATGGTTAAGGGAGTAACCACGTGAAAAAACTCATGCGCAGCTACGTCTCTAATTTGTTGTTGAATATCTAAACTGTCCATTTCAGGAAGCACATAAAACGAAGAATAGGAATGTTCGAGTGCGCCGCTTGCGCCGGATATGGTAGGTTTATCGGCAAAGTAAAACAGAAAAGCGTATTTGTCGACCGGTAAGTTACCTCCAAGGTAATCGCCCTGTACATAAAGCAATTCCTCAAGTGTTTTAGCAATGAACTTTGAATTGATTTTGTTATTCGGTGAAAAGCAGGAAACCAACACCCTGGTGTTTCCTACCTTTACTGTGCTGGTATCGGGTAAGGCATACAAAATAGGCGAATCGGCTAAGTGATGGTATCCTCTTGCAGTAAGAACATCCGTCCGCTCTCCCAACTGTATTTCTGAAAGCCCGGTGGCGGGATAAAAGCCTGCAGGCTTCAGAAACTCAATCTCAAACGGGTTGCTGCTATAACCTTTGAAATAACCAAACAAAGTATGTGTATTCAAACAATAATTGCTCAAGCTTTCAAAATTGGTTCCACCAGGTTCGAACACAATTTTTTCCTGAGTGCCGGGTAAATCGCATTTATCAAAAGTGTCATCGGCCACGTAAGTGATTTTGTCAATTTTATCTGCCGGTGAAATTTTGTAGGTGTTCACATCTACTTTAGTAACCTGAATTGACGATCCGTCTTTTCCGGTCACTGTGAAGTTGGTAATAAACCTTCCGAAATTATATACTTCATAGGTGCCCGGAACCATTGCCGGAAAACTAAAAAGAATCTCTTTTTCTTTGATATCGGGAGGCCTTAACTCAACCGTAATTTTATCGTTAACCACTTTATTCAGGTCTACCCGGTAACGGTAGGTTTCATCAGCTAAAGCGCCGGTTATAAAACAAAAACAAGAAAGGCCAAACAAAAGTAGTTTCATAAAAGTTATTTAATTAATAAGCGGTAATTGTTCCAGGCGTATTTTTTGGCAAACACCACAAAAGAAACAACAGCCATGATACTCCAGCTTAACATTTCCATTTGGGGATTTTCAGATTTGACTTCAAAAAATGAATAGGTTTTGATAACAGAATTTGGTGTACTAATCAGAATGCTGCTCACCAAATTGTTTGCAAAATGTATGCCAAAGGCAATTTCAAGCCCTTCATCCAGCAGGGTAATGGCTCCCATAAAAAATGCAAAACACACATAATATGGAAACATGATTGGCCATCCGAAGCGTTGTACTTCAGGATTACTCATGTGTGCAAGTCCAAAAACCAAGGAAGTGAGTAACAATGGCAGAATGCCGTTCTTAAAGAGCAAGGCCAAACCCTGTAATAAATACCCTCTGAACACCACCTCTTCCAACCCGGTTTGAACCGGCATCATCAGGCACAAGATCAGAACGGAGATCAACAGGCCCTTGTAATCGGGATTCCAGATAAACTCTTCAGGACTTAATAGGTAATTAACTGCCAGAAAGGCCAATAACAAACCCGACCAAACACCAAATGCAAACACAAAGCGGGATGTTCTGAATTTCTCAAATCCGGTTAAAACGGAAGTAAGACTTTTTTGATGCAGGTATCTGAGCCCAAGTAAAAACCCAAAAAAAGCAAAAAAGAACATACCCAATTCAAGGGCCAGTAGCAGATTTTTGTTCAACCCTAGCACAGTGCTGTCGAACAATAGATTCGGATTGGATTCAATTTCGGCTCTTGTATGACCTCTGTCAATAAGTCTTGCAATGAGAGGAGTAAATCCAATAAACTGAAATACCACATACCCGGCCACCAAAAAAAACAGCGTTCCCGCATACATCCAGAATTTATTCATGCCATTAACCAGGCCTGAAAGAAGAAATAGATTTTGAAACGGAAAAGCAGGCTTCGATACTTCCTCTGTTGATTCCTCCATTCGACAATAGCTACTGCTGCAGTTTAAATTACTAATTGTGGTTGTGATAAAAGTATTATTTTTTCCTGAATCTGAACCTTCTATTGGAGTAATTGTTCACAGGTTTTAGAAAACCACTATATTTATCCTGCCAAAGCTCAAATCATGAAAAAAATTTTCGTTTTAAGTCTGTTGCTTGTACTGTTGATTCCGGCCTGCAATTCAGGACCCGAGGAGCTAATTTTATCAGAAATTGAATTGGGTAAAAAATTATTCTTCGATAGTATCCTGTCGCGTGATTATTCTACAACCTGTGCCTCTTGTCATAAACCCGAATTTGCGTTTGCCGACAATGTGGCTAAAAGTATTGGTATTTACAATCAGGCAGGTTCACGCAATACACCAAGTGCCATGAACCAAACCGACCGGAATTTCTATTTCTGGGATGGAAGGGCTGAAACTTTGGAAGAACAGGCTTTAGGACCAATAGAAAACCCAAAGGAAATGGATCTTCCTTTGTCAATTGCTATTCGGCGCCTCAAGGAAAACGCAAACTATCGTAACGCTTTTTTCACCATTTACGGTAAAGCTCCCTCAAGGGAATTGCTGGCTAGCGCCATTGCAGCATATGAACGCACACTGGAAACCGACAATTCTCCTTTTGATAAATACATGCAGGGAACAGATACCAGTTTGTTCAGCGAAAGTGCCAAACGCGGACTTAACTTGTTCAACAACAAAGCCAAGTGTTTCGACTGTCACTTTGGTGTAGATTTTACGGGCAGTGACCAATTTAAGAACATTGGTATTTATAATGGAAAAGACCTGAATGATGTTGGCCGTTACGCCATTTCAGGTAACAAAAAAGATATGGGTGCGTTTAAAATACCGGGGCTCAGAAATATTGCTCAAACAGCCCCCTACATGCACAATGGCATGCACAAAACTTTAAGAGAGGTGATAGATTATTACGATGATCCAGACAAATTCATTCCCAATGCGATAAACCGCGATACCTTATTGAGTCAACCGCTTGGTTTAACTGAAAATGAAAAGAAGGATCTGGAGAATTTCCTTTTAAGTCTTAGCGATGAGCAATTCAAACCTAAACTTTAGTAAACCTTGTACAATACCGGTTTGCTAGGACTCGCGTCATTTTCGAAAGGCGCGATCTGAAGGTTTAGCAAATACAAACCATCCTGCACCTCATTAGGCACGTAGATCATTTCTGTGATTGTTTTATCCAACTGTGTATTGTAAGGGTATTGCCAAAAAGCATGGTGCGCCAACAGCTTCCCTCCATCTGATTCACGGTCGATACTTGGCATGTCAATTAAGAGGTGCTGAATACCTTTGGCATTAAGAAGTTCTACAGCATCCGGCAATAAGTAAGGAGGGTTGGTGTTGCTGTAATTGGTGTGCAGCTTGCCCGGTCCATTTCCGAGAGTTCGGATGATGAGGGCTTCAGTTTTGGCATTTTTTTCCATAGCCAAATCCAATTGTTTGCCGGTGATTACATAATCGCCGTTAGGAAGTGTTTCAGGAAGAAGCGTGATTAATTCGGCAATAAAAAAAAAGCGTTTCAGGCTTTTGTTAATGGTATAGAATTCTTTGCTGATGTGTCCCACGCATTCGGTGTGTGTGCCATGAGCGTGAGGGTTAAACATGATGTTACGAAAGTTAACTGAACCGCCTTCGTTTACATCGCCCACCCAATCGCCCATTCTAACCGGTTCCAATGTCATCGCGTTTTGATACCAAGCCCTCGTGCTATTCTCCTCGTTACTTAAAGGCATAGAGATATCGATGGGTTTAAAAAGATCAACCCTGTACTCTTTGCCTGAATGAAAAATAGTGGCGATCATCCCTTAAACGGCTACCGGTGCTTTAATGTGAGGGTGGGGTTCGTAATTTTGTAATTCAAAATCGTCGAATGTAAAATCAAAAATAGATGTGACTTTGCGATTGATTAGCATGTTTGGCAGGGGCCGCGGATCACGACTTAGCTGCAATTTAGCCTGATCAAGGTGATTGGTGTACAAGTGAGCGTCGCCAAGGGTATGAATAAATTCTCCTGCCTCAAGGCCACATACCTGGGCTACCATGAGATTGAGCAAGGCATAAGAGGCAATGTTAAACGGTACACCTAAAAAAATATCCGCGCTGCGCTGGTATAACTGACAACTCAATTTATTATCGGCAACATAAAATTGGAAAAACGCATGACAAGGAGGTAACTTCATCTGGTCGATATCGGCAACGTTCCATGCACTTACAATCAACCTCCGGGAGTCGGGATTTTTATTAATCATGTCAACAACCTTAGAGATTTGATCGATGTGCCTGCCATCCGGAGCTGGCCAGCTTCGCCATTGGTAGCCATAAACCGGACCTAAATTGCCTTGTTCATCAGCCCATTCATCCCAAATACTCACACCATTTTCTTTCAGGTACCGAATATTGGTCTCGCCTTTCAGAAACCACAGTAATTCGTGTATGATACTTTTGGTGTGGAGTTTTTTTGTTGTGAGCAGAGGAAATCCTTCCTGTAGGTTGAATCGCATTTGGTAACCAAACACACTTAATGTGCCGGTGCCGGTACGATCTGTTTTTTTTGTGCCGTGTTCAAGCACATGCTTCATTAATTCGTGGTACTGTTTCATCCGAAAAAGCCAATTTTGGCCTGCTCCTAAAAGTAAAAATCCCCCCGTTGGTTTTTCGGGAGGATTTATAAAAAGTTGTTAAGTTATTCTATTTAATGATATTGACATATCCTACGTACTCTTTCCTACCTTCATTATTGGCGCCCACTGCTTTGATTTTATAAATGTAGGTACCGTCGTTTCCAATGCTGCCGTTCACAGTGCCATCCCAACCCTTTGTAACATCATCTGTGCTGTATACCAAAGTTCCCCATCGGTCAGTAATCTCCATTACAAACCCTTCTTTTTTAAATCCTGTACCAATCACCAGAAATACGTCGTTCAAACCGTCGTTGTTTGGGGTGAAGGTATTCGGTATATAAACATTATAGTCGTCTCTGACTTTAATTAAACGACTTACTGTATCGATACAATCTTTGTCGGTTTTGGTTATCACGTAAACCGGATAGCTGCCGGCCACATCGTAATTTACGGTTGGGCTTACCAGATTGGTAGTATCGTATCCACTAAGGGCCTGATTTGAAATGAGCCAGGTGTACATTACCGGATTAACGTCATTGGTGGTGTTTAAAGTAATATTATCTGTTACGGTAGGAGATTCAGGTTCCCAAAAAATTGAAGTGCCGGGATTCGGGTGCACCACCAAAGGGTAAGGGTAATTGTAAACCCCGGTACATCCGTTTTTACCCAAGGATGTAATCTCTAAAGAATAAGTACCCGGAACTGTCAGACATTTGTAGAAGGCCGAATCGCTCTGAAAAACATCCAGCCCGCCAAAATCAAATGTGGCAATTTCGGTGGAGTCCTGCGATTTTGTATCGTATAACAAACATAAGGGAGCGCAGCCTTCAGTTTTTTCCAATTGCAAATTTGGCACAGGCGGTTGGTTCACAATTACTGAAAAGGAATGCACAACCGAATAACTCGAACAACCCTGAGCATTGTCCCAGGCAATGAGGTTGTATATTGTTGTTCCCAAAGGCACACCTACCTGAACACTTCCATTCGAAGAACCGAGGTAAATAGACGGGTTCCATGTATAACCATAATTTTGGCTACCACCTGTAACTCCACCTTCTAAAATAACTGTATCCCCCCGGCAAATTGTTCTGCTGTTTGGAGTTAAGGTGAACTGAATTGGCGTGAGCACTTCCACCAATGAGGTACCCGTTGTAACACAAGGCCCTAAAGCCACCTGTAAGGTGTAGGTTCCTGAGAGATTTGGTTGAGCAGAAGGCACGTTGACATTTTGTGTGTTGGATGCGTATCCGCTTGAACTTGTCCACGTATAGGAGGTTCCTCCTGAAGGTCCATTAATAACCAGGGGGTTGTTGTAACAAATCACCTGATAAGGACTTAGAGTAAAATTAAGCAGAGGATTAACTGTTAGTGAAACTACTGCAGTGTTGGAGCAAGTAACACCACTCGTAAAAAAAGCCGTTACAGTATATAAGCCAGAAGCCGCAGGTGTTGGGTAATACACGATGGCATTGGCTGAAGGAACTGGACCAAAACCATTGGGCCCAACCCATACATAGCTACTCGCACCTATGGCATTGGCTTGTAAATTAGCGTTATTGGGCTGACATACCTGACCCGGAGGAATCACAGAAATGGAATTAATAGTAACCACATTGATCTGAACCGATTTGGATGTGGTACATACTAACTGTGTTGTGTTGTTGTTATTAAACATGGCATACACAAAATAGATACCAGCCTGGTTGGGTTGAATTTGCGGTATTGAAATAAACGACACATTGCCTGCAGAAAAGTTATTCGGGCCCGACCAACTATAGGTAGGCGTGCTGTTTGGATTGGCGGCATTTACCGAAAGAGTGGCCGTATTACCCTGACAGATATCGGAAGTGGAGGAAACAAGAGGCTGAGAGATGCCAACCACCACAACATCAACAACAGCAGTGGTGGTACAGGTTAAAGAGGAATTAAAAAACAAGGCCGTTACAGAATAACTGCCTGACATATTTGGGATAACACCCGAAAGCACCGGATTTTGAAGTGATGAGCTGTAACCTTGCGGGCCAACCCATGTAAAGCCTTGTGCCTGACCATTTACCGCAGCTGTCAGGTTTAAATTGGTGCCTTCACACACAGTTTTGGATGGTGCCGCAGAGGCATTGATCGGACTGGTTTGCACAACTGAAATGCTGGTGGTTGCAGAACGCGGACAAGTGATGCTATTGAATACAATATCGGCAAACACAGAATAGACACCACCTGTATTAACCGAACTGCATGTGACCTGAGCTGGAGGAAATCCCGGTGTACTGACATAATAATTCAATGGTCCGGTCCAGGTATAAGCTGTAGCCGTTGGCATAGCCGCTGTAAGGTTAACCACCCCGCCTAAACAAATGGAACTGGGAGAATTAACGGCAATTTGATGATTAGGTGCAACATTGATATTTGTTATGCCAGTTGACAAACAGCCTCCGAGTATGGTGCTAACCGTGTAAGTACCTGTATATGGTACGGTGGACAAATTTGGTATAGTAATCACATTGGATTGAGAAACAATGTTAGCAACACCCGGAGGGCCAGCTACTGTGTAATTTACCCCGCCAACCGGTGCAGTTAACACAGCATTATCGCCATGACAATAATCCACCGCATGTGTAATTACCAGAGGCGGAGGAGCAGTAATGTAAACGGTAAAGGCATCGCAGGAATTGGTAGGCAAACCAAGTGAAGACCCCACGGCACACATGGTGTAAACGGTGGTGACTGTTGGCGTGGTAATTGAAAAACAAGGGTTGGAGAGTTGAATAATACCACCGGGGTTAAGCGTGTAAGTAATGTTACTCACGTTATTCCAGGTACCGCACACCACCAACGGTTGGTTAGGGCAGGCTGTGTAATCGGGCACAGTCAATTGCGCCTTTAAGCCATTAAAACTCAATAAAATGCATGCAAGCCAAAAACCGAAACGGCCCAAGCTTGTGTTAATTTTTTGCCTATTTGAGGTTTTATTCATCCAAATGTTAAAACTAAGTGTTTTTCGCAAATTTTTCAAGGCTTTGGGCAAAATCTTCTTAAAAATTTAGCCCTTCCCTCCGTTTTATTTTGAGAATTCGAACTATTCACGATTTCCCTGCCTCAAAATTAGGCAAACTAAAACAAATTCAACTGGTTTTAACTAATTCAATACCCTCGTTTACTCAATGCCAAAGCCCTATTGAGCATGGTGTGATTTATGTGGTCTGCAATTGTGCCGTGCTTCCTCTCTTTTCTGGTTCATTGCACCAAGGTCGTAAATCGTATAATTTTCGCATTTTTACAACCTGAACTGTTTTTCACGTTAAATCCATCCCCAATGAAAGGAATAATTCTCGCCGGCGGTTCCGGCACTCGTTTACACCCGCTAACGCTAGCTATGAGCAAACAAATGATGCCCATTTACGATAAGCCAATGATTTATTACCCCTTATCTGTGCTGATGATGTCGGGTATTCGCGAAGTTTTGATTATTTCAACACCGCACGACCTTCCGAATTTCGAACGTTTGTTAGGTGATGGTAAAAATTTGGGCTGTAAATTCTCTTACGCCGTTCAGGAAGTGCCGAACGGACTCGCACAGGCATTTGTGATTGGAGAAAAATTCATCGGCCAAGACAAAGTAGCCTTGATACTTGGTGATAATATTTTTTATGGTGTTGGCCTGGGTGGCAATCTTCAAAAGATCAACAATCCCGATGGAGGCGTGGTATTTGCCTATCACGTGAGTGATCCTGAACGTTATGGAGTTGTTGAATTCGATAAGGATGATAAAGTAATTTCCATTGAAGAAAAACCTCAACATCCTAAATCCAATTATGCTGTTCCCGGCTTGTACTTTTATGACAATTCGGTGGTTGAGATTGCAAAAAACCTCAAGCCAAGTCCCCGAGGCGAATACGAAATAACCGACGTAAACAAGGAGTATTTAAAGCGCGGGAAATTACGCGTCTCTATTATGGATCGCGGCACTGCCTGGCTCGATACAGGTACCTTTCATTCACTCATGCAGGCCGGGCAATTTGTTCAGGTGATAGAAGAAAGACAAGGTTTAAAAATAGGTTGCATTGAAGAGGTGGCTTTTAACATGGGCTTTATTACAAAAGAACAGCTCCTGGAAACCGCAAAAGGACTCACCAAAAGCGGATATGGTACCTACCTGATCGAAGTGGCAAACAACGCGTAACACAATTTTGTGAAACAATTTGAACACCTTGCCCAGTTGTTTTCGGATCACCTCCGTGAATTTAACGCCGAATTAACTTCCGGCACCCCGGTTGAACTTTATCAACCTTGTTCTTACATTCTTTCGCTTGGCGGAAAACGTTTGCGGCCTTTGTTAGCGCTTATGGCTGCCGAATTATTCGGTAAAAACCCTTCTGAGGCGCTTAATTCAGCGCTATCGGTTGAATTGTTCCATAACTTTTCGCTAATTCACGATGATATTTTAGATGAAGCCCCTCTCCGCCGCAACCAGGCTACTGTTCATTTGAAATGGAATCGCAACATTGCCATTTTAAGCGGGGATGCGCTCTTGGTAAAAAGCCTTCAGGTATTACAACGTTATCCCAAAGAAGAAGCAGCTCAATTAAGCGCCCTGATGTGCACCACGGCCATGGAGGTGTGTGAAGGGCAACAACTCGACATGAATTTCGAAACGCTGGATAGTGTAAGCATTGAAGACTACATTCACATGATACGTTGCAAAACCGCTGTATTACTTGGGTGCAGCCTGCAAATGGGAGCTATTAATGCACAAGCCAGCAAAGAAGATCAACACCACCTGTACAACTTTGGTGTGCACCTTGGTATTGCATTTCAATTATTGGATGATCTTTTGGATGCTTATGCTCCGAACAAAGAATCATTTGGAAAACGACCGGGAGGTGATATTCTCGCCAACAAAAAAACCTTTTTGTTGTTAAAGGCAATCGAGAAAAGCAACACTGAGCAAAAAAAGGAAATCAACACGATTTTGCAGCTCAGCTCTGAACAGGCGGATGAAAAAATACGCCGCATGATGAACCTCTACGCCGTTTTAGAAATAAAAAAAGCCTGTGAAGAGCAGGCAGATGCATACACCGCTATGGCACTTGACTCACTTGATAAAGTACACGCCGACACAAACAAAAAAAGGCAATTTCAGCAATTCGCAACTACATTGCTCAAACGAGAGGTATGATAAAATTCAAAGACTATAAACACATGACTACCATACAGGTGAGGTTTGTGGATATCGACCGTTTAAACCATGTCAACAACGCCTGTTATTTAAGCTACTGTGAATTGGGGCGTGTAAAGTATTTTAATGAAGTTTTAGGCGATAGCATTGATTGGGATAAACAGGGCTTTGTTTTGGCGCACAGCGAAGTGGATTATTTCACACCAATACATTTGAATGACGAGGTGTACTGTTTTACTAAAGTAACTTACCTCGGAAGCAAAAGCCTTTCGCTCAAAAACGAAATACTCAAAAAAAACAATGGTAACTGGACCGAGTGCGCCATGATTTCCGGTGTACTGGTGGCAATGGATTATATCAATAACCAAAGCATCGAAATTCCTGCACTTTGGCGGGAACGAATCAATACTTTCGAATCCTGAACCCGGGCAATCGCCCGTGAAACACAAAATGCCTGGATATACACAATCTACAGTTTGTTAGGCAATTCGTTAGCAAACACAGCGGTTTCCGGGCACATTCACAAAGGGTGAAGATTTGAACAGTCTTTATATACCCACACTTCCGAAAAAGTCAGTGCTGGAAATAACTTTAACTTAAACCTGTTTATTTATCAAGATCACTGTTTCTCAGAACAGTAACTCGATTTCCGCTGAAAAAATACAGCTTGTTCTTAGTCACCAATAAGGGATCGCTGGTGAACAACTCGTATAATAATTCAAAATTTTCACTGATTAGAATTGTCTTTTTTTCGTTTCTCAAAATTGGCTTCCCTTCAAATTTGCCTTCCATACGGTACAATTCGGTGAAGTGGTATTCGTATTGTATATAATCACCATCAATGCCATACACCTTATTGTTATCTGTTTTGAAGTAGATAAGGTTCCCATTGATAAAATTTAAGGGAACATAATACCCTTCCTTAAAAGTGTAGTAGTCATTACCGTTAATAAACTCTACAAATTTGCCGTAAGTGTTTTGGTTCAATGCCAGTATCGTTTTTAATTCGGGTTCTCCCGGCTTCACTTCAAGAATCTCATCCTTTCCTGCAAACACCAAAGCGTTCTCAGCCTGTGTAAAATCAGCCATGTTATCAATTTTACTGAGATCGTATTGGTTCAACACTGTTCCGTTCAGCGGATTGAGTTCTAAAATAAACGGGCGTCCCCAGCGCACAAAGCGATCGCTATGCATGGCCAGCCCAAAGTTCACTAAGAGAAGACTTGAATCTGTTCCTGTCAACATCATTTTAGAGATGGGGTAATTGCGTAAATCGAGTTGCCACAGTTCTTTGCCGTTCACATCAAATGCCGTGCATTTTTCCTTAGTAGCCAAAACGATGTTACCATTGTTCAACCATATATTTGATGCAAGTTGTGTGACCTGATTTTCATCCTTTGTGCAGTGAACCACATTACTGACTTTTAGAAGCGTGCTGTTTTTTGCCAGTGAGTAGGTAAGGGCCTTAGCTGTAACTACTGCTGTTTGCAACTGACGAGACCATAAAAGGCCTTCGCGAACATGGATCGCGTGTAATCCTGAAGCGGCTACTAGCATCACAGAATCATTCAGCATTTTGAAATCTGCCCAATCCTGAGTGCCCGGAAGCAGCGCTCTCCATTTCACAAAACCCGATCGCAGATCAAAGCAAAGCAGCTCTTCAGTACCGGCGTTTGCGTAAACAAGCGCATACGGCCCAGTGGGTATTACAGCGACTATTCTGCCAGGATATTTGAGTTCGTCGTAGCCTGCCAGTTTGTTGAATCTTGCACTTCTATCGTTGTTGGAAACGATTAGCAGGTTATTCCACAAATCAAGATCATGGAGTGATGATTCAACATACCATTTCAGTTTCTCTTTGTTGTCGATGGCGGCAAAAAAACCTTTTAAAAGCAATTGACCCGATTGTTCGTCCTTTTGTTTTCCTGATACGAACAAAAGCTCATTTGCGGCATCGTACTGGTAATCTTTAATAGGATAGTCAAAGGCCAGGGAAATGGCCTCAATCGTTTTTATGCTTATGGCCGAAAGTCCTAATTGAACAGTGTCTGTTTTCACTCGCTCAGAATCCGATTGAGCAAACAGAGGTGTTGCGGCCTGCGCAATAAAGAGAATGGCGAATAAAGCTGGAAGTATTCTGCTTTTGAGGTGCATCAAACTTTAACACCAATCACAAGAACATCGTCAACTTGTTCTTGCTCACCCTGCCAGGAAACCAGGGTTTTGTTAAGTTCTTCTTTTTGGATTTGGGAATTGAGTTCTGAAATTTTCAGTAACAACTTCCTGAAATTACCAACCATGAATTTTTTACCGGTTGGCCCCCCAAATTGGTCAGCGTATCCATCACTGCAAATAAAAATCTGATCGCCTTTTTCCAATTGAATTTCGTGGTTATCAAAGCCGGTTTTTTCTCCCACATACGATCCAATTGGGAATTTGTTGGCTGGATGCAGAATCAATTCTCCTTTGCGAATGAGGTAAAGTGGATTAAATGCGGCTGCATACTGCAACATCATGGTTTTGTAGTTGATGGCACACAGGGTCATGTCCATGCCATCTTTGGCTTGTTTGCCGCTTTCGTCGGTTAACAGCGCACTCACCACACCATCCCGCAATTGATCGAGTATCTCTGATGGTTTTGAGGCCGTGGTGTTTTTAAGAATATCTTTAAGAATGTTGTAACCCACCAAACTCATAAATGCGCCCGGAACACCATGACCGGTGCAATCAATGGCGGCAAAATACACCAGATCTTCCTTTTGTTCGATCCAATAGAAGTCACCACTAACAATGTCTTTTGGTTTAAACAAAATGAAAGAATCAGGCAACAAGGTTTTGATTTTGTTGGTGGTAGGCAGAATAGCATCCTGAATACGTTTAGCGTAATGGATACTATCGGTAACTTGTTTGTAGAGTATCTCCAACTCCACGTTTTTGTGTTCGATTTCGGATTTTTGACGCACCACTTCCTCCGTGCGTTCAATTACCTTTTGCTCGAGCACACGCTCGTTTTCTGCTAAATCGTCCCTCATCTTCAGGAGGGCGTGTCCTAAGGTATCATCTTTGCTTAAAGGTGTGTAGGAAGCGCTGAAATTTCCAGCCCCCGTTTCTTTTGCAAAATCGGTAGTATGGTGCATGGACTGGATCAGGTCGTTTAAGGCATTCCCCATTTCCCCTATTTCATCGTTGCGTGCGCTAACGCGTTCTTCAGGCAATATACCAAGCCCCATGGAAAGCAACATCTTTTTGAGCACCTGAACAGGTTTGGTGATTGAGCGTGTGGTCATCACACCAATAATCACTCCACCCAACATCAGAAGAATACTTAACAACTGTACAGAGCGTTTCAGGAAATCCAAAGACTCAAACATTTCCTGTTTCACATTATCAGCGAACTGCTTTTTCAATACAATAAGCTCTCTCAGTTTGATGTAAATGGTTTTAATGTAGGCTTCAGATTCTTCGTAGTCGTTCACAGCAAGAAAAATCACCCCGTCATCATTATAAGCCTCAAGACTATTGAGTGGCTCCATAATGTTGTTTTTGTAACCAAAGAAAAGGGAATCAATTTTATTAAACACTACCTGTAATTGGTCTTTCTCTGAATCGGTCCAAAATTTGGAATAATCCACCAGCAATTCGCGCTTTTGAGGGTATTCAACACTTATGATTTTATTTAATTCATCTCTGAATTGCATGTCGTTCATGCTTTTGTTGTACACCCATTTCGAAATGTTGGTGTGCGAACGTTGCAACATCAGATTCAGTTCCTTTAACTCTGTAACACTGGGGGTTACCTGACCCACCATGGTTTCGGTTTTATTTTTGCTTTCGATGATAGTGAAAATCGTAAGCGTAAAGGCCACCACGGTTAAGGACACCAGAATAGCAAATCCCAGTCCAATTCGTCTTCCTATGGTGAATCTGTATTTCATTTATTTCTGTTGCCCGGCTGTTTCATCATTCACTGTGATGCCCAGCTCAGCGCATTTTTTCTTAAAGTCTTCAAATTTCACTTTATCCATCAACATGCGGTAAACATAATACAGGGCTTCTACCGCTTTGGGATCACTTTTATTGGCGTTGTATACTTTGAGTATGTATTGCTCGCTTTGTTTAGCAAGTTTCACCACATTGTCCTGTACCACTTCTATCTGATCCAATTCAACTTCGTACTCAAGTTGTTTAATCAACACGGTAGCTTCGTTGTAATTCAATAAACCGATACCCAAATTAGCTGAACGGTTCTCGGGGTCAATTTCCAATACCTTTTCGTATGCCTTTTTGGACACTAAAATGGTTTTTTCGCTGCTGTCTTTTGAGTACTTATCATTGAATACTGTTGAAACCGCCAGATAATATTGGATGTCCTCCGACTTAAAATCGTAGTTAGGGTACACCTCTTTATAAAGTGCTTTATAGCGGTTGTAAGCTATCAAACTTCTTTCTGAATTTCCAGAATCTTGCAGAAGATGAGCATTCATGTTGAAATAACCTTTCGCCAAAGTGGTAAGGAGTTTCTGGTTGTATACCTTGGTTGCTGAATCCGGTTTAAGTTTGTCAGATTGGTGAATTGAAGAAATGATGGTATCACGCAGAGCTGAATTTAATTTGTACCTATCGGCTCGTTTATACACCTCGTAATAGATGGCGGCACGTGTGGTCCAACAAAGGAAATCACTTTTGGTAGCTTTGTTTTTTGCAACCGAGTCAATCACAAGAACAGCAAGATCGATTTTATCCGGCTGCCTGGTGTTAAGCAAACTTTGAGCTCTCGCCAATGATTCGATTTGAGCCCCAAGTCTAGGTACTCCCATCAGCAGGAAGCCGAATAAAAGAAAGGTGAATATGTTGCGTTTAGCTATCAATCGTTTATTCTATGTTAGACACGGCAATGGCCTTGATGTCATCGTTAGTTTTTAATCCGGCCTTTACTGCCGCTGACTTGTTGTACTCAAATTTCAATTTACTTTCAAGTGTCACAAAATTTATACTGGCACCCGATTTACAGGCTCCGGCTGTTTCTGCCACTACCAAGGCACCTTTATTTTTATACTTGGCGGCAGCTGCACTAATGGGCTTAATTATATCAGGCCCGAAATAGATAATATTCGGCAAAATAGAAGCATCATAATTGGCTGAATTTCTTACCTCAATGTCCTGATTGGCTACTTTCTTTTTTCCTGCCAGGTTTTTAAGTTCTGTTACCAGACCATCATTTTTGCCGACAACATAGATGATGAACTTTTCGCTTTTCATGCTCTCTGGCCATTCAAAGTACTTAGTGAAGTTGTAGAGGTAAACGGCTTTTAATTTGGAATTGGTATCGTAATTGGAAGGTTGCTGAAACCGAAACGATATCAAACAAAAAAGAACCAGAGAATATGTGAATACCCTATTCAGAAAATTGAATCAATCTTACAAATATAAGATTTCGAAATTACAATCTAATGGGAAATATGAACAGGAAATTAAACTTTTAACACTGCTAATCAGTGCTTTACTTTCAATTTAAGCACCGGGTATGCCCAAAGAAACACCTGTTCTGCCGATCAGTTTTTTGGCATTTGTGGTTAGCTGGTATAGCGTTTAAACACTTCCTCCATGTTCTCCTCTTGTTTAGCCAATGAGAGCACAGTTAAACCATGTTTTACGGCATGATCAAAAATAAGTTTTCGAAGATCATCTGCCGTGTTACTCGTAAATTTCCAGGTGCTGGTGCCGGTTTGTTCAGCCACAACCGTTTCAGGCAAATGTTTTACAAAGGTCAATAGATCCGCCTGATCAAATTCTGCCAACACCAATTGTTTAACGGTGTTCTGTTTTAAATTCAAGGTACTGTCGTTGGCTACAATTTCTCCTTTATTGATAATTATGACCCTGTCGCAAATGGCTTCCACCTCTTGCATGATATGGGTACTAAGCATTACCGTTTTTTCTTTGCCGAGATTTTTGATCAATAACCTGATCTCCTCCAACTGATTCGGGTCTAATCCTGTTGTGGGTTCATCTAAAATCAGCACCGATGGATCATGGATCATAGCCTGGGCCAAACCTACTCTCTGCCTGTAGCCCTTACTTAAGGCCCCGATTTTTTTTGATTTTTCCAACTCCAATCCCGTCAACTGTATGATATCCCGAATTTTTGTTTCCGAATGGTGAATTTCGTATACAGCACTCACAAAAGCCAGGTACTCCTTCACATACATATCATGGTACAATGGATTGTGTTCGGGCAGGTAACCAATTTGTTTACGGAGATGTAAAGAAGCCTCTTCCACATTAACCCCATTAATGCTTGCCGAACCCTGATCGGGCGGAATGTAACCGGTCAGGATTTTCATCATGGTACTTTTTCCCGCTCCGTTTGGCCCCAAAAAACCAACTATCTCCTTGTCCTGTATATTAAAACTTACCTGTTTCAGAGCCGCTTGTGAGCCGTAATACTTAGAAAGGTCTTTTACTTCAATTGCCATAGCTGCTTAGCCGTTTTAATCATTCCTGTCAACATTCGAAATTACGCATTTTACCGGTTGATGCCTTTCTTGTCCAGCGCCTTTTGATAAGCTGCGGCAAACCGGCGATGTTGTTCGTAATTCACCGAAAAATCAGAATAGCCGTTCAATCCCGGTTTAGCACAAAAAAACAGGTAATTGTGCTTTTTGTAATTTAATGTGGCATCAATTGCCTGGGTATTCACCAATGCTATGGGGCCAGGTGGCAGCCCTTTGTATTTGTAGGTGTTGTAGGGCGAATTGATTTCTTTGTCTTCATTCAACAATCGCTGGGCTTCAAAATTTCCATTGGCAAATTTTAAGGTGGGATCGGCCTGAAGTAACATACCCCGCTCTAAGCGGTTAAAATACACCCCCGCAATTTTCGCTTGTTCAGATGCAATCCCGCTCTCCGACTGCACAATTGAAGCCATGGTGATGATGTCAGGAATACTGTAGCCAATTGCTTTGGCTTGTTTTTTTCTCGCCTCCGTCCATACTTTTCTGAACCTTTCTCTAAACATATTGAACAACTCATCGGCTGATATCGCCCAGCTGACCTCATACACTCCGGGTACCACAAGGGCCAAAGCGTTACCGGGGTTAAGCGCAAAGTAGGTTGCCAGCTTTTCTTCGTCGTCAAGCCAATCCATAATTTCGTCGGCACCCAATTCGAGTTTCAAATCAGTGTACTCGGTAAATTCCTCCAAATTGTGGATTTGAGAATTGTAACTCAGTTTGATTTTTTCCTGTTTGTTGTATTTGAGTAAATTGATAATTTGCCTGGCATTCATGCCATTGGTAATACGGTATTTGCCCGGATGAATGTGTTTCTGAAGATCCATTCTCGAAGCCAGCCATTCAAATGCCTGGAGGTTTTCCACCAACTCCTGAGATGCTATTTTTGCCAGCAGTTCCTCGTACCCATCATTTTTCTCAACATACAGAAAAACGTAAGCGTTGTTTTTTAAGCTGGCTTTGTTCAATATAAAATAGTTATAGGCGAAAAAGCTAGTAATGCCAACCAACACCACAAACAGTAACAAATACCCTTTCTTTTTTGCCGAGCGTTTACTCATGGTTCTTTTCTAACTGCCTCAGGGCTGCTTGCGCTGAGAGATTATCCTTATTCAGTTTTACAACCCTTTGCAGGTAAAGTTGAGCCCCTGCCTTATCGTTTACACGTAAATGAAGGGCAGCTAAATTTAGCAAAAGGCTTTCGTTATCCGGATCAAGTTTTAAGCCCGTTTTTAAAAGGGATTCGGCTGTCCTGGTGTCGCCATTTACCATATACAGGTAGGCAAGGTTGGTATATGCAGAAACGTAAGCAGGATTTTCCCTAAGAATGAACTTGAACTCTTTAATGGCAGCCTTAACCTGATTAGCTGTAGCCAGGGCATTGGCGTATTTATTTCTGAAATCAAGCTGAAAAGGGGCGAGCTCAATGGCTTTTGAAAACCAAATTAGTGCTTTGGAATTTTGCCCTGTTTGTACGCAACACTCCCCTATTCTATAACAGGTCCAGGCCCAACTATTATCGTAACTCGACGTGCTTGCCCATTGCTGTAACACTTTTTCTTCGCCTGCCTGTTTCAACAAACGCATCACATTTGCCGGATTACCCTTTGCAAAATTCAATTGTACTCCCAGCTGGAAGGCAGAAGCGTTTTCATCGCATTTACTCAACCAAAATGCAGCAGAATCAAGATGCGCCGAATTTTGATCAAATTTATCATAGTAGTTGATATAGGCTTTTGCTTTCACCAGTGGTTCAGGGTTTTTTTCATTTATCGCATAAAGTCCAATGAATTTTTTGATCTTTTGTTTTTCCAAAGGTCCGAGCGGTTTACGAATGAAGTGGTCATGCACACTCACGTGTGGGATATCCGTTGATCCTGAAACCGGCATATGACAAGTGTAACAAGCCCGGGTAGAAAATTCTTTCAGCGATTGATGTGTGGCCTTTATCTGGTTTGTGTTGTCATGGCATTTTATGCACGCCCGGTCAAACACTTCACTTTTCGTTGCTTTTACACTCACATGTGGGTTGTGACAACTGATGCAGGTAAGCGCGTTTTGGTATGGTTTAAGCGCACTGGAGGGTGCGGCATTTTGGGAGGATTGAATAAAACACTGACTTTGTTTTAATCGATCGGCATGAGAGGCCATAATAAATTCATCTTCGGCCCCTGCGTATTTGGGCAAAAACACTGTCATCACATCACTTAACCTTTGACCCGGTTTAAAGTCAAAGAACGATTTGCCTTCTTTTAAAATGGTGTTGCCTTGCAGATGACAGCGCTGACAAATATCAAATTGCAAATCCACGGGTAATTTCGATGGGTTAACGATGGAATAATCCACATATTTGGATGTATCAATTTTACTCCCGTTAGAACGCTGTGACACATGAATGCTTCCCGGGCCATGGCAGCGCTCACAATCAATACCTTGGGGCAGGGCTGTGTATTTGTTTTCCGAACCTTTCACAAAAGCAGGATACGCATTATGACACGTCATGCATTCCAAACCTATCTTTCGTGAAAATCTGGTGTTCAGTCCATTCTCAAATCCCGGCGGAAGATCCCATTTACCTTTCTGTGTATAATAGGTCATTGGCATTTGCGTAAGGTATTGCCCTGATAAATGAAGGTGCGAATTGGTGTGGTGACCCGACCCGATAATATAATTTACCCGGTTGATTAAGCGGTGCAGGGTGTCCTCTCCTTGCATCCGGTATTCAAGCATATACAAACTGTCGTTTTCAAAAAAGGCCCTGTAATGAAGGTCCTTCAGCTCATCATGCAAAACAGGGTTGGCAAAATCGGCCGAGGACCTGAATTTATCTGCTAAACCCATGGAACGGCCCATACCGGTTTGAATAAAAGATTCGTAAACCGACTGATGACAAAGTTTGCAGGTGGCAATGCCCACATACTTGGCAGAATCGGAATGGTTAAGGTAAGCGCTCACCTCGTTTTCAGGAGGTTCTCCGCAAGCCAAGAGCAGCAGGCAGATAACAAAAGGTATGAAGAGAATTTTACTCAGATGGAAAGACATATTGCAAAAACCAAACGTCTTCATACGTATTCAAGCCCGTTTTTGTCCAGGCTTTTTTGAGTCCCGATTTTTCAAAACCGGCTTTTAAAAACAAAGCCAAACTCGCTTGGTTGTTTGCACCCACATGCGCATATACCTGTTTGAGCATCAAAGTTTCAAAACAATAGTGTTTTGCAAGACTTAAACATTCAAGGGCCACTCCCTTATTGCGATAATCTTCATGAACATAGATGCCCAATCCGCAACGGGCATGTTGTGGATCAAAATCAAACAAATCGAGTATACCAACGGTGTTTTTGTTTTCGTTGTCCTGAATCATCAGCCTTAACTGTTTGTTTGTGTAGATGTCTTGATAAGCGGTAGTGACAAACTCTTCCAATATAAACTTACTGAAAGGGATTTGTGTGTAACTCACCGCCCATACGCTTCGGTTGTTTTCCCATTCATAAAGCAGGCCAACATCTGAAGGTTCCAGCGCACGGATGCTTATGTGAGGGCCTCTCAAAAACATGGTAATTTATGCGGTTGGTTCAGGCACCTGAATTTCGCCGGCAAACACAAATTCTGCAGGACCGGTAAGCCAGATGTTATAAAAATTTTGATCTAGAACTTTTTCGAAACTTACTTTTAAAGAGCCGCCCAGTGTTGAAATGTCACAGGAATTTTTTGTGTTCGCCAAACCTTCAAGCGCTGCAACCAAAGCGGCGGCTGTTACACCGGTACCGCATGACAAGGTTTCGTCTTCTACTCCCCTCTCGTAAGTTCTTACAAAAAGACTGGCGTTTTGTTTTTCGATAAAATTTACATTGGTGCCTTCTTTAGTAAAACGTTCGTTGTAACGTATTTTGCGCGCTTCCTCCACCAATTGAAAATTGTTCAGCCCGTTGGCGAACTTCACCACATGTGGTGAACCGGTATTCAGGAAATAATGGTCAACATGTTTTTCAATCTGCCTCACATCGCTCATCTTTAGCGACACTTGCCCTTCGGGGAGAAGAAGCGCCTCATGCAAACCGTCGATAGCCATGAACCTGGTTTTATCGGTAATCAAACCAAGTCGCGATGCGAAGGCTACGATGCAACGGCCACCATTTCCACACATGCTGCTGGGTTTGCCATCGCTGTTATAGTACACCATTTTAAAATCCACGCCTGGTTCCAGCTCCAACAGAATTAAGCCATCGGCTCCAATCCCAAAATGTCGTGAACATAGTTGTTTCACCTGATCTTCAGTAAGCTGTATTTCAGCCATACGGTTGTCGATCATAATAAAATCATTACCCGTACCCTGGTATTTGTAAAATTGTAATTGCATTGGATCAATTAATTTTTGCGAGGAGTTCAGAGTCGATTAACCGTTCGAGTGCTTTGAAATCAATTCCGAAATAGACGCGGTATACCACACCTGAGGCTTTCACATAATAAGCCCCGTCAATTTCATACAACAGGATGTTGTTGTAATCAACAAATCCATAGAGCATGAGTTTGTTTTTCGTAAACCGGTAACCTTTTGAGTTGAGTGGTGTTCTCCAAAACTCCACAAAATAAACATCCACATTGTCCTCTTCTACGCCCGCTAATTTGGCCGACAAAGTGTCAGCAGTATAGGATTCTCCTAAGCGTATTAATTTCACATTTCTTACTGTTTGTAGTTCTTCTCTTGCGATTTTAAGATCGGGATCACTTGAGATTAAACTGTCGGCCTCACGGTAATTTGGATTGGATGTGGGTTTAAGTTTTAGTTTAAACCGATTTTTGGTATCAGGTTTTTTGGCAGAGGTTTCAGGCATGTTCTTTACCGGCTGCTGAATAACTGTAATCTGTCCTTTTGCCGAATCCTTTAGTTTATCAAAGACTTCATTGATTTTAAAAACAAAAAAACTTAAGCCAACTACCAATCCGATAGAGAGACCAAAAATGAAACTGGGTATTTTACGTTTAAATCGCACGAATTGGGACTTAAATTTACTCAATTTTTTGCTGCGGTTAAGGTTTGTTAAAAAGAAACTGACAAAATAACAAGCGCATTATTTTTGTGTTAATCCCTGTAAACCTTAAACAAATTGCCTTATGAAAAAAGTAGTTTCAACCCTTGGCATAGCCTTCTTAGGAGGACTCATTGCACTTGCGGCCACACGTTTTGTTTACAACCGTTCAACTTCATTTCAACAGCTCAATCAAGCTTCAAATCAAAACACTTATCGACTTGCTTCTCAAAAAACATCCGGTAGCACTACCGGATTTTTGGACTTTACCCTTGCTGCCGAAAAATCACTTCATGCCGTTGTTCATATTCGCACAACAGCAGAGCAAGTGAATAATCTGGCTTATGATCCGTTTGCCGAATGGTTTTTCGGTCCGCAAAAACGCGGGCAGAATTTTATCATGCAAGGCAGTGGCAGTGGTGTGATTATTAGTGATGATGGTTATATTGTAACTAATAACCACGTGGTGGCCGGCGCAGATAAAATTGAAGTAACCCTGAACGACAAACGTGTTTTTCAGGCTGAGGTAATTGGCACCGATGCCAGCACCGATATTGCCTTATTAAAAATCGATGAAAAGTCGCTTCCCGTTCTGATTTATGGTAACAGTGATGAAGTAAAAATTGGTGAGTGGGTATTGGCCGTAGGTAATCCTTTTAATCTAAACAGTACGGTTACAGCTGGCATTATCTCTGCGAAAGGCAGAAACAACATTCTGGATAACAGCAAACGACCAATTGAGAGTTTTATCCAAACAGATGCCGCCGTGAATCCAGGAAATAGTGGTGGTGCGCTGGTAAATACAGAAGGCGAATTGATTGGCATTAACACCGCTATTGCTTCCAACAACGGTGCTTATCAAGGTTACTCATTTGCCATACCGGTGAATATCGTAAAAAAAATTGTTAGCGACCTGGTTGAATTTGGCGCTGTGCAAAGGGCGTACATGGGAGTAAACATACAAGACATTGATGCCAAGTTTGCTTCCGAAAAAAACATTTCACGATTAAAAGGCGTATACGTAAGTGGCTTGAGTGAAGGCGGAAGTGCGCAGGATGCCGGCATTGAAACCGGAGATGTGATCACAAGAATTCAGGATGTGAGTATTTCATCAGTAAGCGAATTGCAGGAACAATTAAGCCGCTACCGTCCGGGTGATAAAATCAACGTGAATGTGCTGCGAAACAACAAAGAGATGAGTTTGCCGGTAACCCTAAAAACACTTGATAACACCACGCGATTGGTGAAAAAGGCTGAACTAAAAAAATACAACGTCGATGAGCTTGGCGTTGAATTTCAGGACATGGAAGCGGAAGAATTAGCCAAATTCCGACTGGAAAGTGGCGTGCGCGTGAGTAAATTAAAAGCCGGTAAATTTGCTCAGGTTGGCATTCGCGAAAACTTTATCATTACAAGTATCGACCGAAAAAAAGTCAGCACTGCCGAAGAAGCCCAAAAAGCCTTACAAAACAAAAGAGGCAATGTAATCATTGAAGGTAATTACACCAATGGTGTACGAGCCTCTTACAGCTTTGTACTCTAATAACAACAAGAGCGGGACCGGTTCCCGCTCTTGATATTCTCAAATAGAATTCCATGAAAAAACGGCTGCTTTTTGTGTGTTTAGGCAACATTTGTCGTTCTCCCTTGGCGGAAGCGCTGATGAGAAAGATTCAACCCGACTACCATCTGGATTTTGACTTGGACTCGGCCGGCACATCAGGCTACCATAGCGGTGAGCCGCCTGATCAGCGTACCTGCGCAAACGCCTTAAAAAACGGACTGGATATTTCTTATTTAAGAGCCAGGCAATTTGTAAGTGAAGATCTGAGCACGTTTGATAAAATTTACGTCATGGACAAGGCCAATCTCAGCACGATTCAAAAAGCCAATTCGCAATCAAGGCATCTTCATAAGTTAAGTTTATTACCGCACCCGGAAAAAACCAAGGATTGGATTGAAATTCCCGATCCCTATTATGGTACTGAAGCCGATTTTGAGCAGGTGTTTCGTTTGTTGACCAAAAGTATAAATGCACTATGTGAAAGGTTTACCAACACCAATTAATTCCTTACCTTGCCCCGTTTTAATGCCAAATAACATACCCAAGTCAGCTCTGTTTTTGTTTGTTTTTGTTGTTTCTCTGGCAGCACTGCCTCACACGCGTTTAAAGGCGCAAGAACAAGGGCGAAAAGCCGACAGTTTGCATCGCCAATTCATGGCTGACAGTGCCCGACTTTTTCGTTACAAAAAATTTAAACCTTATCTTAACATTGATTTCCGAAATGCTTTTGTAACCAATAATTTTTTGAGTTTAGTTGGTCTGCGCGGCGGAACAACGCTGGACGACCATCATATCTTTGGCCTTGGTTATTATGTGCTGAACGAATTTTCCATTTTTAAGTCCAATAAAATTAAAGTGTACCAATTCGACAAGCTGAATTATCTCACCTTGTTTTACGAATACAAAATTTACAACGGCCGTGTGTTTGATGTGTTGTTGCCTTTTGAATTGGGTTACGGTACTTATTCGGCCACACTAAGCGAAAATCCTGAAACCAAAGTGAGTTCCAGCATGATTCCTGTTGGAGTTGGGGTGAAATGTATACTTATGCCCCACCAATGGATTGGCATCAAATTTGGCGGCGGTTACCGTTACGTTTGGGAAAACACCGTTAATGTGGGAATGGATGGAGCTTACTTCACGATTGGTATTCGGATTGACCTGGATCATATGTCAAAAGACCTCCGTTTTTCGAGATTAAAACGGAAGTACCATAACAACCTGAAGCGCGTTTAATTGATCGATATTTATTGCGAGGATGAACTTTCTGTCTGCGCAAAAAACTTATCTTTGCCCGTCAAATTAACAACCGATTATGTCAAGCCAAACCATTCCCGCCAAGGGGCCTATTTCCAATTTTGTTGCACACCATTATAAACATTTTAATGCAGCAGCGCTTGTAGATGCAGCCAAAGGATACGAAACCCACCTCACAGAAGGCGGAAAAATGATGGTGACCCTTGCCGGGGCAATGAGCACCGCTGAATTGGGAAAATCACTTGCCGAAATGATCCGTCAGGGAAAAGTGGATATCATTTCATGCACGGGGGCAAATCTCGAAGAAGACATCATGAACCTGGTTGCTCACAGCCACTATAAACGCGTGCCTAATTACCGCGACCTTTCACCACAAGACGAGTGGGATTTATTGGAGAACCATTACAATCGTGTTACCGATACCTGTATCCCTGAGGAAGAGGCTTTCAGACGACTTCAAAAACACATTTATAAAATCTGGAAAGATGCTGATACCGCCGGACAACGTTTTTTTCCGCATGAATACATGTACAAAATTCTTTTAAGCGGGGAATTAAAACCATACTATGAAATTGATCCCAAAGACAGCTGGATGCTGGCTGCCGCAGAAAAAAACCTGCCCATCGTGGTTCCGGGTTGGGAAGACAGCACCATGGGGAACATTTTTGCTTCTTATGTAATCAAAAATGAAATCAAAGCTTCTACCATGAAAAGTGGCATCGAATACATGGCCTGGCTGGCCGATTGGTATGTAAAAAACAGCTCAGGAAAAGGCGTTGGTTTTTTTCAAATAGGCGGTGGTATTGCAGGTGATTTCCCTATTTGTGTAGTACCTATGCTTTATCAGGACATGGAAATGGAAAACATTCCATTTTGGTCGTATTTCTGCCAGATTTCCGATTCCACCACGTCTTATGGATCTTATTCGGGTGCCGTTCCCAACGAAAAGATTACCTGGGGTAAGCTCGACATCAATACACCAAAATTTATCGTTGAGAGCGATGCAACCATTGTAGCTCCTTTGATATTTGCCTGGGTATTGGGTTGGTAATAAAAACTTACCACTTATTCCTTTTTTACCTCCAAAAGAAAAGTCAGGTTTGACTTTGGTTCTCCATTCTTTTAACTTTGGTTAACACTTCCCGGAATTTGAATACAGGAAACGGGCATTCAATTTCTTGGATTAAAACTTAACCAAATGAAAAAAAGTTTACTTCCGCAATTGACAGGCCTGGTATTGTGTTATTTTTTCTCTGCAAGCTGTTTGCTTAGTCAGGTGAATTCCAATTCCAATTGGCAAAATTTTTCCACCTCTTCTGTGCTTTTGAATTCAGCACGAAGTAGTTCCAAACCCCTGCAATTCAATGAAGACCTGAATCTGGTTACTTTCGTTCATCGCGCAAACACCAGTTACCCCGCCAGTCCGGCACCCAATGCAACCACAGCCTCCGGCGTGGTGATCGCGAAAGTAAGTACGAACTGGGGAGCTATATGGGACAGTACGTGTTTATGGTCAAGCAATCAGTATGGGGCGCGTTATCCCCAGGGTGGTGTGTACAATCCGGCTGGGAATTTAACAGTCGCCAACGCGTACATTCTTGCAACAGGTCCTGGTTTATCAACTTCTAATTTATGGTCGGGCAACTGGTCGGGCAGTAAACAACTGGGTTCTGCAAATTACAATAGCAGTGTGAGCGCCGTTCCCAACGCCCTACAATTTCTGCCTACCGACCCTCCCTATGCTTCTTTTGGAAAAGCTGTGTATTCGGCCAACTCCTTCTGCAGTACCGACGATGGCCTACTTCGCTCGCTGGCCTTGCTTACACGCGGCACCAATCCATCTGACATTTACGGCGCCATGGTACTTAAAGCCACCTTCAACAATGGTGTTTTTGTTTGGACAGGTGACTCGATTATACCTCCTGCCCGCTTTAACAATTCAGGTGATTACGTTATACTTTTAGAACCAAGAATGGCCTGGAACGAAGCAGGAACAATTGGGTACCTTGTGTTTCCCGGGTCGAGGTATGGAACCAGCGGGTCAAATATTGGCCTTCAGCCCATTGTTTACAGAACCATAAACAGTGGCCTTAGTTGGCAATTGATGCCAACCATGGATTTTGATTCTCAGGATGCCTTGCCCATACGCAGCAGACTTCAAAAAGTGAATGGCTCCGGAAATGAGGTAATTCCTAACATGGCTGCTCAAGAAGGTTGGGATGTTGTTGTTGACAAAAATGGGAAATTGCACATTGGGTGTTTGCTTTATGGCGCTTACTCTTCAATGATAGACTCTGTTTACTATTATCGTTACAATGGAACAGAAGGCTACAATTGGCCCCACACCACGGGAAAAAGGCCGTACCTCTTCGATTTTATTCTCTCACAAAATCAAGATTGGGCGTATGGCATTATTGACTCTCTTTCGTCGGAAGCACCCGGCGCCAACCCATGGGAGCCGGGCTACAGTTATAATCCCTATGGCGGTAGCGCCACCAATTACGCGCGTGTACAACTTTCACGTACACCTGATGAGCGGTTTATTGTGTTTTCATGGGCAGAATCCGATACAAACAATACGGTAAACACTGTAAAATGGAACACCATACCCAACATCAAAACCCGAATACTTGATGCCAATACGTATGGTTTGAGTCCAACAGAACTGGTGTTGAGTGCAGGCAGCAATACTAACATCAGCGGCAAAGCCGGTATGCATTTTGCTTCGCCCAAATGCTCTCAGGCTGTTTTAACCACCGATTCTATTACGGTTCGTTTGCCTCTCACTGTTTCTAACCACCCTAGCAATACGTGGAGCGCCCCCTGCACCCATTGGTTCAGTGGCGATAGTTTAAAATTTTCGCGGTCGCTCTCTCCCTTCACTCAAAGCATTTCCATTGTGTTGGTGGGTCTGAATGAATCCTCGTACTTTCAGGAGAACCGCTACACCTTGTACCCCAATCCGTTTCACAACAGTTGCCTAATTCAAGCGGTGAATTTGGGCGAACACAACTACCGCTTAGAACTTGTTGATCTTTCAGGCCGTCTACTTTTAGAAGAAACGGTGCAGGGTGGTGAACATGAATTGTATTTACCTGAGCTGGCGGCAGGCACCTACATTTTGAAACTTTACGACAAACACGGAGTTGTACATAAAAAAATAGTAAAAAACTAAATAGTACCGGTAATAAGCCTGCTATTTGCTTTCGTACTTTTCGATGATACTTTTTACCAATTTGTGGCGAATCACATCGGTATTATCGAGTTCTATCATAGCAATACCATCCACTTTTTTCAGCAAACGAACAGCCTGCAATAGTCCGCTCGGTTGTTTGCTGGGCAAATCCACCTGGGTCACATCACCGGTAACAATAAATTTGGCATTGGCGCCCATGCGGGTTAAGAACATTTTCATTTGGCTCTCAGTGGTGTTTTGTGCTTCATCCAAAATTACAAAAGCGTTGTCGAGGGTTCTTCCACGCATAAAAGCCAAAGGAGCAATTTGAATGACACGGTTTTCGATGTATTGATTTAACTTGTCGTTGGGCACCATATCGGATAAAGCATCGTAAAGCGGTTGCATGTAGGGATCCAACTTTTCTTTCAGATCACCGGGCAAAAAACCCAGGTTCTCCCCTGCTTCAACTGCCGGCCGGGTGAGAATAATCCGTTTTACTTCTTTGTTTTTGAGTGCTTTCACTGCCATGGCCACTGCGGTGTAGGTCTTACCTGTTCCGGCCGGACCGATGGCAAACAACATGTCATTTTTAATCAAGGCACTCACCATCTTTTTTTGGTTCTCGGTTCTGGCTTTTATTACCAGGCCATTGTTTCCAAAAACGATGATATCGGTGGCTCCTGCCTCCTCTTTTGATTCAATCAGGTTGTCTCCTGTTTGACCTAACAAACGTTCGATTACCGTATCGGTGAGTAATCCGGTTTTGTGGTAATGCTCCAGCAAGAGCCCCAGTTTTTTTTCAAAAAACTCGATCTCCTTTGTTTCTCCCATTACCTTCAGGGAATAGCCCCGTGCAATCAATTTTAATTTCGGAAAGTAACGTTTAATGATGTTGAGTTTAATATCATTGATGCCGTATATATCCACCGGATCCACGCTATCCAGAGTAAAAAGTTTTTCAGTCATGATTGGTCGCTCACAGAAGGTATAATGTTTATAAACCTGTTAATGTATGATGAAGTTTAGAAAAAATTACGGGATAAATAATATTTATTTTTGAACAGCATGAGCATTGTTACCCTTACCACCGATTTAGGCTACCGCGATCATTACCTGGCCATTGTTAAGGCCGGCTTGATTTCGAAGGTAAAGGATTTGCAAATTATTGATCTCAGTTGTGAGATACGAAACAACAACATTGCCGATGCCGCTTATGTGCTGCGAAACGCCTTGCCGCATTTTCCTGAAAACAGTATTCATTTGGTGGGCATTAAGTTTGTGCAGGAAAAAAGCAGAATCAATAACCAAAGAGAGATTGATAACTCGAGGTACCTCATCACCCGGTACAAAAACCAATACATCCTCAGTCCTGACAATGGTTTATTCAGCCTCATTGATGCAGCTTTCAACGAAAAAGTGTATCAGATCTATTACAGCGGTGAGCACAAACGTCATTTTTTTATGAAAGATGTGTTTGTTGATGCGGCCGTGCATTTGCTTGAGAACAAAGCATTGGAAGATATTGCCAGTGTCACAGAGGATTATTACCGGGCTACACAATTTGAAAGTTACCTTCAAGGCAATATATTAAGAGGAAAAGCCATTTACGTTGATGATTTTGGCAATCTTATCACCAATCTTAAAAAAGACGTTTTTGAAAAGGCTGTGGGCAAAAAAAATTTCTCCATTACCTTTCCGGGAAAACACATCACCAAGATCAGCCAAACGTATGATGATGTTAAACATGGTGCTCTGGTGGTTTTTTTTAACAGCTCCGATCATTTGGAAGTTGCAATTAACGGAGGCAGCGCCTATAGTTTATTGTGTCCGAAAGAACTAGGAATGGCAATTGATTTTAATCTTATGGTAGAAATTCATGATTAAGCGCATTGTAAAAATGGAATTCAGACCTGAAGAGGTGGAGGCATTTAAACTCATCTTTACAAACTCCTGCGCAAAAATCAAAGCACGCCAAGGCTGTCATCATGTTGAATTATTGCAGGATGTAAACAACCCCTGTTTGTTTTTTACGTTTAGTGTGTGGGATGATGAAGATGCCCTGAATGCTTACAGAGATTCAGAATTGTTTGCGGGCGTATGGGCCGCTACCAAAGCCTTGTTCAATGCCAAACCCGAGGCCTGGACATTGCAGGAATGGAAGGGCTAGCTAAAGAAATTTTTCTATGGCCTTAGGCAGGCACTCAAATTCGAGTTGCCGTATTTTTGCCGTCAAACTTTCAAGCGTTTCATTTTCGCTCAAGTCACAAGAGGCTTGTAAAATTATCTCCCCCTGATCGTACACTTCGTTTACATAATGTACCGTTACACCGCTGGTTTTTTCCTTATTGGCCAAAACCGCCTGGTGCACGTGTTTGCCGTACATCCCTTTTCCTCCGTATTTAGGAAGCAAAGATGGGTGAAGGTTGATAATACGATTTGGAAAAGCCCTTATGAATTCAACAGGTATCTTTAGCAAAAATCCGGCCAACACAATCAGGTCAATTTTTTCTACTTTAAGAAATTCCACCAACTGATTGCTGTATTTTTCAAGCGCTTCGCGCGAAACAATTTGCACGGTTTTTTTGTACTGATGTGCCTTAGCAACAACACCGGCTGTTTCGTTATTTGTGATCACCAGTTTAATCCGAACACGCGTGTCGTTGGCAAAATAGTTGAAAAGGTTTTCAGCATTGGTACCTTCTCCGCTGGCAAAAACAGCCACATTGATCATGGCGGCAAAAATAGATAATTATTACTAGAAATACTTACTTTTGTCAGCTATGCTGCACGCCTATATTCATTGGAATCCCTCACCTGAAATCTTTACAATACCCGGCATCAACTGGCCGGTAAGATGGTATGGCCTTATGTGGGCTTTGGCTTTTATCTGTTCGCATTTTATCATGAACCGTATTTACAAAACGGAAAACCGGACTGAAAAAGCACTTGATACGTTGACCCTCTATATCATTTTAGGAACCATCATTGGTGCTCGTTTAGGGCATTGTTTATTCTATGGTCCCTGGTTTGATGAATACAACGCACAGGGTTTACTGATTAACGAAGGCTACCTTTCTCACCCCATCAATATCCTGAAAGTTTATGAAGGCGGCTTAGCCAGCCATGGCGGTGCACTGGGAATTATTGCCGCCATGTTGTTGTATTGTCGTAAAGAAAAAGAAAACCTGCTTTGGCTTTTCGATCGATTGGTTGTAGTTGTACCTCTGGCCGGAATGTTTATTCGCATTGGTAATCTCATCAACAGCGAAATTATTGGTACAGTAAGCCATGTGCCCTGGGCATTTATTTTTGAAAGTGAAGACAATCAACCGCGGCATCCGGCTCAATTGTACGAAGCCATTTACTGCGCCCTGTTGTTTGTGTTTATGTATTGGTTATGGAAAAACAAACGTCACACATTTGGCCCCGGCTTTATGTTCGGACTGCTTTGCGTGTTGTTGTTTGTAGAGCGGTTTTTTGATGAAATGCTCAAAGAAAACCAAGTGGCCTTTGAAGGAGCTCTGCCCATCAACATGGGTCAAATCTTAAGCTTACCTTTTATTGCACTTGGGGTGTTTATGATCTGGAGGTCTTATAAACTCAAGTCTTCTTTAGAGGAATAACTTTATTTATTAAACGATTTTAGTATACTTTTTTTGGGCGCCTTATCGGGCCACTCCGGTCCCTCACACGTTCTCGCCCATCAAGCCACTGGCTTGCTGTCGTGCTTTCGCTCCGGTTTTTTCGGGCGACAAAGTGCAGGTCGCCCGAAAAGAACCAAGCCTTTCGTGTCCCGGGCGCAAGATCTAACAATTATCAATTCTAAATATCAAATCCTTCTCATCCATTCTAAATGGTGAATTGATGCCCTCATTCCTCCTGCAAAGTATTGCTAAGAATGGCACTAAGATGGTTTGATGATGAAACTTAAGCCCTACGGGGACAAACATCACATCCGAATGGTCTGTGTTCTGTCAGGACCCACTGAAACAATGGAAATAGGCGTTTCAACAGCGGTTTCCACAAAACGTATATAATCCATCAACTCCTGAGGAAATTTGGATTTGTTATCGATGGTGGTCAAATCTGCGTTCCAACCTTTTAATTTTACCGTTACCGGTTTTAGGTATGCCGGATCAATGTTATAGGGCAGGTAATCAATCGTTTTACCGCGGTAGCTGTAGTGTGTACAAACTTCTATAGTTTGAAAATCACTGAGCACATCGGCTTTCATCATCATCAATTCAGTAACGCCATTTACCATTACGGCGTATTTGAGTGCAGGCAAATCGAGCCAACCCGTTCTGCGTGCGCGGCCGGTTGTGCTGCCAAACTCGCGACCAATTTGACGCATTTTTTCTCCGGTTGCATTATCCAGTTCAGTAGGAAAGGGTCCGCTTCCTACCCGCGTACAATAAGCTTTAAAAATGCCAATCACTTTTCCGATGCGGTTAGGCGCAATACCTAACCCGTTACAGGCTCCGGCACATATGGTGTTGCTGCTGGTAACAAAAGGGTAAGAGCCAAAGTCGATATCAAGTAAACTGCCTTGTGCACCTTCGGCGAGCACCCGTTTGCCGTTTTTAATGGCATTGTTGAGGTAGTGTTCAGTTTCAACAAACTGCAATTGTTTCAAAAACTCAATGGCTTCAAACCAGGCCGGCTCCAATTCAGATAGGTTGTAGTCGTATTGGTGGAAGGATAATAATTGTTTGTGTTTTTCAACGAGCGCATTGTATTTTTCGTTGAACTCGTCCGTTTCTATATCCCCAATGCGCAGCCCGTTACGTCCGGTTTTGTCCATATAGGTTGGGCCAATGCCTTTGAGTGTAGATCCAATTTTGTTTTTGCCTTTGGAGGCTTCGCTGGCTGCATCAATCAAACGGTGGGTAGGAAGTATAAGGTGCGCGCGTTTACTGATGAGTAATTTGCTTTGTACATCTACGCCAAGCTTTTGTAAGGCTTCAATTTCTTTGCGGAAGATTACGGGGTCAATCACCACACCGTTGCCCACCACATTGATGGCCGTTGGGTGAAAGATGCCGCTGGGAATGGTGTGCAAGACGTGTTTGATGCCGTTGAACTCGAGGGTGTGCCCGGCGTTGGGTCCACCCTGAAAACGCGCTATAATATCGTAATCGGGAGTTAATACATCAACAATTTTGCCTTTTCCTTCATCGCCCCATTGCAGGCCTAAGAGTACATCCGCTTTGATCATTCTGATTTGAATTAAAGGGCAAATTTAGTGTAATTGCCAAGGATAGAGGGGGTTTTTAATAAAATTTTAAAATAAAAAGGGGGTCCTTTTTCCTGTATTTTGTTTTGTTAATTTAGCGAAATGCAGAATATTACCATTGCCATCGACGGATTCAGCAGTTGCGGGAAAAGCACACTGGCCAAGGCTTTGGCGCATAAACTCAATTACAAATACATTGATACCGGGGCCATGTACCGGGCTGTGACCTTGTTTGCCATTCGCAAGGGCTGGATCGATGCCGAAAAAAACATTACAACTGAGGCCCTGATTGCGGCCTTGCCGGAAATAGAATTGGGGTTTGTTAACAACCCTGAAACCCACCACTCGGATATTACACTCAATGGAGAAAACGTAGAACACGAAATCCGTTTAATGCCGGTGAGCGCCGTGGTATCAAAAGTGAGCAGCATCAAGGAAGTGCGTGAAAAAATGGTTTCACAACAGAGGCAAATGGGCAAACGCAAAGGGGTAGTGATGGATGGAAGGGACATTGGCACCAATGTATTTCCAAAAGCAGAACTTAAATTATTCATGACCGCCGACCCCGAAGTGAGGGCCAGGCGAAGGGCCGATGAGTACAGCAGTAAAGGGCAATACTTCAGCTTAGATGAAATACAACACAATTTACAACAACGCGATCAGGAAGATTTAAACCGCAAAGAAAATCCACTGATTAAGGCAGATGACGCGGTGGTGTTGGATAACAGCGATTTGAGCAGAGAACAGCAATTGGAGTTTGTTTTAAAACTCATTCACGATTTACAATTGCTTGAAAAAACCAACTCGTAAAAATTACACAGCTACATTATTTTCCCTCAAGGCATCGTTCAAAGATGTTTTAAGATCGGTGCTGGCTTTGCGTTTACCGATAATCAAAGCGCAGGGCACCTGGTATTCGCCTGCAGGGAATCGTTTGGTATAAGAACCGGGAATAACCACAGATCTCTCAGGCACATACCCTTTGTGCTCAACCGGATTTTCTCCGGTAACATCAATGATTTTTGTGGACATGGTAAGTACCACGTTAGCGCCGAGTACAGCTTCTTTGCCCACGCGCACACCTTCAACAACTATACAACGCGAACCCACAAAACAATTGTCCTCAATAATTACAGGGGCAGCCTGCACGGGCTCCAACACACCGCCAATACCAACCCCACCGCTCAGGTGCACATTTTTTCCAATTTGCGCGCAGCTGCCTACTGTAGCCCAGGTATCCACCATGGTTCCGGAATCAACATAAGCGCCAATGTTCACATACGAAGGCATCATGATTACGCCGCTGGCCAGAAAAGCCCCGTAACGTGCAATGGCATGGGGCACCACACGTACGCCCAATTTGGCGTAATTGGTTTTGAGCGCCATTTTATCGTGAAATTCCAGAGGACCCACTTCAATGGTGTTCATTTTTCGGGTAGGGAAATACAAAATCACGGCTTTTTTTACCCAATCGTTCACTTTCCAGCTCCCGTCGGCAAGTGGTTCCGCAACGCGCAGTTCACCCTGGTCGAGGCGTTCAACCACCTCGTTGATGGTTTTTACAACAGATTTGTCGTGCAACAAGTCCCGGTTATCCCAGACTGATTCAATGATTTTTTGCATAGAAGGGGCTTAAAAATGGCTTGTAAATTACAAAAAAACCCTATATTTGCGGCTCAATTTACGTCAGTACGACTGAAGCGAATGGAGAGAGACAAAGTCCTCCAACGCCAAGGCTTCGGAGGACAAAGGGTTGCGTAGCTCAACTGAATAGAGCATCTGACTACGGATCAGAAGGTTAGGGGTTTGAATCCCTTCGCGACCACAGATAAATGCAAAAGGCCAACCCACAGGGTTGGCTTTTTTGTTTTACACCGAAGCGTTGAAAGCTTGCTTTCATAAGCGGAGGTGTAAAACAAAAAATCCTCACGCTTCGCGTGAGGACTTTTGCATTTTCAAGATGGGTCTAAAGGGATCTTTTCCGAAGGAAAAAATCCATTCCACAAAAAACAAAACAAAGCCTGAGGACTTTTGCATTTTCAAGATGAGTCTAAAGGGATCTTTTCCGAAGGAAAAAATCCTTTACGCATAAAAACAAAACAAAGCCTGAGGACTTTTGAATTTTCAAGATGGGTCTTAGCGATTTATTTCTTCAGGAAAAATCTAGCATTTCCTTGCCTCGCAATATTACGCCTCAATTAGTTCAGAGCTATTGAACCAGCAACTTTCCTTTTTTGCTATTTTCTTTCCCGCTTCTCAATTCATACAGGTATAGTCCGGGAACAAGGTGTTCGATTTGCACCCTTGTGTCAGAAAATGGCAAAGTAATTTGCTTAACCAATGTGCCATTGAGATCATACAACAATACGTCCAGCATGTCATTTTTCAGCGAAAGGTTCTTGTTCAATCCAATCTCAAAATAATTGCCACAGGGATTTGGGTACACGGTGAGGTTGGCAGAAAGTTGCTCCTCTTCAATGCCTGCAAATACCTGATGACCCAAGTAAACGCGCTTTTCCAGATTCACCATTTGCGAACCAAAATCGTCCCAGTACTGCCAGATCTGCTGAGTGAAATTAAAATCCGCATCGTAGGTGTTGATGATCTTATCTTCAGAGTAAAGGTCCCAAACAGGAGCATTCCATAATTCCAAACTGTTTCCGGTGTAATAATATTGCTGGTCATAATTGGTTTTAATGCGGTAGGTATTGTCCCAGGTGCTGCCATTGTAGCTTTGATCAATTTCTACAGAACCGCCAAAGCTGTTGTAGGTAACGTTAACACGGTCCCAGGGCAGCCAGGTATTACTTACCCAATTTTCAATGGTGCAACTTGTTACGGCTGTGAGCTTGGAGAATACCCCATTCCAGGAATGCCAGGTAATGTTCACCATACGTTCGTCGTTAACATAAGCGGTACCATTCCAGTGTTGAGTCAGCACATCAACAGGCTCATTGTTCACGTAGGTATAGGTATAACGGTCCATGTTCACCCAGTTGGCACCAATTTTCACTTGCTCTTCGTACTGGGTACAATTGCCGTTGGCATCGTATAAAAATCCGGTTTGGTGATGAAAATCAATCCACATTTGACTGGCCGTGTTCCAGGTTTGTGAAATGTAATCGATCAGGTGATTGTTGGCATCGTAGGTATAAATGTATTGAGACGCATTTTGAATCACCCAGGCGTTACCGGAAAACACTTCATAGATGTCCTCGGTCAAATCACCCTGAGGGTTGTAAACATAAGTTTGTCGGTTGGCATTCTTCCATTGGCTGCTGATCGTGTTCCAGGTTTCAACCAGTTTGTTTGTTAAACGGTTTTGGTTGTCGTAGGTATAGGTGGTACGGTTCAGGGGGCCTGTGTTTTTTCTGATTTCGCTGGCCAGCCAACCCACAGGTGTGTAGCTGTATTCAGAGCTGTCGTTATACACCCAGCCATTGTTCCAGGAATAATTGGCCGAACGCAGGGGTTTGGAAATGGTGGTGGTTTTAGCGGCAAGGGGCACATTCGGTTGTTTTGAAACCGAGGGATTGTGCTTTTCGAGGCATTTGGCCCGCTGTGGTGTTTGAGCAAAGCCGGTACTTAATGCCAAAAACAGTAAGATAGAAATAAGAAGTGCTGAGTTTTTCATGGGTAAGGATTTTCGAATAGTAAAGATAATCTAAATACCAATAAATTAAGGGCCATTTTTGCAGATAATGCAGGAATGAGAAAAGCCCTAACCTTTCAACCAAGATGCAAAAAAATACGGCCTAAGCAGAGAACTAAAATGCCTCAGTAAAACCACCTGAGTTGGTATTAACCATAAGCGAGTTTAGCCTCATGGATTTTACAAAGTAATTCCTTTGCCCCTCAACTATGGAAAAACAAGTCCTTTGTATAGGTATCACCTTCCAAGGGTGATGGGTTTATCCCAGCTTTGCCCAATCAGCAAATGGGTGGCCGGGTACAAGGCATAGTTTGAATTGGTAAACTCCTGAACTTCGAATACCTGGACCTCTGTTTTTGCCCTATCCTCTTCTCTTAATTTCCTCAGCACCTTGTCCTTCATCCAAACAAAGGTCCACAGCCATTGCTCTTCCTTATCGTAGTGCATACGTTCTTTCAATTGCCAATTGCAGGCCGTGAGTAACTCTGCTTGTTTGGTCTGAGCCCGGGCTTCAAAATAAAACACCAGCTGTTCTATGGTTTGAAAAAGGGTTTCGAGACATCTTAATTTACCCTTGAACTCCAGGGTGTTCAAGCTATGTAGTAATTCCTCTTTGCGATTCATAGCTCTAAGTTACCTTAATTTAAAGCAGGGTATTGCTATAGAATGTAGCATTCTAAAATTGAGGACAAACCGCCTGTTTGAACTCAGGATTAAAATTCTATATTTACTCATAGCCGATAAAACCGGTTAATGCCATTTGTAAGCGCTTGTAATTAATTGCAATCGGTTTTGTGGCGTTTAGCGGTAAGTTAGTACCAATTGCCGCATGGACATCTCCAATGACAATTTTACGGTAGACAAAAGAGTTTTCGTTTCTTAAACTTCTGGCATTCCGGTCGACAACATTTCGGTTGACATTCGAACATTAAACAAATTTATTTCAGGGCAATTTTTAATTTTTTCCGACGCTTTTTTTGCCCGGACACGGTCATATTGGCCATCGCAATTGCAGCACATTTGTTTGGCCTCTGCGGACATTTGGCAAAGCCAAACAAATAAGCTGCAACGCCAACGCACAGACAAATTGGTGCTTGCCGACGGGCAAGCTTGTTTGCGCATCTCGCTCCGCTCAGTCAAAAGCGCAAGCCTGCGGCAGCATGGCGGAGAGTTTTTTGTTTACTGATAACAGTAATGGTTAATTTATTTTTTTGCTATTTAATCTTAACGGTATGACCTTGTTTAAAGCCAATACTTTCAAGACAGACAGGTTATGAAAAGCTGGAAAAGGAGAGATTAATCCCACCCTTTATGCTTTGGTTGAAGTTTCGAATGCTCTAGACACTTCCTTATCAAAACTAGTCGAGTTTTTTTAGATTAAATACTCTAGGTTTTAGCAGGTTCGGAAAATTTATTCGTTAATAAATGAGACGGATTTATAACAGGTAAAATTATTCCATCCAAGATGGTACCTTGTGTCCTAGTAAGTACAATTCCTCTAAGCGTAGAATATGAAATTGCAGCAAGTGTCGCTCCAAGAATGGAATGCAATTTAGTTGCAGGTGGTTCGCCATCTTTTACAAGAAAATCAAGTAAATTTTCTACCATAAAATGGAAATCTACCTTGTACTCAGCATTTGCTTTAAGAGCCTTATCACTTTTATCCATTCCTATAAATTTCGCAGTAACAACTAACCTAACGGCATTTTTTTCTTCATTAACTCCAGTGGTTACATCGAAAAAGGTTTCGAAACCATCTATTTCTTTTACGTTAAATTCAGGATCGGTATCAATACTTCCATTGATGACACGTATGTTCTGTAAATGAATTTTTTCAGGTATTACAATTGGATTATTGCTCATGTTCCTGTTGGTAAATAAGTTGCTTTATTTTGTTGAGGCTCTGTAAACTCGACTTCCATAAAAGTTAAGTGTGGCATAGAAATAACTCTTGCTATAGGAATAGCTTTAGAATCGACTCGAGTAGTTAGATCTAACGGTGTTCTAAATGGTGCAGGAGAATTTATATGCGAGATTAAAGCTTCTATTGCATCTGGAGCATTTGAGAATTGCAACGGAGTTACTATAACAGTTTCTCCTAACACCGCTTCGATATTAGCAATAGTCTTGATTGTTAGGTTATGAAATCCACTTAACCATTTACTAATCTCTGCTTCAGATTTCCCCATTTTAATAGCGAAGTCTTTCTGTAACATTTTTTTTCGTTCGAGAATACTATTGATTTGCGTTGCTATTTGAAGTGACTTGGTAACAAAAGCCTTTTCTCCCTTCGATGCTTCGTTCAGAATTTCATCAAAATTGTCATTTCCTTCTATTTCATTCGTGTTTTTCATAATGTTTAATTTTAGAAGTTAAATTATTTTAATTGGTGTATTGTCAGCAAGCTCTGACACCCCTGTTACTACATCAACATTTTTTGCCTTTAAAATTGCTGACTCAATATTTTTTGATAACCAGCTTGCAAGCTCATAATGCTTTTTAGAATTACATTTTTCTAAATAACTATTTGTTTTAATGTCGCCATTTAGAAGTATTACAGTTGACTCATTTAATCTTAAACAATATAATATTAGTTCAAGCTTTCCTAATGGTACTTCTATAAATGAGACTTTCTTCAAATTAACACCTGGAATATTTTCGTCCGCTTTGTAATATTTAAAAAAAAAATCTTTCGCACCATGTTCAAGCCCCATCCTTTCAATAAGCTGAAAAAGCTTCGCAAGTAAAAGCCTGTATTTTGCTATTTTACTTAGCCTTCTTTTAAAGTCTTCAAACTCATGCGCACCATCATCAACCTTAACTGTATAAAAAGTAACCTTTTCATATGTTAATCGCCTAATTCTATGAATAGTTACTTGCAAATCATCTTAAAAGTTAAGGCCAAATGTAGGAAAATAATGACTAATCCAAAATTATTTTTATATAATTGGAAAACAGATGATTACGATTATGTTATAAATGATAGAAGTTAACGTAAAGGGGGTTAAAGAGAATAAAATGCACAAATTAGGAGACATTCCTAAAATTTTAACATAAAATATTAACTTAAAAGATAATTTTATTGTATATTTGTGCTCATAAATTAACTTTTAATTTTATTAATAAATTCGAATTAACTTAAAATAATGAAAAACTTCCACATTAACAAATACAATCTTAGGCCTGCTGATAGGATTGTAACGCCAAAAAGCGGCTTAAAATTAGTTCAGCATCATGCAATTTATTTGGGTCAAAACTTTCAGGGTATTGATCTAATAATCGAAAACAAAATCGGTCACGGTGTAAGAGTAGTCACGGCGGATAGTTTTTTTTCGGAATGCCAAACCGTAACAAGAATTGAAAGATTTAACGGAACGGGTCCACAAAGAGAAAAGGCTATAAAAAGAGCATTAGATAAAATTGGACGCCCTTATAGTTTAATCGATTTCAACTGCGAGAGCTTCGCAAACTTAGTCCAGCACAATAAGATTGAAAGTAGGCAATCAAACACTGGCCTTGGTTTGGGACTTTTGGCTTTAGGGCTTTTAATTGCCGGCGCCGCAACGGTGGGTGGTAAAAGAAAATAAGATAAATTCTAAAATATAACGCAAATGAGTAAAGGAAAAAATCAGCATGTTACTAAACATGAAGAGGGCTGGCAGGTAAAAGGTGCTGGCAACGAAAAAGCCACTGTTGTAGTGGACACGCAAAAGGAAGCGATTGAGATAGCTCGAGAGATAGCCAAGCGACAAGAGTCAGAACTTATAATTCATGGTGAAGATGGGAAGATACGTCAGAAAGATAGTTATGGCAATGATAATTATCCACCTAAAGGTTAACAAATGGTTAGAGTATTAATTGAACTAACTATAGGGACGGCTTTTTTGATTTGGGGCAAATGGTTCGCTGATTCCAATCTCCAACCTGAATTATATGGGATGGCGATTGGAATGGGTGGAGCGTTGTTTATTGAGCTTGTCCTTTTCGTAATCAGAGAATGGTCCTTTTTACGGCTTTATTGGGATTGCTACAAGCCCTTTACACAATTGGAATTGCGTTTGTCCATCGCATATTTATATAAGATCGAGATAAATGGTAAATATCTTCTTATCAAGAGTAATAGAATACCAAACACTTTTCAACCAGTGGGAGGTGTATATAAATACTTTCATCCAGAAGCTAAAAGTGACCTTGAGAGTTTTGAAATAGTTACAGATAACAATATTCAAAATGACGATGTAAGTGAATTTGATCTTCGCTTAAAACTTCTCAATCGTAGAAATATAGGTAAATTTTTAAGATGGTTCTTTTCTAATACTGAACGAGAAAGAGATCCATGGAGAGAATTTTATGAAGAACTTGTCGAACCAGGTATATTGCCTGCAAGTGAGTTCGGTTATATTCATTACGAGCATATTGGCCAACATGTAAAGCCAATCTTTTATGATAAGCTCTATAAAACGAGAGCATTCATGTATGCAGACATTTATACACCAAAGTTTATAAATAATGTCCAACTCGAGGAAATGAAAAAATTATCTACTCAAGCTCACCCAGACTACATTTGGGTTACTGAAGAAGAAATACTTCTTGGTAAAAGTACTTCCGGTCAAATTATTGCAGATCACTCAAGTAAAATCTTTCAATGTAAAAAAATAAAACAATTATAAATTAAAAAAAAAAAACGACTCAGATTGATGAACTTTTAGATTCTATGG
>JBPOHJ010000031.1:0-58044 GCA_052035725.1 Bacteroidota bacterium | reverse complement strand
AGTATCTAAAAAATGGCAATCACAACAATGTGTACGAAGCAAAAGTTGTGCTCGACAACCAGTTGTTGTATCACCACAGATTAAACGAAATGGATTTTTTGGATTTCCGTTATGTGAATGAGTATTGTGATTACCGCAACCATAGCAAATTGCAAAAGTGTTTTTTACCCGGTGTGTTTCCCGGGTACCTTTATCCCGAAGTAAAAAACAAAGGCAGGCTAATTTTAACCGACAGCCGGCCACACCAGCTTCGTTTAATTGTTGCTGATGAATCAGGGAATGCCAGTGAATGCAAGGTGTTTATCAGAGCCAAACACCTGACAGATTATAAGGTCCGGAAAAAAACAGGAGACATTTTCCTTCGCTGCAGGAGAGACACAAGCATTACCAAAAATCACCTGAGTCTGCATTTTCCTCCTCTGTGCCTTTACAACGATGTGGATATGGCGATTGAATATTCAGAGCAATCTGAGCAAATTACCATTTTGCCATCAGGTGTCAACTTTCGATCGGCATTCAACCTTGGCATACGTCTATCAGAAAATCAAATCAGCATGAAGAACCACCTCCTGCTTAAAACAGAACAGCATGTGATTATTCCTGAACTTCGTAACGACACACTTTGGTTTGCCTGTAAAAATTTCGGAACCTTTAAACTCGTGAGTGACCAAACACCCCCAACCGTTAAATCTGTTTTAGCCAATAAAAAACGACTTCCTAAAAGTGTTAAAACACAACTAGAATTTTTTATTACCGATGATGTAAGCGGAATTGGCAAATATGCCTTGTTTATAAACGATCAATGGGTAATTGCCGAGTACGATGCTAAATCTCACCGCCTCAGTTATCGGTTTGAAGAACAGTCCCCGCTTGGCTGGGTAACAGTGCGGCTGTTAGTAACCGATAAAGTGGGAAACCAATTTGATCAGGTTTATCGCCTCAAGCGCTGATTTGTAACTAAGTTTGATACTTGAAGTAGTCCAGACTCTCCAGTCCTTTGTTGAACAATAGATCGAGAATGCTGAGATTCGGTACAAAAGGAAATTTGGTTTTAAACGTTTGGTAATACTCCGCGCTGAGCAGGGGGCCAACCAATGCGTCGTTGGTGAATGGAATTGTTGGTTCGCTATATTTCCTAAGATCAACTGTTTTTTCAGGTGCGCCCTCAAAACGCGTACTCAGCGTAATTTTTTTATTCATCCTGAACAATTTGAACAGCAATTCCAATTGACTGAGATTGTAATGCAGTAAGTGCGTGTACTCGCTTTTGTAAAAGTGCTGAAGCTCCTGTTCAAAATACTCAAAATAAGGCGAATTGTTGTAAGCGCTTTGAATGGCCCTCCAGTGTTTGGCTCTCCAGTTTTCTTTGTAAGCTATTTCTACTTCGCTTATCAACTGTTTTGGTTTCAACTTTTTTACCGGAATTGACAGGTTCAATGGACCGTTGGCTGAAAGTATGACGCAACGGTTACGGTAACTTTGTTTACTGTAATGTTCGTGTTGTTCAATTTGCACGTGCTCAGCGTGAAGTAGGTAATAAAAGTGGTGCAGGTTGGGCCAGTAAGCACTGCTCAAAAGTATAGTCATTACCCTGCGCGTTTTAACCTAAAAAGTACTTTACCCCGAATACAGGATTGGGGCAAAAAACCCCAGTGTCGCGAATCAACTGCGTTATCGCGGTTGTCGCCCAATGTAAAATAATAATCCTGCTGCACCATATAGGTTTTGCTAAGTTGGCCGTTGATAAAAATACTGTCGTGTCGTATTTCAAGACTATTGTTTTCAAAACGGCTGATGATGTCTTCGTAAAGCGAAATGATGGTGGTGTCAAGACTCAGGCTGTCGTTTTTTTTTGGCACGTAAATTTTTCCATAATGATCGGCATTCCAATTACAATTGGGAGAGCCGGGGAAACAGGTAGCATCGAACATGTTTTTTTTCTCGGCTTTGATGGTAATGTGTTTGATCAAGCTGTCTTTTTCTAATTCGGCTTTTTGAAAATCCGTGAGTGCAAAACTATAATCAAACCCACTGGATACAGCGCCCCCATCATCAAGTCCATAGCGCTCAAGAAACGCCTGATCAAGTTGTGCAACGCGTGTTTTAATAAAGTAATTGTGTTTTATCTGATCGGAACTTGTTTGAACGTTCCCATTCACAAAAAGCTGTTTATCGCTCAATTCAATGGTATCACCGGGCAAACCCGCCAATCGCTGAACAAATACAGGAGCTGCCTGTCCGGAGTCAGCCAGTGGATAGGAAATCAGGATGACCTGATTGTGATTTAATTGTGACGGGTTTTTTTTGATCAGCAGCACATCACCTTGGTGAAAACTGCCTTCCATATCGCGATTATTCACCTGAAAGAGCTCGAAGAAAAATACCCTGAGCAGGATAAACAATAGCAAGGCAATGCCTGCTGCCTTTAACCAGATGGTATGCAAGAGGTATTCCACGCCTTGAATCAGGCGGGTTTTTTCTGTGTTTGTTTTTCTTTCCTGCGACGGTTCCATTTGCTAAAGCCCCAGATGCCAAGTATGCTTACAATGAAAGGAATTTTTATAGAGTGCAGTGTGCCGTCTTTTACGTAACACAAAAAACGCTCCCAGCGAAATTTACCTTCTTTGCTGTTTTTGGTGAGCGACTTAATAACCGATTTGCCACTCACCGGATTGTTTTCTTCGTATTTCATGCTAAACCACACAAAAAATGGTGAACCCACAACGTGGTCGTATGGCACCATGCCCCAGCTGCGACTGTCGGCAGAATTGTGACGGTTATCACCCATCATAAAATAATAATCTTGTTTAAAGGTGTAAGATGTAATTGGCTTTCCATCGTACAACACTTGTCCGCCTTGTTTACTGATCTGATGAATGCCATCATCGTAAGTATTCAGAATTTTCTCATACAAACAAATGTTATGGGTATCAATTGGGATGGTTAATCCGGCTTTCGGTATCAACAAGGGGCCAAAATTGTCGTTGTTCCAGGCATAAGCGGGATCGTGAGGAAAAACAGAAAATTCGCGTTCACCTTTTTTATCTATTTTTCGGTTCACCGAAATTACCCCGGGCAATTGTTTAACCTTAGCGGCTACTTCAGCTGTCATGTTCAATCGATACACCACGCTGTCTTTGGCTATGGCTTCCACGCCTGCTTCTGTAGCGTAAATATCAAGTTCATCGAGCAGGTTCAGGTTCGACAAACCATTCCTGCCATTGCGCATGGTCATTTCTTCACCAAACGCACGTGAAGCACATTTTACCAGATAAAAGTGCTGAGCATTTTTTGGCATGGTTTGTACCTTTCCGTTAATTGAAACAACCGAATTGTTAATTGTTAAGGTGTCGCCGGCTATGCCCACACAGCGTTTCACGTAGTGCTCACGTTTATCAACGGGGCGTGCTACGATTTTACCAACAGGCAAATTACTCCAGGGAAAAACATTTTGCGGGTTTTGCATGTACGTGTGAGCTAATCCCAAATAATACGAGTAGGGTTGAGGGGGCTGCCCTGCATTACGTTCTTCGCGCTGTATCAGGTAAGCAATCTGGCGCTTGAGTTCATAATAACTGCTGTTTTGGTCGCCCACAGCCACAGTGTCTCCATCAGGATAATTAAACACCACAATTTGGTTGTTTTTTACACTGCCAAAACCCGGCAATCGGAAATACGGCAACTTGATCCATTCAAGATACGAAGTTCTGTTTTCACTTAAGGGCATGGTGTGATGCGCAAAGGGGAAGGATAGAGGAGTTTGTGGAATTTTAGGCCCGTAGGCAAATTTGTTCACAAATAAAAAGTCACCAACCATGAGTGATTTCTCCAGCGAAGATGTTGGAATGGTGAAAGCTTCAATGGTGTAACCACGAATGATTGAGGCTGCGATTACAGCGAAAATAATTGGATCTACCCAGTTGCGGATAAAACGGCTGGGTTCGATTTGGTATTTGGCTAAGCCAACATATTTTACCTGCGCATCAAAGCCCAGCTTAAGAAAAAACAGATAAGGCAATACGGTTGAAAAGACCAGATCAAATGTGCCGGTTTTGTTATAGGCACGGGCTATGTTAAAACCGTACACACCATACATGAGTATGTTAACTCCGGGTACAATCATAATAAAACACCACCATCCCGGTTTGCCCAGCAGTTTACTCAGTACAAAAAAGTTGTACACCGGCACCCAGGCTTTCCATTCCGGCAAATTGGCTTTAACAAATAATTTTCCCAGGCCCACAAAAGAAGCCAGAACCAGTGCTAAAAAGATGTAATTCCCCATAAAAAACAATGCGTGAAGATAGCTAAATTATACAGATGGATTTTTTCAAAAATACCGCCCAAACCGGTCCGTTTGTTGTTAATTAGTGTTAGGTGCTGTTTATAGGTTTAAACGGTAAATATTAAGTTAAACGCTTATCCCAGGCCAAACATTAGCAAAGTCGAAGGATTAAAAACAAATTATAAGCGGCATAGAACCGACTGAACTTTCACAACCATTTCCTGAAATCCTGTTCTATTGCCGTCATCCTTTACGTATTATTCTTTAAATTAGCGGCTGAAATTTTAACCTGCGTTGTAAGCAGGGCCCTATTATGATAAAAATAACCCTCCCCGATGGTTCAGTAAGAGATTACGAAAGCGGAACCTCCTCCCTGCAAATTGCCCTCAGCATCAGCGAGGGACTGGCAAGAAACGTATTAGCAGCCAAAGTGAATGATGAAGTGTGGGATGCCTCACGCCCCATCACCACAAACGCGCGTGTTCAACTGCTCACATGGAATGATGCATTGGGTAAAGAAACCTTATGGCATTCGTCTGCCCATTTAATGGCTGAGGCCCTTGAAACGCTTTATCCCGGTATTAAATTTTGGGTTGGACCACCCCTCGAAAACGGTTTCTACTACGATGTGGATCTCAATGGCCAGGTTTTAACTCCGGCCGATTTTGAAAAGATCGAGCAAAAAATGCTGGAACTCGCCAAACAAAACAATGCGTATGTGCGCAAGGAGATTTCCAAAAAAGAAGCCATCGCTTATTTTAGTGAGAAAGGAGACGAGTACAAACTGGATCTTCTTGATCGTTTGGAAGATGGGAACATCACACTTTATTCACAGGGCAACTTCACCGATCTCTGCCGCGGACCTCATATCCCCACTACCGGATTTATCAAAGCGGTAAAAGTACTCAACATAGCCGGGGCTTATTGGAAAGGTGATGAAAAGAACAAAATGCTCACCCGTGTATATGGCATTACTTTTCCCAAAGACAAAGAACTAAAAGAATACCTGGCCTTACTCGAAGAAGCCAAAAAACGCGATCACCGCAAACTGGGCAAAGAGCTGGAGTTGTTTACTTTCTCAGAAAAAGTAGGAATGGGTTTGCCGCTTTGGTTACCAAAGGGTGCCATGCTTCGGGAACGACTCATACAGTTTATGCAAAAGGCACAAACCAAGGCCGGTTATCTGCCTGTGGCTACTCCGCACATTGCACAAAAAGAACTTTATGTGTGTTCTGGGCACTACGAAAAATACGGCAAGGATTCTTTTCAGCCCATTAAAACGCCTCAGGAAGGTGAAGAGTTTTTTCTGAAACCCATGAATTGCCCGCACCATTGCGAGATTTATAAATCTTCACCCAAATCGTACAAAGATTTACCGGTGCGTTTAGCAGAATTTGGAACAGTTTACCGCTACGAACAGCACGGAGAACTTCACGGCCTCACCCGCGTAAGGGGCTTCACCCAAGACGATGCCCACTTGTTTTGCCGCCCCGATCAGGTAAAGGAAGAATTCTGCAAAGTTATTGACCTGGTATTGCATGTATTCAATGCCCTCGACTTCAAAGATTACACGGCGCAAATTTCCTTGCGCGACCCTGATAATGCCTCCAAGTACATTGGCAGTGATGAGAATTGGAAATTGGCTGAACAGGCCATCATTGAATCGGCTCAGGAAAAAGGCTTAAAAACAGTTGTTGAGTTAGGCGAAGCGGCTTTTTACGGACCAAAACTGGATTTTATGGTAAAAGATGCCCTGGGCCGCAAATGGCAACTGGGTACCATTCAGGTGGATTACAATCTGCCTGAACGCTTTGAATTGGAATACACCGGCAGCGATAACCAAAAACACCGGCCGGTGATGATTCACAGGGCCCCATTTGGTAGTTTGGAGCGTTTTATAGCCGTTTTGATTGAACACTGCGGTGGCAACTTTCCGCTTTGGCTAACACCCGATCAATTTGCCATTTTGCCTATTTCTGAACGTTTTAACGATTACGCGAAAAAAGTGCTGGATGAGCTCAATGCCGCAGAATTAAGAGGTTTTATTGACGATAGAAATGAAAAAATCGGGAAAAAGATTCGTGATCAGGAGATTGGTAAACTGCCTTTTATGTTGATTGTTGGTGAAAAAGAGGAAGCTGAACAGCAAGTATCTCTCAGAGCCAGGGGCAAAGGCGACCTTGGCAGCTTCAGCATCGGTGACTTTGTGAAATATGTGCGGCAAATGATTGAAAGTGATTTTAATCAAAAATTAAATGCTTAATTTTGAACCAATTCATTTATTTCTAATTAAAAGCGGAGGAACTTATTAATCAAAAAAAACCACACCCCGCAGCTGCATCCAATAGCGCTGCTCCAAAACCTGTTTTTAAACAACCCAGGGGACTCAAAGCCGGCTTCAAACGTCCGGGCGTTAAAGAAGAATTACACAAAGTAAACAACCGTATCACCGCGCCTCAGGTGCGTGTGGTGGGAGAAGGTATTGAAACCGGAGTGTATCCGATTTCTAAGGCCATGGCCATGGCACAGGAAGCCGGGCTCGATTTGGTGGAAATTGCGCCAAATGTCGATCCACCGGTATGTAAAATTATCGACTACGGTAAGTTTCTTTACGAACAGAAAAAGAAAGCCAAGGAAATGAAAGCCAAGGCCGCTAAAATCGTAATTAAAGACATCCGTTTCGGGCCTCATACCGACGAACACGACTTTAACTTTAAAAAGAACCACGCCATTAAATTTCTTCAGGATGGTTGTAAGGTAAAAGCCTATGTGTTTTTCAGGGGAAGAGAAATTGTGTTTAAAGATCAGGGCGAAATTCTACTCTTACGTTTTGCCAACGAACTCGAAGAATACGGAAAGCCGGAACAACTTCCGGTGCTGGAGGGCAAAAAAATGCTCATGCTCATTGGCCCTCGCAAAAAATAACTAATCAACTTCTACAAAAAAAAAGCAGGATTTAAGTCCTGCTTTTTTTTTGTGCTATAAATGGCTTGAATTCTTTGAGAGTGTGGAAGTCAGATTGAGCAAAGTCGAAATCTACTTCATGTCATTGATCACATTGCTGGCTTCAAAAATATAGATGTCTTTGGCAATGTTGTTTACCCAGCGGTTCTCGCGTCCTGCCTTGGCTGTATCATTAGTGTGTTTGAGTTTATCTTCCTCAAGCAGTTCAGCTTTAAACCCTTTGATCTCAACTCTCAGGTCCTCGTATTTTTTGTTTTGTTCTCTGTACTGTTTTTGTTCTGCTCTGAACTTATCTAATTTAAGGTTATAACGGGTATCGTCGCGTTTGGCTTTAACTTCATTGGCCTGCTCTTTGATAAGGGCAAATTGTGAATTGCGTTCCACACGAATGCTGCTTTTTTTCACCACGTTGGTATAGTTGATGGTGTTGAAGGTCGTGTAATTGGCTTTGCTGATCTCGTCCCAAGGCATCGGGTTATCGAGTTCCTTTTCGCCCCTGTCGAGGTATTCATATGGGTCGGGCAACAACACGTCAGGCGTAACCCCTTTTATTTGGGTGGCACCACCGTTAATGCGGTAATATTTTTGTTGGGTAATTTTTACAGAACCCACAGGTTTGATCGTGTCAAATTGGGGCAACAACATTTGGTCCATATCAAAAAAGGATTGAACGGTGCCCTTACCAAAACTTGGGCTGCCAATAATTACGCCGCGTTTATAATCCTGAATTGCGGCAGCCAAAATCTCGCTGGCGCTGGCGCTGTTGCCATTAATGAGGATAGTAAGCGGACCACTCCAAACCACATCAGGGGCTCTGTCTTCCATCACATTTAATGGTGTGTTGTTTTTTCCTTTCACTTGCACCACAGGGCCTCTGTCGAAGAACAAACCGGCCATTTCCACTACCTCCTGCAAATACCCACCCCCGTTATCGCGGATGTCAACTATTAAACCGGTGATGTTTTGTTTTTTTAATTTTTCTATCTCCATGCGCATGTCCTTGGCGCAGCGTCTTGCTCCAACCGAAGAACCTGAATAAAAAGTAGGAAGGTAGATGTAGCCAATTTTGCCTTTGTTATCCAGCAATACACTTTTGGCATAGGTTTCTTCAATTTCAATCACATCGCGAATAATGGGAATCACCTTGATGCTATTGTCGCTTTTTCTTACAGTTAAGCGCACTTCGGTGCCTTTTTTGCCTTTAATGAGTTCAATGGCTTCTTCCATGTCCATGTCGGTAATGTCTACGGGTTCAGCAGCACCCTGAGCTACTTTCAATATATCATCCCCCGCTTTCAATTCGCCTTGCTTGTAGCTCGGACTTCCCACAATAATTTCACTCACTCTCAAAACACCGTCCTTTTGCATCAAACGGGCTCCAATACCTTCAAACTGACCACTCATGTTTTGGTCAAATTTCTTTTTCTCCTTCGGTGCATAATATTCGGTGTGTGGATCAAAAACCGTGGTGAGGGCGTTGGCATAATCCGAAAACCTATCCTTGGAGCTGATTCGCTTTAAACGTTTAAAATAGTCGGTATTGCCCTTTAGAATTTTCCTGCGTGCCTGTGCTTCCAGTGTGTCGAAACTCAGTTGTTTAACTGTGGTGTCTTTTTTCTCCAATGCAGTTTCCTGTTTGTTCAGGCTTTCATCCAAACTTGCGAGCACCTGATACTTGAGCATTTTTTGCCACTCGTTTTTTAATTCTGCTTCACTTTGCGACCATTTGGTCTTTTTCCAGTCGGTCTCGTATTCCTCTTCAATGTTATAGTTAAGTGGCTTACTTAAAATCTCCTTGCTCCAGTCTTCCTTTTCGGCAATACGTTTGGCAATCAATTGAAGAGATAGATTATAAAAATCGTGCTTTTGTTCGAGGAGTTGATTGTCTATTTCTTTACGGTACCTTGACAAAGCATCCACATCGCTTTGCAATAAAAACTTTTTGCTGTAATCCAAACGGCGTAAATAAATATCAAAGGCCTTTTCACTGAATGCATCGTCAACTTTTAACGGAGAATAGTGAAATTGGTTAAGGTTACCCAATAACATCTCCAGGATCACGTCGTTTTTGTCGAATACATAACGCGCCAATCCAAAAGAGGTAAGAATCAGCACCGATGAAATCAAAAATGTTCTTTTGGTGATATGGGAAAATCGCTTCAGCATAAATTTCGGTTAGTCCTTACAAATTTAATTTTAATCTTGTTGAATCGGAATTTCTTGTCCCGCAAATTAACCGCCTGAACTCAAAACTTGTTTAAAGATTGTTAAATGCCTTAAGGGTTCAAAGCCCTATATTTAGCGGAAAGTAACACCGTATATGATCAGTTTTTCAAGGGCGCAACTCAGTCAGCTTAGCATACATTATGTTGGTAATAAAGGCCTGGGCGAGGACCTGGTGTGCAGCAGCAAAGCCATCAGCATAAAGGACGATTTCTTAAAAGACACCCTCATCCGCTATTTCACAAGTCCTTTTAAAGGCGATGCTTATTTCCAGTTTAAGGATAAAGTGGACCCCCATGCCACAAGCGCTAAAAGTGCATGTAAAGCAATATTTGAGCAACCCGGCACGCTTCAGCAGCATTCGGCTGAGTTGGCTAAACACCTGTATGACCAAAGCATTCACCCAAAGGTAAAGGGAGGGGAATTCTTGATGTGTTATTTTAAGGATGTGATGCTGGATGGTGAGCTCTGCGATGCAATTGGCTTATTTAAAACGGAGAACAAAGCCACTTATCTGAAAATCTATCAACACATCAACGAATTTGAGCTGGACTATGAAAACGGAATAGATATCAATAAACTCGACAAGGGCTGTCTGGTGTTTAACACCGATAAAAAGAACGGTTACAAACTTAGCGTGGTGGATACCAACAAAGGAGGGGCAGAATGCGCCTTGTACTGGGAAGAGGATTTTTTAAATGCCACCCTCAAAACCGGAGCATATTACTACACCAAAAGTTTTATGGATGCCTCAAGGGGATTTTGTGAAGAAGTGCTAACAGAAGAAAACAATGTTAGCAAAGATGATCAGCGTATGATGTTGAACAAAAGTACGGCCTATTTTAAAGAAAAAGATAAATTTCAATTACAGGATTTTGAAAAGGAAGTGTTGGTGCAACCCGAATTGGTGCAAGCCTTCAGGGATTACCGGGAGGGGTATAATCAGCGACTTGATCTCACGGCAATAGATGATTTTGAAGTATCGCCCACAGCTGTTAAAAAGTACCAGAAGTACATGCGTAGTGTTGTAAAACTCGATAAAAACTTTCATCTCTACATCCATAGCCGTCACGATTTTGTGGAAAAGGGCTATGACGAAGAAAGAGGAATGAAATACTACAAACTCTATTATTTAAACGAAGAATAATAGATGCATTATTCATTATTCTGTGCTCCGGATTCTAAGTTATCAAGCTTTAAACCCGGAATACCGAACACGGAATACTTAACCCTGAATAGTGAATAATGTACTTTAGTCCACTTTCTTTTTTACTATGAGCACCAGCTCATTTTCTAATGGCAAAAAGCCAAATTCGTAACAATAAAAATAGGTGTGGTGGTTTTTGGTTGTGCTTTGATTGGTAATGTATTTAAAATTAAACCCTTTATCCAGCAGTTTTTGCCTGGAAACGGTGGTTTTGTCGCCCTGCAGCAGGTCTTCGAGAATTCTTCTGTTTTTTCTCAGAATGTTGTTGATGTTACGTACATAATTGGTACTATCGCTGTTAACCTTGTTATTAAAGGCGTTACGGCATAGGTCGCTGCAGAATTTTTTATCAATCCTGCCGGTGATAGGCTCACCACACTCGGGGCACAACCGTTTTTCCATACTTAAAAGTAATTACTACGCCACCACTTTCAAAGTGTTTTTTACCATACGGGCCTTTTGTTTTGCTTTTAAAAGTTCATCGTCGACCACCGTAACATGCCCCATTTTACGGAAGGCTTTTGTAATGGCTTTCCCGTATAAATGCACATACACACCCTTGAACTTCAGCACGTCTTCAAGCCCTTCGTATACAGCAGTACCTTCATGCCCGAATTCCCCAAGCAAATTCACCATAACCGATGGTTTTATAATGGCTGTATCACCTAAAGGTAAATTTAAAATGGCTCTCAGATGTTGTTCAAATTGCGAAGTAGCATTGCCTTCAATACTTTGGTGGCCACTGTTATGGGGGCGGGGAGCAATTTCATTAACGAGAAGTTTCCCGTCTTTTGTTAGAAACAGCTCTACTGCAAGTAAACCTACTATACCAAGTTTTTCGGCAACGGTGGAAGCGATGTTCACCGCTTCTTTTTCCACGGTTTTTTTAATGCTAGCAGGACTGAATAAATATTCCACAAGGTTGGCTTGTGGGTTGAATTCGCATTCCACTACCGGAAAACACTTGATTTCTCCGCTTTTATTTCGTGCCACCACCACCGATAATTCTTTGTCAAAATCAACCAAACGCTCCAATACGCTTGGCGCATCAAATGCTTTATCGAGTTGGTGTGGGTTCACCAGTTTACTTACACCACGGCCGTCGTAACCCCCTTTGCGCAGTTTTTGAAAAAAAGGAAAAAAGCCGGCGTATTTTGTGATCTGTGATTTTTTCTCAATCAGAAAAAAATCGGAGCTTGGTATACCGTTCCTTTGATAGAACATTTTTTGTGATCCCTTGTCCTGAATGAGTTCAATGATGTGGGGTTGGGGAAACACCTGTTTACCTTCTTTTTCCAAAGCCTTTAAGGCTTCTATGTTCACATTTTCAATTTCAATGGTAATGAGATCTTTGTCTTTACCAAAATCATACACGGTATCGTAATCGGTTAAACTTCCCTGACTGAATTTTTTCACAAGGTGTCGGCAAGGGGCATTTTTATCAGGATCAAGTACAGCAATATTGAGGTTAAGGTTCACTGCTTGTTGTATTAGCATGCGCCCCAATTGCCCCCCTCCGAGCAAGCCAATGTGCAATTGTTGTATGGATTTTGACATGTTAAAAAGGTGAGCAAATATAGAGAAAGAAAAGGGAATGCCCCGGTTTGGGTTTTAAACAGCCTTGTTTTTCAGGGATTGAAATTTATTCAATAACTTGCTGAGTCTATGCAAAAAGCGATTCAACTTCTGGCAGTTGTTCTTCTGGTGTTTTCTGGTCTTCTGAACGCTCAGGAGCAAAAGCGTTGCGGATTTCTGGAAGCTCAGGATTACCTTCTGAGAACCAACCCTCAGTCAAAAGCCAAAATAGAAGCGGCGCTTCAGGGATTCGAAAACAACAACATTTCAACTAACAAAAATCAGGTACAAGCTTTGTACACCATACCGGTTGTGTTTCATGTGCTGCATCTTGGGGGAGCCGAAAACATCAGCGATGCCCAAATACAGGACGCTTTATTGGTTTTGAACCGCGATTTTAATAAACAAAACCCCGACACGGCAAACATCGTGGGAGCTTTTCAGAACATTGCCTCCGATTGTCAGATCGAATTTAAACTTGCTACCATTGATGAAAATGGCAATTGCACCAATGGAATTACCCGGCATTATGATATTGCAAGCAATTGGGCCATTTCCTCCTCCTATTACAAATACACCTGGAACCGTACGAAGTACCTGAATATTTATGTTGTAAAAAGTCTTCCTCCGGGTGTAGCTGCCTACACCTACCTGCCCGGTACTTCCAGCGCAATTATGGATGCGATAGTGGTGTTGCATAATTATGTTGGTACTATTGGAACCGGAAGCCCATTTGGATCACGCACCTTAACACACGAAGTCGGACACTGGTTTAACCTCCAACACACTTGGGGCAGTAACAACCAATCTGGTGTGGCTTGTGGCGACGATGGCGTTGGCGATACGCCGGTAACCAAGGGGTTTAATTTTTGTAACCTCGCCAATTCAGCTATATGCACGCCAGGAGTTCAAGAGAACGTGCAAAACTATATGGAATACGCGTTTTGTTCGAACATGTTTACCTTGGGTCAGCGTAACCGCATGCACAATGCACTCAATTCGGCCAATGCCGGTCGGGTTAATTTATGGTCACCGGCTAATTTGCAATTTACGGGTGTGTTCAATACACCAACTGCCTGTCCGCCAAAAGCTGATTTTATGGCAAATATGGCAGTTGCCTGCATTGGTGATACGGTAAAGTTCACCGATTTTAGTTACAATGGAACGGTTAACACCTGGCAATGGAGCAGCACCAAAGCCACCGGCATTTCTACGCTTCAGAACGGTGTTTTGGTATTTAATCAAACCGGTTTGGCAACCGTTCAACTCAAAATCACCAATAATTTCGGATCAGATTCGGTGATCAAATCACTCGTAATGGTGTTGCCACCGGCTAACAGCGGAACTAATAACCTGGTTCAGAGTTTTGAGGTTTCCCCTTTTCCTGATAACAATTGGTTGAGAACAGCACCCGAATACGGGAGCGCCTTTCAAACAACAAGTCTGAGTGCAAGGTCAGGCAACAACAGCTTATGGGTAAATAACTTTTATGATACCCCGAATGAACCGGTGGCGTTCTATACGCCGGCCTTTGTATTTCAAAGTTTTTATCCTGCGCAATTAAGCTTTTATTATGCCTATGCGCAAAAAGGCAACAACAGTAACGACAAACTGCGAGTGATGGCAAGCACCAATTGCGGTAAAGATTGGAATCTTTTAGCTGAAATGAGTGGTGCTTCATTAGCAACCGAACAAAACCCCGTGAATACACCCTTTTTTCCTTTAACACAAGATTACAACCAGGCTCTTCTTGATTTGTCTGGTTTCGCCAATGAGCAAGTGTACCTGAAATTTGAATTTAACCCAGATATTAATGGGCCGGGTAATAACCTATTTATCGACGATATCATGATAAGTGGAGTTACCGGCTTGAGAGACTTGAATAATAGCCAACTGCTCACTGTGTATCCTAACCCATCTAACGGAAAGTTGCATTTTATAGGCTTGGATGAAAACCTCATCACACATCTCAACATTAGAGATGCCTTAGGTAACAAGGTTGTTGCTAAATCTGAACATTGGGCAACTGACGATTTATTGTTGCCGGAACATCTACATTCTGGTGTTTATTGCTTGAGTTTTGTTACTGGTAATACTTTGGTCAACATTAAATTTTTGCTGATTAAGTAAGGTTGTATACCGGTGTTCAGTTTATTTTAATCCCGGCGATAAGCACATCATCTACCTGCTCCAGATTTCCTTTCCAGTTATTGAACAAGGTTTCCAACTCTTGCTTTTGTACAGCAGTTGGTAAATGGTGATGGTCGAGCAGGTGCTGGCAAAGTTGTTTGAATTTTAGTTTTTTACCCTTCAAGCCTCCGAATTGATCAGCCATTCCGTCAGTAAAAAGATAAATCATGTCTCCCGGTTTTAACTCTGTTTGTTGTAAGCGAAATGCAGTAGAAGATTTTACAGATTTACCTACCGGAAGTTTATCTGGTTCAAATTCAAGCAAACTAGCGTCGCGAACCAGGATAAGAGGGTTGTTGGCGCAACTGAACTCCAGTTGATTCGTTTTAAAATCAAAGCACAATAAAATACAATCCATGCCATCGTTTCCGCCTTCATCAGAACCTTCTATACTTAAGTGATGAATTAAACTCGATCTTACATGCTGTAAAATTTCATTCGTTTTTTGCAAACCTTTTTCATTAATGGCCTCATTCAAAAAACTAATGTTTAATAAACTCATAAAGGCGCCAGGTACACCATGTCCCGTAGAGTCAGCAACTATCAGATAAAACTTTCCATGCGCGTTGGTGGCCCAGTAAAAATCTCCGCTTACGATGGCTTTGGGTTGAAACAGAAAAAAACAATCGCCCAAATTGCGTTTCAATAAACTTTCACTGGCCAATAAGGCCCTTTGAATGCGCTGCGCGTAAGTGATGGAATCAAGAATTTCTTTGTTTTTTTCTTCCAATTGAATAAAGGCCGATTTTAATTGATTTTCAGCTGCCTTCCTTAATACAACCTCCTTTCTGAAAGATCTGTTCCAGTTCAAAAGAGAAATCACTAATCCCAAACAACCTAAAATAAAAGGAAACTGAGCATTTGACCAATGAAACATTCGGGCGAGTATGGAATAAACGATAAGAATACTGCTTAGTAAATCAAGAACGCTCATGAAAATTAATTTCTGACTCAATAAATCTTTTCTTTTTTCATAGCGGTTTTTAACAATCAAGGGTAATGCAGAGAAAGAAAAAAAGAGTAGCGACAGAAGAAGTTCAATTGAAGCACCCGGGTAACGTAATAGTTTGCTTGTAACTCCAAACACAAATAAAGTACCACAGCAATAACTCAAAACTCGAACGGCTCTTTTGCGTTTAGAATCACCAGCATTCAGGTAAATAAGCGAAATTCCGCCTGAACAAAAGATAATGGAAGAAAAGATGAGCACAAGAATCAAAGCATCTGAAGTGGATTGAAAACGGTGAAACGGGAAAATTTCCATAAAAATCATCACCAAAAAGAGAACAATTCCTAGGCAAACAAAAATTTGCCCGATTTTTTTGTAATTCATAATCAGGTATTTAGCTCAAAAATAGAAAAAATTTAATAAATAACACACATATGCATAAGAAACCAATGTATATTTGTCCAAGGTAAACTCTAAAACTTGATAACCATGATCTATTCTTCAGAACTCATTAAAGGTACATTAAAAACCATCGTGTTAAAGTTATTGGCTGATAACAAAAAAATGTATGGTTACGAGATCACACAAAAAGTGAAAGAACTCACTGGCGACAAAATACAAATTACTGAAGGGGCACTTTACCCAACTTTACATGCTTTAGAACACGAGGGACTGTTAACCACCGAAACGGAATACATTGGCAAACGTGTACGAAAATACTATAGTCTGAGTCCTTCTGGGAAATTAAAGACCAAAGAAAAAGTATCGGAGCTCAGTGATTTTATGGATACCATGAAAGTGCTTTTGAATGGCAATGCGGTGACGCCGGCGGTTACACCAATTAAGTAAATACCGAAAAATGAGAATTCTAATTATAATGATGCAAGGCTTAGCTACCATGGTTTTATTACTGTTGGTAGTAATAAGCATAACGGCATGTGAAGAACAACTCAGCTTGAGTGAATTACAGTCGTTTGCAGCAGTTGAAACGTATCCCGAAGATCGATTCTTGGATTCGGTGCAAAATAAAACAGCTTTAATTATTGTAGCACATGACGACGATGATTGCGCGATGTCGGGTACCATTGCTAAATTAACAGCCAGGGGATGGAACATTCGTCAGTTGTGTCTGCAAAATCACGTTAATCCGGCTACTGGTCAAAATGGGTCTCCAGTGATTTGTAAGGGAAGCCAATTGATCGTGTCAGACCAAAAATACAGATTGGGCTTAGACACGATGAAATACCCCTATCTCCCGATCTCATACGAAACAATAGACAAACAGTTTTTAACAAGCAAGGTGAGTAATGCCTTGATTCCTGTGGTTAAGGCGTTTAATCCCTCTGTGATTTTTACACTGGATGATGTAAAAGGGGGGTATGGTCACCCTGAACACGTGTTCATTAGCCGTTTGGTAAAAAAGCTGGTTGAGACACATCAAATCTCGTGTTTGAGGATTTATCAATCAGTTTACACCAACCACATGGAATCGGAAATTGTCGACAAATGGTTAAACGCCAAGCTCGAAAAATGGGGCTACCCAAACGCCAGTAAATTGGCCAACCGCTTGTATGGTATTGATGGAATGCCGGAACCGAATACTCAGGTGAATATTGTGAGCGTGGCAGAAACCAAAATGCGGTATTTAAAGGCTTACGATAAGGACACGCAAAAAAACCTCAAAAAATTTATTCCCGGTTACGACAAGTACGATGCCAAAACGTACTTCGGAATTTTTGATCGGGAATTTTTTAGAATACTACAATAAAGCGGTTAATGATACTGATTTGTGTTATTCACTAACTAAAGAGAATGTTCAAACTTAACGATAAGCACATTGATTTTATCCTCAACGACATACGTGCACGTGGCGTTGAGATGGAGGATCTGCAGTATAACCTCCTCGATCACGTGTGTTGTATCATTGAACAAAACCTCGGAGAAACAGGAGACTTCGAGGAATTCTACCAAACTACCATAAAAACTTTTTATAAAAAAGAACTATGGGAACTGGAAGAAGAAACCATCTCCTTAATCATTTTTAAAAATTACTACACCATGAAAAAAATAATGTTGTTTAGCGGAGTTGCTTCTGCTTTTTTAGTCGCAGTAGGCATACTGTTTAAATTTATGCATTGGCCGGGCGCAGGTATTTCCCTTGTTTTGGGTATCAGTCTTTCCAGCCTCCTTTTTCTGCCACTTATGTTTGTGCTAAGAGTAAAGGAAAAACAAAGTCGCAGGGATAAATTGATTACCGGGCTTGGTGCATTGGCAGGCAGCGCACTGAGTATGGGCATCCTTTTTAAGATCATGCATTGGCCGGGGGCCAACATGTTGGGTTTAGGCGCCATGCTCATAATGGCATTTGTGTTTTTACCCATCTACTTTTTTACTGGCATTCGAAACCCTGAAACCAAAGTAAATACCATTGTCTCTTCAGCTTTAATTATTATTGGTTGTGGCCTTTTTATGGCATTAATTCGCTCACCAAAAGGTTCGCAAATGATCAAAGTAAGAGACACCTATGCCTATTTACGTGACCAGGCGATTCTTGAAAAAGAGCGACTGCTCTTTAAAAATGCGAAATCAGACAGTGCATCAGACAAGATGTTTATACAAACGAAAGCCTTAGATGCTTTGTGTGAAGAAATCAAAGCCGACGTGCTGGAACTCGGCTCAGGGGTGCGCAAAATTGAAGCCGATTTTGAATCGAACAACCAGTTTATCGACGATGGCTCATTTGGTTACGACCCTTTTGAACACATCAGCTCAGGCAAAGAAAAATACAAAACCCTTGTGTCACAAATCAACAATTACAACAGCGCTATTGCCTCAGAAACCGAACAACTTCTCCCATTACCAACACAAACCAATTTTATAGAGTACCTGGGCAATTCACAGTTTAACCTGATCACTTCTTCAGGAATGATTGATCAGTTGACCCAAATTCAAATGCTGGTGTTGCAAAATGCCTTACTCAGCAGCAAATAAGTTGAAATAGGGTTTTTCGACGATTCGGTTGAGAAACCCTATTTTCTTAATTTTGGGCATGAAAAAATCCTATCTTATCCTCACACTGGTATTTGCCTGCTCTTTACTTCCTGCGCAAAATATACTTCAGAAGAATCTAAAAAAGCACATTACTTATCTGGCTTCAGATAAGTTGAAAGGAAGAGGCACTTCAACACCGGAAGAAATTCTTGCAGCCAGATACATCGAAAAACAATTCAAAGCCTATGGATTAAAAGGGTTTAATGGTTCGTATCTTGAGGAATTTACTTTTAAGCGAAGCCTTAACCCACATGATACCAGCACACACAACCTTAAGGAAAGAACCGGCACCAATGTGGTTGGTTATTTAGACAATGGAGCGCCGTATACCATTGTTATTGGTGCCCATTACGATCACCTGGGCTTAGGTGAGGACAGAAATTCTTTGGATGCAAATCCCGAAGGAAAAATACACAATGGAGCCGATGATAATGCCAGTGGAACCTCAGGTGTGCTCGAACTCGCCAGGTACTTCAGTAGCAACAAAAATAAAGAAGCGTACAATTTTTTATTTATTTGTTTCAGCGGAGAAGAATTAGGGCTTATTGGATCAAAAAGATGGTGCGAGTCGCCTGATATTCCTCTGAACAGTATCAATTACATGATCAACATGGACATGATTGGCCGATTGAACGATTCTACCAAACGGTTGATTGTATACGGAGTTGGCACTTCACCTGTGTTTGTACCACTTTTGGATTCAATTCCAACCGGGCTCAGTCTGAAAAAAGACAGCAGCGGTGTTGGCCCGAGTGATCAAACCTCTTTTTATCTTAAAGATATTCCGGTGCTGCATTTTTTTACCGGTCAGCATAAAGAGTACCATAAACCTTCTGATGATATCTCCACAATTAATTTCGCCGGCCAGGTGCAAGTGTTGGAGTACATTCTGGCTTTCACACAAAAAACAATGAACTATCCCAAAATGGGTTTTCAAAAGACCCGCAACCCCGATACGGGTAAAGTGTCGTTTAAGGTTACCATGGGTGTTATGCCCGATTATGCCTTTGATGGTGAAGGTATGCGCATAGATGGTGTTACAGAAAACAAACCTGCCTTTAAAGCCGGTATCAAAACCGGTGATATTGTAAAACGTTTGGGAAACATGGAAGTGAAGAATGTTCAGGATTACATGAAAGCCCTGTCAGGATTTAAGAAAGGGGATAGTACGAAAGTTGAGGTGCTGCGAGAAAAAACCGTGTTGATTCTCGACCTTACGTTCTAAACACTATTTTGCAAGAAGAAGTGGATGTTTAAATCTTCGATGAGGCAACATCAACGTATTCTGTCAGCGCTTTTCAAAAGTTCAATGTCTTTTTGTATCAATCGGATGGCCATCCACCCGCTCAATACTGCTGGGATGGAAATACAAGCGGTAAGGTACTTCATAATAACGCCTTGTACAGCTTCGTTTCTTACCACAAACGGACACAACCACATCATTAGGCCAAGGGTAATCCATATGAGTATGTTGAACCAGGTTAGCTGAATTTGAAGTTTCCTGTTTTTGTACAAAAATATAGCCGCAAAACTCAACAAGAGTGCCAAAAAGTTCAAGGTAATGGCGGCAAAATGCCCCATGGTGGAAACAGGCTCATTACCGGCAAAAGGCACCAGATAGACATGGGTACTTAGATTGTTGTGAATAACATCGGCAACTGGTATAAACAATAACAGACAATTGCAGAGCACCATGGCAAGTATAAAAAGGGTTTGTTTGCGTTGTATCATGCTTCAAAATTAAAAATTGCCTTCGATCTAAAAAACGCAAGAAAAGGATTAGTACCGATAAACACGAATTTTGTATGTCCCGGTTTCGGTTTGCCTGCCAATCACCAGCTGTTTCCCCGGTATTGGAATACATTGGGGCTCGCTTGATTTTGCAAGATCTTCCAAACTTTTTAGAACATAGCTCTTTTTTTCTACAAGAAGTAAACTAAAATTAATTGCGCCTTTCCTCGGATTACTTTTGCTGAGAATCCAGAGCGGACGACTTACACTGTCGGTGCTGTATGCTAATTTCACAGGCAGAGAAGGGCGTTTATACAGCAGTTTGTTTAACGTGGTTGTGCTATCCAGACATATTTTACCATTCATGTCAAGACGATCGTTGCTACCCAAATAGGTAGTGATCAGAGGGTCGGCGAAAATGGCTTTTTTTTCGGCCAGAAAGTTTTCCTCTTCCCTGCTTAATGCAAGCGCAAAGCTATTGGCGTAGGTGTAACAGGAACTTGTTGAATTGCTTTGATACACATCAGCCTCGAGTTGATAATGTTGCCCGGCTGTTTTTGTAAACTTGTTAATCTGAAGCAGAAAGGCCGTTTTAACCGGTGGTTTTGAGGCTGTAACCGGCAATCGTATCTCCTGCTTCAACACCTGTTCACCTAAAGAATCCAGTTCAACAAGGTAAAGCACAACAGCAGTAGAGCCTGCAATACTCAAAACTTCTGTACCTGGGTTCAGTTGTTTTGGTTGGAATTTATGGCCACAAACCAGCATAGATTTGGTGGTAGACTCGTAATAATAATTACCAAAACAATACGTGTTTTCATCTCCTTTCTCATTCAGTTTGCTTCCCTTCAACAGGTGACCGTTTTTAGCACTTACTTTGAGCATCCATTGTCCTTTTTTTTCTCCAGCTTTAACCACAACATACATATAAACGGCATCCTTGTTGGCAAAAAACACCCTTGCCGATGCCACGTTCCTGCGTTCAAAAGGAAATTGCCAGATCAAATCGTATTCAAATCCTCCGGTGGTGTTTTTGAAAGTGTATTTATTCAAAAAAAACTGCTTTCCTGCGCTGTCTCCTTTTGTTTTTATTACATACGCGTTTGCGTTCTCGTAATACAGTTCATTGTCAAACCCCGACAGCACATTCAGCCGGCTCACTTCCAAACCACTGCTTTGGTTTAAAAGTTCAAAGTTCCGGCCAAAACGAAACAGGCTTATCTTTTGTGTTGGACCTTCAGAAACATAAATATTGAGAAATCCATGCAGGGTGTCAGACCAGCAACTCAACTTGTTTTCGGTGTATTGAAAGGGGAGTAAAAAATGCTGCTCGGTCAATTTGTCGAAATTTTTCCCGAATCGCTGAATAACAAAACTTGTTTTACCGTTTTGAGCAGTTTCAAGTCCGTAACCATAAAGATTTCCGGAGTACCACGCCATTGCAGCTGCAGAGTAAGGCAATTCAATAGTTTGAGAAGGCGCTAACAGTACAGAAAACAAGAGTGCACAAATGGCAGGAATTTTACTGAGAGATAAAACCACTTTTTTCACGTTTGGTATAATCTAAGATAAGCAAATAATACATGACCACGCCAATTGCATATAGCAATGCAGTGATCAGAAAAATACTTGCAAATTCGAATTGTCGGGCGAAGAGCAATTTTACCATAAAGCCGCTCAGTACCCAACTGCCACTCCAAATAGCCGAGGTGAGAGCACTCGTAATTTCACGGTTATGTGGACCTACGTAATTCAGTACCAACTCAGACGTCATAGGTGCTGCCATGTTCATTAAAGGTTGCCGTAACAAATAACAGCCAGAAGCGATTACCAGAGCCATGGCGTATTGGTTATAATATTGTGTAGTGGCAAGGGCTATCAGGGCTATTACAGCCAAAGTTTGAGTACTTGGAATGGCGATTTTGTATCCGATCTTTTCTTTTATGCTTGGAACTAACATGGCAAAATAGGCCACAAGCACGGCAGCTATTGAGCTCAGTATGGAGAATCCACCTTTATCCATGCCATGAACGTGCTCAAAAAAGAGTGAAATAAATGGAATGGTAAGACCTGCACCTGTTGCTATGATCAAGGTTGGCACAAGGGCCTTGGTTATTAACCACCACTCTGTTTTTTCAGGCGTAGGAAACAATTCGGTTTGATCGTCGAATTGACTTTCAATCGCCGCTTCTTTGTAGTTGGCTGTACGCATGAGGAAAAACAAGCCTCCGGCGCCTAAAAGGGAAAAAAGAACAAGAATAAATTGCTCATCAAAAATCACCGGGTTTACAGCATCTAGGAGGGCAATCACAATGCCACTCACAATACCTGCAAAACTCCAGGCGCTGTAACTTAAGGATAGCGCTGCGGTGTGGCGCAATTGGTTTGTGTTGCGCAAAATAAAAGGACTTACCGGTACCTGCATAAAGGTAAACGAAGCTCCCCACAACAACAGCGATATAACAGTGAGGGTTTTCCAACTTAGAGCAATACTTATTACAATCGCCAAACCAAATACCGGTATACCAATATTTGAAATGTAAAATAAGGGTAACAGTTTTTTTCTTTTGATGAATCGCCCCAGGGGGAGGGCGAGCGCAAACACACCCAGAAAACGAAAGGTGATAAACAGTGCAATTTCTTCATCACTAAATCCTTTTCTCGTCATGAATAAGGGTAAAATATTCATGAACGTGGCGTTTACCAGTTGAATAAAAAACTCAGACGCAATAACATTAAGTACCGGCTTTTCGAGGTTTTTATAGTCCTTAATAAAATAGAACAGCTTAAACATAATGTAATAAGTCCCCGGTTTTTCGAATAAGTGGAGTGAATTAAACCTTAAACGAAAAATTCTCTTGCACCTTTTGAGTTAAAAGTACTTAGTATTTGCAAAAATCGCAAATCACAATGGTGTCGTTTTCTGTTTACGCAAAATGCTATGAGTGCTCCAGCTTACAAGGCTCTCTGATTGTGGATTTACATTAGAAAATCCAAACCACTGTCGTTTATCAATTTCTAAAAGGGTATGTAGGGTTAGAGATTTGTCTCAGAATAAACCCAAAACCTGAAATCATGAAAAATCAAATCCTAAAACTAAAAATCGGTCAAACATTGAAGTGTATCTTTTTTTGTTTGGCGCTATCACACTGTGCCTTGAAAGCACAAGACAAAATGGTATTTACCAATGGCGATGAGCTAATGGTGAATGTTCAGGAAATAACAGATGCAGAAGTGAAATTCCGAACAGCCGACAACCCATCCAGCCCTTTACGGTCCGTTTCAAAATCTGAGATCTTTTGTATCTATTACAAAAACGGAAAAAAAGAACTGTTCACCACCGAATTCAATAAACCTGAGCCAAGGTACGCACCGGTGCCTGTTACGCCAACCAAAAAGCGGGAAGACTGGGATCCGGATACCTCCGATTTCGCTGAAAAAAAGCGAAAGAACTTCAGCGGCCCAAGGGTAGGTGTCACTTACATTTGCCCGGGAACTACTGCAGATTATTTTTACGACAAAGGCAAATTACCCATCACAATTTCCTTTGGATGGCAATTTGAAAAACGACTCTTTACTGTTGAAGATGGCACTTCAGGATTAGTTGAATTTGTTCCACTTATCGGAGGCATCAATCAGGGCTTGTTTCTTCCAAGCGCAAATTTTCTTTTGGGTCTAAGAGGCGGTTCAGACCGTTCATGGGAATTCGCCATAGGGCCGCAGTTTGGCATGAAAGCCGATCAAAACAAACAGTTACAGGGAGCAGTGGGTGTGGTTATTGCGTTTGGAACTAGCTTCAAGAAAGGAAATGTTTGGTTTCCGATAAATATTGCTCTGGTGCCTTCGGTTGGTTCAAGCGAAAAAGTAAAAGATCCTTTGACAGGGGTAGAAACTACCCACAAATACCAAACTGGCTGGAAAATTTCTTTGATCGCGGGGTTCAACTCGAGAAGAAGATAAGTTCAGTTTTACTCCACATAAATTACGACTCATGAAAAAACAAATCACATTCGGTTTCCTGTTACTGGTGATGATTGGTTGTCTGTTCACCGATTGCAGTGTACAAAAAAGAAAATACAGAAGCGGGTATTTTGTATCAGCAAAGAAAAAACACCCGGCCAAAAGCGATACAAAATTTATGGCTCAACAAACTGATGTTATGTTGGCAATTCCACCGCATACGCAAAGGGAGGGTGCAAAAATTTCTGCACAACAGGAATTGGGTTTAACAGCAAGCGCTAATAACGCCGGCTTTGAACACACGCGGAAATTATGTACCCAACCTTTGCCAGTGGCGGAGGACAGTTGTGGAGATAAGATTGTTTTTTTGAATGGAGAAGAAGTATTGTGTAAGGTGCTTGAAGTGGGTACAACGAATGTGATGTACAAAGCCTGTGATAATCTTGATGGCCCATTGTTCACCAGAGCCAAACAAAATATCTTTATGATAAAATACCAAAATGGGAGCAAAGAGGTGTTTAAACAAAAAGTAAACAACCCCGTTTTACCCACGCAAGCGGCACAGGCACCTGTTATAAACAAAAAGAAAAAACTGAGTGGGATCAGCTTGGCGGCATTCATTGTTTCACTTTTCAGTTGGACATTAATTCTGGCACCTGTGGCTCTTGTATTGGGAATAGTTGGGAAGAACGAGATCAAAAGGAATCCGGATACGTTAAAAGGGGAAGGGTTTGCTTCTGCAGCTATCACACTAAGTTCAATAGTGTTGATTATTATATTGCTGGCAATCATCTCCGCGCTCTTTTTATAAGGTAGTGAGATCAATGACCTAGCGCTTATGGAACCACCTGTTGTGATTAAACCACAGGTGGTTTTAATTTATGACAGATTGAATGTAAGAAATTATCAATTGAAGGTCGTCTGGTGAGAACTCTTTGAACTTCCCCTGATTCCTGAACCAGGTCAACTGGCGTTTGGCATAATTCCGCGTGTGCTGCTTAATCTTTTCTATTGCTGTGTTTAAATCGTATTCGCCATCGAAGTACGCGTTCATTTCTTTGTATCCAACGGTTTTCAGGGCATTGTGATGACGGTATTGGCGTAAGGCGTTTGCTTCATTTTCCAGTCCTTTACTTATCATCATGTCCACTCGTTCATTGATGTTTTTGTAAAGCTGTTCACGGTTTGGTGTAATTAAAAGCGGGACCGAAATAAAATTTCTTGGACTCTTGTGTTGGTTAAGAAAGGAAGAATATGGTTTGCCGGTGTAATAGCACACTTCCAACGCGCGAATCAAGCGTTGCGGATTATGTAAATCAACCTGTTTGTAATATACTTGGTCTTTGTTTTTTAATTCTTCCTGCAGCCAGTGAAGTCCTTTTGTATTGAAATGCAGGTTAAGTTCCATTCTGATTTCTTCAGGCACCTCAATAAAATTATCCACCCCATGCATCACCGCATTGATATATAAACCCGAACCACCAACCAAAATAACTGCACGGTGCTGCTGAAATACTTCATCAAGTAAGGCAATGGCATCTTTTTCAAAATGCCCGGCACCGTATAACTCATCCACGCTTTTTGTATCGATAAAATAGTGTTTCACTCGTTTTAGTTGAGTCAAATCAGGTTTAGCGGTACCTATGTTCATTTCCCTGTAAAATTGTCTTGAATCAGCAGATAGGATAACAGTATCCAGATGTTCTGCCAAACGGATGGCTAATTCTGTTTTTCCTGCGGCTGTTGGTCCGGCAATTACAATCAGGTAGTGGCGTTCTTTTTGCATGTTAGTCTGTGCAGTGCAAACTAGTCAAATTATTCAGGGTTTTGTGTGAACAACTCTTTGGTGTGAAGTAATGAGATTTGCGCTTGGAAAATTACATTTATATCATGCATTTGCCAAAACACAGTTTAGTATTCGGTATCCTCCTTTTTGCAAGCCTGGGCCTGATTAGCTGGTGTTTTCCCGATAAGGGACTGATGATTGGCAGATTTACACAATTGCGTTTTCCTTCGGTTCAATCCTTGTTTTCGCAAAATCAGGGCTTAACTGATATTTCTGGTGTTCTTGAATCCATTGAAGCAATAGACACCAATTTTACTTTGGTACAAAGCCCAAAACCCGAAGGTGCCGCAGATTCTATTGCCAAGGTAACGGCAGATTCTGAACCATCAACTGTTAACAGGCCAGATACCTTCACAAGCAGTTCGAAACAGGCATCAGAGCTAGGCACTGTTCTCGATGAGCAGCCCAAAAAGCTCATTACTGAAATTCAATACAAAAACAAAAAGGCTTTACTGGCCTTTTTTAAGGCGCTTGATCAGGTGAAAAGTCAACAAGGCAGTTTGCGCGTGTTGCATTATGGTGATAGCCAAATTGAAGGTGACCGCATGACAGAATACCTTCGTCTAAAGTTACAAGCACAATTTGGCGGTGAAGGACCGGGTTTGATTTCGTTTATGCCGGTAAGCAAAAGTGTAATCAACACTATTGAATATGGTAAGAATTGGGAACGATACTCGGCCTATACAGCACTGGATAAACGCGTGCCTCACAAAAACTTTGGGGTACTTGCAGGTTTTTGCAGGTATACACCCATTCAAAAGCCGGGACCTTCTGTTTCTGGCTCAGCCAGCGGAAGTGTTGGCATAACAACCACACCGCTTGGAGGGGGGAATGCCCTTAATTTTAAAAAGATCAAACTTTTTTACGGTGGCGCCAAAACCAAAACCTGGTGTGAGTTTTACGAAGGACCAGTTTTAATGAAGGCTGACAGCTTGGATGCAGGAGGCAACTTTAGAGTAAAAGAATTCAAAATTGTGAGTGGGGCCAACAAACACAGTTTCAAATTCACCGGGACTGATAGTCCTGACTTTTATGCCCTTTCTTTGGAAGGAAATTCGGGTGTAATGGTCGACAACATTGCTCTCCGCGGAAGCAGCGGCACTTTTTTCCAGCACCTGAACACCGAACAATTAAAACATTTTTACGAGTACCTGAATGTAAAACTAATTGTTTTGCAGTTCGGAGGTAATGTGATGCCTTCAATTCTTGATCAATCAATGGCGGTGAATTATGGAAATTACCTGAGGTACCAGATTAACATGGTAAAAAAGGCGGCACCAAATGCCAGTATTCTTTTTATTGGCCCTTCTGATATGAATATTAAAGATGGCACCGCATACATTACTTATCCCTTGCTTGAATCGGTGAGAGACGAAATCAAAAAGGCGGCGCTTGAAGCGGGCTGTGCCTTTTTTGATCTGTACGATTGTATGGGAGGGAAAAACAGCATGGCGGCTTGGGTTGATCAGAATCTGGCTGCCAGCGACTATACCCATTTCAGTCCTCAGGGGGCCCGGAAGATGGCAACGATGTTGTACGCAGCCCTTATTAAGGAATACAATACGTATTTAAAAAATGAAACGCACTAGAACCATGTTAACTTCGAAACCTTTGATCCTGATTTGGCTTTTTAGCCATTGCACGTCGGTACTTAATGCACAAGCCAAATCAGAGCAGTATCCGTTCCTGAAAATGGATTACAATCACCTGTTTTACGGTAAGGACAGCAGTGCTTTTCTGAAATTGTTCAAAAAAATGGATGAGCTTAACAAAGAAGGAACAAAGCGGGTAGGGGTAGTGCATTTTGGGGGCTCACACGTGCAAGCGGGTGTGTGGAGCGCCACATTTGTAAACGATTTGCAAAAGGAATTCAAAACTACAGGAGGAGGGTATTTTGTTTTTCCATATAAAATAGCCAAAACCAATGGCCCAGCTTTTGCACGTTCATTCACCAATGGAAAATGGAAACGTTACAGGGCAATTGGCAAAGATTATTGTTTGCCACTTGGCATGTGCGCTTTAAGCGTTTCTACTAGAGACAGTGCCAATTATTTTGGTGTGAAACTTACCGAGAAAGCTGTTTCTAAACAATTCAATGCCATTAAAGTGTACCACAATTTTAATCCTTACTTTTCATTTGCTCCCGATTCTTTGCCGGGTACAAGGTATGAACGCATCGAAAATAAAGCAGATGGGTACACCTTGTTTCAATTTAATATGCCAATTGATTCGGTGAAATTTAATTTGTTACGCCTCGATAGCCTGTCAGGAGAGTTTATTCTGTTTGGATTTAGTTTAGACAATGATGCACCCGGTTTTTATCTCGCAGGTTTAGGAGCCAATGGCGCAGCGAGTAACTCTTTTGTAAAATGTTTCGACCTTTCCTCACAGTTTAAAAGTCTTGGAGCTGATCTTGTCATACTTTCTATGGGGGTTAACGATACACAATCAAAAGATTTTGGAAAGGATGAGTTCATTGAAAACTATGATAGTTTAATAATGGTAATCAAAAGCGTAAGCCCCGATGCCGCAATTATACTTACCACCACTTCTGATAACTTTATCAAACGCAAACGTTCCAATAGTAAGTCCATTACTGCCAAGGAAGCCATGTTTGAGTTAATGGATCGGCACAATGTGGCTGTTTGGGATCTTTTTTCTCTGATGGGGGGATACAAGTCCATGTTGAAGTGGCAAAAGGCCGGACTGGCAGGTAAAGACAGAGTGCATTTTACCTCAAAGGGATATGTGTTACTCGGTGATCTCATGTACGAAGCATTGATTAAATCTTATCGAACGAATACTAAAACACCCAAACCATAAACTGGTGGTATAACATAGTCGCCTACTCACAGGATAAACCTCTGCTTTTTACTCATTTATTTTTTTGGGGGTTTTTTCTTTTGGTGCTGTTCTTTTATAGCTTCATTTACAAGATCAATAAACTTCGGAGCGTTTATCTGTTACTGGTGAGTTTGTTTTTTTATTTTAAAACCAGCGGCATATTTCTACTTCTGCTGATATTTACCATTTGCAGTGATTACTTCTGGGGCAAATGCCTTCACCGTTCAAATAGTCCTTGGTTGAGGAAAGTGCTATTATCCATCAGTGTATTCCTCAACCTTTCGCTATTGTGTTATTTTAAGTACTCCTACTTTTTTGTGGAAGCCTGGAATCAGGTTTCGGGTACACCTCTCAGCTATGTGAACCATTTTGCCCAATTTTCGAACCATTTTTTTGGGTCTGCTTTCCGAGTGGATAAACTGCTACTTCCTGTGGGGGTTTCCTTTTTTACATTTCAATCCTTATCCTACACCATAGATATGTACAGACGGAAAGTAGAACCGGTAAAAAACTTATTGGATTATGGTTTTTTTGTCTGTTTTTTTCCTCATCTGGTGGCCGGTCCGATTGTAAAAGCCCACGACTTTTTGCATCAGATTTACCAGCCCTACAACTTAAAACGTGCTGAATTCGGTCTGGCAGTATTTTGGATACTCAATGGGTATTGTAAAAAAATAGTGGCCGACTATTTAGCAGTGAATTATATTGACAGACTATTTGATAACCCGGCATTGTACAGCGGTATTGAAACGGTGATTGGCATGTTTGCCTATTCGATTCAGATTTACATGGACTTTAGCGGTTATACCGATATGGCTATTGGTTTAGCACTCATTTTGGGATACCGCTTAAAGACCAATTTTTTATCACCATATAAAGCCACTAGTGTTAGTGAATTCTGGAAACGTTGGCATATCTCACTTTCAAGCTGGCTGCAGGAATACCTGTATATCCCGCTAGGAGGCAATCGTACAGGTAGTTGGGGCTCATACGTATGTTTGGGAATTATTGCCGCATTTTTGGTATTGTTGAGTGGCAATTACTGGCTTGTATTTGTTTTGGCATTTACTGCTGTTCTATTGCTGATGTTAGCTTACTTTTGGGCTGCGTTCAGAAAAAGCCTGAACACCAACATCAATCTGATGGTCACCATGCTGCTTGGCGGGCTTTGGCATGGCAGCAGTTGGTTATTTGTAATCTGGGGAGGACTAAACGGATTGGGTTTGGTGATTCATAAACTCTGGGAAAAGATTTCCCCATTCAAAACAACAACAAATGTATTTGTTAAAGGCACCTTGATGTTAATCACGCTGAGTTTTATAAGTTTCACCAGGATTTTTTTCAGAAGTGAGGATCTTAGCACAGTTTGGATGCTCTTTGATAGAATCAACAACTACATGGGTTCTGAGTTGTTTTTGCAGGTGGTTTTGGGGTATAAGAAGGTGTTTATTGTGCTCTTATTGGCCTATCTGATACATTGGATACCTGAGCGCTGGAAAACGAACTACCGCAATTGGTTTTCACATCTTCACCCGGTTGTAATGGGACTTTTTGCAGTACTGGCTGTATTTACGGCTTACCAGTTCATGAGTGGTGAAATGCAGGCCTTCATCTATTTTCAATTCTGAGAAGGCCTTTAGTACAGTTTAATACTCGCTCTTTTTATTTCTTATCAGGGCGTACAGTTTACCAAATCCATCCAGGAGCCATTTGAAGGTATCGAGATACAAGGTAACGATCAAAACAACACTCATAATCCAAATAATGGATATGTTGAACCAAAATGTTGGAAAATAGACACCGAGGAAGTTTTTGCGTGGTGCAAAAAAGTGTGCACGGCCAAGTTTTGAGTCGGTTGGGTCTTGAAAGATTGGATCAATTTGTTGAATGAGTTTCCCGTCTTTTTCAATGCAACGATTCAATTCACTTGCGTTCTTAACCAAATTGTTCAGGTTTTCATTGTCACAGTCAGCTTTTAATTGAATGAATTTTGCCTTATCGGCATCAGTTTTTTGCATGCGAACACTCACCTCATCTTGTTTTTTGCGGGCGTTGTTTTGCATGCTGATGTATGAGTCTTTTAATTTGCTCAGATAGTTTTTGATTTCTGTCTTTACAGTGTTATCATAATTGCTGACGTTGATCTTATCCAATACCGGGCATTTGAGTTTTTTGTTTTGATGGCTTTCTTTGCTAAGCTCATTGTAAAGTAGCTGAACATCATCTTTAAGATCGGCAAGTGTTTTGCCAGCAGCCATTTCGTTATCAATCTTAATGAGTTTGCTTTCCAGTTTGGGCATCCAATAGTCTTTTTTGTATTGCGCCACACTGATGCTTTTGTCGAATTTATAGAAGTTTTTTTCGAAGGCATTCTCCTTAAACTGGTTCACAGCTAAAGCCTCGAACGCCCAACGACTTGCCATTACTTCACCACTTAATGGCACAGAACCCTGACGCGAAAGGGTGGGGTTGAGTTTATCGAATTTTACCACTACACCTGCCAGCAATAACTGGGGAATAATTAGGAAAGGAATTAAAATATAAATGGTTACAGCGCTATTAAAGGCGGAAGAGATGTTTAAACCTAAAATATTGGCAAAACACGAAACGCTGAACAACACCATCCAATAATCGGTATACATGTTTTGTATACCCAAAACCGAATTGCCTACCAAAACAAAAGTGAGAGTTTGAATAGCTGAAAGAATGAACATGATAATGATCTTACTCCAGAGGTAAGAACCTTTACTTAGGTTGAGAAAGGATTCGCGTTTCCGGATTTTACGGTCGCGGATAATTTCTTCGGCGCTCACCGTGAGCCCAATAAACAAGGCCACCACAACCGACATGAACATGTAGGCCGGGATGTTCTCGTTCTCTCCAAACACATATCCTTTGCCGGTATCCACGTCAGTGTTGTAAAATCTTACGAGATAGGCCAGGATAAAGGCAAGCAAAGGGGCTTCTATAAAATTGATCAGAAGGTATTGCGTGTTGGTGAGTTTGCTCTTGATATCACGGGTAAGAAACACTTTTAACTGAGAAAAAATGTTCGGTATTTTAAAAATACTTTCCGGAATCTCGGTGTGTTTTTTCTCTGAGTGAATGTGGTTCTCAATGATCTCTTTATAGTAACCGTTCCAGGTAACCGGATTAACTTTTCGATTGTAAGTGAGGTTACCGTACTCGTCGAGCACCTTGCTTTCAATAATGTTAAAGATTTGCTCAGGATTTACATTACCGCAATGGTAACACTCCGATTCATCAGCATTCACGTGATTAACGAGCCTTTTAAAATAACTAACTGCGTCAACCGGATTGCCATAATAGATCGGATAGCCGCCCACGTCTAAAATCATGAGCTTGTCGAACATTTTGTATATCTCCGACGAAGGCTGGTGGATCACCACAAAAATCAACTTTCCTTTCAACGCCAATTCTTTCAGCAAATCCATGATGTTTTCAGAATCGCGTGAAGAGAGACCAGAAGTTGGTTCGTCAACAAATAATACACTTGGTTCGCGAATAAGTTCGAGCGAAATGTTCAGACGCTTACGTTGACCACCGGATATTGTTTTCTCAAGAGGAGACCCCACTTTTAAATGCCTTGTTTCTGCCAAACCTATACTGGCCAGCAACTCATGGCATTTTTTGGAAATATCTTCGTCTGATAAATTTCCAAAACACAATTTGGCATTGTAAAACAGGTTTTCGTAAACCGTGAGTTCTTCAATCAGAAGGTCGTCCTGACTCACATGTCCAATTACGCCCTGAATTTCGGCTCGTTGTGTGTGAATGTTTTTCCCATTGATGGTAACTGAGCCCGCGCTTGGTATTTCGTTTCCGTTGAGTACGTTCAACAGGGTAGATTTGCCGGCGCCGGAACCGCCCATTATGCCTATCAGCTTGCCACTCTCCTCACTCATGTTCACATCACGTAAACCCAGCTTGCCTCCTTTGAATTTATATTCCAGGTTTTTCACCTCAAAGGTGATTCTGGCCTGCGATTCATCGCTGAGAAAACGGGATATCACATCACTGTAATACACCGGCTTCACTTTGCTTGAACGAATCGAAGATCCTGGTGTGAAGATGTGTACCCGTTCACTCGAAATGCCCTGCCCGTTCAACTGCAATTCCTGTTGCCCGAATATCCTTAAGGCGTACATGGAAACACTGCTGATTTGCAATATTCTTACACCCGGACTCACATTTTCATTGAAGATGTGTTTGCTCAGGCTGTTTTTCACTTTTTCCTTGTTATTGATCACAAGGATGTGTGGTGTATTTGGAACCGTGTCGATTGAATCTTCGATAAACGATTTTAGCAAAAGAAACTCTTCAGACGGGATGTTGAAGGTTTCAGCCACCGTGTTAACAAACTCGTATTCCTGTGGTGAAATTGTATCACTTGAGTGAATGAACTCCAGCAAACGGATGAGTACGATGACTTTTTGCGGTTGTTCAAGTTCCTGGTTAATCTGTGTGCATATTTTCAACACCTTTACCGAATTCAACGAGGTGCGTTTTGCCGCGCCTTCTTTACGTTTGCTGGCATTCAGGTGGGTTTCAAGGTATTCGTCGAAAATCTTCAGGTAAATCTCAACTTGTTCAAGATTGAGTTGTTGTTTCAAAAAGGATTGTACAATCTGACGCCCGGTGTTGTTCACACCGTCTACCTTCGCGATGATCGCGAACATCTGCATCAGGGCCCTTAAAATTCGTTCGCTCATAGCTTTTTATTTTTTTCCGAACATGGTTTCATAAAAACAGCGGCACATTTTTTTGATCTGATGCCCGTCGTTTCGGGTAAAATCTGTTTCCGCACCGGCAAAAACCAATCCTGTCATACCTTCGTCGCGTAAGGTAGCAAGGTAATTTTTCTGCACTTCAAACACGTACATACCCATGGTTTTGCTGATTTTGTATTGTTTGCAATTTTTCACAGGGTAAGTCCAATTGCCCGACTCTATTGTAAGCACATCCACTTTATTGAAATAGAAATTCTCTGTTACATATATCCGAATGTAAAAACGTTTGCGGTCAACTGCATACATCTGAACAATGGATTGGTTTTTAAGAGTGGTTTGCAGCATTTCACCTTCAAGTAATTTGCCCTCTGAAAGCACACTCATGGTATCGCGCTTAAAACTGTTTTCACAGCTCACTTCCTGAGCCTGAAACCGCCCGAACGTGAACAGCAAACAAAAAATTAAAACACGTATCAGCACAAGAGAATTTTAAGATTCCTAAAATACTAAAAAAAGAAGAAGCAAGGATTTATCCTTTAAAAAACATCAGAAATCGTTGAAAACTACTTCTGCTTAAATCCGATGAGGATCACAGCGCATCCCGATCCGGCATTGCGGGTTACATCCAGCTGGGCCTCGATAATGGTTTCGAGGGTGGCTTTCACTTTAAAGTCCCAATAGGGTGCATTTTTTTGATCGCGGTTAGAGAAAAGCAAATGCCGTTCCTGATCGTAAATATTAAAAATCAGGTTGCCGTCACTCGTTCCGCTGCAAGCCGCAATCCGATAGGTGGTTTCTCCGAAAAATGTGGTATGAAACTCAGCATACTCTTCTGAGTTAAGTAAAAGAGACCGGTATTGCTGACCGTCGGATATAAAGGATGAAATGATGTGTTTAGCACAAAGGTTGGCAATAGTATCACATTGTGAACGCAGGCCGGCAAATGCGCCAATGCCCACACTAAACACGAGACTGAAAAGTAATTTTTTCATCATAGGTTCAGGATTTTGAGTTGCTGGTGACGTCACTCCTGATTTTTTCTACCTGAGTCACAATCTGATTCATCTGGTCCTCGTTCACGATCACTTCTGTGCTGCTGTTGATGTAAGTTACTTTTTTAATCGTATCGTGCTCAGGTTCTACAAAGGTGTATTTGAACTCGATACTGTCAAACACGGTTTGCAGGGTTTTTAAGGAAGCAGTTAAATTTTTTACATCCTCGTTTGTGTTCATGCTGAGTATGCGCACTAAACTATTGAGTGCTTGTTTTTGCTCTGCGATTCGGTATTTGAGTTCTTTGCTTGGTTTACTTTTATATGAATGCGTAGAAAAATACATACTTTCTATCCAGCCTCCGGCCAAAATTAAACTGCTAACCTCAGTTCGCTGATTGTTTTTAAGGTAAGCGTCGCTACCTCTGTAAGCCATTCCCACCAACACCATCATACTGTCTTTATTGGTGATGTTGTTTTTGAATCTGTTCATGGTGCTTTCGTCGAAAGCATTGGAAATTCCGAGTTTGTCGGTGAGTTGTTTTACTGCTGCCAGATAACCAAGTGCATCCTGTGTTTGGTTGTAAAGAGAAACGTAAGCGAGGTCAGCCCCGTAAACACCTAAGTTGAGGGTGCGGAGAAATTCCGTGGAATAGGTGTTGACTTTATTGGAGGCATTCAGCATGTTTTTGTCATATGCCAAACCACTTTTTTGAATTAAAAGGGCTGTTTGAATGGGTGAAGGCACCGAGAACAACTCTCCTGCAACATTGAGTACAGCGGCCTTTACAGTGTCCTGACCTTCTACCAAATCATCGGCATCAGGCTCTGTTGAATTTCCACAGGCGCTTAAAAGCAGGCTCAAGGCGAGCGCTGGCAAGAACACGCCACGGCCGGTAAAAGAAAGGAAATTCATACGCATCACTCTGATTTTAAGCATACACTATTATCACCGCAAGTAAACAAAAATTAATCAAATTGGCAAAAAATATGCGTGCCGGCTTTTTCCACAGGCTTCCCACAGGTTTTTGCCTGAGAACCGCAGCTACACCTTCTTAAAGTGGCAAACAGCCCATCCGCCCGGGGTTCAATAATTTTAGATACTTTAGCCTCCTGTGATCCAGGTATCAAACGACACCATCGTTGCCCTTGCAACTGCTCATGGTTCGGCTGCAATTGCCGTTATCCGGTTGAGCGGACCCTCGGCATTACGTATAGCCGGTACGCATTTTTATTCTAAAAACATGAGTAAAAAGGAACCGGCACAATTTGCTTCGCACAGCATACATTTTGGTGTGCTGGCAAAAGACGCTCAGGTTCTCGATGAAGTTTTGCTTTCCGTATTCAAGGCCCCTCATTCCTATACCGGAGAAGATTGTGTTGAGGTTTCTTGTCATGGCTCACAATTTATTCAGCAACAGGTTTTGCAATTGTTTTTACAGGCCGGAGCACGCATGGCAGAACCAGGTGAATTTACGCTCAGGGCCTTTTTACATGGTAAAATGGACCTTTCGCAAGCCGAAGCGGTAGCCGACCTGATTGCCAGCAATTCTCCGGTTTCTCACCAGGTAGCAATGCAACAAATGCGAGGCGGGTTCAGTTCCACCATTAAAGTGTTGAGAGAACAATTGCTGAATTTTGCCTCCTTGATTGAACTCGAACTCGACTTTAGCGAAGAAGACGTAGAATTTGCCAACCGAGCTGAGTTAAAATCGCTGGTGCTCAACATCAGGAAATTACTGCTTCAACTCTTACAAAGTTTCGAATTGGGCAATGTGATCAAAAATGGTTTGCCTGTAGCCATTGTTGGTAAACCCAATGCGGGCAAAAGTACCCTGTTGAACGTGTTGTTGGAGGATGAACGGGCTATCGTAAGTGAAATTCCGGGCACTACGCGCGATACAATTGAAGACAGCATGGTGATTGGCGGGGTATTATTCCGCTTTATTGATACAGCCGGTTTGCGTAACACCGATGATGTTATTGAAAGTATTGGGGTGAATCGCGCCCTCGATGCCATGAGAAAGTCAAGCATTATTATTTATTTATTTGATGTACACACCCTGAGTTCAGGAGATTTGAAACTTGAACTTGAAAAATTACAATCGCACATTGGCGATTCACAATTGCTGCCGGTTGGAAACAAACTGGATGTAGAAGATCAAAATGCCCTGAAAAAGGAATTCGCCGATTTTACAAACCTCTTGCTTATTTCAGCTAAAAATCACACCAACATCGATGCATTGAAAAACCGCCTGATCGAACTTTTTGATGCACGAACTGTAAATGCCGGTGAAACTGTGGTTACCAATGCCCGGCACGCCAATGCCTTACGAAATGCCCATGCGGCCTTAGAGAAAGTACAAAACGGTTTAGATCAGCAGTTGCCTTCCGATTTTTTGGCCCTCGATATCAGGTATGCCCTTGAAGAATTAGGACAAATTACCGGCGAAGTGACCAATGAAGATTTGCTGGACAACATTTTTTCAAAGTTTTGTATCGGAAAGTAAACCCAGGTTGGTTAATTTGGTTAAGCAACTGCGGGGGTGTAATGTTCCATGTTTGGCAGGACCCCATTTCATTAACCTTTTAACTTAGGGTAATACCAAACATCAACTCGGGGAGGTAATTATTCTCAGGTACAGTTCCTCCACTTTTTTCCTGGCCCAGGGCGTTTTTCTCAAAAAAGTTAAACTCGAATTGATACTCGGATTCGATTTAAAACAGTTGATGTTAATGTGATAAGCTAATCCTTCCCAGCGATAATGGTTCACAAGAAATTCAAGAATATCTTTCAAAGTTTTGCCATGTAGTGGGTTGTTCTGTTGCTGCATGATTGTTCTTTACTACTCTCTTAGGATAAATTAAAGAATGTTTGTCGGTATCACCAAATCTGTGTAATAAGAATTCGGATATTTGTAACATGAATTGGCAACCTCTCAACAGGCGTGATCAGTTAAGTGCAATTGATGTTGAATCTGTTGGGAAAAAAGTGTTGATCTTTAAACACAGTACACGGTGTTCAATTAGCCGAGCTGCTCTCGAGCGTTTACAAAGAAACTGGAAAGAAGAACTTGCGCAGCAGATGAGTTGTTATTATTTGGACTTATTGCAATACCGTGAGCTCTCTAATTGTATAGCCGAAAAATACGAGGTCCAGCACCAATCTCCTCAGGCCCTTATTATCATGAATGGTAAGTGCGTTTTTTCTCAAACACATTTGGATATTGAATTGAAGCAGTTAGCAGTGGTATAATACCACTTACTGTATCTAACCATGTGCTTCTTTTAGCTGGATTGGTGTTTGATGTGAAAAACCAGTTCGTTTAAGAATTTTTTCTGATACAACCCTTCTTGTTGTTGTTGCTTAGCCTCATACCCTTTCCTTAGTGGGGCGAACCACCGAACGCGAATCAGGCATAAATTGGTGTTTGGTATTGGTTCAATTACAACACGAACCGATCCGGTTGCGTATGCGTCATTTTTTTCGTTCAACCGGGTCGAAAGATGCTCACCTATCATCACAAGTCCTGAACCGGGCAAAGTGTCAGATCGCAGAAGCGTAAAGTCATATCGATCAAACAGGCAACTCACACCTTTAGCAATTTCTTCTTTTACAAAGGCAAGAGAATCACATAGCCCTTTATCCATGGGTTCTTTAGAAAAATGTTTGAGACTGGTATGGCATGAGCCAAACAGAAACAGCACAAACACCAGACGGAAAGAAATACACAGGTAAGTTGACATGTACCAAAAACAACAGCCGAAGCAACTTGTTTAAAAAATCCAACTATTATTGCAACGAAAATGCCTAAATTCAAAACAAAAAACATGAAACAAGCAGTATGTTGTTTATTTGTTATAATGACCTTCTTCATGAAGTCTCAAATGCAGGTAGCCGGTGTCAACATGCCGCTTGTGTTTAAAAGTGAAGAAAGTGCGCTCATTCTGAATGGGGCCGGAATTCGTGAAAAATACTTTATGGACCTTTATGTGGGGGCGCTTTACCTGAAGGTTAAATCAAACGATGCGCTCAAGATATTGCAGGCCGATGAAAGCATGTGCGTTAAATTGCACATTGTTTCAGGGATGATTACCAGTGAAAAAATGACAAGTGCAGTGGACGAAGGTTTTTCCAAATCGGCTAAAGGCAACCTCACTGCACTGCAAAGCCGGATCGATCAGTTTAAGGCCGTGTTTGCCGCCAAAATAAATAAGGGCGATGTTTACGATATCGTGTACGACAAAAGTAAGGGCACCTTGATTTACAAAAATGGCAAACTCGCTGCGAGTATAGCCGGACTGGATTTCAAAAAGGCCCTGTTTGGCATCTGGCTAGGTGATGAACCTGCCGATGAGGGATTAAAAAAGAAAATGTTGGGTAATTAAAACTTACACATCGTTACCCCAATTTTCCAATTCTTCTTTGCTCCATAAATCGGGGAAAAAAATGCGTTTTTGGTATTTTGGCAGCATGTATTTTCTCCAGTCGCTGCCACCGGTTGCCTCTGCGGTTCCCAAATATTTTCCGGCTGCATTGTAATGTGCCATCACCCAGGTGATGTTCACGGTATAATCGTAATGCCGCATGGCTTTTACCAGTTCAGGGTTTTTTCTCACCGCTTCGGGCAATTGTTTAAACCGTGTCCAAAGGTTGGTTTGGTTGTAATATTCCATTTTATTGAGAAACTCCTGTTTGTATCGTTTCTCGAAATTGGTCAATAGCGCGTTCTTTTTGCCTGTGGTATGGTCTTTACCTGCAGCCTGCCAATACAAGTGTTCAAAGGCGTGTTCGTACGGGGTGTTTCTGTCTATTGTGGCACGAAAGCGATTGTCGATTAAATTGATGAGTTCGGTCGAAGAAAATTCAATCATCCGGTATTGGGCACTCTGAAATCCGCTTGCAGGCGTGAGGGTGTTTCTGAACTTCATGTATTGTTCCTTTTCCATGCCATCGCCCATGATGCTGAACGAAGAAGCCAACATATCAAAATACCGGCTAATACGACTCAGTTTCTCAGTAAAAAAATCGGCGCTTACTTCTTTCAAACGGCTCACCTGATCAATTTCCCAAAGAATCATCTTGAACAACAGTTCATTGATTTGATGGTACATGATAAAAACCATTTCATCAGGCTGTGTGGTTCGTTGTATTTGCAAACTCAAAAGTGCGTCGGGTAAAATATAATCCCAGTAGGTTATAGGATTCGCCCAGATCAGTCCTTCAAGATGAACTTCCGGGTTTTGATCCATGGCTTTGAATTTTTCTTCAATGCGTTTGTGCAGAATTTCTGTGCTCTCCTTCATAGGGGTAAAATTACAATTCCAACAAGATTATCGGTCTTTTTAAATAAAATTCTCATCAAAAAAAAAGGAGGAAACCAATTCCTCCTTTTTAAAATTAAAGGGTGCCCCTTCGTGCTTGCTCGGCTTCAATAGATTCGAACAAAGCCTGAAAATTACCTTTGCCAAAACTTTTGGCACCTTTACGTTGGATAATTTCGAAAAAAAGCGTTGGTCTATCTTCTACTGGTTTTGTAAATATTTGCAGTAAATAACCATCCTCATCCCGGTCCACCATTATTCCCCATTTTTTAAGTACCTCGAGGTCTTCTTCTATTAGTCCTACGCGGTCTTTAACTGTGTCGTAATAAGTGCCGGGTACATACAAAAACTCTACGCCGCGTTTGCGCATTTCAGAAATCGTAAACACTATATCGTCGGTTGCCACGGCAATGTGTTGACAACCCGGACCGTGATAAAAATCCAGGTACTCTTCTACCTGCGACTTTTTTTTGCCTTTGGCGGGTTCATTGATTGGGAATTTGATACGGCCATTGCCATTTGTCATCACTTTGCTCATCAGAGCCGTGTATTCCGTTGAAATATCTTTATCATCAAAGGTTACGAGGTTGGCAAATCCCATAACTTCTTCGTAAAATTTCGACCACAGGTTCATAGCTCCCAACTCAACGTTTCCCACCATGTGATCAACGTATTTCAAGCCGGTTGGAGTGGGGTGGTATTCGGTTTCCCACTTTGTAAAGCCCGGCATAAATATACCCTTGTAATTTTTGCGTTCTACAAAAATGTGAACCGTTTCGCCATAGGTATGTATTCCCGAACGCACAATCTCTCCATGTTCATCTTTGCTTACTGTGGGTTCAAGATAGGACTTAGCACCTCTTTTGGTGGTTTCTTCGTAAGCTTTTCGGGCATCATCTACCCAAAGTGCAATCACCTTAACACCGTCGCCATGTTTTCGAAGGTGATGGGATATATCGCTTTCCGGATCAAAAGGCGAAGTCAATACCAAACGGATCTTGTCTTGCACGAGCACGTAAGATACCCTGTCGCGTGAACCGGTTTCAAGGCCGGCATAAGCCAACTCCTGAAAACCGAAAGCTGTTTTGTAATAATGTGCAGCTTGTTTGGCATTGCCTACATACAGCTCCACATAATCGGTTCCGTTTATGGGCAGAAAATCTTGTGCTTTTTCAAATACTTTTTCTCCGCTGTAATTGTAGTTTTTTACGGTTGTAAGATCTGCTGTTGTCATTGTTTTTGGGTTTAATGGGTAAGTTGTGTTTTTGTCATCCACGATTTATAATACTCTTTCACTTCATATTGTAAGGCTTCCTTGGTTATTTTTAACGGGTTGAAGGGATCGATCATTACAGCAAGTTCTTTGGTTTCCTTTTTACCAATACTGCGTTCAATTGCCCCGGGATGTGGTCCGTGAGGAACACCTGCTGGATGCAGGGTAAATTGGCCTTTTTGAATATTGTTGCGGCTCATAAAATCACCATCCACATAGTATAAAATTTCATCGGCATCGATATTGCTGTGGTGATAAGGAGCGGGTATGGCATCAGGATGGTAGTCATAAAGCCTTGGTACAAATGAACAGATCACAAAATTTCTTCCTTCAAATTGTTGATGAATAGGGGGCGGCATATGAATACGACCGGTGATGGGCTCGAAATTGAAAATAGAAAAAGCGTAAGGATAATTGTAGCCATCCCAACCGATTAAATCAAATGGATGGGTTTCGTAAACATAAGGATAAACCAAACCCCGCTTTTTGATCATGATGGTGAAATCTCCGCTGGCATCATGGGTTTCAAAACTATGTGGTAGTTTAAAGTCCCTCTCACAAAACGGCGCATGCTCAAGCAATTGGCCGTATTCGTTGCGGTAGCGCTTAGGTGTTTGGATAGGACTGTGCGATTCAACAAATAGAATTTTATTATCCTTGGTATCAAATTCAAGTTGGTACACAGTACCCCTTGGAATAATCACATAATCACCGTATTCAAAATCAATTATGCCATACATGGTTTTGCAACGGCCGCTACCTTTGTGAATGAATAACATTTCATCTGAATCGGCATTTTTAAAAAAATACGCTTCCATGCTTTTACTTGGACAAGCCACACCTATCTGCATGTCGTCGTTAAAGAAAAATACTTTGCGGCTTTTAAGGTAATCTTCGTTTGGCTCAACGTCGTATCCCATGAAACTAAGGGCTCTGAGGTTGTCTTCTATTCCTACTTCGGGCCTGAGCGAAAAAGCCTCACCGATCTTTTTTACCATAGTGGGTGGGTGAAGATGATAGAGCAGGGATGAGGTACTTGAAAATCCCTCCGTTCCAAACAACTCTTCATGGTACAATTCACCGTTTTTTTTCCTATAAACTACGTGGCGTTTTGCAGGCACACGTCCCTGTCTTTGATAGATTGGCATGGCGTAAATTTTTTACAAATAAGCCCATATTTCGTGTGTTAAGGAATGATTTAAAGCGGTTTTGCAACTGACATGAATCAGTTTCGGGTTGAAGGCGCCTCAACCAAAAAGGTCATAGAGTCCCCAAAAAAGAAATCCCAGCCCAACAGTGGTGAAACCATACATCACAAACGTAAAGGATTCGTTGGAATAGAAATTAAAAACAGTAAGGGCAAAACCTACCACTAATAATACACAGCCTAAACCCAACTTGAGCATACCGCTTTTACGTTTTTTGCCATAATACACCATGCGCACCTGGTCCACTATTTCGTTCGCCAACTCACGGTTTTGGCATTTCTCAAAAATGGTTTCCCGAATAAAAGTGAAGTCAGGGTCGCGTTCTACCATTTGTTTGGCGAGCAGATACAATTCGTCTGAATGTTCGTCGTGTAATGGCATGTGTCGAATCACAACGAATATACTGTTTGCAATGGCAAAACGAACTGATTTTTGTCATTCGCAAACGCTCAAGTTCTGAGTACCTTAGCACAAAAAACATGGGAACAGAAAACACATTGGCCGATTTTTTAAGAAGATCGGCCGACAAGCTGGAAGAATTGAACTTACAATCGGCTTTGGGCAAAGCAGAGCTAAAACAAAAGTTGGAAGAGGTGAAAAAAGACACCCTTAAACAAATCGCCCGCTTGAAATCAGAGGCGCACAGTGTGGCCGGTAAAAGCAAGGATAAACTAGAGGAACTGCAATCTAAATTGCAGCACCTTGAGGTACAACTGGCTTTAGGAAAAGCCGAAACCCTTGAGGAAATTGAAAAACAAAAAAAAGTATTGGCTGAAGGCTTGCATAAACTGAAAATGGCTCTGGGACTTTAATTCGATCTCCGGCCAAATACGAATAGGTGAACTGGAATGGCATTCCTGCTTTTTCGTAAAGCAAGTAAATCTTATCTTTGCCGCGTATTTAAAACGATTCGATTGTTCAAATTTATTGGCGCCGTACTCGGCTACTTTCTTTTCAAGGGTTTTTTTGGGGCTGTACTTGGGTTTATTGTTGGTTCAGCCATTGATAACTATCTCACTCCGGGAGGCGGTAAATCTTCCGATACAGATGAGTTTGAATATTATCGTCGGCACGCCACCGGTCAACGAAACGATTTTGCCACCATGCTGATGGTGCTTTCGGCTGCAGTGATGAAGGCCGATGGAAAAGTGTTAAAGGTTGAACTTGATTTTATTAAAAACTTCTTCTCTCAGCAATTCGGCCCGCGTTTCGGCCGCGAACACCTTCAGGTACTTAAGCATTTTCTCGACGGAGCCGAAATTCCTTTGGCGCAAATTTGCAGCGATATTCGTTTGCGCACACAAGTGGAAGTGCGAATTCAGTTGTTGTATTATTTATTCGGGCTTGCAGGAGCTGATGGTAAGGTAGAAGAGTCAGAAATCAAAGTCATCAAATCAATTGCCGATCTGCTTGAAATTCCTGTGAGGGATTTCGAAAGCGTAAAAAACATGTTTTTCAGGGATGTAAATTCTGATTACAAAGTGTTGGAAATCGAACCGGGTGCAAGTGAAGAAGAGATCAAAAAAGCTTACCGGCAAATGGCCGTGCGGTACCACCCCGATAAAGTCGCACACATGGGAGAAGAGTACCAGAAAGGGGCCAAAGAAAAATTTCAGAAAATTCAGGAGGCTTACGAAAATATTAAGAAGCAAAGAGGGATAAATTAGTGGTCAGAAGTTTACCTTTGTATCAAACTAATAGTTCAAGCGTGTATAAATGCCAGTTAAAACATTTTCATACCCATTAGCCGAACTCAGTTACGACGAGGAAAGGAACATTTTGTGGTTTCGGGTGAAACAGGAAATTGAAGTGGACGTGAAGGAAATTCGCGACATGATTTCGTATGCCAAGGAAGTGATGGGCAACAAAAGGCATTATTGTGTAGTAGATTTTGGTTCGAATGTGATGTCAACCACCGAGGCGCGGGAAGTGTACGCTGCCGCCGAATACATTCAAAAAAACCGTATTGCCGATGCTTTCCTGGTAAAATCACTGGCCGTGCGTTTGGTTGCAAATTTTTTCATACAAGTCACCAAACCTAAAGTTAAAACACGGCTGTTTACCGATGAAGCAGCAGCGGTTAATTGGTTACTGATGCAAAAGGATCATGTGATGGCCCACCAGGGGGAATAAAAAAACCCGTTCGATCGCAATCTAAACGGGTTTTTTTGAATTATTATCAGTTTATTTTTTCTTTGAATACCTTGAACGGAATTTATCAACGCGGCCTGCAGTGTCTACCAACACTTGTTTGCCAGTGTAAAAAGGGTGTGATGTCATGGAAATATCTAACTTAACCAGAGGGTATTCGTTACCATCTTCCCATTTCGCAACTTCTTTGGTTTCGGCACATGAACGGGTGAGGAAAGAGTAACCGTTGCTCATGTCTCTGAACACGCACAGTCTGTAGTTTTCTGGATGAATAGCTTTTTTCATGATCTCGTAATTTTATAAATCGGGCTGCAAATATACAATTAAGTTCCCGAATGACAAATCAAATCCATCGAAAGTTTTCAGCCCTCAGCTCTTTGAAATTTGCCTCCTTGGCATAATTGTTAAAAAGTGATGGTTGGGGTCAGGGGTTTCAGGAAATCATGAAGGCTTAACCTGAGTCTTGACCCGGGCCGCACCCTTGAATTGTTCAGTAATTACAGGCATTTTGGTTTTGCTCCGATATAACAGGACTTTCGCAAGCAATTTGCGTCGATTAAAGCAGTGGAATTTTTGCCAAAAAAGGGGGGTTCCAACACAGGGAAAACTTACGCAAAAATGTTGAGTTAAATACTTTATAATCAGAAAGATAATATCATTGTAGGGAAATACTTTTAACGATTATTTGTTTTTTAATTATCTTTAACTAATTTAGCACCCCAAGCACGTCTAGCAAGGTGCTTTTATTATTCTTTATACAAAAAGTATGAAAAAACTGCTCACTACCATTGCCATGATAATGGCCGCTACAACAGGAACAGTACTGGCGCAACAGGATCCTCAGTTTACCCAATTCATGTACAACAAACTTCTTTTTAACGCCGGATACGCCGGTACTACAGGAGGGATTTGTGGTAACCTGCAATACCGTCAGCAATGGGCCAGTTTTGATGGTGCGCCGCAATCCATCGCGTTGGGTGCTGATATGGCGCTCAAAACCGTACCCGTAGGCGTTGGTTTAACCGTAATTACTGATAAAATCGGTCCAATGAGCACTACTTTTCTTCGTGCCGCCGGGTCTTACCACCTGAAAATCGGACCGGGCAAATTGGGTTTGGGATTGGATGTTGGTATGATTCAAAAGAGCATCTCTTCGGATTGGATTGTTCCTGAGCCATTGAAAAATGACCCAAGTATTCCAGGCACAGGGCCTAATTTTAATAATCCTGATTTGAACAAAGCCACATTTGATTTGGGTTTTGGCGCCTTTTACCAAATACCTGGTGAAATGTACATTGGTTTTTCAAGCACACACCTGCCTGCACAAAGCATTACAGAAGGCGACCTCAGCTACAAACTTAGCCGTCACTACTACTTAACCGGTGGATACACCTTCAAACTTAATCCATGGAGCAAATTAACACCGCAGTTCATGATGCGTTCAGATGTGAGCGCTACCAATGTGGATATTAACCTTACCTATTTGTGGAGCGACATGATTTGGGTAGGTGGTACTTACCGCACGGGTGCTAACGTGCCTGCAATTCTCGCCGGATTCCAGGGCAAAGCAGGTGTTGCCCATACCATCGGTTATAAAATAGGGTTCTCCTACGATTTAAATACCGCCGCTACCAACAGCTATTTCGGTCCTACTTATGAAATTCTTTTAGGTGTATGTTATACGCCTACCATCAAGAAGGAGACTTCTTACGGAAATGAGCGCTATTTAGATTAACCATATATTCGTAACCTAATTGTAGTAAACTACGTTTAAGCCATTTACCGCTTTAAATTAATGTTCAAAACTTTTATACATTTGTAACCTTAATTAAAGTTGTGGTTATAAACCTAAACAAGTAACATGAAAAAACTATTGATTTTGGCCTCTTTTATCGCTGTAGTCGCCGGTTGTAACCAACGAACGGGCGAGTTAGTGGGTGTATTAGGCCGTGAAAAATGGTATCAACCTGATCCTTTCGGAACCTTGTTCATTCCTATGGGCAGTTATCATATGGGACCAGATGACGAAGAGGCCACCATGGCTCATACCACTAAATCAAAGATGGTTTCAGTTCAGGCCTTTTATATCGACGATTCTGAAATTACCAATAATGAGTACAGGCAGTTTGTTTACTGGGTGAAGGATTCTATTGCCCGCCGTTTACTTATCGCCGGTGGACAAGAAGAAGATTATGGCATTACACAAGAAGATTTCCTTTCGATGTGGCCGGTGTATACAGGTGACAATAACCTGCAGGAACCTTATGTGAATTGGGAACCAACCATAGATTGGGACAGCCCGGATGAGGACATCCGTGGAATTCTGAACCCGATGTATTTACCTGAAAACGAACGTTTCTATAATAGAAAAGAGATCGACACCAGGAAATTGAATTACGAATATTACCGTATAGACATCCGTTTGGCCGCTTCAAAATCCAACCGCTTTGTACCGAATAAATCACCTGATGTATTAAAAAAGACCGACTTTGTGAACGGTGTTACCCTTAACGACGGTCAAAATGGAGCTGCCGGTTCACCGGCCGGCCCTGTTGGTGCAGTTAACGGTGCTGCTGTGGTGGATCCTAAAGCGCTTGGAACGTACAATGTTAAAGATCAGATGTCTGTAGGGCAGGGCCTTTACACTCCTCGCGAACGTAAGGGAGAAAACCGCTCCGTATTTATTGTAAAAGACATAATTAATGTTTACCCTGATACCCTAGCCTGGGTACACGACTTTACTTATTCTTTCAATGAACCATTGACCAATATGTATTTCTGGCATCCATCTTTCGATGATTATCCTGTTGTGGGTATCACCTGGAAACAAGCCAGAGCATTCAGTATTTGGAGGTCACACTTATTAAATAACTTCCTTATCGGTACGGGCCAGTCAATCGTGAACGATTTTCGCCTGCCTACCGAAAGTGAGTGGGAATACGCAGCCCGCGGAGGTTTGCAAAAATCACCTTACCCTTGGGGCGGTCCTTATATTCGTAACTCAAAAGGCTGTTTCCTGGGTAACTTCAAACCAATGAGAGGGTCTTATATCGACGATGGTGGTTTCCACACACTATACGCATATTCATACAATCCTAATGATTATGGTTTGTATTGTATGGCAGGAAACGTTTCTGAGTGGACCAGCAACGCCTTTGATGAGTCGGCTTATGATTTTCAGCACGATTTGAACCCTGATTATTTATACGAAGCACAAGATAAGGACGCGAATGTTCTCAAGCGTAAAGTGATTCGTGGCGGTAGCTGGAAAGACGTAGGTATGTACCTTCAAACAAGTGCAAGAACTTACGAATATCAGGATACAGCAAAATGTTATTTGGGCTTCCGTAACGTGATGACCTATTTAGGAAGATCCAAGTATGACAACTTCTAAACCTCAAGATAACAAAACAAGCAACTAACTAAACAAACAAACGAAGAACACACTATGAGCAAATTAGGAAAAGTAACGGGTTTTAAAAGGTATTTACACCTGGCCTCGTGTTTTGGTGCCTCAATCGTAATTATTGGCGCCCTTTTTAAAATTATGCACTGGCCTGGGGCATCTGTTGCTCTAATTGCTGGACTTGGAACCGAAGCACTTTTGTTTGTGCTATTTGGTTTGGATATTCCGCACGAAGATGTGGACTGGACCCTGGCTTATCCTGAATTGGCAGGCATGGGGCATGAAGAGATCCGCGAACACGATACAGACAGCAATTTGCCTATCACCGCTCAGTTAGACAACCTGTTGGCTGACGCCAAAATCGGACCTGAGTTGATTGAAAGTTTGAGCAGCGGCATGCGTAATTTAGGTGAAAGTGCCAACAAAATTGCCGATATCAGCAACGCTACTGCTGCAACCAACGAATACGTTGACAGTGTGAAAAAAGCATCCAACAATGTGGCACACTTATCTGATACTTACAGCAAAGCAGCTGAGTCTATTTCATCACTGGCTCAGGCTAATGATGCAGGGGTATCTATCGGTGAGTCCATGAACATGGTTTCAAAAAATTTATCTGCTTTGAATGCTACGTATGAATTGCAATTACAAAGCAGCCGCAGCAATTTAGAAGCCACCACTAAATTCTATGATGGTTTAAGTGAATTGATGAAGAACTTAAATGATTCTATTGATGATACGAAAAAATACCGTCAGGAAATGGCTTCATTGTCAAATAACCTTACTGCCCTGAACACCGTTTATGGCAACATGTTAAGCGCCATGAACGTACGTTCGTAATGCCTGTTTATTTAACCTTATTAGTACTAACTAACACACAACACTAAGACAATATGGGAGGCGGCAAAGAAACCCCAAGGCAGAAAATGATAGGCATGATGTACCTCGTGCTCACGGCTCTTTTGGCATTGAACATTTCCAAATCCGTGCTAAAAGGTTACATACGTGTTAACGAAAGCATGGAACGCTCGAGGGACAACCTTGCAGAGAACAACAAAAGGATTTCCGAAGCCTTTAAACTTTCACTTGAAGGTAACAATGGTGCCCGTCCTTATTACGAAAAATCACTCGAAGCTCAGAAAATGTTCGACGGGATGATTAAGTACATCGAGGATGTAAAGAAAAAAGTGCTGGTGGCTACCGAAAAGCCTGAAAACCCGGCCTCAGCCGATACCATGCAGTTGAAATACACCAGCAATTACGATAACTACGACGATCCGGGTTATGCTTTGTTGGGCTCTGAACCTACCACACCTGTTTCTGGTCCATTAACAGCTACTGAATTAAAAGGCAATTTAGACAAGTTGTCGAACGATCTGGTAGCCATGATTGAGAAAATGCAAAAAACAGATGGTCAGCGTTTGTTTCCTGCCGATTTTGAGAATTTGAAACGTAAGTTAAATGACCTAAAGCCTCACAGCAGTGGTGAAGTTGAAGATGGTATCAAAATGACCTGGGAAATTGAGAACATTTATCACTTACCTATGGCTGCCGTTATTGCCAATCTCAGCAAAATGCAAGTGGAAGTGAAAAACGCCGAGGCTGAAGTGTTGCAGGTATTTTCTGCAGCCAGTGGTAAATTATCAATTAAGCCCGATCGTTTGATAGCAGGTATCATTGCACCGTCTTCCTACATTCAGGCAGGCCAGGCTTATGAGGCCGACATTTTCCTTTCTGCAGCGTTCTCTAAACTAGGAGAAGGTGATATGGAGGTAATGATGGGAATAGACTCTTTGCAAGCCAGAAATGGTGTAAAAGGAACCTTGTTGCCAATTGTTGAAGGACGTGGTAAATACAAAGTTGGCACCAGCGGTGTTGGCGATCAAACCTACAAAGGGGTTATTAAGTTCAAAAAACCTGACGGAACTTACGAGTACTTTCCGTTTAAACAAGAATACAAAGTAGCGCCCCCTGCAGGTGTGGTGTCGGCCGATTACATGAATGTGTTTTATGCCGGAGTACCGAATCCGGTATCAGCTTCTGCCGCAGGTATTGCACCGGCTGACGTAAGCATTTCCCCAAGTGGCTCTGGTGTACGTTCTGTTCAAAAGGGACCTGGCAAATACGAATTGTCCTTTTCAGGTACTGGCGAGTGTTTAATCACTGTTTTAGCAAAAACTAAGGAAGGCGTTAAACCTCAAGGAGCTCCTTTCAAATTCAAAGTAAAACCCTTACCAAAACCTGAATTAAAGATTGCCGGTAAGTTTGCTCCTTCAGAAATGAAAAAAGGCGATCTCTCAACAGCCGGTTCAATTGGTGCAGGTGCAAGTGGTTTCGATTTTCAGGCTAACTACATCGTGCTTGAGTACGAGATCATCGGTAAAGTGAAAGGTAAAGTAATGGTTGCACCCGGTAAGGGAAGTAACCTGGATGCATCAGCCAAGAGTTTATTCTCGAACGCCGATGTGGGATCTAAAATATACATTGATGCCAAAGTGAAAGGTCCGGATGGTAAAGTCACCAATTCAACCGTTGGTATTAAAGTGATCAGATAAAACAAATAACAATGATGTCACAAGGTAAAAAAGTTCTGTCAGCCCTCTTCTTCTTCCTTTTAAGCCTGAACAGTTGGGCTCAGCCCGGCGTTTTTCAGCCAGGGGATTATAAAGATGGTGTTTATGATAAGGAAAATGCCGTGAACCGCAGAGTGATTCCTTATACCCATTTGCGTGAAGGTGATGTGAATTGGGAAAAAAGGGTTTGGCGGGTTGTTGACATGAGAGAAAAGATCAATCAGGTTTTGTACTATCCTACCACGCCTGTTGTAAGTCGCATTTCTCTTATGCAATTGGTTACTAAATATGTACTTTCAGGGCAAATCATTGCCTTTAAAGACGAAGAGTTCCTGGTTCCGGTTGAAAAGGCGGAGATCCGTGGTAAAATGGTGATTGTAGGTGATTCTGTTGAACAAGAGTTGTTTCTTGAAGATGGTTCCTCCTATTTTAGCAAAGTGCCCGGTGCAGTAGATTCTACCTGGCTGTATCAAAACTTCGCCGAACTCCACATCAAGGAAGATTGGTTTTTTGACAAACAAAAGTCGGTGCTTGAAGTACGTATACTCAGCCTCGGATTTGGTGCCATGCTGAAAGGAAAAGAAGACCTTGGCGCAGTAATTCAATTTTATGTGTATTTCCCTGCTTGCCGTCCATATTTTGCTAAACACGAGGTGTTTAATCCAAAAAACGACAGCGAAAGAAGGACCTTTGAAGATGTGTTCTGGAAAAGACAGTTTGCCAGTACCATTAAGAAAGAAACCAATGTGTACGACAGGGATATTGAAATGTATTCAAAAGGCATCGATGCCTTATTAGAATCTGATCGTGTGAAAGGGGATATCTTCCGATTTGAACACGACTTATGGCAGTTTTAAAACGTCTCAACCCCTTCCAAAAGAAGGGGTTTTTTTCTGTCCAATTCTCAAGCGTTTAAAGGTTAAATTATGTAAAACCCAATCGGCTCTCAGAGGCACTTGGTTATATTTGTTTAAGCACTAAATACAACCCATGATCAACCGATTTTTTATCCTTGTTTTTTTTCTTTCCTTCACTTCATTCGCACAAAAATCAACCGTAAAAACTTTCCCTATACAAGTTGAGGGAGAACTAAAAAACAGCACAGTTTCGCATTTGTATTTACACCACCAGGAAGGTGATATGACATTCAGCGATTCATTGGCGGTGGCTAAAGGCCGTTTTAAATTCCAATCTAAACTTTCTGAGCCAAGAATGTTTTGGATTACATTCGGAAGAGATGCGGCTCAGCAACCCAATCTTGTTTTTTTTGTTGACGAAATTCCGGTTAAGATCAATTTGCTTAATGGAGATTCAATTGTGTATTCGGCCGTAAATGGCGGACCTACGCAGAATGATTATATGGAGTACAAATCCATGATCAATAATTTTATCGCTTTGCAGCAACGTATGCAGAATGATTTTACCGAAGCTGCACAAAAGGGGGATTATAACGCGCAAACAGCCATTCGGAATGAATTTGAAAACCTCAACAAACAATATTTGAGCGGCTTAAAGAACTTTATAAAAACCCATCCCAAATCGGCCATGAGTGCCCATGTGCTTGCCAGCGACCTCAATAATCCCAATATTCCAATTACTGAAGTGGAAGAAGCCCTTAGTTACATGGATCCTTCAATGAAAGACAATTCCAATGTAAAAGCTACGCAGAAGCGAATTGATGACAAGAGGGGCACCATGGTGGGCTATAAGGCCACCAATTTTGCTCAGGCCGATCCCAATGGAAAAATGGTGCAACTCAGCGATTTTAAAGGCAAATACGTTTTGGTGGATTTTTGGGCAAGTTGGTGCCGTCCTTGCCGGATGGAAAACCCGAATGTTGTGGCAGCTTACAATAAATTTAAATCCAAGGGATTTACGGTGCTGGGCATTTCAATGGATTCTAATCGTGAAGCCTGGTTGGCTGCCATTCAGCAGGACATGCTGGCCTGGACACAACTGAGCGACCTCAAGGGCTGGGGAAATGAAGTAGGAAAACTATATGGCGTTTCCGGCATCCCTGCAAATTACCTGATTGATAAAGATGGCAAGATCATTGCCAAAGACTTAAGAGGACCGGCTTTGGAGGAAAAGCTGGCTGAGGTACTTAAGTAATCTGAAATAAACTAAATTTGCCGAAATTTTCTGACTTATGATGAATAAAGTACGAGTAGTTGCATGCGCCTTGATGGCACCCTTATTAGTGTTGAATGCCCAGGACCCCGTGGTGATGACAATCAATAACCGCCCGATAAAAAAATCGGAATTTGAAGCGGTTTACCGCAAAAACAGTGGACGTGAAACGCAAAACACTAACCGTTCGGTGAAAGAGTACGTTGATCTTTTTTCTCTTTTTAAAAGCAAAGTATTTGAGGCAGAAAGTTTAGGTCTGGATACCTTGAGTTCTTTCAAAAACGAATTAGCAGGTTATCGTCGCCAATTGGCTGCGCCGTATTTAACCGATAAAAACACCAATGAGGCACTTTTAACCGAAGCCTACGATCGCATGAAATTGGAAGTAAGGGCCAGCCACATCCTGATACGTTTGGATGAAACAGCCTTACCTAAAGACACCTTAGAAGCCTGGACAAGAGCAAACCTGATACGCAACGCTATCATGGGCAAATTCGCAAGTCCTGCCGAGATCAGCAATTATGATAAACTCCTTAAAAACACGCAGGTAATTGCCGGTCAGTTAAAAGGAAAAGACAGCACCCTTTACAAGATCAAGATCAAATCCATCAAAAACCTTCCGGATTACTACAAATTGGATGAAGACAAATTTATTGCCATAGCGCCAAAAGCCAGCGACGATCCTTCGGTTCTCGACAATAAAGGTGATTTGAATTATTTTTCGGTTTTTGATATGGTCTATCCGTTCGAATCAGCGGCTTACACTACACCGGTTGGTGAATTAAGTCCTATCGTTCGCACAAAATTCGGTTACCATATACTGAAAGTTACCGATCGTCGTGTGAGCAAAGGTGAAATCACTGTGGCTCACATCATGGTGAAGATGCCAAAAGACGCAACAGAACAAGACAAACAGAACGCCAAATTAAAGATCGACGAACTTTACGCCAAGTTAGGTTCAGGCGCTGATTTTGCTGCATTAGCGAGAGAATTCAGTGATGATAAACAAAGCAATGAAAGAGGCGGGCAACTTCAGCCATTCAAAGCCGGTCGATTACCCAAAGCATTCGAAGATGCGGCGTTTGCGCTTAAAAATGATAACGACTACAGCCTGCCAGTTTTAACCCAGTATGGTTGGCACATCATCAAGCGATTGGGGTTAAAAACCGTTGGTTCCTTTGATGAAGTAAAGTCTGATCTAAAATCGAGGGTCAACCGCGACAGCCGCTCACAAATGGGTCGTTCGGCACTGATTGCACGGGTAAAAAAGGATAATCAATTTAAGGAAAATCCTGCTTCACTTGAAGCTTTCAGAAAAGTAGTTGACAGTACCTACCTGAATGCTACCTGGAAATCTGACAGAGCTGCTAAATTGGGTAACAAGGAACTTTTTCAGCTGGGTGGAAAATCCTATACACAAAATGATTTCGCAAAATACCTCGAAAGTCAAATGACTTTCAGATCGCCTACAGATGTGTTTGAAATTGTGAAAAGCATTTACAGAAATTGGGTGAATGATATGGTGGTAGCTTTTGAGGATGGGCAATTGGAAACCAAATACGTTGAATTTGCCAATTTGTACCGTGAATACAGAGATGGTATATTGTTATTTGACCTCACCGATCAAAAAGTGTGGAGTAGGGCAGTAAAAGACACAGCGGGTTTGCGTCAATATTACGAAAACAATAAAACCAAATACCTTTGGGAAGAGCGGGCAGATGTAACCACTTACAAATGTTTAAACGAAAAGGTAGCGCTGGAACTAAGAAAACTTTACAAAGCAGGTAAATCCGAAAAAGAAATTACCGAAACATTGAATAAAAAATCTCAACTCAATTTAACCGTCTAAAACATGTTGTACCTGAATGGTTAAAACAAAAATATCGACTCTGGTTGGGCAAAAGGCATAAATGCCAAAGATTTCAAGGAGGAAAGGGAAAATAAGATTTTGGTATACGTGATTAACAACATATTGCCGAAATCACCGAAAACACTGGCCGAATGCAGAGGAAATGTTACAGCCGATTATCAAACGTATCTTGAGACCGAATGGTTGGATTACCTCAAGAAAAAATATGTGGTAAAGGTGAATGAAGATGTGCTAAGCACAATTAAATAAGGTACCCAAAGGAAAGCCGGTTAGAAATAACCGGTTTTTTTTTTTGCGCAGTACAAGCCCAATTTTGAGAACTTAAAATATAAGCCTAGCTTTAATCTGTTGAAATCCTTGTTTGCATATTCTGCCGTTTTGGGCTTTTTTCTGATTTTCGGGGCGTGCTCCGAAACCAATGAGCAAGCGCCAATTGACGAAACTACCCTGGTTGCTAGAATTGAAAATGAAACACTGAGCAAATCGGAGTTTTACCAACTATTTCAAAGTGCTTATGCAGGAAAAGATAGTGTAGAAATTGCGCAGAGAATAATCTCTGCCTGGGCCGGCGAAACCTTGATTTATCTTGAAGCCATGCAAAACCTGCAGGAGGAGGAAACCCAAATAAATAAACAGGTTGAGGACTATAAACGCAACTTGTTAAACCATTTGTATCTAAGCAAAATTGTGGAAGCCAACCTCGACACCAACATAACAGAAGAGGAGATCAAAGATTATTATAACACGCACCGCGATAACTTCCTGCTCAAAGATAATATTGTGAAGGTAGACTACATTAAAGTACCTATCCAGGCGCCTGATCTTGAGAAAATCAAAAAGTTGCTGAAGTCGCAAACCCCTAAGGATAAAGGATTATTGGTGGACCTCTGCTCAAAAAATGCGGAGAACTTTTTCTTAAACGACAGCACCTGGTTATACACTTCCGATATCCGCAAAGAGATTCCTAAGTTGTCGGAAGAGCCTGATTTTAGTTTATACACAGGAAAAACCGTTGTGTTTGAAGATGAGGAGTATTTGTATTATCTGAAAATTAAGGACGTAAAAATAAAAAACGGCCTCTCGCCATTGAATTTTGAACGCGCCAACATTAAACAATACATCTTGCTGAACCGAAAAACACTATTGCTCAATAGCTTTAAACAACATTTGCTCGATGAAGCAAAAACAGCCAAAAAATTGAAGCTGGTTCAACCGCTATGAGCGGCTCAGGAAAGGCGTTTGTTGTTTGGGTAATTAAATTTTAATCCGGTAATTTCTTCAAATAAGAGTCCGGATTCCTTGATGTCAGGATCAGAATCTTCAATTACCCAATTAACCTCCGAATTTTCTTTAAGTGTTGGATGATTACTGATCATATAAAATAGGTTCAGTAAACATTTGGAAGATCCTGTGTTGAAATAATCGAGGCAGATTTCGATCGTGATTTTTTCGTTGTTTTTTTGAAATTCATCCATGGCCTTAAACACGGGTTCAAAAAAAAGTCGTGGATTTTCAGGCGTACAAATGCCTTTGATCTGAAGTGTTTTTTCCTCAGGGTCCAGAATGATCTCGGGGGTACTTCCGGTAGCTTCTATTTCAATGCGAGCCATAGTTTTAGCTTTGTGGAACCAGTTGTTGAGATAACTCTATATTCAGATTGAATGAAAACAGATTGTCGGTAATTTTATTGATATTGTATTTCAGGTTGCGGTTAGAACGGTAAAACATCTCCAGCAAACCCAAACCCGCATTTCCTTCCTCAGTTAAAACGGCATTTTTAAAGGCATTGGTGTAAAAACTCCTGAAATGCTCTTCTTTCACACTCAGGTAGTTTTCCAATTTTTCGGTGATAATGGTTTTCGACCTTTCAGAAATAATGTTGCCTGAATAAATAAAAAGCGTGTGATCTTTCGTGCCTAAAACAAGGTAGGGTTGATAGGTATCGTGTTTGTATTGGTGTTTATTGATGTTTTGAAGGATTTCGGCACAAATGGCCTTGGTTTTGGAAATTAAACCTTGTGGAAACTGCTGCAATTTTAGTTTAGATTCCGCCAACCGAATGGTGGAAACCAACACGTCCTGATTCAAAGGACCATACACAACCAAAAGGTAATCACTTATGCGCTCATTGCTCACGATCACCTCAAGGATGTCTTCAATTACTGGTTTTTCGATAGTGCTCACGTTAAAGGAATGAATGTAGTGATTAAATGTATTTTTAACAAATTAAAACCCGTTTTAAAGGTACAGAATATCCTGTGCACATGGCTTATCGGGCTTGAAATTCAAAGGGGAAGTTAACATAATTCATAAAGTTTTGGCCATTTTCCAGCAGATCGTCGTCTTCGGCTGCATAACACCAGATTACCTTCAGTTCAACATTTTTTTCGGTATACGAAACCAGGCGTTTGATAATGGTTACTACTGTGTGAATGCTAGCAGTATTCAGGTATTCGAACTCCAGCTCAACCAGAATTTTAGGTGGTAAGTTTTTCTCGAACTCGTCGAGCCAGTCGAACACCGGTTTGTAAAAACTGTGTACGTTGGGAACCAGCGAGATTCCTTCGATTTTAAAATGCCCATCGGTATTGAACGTAATGGTTGGTGATTCCTGACTGGGGGCGATGCGTAAATTGTTCATAAGCCTTATAGTTTAAGCTGAAATCCTAATAAAGAGATGTCATCGGTTTGAAAATGGTCTTTCATGTGGTTTTTTAAATTTTCTTTTAATAAACGTTCCTGTTCAGGAGCTGGCAGATCTTGCATGGCCTTCAGGTCATCCATCAACCGCCGTTTGGAATAGCGTTTGTAATTCTCACCTCCCAGTTGATCCTGATAGCCATCACTTGACAGGTAAAACTTTTCGTTGCCGCTCAGCGCAATGGTGTTTTTCTCGAAAACCACTTCGTTGAACTGGTAATCGCCAATCGAACCTCTGTTGCCTTTCAGGTAAATTTCTTCTTCACCGTGGTGATACACTATGCCCATGCCTACACCCGAAAAGTGTAACTCGCGTGTGGTTTTATCAATCACACAAAGCGCAATTTCCATACCATCTCTTATCATCCCTTTATCACCGGTGTTCAGAGAATAGAAGATTTGTTTATCGAGTTCGGTTAATATTTCGTCAGGTCCGCTGAGTTGATCATCACGTATAATTTGTTCCAGTATCCGTGTGCCTATGATGGTTAAAAATGCACCCGGAACCCCATGACCGGTGCAATCTCCTAATGCCAGATAAACATGCCGATCGGTTTCTTTCGCCCAATAGAAATCACCACTCACAATGTCTTTCGGTTCAAACAAGAGTACCACATTGTGTAAAGCAGGCAGCTCCTTTTTAATATCGGGCAACATGGCCTTTTGTATGTTTCTGGCATAAATAAGGCTGTCGCGTATGTCGTTGTTTTTTTCCTGAAGCGAGTTTTTTAGATTGAGTTTCTGTATGGTTGTGCTTAAATTGATGGCAAGGTTCCTCAGGTTTTCTTTTTCTGAATCGCTGTAGTTAAATGGTATATCGAAAGTGATGGTAAGTAATCC
>JBPOHJ010000070.1:0-1817 GCA_052035725.1 Bacteroidota bacterium | reverse complement strand
CTGGACTAATCTAAGTTCAGGTACTTATGAAGTGGAGTTAAAAGACAGTTATGGTTGCATTACCAGTTATACTGCTCAAATTGCTGAAAAGGCAAAACCTGAATTCATTGTGAGCTCAGAAAATTTGACATGTGTCAAAACGAAAACAGAGGCCAGTGTCATTTTGCTCAACTATACCCAAAATGAAGTTAGCATCAACTGGAGCAACAGTACAATCGGCTTAAGCACAGAGGTTACCAATGCCGGATCACTGAGAGTAACCATCAACAACGGCTGTGGTGATGTGTTTAAAGAAGTTTTCATAGAGCAGGAAAAGGCAAAACATGAAACTAAAAAATATATTGTTTGTAATGGTAATGCCATTGACCTTCTCAATCAAAGTTTTGACAATGACACCAGCTTTTTCCTATTAAAAGAGGCACCCAATGGATGTACCGACACTACAACGTATAGCTTAAATTTCAGTCCAGATTACGATATTGACTACGAAGTAGAGGGCAGCTGTCCGGGCATTGGCAATGGTAGTGTAACCTTGCTGGATATCAATACCAGTGCGTTTACCATTTACCTAAATGACCAGCCGGTAGTAACCAACGGAGCCAAAATAGAACAATTGTATTTTGGGAATTATAAGGTTCAATTAAAAGACGAAATTGGTTGTTTTGAAAACATAGATGTGAATATTCCGGAAAAAGAAAACCTGGAGTTTACCTTATTGGATGAAGACATTTCCTGTTTCAAAGGAAAGGCGGTGATTGGTATCGAGCCTCAAAACTATGAAGTAGAAGACCTGCAATTCAATTGGGGAGGCAACGCATCAACGGCTACCCTTGAAACGAGTCAGACCGGCTCTTATGAACTGAGTGTAAGCACAGGGTGTGAGACACTTGAATTTACTTTTGACGTAAGTACTACTGACAAGCTACCATCCTTTGACTTGCCCAATATTCTGGATGCCAGCTCTCAAGGCATCAATGCGGTGATTGATTTGCAAAAAACACCCTTTGCAGGAAGTGAAATTCTACACTTTAATATCTATGACCGAATGGGCAGATTGGTACATAAAGCACCAATAGACCAACTCACCTGGGGTGGTTATTTTGGCTCTGCACCGTTGCCATCAGGTGTTTATATTTATACGCTTGAGGCCAATGTAGACATCTGTGGTAAGGTGGAGAATATGAAAAAAGCCGGAACACTAACCCTGCTGAGATAAATTTATAAACTACCATTTTTTCCTGAGACCGATCGAAGGTCTCGATGGGGCAATGTTGAATAAGACTTTAGTGTCCAACAACATTGCCCCTTATTATTTTTATCATTGAACTAAAGAATTTGTTTTCTATTTTTCCTATTCATGATTACATTTTTATAAATGTCTTTACCCCCCTACTGAAATTACCACTCCAGGTAACAAAATACATGCCTGCGGGCATGTGGGTCGTTTCCAACAAATGCATTTTAAATAGACCTGCACGGTGTTCTATCCTTGCCCAGTTTCTTCCCATAACATCCGTAATTATAAATTGTCCGTCTTCTTCAATACCACTGCACTCAATATTGATTTGACCCGCAGCGGGGTTGGGATAAACATTGATTTCAGCACTCACTTCAACAGGTTCATCGGTACCTACTTCTGTGGAAGCCACAAACTGATAATTGATCTCTTTCCCAAAATCACCGTTAAATTGTTTGACCGGCTGGCCAAGGCTTCGTATTCCCAAATAACCGGTACCATCGCTGTTGGCCCAAAAACTGAGGCCGTCATCTCCGGTATCCCTGATTTTAAGAAGGTAACATCCATTTAGATTTTTGAT
>JBPOHJ010000007.1:0-116919 GCA_052035725.1 Bacteroidota bacterium | reverse complement strand
GAAATGTCAATGAAAGGCGGGTGGGGATTAAACATGATTGACATTGCCAGGAAAACCTGTGAAAAATTAGAATATTATTTTTTGGAAATTGACAATAAAGTTTCTTTCTTTACGCTTAATATTAAAGTCAGCAATCAACAAAACTAAAACACAACACTATGGAAAAATATTCTATTGAAGGCACACCCAAAACTCCAAGCATTAGTTTTGATCTTGAGAGTGGAGTATTGGAAGTAAAAGGTCGTTCAATTCCCGAAAATTCCATTGAATTTTACAAACCATTGGTGGACGCTCTTGATAAATATGCTAGCAGCGCTAAACCAGTTACCACTGTTAACGTTCAACTTGAGTATTTTAATACCTCCTCCTCAAAATGTATTCTTGATGTGTTTAAAAAGCTTGAAGGCATCAACAAAGCCGGCAGTGCTGTAACCATCAACTGGCATTACGAAGAAGATGATGAGGATATGCTCGAAGCCGGAGAAGATTATCAGGCCATTATCAATGTGCCGTTTAAAATGATCATGATCAACGAATAAACCACTTTATTCAATATAAACCCCGCTTCAGGCGGGGTTTTTTAATTATATTTGTCTCCCTTTTTAAACACAGCAACATGTCCGTGAAGATCAAAGACCTCCTAGGCAAACAATCTGATTACCTACTCAACCACACGTGTAAAACCATTTCAAAAGAGAACCTGCACTTACCGGGTGCTGATTTTGTTGACCGAATTTTCCTTTCAACCAACCGTAACCCTCAGGTTTTGAGAAGTTTGGGTCAATTGTACAATACCGGTCGTTTGGCCGGAACCGGCTACATGAGTATTTTACCCGTTGATCAAGGCATTGAACACAGTGCCGGAGCGAGTTTTGCCCCTAATCCTATTTATTTCGACAGCGAAAACATAGTAAAATTGGCCATTGAAGGCGGTTGTAACGCGGTGGCCTCAACCTATGGTGTTCTGGCCTCCGTGTCGCGCAAATACGCCCATAAAATCCCTTTTATCGTAAAAATCAACCACAACGAATTTTTAACCTATCCAAATAAATTTGACCAAATCATGTTTGGCTCGGTGGAAGAAGCCTGGAATTTAGGCGCAGTTGCTGTTGGCGCTACCATTTATTTTGGCTCACCCGAATCTTCCCGTCAGATCGTTGAAGTGGCTCAGGCTTTTGAAAGAGCTCACGAATTAGGCATGGCCACTGTGCTATGGTGTTATACCCGCAATTCTGGCTTCAAAAAAGACGGGGTAGATTATCATACGGCAGCCGATCTTTCTTCACAAGCAAACCACTTGGGAGTGACCATTCAGGCCGATATCATTAAACAAAAATTATCCGATAAAAACGGCGGTTACACAGCCATTAATTTTGGAAAAACGCATCCTAAGGTGTATTCCGAACTAAGCAGCGAACATCCAATCGACCTCTGCCGTTATCAGGTAGCGAATTGTTACATGGGCCGCATGGGTTTGATAAACAGTGGAGGAGAGAGCAAAGGAGAAAGCGATTTGGCTGAAGCTATCACAACAGCCGTAATCAACAAACGCGCAGGCGGTCAGGGTCTTATCAGTGGTCGCAAAGCCTTTCAAAAACCAATGAAAGAAGGTATTGCACTGTTAAATGCCATTCAGGATGTGTACCTCGACCCATCCATTACCTTAGCCTAAACCGGCAGATTTTAATGCAATAATTCGTAAAACAAACACCATGGGTTGGTTCAAACGATTAAAAGAAGGCATCACAACTACCACTAGTGAGAAAAAGGAAACACCTGAAGGACTTTGGTACAAATGCCCTAGCTGTAAAAAAATTCACACCGTTCAGGATCATTCGAATAACAAATACGTGTGTTCAGATTGTGGCTACCACGAGCGCATAGGCAGTAAAGAATATTTTGAAATCTTATTTGATAATGGCGCATTCACTGAACTTCACGAAAATTTAGTCAGCGGGGATCCGCTTGAATTCAGCGATACAAAAAAATACACCGATCGGCTCAAGGAAACCATTCGTAAAACCGGAATGAAAGATGCCCTGAGAAGCGCTTATGGCAAAGTAAACGACAAAGAGTTGGTGGTATGTTGTATGGATTTTACTTTCATTGGTGGAAGCATGGGATCGGTAGTAGGGGAAAAAATTGCAAGGTCAATCGACTTTTGTATAAAAACCAGAAGTCCTTTGTTAATCATCTCCAAAAGCGGGGGAGCCCGAATGATGGAAGCCGCATTTTCCCTAATGCAAATGGCTAAAACCTCAGCTAAATTGAGCCAATTGGCCCAACATGGCCTACCTTATATTTCTTTATTAACCGACCCAACTACAGGCGGTGTTACAGCCAGCTACGCCATGTTAGGTGACCTCAATATTGCCGAACCCGGCTCCCTGATTGGTTTTGCCGGACCAAGGGTAGTGAAGGAAACAATTGGAAAAGACCTTCCAAAGGGGTTTCAAACTGCAGAATTTGTGCTTGAACACGGGTTTTTAGATAAAATCATCCCCCGCACGGAGTTAAAAGACAAGTTGTCGCAACTCCTTCATTTCTTCAAAAATTGAAGAATTAGCCCAATACTTTGTAAATCAAAAGAATAGTACTTTTAATTTACCCAACTTTTTACTACCTTTAAACGTAAAAGTCAGTAAGACTAATCGTTTATCATGGAGGTTCATCCCAAACTTATCGCTTTATGCATAAGGCAGGACCGCAAGGCTGAATACGAATTGTACCGCATTTCGTACAGCTACCTGATGAGCATTTGTATGCGTTATTCCAAAGATCGTGACAGCGCAAGCGAATCACTGAACATGGGGTACATGAAGATTTTAACCAACCTTAAATCGTATAAACCCGAAATTCCATTCAAATCCTGGATCAGACGTATCATGATCAACACCTTGATTGATGAATACAGGAAAAACAGAAGAGAGAATGAAAAAGTGAAATACGTTGACCATTATTTTGATACCAGCTCTTACTCAGAGGTGAATGAGGCTCTGGGAAAAATTAATATTCAACAGATTTACGAGCAGATCAACAAATTGCCGGAAGCCACAAAAAACGTATTCAATTTATTTGTAATTGATGGTTTTTCGCACAAAGAAATAGCCGAAATGCTCGATATCAGCGAGGGTACATCTAAATGGCACCTGAATGCAGCCCGGCAAAAATTAAAAGAAGAAATTGAAAACACCGTTTTTACCCGCGTGCAAAGATGAGACCGGAAGAAGAATTTGACGACATATTTAAGCGCAGAACCGAAGGAGCTAAATTCAGTTTCAACGAGTCAGATTGGGAAAAGGCCCGAAAAATGATCGACCGGGAAAGAATGGCGGCTTTTAATTCGGCCTCCAGAATAAACTACTGGTACGTTTCTGCTCTTGTATTGATGAGTTCGATCGCCGTGCTTTACTTTGCCTTACCTGAAACTCTTCAGTTGGCACAAGCCGATGAGGTAGTATACAGTCCTGAGACAAAAACAGCAGCTTCGCTCTCATCCTTGCCTCAACTAGCTATTACTACACAGAAAAAGGAAGGGCCGGCTAACTTAGCACTCGCTGCTACCCGGTTTACCAGCAAAACAACCACAACGAGTGACCTGAAATTACAGAACGCTAAATTCGATTCGCAAACCCCAAAAGTTTCGCAAGTGCCGGTATCTCCACCAATCGAAGAAACTCCTGAAACTGCCCCATCCACTCAAACACCGCTTGAAATTACCACGCCGGGTGCATTTGCGAATGATAACAGTGAAACCGGGCTACAAAACCTTGAGAACAGCCAACACCTGAACCTGGATAAAATAGAGGTAAGTCTTAACACTGAGTTAACGGAAGAGAAATTGAGTCTGCAACCGGTAATTCTGAAACGTTACGAAGATTATGTTCCTTCACTAAGGTTCAACCGCCATGCCATAGATGTAGTTATGGGATTGAATTATTTCGGCGGATGGGATAACAATGGGCAGGTATCGGCTAAAGGCTTCAATGGTTTTGCTGGCATTAGCTACAGTTATTTCCTGAACAAAAAACTGAACCTGAACCTAGGAGCGGAATTGTATAATATCTCCAATGTGGATCAGGAATTTTATACCTGCACATCAAAAAATTATGGGTTTGGCTCAATCCAAACACAAACCCTGCTTACTTGCCAATCCATGCTTTTCTTATCCTTTCCAATAAGGGTGTATTATGCTGCTGATGAACACCATTTGGTAGGATTAGGTGTACACGCAGGTACCTTATTAATGGCTTCAAACACAATTGAAACCAGCGAATTGTCGGATGGCTTAAAACAAAATCTGAACACCGTATCCAGTAAAGGAGTTTACCAGGGCATGAACACCAGTAACATCCTCTTAAGTGCTTCACTTCATAAAACAGTGGGTGATCGACTGGCCTTACAACTTGAATTATATTACGGCTTAAGCGATTTATTTACCGATACACCATCAAATGGTTATCAACAAAACTCTAACGGCATACGGGTAGGGATAAATTACAGAATCTTTAGGAACTAATGAAAATGAGCAAATTGAGAATTGGAGTGGTGTTGGCGTTACTGGGTATGGTATACTCCTGTGAGAAAAAACCATTGCCGGAAGCAGAGAACAATGAACCTGAATTTTACGTTGACGCCCTAATCAACGGAGAACGCACATATCTTGGCGCCGGAGAGGATGGGTATTTTATGAATTCTTCCTTTTATCTGGACACTAACCAGGTGTACGTGTTGAAGGCCGATTTGAGTCAAACTACCTGTACCGGAACTTGTGGATATGCACTTAGCATTTTAATCAACGATAAAAAAACAAGCGCAGCAAGTGATCCATTGGAGATAAACAGAGCCTTGCACACTGGCAGCTATATTTTTAATGATCCTGAACTTCCGCCTTTGTATTATCTGGCCGTATTGAAACCATTACACAGCCAATCCAATACCGAAACACACCGCTGGCAGCTAAATGGTGCGGAAGTGGAGTCGTATACCGCATCCACTATTTTAGAAGCCGGACAGATGTTCTCTCCTACTTTGTATTATGAAGACGCTGAAGGCACGTGCAGCGCCAACTTGAGTAAACATTACAAGGTTGGTAGCACTTTGCAAAGCGAAATTGAAGTGCAAAAAGAAGGACAGCCCGACGTGTTGATGTATTCATTTTCTGCAAGTCATGGTGGCAAAGCCCCGTTCAGATATACCTGGGATTTTGGAGACGGAAGCTCAGAGAACAATTCGGCTCAACCTTTCCATACCTACCACACCCAGGGTTTTTACACGGCTAAACTTACCCTCACCGATGCTATTGGTGATACCTGTGTAAGTTTTTACCAAATCCCGGCCTTTATCGACCCCAGATGTGAAGCTAATTTTACCAGCGTTTTTAACCCATTGCCAAATACCAAAGCTTATTCAGCAATCACCGTTAACTTAAAACATCCCGATGGACGGGTATTTAGCTCTAAGACCTACTCTCAAGCCGGGTCAGGTGCATTTGAAATTTTAGAAATATCTGATTACAAGGTAAATAGCAATAACGAACCGACAAAAAAGATCAAAATTCGATTCAACTGTACGGTGCAAAACGGTACGGACCAAATTACAATCGAAAATGCAGAGGCGGTATTAGCTGTTTCGTATTAGACAAAGCACGAAAAGCAATTTATTTGGCTTAATCTTCAGGTATTTTGCAACCTAAAGCCAAATAGCGCGTAAAAGAATTCAGTTAGTTGGCTTTTGAACTTCGTGTGTCTTTAGTCATAGTGTTTGGCAAAAACCCTCTGGATTCGCGTTTGGAGGGTTCTTTGTTTAATCACGTTTCAATTCGAGCAGGTGTTTCTCCAATTCTTTAAGCTGCATCTTTTTTTCAATCAAAAGTGTTTTGGTACCACTCCGAAAATAGGTTGCCGGTATAGCGCCGGTCCATGAAGAGGAGATTTTATCAATGTAATTGTTGCCGTTCACTTCGTCGAGTAAAACACAGTCTGATTGTATGTTTTTTTTCTTGAGGAAAGGAATGACTTTGTTTTGCAGCTCTTCTTTAAAATCAAGACACACCAGCAGAACCTTGGTGTTGCTGTATTTACTTTTTGCATGCAAACTATCCAAAGCCGGTAATTCCTGCACACAAGGTTTACACCAGGTGGCCCAGAAATTTACAACGTATACGGTATCCTCAGAACTAATGCGTTTGAGTAGATCCTGAATTTTATAACTCGCTTGAACCGTTTGGGCTATGGTTACACTGCTCAACAACAAAAAATTAAGGTACAGAATTTTCTTTAGCATCATGTTCTTGAATTAAGAGTTCCATTTCGGTGATGAGCCTGTTCACTTCGAGAGTATCGGTTCCATCGTAATATCCTCTGATGTGTTGGTTTTTATCGATAAGAGCAAATTTTTGAGTGTGTATAAAGTCGTCGGCACCACCATCCCCCTTATCCGAGTTTAACAGGTAAGAAGTTCTGGCTGCCTCGTACAATTCTTTTTTATTGCCGGTTACAAATAACCATCTGCTGTCGGTAACACCCATCAAACTTGCGTATGCCTTTAATGCAGCAACCGAGTCTACCTCAGGATCAACTGTGTGTGAAAGCAGAAGGACGTCATTTCTATCAGCGAACCTTTTATACACTTTTTGTAAATTGGAATTCATTATTGGACAAATGCTCTGACAAGTGGTAAAAAAAAATTCAACCACAACGATGTTGTTTTTTAGGTTGTTGAGCGTGATGCTGTTGTTGTTTTGATCGGTGAACCGAAACGCCTTGATCTCATGATAAGCACTGTCTTTTTTTGTGCCGGCATGTTTTGGCCCGTAATACGGCAGTAGTCGCAAGGGCCTTGTATTTGACTCGGCGTAGATAAACCAGGCTAAAAAAATTAGAGGAATTAGCGCCAATAACCAGTATACTTGTACTTTGGATTTCACAAGGTAAAATTACACACAATTTTAGTCTCATGGCATTTTTCAAAAATAAGGACTTACTCCAGGAACTTGGTTTTGGCACAAAAAATTACAAAACGGCTGTCCGTTTCCTGAATACTGATGGTTCGGTAAATGTCAAACGCAGAGGTTTAGGTCTACTGAGCAATCTGGATATTTTTCATTGGCTTATTTCTACCAGCTCGCTGAAACTGAATACGGTAATTTTGTTGTGGTACGTGTTAATCAACTCCGTTTTTGCCTGCATCTACTTTCTCATAGGCCCTGAACACTTTGGTGGCCTCGATGTTCCTCCGGGCGACACATTTAAAGAGCTGAGTGCGTTGTTTTTTTTTAGTGCGCAAACCATTACCACGCTTGGCTACGGGCATGTTTACCCAATTGGCGAACTGGCCAGCACTGCTGCTTCTGTTGAATCGCTTTTGGGTTTACTGAGTTTTGCTGTTGCCACAGGTATTTTGTACGGACGGTTTTCGCGGCCACGAGCGCATATCCTTTACAGTAACAACCTGTTAATTGCTCCTTACCGCGAAGGACGAGCGGTGATGTTCAGGCTGGTTAACAAAAAACAAAGTGAATTAATCGAATCGGAAGTGAAGGTGAACGTTACGTTTATCAATCCAAACACAAACCGCCGCGAATTTTATAGTTTAAAGCTGGAGATTGAGCGAATTAATTTCCTTCCCTTTAGCTGGACCATTGTGCATCCGCTTAACGAAGAAAGTCCTATTGGCATGTACACCATAAAAGATTATGAAACACTTGATTTTGAGTTTCTGGTACTTTTTAAAGCGATTAATGATACGGTATCGCAAAATGTGTATTCACGGTACTCCTACAAACATAGTCAAGTACTGGATAATGCCCGGTTTTTGCCTATGGGGCAGTACGTTGATGCAGGTGGACGTGTTGTTATCAATGTGAACGAAGTAGATAGTTACGAAAAATTACACTGAATAAACCGATTTAACCGTTTCCCTTAAGTTATAATTATTGCTCATTACCTCTCCGTAAGCTCCGGCGCTTCTAATTGCAAACACATCACCTCGAAAACTTTCAGGGAGTTCTACCGATTTACCAAAACAATCACTGCTTTCACAAATTGGCCCAACCACATCATATTTATAATTGTTATTCGCCCCTAAGCGGCTAATGTTCTCTATTTTATGATAAGCCTGGTATAAAGCCGGGCGAATTAATTCGGTCATGCCGGCATCAAGAATAATAAAATTGGTATTGATTCCTTTTTTAATGTAAAGTGCGCGGCTGATCAAACTTCCACACTGTCCAACAATGCACCTGCCCAATTCAAAGTGCACCTGTTGCTGAGGATGCAGTTCTAGCAATTCTTTAAACAATTTGAAATACGCTTGAAAGTTGGGAATGCTGTTTTTATCAGGTTCCCGGTAATCAATACCAAGTCCCCCGCCAAGATTAATGTGTTCAGGAAAAAGACCTCGTTTAATAAACCATTGGTTGATCTCATTCACTTTTAAGCAAAGGTTTTTGAACGCATTCAGGTCCTGAATTTGTGAACCAATGTGAAAGTGAAGTCCGCAAAATTTCAGATGTTGAGCTGATTGTAATACTTGCGAAACATTTTCAAATTCATGTTGGTTGATACCGAACTTATTTTCTTCGAGGCCTGTGGTAATGTATTTGTGGGTGTAAGCGTCAACATTGGGATTGATTCGAAGCGCCACCGGTGCTTTTTTGTGCTTTTTTCCTGCCAGCTCGTTTAAGATTTGCAGTTCATGTACACTTTCTGAGTTGAAACAAAAGATGCCGATATCAAGCGCCTCATTGATTTCACGGTCGCTTTTACCAACACCGGCAAAAACAATATCCCCTGCTTTAAAGCCAACTTCATAGGCGCGTTTTACTTCATTGCCACTTACACAATCGGCGCCTAAGCCGTGCTGGAGGATGATCTTTAATATTTCGGGATTCGCATTCGCTTTCAAGGCATAATGCACATGGTATTCGGGCGGAGCAGCTTGTTTAAGCGCGTGCAGGGTTGATTTGAGTAATTCAAGATCATAGAAATAAAACGGAGTTTCTATGCCCTCTAACTTTTTCAGGGTCTCTGTTCCAAACATGCTTTTAATTGTAATTGAATAATCCTTTGTTCAGAGCTTTGAGCGCTGCAGTTTTAAATTCACTGCTCACCAGCACCGATATGTTGTTGGGGCTGCCGCCATAAGACACCATCCTCAATGGGATATCTTTTAACGACTCAAGTACTTTGAAACCCAGCCCTGATTTGTTTTTCGGCAATTGCCCTACTACACAAATAATGGTTTGGTTTGCATCTACTTCCGCGTGCGCTATTTCTCTTATCTCAGTCAGAATCGGTTCTAAATGCAGAGTATTATCTATGGTTAGCGAAACTGCCACCTCGCTTGTGGTGATCATATCAATGGATGTTTTGTGACGTTCAAATATGTCAAAGATGGCTCTCAGGAAACCATGTGCCAAAAGCATGCGGTCACTTCTTATGGTAATAGCAGTAATGCCGTCTTTTGCCGCCACTGCTTTCACCCCTTCTGAAGTTTGAATGTTGGCGATTAGTGTGCCGGCAGCTTGAGGATCCATGGTGTTTTTTAAGCGAACCGGAATGTTGGCTTTTTGCGCTGGGAGTATACAGGTGGGATGCAGAATTTTGGCGCCAAAATAGGCTAACTCTGCTGCTTCATCAAAACTCAATTCGTGTATGGGATGGGTTTGCGACACCACTCGGGGATCATTATTGTGCATGCCGTCGATATCCGTCCATATTTGAATTTCTGAACTTTGAATGGCTGCACCAACAATAGAAGCTGTATAATCGCTGCCTCCTCGCTTAAGGTTATCAATTTCACCAAAAGCATTTCGGCAGATATAGCCCTGAGTTATAAAAAGCCGCTGTCCTGCATGTTTATCGAGTTCGGGTTTAAGGTGTTTGCGAATGTAATCCATGTCTGGTTCTTCTCTTGCATCCAAACGCATAAAACTCAGAGCAGGCAATAATACCGATGTAATGCCACATTCTTCGAGGTAATAATGAAACAACGCAGTGCTCAGCAACTCGCCCTGAGCCAATATGGCCTTCTCTTCATTTACGGTAAACATATCAAGCGTAAACGAGAGCAGGTAATTAAAATGGTTTTCGATAAGTTGACGACCTTTGGTTAGCGACGATGCTGTGGAGAATAAGGCCTCCACCACATTCATATAAGTAGCTCTTAAGTTTGCTATCTGCGATGTGGCAGCTGCCATGTCGCGTTGGTAAAGTTGATCGCAAATGCCCACCAAGGCATTGGTTGTTCCGCTCATGGCACTCAACACCACAATTTTCGGCTCTGTGTTCACGGTAAGGTGAACAAGGTCTTTTATTCTTTGAGCACTACCAACACTCGTGCCTCCAAATTTCTGTACCAGGTAATTCATGAAAAATTGATTGAAAAATAACTTATTGAGAATGCTGAGGTAAGGCAGGCGAACGGCTATCGCTGCTTATACGTTCGTTTTATCCTCTTTCCTCTTTTCATTCAGGCGCACAAAGAAATAAAAAATATCCTGCTTCAGGAAATCGTTTTGACCGGCTCTTGAAGGTGCAATCGAAATTGACTAAACATGGTGCTATCTGGTTTCTCATCAAAGATGCCGTAAACGGTGCTGCCGCTTCCGCTCATGGATGCGTAAATAGCGCCCGCTGCGTATAACTCCATTTTTATTCTTGCAATAGACGGGTATTGTTTAAATACACTTGGTTCAAAATCGTTCACCAAGGCATTTTTCCAATCAGTAATGTTTAGGTGTTCAACAATGTGCTGGATGGGTTTTCGTCCGGCCTGTGGTTGAACATGCTTGTAAGCGAGTGCTGTATCACAGTGGATATTCGGATAAATCAGCAAGAGATAGTATTTACCAAGATTGATCTTGCAGGGTGATAACAATTCGCCGCGGCCCCTGGCCAACTGAGCTGTATTGTTTATAAAAAAGGCACAATCGCTCCCAAGTTCAGTGGCCAGGGCAATTTTTTCTTCCATACTCAAACCAAGCCCGAATTTACGGTCAAGTAAGTGTATCATAAATGCGGCGTCAGAACTGCCACCACCAAGGCCGGCACCAAAAGGGATGGATTTAAGAAAATGTACGGTTAAGCAAGGTAAGGCACGCATGCCGCTCACCAGTTTCCAAGCTTTGTAAATCAGCTGTTGTTCAAGCGGGATCTGTACCTGTTGATTGGGCCAGTTTAAACTGAAAGCCGGTGCTCCTGCGTTGTTGTTTTCCAATACTTCAAGGGCATCCCTCCAGTTTACCGGATAAAAAACGGTTTCGATGTTGTGATAACCGTCGCTTCGCTTTTCGGTGACATAAAGTCCAAGATTTATTTTACAATTTGGAAAAGCCAGCATTTTATTTCATTAAACAGTTGCACATGAATTAAATTTCACTATCTTGAACAAATAAACATAAAAGCAAACACATGAAAAAACAATCGTCAATTATTTACATGTCACTTGTAGCAAGTGCGTTGCTAAATTCCTGTAACAAACAACCCAATGTTCCTCCAAAGGCCGATACTGAAGTAAAAACCAGTGTTGATGTTGTCTTTGCTACACAGGTAGTTTCGGATATTGAAATGATTTGCAGTTTCATTGGTGAAGACCATTCTCCTGGTTACCAGAAATTTTATGGCGCCGTACCAGCATCCATGGGTAGTTTTTCAATTATCAGGGCCGCTAACCGAATTAGCATTAATTACAACAATACCATGTGCCGTGATGGAAAAGTACGCGATGGTTCAATTTGGCTTTTTTTTAAAGAGGCAGAGTATGCCAGCCACCCCTTAACAGGAAACGAAAATTACATACGTGACTACAATTTCACAGGACGCATCACTTTAGAAGAGTATAAGGTGGATGGCTGGTTAATAGATAACAAGGATTATGAAAACCCCAATTCGGGTACCAATAACACCACCGTTTTGATTAGCAACTTAAGGGCTGATAGTAAAACACCGGTGTCAGGTAATTTGAAATGGACACTGACAGGAGGATTTACCATGAAAAAGGATCTGGATTCAATGGCCTGGAAGGGCAGCCTTACCAAAACTTTGAATAATACCGGCGATAACCGCGTTTTTGCCGCTAATGCACAAAGCCCTATTAATTGGGAATTGGCCCAGATCTCATATATAGGAGAAGCAAAAGGGTACACACCCGGAAACGTTCCATTTACCATTAAGTACAGTGCAGAATCTCCATTGAGCCGCGACTTTACGTGTTTTCCTGACAAGGTGAAGGACCTGAATGCCGGCAATGCATTAAGTCCGAATAACCTCGAATATCATCCGATTATCTCTGGAGTAGCCTATTTTAATACAGGAGAAGCCTATCCAAGAGAAATATATTTCGACAATACCCAAATCAGCTATGGCAATACCGCGCAACCAGTTGATTTGCCTGCCCAATGCGACAACAAAGCAGCGGTGCAAATTAAAGGCATTTTTTATCCCATTGACTTAAGAAAATAGCCACATTGGCCCATTAACTACTAAATGGTAGAAGATACCCCGTCTTGAGAAACCAGGACAACTAAGTTTGTTGTATAAAAAAGGTGTTTTTTTGTGGAATTAGTAATTTTTGCTAAATTGCAACACGATATAACAAAACCTGATCAAAAATGAAAAAATTCAACTTTGGTATTTTTGCCGTACTTGCTGCCGGAATAGTGTTTTTTGCCTGTAAAAAGGAACCGAATGTACCCCCAACTGTGGACACAGAAGTGCAAACTTCAATTGATGCTTCCTATGCGACATTTTTGGTTTCCGACGTTGAAATGATATGTAGTTGGATGGGCGAAGATGCTTCACTCGGCGCGCAAAAATTCTATGTTCCTTCCCCTGTTTCACAGGGTACTGTTACTGTAGTTAGGAATACCCAAACCAACCGTTTGAGTTTCAACTTTAACAACACTACTTGTATGGATGGAAGGTTACGCAGCGGTACTGTTTATATGATCTTTAAGGAGCAAGAATTCTCATTAAACCCTTTAACCGGCAACGAAAATTATATTCGTGACTACAATTTTACCGGCCGCATCACCCTTGAAGATTACAGAGTTGACGGTTGGTTGATCAACAATGAAGACATTGACAGTTTTGACCCGAATGAAACCAATTACCCTATTTTGATCAGAAACCTAAGACCAAATAACAATACCCCAATTTCGGGCAACCTCAAATGGTCTTTCCAGGGCTCCTTCAAAATGAAAAAGAACCAAGATTCAATGGCTTGGAAGGGTACCTGGACAAAAACTTTGGATAACACCAGCAACACAAAAGTGTTTGCAGCTAACGCCCAATCGGCTATTAATTGGAGCATAGCTGTGATTTCTTATGTAGGTGACGCAAAAGGGTACACTCCGGGCAAAGTATCTTACACCATGAAATATTATGAAAAATACCCGCTTCGTCGCGATTTTACCTGTTTCCCTGATAAAGTTGCCGGTGTAGGCTTATCCCCAACCTCTACCTTAACCCCTGTGTTATCTGAGTTCCATCCATTTACCTCCGGTGTGGCTTCTTTCACTACAGGAACGGCCTACCCAAGAGAAATTTATTATGATAACACCCAGATAACCTTTGGCAGTGATGAAAATCCGGTGCCTTTGCCTTCGCAATGCGATAATAAAGCCTCCGTACAAATCAAAGGGGTGTTTTATCCAATTGATTTGAAAAAATAAAGCAGACAAAATGAATTTAAAGCCGTTTCTATTTAGAAACGGCTTTTTTTGTTTTTACAGAGGCAAATGATTTCAACACCGGTGTATTCGAAATTAAATGGCCGCTTATTGTGAGAATTGCTTGCTATAATATAATATTGTTCTTTCAACCATGCGGTTATACTTATTGAAAACACAACACGCCAATATCCTGCTTAGGATCAGATTTTTTATCGTATTTGTTGTGCTTTTAAGTGTTGAAACAAAAGCTCAGATCAGCATGGTGTGCAATTTGCCCGATTCCTTACCTACCAACACCGAAAAACTATTTGAAGTGGTAATTACAAAGGGTGAACTGAACAACTTTGCCAAGTACCAGATAGAACTGCCGGAGGGTGTTGTTGCTGAGGAGGTCGAGAGCAGAGGAGGGACCTTTACCTATGAAAATAAAAGGGCAAAAATTGTTTGGGTAATTGCACCGCTTGATTCGGTGTTTAGCATCAGTATGAAGCTCATTACCGGGCCATTAACAGGGGCTGCCAGCATAGAGCAAAAGTTCAGTTACATTGTAGATGGGAATCGTAAAGAAACCGATGCACCTTCGAAAAAGATTTTCATTTACAAACAAGTAAAATCAGACCGGAAAATGATTGCCGGCCCTAAAACTACCGACTTACCGGTACTTCCTGCTTCCAATAACCAGTCGCCGCCATCAGAGCAAGCCATCGCCTCCAACCAAAATCTGGCTAACCAGGGGAGTTACGCACAACAGTTAATTGCCATGAGGCAGCAAGCCAATCAATTCAGGCTGGATTCTAAAAAAGCATATGAACTGGGCAGCAAAGAAAAGGCCGAAGCTGAAAAGAACGCTGCAGAGGCTGATGAAACCATTAACAAGGCAAACAACCTGAAAGATGAAACAGAGCGGAACCAGGTAATAGAAAATGCGAAGAAGGCTAAAGAAAAGGCAGCCTCAAGTAACTCCGCCGCAGAGAAAATTATCGCACTTTCACGCACACTCGAAAACGAAGCCATTGAATTAGAAACAGCCATTGAAGAGCGATCAGGCCAACTAAGTTCAGCCGACTCCATCACCTATTTTTCATCTCCTGAAGCGCGTGGGGAGATCAGCGTGTCTTCACAAGCACAAAGCACACTTTTGCCGGGCTATGAAAACAAAAAAATCGACCGTCTTTCGGATCAGGAAATAGCTGAATTGCGACAACAGGCTGCGCAGTTCAGAAAAGATGCTGCAGAGGCCATGGAAGTTGGATTGAAAGAAAAGGATATGGCGGGCAAAAAATTGCAGGAAGCCGAAGAAATGATTAAAAATACGGAGGATATCAAAAACAAAAATGAACGTAAAAAAGTGTTGACCAAGGCCGAAGCTGCAAAACAAAAGGCCGAGTCAGACCTTCAAACTTCAGAAAAGATCATCATACTATCGCGAACATTGAACGAAAATGCCGATGAGATAGAGCGTTTAATCGAATACATTCAGCCTGGTACAGCCAGCCCAACAGTTGCACCAAGCAGCCCTGCAGCCGAACCCACCTTGCCCCCAGAACCTGCCAAACAGAAAGAAGAGCCTTTGGCAACAGACGTAGCAGCTCCGGCAGATCTTAAAAGCACAGTTTACATGGTACAGGTAGGTGCATTTAATAATAAACCGGATAAGAACATTCTTAAAAAGTTGGGGAAATACAAAGTTGTATCCGAAGACAATAAATACAAAGTTCTGGTAGGCCCCTTTTCCACCAGAGAAGAGGCTTCAACCAGACGTATCGAATTGCTTGCACAGGGTTTCGACGGGTTTGTTGTGGTTTACGAAAAAGGCAAGCGAAAGTAAAACGGTGCAAGGTCCGTGTCAGCCTGTCACCTCTTCCTGACAATTTCTTCAGAATCCAGACTTCGAATGTGAAAAATTGACCACAGTCGTGTGCATTCTCTAAGTGGCACAGTTTGTGACGTGGGAGGTCAAACTAAAATACTAAACCATTATGGCAAAAATAAAAGTGAAGCCCCTGGCTGACAGGGTATTAGTAGAGCCGGCACCAGCCGAAACCAAAACCTCAGGCGGAATTATCATTCCGGATACAGCAAAAGAAAAACCCATGCGTGGGAAGATTATTGCTGTTGGCAATGGTAAACCAGATGAACCAATGACCGTTAAAGCCGGTGACATGGTGCTTTATGGCAAATATGCAGGAACAGAAATCAACATTGAAGGGGAGGAGTACCTCATCATGCGCGAAAGCGACATTTACGCGATCATTTAATCAAACTTACACTAATTTAAACTACCATTATGGCAAAAGATATCACCTTTAATATTGAAGCCCGCGATGCTTTAAAACGCGGAGTAGATGCATTGGCAAATGCAGTAAAAGTTACATTGGGACCAAAGGGTCGCAACGTCATCATTGATAAAAAATTTGGTTCACCGGCTATTACCAAAGACGGGGTTACAGTGGCCAAAGAAATTGAGCTCAGCCACCCGGTAGAAAATATGGGGGCACAGTTGCTGAAAGAAGTAGCCAGCAAGACAGCAGATGTTGCAGGCGACGGAACCACAACAGCTACTGTTTTAGGTCAGGCCATCGTAACTGCCGGTTTGAAAAACGTGGCAGCTGGAGCTAATCCAATGGATTTGAAACGTGGTATTGACAAGGCTGTTGTAGCCGTGGTTGAACACCTGAAAAAACAATCACACACAATTGGCAACGATAACAAAAAAATTGAGCAAGTAGCCACCATTTCAGCTAACAACGATTCTACCATAGGCAAACTGATTGCCGAAGCTATGAGCAAGGTAAAGAAGGAAGGGGTTATTACCGTTGAAGAAGCAAAAGGAACCGAAACCACAGTAGAAGTGGTAGAGGGTATGCAATTTGACCGTGGGTACATTTCCCCTTACTTTGTTACCAATGTTGACAAAATGGAAACTGTGCTCGAGAGTCCGTATGTTCTCATTTATGAGAAAAAAATCTCAGCAATGAAAGAACTGCTTCCCATTCTGGAAAAAGCGGTTCAAACCGGAAAACCCCTGTTGATTATTGCTGAAGATTTAGATGGAGAGGCATTGCAAACATTGGTGGTGAACCGTTTGCGCGCGAACTTAAAAATTTGTGCAGTGAAGGCCCCTGGTTTTGGCGATCGCAGAAAAGCCATGCTTGAAGACATTGCGATCTTAACAGGTGGCACCTTTATAAGTGAAGAACAAGGTCGTAAGCTGGAGGATGCTCAACTGACCGATCTTGGCAGGGCTGAGAAAATCACCGTGGATAAGGACAATACCACCATTGTGAACGGAGCCGGTAAAAAAGCCGAAATTGTTTCTCGCGTTAACCAAATTAAAGCTCAGATAGAATCCACTACTTCTGATTACGACAAGGAAAAACTACAGGAACGTTTGGCAAAATTGGCAGGTGGCGTGGCAGTACTTTATGTTGGTGCTGCTAGTGAAGTGGAAATGAAAGAAAAAAAGGACCGTGTTGATGATGCTTTGGCTGCTACTCGCGCCGCTGTGGAAGAAGGCATCGTACCAGGCGGAGGCACCGCTTACATTCGTGCCATTTCAGCCCTTGATAAATTGAAAGGCAGTAACGAAGACGAAACAACCGGTATGGCTATTGTTAAACGTGCTCTTGAAGAACCACTTCGTCAGATTTGCACCAATTGCGGTATTGAAGGTTCAATTGTAGTTCAAAGAGTAAAGGAAGGGAAAGAGGATTTTGGTTTCAATGCCAGAACCGAAAATTACGAGAACCTCTACAAAGCCGGAGTAATTGATCCTACCAAAGTTAGCCGTGTAGCGCTTGAAAACGCCTCATCGGTAGCTGCCATGTTACTCACTACTGACTGCGTATTAGCAGAAAAGAAAGAAGAAAAACCAGCCATGGGAGGAGCTCCTGATATGGGTGGTATGGGTGGAATGATGTAATCAACCATTTGATAACAATAAAAAAGCCCGGAATTTGTTCCGGGCTTTTTTGTTGCAATGATTTGCTTCAGGAAAAAACCTGAATTCAAATTTATACCCTTACCCCAATCACCAGTACATCGTCTATTTGTTCGATGTTCCCTTTCCAATTCTCAAATTTGTCATTGAGTATGGTTCTTTGCTCAGGCATTGGTTTCTCGGAAATATTCAGTAGTAGTTCTTTTAATTGCACCGACTTAAAACGTTTACGGTTGGGTCCGCCAAATTGGTCAGAATAACCATCAGAGAACGTGTAGATACAATCGCCTTTTTGTAAATCCATCTCGTAGTATGTGAACAAACCTGTAGCGTTAAAGGCTTTTCCTACATGCATTTTGTCGGCCTTACACACAATCACTTCTTTGTTACGAATAACATAAAACGAATTGTTAGCGGCTGCGTATTGTAACTTCATGCCTCTCAGATCAAGTTTGCACAACACAGCATCCATTCCATCCTTGCTGTCTTCGGTGCTGTCTTCAGGATTCAAAGCGCGTGTGATCTCGTTCCGGATATCATTAAATACAAGATCGGGGCGTGTGATGTTTTTCTGATTGATGGTTTCGTTGAGTTTGCTGATATTCAATAAACTCATGAACGCACCTGGAACACCATGGCCTGTACAGTCTCCGGTAACATACATAAACCCACCGGGTGTGGAAGTGGCCCAGTAAAAGTCGCCGGCAACAATGTCTTTTGGCCGAAACAGCACAAAATGTTCAGGTAAATGTTTACTCAGCAATTTATCATGCGCCATCAAAGCTGTTTGAATCCTGCGCGCATAATTAATACTGTCAACAATTTCTTTTTGTTTTTCATCTACCAGCTGTTTCTGGTTTTCAACTTCTTTTTTCTGTTCGAAAAGTAATTGATTGGCCTTTTTACGTTGAATGTTACTCCGAATAGCAAATAACAAAAAGATCAAAGAAATAAATCCAAGCGAGAAAATGATGATGATAACCTGAGTCTGTTGCCCAATCTTAATAGTTTGCCTGGAAATTTCATCCATCTGATCTTTCATCAAACGTTCTTGTTCTTTGATTCTGGCTTTGTTCTCCTCGATCTTATTTTCAATTTTCCGGTACTCAACCATTTTTGCGTTGAACATCTGAATTCTCCTCTGGAGGCTGTCTTCAATTTGTTTGATCGTGGAGTCTTTTCGGCGTTTTTCAAGTTCAAGATCGCTGTATGCACCCAACATTTTCTGAAGATCTGCCTTACTAACTTTCACTTCTTTGGTATTGGAATTTTTCGCCAAATAGGCCACTTTGTCCATAACGTTATTCCAGTCAGCCTCCTTTGTAATGGAAAGATCATACAGAACTGTGCTGGCCGTGAGTCCCGCTTCGTTCATTTTTTGTTTGTTCACAATGTATTTCATGTGACCATCTACTTCTACGAAGGAAACTATAGATTGACGGTAATCGAGCAAGTTTTCTGCAACCAACAGGGTGGGCTTTCCTTTTATTTTACTGTAAATAGATTTAAGGTCTCTTTCGTTGACTGAATTCACCAGAAGAATTTGACTCGATACAATTTCAGATTTGGATCGGGCGTGTATAACCTGAAAAGGAGCACCGTTACGAAACTTATTGTTGGCAACAATAGATTTTAAGCGTGATACAAGTTCATCATTATCGAGTACACAGATTTTGAAAGTACTGATGTTTGCTTCATTCGGCCATTTAATGGATTTAGTGAAGCTGTAAACAAATGAAGCTTTAATTTTTGCGGCACTTTGGGTCTCTTTAACTTTTGGGGCTTGAGAAAACCCAAAAACGCAGATCAGGGATAGAAAAAAGCTGATAATCAGGGTATGTAACTTCATTTCGGCGAACAAGTGTCAATTAGCGGTAAATATACATTAATACCCGATTAATTTGGAGTTGTACCAAGGAATTTCTCTACAATTACCTGGCTTAAATCTTCACAAAACCCTTTGTTAATAAGCCTTTTGGAAAAATGTTTCGACCAAAGTGTGTATTTATTCGACGAAAGAGGTGTTCTGAGGAAATTGGTGCTAACTACCAAATCAAAGTTTAAATCCTATCACCAAAATATCGTCTACCTGTTCATGGCGCCCTTTCCATTCAATATGTTCATTACGAATGCGTGCGCTTTGCTCTTGCATTGGCCGGGTGTGAATGTTGAGTAATAGTTCTTTGAATTTTCCGGTGCTGTACTTTTTTTCCCTGGGCCCACCAAACTGATCGGCATAACCATCGGTAAAAATATAAAAGCGGGTGTTCCCATGAAGTGGAATGTTGTGTGTGGTGTAACGAATGGCTTCGGCACGGTCTTTTTGTTTGGTGCCTATGGGAATTTTATCTGCTTTGATTTCATTTAATTCATTGTTCTCAATCACCCACAATGGACGCATGGCACCTGCATATTCCAGGTTTTTATGCTGGTGGTTGATCTTGCAAATTGCAATATCCATACCGTCTTTCGATTCGGTTTCGTTTTTATACAAGGCGTCGAGTACACCTTGGTTAAGCGCCAGTAAAATATCAGCAGGGTTAGTTATTTTTTGTTCGTTTACGATTTTATTAAGTAAGTTGTAACCTATTAAACTCATGAATGCACCGGGTACACCGTGGCCGGTACAATCTACTGCAGCGATGATGCTGGTGTTTTCGAAGTGAGTGAACCAATAAAAGTCACCACTTACAATATCTTTTGTAAGGTAGATCAGAAAAGAGTCGGGCAGGTGATTGGCAATCTGCGCATCCGGGGGCAATATGGAGTATTGTATTTTTCTTGCGTACGCAATACTATCTGTAATGTCCTTATTCTTTTGAATGATGATCTGTTCCTGAATTTTTCTTTCTGTTACATCGGTATCAATGATGATGATTTTTTTTAATGCACCATGAGAATCGAAAATGGGGGTTAGTGTAGATGACTGCCAAACTGCAGAAGGTTGTTTGGTTTTGTTGTTCAGGGTTTCGTAATTCACCGATTTTTTGTTTGCTACTGCATCTTTGATTATTTCCTGAATACGCGGGTGATTACTCAAATTATAAATGGAATTACCATACTTTACAATCAATTCTTCCATGTTCAGCCCGTGGAGTTTTATAAAACTTTCATTGATGTATTCAAGTTGTCCAAGGGCATCAAGAATTAGTACAACATTATCGGTTTTACTAGCAACCAGCGAAAGTTGTTCCAATTCCACATTTTTGTGTTCAATGATGCGGGATTGTTTTTCAATTTCTGCGGTTCGCTCTTTTACCTTAGTTTCCAGAATCAGATTTTCCCGCTGAAGAGCACGCAGGCGGTACCTGATAAAAAGGTAAATGCCTCCAGTAGCCAAGCCTAAACTCAACACCCAAAACCACCAGCGTTTCCAAAACGGCGTGGCGATCAAAAAAGCGTAAGTCACCGGTTCACTCCAAATTTCTTCTTCATTTTGAACCTGAGCGATAAATGTATAATAGCCCGGATCAAGTTTGTTGTACATCACCCGCTTGCCCTCATCACTCAACACCCAATCCTGTTCAAAACCATGTAACTTATGCCTGTAGCGCAATTTCCCGGGGTTTTTCATCCAAATCCCATCGTAGGTGAACCCAAATGTATTTTGGTTGTAATCAAAGGTGTTGACTGAATCATGATTCAGTGGTTTATAATTCAATTCAACCAATTTCAGGCTAATCTTAGGAGCGATAGAATCTCCGGCTTCCTTATTGGTTCTCAATACTAAAATACCACTTCCTGTGCCTGAATAGAGCGTGTTTTTGTGCAAGACGATAGCATTTAGGTTGGGCTCAAGGTCGTCTGTATTGAGGTCGAAATAGCTGACTTTACCATTGGCTATAGACAAACGGTCGATACCTTTGTTGTGTACACAATAGATGTAAGATTCAGCACAAATGATTTGCTGAGGTTGGTCATCTCGCAGGCCGTCTTTCTGTCCAAACTTTTGTATGGTTTTGCCGTCGTAACGCAATAATCCTTCGGCATTGGAAATGGCCCAGATGGCGTTGTTGTTATCGCGACAAAGTGAAAACACGGTATTTGAATTCAGTTGATACTTTTTGGTGAGGTTAATGAAGCGGTTGTTTTGTAATTTCCCTAAGCCGCTGCCGTCGGTAGCTGCGTATAACACCCCATTTTTATCGGTAATAGCCGCATACACATAATTGCTTCCAAAGCCGTTTTCTTCGGTATAAATGGCGTCAATTTTCAATCGTTTACGATCGCCTTCTAGATCAACCTGAGCTTTGATCAATCCTCCGCCAAGAGTTGAAATATAGAGAGTGTGTTCATTCTCAAAAAACAGATGAGAAATATTGTTGTCTGAAATTTTGTCTTCCGTGGTTACTAGATTGATAGTCTTGTCGGTTTTGGTATCCAATACTATAATACCCTGCCCGTATGTGCCGAACCAGATGTCCCCATCAGGTGCTTTAACAGCACAGGAAATGCTGAATTTTTTAAGTAATTTCTGTGTTTGTACCTTGAGTTCACCTCTTTCGTCTTTCAGTATTTTTGTTACACCCGATGTACTGCCTACCCATATTGATTGGTCGTTGTCAATTGCCAATGCTAAAACCTTTTCGTTTTCCAGCCCGTTGAATTTGTTGATGAGTTGATGACGTTTTTCAGTGAACTGGCTAATGCCTTTTTTGCTTGCAATCCAAATTTGTTGCTCGCGGTCGAGAAAGGCCTGGTTTATTTCCTTGCACTGCATTTGGGTTTCATAGTCAAACACATTCAAATTTGAATTACGTACGATGAGCAGACCCTGCTTTTCAGTGGCCAGTATGGTTTTGCCTGAAATGTCGGTAAATGCGTTGAGAACCGGACCCAGACTCCATTCGGTAAAGAACATTTTTCGTTCAATCTGTTTTGTTCTAAGGTTGTAATAACAAATACCCGAGTCTTGCATTGCTATACATAGCTGATCCGAATACAGGGAAATATCTCTGACAATATTATCCGGTAAACCACTTTTATTGGAAATGATGTGGATGCCAGCTTGAGAGGAAGAGAAATCAAATTCGGTGATACCGGCATCGGTTGCACACCATAGTCTGTTCATTTTATCGTTGGTAAGCCGGTACACCACATCGTCACTCAAACCATTCGCGCTGGTGTAATGGCTGAGTGCTCTATTCTCAAGGATATACATGCCGTTGCCATAAGTGCCGATACAAAAACGGTTGCCTAGTTCACTAAATGAAGTAATTCTGGAAGTGTTTCCGCCATCACCAAATTCAACTGAATCGAGGCTGTTTTTTCTTACACAGTATACTTTTCCTGATTTTAAACCCAGCCAAAGCACGCCCTTAGTGTCAATGTGCAAAGCGTTGATCTCAGTTTTGAGTTGCGCATAATCATTGAATAAGTGTTCGGCCGATTTTCCGTCGAATCGAAATACGCCCTCTTTGGTTCCCAACCACAAATACCCATCATGGTCTTGAGCTATTACGTTTACCGGTACATCTTTTTTACCGGTAAGGGAATAATAATTGCGGATTTGGTACTGAGAATAATGGGTGAAGAAAAAAATAGAAAATAGAAAGGATATGTAGTGTTTGTATTTCACACCCCTTTTAGGATTTGGGTTTCATGGCAGCGTTCAATTCTACCATAATCATTGAGGCTATCTTTTGGTTCACTACTTTTGGAATGTTAATGTTGTGATCTTCCAAAGCCACTTCAAATGAAGTTTCCACTTCAATCACCTTATCTTTTACTACCACCTTCACTTTCACAATTTTCTCTTTTTCAACACCGTGGATGGTAAAGATGCCTTTGGCTCTTACGTTGTAGGTGCCTTTCTTAGTAAAGTCAATATCCTCGATTATTTTACCTTTAAAGGTGGCTGTCGGAAACTTGGTGGTTTCCATGTAATTCTCTCTGAAATGCTCTTTCTGCAAACTGCTGTTGAAACCTTCAAATGAATCGATGCTAATCATAAAAAGTACATTCTTATTTGAACAATCGAGTGCGCCTGAGGCTTTCGACGACTGAGCTTTAATCAGTTCTAGCGGTGCTTCAGACGTGAACTTGATTTGCCCGTCCTTGCACACAAAAACTTGCGAATGGCTAAAGAAGGCCAGTAAAAAGAAAGAAATCACAAGACCGAATTTCATAACGCAGCTAAAGGTTAAGGGTAAATATAAGAAATTACTTTAGTTTTTTGCACTCACTGCGTTAAGCCAAAGCCTGTTTCAGATCCTGAAGCAGGTCTTCAATATCCTCAACACCCACACTCAGCCTTAATAGGTTGTCAACAACCCCTGCTTTTTCTCTTTCGGCTTTAGGAATCGAGGCGTGTGTCATTGTAGCCGGGTGATTGATAAGTGACTCAACTCCACCTAAGCTTTCGGCAAGGGAAAAAACTTTGAAGGAAGCGGCTGTTTTAAAGGTGTTTTCAATGCTTTTGTCTTTTAGCACGATGGATATCATACCACCAAAGTCGCGCATTTGTTTTTTGGCAATGGCATGGTTAGGGTGTGAGGGAAATCCGGGCCAGTAAACTTTTTCTATTTTAGGGTGAGTTGCAAGGTATTCTGCTACTTTTCTCCCGTTAAAACAATGCCTCTCCATTCGCAAATGCAGGGTTTTTATGCCTCTCAACACCAAAAAACTGTCCATTGGGCCGGGGGTTGCTCCGCAACTGTTGTGTATAAAAGCGAGTTGTTCGTATAAACTGTCGGAGTTGGTTACCAAAGCGCCCATTACCACATCACTGTGTCCACCCAAATATTTGGTAACACTGTGCATCACAATGTCGGCTCCAATATCCAGAGGATTTTGGAGATAGGGTGAAGCAAAGGTGTTGTCAACAGCAGAAATGACTTTGTGTTCGCGTGCAATTTTCACTACAGCTTCAATGTCAATAATCTGCATAGTAGGGTTGGTAGGTGTTTCTATCCAGATCAATTTTGTTTTGGAATTGATGTAATTTTTGATGTTATCGGCATTGCTCATGTCGACAAAGTGGAAGGTGATGCCATAGTTGGCGAATACCTTGGTGAACATACGATAGCTGCCACCATAAAGATCATCGCCGGTTACTACTTCATCTCCTGGTCGCAAAAGTTTAATAACGGCGTCTATTGCCCCCATTCCGCTGCTGAAACACAAACAATGTTTTCCGTTTTCAAGTGCAGCGATATTTTTTTGCAGGGCTTCACGAGTTGGATTTTTACCTCTTGCGTAGGCATACCCTTTATGTTTACCAGGATATTCCTGTACATAAGTGCTGGTTTGAAAGATAGGAGTCATAATGGCTCCTGTGCCCTGATCGGGTTCAGCACCGGCATGTATGGCTTTTGTTCCGAATTTATAGGATGAATTACCCATGTGTAGCGGTTTTTAATTGTTTTTTTCTGTTGATAAAAAAGCATATGCCCGCAAGCAATATACCGAAGCCAGCCAAAATTAATCCTTTGCCAAAGAAACGCAGCTGATACACCAATTCAATTTGGTGTTCTCCGGCCGGGATTAAAAGTCCGGTCATTCCACAACTCACCAAAAGTTTTTCCGTCTCTTTGCCATCAATATAGGCTTTCCATCCTTTGTCGTAGGGGAAGCTGAAAAACGCAATTTTCTCTTTACTCACTTTAATATTGCCTTCAAGGCGATCTTGTTCAAACACTTTCAGTTGAAGGGCTTCCTGTTTTAAGTTCTGAATAGCGTTAGGAAGGTAATCCCAGGTAAAAGTTCTGAAATCTATGCTGTCATTCAGTCCTAAGCGTTTAAGGTTGCCGGCTCTTGCCATATCGTTATCTTCTACTATTACAGCCTTATAACTGATGAGGTCTTTTTGTGTTGGAGAAAGACGGTCAAATTCACTGCGAGGCATAAATGCCTCATAGGTATAACCGATTGGAAGTTCGTATTTGTGTTTTAATACAAGCACATCGCCAAATTTTGCAACCGAATCGTGTGTGTTTCTCCAAAGCGGATTGATGGCTGAATTTTTGGTTAGAACATACTTTACGTGGTTAAGAGGTTCAAGAAACGGGCGGTTTCTGAGACCGTCTACCCAGCGACTGGCATATTCGTTGTACTTGTCGATCACGTCGTAACCACGCATGTAATTCACAAAGTTGATCTGTGCAAATGAATTGTAACTACTGGTGCCATAATAATCCTGCACCTTATGATCGTTCAAACTACCATGCATGGCCCCTCCTGAAAAATACATTTTATCTATCCTGAAGAATCCTTTTTCTCCCGATTTAATGTACTTTACGGCTTCAATTGAATAATCGTTGTAACCGGTTTTTTCTTTAAGTTCTCTTGCACTCACAATATCGCGTTTAGATACCGAGACTGAAGAGAGGTAGATAAGTTCAATACCCACCAGCACCAAAAGAAGTGACTTTACAAGTACCTGATTCTGGGATTTGGTGAGAAAATAGAGTACCAAGGCATAGAAAAGCAGGAAAATGCGAACAAAAAAAGTAATGGTTTCGTCTCTGATTAATTCTCTCACAACCGGCTGAGACCCGGGATAGGCAATAGGTGATTTGTAATGAATGGAGGTTAGTAAAAGCCAAAAACCAAGTGTGGCAATCAGTGAGATGAGGTGTATTTTTTTCGACTTTAAAATGAGGTCAAGCGCCTGCACTGAAAATATTATAAGCACCAAGGCAAGGAAAAACGAATAGATTCTGTAGTAATCACCTGAAAATAACCAGAAGGCGTACCTGAAATAGGGGAATAGGGTAGGGATGAGCCATAATATAAGCAAACCGAGGTAAATTCGCCTTTTACTTTTTTCAAGTAAAGTAAAAACCTGCGTGAACAGCATCAAACTGATGAGCCCACAATACCCTAATGGCGACTCAAGGTAATTTTGAAATCCGCTGAAATTGTTACCACTGCCAAGGATGTCGCTGCTGAACATCCGCATTACTGATGAACCAAATTCGTATTTGCTCACCAATGCAAACTTGGGTGAAGAGGAGAGCAGGGCAAAATAAGAATCAGTGCCGCTTCCCCTCGGCGATTCAAGTACCTGAAAAATATTTTCAAGTAAGAAGGGGCCTGAAACTAACACACCTATCACCCCAGCAAGGATCAGTTGCACCAACAATTGAATAAAAACCCGGCCATTGAATTTCTGGTCCTGTAAAAAACGAAACAGGGCGTAAAATAAAATGAACAGCCCAAATGGAAAAAGATTCACGGGAAACGAAATACCGGTAATAAACACAGCCAGAATAAATACTGCCCATTGTTTTTTCTGGTAAATCTTTTCAAAACCTAAAAGTAAGAGGGCCAGACTAAAGGCTTCGAATGTAAACAGGTACCAGCAGGCACCGATGATCATAAAACCTGAGAATGAAAACAGAAGTGCTCCGAGTGTGGCGGAATAGTTAGAAATTTTAAGCGATTTTAAATAGAAATAAAATACCGAACCGCCGAGGATGATTTTACTTACTTCTACATAAATAAATATTTTTGGCATGCTCTCAGGGCCGGCAAGTATGGCAGGTAGTTGGAATGGGTCACGCAGAAAACCGGCCATAATGGATTGCCCCATGCCTTCTGCAAAGGACCAGGTAGGCACACCATGTTGATTGAAATAACTGGCCAAATGCCTGAAATAAGGGTAAACACCATTCAGGGTGTCGCTGCCTATGTCTTTGTAAAGGAAAATATTCTTAAAGAGTAGAAAATCCTGAAATACAAAAAAGGCCACAACCAGTAAAAGTGTGAGTGTAAACAAATAAGCTTTGTTCCCAAGATTTTCAAAAAAATCGGGAACCGAATTCACCTGTTGAAGATTAGTCTTTGGTTTTGTTTGATTCATAAAAATTTCTCGGGTAAAAATGGGAATTTTTTGCGGGCTTTGCTTGGGTAAGTTGGAATTACCTGAAAATCGAAAGTTTAAGCGGGTTTTTTATGTTTCCATCGCCTGTGACTCCATAGCCAGTTGAAAGGTTGTTCGTGTAAATCTTTTTCAAGCTCGTTCACATACAATTGCGTGATTTCGCCTTCTTGTGTGGCGTTAGGGTTTTCACAAAGCACTTTCACCCGCATTTCATAATACCCTCTCCTGATTTTTTTTACACCTAGATACAAAACGGGGTAATTGAATTTTTTGGCAATTTTTTCAGGTCCGCAAAAAAAGCCGGAATCCTGATTCATAAATCGGGTCCAAAAGGCGCTTTCAGGAGGAGGAGCCTGATCGGCAATTAAACCGAGTGTTGTATCTAGGTTTCGTTCTCTCAGATAAAGCAATTCCTTATATACCTGGCTCATGGGGATGATGTGCCCGCCTTTCCGGCTGCGAAGGTTAAGCATAAATTCATCAAAGCTTTTATTACTCAGAGGGTGATACACACCGGTGATAGGTCTCTTAAAATAGAACTGGTGTGCAATTGCCGCCCATTCCCAATTTCCGCAGTGCCCCATAATGCCCACAACACTTTGGTTTTTTTTGAAATAGCACTCAAACGTTTCAAGGGCTTGTGGATTGAATTTGCAACGAGATTTGAAACGCTGTTCTGATAAACTCATCAGTTTAATGGTTTCAAAAATCACGTCAACAAAATGGATGTAAAATTGCCTGCTGATTTTTAGGATCTCGGCTTCTGACCTTTCGGGAAAGGACTTCCTCAAATTATTGATCACCACCTGTTTTCTATAGCCGATAAGGTAATAGAGTGCGAAAGAAAAAACATTGCTGATGGGATAAAGAATAAAAAATGGTAACAGTGAAACCAGGTAAAAGAAAGGAACAACAAATATGTTAAATAACCAGTAGACCAATCAGAAGTTCGGTTTTAGCAGGTATTTGCTGTAAAAATCCACAATGTATTTTACAGCTTCATCGGCAGTATCCACCAATTTAAAAAGTTCGAGGTCGGGCGCGTTGATGTTTTTTTCCCGCTTGAGCATGGTAGTAGTCAGCCATTCTATTAGTCCCGACCAGTATTCTTTACCAACCAGTACCACCGGAAATTGCGCAATTTTGTTGGTTTGTACAAGAGTAAGGGATTCAAATAACTCATCCATGGTACCAAATCCTCCGGGCATGCCAATAAAGCCTTGTGAATACCTTAGGAAAATCGTTTTACGAACAAAGAAGTAGTCGAATTGAATATTTTTATCCTTGTCAATGTAATCGTTATGGGTTTGTTCAAAAGGCAGTGCAATGTTTAAACCTACCGATTTACCGCCACCCTTTTGGGCGCCTTTGTTTGCGGCTTCCATGATGCCGGGGCCGCCACCGGTGATGATGCCGTAGCCCTCCTTCACCAGTTTAAAGGCGATTTCTTCGGCAATTTGGTAGTACACATTGTCCGGTTTAGTTCTGGCGCTTCCAAAAATGGAAACACAGGGGCCTATCTTCGACATTTTTTCAAATCCCTCCACAAACTCGCTCATGATCTTAAAAATCTGCCAGCTGTTTTGGGCTTTAATGTCGCTCCAGTCTTTCGATGCAAAAGCATCCCGTATTTTATCCTCTTCCTTTGAAGTCATTTGTTTGGTATTATATCCCGCCTTCTTTTAAACGTTCTGCATTTTCTGCAAACTGCAATTTATCGATCATTTCCTGAATATCGCCGTTGACAAAATTATCGAGGTCGTATAAAGTTAGGTTGATGCGATGGTCAGTAATTCGGTTTTGCGGGTAATTGTAAGTTCTGATTTTTGCACTGCGATCGCCCGTACTTACCATGGTTTTACGTCGTTTACTCACGGCTTCCATCCGTTTTTGGTATTCGATGTCATACAGTTTAGAGCGCAGCATGTGCATGGCTTTTTCACGGTTGCCCAATTGGTTTCTTTCGGTTTGACAAGTTACCACAATTCCGCTGGGTTTATGTGTAAGTATCACTTTTGATTCCACTTTGTTCACATTTTGTCCACCCGCTCCGCCACTGCGAGCAGTTGCCATTTCAATATCCGCGTCTCTCACCTCCACGTCCAGGTCTTCGGCTTCCGGCAGCACAACTACCGAGGCTGCTGAGGTGTGCACCCTACCCTGGGTTTCAGTAGCCGGAACCCGCTGAACACGGTGTACTCCACTCTCAAACTTAAGAATGCCATATGCGCCCGGACCTGTTACATTAAAAACAATTTCCTTGTAACCTCCCATAGTACCCGGATTGGCGTCTACTACTTCTAATTTGAAGTTCTTTTTCTCGCAATAGCGCGAATACATTTCAAACAAATTACCTGCAAATATTGACGCTTCATCTCCACCGGTGCCTGCACGCAATTCCATCACACAGTTTTTTTCATCCTCAGGATCCTTTGGTACCAGTAACATGCGGATTTCTTCCTCCAGCTGAATTTCACGGGCCCGGTTTTCTTCCAATTCGGCCTTGGCCATTTCCAAAAAGTCCTTGTCTTTTTCATTGGCGAGTACTTCTTTGGCACTTTCAATGTTCGACAATACTTTTTTGTAGGTATTCAAATGTTCAACCACGTAACTCAGCTCCTTGTATTCGATGTTCAGTTTTTTGAACAAATTCATATCAGCAATTACTTTAGGATCTGAAAGTTTGGCTTCCACATCTTCATAACGGCGTTTGATCTCTTCCAGTTTCTCGAGCATGTTTTTTTTAAAGACCGGTAAAGGTACGAAAATAGCCTCAACCCTTTACCCGAATTGTCGAATTACCCGGCTCCACTTTTTAAAAACTTGTTAAAGTCGCGACCAAAGAAAACCGCTTGCTTTTTTAAATTCGGCAAAATAATCCGGGTTCCTGAATACATTTGCAATGAATTAGAAAACAGCCTTATGGTACACCCCTACAAACGCATCAGCACCCATCTACTTGTTCTGTTATTGGTTGTTGCTCACGGACTATTTGCTCAAAAGTCCCGCTATACCCACGCTGATTCAATTAGAGGCGGCATTAACCAAGCAAGAGCATGGTGGGATTTACAGCACTATAACCTGCATGTGAGCTTTAACCTGAACGATAGCAGTATCTCAGGTAAAAATACAATCCGGTATAAAGTGCTTCAGCCTGACCAATTGATGCAAATCGACCTGATGGAACCCATGCGCCTGGATTCTGTTATTCAGGATGGTAAAGCGTGCACTTGGATAAAGGATGGCAATGCCTATTTTGTGCGTTTATCCAATGCGCAACAAAAGGCCAGCCTTAAAAGCATTACTGCTTATTTTCATGGAAAACCCCATGTTGCGAAACAGGCACCATGGGATGGAGGCCTCATCTGGACCAAGGATGCCAGACAACGCCCATGGGTTTCTATTGCTTGCCAGGGTATGGCATCCAGTGTTTGGTTTCCGAGTAAAGACCACCAATACGATGAAGTGGATAGTTGCAACATGCATTTTACCGTTCCAGCCGAACTGGTGGCTGTTTCCAATGGACGCATGAAGGGCATAGATCAACTTTCAAATGGAAAAGCCGTTTACCATTGGGAAGTTAAAAACCCAATCAACAATTACAACATTATTCCTTACATCGGCTATTACGCTAATTTTAAAGATACCATTCAGGGTGAAGGAGGTATTCTGGATCTTGACTTTTGGGTACTTCAGGAAAATCTGGAACTCGCCAAAAAACAATTTACTCAGGTTAAACCCATGTTGCGATGTTTTGAATTTTGGTTTGGTAAATACCCGTTTTATGAAGATGGGTACAAGCTTGTTGAAGCCCCCTATTTAGGAATGGAACATCAAAGTGCAATTGCCTATGGTAATAAATTCAAAAACGGGTATTTGGGCACCGACCTCTCATTAACCGGATGGGGCCTGAAATGGGACTTTATCATCGTACACGAGTCAGGTCACGAGTGGTTTGGGAATAACATCACCGTTAAAGATGTTGCTGATAATTGGGTACACGAAGGGTTTACAGCTTATTCAGAATGTTTGTACACCCAATTCCTCTTCGGAAAAAAAGCTGCAGCCGATTATGTGATTGGCACTAGAATTGGGGTGCAGAACGATGAGCCTATTATTGCTGATTATGATGTGAACCGAGATGGCTCCAGCGATATGTATTATAAAGCCGCCAACATGTTGCACGGAATTCGTCAAATTGTGAACAACGATAGTGTGTGGCGGGCTATGTTGAGAAGTATGAACACGGTTTTTTGGCACCAAACAGTAAGTTCAAAACAAGTTGAAGATTATATGATTAAATTCCTAAACCTCGATCTTCAGATGATTTTTGACCAATACCTGCGCACAAAACAAATTCCTGTGTTTGAATACAAACAAAAAGGCAATGCCGTTTCTTTCCGATGGACAAATTGCATCAAACACTTCGACATGCCTTTAAAATTGGTGTTGAGCGACAGAGACTACTGGATCAATCCTACTGAAAAGTGGCAGAAGCTGGAACTCAACACGAGTGAATTTAAAATTGATACCAATTTTTTTGTGAGAACAAAACAGCTGAAGTAAACACTTCCTGAATGCGATGTTTACTAAAATGGTCTCTCTAAGGTGTGAGTCAATCATTGCTAATGTCAGCATAAGAGCAGCCTTAGCATAAGGAATACCCCTTTTGTGGTATTGTTTGTAATCATTCTAAATAAGAGTTTTGTCATCAAATTATTTCATTTTATGACCAAACAAATTACAACCTTGTATTTCGCCACCATTGCACTGGCCTTCGGTATTACTTCCTGCAAAAAGGACAGCATTGAACCAAGCCCTAGTCCGGCACCTAACCCGGGTCCTTCCTATACTATCCCAACTACCTATACATTCAGCAATGCCGATTTTTCATCATCAACAAAGCGTATTGCAATGTTGGGTGAATTAACCAACTACATCAGGAGTGTGCATACCACCACGGCGGCCACCCAGCCAACCCTGAGCGCTCAAAAATTGAAGAACATGTATGCCAATGCAGCAGCTGCTTTTACCGACCAAACGCTTAACAGCAGTGGCTTGCAATTAAAAGATAAAACAGGCAATGCTTTCTCTTTTGTTTCGGAATTAGAGTCAGCTTTTGATGATGCAGAACCGGCTAGTGTCACCTCAGCTGCTCAACCTACAACCAGCACAGCATCCAATGGGGTAAGAGGAAAATTGATTTCCCCCTCAAGGGCAGTGTTAGTTAATGCCAACGGCTTTGAATACAAGGAAATTGCTGAAAAGGGCTTGATGGGAGCTGTACTGTATTATCAGGCCATGTTATTATTAAACAACATCTCAGGATTTGATAACACCACACTTGTGAACAACAGCACCGCTCAGGAGAAAGCCTGGGATGAGGCATTTGGTTACTTTGGTGTACCAGTTAGTTTTCCAACATCCACGCTTGGCCTTAAAAATTGGGGCAGTTATTGCAATTCCGTTAATTCTGCCATTGGTTCAAATGCCTTAATTATGAATGCCTTTTTAAAAGGCCGTGCTGCCATTAGCAATAAAGACAACACTGGCAGAGATGAGGCGAAAATTGTGCTTGTTTCAACCTGGGAAAAAGTGGGAGCTGCAAAGTGCATCTCTTACCTGAAAGGTGCTAAAAATAATTTAAGCGATGTGGCCACATTGCACCATAACATGTCGGAAGCACATGGATTTGTAACGGCTTTTCGGTACAATAACCTAAAAACAATTTCTGACGCAGATCTGACTTTGCTTCTTACTTATATCGGCACCAACCTCTACCTGTTGAATCCTGCTAATATAGATCTGGCAATTGCCAAACTGGAAACAGTGTTTGGATTAAATGCAGCATTAATTCCATAATGTGTTATCCAAAAGCAGGCACCCTTATCAAATGAAACGGGATACCGCTTTTAGGGTATTTAGGTTGGGACAAGAATTGAGGATATTCGCTGATTGATTTCAAATGCAAGTTAAACGTTTCATAACCATAAGTACAGGATTGTTTCTGCTGCTTTTGGCCTGCAAAAAAGAGAAAAGCGCTGAAACCGAAGACCCGGTTTCAAGCTTTGATAAACAAGCCATGTTGGTGCAAATGGCTGATGAGTTGATTATCCCATCTTATGAATCATTTAAACTGGCTTTGGATAGTTTGGTTTTGGTGTATGATACATTTAAACTCCAACCCGATGTCAATGGACTTCAATTAGTAAAGACGAACTTTCAAAAGGCCTATTTAAACTACCAAAGTTGCAGTTTATTCGAGTTTGGTCCTGCCGAATCGGTATTCCTTCGATCAAGTTGTAATGTGTTTCCTGCCGATACTTTGCAAATTACCAATAACATCAATACGGGTGTTTACGATCTGAACCTGGTTGCTAATTTGGATGCAAAAGGTTTACCGGCTCTGGAGTTTTTGTTTTATGGAGTATCTTCCGATGAGTCAAAAATTGTAAACGCTTTCCTTTCATCGTCGGCACGTTGCAGCTATGTGAGTCATCTCCTGAGCGACATGTCCGGCAGAATAAATGCAGTACTTTCTTCATGGAAGGGATCATACAGAAGCACCTTTGTTAATTCGCTTGGAACCGACGTGGGAAGTTCAATTGGTTTTTTGATCAATCAAATGAATTTTGAATTGGATTATTTGAAAAATGCTAAAATTGGCATTCCATTAGGAAAAAAGACGCTGGGCATTGTTCAACCGGCACAAGCAGAGGCCGTGTATTCAGGCAAATCAACTGAATTAGCCATTGCAACATTAAAAGCAATAGAAAACCTGTATCTCGGAAGAGCTTTGTCGGGTTCAAACGGCAAAGGATTTGATGATTACCTTGATCATTTGAACGTGAACCATGGCAGTGTGCGTTTGAGTGAAGCCATTCATACACAATTTACGCAAGCTTATACAAAACTACAAGCAATTCCTGGACCCATATCACAACAGGTGCTCGCTAATCCGGCAGTTGTAGACATGGCTTACGTAGAATTGGTAAAACTGTTAGTACTCTTAAAAACCGACTTGCCTTCAAGTTTGGGTGTTGTGATCACCTATCAGGATGGAGATGGGGATTAAACGCATACAAAATTACCTGAATAAGGAAGTTAGTATAGCCCCATTGGTAGTATTCAGGATGGCCTTTGGCCTACTTATGTTTGTTTCCATTTCCCGTTTTTTGGCTAAAGGCTGGGTGCATGCCATGTACATTCTGCCTAAAATGCACTTTCCGTATTATGGTTTTGAATGGGTAAAAGCGCTACCGGCTGCAGGTATGTACCTGGTGTTTGTTTTACTACTCTTATCCAGTTTGGGCATACTGTTGGGCGCATTTTATCGGCTTAGCACCATCTTGTTTTTTGTGCTGTTCACTTACGTTGAACTGATCGATAAAACCAATTACCTCAATCATTACTATTTTATCAGCCTCATTTCTTTTCTTCTCATAGTTATTCCGGCTAATAAGTGTTTTTCATTGGATAACAAATGGTTCCAACGACAAGAATTGAATCGGGTGCCACGCTTGTACGTTTTGATGCCTCAGCTACAAATGTTTGTGGTGTATTTTTTTGCCGGAGTAGCGAAACTTAATGCTGATTGGTTGTTCGAAGCCCAGCCCCTTAAGATTTGGTTGCCTGCTTTTTCTCATTTTCCCCTTATCGGTGGCCTTATGGAAAAAGTAGAATTAGCTTACGTTTTCTGTTGGTTCGGCTGTATTTATGACCTCTGTATCGGTTTTTTACTTTTTAGCAGGCGGTTTGTTTATGTTGCCTATGGTTGTGTTGTAGTATTTCATTTGGCCACTTCTCTCTTTTTTAATATTGGCATGTTTCCCTACATCATGATGACCATCACCATTATCTTTTTTAGAGAGGAATTTCATGTTGCACTGTTGAATAAACTCAAAAAGTATGTTGCCTACAGGGAAAATAGCCAAAAAGAGCGCAGGCCTATTTCACTCATCAGAAGTTTTGGCACTTACGCGTTTCTGGCATATTTTTTTATTCAATTTTTGTTGCCCTTTCGTTACCTACTTTATTCCGGCCGATTATTCTGGACTGAACAGGGTTACAGATTTTCGTGGCGGGTAATGTTGATGGAAAAGGCCGGGACCGCTTTTTTTATTGTGAAGGATGCACAAAACAGTCGGGAGGTGGAAGTTGACAATTCTAAGCATCTAACTTATATGCAAGAAAAAATGATGGCAACACAGCCTGATATGATGGTGGATTATGCCAAGTATTTAAAGGGCTATTATCTTAATCAGGGTTTTATCAACCCCGAGGTGCGTGTGAACAGTTATGTTACTGTGAATGGGAGTGGATCGAAAGTATTCATTGATCCTACATTGGATCTGAGCATTACATCCAATTCCTTTTTAAAAAATAAAACCTGGGTAAAGTCTTATTAAATGAAGTTCCTCTATAGCTGCATACTTGTTCTGACCCTTGGTTTACTGAAGGCGCAGGAAACAAAGCTTGGAATTGAGGTGGTGTCGGCTCTAACCTCATTGCCAGTAAAATCTGCCCAGGTAAAATTGGCGGGGATGAGTTTGTTCAGCGATTCAACAGGACGCACACAGTTTAAGGTAAAACATGGCCTTGACTACCAATTACGTGTTAACCATCTGGCATTTAACGCTTACTCTGCCAGGGTTACCTGTTTAAACGATACAGTTCTAGTAGTTAGGTTGGAACCCAACATTGTGGAGTTAAATGAGGTGGAAGTAAAGGTGGAAAAGGACAATTCTTTTGGTATTTCACGTTTAAATAACATTGAAGGAACCGCTATTTATGCAGGAAAAAAATCCGAATCCCTTTTGCTTGACGATTTAAACGCTAATCTGGCGACTAACAACAGCCGGCAATTGTTTTCAAAAGTTCCCGGTATCAATGTGTTTGAAAATGAAGGCACGGGTTCAAGTATTGGAGTGGGAGGAAGAGGTTTAAACCCCAACCGTATTTCGAATTTTAATACCCGTCAGAATGGTTATGAAATTTCAGCGGATGCACTCGGTTATCCTGAGAGTTATTACACACCACCGTCAGAAGCAGTTGAACGAATAGATATTCTTAGAGGTGCTTCAGGGCTTCAGTATGGTACACAATTCGGTGGACTTATCAATTACAGATTAAGAGCTGCTGCATCTACTCCTATTGCTGGCAACTTTCGTCAAACCCTAGGGTCTTTTGGTTTTTTTAATTCATTCAATCAAATATCCGGTACTGTTAAAAAAATCACCTACAATACTTTCTATCAGTATAAAAAGTACGAAGGCTGGCGTGCGCGGTCGGCTTCAGATAATCACACGGCCTTTTTTGCCCTTGGGTATAAGGTGAATGAGAAACTCACAGTTAACGGAGAATACACCTTTATGAACTATCTGGCTCAACAGCCCGGTGGCATGACTGACCAGCAATTCAAAAAAGATGAAGCCTTGGTTACCCGCTTCAGAAATTGGTTTAAAGTGAATTGGAATTTATTTTCATTTAAAGCCGATTACAAACTAACTGATCAAACCAATTTCAACCTTACAGCATTTGGTCTTTTAGCTGGCAGAGATGCATTAGGTTATCTTGGCCGGCCCGACAGAGCAGATGACACCAGTGCGAACCGCAATTTGTTGCGTGACCGTTACCGGAATTTTGGAATGGAGGCACGGTTGCTTCATCGTTTTCTGTTGAACAATCGTAACCACCATGTGTTAGTTGGAGCTAGGTATTACAGCGGACAAACTTTGCGTGAACAAGGTGATGCCAATAAAACCTCAGCACCTGACTTTGAATTTTTGCATCCCGATAATTTAGAAAATTCGTCCTATACTTTTCCATCACGTAACTATGCATTGTTTACTGAGACCATTTTTCAAATGACATCCAAATGGAGTTTGGTGCCCGGTCTCCGATTTGAATACATCAACACGGCATCGGATGGGTACTACCGGCTCATTAACAAAAATCTGGCCGGCAATGTGTTGCTCGACATGAAAATTTACGATCAGCGAAGCAACAGCAGAAGTTTTGTCCTGATGGGATTGGGGAACCAATACAAATTGAACCCTTCCCTTGAATTTTATGCCAACATCAGTCAAAACTACCGTTCAATTAACTTTAACGATATGCGGGTTGCCAATCCTAATTTTGAAGTGGATCCTGACCTTCGTGATGAAAGTGGCTTCACAGCTGATGGGGGACTGCGAGGTGTGATAAAAAATCTGTTGTATTTTGACCTGAGTATGTTTTATCTGCAGTATAACAACCGAATTGGTACTACATTGAAAGTGGATTCTTTCACCTACCAGATCATCAGGTATCGCACCAATATTGGCAATAGCAGCAATCAGGGAATTGAAGCCTTTGCAGAATTGGATTGGTTGCGCCTTTTGAATAAGAAGTCCAATCACCAACTATCCACATTTCTGAATGTTTCAATTATCAATGCGTATTATTCCAGTGAACAAACAGCATACAATGGTAAGAGGGTAGAATACGTGCCCAATACAATCCTTCGCACAGGATTGACCTACGCGTATAAGGAGTTTGGCTTTACGCTTCAGTATTCTTACACAGCTGAGCAATATGCAGATGCAACCAATGCTGAAAATTCACCATCCGGACTCTATGGGAAAATACCGGCTTATGCCATAATGGATTTTTCAATGCATTACAATTGGAAAAAATTATGTGTAAACACCGGCTTAAACAATGTGCTGAATACAAAGTATTTTACGCGGCGTACCGAAGGCTACCCCGGTCCTGGCATTATTCCTGCCGATCCAATAAACATGTACCTCACGTTAGGATTGAAATTTTAATTGCGCTTATTTCCTGCACAAACAACCGGGTTTAGTGCAAGTTACCATGATCTTTTCTGCCACTTTAGATGAAAGCAAAGCGGTTTCAGCATTTTTGTACTTAACTTTTAAGGTGCCATCAAACGCAAAAATCTTTTCAACGCTAAGTTTTTCATTCAAGCCTATTTTTAATTCACTCAGGTAATTTAGAAACTCGGCGCTGTCTTCGTTCACACCTAATACCGTGCACTTGCAACCTTCAACACTGTTGAGTAGGGGCCTTCGTTCACTGGCAGGTAAGGTTCCGCTTTTATCGGGTATAGGGTCACCGTGAGGATCAAATTTTGGTTCGCCACTTAACAAGTAAATCCTGTCAATGAGTTTCTCAGAATTCACGGTTTGAAGTTGTTCAGCCAATTCATGCACTTCGCTCCAACTGAACTTACATACTTTGTGTAAAAAGGTTTCCCAAATGCGGTGTTTTCTTACCACATGAAGAGCCTGTTTTTGACCTGAACGCGTTAAATGTATCCCCTCCGTTTTTGTATAGGTGATGTAATTTTCCTGTTCAAGAATTTTCAATCGCTCCAACACGGTTGGTGGTTTTAATTCAAGATAATAAGCCAGTTCACTAATAGTAGATTTTCCGGTGTTTTCGGACTGGCTAATTTGATAAATTGCCCTCAGGTACTTCTCGTCAGATGGTTTAAGCATAATACAAAAATACAAAAATTAGGTATACCTAATATATATTCTTAGGGCATTGTAATTTTGTATTCGTATGTACCGTGTTTTGATTGTTTGTTTCTTCTCCATTGGTCTTTTTAAAGCCCAAACTCCCTCATTTGAAATCAAAGGTAAAATCGTAACTTCTTCCTCACAACTGGTTGAAATGGCGGTGTTGGTTTTAAAAAACACACCACACCAGACCCTGAGTGACGCGAATGGCAATTTCGTTTTTAGTCACCTTGCTCAGGGTCAATACACATTGATTAGTGCTATGGTTGGGTATAAACCTTTGGTAATGGAAGTGTCGGTACCGCTAAAGCGCCCTCTGCGACTAGTTCTTGAGGCGCAAGAACAAGAGTTGGAGGAAGTGGTTATTACTGGTACCATGAAGGAGATCAGCAAGTCGGAAAGCCCGGTGAACATTGATATTATCAGTCCTAAACTCATGCAAAAGGCAGCTGTTCCAAATTTATTCGAAGCCACATCTTTGGTAAATGGGGTTAAACCTCAGGTTAATTGCAATGTGTGCAATACGGGTGATATCCACATTAATGGCATGGAAGGACCTTACACTCTAATATTGATTGACGGTATGCCAATTGTAAGTGGTTTGTCGTCGGTATATGGTTTAATGGGTATACCAACCGGCATAATGGAACGGTTGGAGATAGCCAAAGGGCCTGCTGCCGCGCTGTATGGCTCTGAAGCAATGGGAGGCACCATCAATTTAATCACAAAACACCCAGGCAATGCCCCACGTGTGTTTGCTGATTTTTTTACAACCAGTTACGGGGAAAACAATCTTGATTTAAGTGCCAAGACCAAAGTATCAAACACCACCACCTGGCTGATAGGTGCCAACGGTTTTTATTTCGATCGTATAGTTGATAGAAACTCAGATGGATTTACTGATGTTACACTACAAAAAAGAATTTCGCTGTTTAACAAGCTGAATTTTGACAGAGACCATCAAAGGGAATTCAGCATAGCGGCACGTTACGTATACGAAGACAGGTGGGGAGGGCAAACCAATTGGACGAAAAACTACAGAGGTGGCGATAGCATTTATGGGGAAAGTGTGTATGTGAATCGAGCCGAGCTTATTTCAAAGTACCAATGGCCAATGAAAGAAAAGGTATTTACCCAATTGTCTTACAATTTTCATGACCAAAATTCCGCATACGGCATTTATCCGTTTCTTGCTAAACAATCCACCGCATTTGTGCAAACCTATTGGAACAAAGCTATAAATTCGAGAAACGACTTCCTGCTTGGTGTAAGTTACAAGAATCTATGGTTTGACGATAACACCATTGTTACCAGCGAACAATTGGGTTCAATTAACAAACCCGATCTGAGCAATATTATTGGCGTTTTTCTTCAAAATGAATCTACTTTAGATAGTTTATCCAAACACCATTTGTTATTAGGTTTGCGATTGGATTATCAGAAATTGTACCGGTTCATTGCTTCACCTCGCTTTGCCTATAAATGGACGCCTCACTATCGTTTTATTGTAAGGGCCAATTTTGGTACCGGTTTCAGAGTGGTGAATGTATTCACCGAAGACCATGCAGCACTCACCGGTGCACGAGAAGTGGTGTTTGTTAGTACTATCCAACCCGAACAATCGTATAACGGCAACCTGAACGTTTTGTACAAAATGCAATTTAATTCTACCTCCCTCATCATTTGGGACGCCAGTGTGTTTTATTACCATTTCACCAATAAAATCGTGGCGGACTATGATTCTGACCCGAATAAAGTAATTTACGATAATCTGCAAGGTTACGCGTATTCACGTGGTATAGCTTTAAATGCTAGCTTGGCAGGAACCGGCAATTTTAAATTCAATCTCGGCGTTACGTATGCCAATGTGCAAAATGTAGATGTTGACAGTTTAGGAAACGAGCACCAAACCTGGCAATTACAGTCCCCGAAATGGTCAGGTAATTTTCAACTCTCTTATACCATACCACGGTTCAGGTTTACAATTGACCTCACCGGCAATTGGTACGGCTCTCAACGCCTTCCAATACTTCCGAAAGATTACAGACCTGAGTATTCACCAGCATACAGCTTGATCAATGTGCAATTTTCAAAATACCTGAAAAAAAGAATGGAAGTGTATGCCGGTATAAAAAATGTATTGGATTTTATGCCGCAAGATCCCCTGATGCGACCACATGACCCTTTTGACAAAGGAGTGAACGACACCTCTGCTAACCCCAATGGGTATACCTTTGATACAGGCTACAATTATGCGCCACTTCAAGGCATAAGGGGTTATTTCGGTTTTCGATTTAGACTACCCTAACCAACCGCATATCCAATACAGTTAAGTCTTTGAAAAAGGGCGAAAAAAGAAGGTCCGGAATTTCAGACCTTCTTGTTGTAATTTATTAGTGTAGTTCCCTTAACACATTTGTTATTAAGGTGTTCAGGTAATCTTTGTGTGCAAGTGTGGAAGGGTCTCCGCCAGGGGCCGTGCACATTTTTTTGATTTCCTTAAGCTGGAATACAGCATTGGCTTTCACAGTATGCATGTATTGTGAACTTTGTGGCCCAGTTATCATGTTGATAAGGGAACGGGTGTATTCGGTTTGAAGGTTTTGGCGGAAAGTATTTACACTAACAGCGATATCGGCTTTGAAAATGGCTGCTGTCAAATCACTCATCATTTGTTCGAGGCTATACGAATTCCCGTATAGTTTGCTGTCTACCAAACGTTGTGTGGTACTTGGGTGCAACAAGTGCTCCAAAACATCACGTTGATAAAAGAGGACTCTTCGGTGAAGTTTCGGATCTTCGGTAATTCCAAAGAAGTTGAATCCCCTTCGCTGAATTTGCAGGTAGTTAAGTGTTTGTTTATCCAGTTGGAAAGCATCAGGTGCAAAAATGTACTTAGAAAGTGCATCCATGGCTTGTTTTTGTTTTTCGGCTTCCACCGGTTGCAGTGGTTTACTTGCACCTGTTTGGCCCACCATTGCCCTGTCAACATACACGCCGCCAATATACCGCGAAATAGTAGCTCCGCAACTGCCCTGAGCGTTCGTAAGAATAGCATATGCAATCGCATGATCCTGATAAGACTTTCCTTCATCACCAAACTTTTTCATCACCTCACCCGATACTTTTTTGCACAATTCGATACGACCAATAGAATAGGGAATGGCTTCGTTACTCAAATCGTTAATGTTTACCCTTGGATCGATGGCTTTACCCGGCCAGCGCATATCGTCGGCATCGTTACCAAACATCAATTGTGCTTCGGTTGAACGGTTGAGCAATTTTTTTCTTTCTGCATCACCAATCCCGGGAGTATAAGCCCACTGGATGGCCCACACATCATAGGTGCCCGGCACTTTGGTGAAATAGTGTCCTTGTTTGCTTCGGTCGTTTGAGAAATTAACCATTGGGTAATCCATCACCGAGCCTGTTAGGCCTGTTTTTCCCGTGATCTCCATGTTGTGGATGTCTTTAATGGGGTGCAATTGACTGGATTTCATGTTGTGATTTAAGCCTAAGGTATGTCCCATTTCATGTAGTATAAGGTAATGCAGAAACTCTTCTACCATTTTACTTTCTTCGAGTTTACTGCCTCCCATAGCTTTTATTGCCAGGTTGGCAAACAGATGATTTTCATGGGCATAATCAGCCGCTTCACAGTAGGTGAAAGATTTGTGACGAGGGAATTCGGTAAATCGCGGATAAATAGAACCTTCTGTACCCATTAACTTTTCTGATCGAAGACTGTTGCCTAGTGTAAAATACTCAAGCATAATATCAGCTCCAAGGATTTGTCCGGTTCTCGGATTAACAAAGCTGGGGCCGTATCCGCCAAATGGCAAAAATGGGGATGAAGTCCACCGTAAAACATTGTAACGAATATCACCTGCATCCCAATCAGCGTTATCGGGTTGTTCTTTGATTACAACGGCATTCTTAAATCCGGCTTTTTCAAAAGCCAGATTCCACTGTTCCCCGGCCTTTTTTATTATTGGTCGGATCTCAAGTGGAGTGGTATTCTCTATCCACCAGGTAATGGGCTCTTCCGGTTCTGAAAGTGCGGCATTCGGGTCTTTCTTTTTTAAATGCCAGCGATGAACGAGGTCACGGTAGTTAATGGTGTTTAAAGTTGTCATATCAGAAACCTCTTCGGTAAAATACCCAATACGCGGATCATCAAATAGTGGTTGATAATCGTTTTGTGGCATTTCAATAAGGCTGTGATACACCTTAACGCTTACATACCGACCATCGGCAATAGCGCGTGAACCCCAAGCCAAGGTATTGTTTTTGGTGTAAGAATATTCCACCTCAAGATCGCTGTTGGCAGGATAGGAACGGATGTTCAAAATTTTTGTTTTGTCCTTATCTAATTCACCCAGGGTAAAATCTTCGGGCCCCTGACCGGGAAACATTGGGGGCTTTACCTGAAGAAATAGTTCTCTGAGAAAAAGTTGATCTGCATCTACCAGAAATTCGTTTTTGCTGTCGTTTTGCGCAGCAATTTTTAGGCTGGCTAATGTGCTGTTACTCATATTAGCATCCGCAGCGCGTGAAATCGGGTGTTTAGGATCAAAATAGGAACTGGTGTTTTGGAACACAAATTCAATTTTATTGTAATGTTTCTGGATCTTAAAAACCATGGTGCTTGCATAAGCGCCGCGAAACGACCAGGCCTCCAACACACCATTTGAAAATTGACTGAAATAGATGTATTCTTTATTGAGTTGTTCTTCTTTAATAAGTAAATGCGTAACACCTGTGGTAGAGTCGCGGTAAAATGTAAACAACCCTTCCTTTTTCGAACAGGTTTTAACCACGTCGCTTATTTTTTTAGGAGCATCTTTTGCAGCCCCGTTGTCCTTGGGTTTTTCAAGTTCTTTTTTATCCTTGTCCTTATCTTTCTTTTTTTGGGCATTAAGGTTTTGAAAAGAAAGCAATCCATAGGAGATACAGCAAATCAGAACAATGTTGTGAAAAGCAAAGCTGTTTGTTTTCATGGTATGAGAGTTTAAATTCAGATTAAATGTAGGCAAATTATCAGTTGTTTGCCGGCTTTTATACAAATGGTCGTGTTAGCGGATTTGCGGTCAAGCCTTGTTGTGTCATGGCCATATTGCCAATGCTTTTGAACTTATGGCTTGGCTGATAGTTGATTTCATCGAGGCGATATGTGCTCCGATTGATTACCTTTACAAACCCATTATGATGAAACGTTTTGTATTACTGCTGGTGAAGTTTTACCAATACAGCATTCGGCCGCTTCTGCCAAATGCCTGCCGATTTACGCCATCTTGCAGCCAATATGCAACCGAAGCAGTCAACAAATACGGCGCTTTTAAGGGTGGCTGGCTCGCAGTCAGACGTTTGTTACGCTGTCATCCCTGGGGCGGGCATGGCTACGATCCTGTTCCTTAAGGGTAATATTTTCGTATCTTTGGACATGTTTCGAATAAGGCTTTTTTCAGTTCTGTTGTTGGGTGCAGGAGCACTGATTTCCTGTAAAAAGGATGAACCCATCCAAACACAAGCCAAGCCTGCGCTTAATTTGGTTTTTGAACCTACGGTAAATTCTGAACCCTTTGTAGCTGATACAAAATGGTACACCAACTTCAGTAACGATAGTTTTACCGTTAGTAAATTTAACTACTACATTTCCAATATTAAACTGAAAAAGTCTGATGGCAGTAGCTATGCGGTGCCCGAAAGTTATTATTTGTTGCAGCATGTAGAGGGCATCAATTCCATAGCGCTGAAAAACTTGCCGGAGGGAGATTTTATTGGGGTTGACTTTTTAATAGGAGTAGATAGTTTGAGAAACACAAGCGGTAGTCAAACCGGGGATCTTGACCCATCCAAAAACATGTTTTGGGATTGGAACACGGGCTACATTTTTTATAAGCTGGAAGGGCGTTTCACTACTTTAACGAACCCTGTGGCAGGGGATTACGCCATGCATATTGGTGGTTATAAAGGAAAAGACAATTGTATTCAGGCATGCAGTTTTTCTTTTAATTCAGCATTGCAATTAAGAAAAGAAAAATTGAGTAAAGTGTATTTCAAAGTGCGGGTGGAAGAAGTGTTTCAAAATCCCCTGTTTATTGATTTTGATTACTACTACGCCACTTTACCTAACAATAATTCGAAAGAGATCTCCGAAAATTACCGCGACATGTTCCTCTTCTACAAACTCGAAAATTAAAATTTCTCCAAACACACCCATTTTATTAAGCCGGTTTTTACATACCTTTTTTATGTTTTGTTCTTGTCCTCGGGGTTTGCTCAAACTATCACAATTCAAGGCTTGGCACACCTTTCATACGCAGGTAAAGTAATTCAGGTGTTTACCGAACGTGATCAGGTCAGTCATCTTGAACAAAAAGAAACAGCTGATACTATTACTAAAGATGGGTATTTTGAATTGCATCTGGTAAGCACACAAACACAACGTGTTAAGTTAAAAATTGAACAAGCCACGTTTTATTTGTTTGTACAACCCGATTTTGTGTATGGGATTACAGTTCCTGAACTGGATCCTGCTCTGCAATACGCCAATGATGCGGAGTTACTGCTTGATATTGGAATTTTGAGTCACGATTCAACCGAATTAAATGTGCTGATGATGGATTTTGAAAAAGTGTACAACCGTTTTTTTGCTGGGGATGACGGACGTTTTCTTTCTCGACCCATGATGTTTCGGAGAGCCGACTCACTTCAAAAGGTATGTGATCACAGATACAGGTTGGTGCAAAACGTTTATTTCAAAGCGCACGTGAATTATAGTATAGCCTCCATCAACGCAAGCGTTTCGCGTGGAGAGAATTACCTCATCAACGGGTACATTGCAAACAAACCTATTTTGTATTCCAACAAAGCTTACATGGATTTTTTTTCCACCTGTTTCACCGGTTACCTTAAGGCAGCTTCTACAGGAAAGGCTCAACAATCACTTCAAAACCTGATTAATACCGTTACAAATTACCAAAGGCTGTCGGTGTATTTTAAAGATGATAAATTCCTTAAAAATGACACCTTAAGAGAGTTGGTTATCGTCCATAATTTATGGCATGCCTATTTTGAAGAGAATTACGATCAAAACGCCATAAAACAGCTGCTTGCTCAAATCTCAACCGAAACCAATATGGAGGAGCACCGTCGCATTTGCAACAACATGCTGAGCTTTATGAATAAACTATTGGTGGGATCAGAGGCACCTTTGTTCTCAGCTCGAGCAGCCAATGGAAAAATAGCAAGCCTGCAACAACTGAAGGGCCGGTGGGTTTACCTGAACTTTTTTGCCACCGGTAATGTTCAAAGTTTGAGGGAAATGCCAAAAATAGCGGCACTAAAAAAGAAATTTGGCGACAAAGTGGTGTTTTTGAGTGTGTGCCTTGATGATAGTGTGAAAACCTATTTGAATTACATAAAATCCAATCCACGTTATGATTGGCCCATTTGGTTCAGCAATGAAAAGGGGCTGAGTAAAACTGCCAAGGAAGCCTATTTTGTGAGTGGTACCGAAGCGTATTTTTTAATTAGCAATTTAGGTGTATTGTCTTTATCACCTGCCCCTTCTCCATCAGAAGGCATTGAATACAGGTTTAATCTGATGTTTAAACCAAAACGTAAAAACACCAAAACCGGTATCCGTTGATGGCAATTGGTATCCATAAAGATTCCATTTGGGAAGAACAGATTGTTTATGAGGACAACCACATTATCATCGTAAATAAAATGCCGTCTGAATTGGTGCAAGGCGATAAAACAGGGGATGTTCCCCTTAGTGAAAAGATCAAAAATTACCTTAAAATTCGGGAGAACAAACCGGGTAATGTGTTTTGCGGAGTCATTCACCGATTGGATCGCCCGGTAAGCGGACTCGTGATATTTGCAAAAACCAGCAAGGCATTGTCCCGCTTCAACGAATTGTTCAGAGAAAAGGATATACAAAAATCGTATCTGGCTGTAGTGAAAAACAAACCACCAAAGGAGAAAGACACCCTGGTGCATTACCTGTTAAAAAACGAGAAGTCCAACACTTCCAAAGCGTTTCTTAAACCGGTTACACATGCCTTAAAAGCAAGTTTGGACTACGAATGCATAGCCTCTTCCGATAATTACCATCTGTTGAAAATCAATTTGCACACAGGTCGCCACCACCAGATCAGGGCGCAGCTGTCGGCAATCGGTTGCCCTATCAAGGGCGATCTGAAATATGGTTTTCCTCGTACAAATGAAGGTGGGTTTATTCACTTGCACAGTTTTGGCATTGCTTTTACACATCCAATCAAGAAGGAAAGGTTTATGTTTGATGCCTGGCCTTTGAGCGTCGACCCGGTTTGGAAGTATTTTAAGGAAAGGTATTCAAACATCGATATGCGCTTATGAATACCACAGTAAAACTGTATACCAAAGAACATGTTCATCACCTTGTAAGAATAAGGGATGGAGAGGAGAAAGTTGGTGAAAATATTCAAGTGTGTGAAGCCGATTGGCCCCATGGTGTGAAGACAAGCCAATGTCAGTTTGTATTACTTGGAATACCTGAAGATATTGGAGTAAGAGCCAATCACGGCAGGGGAGGCGCTCATACCGCCTGGAAACCTGCGCTTGAGAGTTTTTTGAACCAACAAAACAACCACTATTTATCAGGAAAGGATTTTCTGCTTCTTGGCGAAATTTTGGTGGACGATTTAATGTTAGCTTCAGAAGGCAAGACCGGAAAGGATAAGAACGATCTTCTGCAGCTGCGTGAATTGGTACATCAACTTGATCAGCGTGTGAGTGAAGTGGTCACTACAGTTATTTCAGCAGGTAAAATCCCTATTGTTATCGGGGGAGGACACAACAATGCATACGGTAATCTGAAAGGGGCTTCAATGGCCCTGAACACAAAAGTAAATTGTATTAATTGTGATCCCCATCTCGATTTTCGCGCATTAGAAGGCCGCCACAGCGGGAATGGTTTCTCTTATGCTTTTGAAGAAGGATTTTTAAAAAACTATGCTGTGTTGTGTATGCACGAACAGTATAACAATAAGGCAAGTTTGGAAAAATTCAGGGGGGCATCTCAACGTTTGTATTACAACAGTTATGAGGAAGTTTTTGTAAACGAAACCATACATTTTAAACAAGCGATTGAACAATGTCTTGCATTTTTGGGGCAGGGTCCCTGCGGTTTGGAAATTGACCTTGATGCCATCACGAATGTGCCAAGTTCTGCCAAAACAAGCAGTGGCTTAAGTCCGCTTGAAGCCAGACAATTTGTGTTCAGAGCCGCGAGTCACACTTCTATTGTGTATTTACACCTGGCTGAGGCAGCACCTGTTTTGTCGCACATCAAAGCAGATAATAAAACCGGGAAATTGATTGCGTATTTAATCAGTGATTTTGTGAAGGGGTATAAAAAATCGCAGTAAACCGAACCGATAGGACTTTTGGTACCATCTTATTCATTCACTACAAACACATGGAAACTACCTTTAAAAACATGAATCTTAACAAACCTCTTGTGAGGGCGTTGGAAGATCTTGGGCTTACCTCGCCAACCCCTATTCAAGAAAAGGCTTTTCCTGTAATCATGTCCGGACGCGACACCATTGGAATTTCACAAACAGGCACCGGAAAAACCCTGGCGTATTTGTTGCCTATACTTAGGCAATTGGAATACTCGGAACAAAGACACCCGAGAGTTTTGATTCTGGCACCAACGCGTGAATTGGTAGCCCAAATCCTGGATAATTGCCAAAAACTCTCTAAATACATGTCTGTTCGTTCTTACGGTGTGTATGGGGAATCCAACATCAACACACAAAAACAACACATTCATGCAGGGCTGGATATTCTGATTGCCACACCGGGTCGTTTGATAGATTTGATTATTAGTCGTTCTGTTTTGCTTACTTCTATCAAAAAGCTGGTAGTGGATGAAGTGGATGAGATGTTTGCTTTAGGTTTTCGCACCCAAATCACACAAATATTGGAAGCCTTACCTGTCAAACGGCAGAGTATTTCTTTTTCAGCAACTTTGAGCGAAGAAACTGAAAATATGACGCAATTGTATTTCAAAGATCCTGTTTTTGTAGAACTGGTATCTCGCGGAAGTCCGATTGAAAAAATCAAACAAACGTATTATGTGGTGCCAAACATGAATACGCGTTTGAATTTGTTACGTTACCTTATTCAAAACCATAAGGATTTAACCAAAGTGCTGGTGTTTGTAAAGAACAAGGACATGGCGAATGAACTGGAATTGGCACTCTCTGAGTTTGGTGAACAGGTAGGGATCATACACTCAAATAAAAGTCAATCCAACCGTTTCAAAAGCATAGAAATGTTTGAAAGCGGAACTCATCGAATTTTGGTTGCAACTGATGTGGTGGCAAGAGGATTGGATTTTAAAAACCTAAGCCATGTAGTGAATTACGATTTTCCAAATGAAGCGGCCACTTACATACATCGTATTGGACGAACAGGCAGGGCAGATAAAAGCGGCAATGCACTAAGTTTAATAACCGAAACGGAACTGCCAAAACTAAAAAGCGTAGAAAACTACATGGGGGTCAGAATCAAAAAGGCAGACCTTCCTAAAACATTGGAAATATCAAACGAATTAAGGGCCGAAGAAATGCCCAAAACCCGAATCAAAAAAATAAAGGTCTCAAAATTTGACGCACCAACCGGCGCTTTCCATGAAAAGAAAGGAAAAAACAAAAAGGTACAATTAGGTGGGAAACGTCGTCAGGAAAAACAACGCAGGGCCTTAGCAAAGAGTCGAAGTAAACGTAAACGTTAGATTAACAAAAAATCAGTTATTTGGGCATCCTGCATCCACCCACGATTTTATTTTGCTGATGTCGCAACTCGGTAATTTAGGTGCAGGAGTTGGGGGCATAATTTTAGCCTGACCGTTTTGAGCAACCGCATTATAGAGTTTTCCATTATCACCAACTGTTTTAACGCCAGCGTGATTGGAAAGATTAATGCCTCCACTGGGTGATGATCCGCTGTGACAGGATTGGCAATTGCTTAAAATAGAAGTAATGTCTTTAGAATAGGAAACGGTACCTGTGGTACACGCGCCGGTATCAGCAAGGCAATAATTATTCATGGCTCCCTGGCTAATCCATTTACTGATTTTGTCAATCTGATCTTGGCTAAGCGCAGGAGATGGAGGAGGAGGCATACGTTTATTAGGGTCAGATTCAGTAATCACTTCCATGATCTCACTGTTGGAAGGATTTCCGGGTTTTACAATTTCCATAATGCCTTCGTAAGTGCTGAGATTCAAGCCTTCAACTTTTGAAGTTGCATCATGGCAACCACTTTTGGCACAACCTGCACTCACAATTGGGAGAATATCATTTTGGAAATACACTTTATTCGGATCACAGGGTTCTGGAGGTGTTGGGGTTTTGTCTTTGGTGCATTGCCACAATTGCGCAGAGAACACCAGCAAACACACAAGCGAAGCGAAAAGAGGAATACGTTTCATACTTTTAATTTACGATGTTGAATATTCTTGAAATATTGAACCCAAAACGAAACTGCCCAACCAGCCAGTTCTCCTGGCATTCAGTAAGATATTGACTTTCGAGTAAGCCTTTGTTATTGCTGAACAGGAGATGGAACACATGCCCTCCTGTTTCAATCTCAATTCCTACACCAAGAGGTGCGTAATAACCAAGTTCAGGGGTTTTAGTTTTATCAAAGTTGTAATAATAGTCAAATATTACCCCAACGCGTTTAGTGAATTTGTACCGTAAACCTAAACCAAGAGAAAAGCTGGTATTGTTTTCGTTATAATTCACAAGATTTCTATGCACCAGTGTTGGTGCCAGTTGTATGGAAAGATTGTTGCCAAATTTACGTGCCAGTAGCAATTGCGAAACATAATTAAACCGATGCGCCCAATTGTTACTGAAATAAATTGTTGAAGCACTGTCTGTTGAGGAAGCCATGGTGCAGAGTTCGGAAGAAAGAAACAACGAGACACTGAAGGGCATTGAATTATCGTCTTTTTGTTTCAGCAATTTGATCTTGGTATTAAAATCAAGAATTTGTCTGCGCAGATAAGCGCCTTTGCTTCGGCCAAAACCAATGGCCCAATTATCGTTAATGCCATAATCAAAGGCTATCCGGATGTCGCTCACATTATCGAATCCGTATAAGGTGCTGATACCACCCGCATCGCCGGCAATATCGTCGAATCGGTGAGAGATCCTGAAATCCAATTCACCACGTTTCACCTGCTCAATGGTAACAAGGTTCACCAAACGCGTCGTTTTAAAAGTTGCAGTAACAACTTGCGCTTTTGCTGGTCCTTCCATAGCCAACATTAAGCTATCAAGGTTTTGAGAATAAATGGGCTGAAACCCCATAAACAGCCAGAATGCGAAGAGGCTTGGTATTGCGAAGTTGAGTTTCTGCATGCTGCAAAAATTTACTCAAGATAGGTAAAATGTTGCAACATATATATCCGTTTTATCAGAAAATAAACACGGTAATCCCCAAGCTATAGGGCTAAGAAAAAAGCCTTAGCATTGGCTAAGGCTTTTTATGTTTTTGCGGACTGGACGGGACTCGAACCCGCGACCTCCGCCGTGACAGGGCGGCATTCTAACCAGCTGAACTACCAATCCGAACAATCCTGAAGTGATCAACCTTTAGGTTTTCGGCTTCAAGATGACCCGATTTTTTGATTCGGGAGTGCAAATTTACAGGTTTTCTTTAATTCAACAAGTTTTTCTTAAAAATTAAAGACCCAGTATTTGCTGAGCGTGTGATTGGGTATCCACATTGTGGATTACATGTTCCAGAATTCCATCTTCCGAAATCACAAATGTGGTGCGTATGATGCCATCAAAAATATTGCCCATAAACATTTTTTTGCCCCACACATCGTAAGCATTGATTATGGTTTTGTTGGTGTCTGCAATTAAAGGGAAGGGTAATTCATACTTCGTTGCAAACTTAGCATGCGAAGCCTGATCATCTGCACTCACACCAATGACAGCATAATTTTTTTGCCCCAAATACTGGTACTCGTCACGTAAACTGCAAGCCGTAGCCGTGCAACCAGGGGTATCATCTTTGGGATAAAAATACAGAATGACCTTTTTGCCTGCCAGGGATGACAAATTCACGGTGTTTCCGTTTTGGTCGATACCCTCAAAATAAGGCGCTTTATCGCCGGGTTTCAGGCTGCTTTGATATGCCTTAAATGGTGCAGCAGCAGGACTTTTTGCCGGTGTTTTTGCTTTAGGCTTTGAAAGTACTTTTTTGCTTGACTTAACTGCCGCCTTTTTAATGGGCTTTTTTGCTTTAGCGACTTTTTTGCTTGATTTTACTATTTTTTTTAATGACTTTTTGACTTTTTTGGCCGCTGCTTTTTTGTTTGAGACCTTTTTGCTTTTGACTTTTTTAAGAGTCTTGGTTTTTTTTACGACTTTTTTCTTGGCTTGTTTAGCTGGTCGTTTTTTAGCGGCGCTTTTTTTAGCACCTTTTTTAGTGGGTTTTTTCACCGCTTGTTTTGCGCTTGTTTTTTTTGACTTTGTTTTCATGTGCACTGATTTTAGAGTTAACTGATTTTATGGGGATTTGTTTATTTATTTGACTAGAATAGTACCTGCAATATTTTTGTATACCACAAATATCGCATTTAGGTTGACGCGCCTGGCAAATGTACCTGCCATGCAGAATCAACCAATGGTGTGCTTTTGGAATCAAAGCCTTGGGAATGTGTTGAATCAATTGCATCTCCGATTGGAGAGGAGTTTTTACGTGCCGGGTTAAGCCAATCCTGTTGCTAACCCTGAAAACATGGGTGTCGACTGCCATGGTTGGCTGATCGTATACTACCGAAGCTATTACATTGGCAGTTTTTCTGCCAACCCCCGGAAGTTTTACCAGATCCTCCACCTTATCAGGCACTTTGTTGTTGAATTCATTGGTTAGCATCCGCGCCATACCGGCCAAATGTTTGGCTTTGTTATTGGGGTAACTTACACTTCGAATGTAGTTGAAAATAAGTTCAGGGCTGGCCTGAGCCAAACTGTTAGCATCAGGATAGTCTCTGAACAAAGCGGGTGTAATTTGGTTCACCCGCTTGTCGGTGCATTGCGCGCTGAGAATAACAGCTACCAGTAATTCGAAGGGGTTGGAATAATGCAGCTCGGTTTCGGCGGAAGGAGCATGTTCCCTGAAATAATCAAGCACATGCTGGTATCTTTCCTTAATGTTCACAGTTCAAAAGTAAGAGATTTAACTTTCACCTGAGGCTTCAATTCAACATCTTTCAATATTGTTTACTTTTGGGAAGCCATGAGCATAGTTAATTTGCCAACTCTTATCACACTTGCCTTAGGGCTGAGTTTGACCTTCTGTAAACAACCCACGCAATCACAGGATCCAGGGATGTCTACTGAAATGGCACCTCAAAAGTTGAAGGATCAGTTTGTATTGGCTAATCAGCTGATCCTGCAAAAGGAGTCGGATGAAATGGATGCCTACGAAAGATCACACCACATGACATTTGTAAAAACCCCATCAGGCGTCAGGTACCATGTGTATAAACCTGCGCTTACTGGTGACAGCATACGCAAAGGCATGCCGGTAAGTTTAAATTACACAGTGTATTTATTGGATGGCAGCTTATGTTACAGTTCGGAAGAGGATGGAACCAAACATTTTGTGGTGGAACAGGAACAGATTGAAAGTGGAATTCACGCAGGGTTGCAATACCTCAAAAAAGGCGATAAGGCCTTTCTTCTCATTCCTTCACATTTGGCTCATGGTTTATTGGGCGATTTTAAAAAAATTCCACCGCAAATGCCGATTGTTTATAATGTGGAAGTGTACTGAATCTTTTTGGGTAAGTTTGATTGCAGCCCTGGTGCTATGTTTTTCCTGCCAGCGGCAAGTGAGCAAATCCTATACTTACTACAACCCTGGCTACTATTACAGGTTACTCTCCTATGAGCCGGCTTCACAGCAGGTGAAAAAAAAGGCATACATTCAACTTCAACTTTGTTTTTCTACCCAAAATGATTCGGTGTTTTGGGACAGCTTTAATAATTTCAACAACCTGTATGTGATAGATGCGAATGATCCTGACACATCTAAAATTCTCAATGTAAGGGCAATAAAGGGAGCGTTAAAGGATAGTTTTGAACTTCTGATTCCTACAACCACCTTTTTTTCAATGCAATTTAAAAACGCCACAGTGCCAGAATTCAGTAAACAAGATTCTGTGGTAAGGGTTCGCGCGAAAATCAGTCGATATATTTCCAGAGAAGAGTTTACACAACTCGCTGGTCATCTTAAAAACAAAGAACTGGAGCAAATTCGCGACTTTTTTAAAACAGAAGAGGCCTTTCGATTTGCCAAAGATAGTCTTGGGCATTATTGGGTTGAACGCCCCAACCCTTGGTCGCCTGCACCCAACTTCCAACCACTCGACCGCCTGATGCTGCAATACGAAGGCAGTTTTTTAAACGGGCGCGTGTACGAAAGATCAAAGACAGATTTTGAATTTTTCTATGGAATCCCCGATCAATTGGTAAAAGGACTAAATAATGTTATGGGTCAATTAAATGAGGGTCAGACTGCAAAAATAATCTTACCTTCGGCGCTTGCATTTGGAGAAAACGGAAGCAGTAATGGTACTGTGCCGCCTTACACTCCGGTGCTTTATAATTTAAAATTAACGGAAGTAAAAAGAAAATGAAAAAATTAAGCCTGCTTGGGGTATCGGTAACGGCCTTGTTGTTCACCGCCTGCAAGAATTCTGAATTTGAAGGGTTCACCAAAGACGACAGTGGATTACACTACAAGTTTTTTAATCAAAATGAAACCGGCACTAAGGTGCAGGATGGAGACGGTATTGTGCTGCGTTACATCATCATGAAAGAAGGAAACGATTCGGTGATTGTGAATTCAAAGGATGTAAGCCGTGATGGCAGCGGATGTGCTAGCCTGGCTCCTGTCATGACTTCCTTTACCGGAAGTTTAGAAGATGGATTAAAGATGATGACCGTTGGTGATAGTGCAGCATTTATAGTTTCTGCCGACTCTTTTTTCCTGAAAACACAAAAAGCGAATGAATTGCCGAAAGGGTTTAAACCCGGTGATCATATCAAGGCTATTTTTTGCTTGAAAGAAATTACACCAAAGGCTGAAATGGAAGCCATGCGCAAAAAGCAGATGGAAGAACAGGAAGCCATGATGAAACAACGTGAAGCCATGGCCAAAGAATTACAACCGCTTGAACAACCGGCTATCGATAAATACCTTTCGGAAAACAAAATAAAAGTTAAACCTACTGCTTCAGGCTTATATTACCTTGAAACAAAAAAAGGTGCTGGCGCTTCGCCAAAAGAAACAGATATGGTGAAAGTGCACTACACCGGTAAACTTCTGGATGGCACTATTTTCGACAGTTCTGTGGAAAGGGGAGAGCCTGCTGTGTTTCAGTTGAATCAAGTGATCAGGGGCTGGACAGAAGGCTTACAGCTGATGAAAGTGGGTGGAAAAGCCACCTTGTTATTACCTTCCTCCATTGCGTATGGGCCCAATGGGGCAGGCGATCGAATTCCCCCATACAGTGCACTTTTGTTTGATATTGAACTCCTCGATATCCAGGCGGCGCCACAAGAAGTGCCTATGCCGGGCAAATAATGGCAATATATTTGCATAGAACCCGAAAAAACAAAACAACAATATGAAAAAAGCAATTTTATTTCTCGCTGCCTTCTCGCTGATCTCAGCTTCAGGCTTGGCGCAAGGTAAAGGCAAACAAAAATTAAGTAAAATGGACAAAGAATTTCTGAATGCTCAGGCAGATGGCCTCTACGCAAAATTTGAAACAAAAAAAGGCGACATTTATACCCTACTCGAATTCAAAAAAACGCCTATGACCGTTGCTAACTTTGTTGGTTTGGCAGAAGGGTCAATTAAAAACAGTGTCAAACCCGAAGGCACACCGTATTACGACGGCTTAAAGTTTCACCGGGTAATTCCAAAATTTATGATTCAGGGTGGCTGCCCAAAAGGTGACGGCACTTCCGGGCCTGGTTATGCTTTTCCTGATGAAATTGATACAACATTGAAACACAATGTACCGGGTATTTTAAGCATGGCAAACGCAGGTCCTGGAACAAATGGTTCACAGTTTTTTATTACTCATGTGCCAACCCCTTGGTTGGATGGAAAACACACGGTATTTGGTCATGTTATCACTGGTCAGAATGTGGTGGATGCCATTGTTGGTAACGACACAATGATTAAAGTTACCATACTTCGCAAAGGAAAAGACGCAGAAGCCTTTGATGCAGCGAAAGTGTTCGAAACCGAAAAAAACAGCATTGCTGAAAAGGAAGCCGCTAAAGTAAAAGCTCAAAAAGAAGCTTTAGACAAAATGTTTGCAGGTGCTATTGCCACACCAAGTGGTTTGCGTTACATGGTTGAAAAAGAAGGTACAGGTGCCTCGCCATCGGCAAACGACAATGTTACTGTTCATTACACAGGCATGTTTCTTGATGGAAAAGTGTTTGACAGCAGTGTACAGCGAGGTCAGCCTGCTACATTTGGTTTGAACCAGGTTATCAAAGGTTGGACCGAAGGTGTGCAATTGATGAAAGAAGGCGCTAAATACAAGTTTATTATTCCTCCCGCTTTAGCCTATGGTGAACAAGGTTATCCCGGTGCAATTCCTCCGAACAGCACCTTGATTTTTGAAATTGAATTGATTAAGGTAAATAAATAATAAGCCTTCGTTTGTTTGTGAAAACCTCTGCCGAAGCAGAGGTTTTCTTTTTTAACCTATCGCAGAATCACCATTTTTCCAAACGTTTTTTTGAAATACTGATCAGCATCAGAACTATTGGTTTCCATAGTTTGGCCATTTAAACGTGTTATGATCCGGTAAAGGTAAACACCATTGGCCAACTTGTCTCCGTAGGTGTCTTTCCCATCCCAGGCATATGAGGTGATGTTTCTTCCAATGTGCAAATCTCCCAATTCGTCTTTGGTGATTTCCCGAACCAATTTCCCGCTAATTGTCATGATTTGAATGGTAAACACCTCAGGCACTTCACTTCCGGTTAAGGTGAAAACAAAACGTGTACTGCTGCTAAACGGATTTGGGTAATTAAGTACCTGAGTGATGCCGGGCTTTTGTTGTATTTCAAATTGAATCTTGTAACTGCTTTTTGCAGATAGGTTATTGCTTCGGTCTTTTGCCTGTGCTGTTAAGGTGTATGTGCCGTCGCTTACAAAAACAGGTTCATAGTTGATGCTACAAGAGTTTTTAGGTAAGGTTCCCGGAGTAAAAACCAATTCCTTACCAAAAGCCAAACGCTGAGCCGCAGTTTGCCCGGGCCGCTGAATATAAATTTCAAATGCAGAAGTATCGTTAAGCGCAAGAAATTTATTTTCATCTTTTACACTAATCACAATACTGGGTTTTGCTGAAACCAGGTCTTTGTTCATGATTCGTCTTCCATCAAAAGTAACATCCAAAAGAGGATTGGTGACATCTGTATTCACCTTAAACGCAAAACGACCAATGTTATTGAACTGATGTTGCTCGGCCTGATAACCAATTTGACCTGATGGATTAGCGTATATCCACAAGGCATTATCGCCGGTAATGTTGGTGCTGTTTAATTTTAACGTGTCAAGTAAAATTTGTCCGGGTACAAACGGCGGAGTTTTGAGTTTTTTTGGCAGGGGAATTTGATTTAAGTTAGCGTCTTCAAGCCAATAGGTGATGAGCAAACTGTCGTGAAACACGGTTTGTCCGATATTTTCAATTGGAACAACAAAACCAACTTCATCGCCTTGCATCAATGTATCGTTTAGTGCCTGAAACCCTTTTAAGGGATTAAGTGCACATTCAGCTGCTTCGTCATAAATTACCTGCCAGCGTTCGAGTTGCGGTGCCGAGCGATATGTGTTATCTTTCATAAAAGCCACCAATTGCAGGTAAGGATGGTTTTGTGCCGAAATATAATTACTCAAATCAGAGATATCGCTCTGGTTCTGATCGAAAGTGAACAAGGTGTCTAAATCGCCATTGGCCCTGATTCCGATAAGTTTTATAATGGTGGTGTCAGCAGTGCCAGCATCAAGACTTTTCACTCGCCAATGCAAACTACGCCACTGAGTCGAAGGGCCAACAATTTCTGAGGCCATGTATCCATTGAACCATTTACCAATGATACTGTCGTTTTGCGTGATTACACTGGCGTAATTATTACCAATGGTTTCGTGTGCCTGGCCTTGAACCATCCCCTTCCTGCCAAACAAAATACGGGGTAAGGTATCTGCGGCCGTTACACTTAAGTTTGCTCCCAATGTTTTAAATGCGTTGTGTAAAGATCGCGCGTAAGTAGACACCTGTGCATTACCGCCAAGTAAACCAATACTATATGCTAAAACGTACTGATTTGGCGCAATGGCATTAATAAAGTTTTCCATGTTGTTTTGCCAATTGGTGATGCCACAATTGTTGAATGCGCAAAAGGAATAAAAGTACTGATCTGTTGAATTGCATATGCAATTATTGTACTGTCCGGGACTTGGTACCGAAGAATTGGTTTTAACAACCTGTGGCAAACCACTTAAGGAGTCGAATACCACAAAATTCCAACCGTTGGCAGTACAACCAAACTCACTCATTTTAATGCCGTTGAAATAAAAGTTAATATTTTCCCAGGCCATTAAAGGAGATGCTGCATTCAAACCGGCGTTTCCGGTTCGGCAAAAAATGGCATTCCGGCTTTTTAAAAATTCATATTGCCGTTTTGTGGTGTTTTGCCGGATGTTCTTATAACTGTCGCTTTTGAATTGATTAAAATGGGCTTGTGACCAACCATGCTTAGTACTGATGGTTTGAAACGAACTCTCTTTCCAGAGGAAACCATTCTGCGGCCCTGTACTGTCGCGGCTTACCCGCCAAAAATACACCGTGCTGTCCTTATAAGGCAAGGTTACGGTCCACTCCAAAACACCGCCTTTGCTTCGAATGGATTTGGTTTGTAACACTTGATTGAATTGTCCGGATGTATCCAATTGAAAAATATAATCACCCTCCGGCGCAAAGGGATCTGAGGTGCTGGCTTTTAAGGTGATGCTTGTTGAAAGTGGTACGATAGCGAAACGGTATGGATAAACAGGGGTTAGATCGTTGCCTGAAACGAGTAAATCAATGGTGCCTGATGTGGCGTTGTTGGTTTCATTACTTTCAGTTATTTCATTGTATTCATCCACTTTCACTGAAAATTGATTTAATCCTATACCTCTGTTAAAGTCGATTGGTACAAACAACTTCAAACTATCCTGATAATAAGGTGCTTTTACGCGATGCAAATACAGCGCGGTGTCGCTATTAGGAAAAGTGCGGCCGACCCTCAGGCTAAAGCTGTCAGCAACGGCTTTGCCCAGGTTTTTGTAACTCACGCGGATGCCAATGGAATCGGTATAAGTTTTCAGATCAAATTTAACATCAGCATTGGTTAATAAGTAATCCGTTTGATCGCCATTGCCAATTTTTAAGGAGGGATCGCCATGTAAAATTTCCTGTAAACCAATGAATCGGGTTAAGGAATCGGAAGAGTTCGTATGATCCTGTATGGCTTTTTGAATCACCTCACCAATGGCTTTGAAATGATGACTGGTGCTAAACGCGTCGTAAAAGGTTCGGCTGAATTGGTGCAAACGACTGTCGTATGACTCTGTGGTGGTGGCGATATACCCAATACTACCCCTCTGGTTGGCAAACACGTAATTGTGACTCACCGAATTCTGAACGTTGTGTAAAAACACATTGCCACTATAACACGAATTTGCGATGAAAAAGGGATAACGTCCCTGATTGTTGAATTTGTAGGGATCTTCAATAGCCATTCCCAGGTTTTGTGTGGCTCCATGCCCGAAAAAATTTACAAGTGCCGCCCCCTTGCTCATGGCTTTTACAATGCTATCTCCAAGATCACTTTGAATAGGGGAGGAGGTGTTTTTTTTGAATGTGCTTACCTTGGCACCAAATAACGTGTCTTCTGCCTTTTGTTTATAAGTGTCCATGTAATACGAAAATGAATTGAGCTCATTATCGTCATTACTTCCGATAAAATGCAAGACCTGTTTTTTCCATTCATCCTGAGCCGATATTTCGTGTTGCTGAACTTTGTTTAGGTAATTGTTTACTTCCGAATTATTGAGTGCTGCCAGTCGACCAATTGGAATGTCGGGCACCAAAAAATTTCCGTTGGCATTGTCCAGAGAAGCGCTCAACAAATGGTCACTGCTTGGTATACCCATGGTAGGCACCAGGTTTTGGTTTTGCTGTGCTGAGGTAATGTTTTGGAGTTGAATGCCTTTTCCAATCAGTAACACAAATTGGGGTTTAGCATTTAAACTGTCGCTTAGATGTTTCAGAAAATTGCGAATGGCCACAGGGTGTTTGTTAATGCCAAATGCATACTGTTCGTACAATTCCTGCACATCTGCAAAAATAACATCGTATGAACCACCGGCAGGGGAACTGCGGTAATTGCGGTATGCTTGCGCAGAACTTTGCAAAGATTTGTGGTACACAATCACAAAAGGTTTATTGGAAGTGGATGTCGTGAAGTCGGTAAAGTAGCCAGTGCTGTTTACCGGAATCAGCTTTTTTACCACAAGTGTATCCTTTTCTGCTACCAACACGCATTTTTTTATACCGGTTCCATCAGGAATAACGGCTCTTACAAATGGTGGATTAATAATAGTTTTAATTCTCCGGGCATTATCAAGATCTAATAGAATAACCTGTTGAGAACTGCCGTAATTAAAATTGCTGAAATTGTAAAAGGCTTTGGAGGAGGAAGGCGCATCCTCTGCATAAAATTTTGAGAAGGAGAGGTTGTTGAGGTGCAGGGTTTGCGGGTAGGTTAATTTTAAGAAATGAAGAATTGTGCCGTTACTATTTGCTGTTACAGATGGGGAGATGAGAGAGGCAAGGGTGAAATTGCTGCTGCTGCCCAAGGTTAATGGGGATATGCTTAGGGTTTTTCGAACAGGAGCATAACCGTAAAACAAGGTGTCGAAAAGAATTACCGGGTTTCCTCCGGCATTGGAATAACTTAAACGCAGGTGATGATCGTTACCCGAAACCGCAAAATTTTTGGTAGCTCCTGAAAAATGCAAACTCAGTTTTGTTGGCAGGGGATTGAGGGTATAATTTTGAAGGGGACTAAAACTTGTGCTGATAAAACTGTTTCCTGAAAAATAAAGTCCCTTGCCTTCGGCCTGCGTGTACCTTGGGTCCCCCGGCACATCCTCAATGTATTCCTCAACAAAATTGTAATTGTTGCTGCTTGTCAGAAGTTTGTCGGCATACACATGATCCGCTGCCGGATAAAGTGCCGTATTGGTATCAGTTTCGAGCGTGTAGCGTTTGTTGTTGATAGAACTGTTGAGTGTAAGAAAACCATATAAGGTATCGTTAAAAAGTGCAGCATAGGGGTTGGGTGTGTATTTACTGTAAGTGTAAATGAGTGAGTCAACATCGCCCATCAGGTTATTGGCGTAAAACTCAATAAAATCACTACTGTTAAATACCCCGTCGCTTTCTCCTTCAATGTGCAGGTGTTGTTCTTTCCCCTTAATAAACAACTGAAAATTCCTGGGGTCGATTGTGCTTAAGTTAAAATTTGAGGAGAGAGTAAGGGAATCTATCCTGTACAATCCTTCTTTGTGAATTGGGAATTTATGATACTGTTGGGAAAACTTTACCCAGCTATTCCCCCCGTTTTGTGCAGAAGAGAATAAATGAAAGACTAAACATAAACGTATTAATGTAAAGGTTCTCACTGCATGGGCTTGCGGTTAATGTCGATTTTTAAAGAAAAAATGTTAGAATACAGAGCCACAGAACGATCGCCAATATCGGTGAGGGCGTAATCAAGGGTGATAATTTTGTACTTTACACCTAAGCCAAAATTGGGTTGAATTGTGGTGACCAAATTAGTTCCTTTGTCGTTGAGTTCCTTTTGGATGTTTCCTAATCCCCCACGTAAATACACAAATCCTTTGTACCCTAATTCCAAACCAACAGCGGGTTCCATGCTCCAGAAATTGGTTTTTAACACGGTGTTTCTTTTGCCGTCAAAAGTGTTGATGAAATTGATCTCTCCCAAAACTGAGATCCTGTCTTTCCAGAATTTGAATTCTCTGGCAACTCCCAAAATGATTTTTGGAGCGGTTATTTCAAGTGAGGAAGAGGGAATTTCGTTTCCGGTGGCAATAAAGGTATTTTTATCTTTTTCGCTAAGTTGAATCGACCAGGCGTTGAAGGTGCCCGTGATGTCTCTGCCCATGGCGGCAAACTTCCATCCTTTGTAATTGTACTTGGCACCTACATCCAGCCCAAAACCCCAGGCTCCGCCAAATTGTCCTAAGGTGCGTCGAATGACCTTAAAATTGCCCCCTAATTCAACACCTTGTAATTTGGGGAGACTTCTGGCGTAACTTAGTAATACGGCAAAATCCACGGCATTAAAGGTGCTGATGCGGTTATAATCCACATTGCCGTTAGCGTCAACAAGATCAAGAGTATTGGGAATATTGTCGACCCCAAATCGCAGGAGGCTGATGCCACCAACACTGTTGCTATCTATACGTTTGGAAAGGCCTATGTAATCGTATTTGGCAATACCGGCAAAGTATTCGGCATGCATTAAACCCACTTCAATATCGTTTTTCTGAGATAAGAGGCCGGCGGGATTCCAATAACCTGAAGTAACACCCTCTACCGAGCTTACGTTGGCGTTGCCCATGGCCAATGCCCTGGCACCCACACCGATGTTTAAGAATTCGTTACTGTATTTGCGTACCTGTGCAGTTGAATGGAGGCACAGAAATGCAAATACCACCAAACTAATCGTTTTTAGGAGAAAAGGAGGCGTCTTTTGTGACATAGGTAGATGATACAATTTAGCTAATTTAACGCAAACCCGCTGCTTTTAGTATGAAAATAATCAACAAAGTGTTGGCTGAAAACTTCGGCACCTTTTGCGTTCAAGTGAGTTTGATCTCTGAAAAGTTCCCGCTTGTTGCAAAAATCCAGAGAACTAAGATCCCAATAAGAAATGTTGTGTTGTTTGGCAAGGCCTTGAATTTGTGCCGCCATTTGTTTTTTATTCGCCATGATCAATTGACCACCTGCAAAATAAGGCGAACTTATCAAAAATAACCGAATCTTATTTTTATTGCACAATTCAATCAAAGAATCCAGGTAATTTCGGTGGTGTTGTGATAAAGAAACATATTCTGATTTCTGATTTTTTTGATAACCATATTGATTCACTGTGTCCTTCATAAATCCTTTGTAATACAAAGCATCCGATTGGGTTGGTAAATTGAGCCAGGCGTGCAAACCGGTGCTGATGTTCTTGAGTCCGGTATAAGGCAGGGAGTAAAACGGATTCCAATAAAAGTGTTTCATCCTAGGGTCAATAGCGGCAAATTCTTTTCGGATGAAGGGGTCTGAGAGAAGTGGGAAATAATTATTGAAATCGAAAATTTCTGAGTATTCTTCTTTCATAGAGTGCAAATCTACTTCATAGAAAATTCTGTCTGGCGAACTGCTTCTGCTGAGATAGATTTTTAGTACGGAAAAGGCCATACCTGGAGTGGCTCCGGCCATACTCACATTGTAAGAGTCCCATCCAGTTTTGGAATCTATAAAACGGATATCATAATGCATTTCAGCTCTCGAAGAGCCTAAAAACAAGGTGTTGAATCGATTGTTGTGATAAAAAACGGTGTTTAGCTTTCCGTAAAAACCTTTGTCCTGTTTCATCAATCCTTTGTAATGCAGAAAACGGAAACCGTAAAGACCGGCGCTGAGCAGCAAAAAGTAGAATATGGTTTTTCGAATCAAAATTGAAAGTAGATAAAGGTATTGGCTGAAAAGTTACCTAGAATAAAGATAAGGCCTATGATAAAAACATAAAACAATGGTCTTAGGGTTTGGTATAGCCTGTTATTTGGATTCATCCAGATTTTTTCTTCATGACTCTCTTTCAGAAAAAGCAGAGCTAAAACAAATGCTATTGAGGCAAAATAGATGTTGTTGTGCTGCTGCAACAAACGATCCACTGAATAATAAGACAGATTGAAGCAAATCATTTGTCGGTAAATGTAGGAGAGGTCTGTCCAGGAGTTGGCACGAAAAGCGGTAAAAGAAAGAATAAGAAACAACCATAAGTACAAACGTTTTAAAAGAGATGGTAATTTTATTTCTGGTAGAGAGGAATTGAGTCCTTTTTCGAGCAAATAAAAAATGGCATGTAATGCGCCCCAAACTAAAAAGGTTATGCCTGCTCCGTGCCATAAACCACTGATCAAAAACACCAAAATAATGTTTAATACCCATCTTTTTTTTTCAACTCTGTTTCCCCCCAAAGCAAGGTACAAATAGTCTCTGAACCAGGTAGTGAGACTAATGTGGTAACGTTTCCAAAATTCCTGAACTGAGCTCGCAAAGAAGGGTCGGCGCCAATTTATACTTAGGTTGATGTTGAATAATTTGGCAATACCTGTGGCAATATCACTGTAACCACTAAAATCACTATACAATTGTATCAAAAATAAAAACCCGGCAACCAATAATTCCAAGCCCGAATAGGCAGTTACCTTATTAAACACAGGGTCTACAATAGGGGCCAGGTTGTCGGCAATCACCATCTTTTTAAAATAGCCCCAGGCACAAAGTGCAGCAAAACTGCTCCAGTCAATGCTTTTGAAATAAGACAGCACTTTGAGTTGAGGCATCAGCGTAGCGTATCGAACAATAGGGCCGGCCACCATATGGGGGAAGAAAGAAACATAAAGCAAAAATTCCCGCAATGTATCCGAAGCGCTGTATCGTTTGCGGTACACGTCGATAATATAACTCAATGACTGGAACGTGTAAAACGAAAGACCGGCTGGTATAATCCATTGTTCGAGCAATCGCTGGTTAAACCCTAAAGCTTCCATGCCTGCGTTATGCAACCAAACAAAATATTTAAAAATAAAAAGTACTCCCAAATTGCTGAGCAAACTAAGGCTTAACAAAAGTTTTCGCTTAAACGGATCGGTGTGGTTAGAAATGGCCACTGCCAGGTAATAATCCAATGAGCTGGTACCAATCAACAAAAACAAATAAAGGGGATTGTAAGAGAAATAAAAATAATACGAAGCCAGTAAAAGAAAATAATTTCTGTACTTCCATGGTAAAAGCCAGTATAGAATAAACACAATAGGGAGGAATGCTGTAAATATGAGGGAATTGAACAGCATCTTTAATCTTCAGGGTGGAACTTTCTGCGCAATTCCTTTTTTACTTTCTGGTGTTTTTTCAGTTGGAGTTTTTTTTCTTTGGCTGCTTTCCCGGGTTGGGTGGCTATCCTTTTCTTTTTTGGTTTGAGCAGGAGTTGGAGAATTTCAACAAGTTTGAGTACTGCCTTTTCTTTGTTTCTCAATTGAGAACGTTCTGTTTCGTTAGTAATCCTAACTTCACCGTTTTTTATTCTGCTATTCTGTGAAGCCAGAAGCGTTTTTTTCTGTTTTTCACTCAAGGCCAAAGAATTTTCAATTACAAAAATCAATTCCACCTTACTCTCTACTTTGTTTACATTTTGTCCGCCCTTTCCGCCTGAGCGTGAAGTAAAAAACGTAAGGTCGTGAGCAATTAAAACCTTTATCTGTTCTGCTGTTAACATGCCAACACTGATAATCCTGATGAAAATACAAAATTACAGGCTGGTAATGTTTTAATTTTGAAGGAATGAGATTTTTGTTCATAATATTCTGTCTGTTGGCAAAGACCCTTTTTTCTCAAACCATAGCAGATTGCAAATACCGTTTTACGAATTACCTTAATTTCAAAGGAACCTTAAATCCCTTTGTTAAGTTCGAAAATAGGGTCATCCATATTTATAATGCATCGGGTAGGAAGGAACTGAGCGTTTATGAAAACGAATTACCTGCCCTTGCCTCCTTTCTAATGAATAGCACTTATGAGCAACAACTGGCCTACTGGAATGCAAGAAAAAAAGGAGAAATGCCTTTTCTTGGGAATACATCTCAGGTAAAACAAAACCAAAGTAACAAATCAGGCGCTCGGCCACTGCAGGGTTACCGAATTGCCATTGATCCCGGACACTTTGCTACCGGCATAAAAGAAGCGGCTTATGAGCAGAAATACCTTTATTTCAAAGCCAATAAACCAGGTTTCCCTCACGACAGTGTAAAACTGTTTGAAAGTGCCCTGAGTTTTAATACGGCCCAATTATTAAAAACCATGCTGGAAAAGGAAGGGGCTGAAGTGTTTTTAAGCCGCGAACAAAACAATTTTACCTCTTTCAACTGCACTTACAGTGATTGGATGAAAACGCACAAAACCCGGGTGCTCGACAGTTTACAAAAAGCCGGAAAACTCAGCCCATCTAAAAAAGCGGCTTTGTTGAAGGCCAAACCTTACGATTTGTTTTGGGACTTTTTTCGCGATTTTGATTTGCAAAACAGGGCAGAGAAGATCAATTTATATCGTCCCGATGTTTGTATAATTATTCATTATAATGTGGATGAAAAAAACGCACCCTGGAAGGCCTTCACCGAAAAAGATTTTACCATGGCGTTTATCGGTGGAGGATTTACAGCAGGCAATTGGAGCAAAACAGAAATGAAGATCAATTTTTTGCGATTACTCCTTACGCCTCAACTTGACTATTCGAATACACTGGCTTCGGCAACGGTAAACAGCTTTCATAAACAGTTGGGAATTGCAATTGCCAAACCCAACGACGCAAAATACCTTGCTGAGAATTGCCTTTCAAGCGCATCAAAGGGGGTGTATTCCCGAAACCTGTTGCTTTGCCGTCAGATCAATTCGGTTCTTGTGTATGGCGAAGCCTTGTATCAGGATAATGCCATGGAAGCAGCGGCTTTAATGGATTGGAAACTCAACACAGAAGGCCTGCTCAGCAACGAGCGATTACACAAAGTTGCCCAAGCGTATTATGATGGTTTGATGGCTTATTTAAGACAAAAAAACGGATGATGGCCTCAGGGCACATGCATGTATTTGTGTGATTGCAGACTGATAATCCATTGCGGATGGGATTTTACATAATCAACAATCAAAGGAGTCAGCTCCTCGTGTTTGCTCCATTCGGGTTGTAAAAAGAGGTAACAGTTTTTGCCCACCTTGGCCGCTTCTTCCTCGGCCCACACAAAATCGTGTTTGTTGTACACTATCACCTTTAATTCCTGGGCCTTGCTATAAATTTCAGGCAGGGGTTTCATCGTTTTTTTTGGTGAAAGGCATATCCAATCCCATTCTCCGCTCAATGGATAGGCGCCGGAGGTTTCGATAAAGGTTTGAAGACCTGCCTTTTTAAGCGCCGCACAAAGTGCATCGAGGTTATAAATCAAAGGCTCACCTCCGGTAACCACCACACTTTTTGCCCCGCTAGCTTTAACTTTTTCCAGTAATGTGCTCAATGGCGTTAATGGATGGATATTGGCATCCCAACTTTCTTTTACATCACACCAGTGGCAACCCACATCACAACCCCCAATTCGAATAAAATGAGCGGCTTTTCCGGTGTTATGCCCTTCACCCTGAATGGTGTAAAAATCTTCCATTACCGGAAGCAAAAGCCCCGACTTTAACAATTGTGCCTGTTCTGAGCTTAAGCTATGCAGTTTGTAACTCAAGTTGCAAAGGTACTGATACTCCTTTAGAGCAGCAATATTGGAACGAAATTAAAATTCGTGAACAAGTCGCGAATTCCTTTGTTTACCCACTGTATAGGGGATATTATTTGTACTTTTAGAACTCGGAGCGTTAATCATCTTTATGAATATTGGAATTGTTTGTTTTCCTACTTATGGCGGATCGGGTGTAGTGGCCACCGAACTTGGGATTGCCCTTGCCAATAAAGGACACAAGGTGCATTTTATGTCCTACAGTCAGCCATTTCGTTTGAACTTGTTCAATGAAAATTTGTTTTTTCACGAATTTAATGTCAACGATTACCCTTTGTTTGACTACCAACCTTACGAAAGTGTTCTGGCCAGTAAGATAGTGGATGTTGCAGTATACGAGCACCTCGATATCCTGCATGTGCATTATGCCATACCGCATGCTTCGGTAGCTTATATGGCGCAGCAAATCCTGAAATCCAAAAAAATACACTTGCCTTATGTCACAACCCTCCATGGTACCGATATTACTCTGGTAGGAAGGGATCCTGCATTTGAGCCGGTTATTCGTTTTTCTCTTAACCACAGCAACGCCATTACTGCGGTGTCTGAAAGCTTAAGAAAAGACACACTGAAAACATTTAAAATCGATAATAAAATTTCAGTAATACCCAATTTTATTAATCTCAAAGAATTTCAAACGCCTCGTGAACACTGCGTAAAACGTAAATATGCACCCAATGGTGAAAAAATTCTGGTGCATATCAGTAATTTCAGAAAAGTTAAACGTGTCGACGATGTCATTCGGGTTTTTCATAACGTGTTACAGGAGGTTCCATCCAAACTTATTTTAGTAGGTGATGGTCCAGAGAAAGCGAATGTGGAACAATTGTGCAGGCAGCTAAACTTGCACCATGATGTAGTTCATTTAGGTAAAATTACCGACCCCAAAGAAATTCTTTGTGTTGGGGATTTGTTTGTATTGCCTTCAGAAACAGAAAGTTTTGGATTGTCTGCTCTTGAAGCAATGGCCATGAAAGTACCGGTGATTAGCACAAATGGTGGAGGTTTGCCCGAAGTTAATGTACACGGCAAAACAGGGTATTTAAGTAATGTGGGAGATGTTGACGACATGTCGGCCAATGCCATAAAACTTTTAAAAGATGCTGAATTGATGGCGAATTTTCGTAAACAAGCCTTTGAACGGGCTTCCCTTTTTGATGTTGAAAAAATATTACCTTTATATGAGCAAGTGTACCGGCAACTGCTCTCAAAGGAGATGGTGAATTAACCGGAATTTGTAAACTGTGGTTCAACTGTGGACATGGTAAAAACAAGTACACATAATATTGGCATTTCAGTAGAAGTGAAGTATTGGCCCAACCGTAGTTTGCCAACTGAAAATCACTACTTTTTTGTGTATTTTGTTACAATTGAAAACAATTCCGATTTCACAGTTAAACTAACCAGGCGCCATTGGGATATCTTTGACTCAACCGGCGAAAAACGTTTTGTTGATGGGGATGGTGTGGTTGGTGAAACGCCTGTTTTGGAACCCGGTCAAAAGTTTCAATACAACAGTGGATGCAACCTCAACAGTGACATGGGGTACATGCAAGGCCACTATTTGTTGGTAAATTTAATGGATGGTAAAGAGTTCAAAGTTCCGGTGCCCCGTTTTGAACTTGTAGTGCCTGGTAAATGGAATTGAGCTTAAAACTCAGAGATTACTTCCCCGGTCAAGTTATTATTCAATCGAGATAAAGTTGAATTTTGAATTGGTAATGCGTTCAACGTCGTGTCCAAATTCCAGATTATCCTCGTCCTCATATTTCCAGTGCATTTCTACTTCGTTGTGCTCTTTGTAAGAGTTGACGGTGTTGATCACATCAATTAAAATTCTGAGGGAAGCTGTATTTACATAGTCCAATTCTACGATCAGGACAATTTTGTTTTTTGGGAGGTGGTTTTTGAATTCTTTTAACCAGCGGGTTACAGGCTCATAAAATTTAAAGGCGTCTTCGGGATACGTCACCCCCGTCATAAACAACTCACCCGTTGTCCTGAAGTCGATTTCGGGAGTTGAATTGGATTTTTCGATTTTTAAATTTTCCATGCTCTTCGCAATACTGGGTTTAAATCTGGTTTTGCCTTTCAATTCGTGATTAAGGACAATTCAAAATCCACGCAAACTTAACCAAATGTAAGTGAATTTGCGCTTTTATGTTAAAACGCTTAAAAATGTTCTTAAACACCATATGTTGAAAATGTAAGCAATTGTTAAATTTAATTTGAATCTGCAATAAAATGTGGTGTTCTGAGGAGATCCGACAGCAACCTTTAATGCCCTGCTTTTACTATTTTGTTAATAACCCGAGGAGCCCGTGCCCAAGCCTTAAGGCCTTCTTGTTTACATTTAGCCATGTCCAGAACCAAAAAACCCAAACGTTATTTATTCGAAGAGGTACTTGATTTTCTCAAGCACAACGATTCACAGGCCTTTAACTATAAACAGTTGGGCGCGGCTATGGAGATCAACGATGAAATTCAAAGGATTGAACTTCTTGGTGTGTTGGAGACCTTAAAACAACAGGGGTTTGTTATAGAAAAAGACAAGGGCCGATACCAGGCAAAAGCCAGTAAAAAGGTGCTTACAGGGAATATCGACTTCACCAGCATGGGTACAGCCTTTGTTTCAGTAGATCCGAATACACCGGATGTATTTATTCCTGCAAAAAAAACCCGGGATGCTTTGCAAGGCGATCTGGTAAAAGTGGTTTTGCTACAGCGCAGTTCGGGAAAACGACAGGAAGGTGAGGTAGCCGAGGTTATTAAACGCGCCCGAACCCAATTTGTTGGCACAATCCGCACCAACCCAAAATTTTGTTTTGTAATTGCAGACAACACTAAAATCCATGTTGATTTTTATGTACGTAATGGCGATCAATTAGGCGCCAAAGACGGGCAGAAAGTATTAATTGAGCTCAAAGAATGGAAAGCAGGAGAACAAAATCCCACCGCAAGAGTGATAAACGTGTTTGGCTTTCCGGGTGAACACAAAACAGAGATGCACGCCATTATGGCCGAATATGGCTTGCCTGAAAAATTTCCGGACGCTATCGAATACGAAGCCAAAAAAATTCCAACCGAGATAACCACTACAGAACTTAAGAACCGCAGGGATTTCAGAAACGTCACCACGTTTACAATTGATCCGGTGGATGCAAAAGACTTTGACGACGCTATTTCTATCCGTCAAGTACGCAAGGGTATTTGGGAAATTGGTGTACACATTGCCGATGTGAGCCACTACCTGCAAGAAGGTTCAGCCTTGGATCAAGAAGCCGTGCAAAGAGCAACCAGTGTTTACCTGGTCGACCGCTGTATTCCCATGTTGCCTGAAGTGTTGAGTAATTTTGTGTGTTCCCTGCGCCCGGATGAAGAAAAACTGTGTTTTAGCGCTGTATTCGAAATGGATGAGGAAGCCACTATCCATTCGCATTGGTTTGGACGAACAATCATCAACAGCAACAGGAGGTTTACTTATGAAGAAGCCCAAAACAGAATTGAATCCAAAACCGGTGATTTCGCCGAAGAGATTCTGATACTGGATGCCCTGGCAAAAAAAATGCGTGCAGAAAGAAGCCGCAAAGGATCCATCTTTTTTGATAAGGCCGAAGTAAAATTTAACCTCGACCAGGATGGAAAGCCATTAGGTGTTTTTTTTAAAACCCAAAAAGACGCGCATAAACTTATTGAAGATTTTATGCTGTTGGCAAATCGCACGGTTGCTGAATTTCTGGCCACCGGCAAGGTTCGATTGCATAACGGAACCGAGGATCAGAAAGAAAAACCGGGCAAAGAAAATCCCAAACACCTTTGTGTTTTCAGGATACACGATATCCCAAGCGATGAAAAGCTGAACGATCTCAGCACTTTTGTTAGCAGGTTTGGTTACGATTTTCAAATCGGTAATAAAAGCAAAGTGGCCTCATCCCTAAATAAGTTGCTGGTGGATGTGAAAAATAAAAAGGAACAAGGCATGATCGAATTATTGGCGGTAAGAAGTATGCCTAAGGCCATTTATACGACTAAAAATGCAGGTCACTATGGTCTTGGTTTTAAATATTATACCCATTTCACTTCACCCATACGGCGCTATCCCGATGTTTTGGTTCACCGTTTACTTGATGCTCGTTTACAAGGCAAAACACATGCCAGCCAGGAACAACTGGAGTTGCTTTGCAAACACAGCAGCGACATGGAACGTATGGCTGCCGAGGCAGAAAGAGCCTCTGTTAAATACAAACAGGTGGAGTTCATGTCAGATAAAGTTGGACAGAGTTTTGATGGTTTGATTAGTGGAGTAACTGAATGGGGTATTTACGTTGAGATCATTGAAAATCGCTGTGAAGGCATGATCAAAACCCGCGACATGCAAGACGACCGCTATGTTTTTGATGAGGACAATTACCGTTACGTAGGTCGGAATACCGGAAAGGTGTATGCGCTTGGTGATAAAGTAAAAGTACTGGTAAAAAACGCCGACCTGATGAAAAAACAACTGGATTACGCTTTTGCCGAGGAAGGCGCTACAACAAGAAGCAGAGGGGAATTGTCGTATCCCCAACCTGCCTCATCGCATGGCAAAACAACTAAACAGAAAAAGTCAGGCTACTCAGCTCATTCGGGAAAACAAAAAGGGAAAAAGAAAAGAAGAAGATAACATGACACGTGCGATCCTTACTTTAGGTGTGTTTATCATTTGCTGCACCACAATTGGTAATGCACAGAACCTGGTATATAAACTCAGAGAGCCTATTAAAAAAACAACCGCTCGTCCACCGGTCTTATTTATTTTGCATGGTTACGGGAGCAACGAGGAAGATCTGTTTGATCTGGCCCAAACGCTGGATGAACGATTAACTGTGATTTCATTGAGAGCCCCGCTTACCATCGCTGAGGGCAGTTATTGCTGGTATACCCTTGGTAGGGATAATAACAACAAACTCACCTACAATTACGAAGAAGCCAGGTTGGCGAAACGGCAATTGATGGCGTTCATTCGTTCGGTTTGTAAAACCATGCAACTCGACAGCACTAAGGTTTTTCTAATGGGTTTTAGTCAGGGCGCCATGATGTCATACGATCTGGCCCTTTCCTATCCGGGAAAAATCAGGGGAGTTATGGCACTTAGCGGACGGTTGATGGAAGAAAGTAAACCCTTAAGCAATTCACCTGCTTTGCTTAATACGAGTTTTTTTATTGCTCACGGCACCGAAGATGAACGTATTGCGGTAACTGAAGCAGAAAAGGCTGCAGCTTACTTTAAAGCCAAGGGGGTAAAAGACTTGGAATTTAAAACCTATGCTATGCAGCATGTTTTAAATGGCAAGGAATTAATTGATATCAGGGCCTGGCTCAGCAAACACCTGAATTTGTTTGCTTCCAGTTCTAAATAAGGTGTGGTCAGAAACAAAATAAGCCCAACCAAGGTTGAGCTTATACTGAATAGTCTTAGATTAAAATATTAGCCGAGGTATTGTTGCAACAATTTACTGCGGCTGCTGTGTCTCAAACGTCGAATGGCTTTTTCTTTGATCTGGCGAACGCGTTCGCGCGTGAGGTCAAATTTATCTCCAATTTCCTCTAAGGTTAAACCATGGTTTAATCCGATGCCAAAAAACAATTTCACCACATCGCGTTCCCGCTCTGTTAGGGTGCTTAAGGCACGATCAATCTCTTTACTCAAGGATTCGTTCATCAAACCGTTATCGGCTTTTGGCGAATCAAGGTTTACCAACACATCAAGCAAACTGCTTTCTTCTCCATTGGCAAAGGGTGCGTCCATACTAACATGACGTCCGCTTACTTTCATGGTGTCACTTACTTTATCAATAGGAAGGTCAAGAATTTCCGCCAATTCTTCTGCGCTGGGTTCGCGCTCAAATTGTTGTTCTAATTTGCTATATGCTTTGTTGATTTTATTTAACGAGCCCACCTGGTTGAGCGGTAAGCGCACAATACGGCTTTGCTCAGCCAAGGCCTGAAGAATACTCTGACGAATCCACCAAACGGCGTAGGAGATAAATTTAAAACCACGGGTCTCGTCGAAACGGCGGGCAGCTTTAATCAATCCCAAATTGCCTTCGTTGATCAGATCGGGCAAACTCAATCCCTGATTTTGGTATTGTTTTGCTACGGATACCACAAAGCGCAGGTTGGCGCGGGTAAGTTTTTCCAAAGCCACCTGATCCCCATCCTTAATGCGTTTGGCCAAAATAACCTCTTCTTCAGCCGTGATCAATTCTTCGCGGCCAATTTCCTGAAGGTATTTGTCGAGAGACGCGCTTTCGCGATTGGTGATGGATTTGGTTATTTTTAGTTGCCTCATGAGGTTGGATTAAGTGAACAAAGATAGGTAAAAAGCAAGGATTCTTAAAGTAAATATAGGGTTTATACTCTTTTTTAACGAAAAAAGTTAAAGAAAAATGGGAGTTTTTTTAAGGTTCCCTTAAAATAGAATTGATCTCCCCGCTCCGAATCAGAAGAATCCCTTCTCGGGAATTGCCAGTTTTAGCCGGAAAAAATTGAGGAATAACCATTGGAGGAATCTAAAATCTTGGCGTTCATCTCTCAGCTCTTACACCTAAACCCCTTTGTTTACAGCTTAAACGAAGGCACCAGGCTGTTAACACTTACATGATGAAAACCAAGTCTTTAATTAACACTCCCCTGTTTAATCAAACCTGTAATGACGATGAATAGCTTGGGACTAAGGCTGTATTTTTAACCAAATTAAAACAAACACGAATGAACCCAGATAGCCTTAAGTCAGAAATACAGCAGGTATTGGACCAGGATTTAGCCCTCAGAAAGGAATACAATGACCTTAAACGTTCCCTGAGCGATTACCGTAACCAACTCATCATGAGGGATGAGGACTGTAAAAGGCTTCAGGTTACAATTGATGTTTTGAATACCAAATTGCTGGTTTTGGAAAGAGACAACTCAAGCTACAAAGCTGAATTGGCCTCATTTAAAGACCTTAAAGACAGCATACACGAGCAATTAACCGCCAAACAAGAGGAGATAGAATTGCGTTTGCAGGAAATTGAAGGGTTGAAATTTGAACTTTCGGGTATTGCTTCTTCTTATGAATCTAAAATTCAGGCCTTGCGTGAAAACGCGGCTTTGGAAAGCGCAGCTATCAGCGCCAACTATGAAAAGCAGATAGAGGAATTAAAAAGTACCGCTCACTACCGCGAAACCGGGATTCGCGATGAATTTGAAAATCGTATTTCCGAATTAAGTGCCACCTGGTTCGAAAGAGAACAAAGTCTTTTGGCCAGCAAAGAATCGGGTTTACATGAACTCAGAACCGGCTACGAAGAACAAATAGAACAGCTCAGAAAGGAATACGCAGAACAACTGGCACAATTGAATACCGAAAGTGAACAACAGTTAAACGCTATCGGTAATCGTCATACAAATGAAGTAAACGAACTGGAAACTATTTGGACCGAACGTTTGGCTGATAAACAAGCGGGATTTGAGTCTCAAATCAATTTGTTGCGTGAAGAAAACAATGAGCTTCAAATAAATGCACAAGCATTGCTCGAATCAAAGATGTCGGAGGTAGTGAAGGCTTATGAGGAGAAATTATCCAACATGCTCATTCACTCAAATGCGCAGAATACAAAATTAAATGAAGAGCTCCAGCATTTACAACTTGAACTTAAAAACACTGTTGAAAGTCTCGAAGCAAGCGAACAGCTTAACCAATCAAAAACCATCGAAATACACAACTTGTCATTGGAGTTGAATAACTTGAAAGAAGAGTTGGTAAATGAAGCCGGGCGGTATGCTGAGTTAAAATCGGACTTTGAGATTTTCAGACAAAACTCAAGCTTATCTGACAGCGACAAAGTGGTTGAAATGAACGCGCAAATTGAGCGCTTGAATCTGGAAGTGACGAACATGGGGCTTGTTTTCCAGGATGCCACTAACCAATTGGCAGAGGCTGAAAACAGAATTGAAGCAAAGAACAACGAACTAACTACCCTTCAATTACGCATCAGTGAATTGGAAGCCCTTCATAACGATTCGGAAAGCCATTTTGAAACTTTCAAAACCGAGTTTCAACTTAGCATACAGGATGAATTGAACTCACGCGATCTTGAATACCAAAAACTCCTATCAGAAAATACCAATCTTATAGTTGAGATTGAACAAAGTGCATCCAAGCAGGAAGCGCTTGAAAATGAGTTGGGATTGGTAAAAGACGAGGCAGAACAGTTGCGTTTACAAAGTCTGGCTAAATCTGAAGACTTTAAAGACAGCCTTACTCTTAAACAGGCAGAAATCGAATCACTTCAGGAAAATCTCAGCCGCATGATTTCAGAGCATCAGGAACTGCGTTTGGAGAATCAGGTACTCAACGATAAATTGCAGCAAAACAGCACCATACTACAGTCAGAAAATCAAACATTATTATCACAAATCACTGAACTTAAATACATGGTTGCTGACTTAGAGTCTAAACTTGCTGAAGCCAGGACAAATGCTGAAACCTTGCAGGGAGAAGTACAAAATTCAACTACAGCGCAAATTCAGGCTGAGCACGACGCGTTTGTTGATCGTTTGTTCAAACAAATCGATCTGCTGAATGATCAACGACTGGCCTTGCTTGACGAAAAGGAACAGATGGCTGCACAATTACTTAAAATGAATGACGCAATTGGTTCTATTTCCCAACAGGTTGATAATGAGAACATTGATGTTAATGATTTGAATAATCACAGGAAGAATGTTATTTTAGCAGGGAATTCATCCCGAAATGAGGACGTTTCGGGAATGAAGGTGCAAATAAACAACTTGGTGCGTGAAATTGACAAGTGTATAGCGTTATTAAGTGCTTAATTTTTCGCCCTCTGTAAATGAGCGATGTTCATATAAAAGTTGAAATTGCGGGTAGTGTATACCCGTTAAAAGTAGACTCGGGTGAAGAAAAGCACATTAAGGAGGCTGTTGAATTGATAAATGACAAAATCGCAGAATTTGAAAACAAATACGCGATAAAAGATAAAAAGGACCTGCTTGGAATGGTGATGCTGCAACTAGTAGCCCAGTTAAATAAGCAGGCCAGCAGTGCAGAGAGAGAATTAAGTCATTTAAAACAACTTTTTGCAGACGTAGAGGACATGTTGAAAGATCACCTTAAGCAGGTGAAAAACATCAGCGAATAATAGCCCCTCGGTTTGCCGGTTTTACGCACAAATGTTGAGCACAAGCTCAGGTTTGTGCGTTTTTTATTAATCGGGTTCTAGGCCGAAAGCCAACCCAAAAATTTTGAATATGGACATACTAAGCATCATCTTTATTGCCGGGGCACTCATTTTAGGAGTGGTGGCCGGTTTTTTGATTGCCGGCAGCAAACTCAACGCAAGTGCAGCCAAAGAAAAGCAGAACATGATTAAGGAAGCGGAAGTTAAAGCCGAATCCATTAAGCAGGAAAAGATTTTACAGGCCAAAGAAAAATTCCTTCAATTAAAGTCAGAGCACGACAAACAAATTCAGGAAAGAAACAACCACATCCACCAAACGGAAAATAAAATCAAACAAAAGGACGCCGATCTGAATAAACGTATTGAGGATATGAACCGTAAGGAAAAGGAGCTGGAGAATCTCAAAACCCAGGCCTCTCAGCAAATCGAACTATACAAAAACCGTTTGGAAGAAGTGGAAAAAGGGCACCGCAAACAGGTGGATATGCTTGAAAAGATCAGCGGTTTAAAAGCAGAAGACGCAAAAGCGCAATTGGTTGAATCTGTTAAGGCAGAAGCCAAAACCCAGGCTATGGTGTACATTAAGGACATTATGGAGGAAGCCAAACTCACGGCCAACAAAGAGGCAAAAAAGATTGTTCTTCAAAGCATCCAAAGAGTAGCCACCGAAACGGCCATTGAGAATTCGATTTCTGTGTTTCACATTGAGGGGGATGAAACCAAAGGGCGTATCATTGGGCGTGAAGGAAGGAACATCAGGGCACTCGAAGCGGCTACTGGTGTTGAAATTATTGTGGATGACACACCGGATGCCATTACCTTGAGTTGTTTTGATTCCATCCGAAGAGAAATTTGCCGTTTGGCCCTTCATCAATTGGTCACCGACGGTCGTATCCATCCGGCTCGCATTGAGGAAGTGGTTGAGAAGACAAAAAAAATGCTGGAAGAAGAGATCATTGAAACCGGAAAACGTACCTGTATTGACCTGGGTATTCATGGTCTTCATCCAGAGCTGATTCGTATGGTAGGGCGTATGAAGTACCGTTCTTCTTATGGTCAGAATTTATTACAACACAGTCGCGAGGTGGCCAATCTTTGCGGCATCATGGCCAGTGAAATGGGGTTGAATCCAAAAATCGCGCGCAGAGCCGGTTTATTGCACGACATTGGAAAAGTACCCGATAATGAACCTGAACTACCGCATGCTTTGTTAGGCATGAAACTGGCGGAGCAATACAAAGAAAAACCGGAAGTGTGTAATGCCATTGGTGCCCACCACGACGAGATTGAAATGACCACGTTGTATTCTCCAATTATTCAGGTGTGCGATGCGATTAGTGGAGCCCGCCCAGGAGCCCGTCGCGAAGTGGCTGAACAATACATGAAACGGTTAAAGGATCTTGAAGCCCTTGCGCTCAGCTATGATGGAGTGGACAAAACCTATGCAATACAGGCCGGAAGAGAAGTGCGTGTAATTGTTGCAAGCGACAAAGTCAGCGACAAAAGGGCGGAGGAGCTGGCCTTCGACATTTCTCAACGTATACAAACAGAAATGACCTATCCTGGTCAGGTGAAGGTTACCGTGATCCGTGAAGTGAGGGCAACAGGTTATGCAAAATAATAATGAACAGAACCATACGAATGCACCTAACACCCCTTCGGTATTAGCCGAGCAATCGGAAATCACTTTTGAAACGTTTAAGTTCAATGAGCAACTTCAGGAGGGCTTGTTCAGCATGGGGTTTAAAAAACCAACACCCATACAACAACAGGCCATACCTGTTATTCTGGAGGGTCGCGACCTGATTGCCTGCGCTCAAACAGGTACAGGTAAAACAGCGGCCTTTTTACTTCCCATCATGGAGCATATTTTAAAAGCTCCCACCAGACACTTGAATACACTGATTATTGCACCAACTCGCGAATTGGTTTTACAAATTGATCAACAAGTGGATGGTTTGGGATATTTCTGTTCAGTTGGCTCTATTGCAATTTATGGCGGCAACGATGGTATCACCTGGGAGAAACAAAAACACGCTTTGAGGGAAGGGGCTGATATTGTATGTGCCACACCCGGTCGATTAATTGCACTATTGCAAGGCGGCTCCATCAATTTCGATCATCTTCAGCACCTGGTACTCGATGAAGCCGATCGAATGCTCGACATGGGTTTTATGGATGACATCAATACTATCATCAACTACCTGCCAAAAAAGCGGCAAACGGTTATGTTTTCGGCCACCATGCCGCCTAAGATCAGAGCCTTGGCACAGAAAATTACCAATGACCCTGTTCAGGTAAATATCGCTATCAGTAAGCCGGCTGAAGCCGTAGAACAGCAGGCGTATGTGTTGCATGAAAACCAAAAATTACCCTTACTGCAAAAGATACTTGAAAATCAGGATTTCCAATCGGTAATTATTTTTTGTTCAAGAAAAGACGGCGTAAAACAACTCGAAAAAACCCTGCGCAGAACCGAGAATTCCATGCGCGCCTTTCATTCTGATTTGGAGCAGGCGGAACGGGAATCTATCATGCGAGGATTTAAGTCCCGTACTTTGCGTATATTAATTGGAACCGATATTCTTTCAAGAGGCATTGATGTAGAAGGTGTGAGTTTGGTGTTGAACTACGATGCCCCGCCTGATCCGGAAGATTACATTCACCGCATTGGGCGTACTGCAAGAGCATCGAGAACAGGAACAGCGATAACATTTATTAATCCTGCTGATCAGAAAAAATTTGCAAGAATAGAAGATCTGATGGGCATGGAGGTTAAAAAGATGCAGGTGCCAGAGGACTTAGGTCCTGTTCCGCCTTATGAACCTCATGCACAGAAAAAGGAATTCGGTGGTAAAAAGCCGTTCAGAAGACCTGGAGCAGCAGGTAAGGGCGACCGTAACAGGCCGCAAGGCAGGAGGCGATAATTACGCCGAGCAAACGTTGTTTTAGAAAATTTGATTAGGCCCTGGTAAACTTGTTGCAATTAGTTTGCAAATTATTGAAGCAAGTATCATTTGCTTAAATTTCATTCGCTTTCGTGTTCCTCTGATTTTTCAGTCTCAGGTTTTCTTAACGAACTGAACCAATTTACCAGCATTAATTTTTGTTCATCACTGAGTTTGGTTTCACGGTGAATGAGCGTATAAGAATTCATGGGCATTTCACCTTCCTGTATCATTTCAACGCACTCTTCCAGTTTATGATCAGCTTTTTTGGCGCTGTAATTGCCCCAATCCGAAAAATTCAGGTGTTCTCTACCTTCGTTGATGTGGTGTTTTATCCACCAGGATACCGGCGCCACATTGGTGTACCATGGGTATACAGATGTGTTGCTGTGACAGTCGTAGCAAGAGGCTTGAATAATGCTTTGAACTTCAGGTGATGCGGTATTTAAAACCAGAAAATCCTTATCGGCTGATACCGGAGGATTTTGTTTATCTATCCGAAACAACTGTATAGCCAGGAAAAGAAACAAAATGGCAAGCCCTATTTTTTTTGGTGTTAGGTGTTTTCGCATGGCAAAATCGGTTAATAGAATTATTGTTCAGCACTAATGTAATTATTTTTGTGGAATACCTGGTTGAATGCTCCTGCTTTGCTGTAATGCGTATCAAGTCTAAACAACCATAGCCTTTTCGGGGAATTGATTACTTTTAAGCTTTTTGAATCATGGCATCTACCCACAACCTTTCCGAATCCAATGCCAACAAGGCGAACACTTCAGAGAAGGAAACCCCTTTGTTAAAACCCTTCACTTCTTATCAGGTGTTTGTGGTAGTAATTTTGGCCCTGCTGCAATTTACGGTGGTACTGGATTTTATGATTTTATCCCCACTAGGCGATATTCTGATGAAAACACTCGATTTGAGTCCATCGCGCTTTGGGTCAGTAGTCTCTGCCTATGCGATCAGCGCCGGAATATCCGGTATTCTGGCCGCAGGATTCGCCGATAAATTCGACAGAAAAAACATGTTGTTGTTTTTTTATGCAGGATTTGTAATTGGCACCTTGTTTTGCGGTCTTTCAGATTCATATGAGCATTTGTTTATTGCCCGTATTGTTACCGGCATATTTGGCGGTGTAATCAGCGCTGTTGGCATGGCAATTATTACCGATATTTTTACTTTGCAACAAAGAGGACGTGTTTTGGGATTTGTGCAAATGGCCTTTGCAGCCAGTCAGATTCTTGGTGTGCCAATTGGTCTTTGGCTCGCAGATACCTTTAGCTGGAATGCGGCATTTTTTATGATAGTGGGATTGGCCTTGCTGATTGGAATGGCAGTGCTCTGGAAATTACAACCACTTAACGAACACCTAAAAATACAAACAGATAAAAGCGCGTTTACCCATTTGATACATACGCTTAAAAAAAGAAACTACAGAATTGGGTTTATTGCTACAGCAGTACTTTCGATGGGTGGATTTATGATCATGCCTTTTACATCGGCTTTTATTGTGAACAATGTAGGTATATCACAAAGCTCATTGCCCCTTGTTTTTCTTTTTACCGGACTTTCTTCCATAATTATCATGCCTGTAATTGGCAAATTGAGTGACCGATTCAGCAAGATGTTATTGTTTACCATTGGTACCTTAATTGCATCGGTAATGATTGTGATTTATACCAATCTTACACCGGTTCCCATGTGGGTGGTGATTCTTATTAATATGGTTTTGTTTATGGGCATCATGAGTCGCATGGTGCCTGCAACAGCACTCAATTCGGCTATACCTGAAGCAGCAGACAGGGGAGCTTACATGAGTATTAGTTCTTCGTTGCAGCAAATGGCGGGTGGACTGGCGGCCATATTTGCCGGCTTTATTGTGAAACAGAATGGTAAATCCACCCCACTTGAAAATTTTGATGTTTTGGGTTACATCATGCTGGGTTTTATGCTTTGGTGTCTTTACCTGGTATTTCGGGTGAACAGGTTAGTAAAAACGCCATAATCAAACATGTCCACTTCTCATTTTACGAAATGTGAGGTTTATCCTAGGTTCACGAATTTTTTTCGATTTGGGCAAACTATGCAACCAATGGCTTTGAGTGGTTCCTCTCATTTCCAGCAAACTGCCGTTTTCAAGTACCAGGGAAAGCGTTTTGTTACCTGATTTTTGTTTGAACGAAAATTTTCTTGCCGCGCCTATACTTAAAGATGCGATACTTGAATCTGGCTCTATGGAATTTTCATTATCGCTATGCCAACCCATACCACTTTCACCATCGGGATAAAAATTTAACAAACAGGCATTGTACTTTTCCTGGCAAGCGGTTTCAACCAAGTGTTTCAAGTGTTGCAATTCCTTGGTCCAGATGTGTGCGATTTTTGTAGAGCCTGAATAGGTGTAGGAAAATGGTTGATCGCCGTACCAGGCAACCATTCTGGTTAGAACTAAAGTTTTACCTGCAATTGTGATTTGCTCTTGTTCCCATAGGATCTGCGATTTTAAAAGTGAGAAGTAAGCAAGGCTAGATTGCTGAGTTAAAAACTGAGCAGTATAATAGGCTTCCCCCAAGGTGGGGAGTAGATTAACTTTGTCCTTCTGAAAAAGACCGTTTTGCATAGTGCTTCCACTTGTGGTTTACCAAGCTTTTTGTTTTTTCAAAACGGTGATGTGTGCCAAATGGTGACGGGAATGCCAGGCATATAAAGCCATGGCTTCAGCCAGAGTATATTCAGTGAGATATTGAGGGTGCACGTATCGTTTTTGTAAATCCTTTTCCTTCAGGTGTATCCAAAGTTCGTGCATCCGTTCATGTACACCCTCAAGGATTTTTAATGAAGGTGCAACAGGCAATCGACTATCAGCAAGTTTTGCCCATTCGGCTTCGAGATAGGGACGAATAGTGGGTTGTTCTTCTGTGAGTGTAAGTTTAAACCTAATAAAGGCATTCATGTGCGAATCGGCACAGTGATGCACTACCTGCCTGATGGTCCAGCCATCGGTACGGTAGGGAGTATCGAGTTGCTCATCGGATAAAAAATGCACTTCCTTTTCTAACCATTGGGGAAAGTCACGTATGGTTTGAATGTATGTTTGTATTTGCTGCTGGTTAAACGAGTCGGGTTTTTTGAAGGGTCCAATAGGATATTTAAGTGTTTCAATATTCATGCGAATACGGTTAAGGTAGTTTGATTCCAATTATACACACATCATCTACCTGCTCAAGCTCACCTTTCCAATTAAAAAACTCCGCTACAATGCGCTCAGATTGCGCTGCAAGAGGGGTTTGGCTGATATTCTGAAGCAGATCGAATAGGGGTTTGTATTTGAACTTTTTTCCTTTGGGTCCACCGAACTGATCGGCAAATCCATCAGTGAAAAGATAAAAAACACTTCCTTTTGCGTAGGGTAGTTGGTGAGTTGTAAAGTTCTTGGTTTGGTCGGTTTTTCCAATAGCTTGTTTGTCAGCCTTAATCTCTTGCAAAACGCCCATTTCATCCAGGTACCACAAAGGGTTGTTGGCTCCACTCCAAAATACCTGTTTGTTTTTTTGGTCAATGGCAAGCAAGGAAACATCCATGCCATCTTTTACTTCGCGGTAACTTTTTTCGCCTGATGAATCGGTGCGGACAAAAGTTTCAACTACAAGTTCACGCGTTTTATCCAGTATTTTTCCCGGCTCACTGAGTTTAAATTCTTTAACAGCCCGGTTTAAGGCGTTGGAGCACACAACCGATACCATGGCTCCGGGAACACCATGTCCGGTGCTGTCAGCTGCGGCAATCAAAAACACTTCGTTTAGTTTTTCAGCCCAATAAAAATCCCCGGCAACCAGGTCCTTAGGCATGTATAAAATAAAATTATCGGGAATTTCTTTCGAAATAAATTCTTCTGGCGGCAGAATAGCTTCCTGTAAACGTTTAGCATAGGAAATACTTTCCAGTATTTCTTTTTGTTTTTCTTCAACCAATAGTTTTTGTTGCACTACCTCAGTCGTGCGCTCCTTTACTTTTTGTTCCAAAACTTCAAGCGCTTTTTCCTGGGCCAGTTCTTTTTCTTTTTGCAGCGTAATGATCTTGTCGCCGGTGGCTAATGTGATGAGACCGAAAAAAGTAATCAATCCAATGTGACGGGCTTTGAATTGACCAACCTCCAACACTGAGTCAACAATTCCAAAATAATTGAATAAGATGGAGAGTACGCAGAGGATAAAAACAATATCGGCGATCACAAAAAATCGCGCCGGCCGATAACCCTTGCTCCAGCTTACAATACCAACCACAAAATAAAAGAGCAGTGTTAGAGAAATGGTAAGAAAGATTAGGGCATTGGCTTCAATTTTGCTAAAGCCGGCCAATAGGGCAAAAACTGCAAATACGATGGCTAAACTGTTCAGAAGTTTATGCATTACCGGCAAAAGTTCGCGTAAGCGCAGGAGAGATTGCAGATAAAACGTTAGACTTAATGCGGCAAGGCTAATGAAAAAATTCACAGGATTCACTAAAGCACTACAGTAGCTCCAGCCGGTTAAATTGCTGAACATAAACAAACCAAATTCCTCGTTTCGAAACATTTCGTAGTGCCAGGAAAAGAGCAGGAGCAAAGCGCTGTAAACAAAAGTGAAATCTTTGGTTGATACATACAACATCAGGTTGTACACCAAAATGATAAACAAAATGCCGGCGTAGATGCCCCAATAGAAATAGGCGTTGTTGTGATAGGTGTTTTGAAATTCAGTGAGCAGGTAAGTCCAATAGCCAGATTGCCTTAGCTGATCGAGGTCAGGATGGTTCAATAAGACTGAATATTCTGAAAATCCATCTTTAAAGGCATTTTGTAGTTCAAGAACACTTTGTGCTGTATTACCCTTAAGTGAATAGTACCGCGCGAGATCAAAATGTACCCTCGGGTGTTTTCCCAAGGGGTTTTCCATTAGGAATTGTCGGGAACATTCAATGGCTTTGTTGTACTGTTTGTTGAGGCTGTAGGCTTCCGCTGAGTCAAGTTGCGTTTTTGCAGATAAAGCAAAAAGGGGGCAGTTAATAAGAAAAACCAGCAACAACAGCGCCAAATCTACCGGCTTTTTATTCAAAAATGTTGGGCAAGGTTTGGGCAAATTGAATATAGAATACATCAGGTGGTTAAACACGCAAACTAACAGAAGAACAGTTCTTATGTTTATTGAAGAATAAGTTTAATACTGGAACTATTGCCGTTTTTATCGGTGATACGTATGGTATAAACACCTTTGTCCTTCCCGGTTAAGTCGAGCTCCTGACTCGAGGTTTTATTGTTTTGGGAAAGGATAGTGCGGCCACGAATATCAAACACTTCGATCTGGCTTTCGGGTTTAAGATTTTTAAGCAAGAACACTGAATTTCCGGGATTGGGGAAAACCTGTATTGCCGTTGAGCTCAGGCTGTACTGTGGAAGCCCGGTGGTTTCGCCTTTGGTATGAAAATCCCAGGTGTCGGACCAAGGACTGTAGTGTCCGCCATTGTTGGCCCTTACTCGCCAGAAATAACGGGTGTTGCCCTTAAAACCGTTTTTGTAGGCGATTAGCAGGGCACTGTTGGAATACAAAACGGTATCGTTAACAAAAGTTGAGTCTGTTGAGAGGTGAATCTGGTAGATGATGGCGTCGCTTACAGCATTCCATTTCAGTTGAAGGTTAATTGCCGAATCTATACCTACCGTATGATTGGCAGGAGCACTTAACGTTGGTGCGTTAGGAACCGTATCGTTGGACCCGATGTAATTAATGAACATTTCGATCTTTTGCAGCGGCATATTGGTGTAGCCGGGGTTGGTCATTTTGGGAGTGAGTACAATGGTATCAACGTAATTCATTCCTTTCGTCACTCTGCCATAAACAGAATACTGCCCATCCAGATTAGAAGCTGTGGCTACACAGATAAAAAATTGCGAAGTAGCACTGTTGATAAGCGGGTTGGGCTTACGGGCAGCGGATAAGATGCCGCGCAGGTGTCGGGCAACACTAAACTCAGCGGGTACAGTAGGTTGACTGGCTTGGCCGTAACCCCAGGTGCTAATTGGGCCGCTGCGGGAGTTCGGGTCTCCGCCTTGTATCATAAAGCCGGGGATACAGCGGTGAAAAGCCGTGCTGTCATAAAAATGCTGACTTACCAACGAATCAAAATTCCTGACATGTTTGGGTGCAATGTTGGGAAACAATTCTACTGTGAAACTACCCAAAGGATTTCCTCCACGCGTGGTGGTAATCTGGTACATTGGTTTGCCGGTGAATTGCGTTTGAGCATCAAGCGTCGAACAACCAGCCACAAAACATATCAGGGTAATCAGTTGGAGTGTTTTCATGATAAAAAATTTAGATTAAATATAACAAAAAAGTACGTGTAGTTTGATGGAGATCATATTTTTCTCAAACTCCCCCAAACCCCAAGTGGCAAGCGCATGCCACTTTTGGATGGCAAACACAATTCACCAACTTCTAAAACCGACTGGTGTTTTTTAGCATAAGCTTGAAGCAGGTTCTCAGGTACAAGAGCCGAAAATCCTAATGAGTAAGCATTCAGAATCAATAAGTGTTTTTCAGGATCCAGAATCTGCAACACACTTTGCATCATGTCGGCAATGTTTTCATCCAGTTTCCATTTTTCACCGGCCGGACCATGGCCATAGGAAGGGGGATCAAGAATGATGCCCTGGTAGTGATTGCCTCTGCGTTGTTCCTTTTTTACAAATTTCAAAGCATCATCCAGCATCCAGCGGATGTTGTCCAAACCCGATTTCTGCATATTTTCGTTAGCCCAGGTGAGTACTTGTTTAATACTGTCAACATGCGTTACATCAGCTCCGGCTGCTCTGGCTGCTAATGAGGCACCTCCGGTATAAGCAAACAGGTTTAAAAATTTTGGTTTTTCAAGAGGGTAGAGAAACGAATAAATTTTATCCCAATTACTGGCTTGTTCAGGAAATACACCAACATGTTTAAAGGCGGTGAGCCCTAACCTGAATTTCAATTCGGCCTGTTTACTTCCTCCTGCCAACTGTGTGTTATAAACTATCTCCCACTGGTCGGGCATTGTTTTTAATTTCTTCCATTCTCCGCTACTCGAACTTTTGGCAATGAACTTAACATGTGCTTCTTTCTCCCAATCCTTAGTGTTGAACACTTTTGGCCATATGGCTTGTGGTTCAGGACGAATCGTGACGTATTTTCCGAAACGTTCCAGTTTTTCAAAGTCCCCGCAATCGATCAGTTCGTAATCCTTAAAATTTTTGGGTGATAAAACGTGTATGGTGCTCATAGTAAGGGCGAAATTACATAATTATAAACAAGCCGGCGATGCGGTACAGAAAGCTTGGTTTTTTTGAGGGAATTGCAATACATTCGGAAAATATATGCAAAACAACCGTAGCGCTTTCGTAACACTCATTTCTGTGTTTTTTTTCTGGGGCTTTGTTGCTGCCAGTAATGATATTTTAATTCCTGTGTTTAAGGAAAAACTACAAATGGAGCAATGGCAAAGCCAGTTGATTTCAGTAGCCTTTTATGTGGCATATACCGTTGGCTCTGTTTTGTATTTGCTTTTGTCGCGCTGGTTCGGGGGCGATATCCTCAACACCATTGGCTACAAAAATGGCATTTCGCTTGGTCTCTGTGTTTCAGCCGCAGGAACACTTTTATTTATTCCGGCTGCTGCGTATGTTTCTTTTGGTTGGATGATCAGCGGTTTGTTTATTGTTGCACTGGGATTTTCGCTGCAACAAACCGCGGCCAATCCGCTCGCTATTGTGATGGGCGATCCTTCCAGGGCCTCTCAGCGTTTGAGTTTGGCCGGCGGAATTAATAACATAGGCACAACCATTGGCCCTTTGGTGGTGGGCTTTGCTATTTTTGGGAGTTTTGCTCATGGGGTTAAGCTCGAAAGTGTAGAATCTGTGAAAACACCTTACCTCATTCTTGGTGTCGCTTTCTTATTAGTAGCTGTTGTATTTAAATTATCTTCGCTTCCCAACCGCATTGAAAACGCCACAGAAAGCGATAAAGAAACGAATCAGTTTGGAGCACTTCAGTTTCCTCAACTGGTTTTAGGCATGATTGCCATTTTTTTGTATGTTGGGGTTGAGGTTTCAACGGCCTCCAATTTACCTGAACTAATGCGGCAACATTCAGGTATTGAAACGGCGCAAGCAGCACCATATATTTCCCTTTTTTGGGCCAGCTTAATGATTGGGCGCTGGACTTCATCTGCCGGTGCTTTCGATGTTCAGGGTAAAATAAAAAGTATGTTTCGTTTTATTATGCCTTATTTGGCATTTGCGGTTTTTCTTCTGGTGAACGCCATTGCAGGTTCTGATTTAACGGTGTTTTATCCCTACGCGTTTGTGATTCTGTTCCTTATTGGAGCTGAATTACTGTCCAAAGGTCACCCCGGAAAACAACTCATCATTTTTTCTATTTGTGGAATTGCGGCTTTGCTAATTGGTATGTTGAGTACAGGATTGATAAGTGTTTATGCATTTATCAGCGTGGGATTGTTTTGCTCTACACTATGGCCCTGTATTTTTACCCTGGCTATTTCAGGTTTGGGTAAATTCACCAATCAGGCTTCGAGTTACCTGATAATGATGATAATGGGTGGAGGCTTGGTGTCCTGGTTTCAGGGTTGGTTGTCAGATCCATCCTTACTCGGAATTCGGGCAAGTTATCTGGTAGGAGTGCTTTGTTTTCTTTATCTGGCTTACTATGGTTGGAAAGCTACCGGAATCTTAAAAAAGCAAGGCGTGCAGTTGGAACAGAACCAAACACAACATTAAAGCCAAACCCATGAATAAGCAGATGTTTAACCAATATATAAGAGTATTTCTGGGTTGGCGAATCATCACCTTACATGAGTTGTTAAAGGCAACAAAAAATGTGGTGTTGTTTGTTGCGCTAATTCACTTCAATGGGTATCATGCACAACAAAAATTGCCCAACACCGGCATCATACCTCAAGTGAGGAATTCAGTGGCATCTGAGGGAGTTTTTGTGCTTTCTGAATCTACTGCGCTATATGCAGGAACTGCGGTACCTCAAACCGAATTGGCGTATTTTGCGCAGGCCCTGAGTAACCATTTCCAACTTCAACCTAAAATAGTATCAAACCAAAGCAACAAGTGTATTCGTTTCACCGCTGCAACTGATTCAAGTATGGGCCCTGAAGCCTATTATCTTTCGATACTTCCTGATGGCATTGAAATACAAGCCAAAAAAGGTGGAGCAGGTTTTTTTTACGGAATGCAATCGTTGATGCAATACATCTATGCATCGAAAAGTCAAACTCAGCAATTTGCACTTCCCTGCATCCGTATTAAAGATGAGCCGCGATACAAATGGAGAGGTATGCATTTGGATGTGTCGCGTCATTTTTTTCCTGTGGCTTTTATAAAAAAATACATCGATGTGTTGGCGACCTATAAATTGAACACTTTTCATTGGCATTTAACCGATGATCAGGGTTGGCGCATCGAAATAAAAAAATACCCCAGGTTAACCGGAGTAGGTGCCTGGAGAAAAGGCAGCATGATTGGACCGTATTCTGATCACAAGTTCGACACCTTAAGGTACGGGGGGTATTACTCACAGGAAGAAATTCGTGAGGTGGTGTCATATGCCAATCAAAGACACATTACTGTAGTTCCTGAAATTGAAATGCCCGGCCACTCGGTGGCAGCAATTGCAGCTTATCCGTTTTTATCTTGTACCGGAAAACAAATCGAGGTGGAAAAAGCCTGGGGGGTATTTAATGATGTGTATTGCAGCAAAGATTCGGTGTTTACTTTTTTACAAGATGTACTGGATGAGGTAATCGCTTTGTTTCCGGGAACGTTCATTCATATTGGTGGCGACGAATGCCCAAAGGAAAACTGGAAACATTGCCAGCAATGCCAAAAGCGCATCAGGGAAAATAACCTTAAAGATGAACATGAACTTCAAAGTTATTTTATCACCCGCATTAGCAAGTACCTTAATGCAAAAGGCAAACAAATCATTGGCTGGGATGAAATATTGGAAGGCGGTTTGCCTCCCGGTGCTGCAGTTATGAGTTGGCGTGGTACAGAAGGAGGTATTGCGGCGGCCCGAGCTAAACACATGGTGGTGATGAGCCCAGGCCAACCTTGCTATTTCGACCACTACCAAAACCAACCCATTCAGAAAGAACCTTTGGCTATTGGGGGCTACAATCCTCTGGATTCGGTTTACGCTTTTGATCCCACACCCCAAGCACTGAATTTGGATCAGCAAAAGTATATCATGGGTGCACAAGCCAATGTGTGGACTGAATACATCCTTACACCTGAACAGGTTGAATACATGGCACTTCCCAGAATGTGCGCGCTTTCGGAAGTGTTGTGGAGTTTTCCTCAAACCAAAAATCGTAAACAATTTATTCAGCGGCTAAAAGCTCACCAACACATGCTGGATAAGTTAAACCTGAATTACGCCAAACATTTTTTAGAACAATAAGCATGACGTCAAGAAGAAAATTCATTCAGTTATCCGCGTTGGGAGCCTCTTTGTTTGCCGTGGATAAGGGTAAAGCGCTTGAAAAATTAGCCGTTGCCTCAGGCAAAAACCAGGTCCCACTTGTTGTATCTACCTGGCGATTTGGTATTGAAGCCAATGCAGAAGCATGGAAGGTGCTGAACAGCGGGGGCAAAGCGCTGGATGCCGTAGAAGCAGGAGTAAAAGTACCCGAAGGCGATCCCAAAGAAAGAAGTGTAGGCCTCGGAGGTCGGCCTGATCGCGAAGGCAGAGTAACATTAGACAGTTGTATCATGGATGATAAAATGAACATTGGTTCAGTTGCAGCACTTGAACACATCGTTCACCCTATTTCGGTAGCAAGAGCAGTAATGGAAAAAACACCTCACGTTATGTTGGTTGGAGCGGGCGCCTTGGATTTTGCCTTATCTCAGGGCTTCAAAAAAGAAAATCTGCTCACGCCCGAATCTGAAAAAGAGTGGAAGGAGTGGCTCAAAACCTCAGAATACCAACCAAAAGCCAATATCGAGAACCACGATACCATAGGCATGATCGCTTTAGACAGTAACGGAAATCTTTCAGGTGCCTGCACAACCAGCGGGATGGCTTTTAAAATGCATGGCAGGGTAGGTGATTCGCCAATTATTGGCGCAGGATTGTTTGTTGACAATGAAATTGGAGCGGCAACAGCCACCGGGCACGGCGAAGAGGTGATCCGCATTGCTGGAAGCCATACGGTGGTTGAATTGATGCGTCAGGGTTATTCTCCTGAAACGGCTTGTAAAAAAGCAGTAGAACGAATTTTAGTTTCAGCAAAGTGGCGAAACAAAGAGACAAAGGATTTGCAAATTGGTTTTTTAGCGATTAACAAAAAAGGAGAATTTGGTGCGTATAGCCTGCAGAAGGGGTTCAATTTTGCCGTGTATTCTCCGGTTATTTCCAATCAGTTGATCGATTCAAAAAGTTTGATGTAAAAAAATGCCCAGACTCCTTGAAATTGCTTGTTTTAATGAGAGGTCTGCTGCTATTGCACAAGCCGCAGGTGCCGATCGCGTTGAATTATGCATCAATTACAAGGAAGGAGGACTTAGTCCTGCTTTTACCATGATAGAAGCCGTAAGAAAAACAATTCGTCTTCCGCTGGTTGTGATGCTCAGACCAAGACCCGGAAATTTCATTTATACAAGGCCGGAATTTGAATCTTTAAAAGCACAAATTGAATTTTGCAAACGAATCAAAGTAGATGGTTTGGTATTTGGCGCCATAACTAAAGATGGGGATGTAGATAAAGCATTGTGTGAGGAAGTGTTGCGTTTAGGTGAACCCCTCAATTTCTGTTTTCACAGGGCGATCGATCAATGCAGAGAACCTGAACGTCAGCTGGAAACTCTCATAGAACTCGGTTTTCGCCGCGTTTTAACTTCAGGTGCCAAAACAAACGCCACAGAAGGCAAAAACAAGCTGTTAGCATGGCAAAAACGGTTCGGATCAAAAATTGTGATCATGCCAGGAGGTGGATTGCGGTCAGAAAACATAGAGGAGATACTACAGGAAACAACTTGCCGGGAATTTCACTCAGCAGCAATTGTGGATGAATCGGAAACTGCCAGCACCCTCGAAATTGAACGTATGGCAAATATTTTACACAATTCGTGAGAACCTTTTGCATAGTTTTACTTCTACAACTTGTATTCAGTTTCACTGGCCGGGCTCAGCACCAACAGCGCTTGTTAACTTCAAACTGGGAATTTCGACCGGATTCATCTGATACCTGGAAGAAAGCTCAGGTACCCGGAAATGTCTACAACGATTTATTGATTAACGGAAGCATTCCTGAACCGTATTTTTCTGATAACCTCCGCCATTTGAACTGGATTGAGCATACAACCTGGGAATACAAAACCCAATTTGAAATTAGCGAAACCGAGTTGAAAAATGACAGAATTGATTTGGAGTTGGAGGGTCTTGACACCTATGCAGCGGTTTATGTGAATTCTGTGTTGGTGTGCAGGGCTGATAACATGTTTAGGCAATGGGTGGTGGAGTTAAAGCAGGCCTTAAAATCTGGAACAAATGAATTGCTCATTCGCTTTTTCCCTGGTGTTAAGTGGGAGAAAGAAATGGCAGCAGGTTTGACTTATACCTTGCCGGAAGGTGAACGGGTATTTACCCGAAAAGCGCAATTTCAGTATGGCTGGGACTTTGCCCCAAGAATGCTGACCTGCGGGATTTGGAAACCTGTTCGTTTGCATTTTTATTCGAAGGCTTGCTTGCATGGCATGCAATATACACTGGTGTCATACAACGAACACAATGCTCAACTGGCTATTGATATAGAATATACCCGCTTGTTGGATGATAAATTACGTGTGAGGTCAGAAATCAATGGCGTGAAGAGCGAAAAATGGCACCGCCTGCGAAACCAAGGTATAGGAAAAGATCACACTACCATTTCTATTAATATAGATAATCCGAAATTGTGGTGGTGCAGGGGTATGGGGCAACCTTGGCTGTATGATGTAAAACTCTTTCTTTATGCAGAGGACGAAAAAATTGACAGTTTGCAAATGCACATCGGTTTAAGAAAGATTGAGTTGGTAAGAGAGGCCGATGACATTGGCAATAGTTTTTATTTCAAACTCAATAACCGTCCGGTATTTATCAAAGGGGCGAATGTTGTTCCTTCGGGTCCAATTAATAACAGCGCCATTAATGATGAATCGCTTGTAGAAAAGGCGAAAACCGCGGGCATGAACATGCTCAGAGTATGGGGAGGCGGAGTATACGCAAGTGAAGAGTTCTATAAGGCTTGTGATTACCACGGTATTTTGGTTTGGCAGGATCTAGCCTTTGCCTGTGCCATGTATCCCGGAGATACGGCCTTTTTACATTCAGTTGAAGAAGAGTTGAACGACCAGTTAAAACGCTTAAGCACACATCCTTCTTTAGCATTGATTTGTGGCAACAATGAATCAGATGAAGGTTGGCACAATTGGGGATGGCAAAAGCAATTCGGGTATTCGTTCCAGGATTCGTCAGAAATTTATCAGAATTACCGGAAGCTGTTTCATAAGTTGGTACCTGAAGTTTGCACTCGTTTGTTGCCTGGGTTTCCCTATCACAGTTCATCTCCGGCCATTGGTTGGGGCCATTCCGAAAGTTTAACACATTTCGATTCTCATTATTGGGGTGTATGGTGGGGCATGGAGCCCTTCGAGACTTACACCTCTAAGGTGGGTCGTTTTATGAGTGAATACGGGTTTCAAAGTTTCCCTGAAATGGCATCTTTAAAAAAGTTTCTGCCTTTGAATGAGCTTTCATTGAATTCAAACAGCTTAAAATTTCATCAGAAGAACAATAAAGGTGATGAAACCATCAGAACGTATCTCGCTCGTGCCTATCCTGTGCCGGATAATTTATTGCATTTTTCCTACGCTTCACAACTGCTTCAGCGCGATGGAATGGGCATGGCCATTCGTTCACACCGCAATAACAAACCAACCTGCATGGGTACTTTGTTTTGGCAATTCAACGATGCCTGGCCCGGCATTACCTGGAGCGCGTTGGATTACTATGGTTCGCCAAAAGCCTTGTATTATGAATTGAAAAAACTGTATGCCCCTATTTTTATCACGACAATTAAAAATAACAAGTACCTGAGGTTAAATTTTGTATCTGACACCTCCTTAAATACAGTTCCGGAATTACAGCTAGAGTTAAAAGACTTCTACGGGCATGTGATTTGGCAGAGGTCTGAATTTGCAACACTTCAGGCCTTTGGCGTGAGTACTGACAGTATTCCGTTTAGCGAATTCGGTAATTTCGATTCATGCGGGGTTTATCTTTCAATCCGTTTAATGAACAAGCTAAAAGTGCTTGCAGAAGAACATGTTTTCTTTTGTAAACCCAAATCGCTGCGTTTGCCTGAAACGGATATACGGCTGGTTAGATTGAGTGAAACAGCGCTTGAAATTCGTTCGAATGTGTTTGTAAAAGACCTTTACCTTTACGCCGATCAATTGACCGAATTGGATGATAATTATTTTGATTTGGAGCCGTTTCAACCGAAACAAATAAGGTGCAAAAACGGTTCAAAGCTGCCTGATGTAAAAGAAATACAACACCTATCCTTAAAAGATCTTGTAAGATGATGTATCTGATAAACCACACCTGCTCATTGTTTGCAATCAATTATAAAAGAAGAGCGCTAAGTTCAATTGCCTTGTTGTGTTTTATATTGACAGGTACCGGTGCTGATTCACAAACAAGCTGTGTAGATTTTGTGAACCCCATGATTGGTACCGGCGGACACGGACACACGTTTCCTGGTGCGGTATGGCCATTTGGCATGGTACAGCTAAGTCCTGATACCCGAGTAGACGGCTCCTGGGACGGATGCAGCGGTTACCATTACAGCGATAAAAAGATATACGGCTTTTCGCACACCCATTTAAGTGGAACGGGATGTAGTGATTGGGGCGATGTTTTGTTGATGCCACTCACCGGTAAAGTGGTCATGAATAATAAGGACTATGCTTCTACTTTTTCGCATAAAAAAGAAATTGCCAAGGCAGGATATTATAAGGTTAGGTTAAACAAACACCAAATTGATGTAGAACTTACGGTAAGCCCTCGGGTGGGAATTCATCAATATTCCTTTCCTAAAAACCGGGAGAAAAAGGTGTTACTTGATCTTTTACATCGCGACAAAACACTGGATTGTGCTTTTCAGATGATTGACAGTGTAACCATAACAGGATATAGAATAAGTGAAGCCTGGGCAAAAAAACAAATTTTGTATTTCGCGATAAGGTTTTCAAAGCCGGTGAAATCGTTTCAAATTGCAAGTGCCGGCACCTTTGTGGATGAAAAAGCACAGGTAAGAAAGGAAGGGGCCGTTTTTTCATTCGGTAAAAGCCAGCAACGCAACCTGATGGTGAAAGTTTCCATATCTCAGGTAAGCGAAGCGGGGGCACTAAAAAACCTGGAATCAGAAGCTCCGCATTGGGATTTTTCACAATACCGGACACAGGCTGCGCAAGCATGGGAACAACAATTGCAGAAGATCAAAATCGAAGAACAAGATAAAAACAAAAAAACCGTTTTTTATTCAGCCCTCTATCATTGTTTTATCCATCCCTCCTTGAGCACCGATGTGGACGGGTATTACAGGGGAAGAGATTTACAGGTTCACAAGGCGGAAGGGTTTGTGAACTATTCCGTGTTTTCTCTTTGGGACACCTACAGGGCCTTGCATCCTTTATTCACTTTGTTGGAACCTGATCGCACCTCTAATTTTATCCAGTCCTTTCTGAACCAATTTCAGCAAGCCGGACGTTTACCCGTTTGGGAGTTATCGGCAAATGAAACCGATTGTATGATTGGTTTTCATTCTGTTTCCGTAATTGCTGACGCTTTTATGAAACGCCTGCGTTATTATGATGTAAATCAGGCATACGAGGCCATGAAAGCTGCCTCCAATTACACCGGTTATGGGATACCTGTATTTAATAAACAAAACTATTTGCAAATTGATGATGAAAATGAAAGTGTGAGCAAGTCACTTGAATACGCTTACGACAATTGGTGTATTTTTCAAATGGCCATGGTGATGGGAAAAACAGAAGATGCACGTGAGTTTTTTAAACGCTCCCAATCGTATAAAAATCTTTTTGATCCGGGCAGCGGGCATATGAGACCAAGAAAAAATGGCAACTGGTTGAATCCTTTTTACCCCGAAGAAATCAACAACCATTTTACGGAAGGTAACAGTTGGCAGTACTCTTTTTACGTACCGCATGATGTTGAAGGGCTGATGACTTTGCATGGGGGAAGTCAGGCTTTTGAGGCCAAATTGGATGCCTTATTTAATGCTTCCACCAAAACCAGAGGGCGGGAACAGGCTGATGTAACGGGGTTAATTGGACAATACGCGCATGGTAACGAACCTTCTCATCACATGGCGTTTTTATATAATTACACAGGATCACCACAAAAAACCATTTATTATACTCAGAAGATCTGCAACGAATTTTATAAAAATAGCCCCGATGGTTTGATTGGTAATGAAGATTGCGGACAAATGAGCGCCTGGTACGTGTTTGCGGCCATGGGATTTTATCCGGTTAGTCCCGGTTCAAACACTTATGTGCTTTCAACGCCCTTATTCCGTTCTCTTGATGTTTCAGTGCCCGAAAACAGGCGTGTAACAATAAAAAGTGATAATACCGGGATGATCGTGCCGGATGTTGTTTTGTTGAATGGTAAACCCTCGTTTAGAGCTTTTATTCAACATGAAGAATTGATCCGTTGCGGAACACTTGAATTTAAACAGCACACTGAAGGAGAAAGTCTGAATTATGGCAAAGAGCTTCCTCTGAATATTACACCATTTGCCGACCCCATCGGCTATTTACCGGCCCCCCTGATTGAAACTCCGGGAAGGGTATTCGAAAAATCCTGTACCATTACCATGCGCAGCATTAACACGCCACACAATGCCATTTATTATTCCTTTGGCAACGAGGACATCACACTAAACTCTCAACCTTACATTGGGCCAATTGTGGTTGACAGCAACTGCACCATACGGGCGAAAATAATAACCGAAGATGGCACTTCCAGTGGAGAGGCCGTGTGCAGACTAAATAAGATAAAATACACTTATCCCATTACCACTTCGGCCACCGTTAATTCACAATATGCTGCCGATGGACTCAAAAGTTTGTTTGATGGTATTTACGGGGATTGGAATTGGAGAAAAGGCGATTGGTTAGGGTACCAGGGGCAGGATGTGACCCTGGAAGTGGACCTTTTAAAGGTAAAGGAAGTAAGCACAGTTGCTTTAAATTGTTTGCAGGACAGAGGGTCGTGGATTTTTTTTCCAACACAGGTGGCTGTATACGGATCTGTTGACAACACAACATTTGAATTGCTCGACACCGTATTTTGTAACCCTGAACTGTTTAACAAAGACATACAAAACTACACCTATACAACCACTTTGAAACAAAAAGTGAACTGCCGATATCTTCGCATTCAAATTAAAAACCCCGGAAAATTACCGCAATGGCACCCCGGAGCGGGAGGGGAGAGTTTTATTTTTATGGACGAATTAGAAATCCATTAATCTTCAGGTATTTCAGCAACAATTTAGACCTATCTTTGTTGCACTTCAAAACGTATGGATTTTTCTAAAAAGTACTGCAATAGTTTAACTGAGTATTCAAGGTTTATTACCCGTGAAGTGAACATTGGCGATTTGAAATTGGGGGCTCATCATCCCATTCGCCTGCAAAGCATGACCACCACCGATACCATGGATACTAAAGCTACAGTTGAGCAAAGCATACGCATGATTGAAGCGGGATGTGAATTGGTGCGAATTACAGCTCCCAGCCTAAATGAAGCCAAAAACCTCGAACTTATTCGGAAAGAACTAAAACAAAGGGGGTACAATACTCCCATATGTGCTGACATACATTTTACACCCAACGCTGCTGAATTTGCTGCGCGGGTGATAGAAAAGGTAAGGGTGAATCCCGGCAATTATGCTGACAAGAAAAAATTTGAGAACATAGCCTATACTGATTCTGCCTATGAAGCAGAATTGGATCGCATACGCCAAAGGTTTACCCCCCTGGTTAAAATTTGTAAAGAATACGGCACTGCCATGCGTATTGGCACTAATCACGGTTCTCTTAGCGACAGAATTTTAAGCCGTTATGGTGATACGCCTCTGGGTATGGTAGAAAGCGCCTTGGAATTTTTACGCATTTGTGAAGACAACAATTATTACAACATTGTAATTTCAATGAAAGCCAGTAACACTCAGGTAATGGTGCAGGCTTACCGTTTATTGGTTTCAAAAATGCTTGAAACCAATCGCAATTACCCATTGCACCTCGGTGTAACAGAGGCCGGTGATGGAGAAGATGGTCGTATTAAATCGGCGGTTGGAATTGGCACATTACTGGAAGATGGCTTAGGTGATACCATACGGGTTTCTCTTACTGAAGAACCGGAATATGAGATTCCTGTTGCACGAATGCTGGCCGAACGTTACAGTAAACGTGGCGGACATGGCAAGATAAAAGGAATTGATTTTGAATTACCTTACGACCCCTATTACCACGAAAGAAATGCCAGCCGTGAAATTGTAAATTTGGGTGGTCATCAGGTGCCTAGAGTAATAGCCGATTTGAGTATGCGCGATAACATAAGTGCAGCCTCACTTTTTCCTTACGGGTACCAGTACTCAGTGCCACTCGATAAATGGAATTTATCCGAACAAGCGGTGGACTACGTTTACGCAGGTGATCTTTCACTTGATTTTGAGATTCCGGGAACCCTTGGTGTGATTTATAATTCAGAACACTGGAAAAAAAATCAAAAGAAAGAAAGAACCTATCCCTTGTTTTGCGGGGAAGAGTATTTTAAATCAACAGAACGCTCCGGGGTATTGAACTTTGTTGCAGTTGACAGTGTGTTGCTTTTTTCTGAATTTCTGGACAGAATAAAAAAAGAAGAGAAGGTGTGTTTGATTTTGGATTCATTTAATCCTCACACCATGCCCGAACTCCGTCGTATGGCGATAGAGTTAAAACACCAGAATTGCCATTTGCCTGTTATCATTAAAGTGAATTACAAAAACCTGAGTGAATCAGAATTTCAACTCTACAGCAGCACCGATTTGGGAGCGCTGCTGGTGGATGGTTTTGGCGATGGCATTTGGATTAAGCAGAAAGATTGTGTGAGCCCTCAGGTTGCCAACTCTACAGCATTTGGAATTCTGCAGGCGGCAAGGGTGCGCAGTAGCAAAACTGAATACATTTCCTGCCCAAGCTGCGGAAGAACCTTGTTTGATTTGCAAGAAACCACGCAAAAAATCCGTGAACGCACCGATCACCTCAAGGGCATTAAAATTGGCATCATGGGCTGTATAGTCAACGGTCCCGGCGAAATGGCCGATGCTGATTATGGTTATGTGGGAACCGGTCCCGGAAAAATTTCACTTTATAAGGGCAAGGAAGTGGTGAAAAAAAATGTGACGAGTGAAACGGCTGTTGACGAATTGATTGGACTTATACGTGAACACGGGGACTGGGTGGAGCGGGGTGTTTAACGTGAACTAATTAAAGCTAGATTAATCGCCTGACATTTTATAGCCAATTTTTTTTCTGGGCTTTTCCTTTGTTTGTTTTTCAATCAATTCATCTAAGTATTTAAAGACCAATTCTATGTTCTGTTTATGGTCTTGAAGTTTCTTTTTTATAGACTCAATTTCCACCCGCAGGTCTGTTGTGTCCAACAAAAGTTTTCTGAGTGTTGTGAAAATTCTGATGATTTGAATATTTACCAAAATGGCTTGTTTGCTATTTAAAACACTGGAAAGCATAGCCACACCTTGCTCGGTAAAGGCAAAAGGCTGATACTTGGAATTCTGTCCCCTTTTCAAGGTCACAAATTGTGACCTTAAACGCTCGTTTTCTTCCTTTGTAAGCTCAAACATAAAATCTTCGGGAAATCTCTCTTTATTCCATTTCACTGCCTGATTCAAAACCTTGGTTTTAACTCCATATTATGTAGCTAGGTCTTTGTCAAGCATCACCTTTTGGTTTCGGATAAGGTATATTTTACTTGAGATAATATCATCTTAAATGAATAGCGCTGTTTTCATACTACTGCTCAATTAAGTTCAAGTAAAATTAGTGGGCTCATGAATAAGTTCTTGCTATAAATTGTAGAAACACATCCTGGGAATCGTTTAGGTTCAATTTCATTGATAGTGAACACTAATCTGTTTCTTATCCCCTTGAGTTGTTTCTTAAATTCTCGTAGTTTTAGCTTTTTAAACAAGTATCAAACCCATTGTTTATATAGCTACACTTGCTTTATTCGGACTTATTGGCACGGTCTACATTTTCCCTATTGCTTTTACCGCTTGCGCACCGGAAAGTGTATGGAGTGAACTGGCCTTCTTTTTTACCAGTTCAGGCGGGCCTCAGGGCTTTTTAATTTTACTGGTACTTACCGGTTATTTCTACAGCTCGAGTCAGGTGAAAAAAAGGGAAAAAGTAAGAGTGTTTTTACTTTCGGTGTTTACTCTCGTTGTTTTTTTTGGTTCATTGGCCTGGGTCAATGAAAATTACACTAAACCTGTGCTAAAACTTCAACGCCCAAGCCATGTGTATATGCTCGATCAAGTTGGTGCGCTGTCTAAAATCGATACCCTTTACTTATGGAACAAACACGACAGGCAAAAGTACTTCAACCAACTTCTTCAGAATAATCCGTTGAAATTCCAAAACATCGATACCGACATTCAGGCCCATTGGATTGAAGAGGCAGGTTTTTCTTTTCCAAGCGGCCATACATACAACGCCTTTCTGTTTGCCATGCTCATTGCCTATGCCATTTATTACAACCGCAGTAAACCCCATTTAAGAAAGTGGTTTGTGTTACCTTTTATTTGGGCATATATGGTGGGCATATCAAGAGTAGCCATGGGTGCGCACAGTGCCCTTGATGTGAGTGTTGGCGCTTTGATGGGTATTTTAACAGCTTGGCTTTTTTTGTACGTGGACATTACCCGGCACTGGTTGACACGAAAAGACTAAGTGTATAACAGTTGCGGCTAGCGTTTTATGGGCTTAGTTTAAGCGTTTGAGTGCTTCCAGTAAGTAAGACCAGAATTTTTGCACCGAGCTGATTTGCACACATTCATCAGGAGAGTGAGCTCCTCTGATGTTGGGACCAAAAGAGATCATTTGCATTTGCGGATAGTTATTGCCCAAAATACCGCATTCCAATCCAGCGTGGCAAGCATTCACGTGTGCCTTGTCTTTATACAGTTCCTTGTATATTGCACTCATGGTTTTTACCAGTTCAGAATCGGGTTGGGGAGTCCAGCCGGGATATGCCCCGGCGAAACTTACTGAAGCTCCGCACAATTCAAAACAACTTTTGATGGCATTGGCCAGATCCATTTTTTCACTGTCAACCGAACTGCGGGTTAAACATTGTATGGTATAGCTTCCATCTTTTACCAAAACACGAGCCAAGTTGTTGCTGGTTTGCACCAGGCGGTCAATATCCGGACTCATTCTATAAATACCCCCAGGGCAGGCGTAAATGGTTTTTAAAAGTTGAGATTGAAACAATTTGTTGAGCACCTTTTTTGGCAGGTCTGTTGGTTCTGCACTCAAACTCAAATTAGGGTCAGTGGTTTTATATTCCGATTGTAAAACCGTGTTTTTATGGCCGATAAACTCTAAAAATGCTTTTTCATGATTAAGCGGCAAGGCAATGATGGTAACAGATTCGCGAGGAATGGCGTTTCTGAGACTTCCCCCATCTATTTGATGAATTTGTGCTGCGAATTTTTCAGTGGCTTGAGTCAGAATCCGGTTCATCAGTTTGTTGGCATTGCCTCGCCCAAGGTGAATGTCCATGCCTGAATGCCCACCGGTTAAGCCTTTTATCGAAATGCGGTAAGCGGTACAACCATCTCCAAGTTCCTCTTCTTTGTAACTTCCTGTGGCGGTTACGTCAATTCCTCCTGCGCAACCTATGGTTAGTTCTCTATCGTCTTCCGTATCCAGGTTTAACATGTATTTTGCATCCAGCAAACCTCCCTTTAAATTTAAAGCCCCGGTCATTCCGGTTTCTTCATCAATGGTAAAAAGTGCTTCAATGGGTGGGTGAGCGAGGTCTTTAGCTTGAAGAATACTCATAATCGCGGCAACACCAATGCCGTTATCAGCGCCAAGTGTAGTGCCTTTGGCTTTTACCCAGTCTCCATCCACAACCATCTCTATGCCTTGTTGGTCGAAATCAAAAACGGTGTTGGCGTTTTTTTGATGCACCATGTCGAGGTGACTTTGCAAACAAATGGCCGGACGGTTTTCCAAACCCTTGCTGCCCGGTTTTTTAATGATCACGTTGCCCACTTCGTCTCTATACGTTGGAAACCCAAGTTGTTTGCCGAATTGTACTATAAATGCAATCACACGTTCTTCTTTTTTAGAAGGGCGGGGTACGGCATTTAAGGCTGAAAAATTGGCCCAGAGGGCTTTTGGTTCGAGTGAGTTTAACATGGAAAACTATTTTGTTTTAAGTGAAGGAGTTGTTTAAAGCAATATTGCCTTAGGGATTGAGCGCATGTTTGAGCTCTTTTTTTGCACGAGGCACGAGGGCAAAAAAAAGCGAGTAGCGAAAGCCCGGCCCCCCATGAAGCAAAAAACTTCTGTAATATGTTGTTGTTTTTTGCTTCATGGGGGGAAAGGCCCAAATATTATTTCATACTCCCGATCATATCCTCAGGACGAACCCACTGATCAAATTGTTCATTGGTTAAATACCCCAATTCAATGGCAGCTTCGCGCAGGGTTTTGTTTCCTTTGTGTGCTGTTTTCGCAATTTTTGCCGCTTTTTCGTAACCAATGTGGGTATTTAAGGCGGTAACCAACATCAAGGAATTTTCGAGGTGAGCCTGAAGTTGCGGGAGATTTGGTTCAATGCCTTCGGCGCATTTATCGTTAAAACTTACACAGGCATCGCCGATCAATCTGGCAGACTGCAGGACGTTAGCAGCGATAAGCGGTTTAAATACGTTCAATTCAAAATGCCCTGTAGCACCGCCAACTGAAACGGCCACATCGTTGCCAATTACCTGAGCGCACACCATGGTTAGCGCTTCGGGTTGTGTGGGATTTACTTTACCCGGCATGATGGATGATCCGGGTTCGTTGTCAGGAATAATAATTTCTCCTATGCCGCAACGTGGGCCGGATGAAAGCATACGCACATCATTGGCGATTTTCATCAAGGCCACAGCCGTACGTTTTAGTGCTCCACTCAATTCCACCATGGCATCGTGAGCAGCCAGGGCTTCAAATTTATTGGGCGCTGTAACAAATGGCAGTTTGGTGAGTTCGGCTATTTTTTTGGCCACCAACACATCGTAACCTTTTGGTGTATTTAATCCTGTACCTACGGCGGTGCCGCCAAGGGCCAGTTCTTTTACAGCTTCCAGTGCGTTTTTTAATGCGCGTTGGCTCATGTGAATTTGTTGCACATAGCCACTGAATTCCTGCCCCAGAGAAAGTGGTGTGGCATCCATAAAGTGGGTGCGTCCTGTTTTAATGATGTTTTTATAAGCTTCGGCTTTTTTGTTCAAAGTGTTTTTTAACTTCTCCAAACCGGGTAGTGTAATTTCAACTACTTGTTTGTATGCCGCAATGTGCATGGCGGTTGGATAGGTATCGTTACTGGATTGGGATTTGTTTACATCATCATTTGGATGTAGGATCTTTTTTTCATCGTTTAAGTTTCCCCCATTCAAAACATGGGCACGATAGGCAATTACTTCGTTGGCGTTCATGTTACTTTGTGTGCCCGAACCGGTTTGCCAAATTACCAGAGGGAATTGATCGTACAGTTTCCCTTCAATTATTTCGTCACACACCTTACCAATGAGTTCGCATTTGGTTTTGTCTAATACACCCAGCTCCAAATTCGCCTGAGCTGCTGCCTTTTTGAGGTAACCAAAGGCCTGAATAATCTCCTTTGGCATGCTGGCCTCAGGACCAATCTTAAAGTTGTTACGGCTGCGTTCGGTTTGCGCTCCCCAATATACATGTGCAGGTACCTTCACCTCGCCCATGGTGTCTTTTTCAATTCTGAATTCCATAGCTAAATTTCTTAGGCCACAAATTTAGAATTTTAATTGTTTAGAAAGTGGTTGGAATCAGCCTCTTTTTGTGGTTTTGCTCCTTTTGATGATGAGGTCGAGACTGCGCACATGAGCGTTCAATTCATCCAACCATAGTAATTCGTATTGGGAAAAACTCTCCAGGTCAAAGGCCTTAGGTGTGAAAGAAGATGGTTTAAGTGCTGGTTCATCCATTTCGAAGGCTTTTTTCGGACGTAAGGTTTGTGCACCATCCAATTGATATAAACCTGTTTGTTCTATTAAACGTATCAACTCTTCGGCATAAGTTTCATAGGTAGCGTAACCAGCCTCTTTTAAGCCATAACACCAGGCTTTGTAATCACGTTGATGCAACTCAAACAAAGTGGCATAACGCGGGCGTTTGGCAAGAAACAGACTGTGGTCGGTATACGATTCTTCAACGCTGCGGTACCGTCTAAAACATTCGTTTAGGGTGTCGTCGTTTTTTACAATGGTGTCGCCCTGCCATCCCACATGACACTTGATGCCAAAATGGTTGTTGGAGCGTTTGGCCAGTTCGCTTCCCCCGCAACGGCTTTCAAAAATGGCCTGAGCCAAAGTAACACTGGCCGGTATGCCGTGTTGCACCATTTGCGATACCGCCAATTCCGACCAGGTGCTTATGTACACCTGCATTTTGTACTGAGGGGGTTGGGCGCGGAGCAGAGCAGTGGAAAGCACAATCTGACAAATAAGCAAATGGAGAAAACGGAGTTTGCTGATTTTGATAGTAGTCATTTGCCGAATTTGTCCCTTTCAACAAAATTAGAAGAGGGGGGAGGTTCTTTGGGGAATTCTGTACCGGAATATCAACAAACGTGTGTTGGTTGGTGGAAAAGCCGCTGAAAACTAACAAAGCACAATTTTGGTCTAAAACAATAGCGAGTTCTTACCTTGGTCTGGTAGTGTTTGGTGCTGTAGAAAAACACCCAAGCGTATGCACCTGTACAATAGTCAAATTTGTATTACCTTTCATTACATAATGTTTACTATGAAAAAGTGGATTTGTATTTCCCTTGTGCTTTGGTCTATTAATTCCATAGCACAACAATATAAGCGTGTACAAGTTAAAAATGGCACCCAGCTGATACCTCAATTGTTGCAATTGGGCATCGACCTGGATCACTCTACCCACCAACAAAAGGATGTGATTCTGGAAATTTCGGAATACGAACTGGATCTGATACGGCAAGCAGAACTTTCTTACACGGTGCTGGTAGATGATCTTGAAACCTACTATGCCCATCGTATTAACTCCGCTGCAGCAAACAAAAACCAATCGCTGGGAACTTGCAGGCCTTCAACGGTGGCCACACCATCGCATTTTCATCTGGGAAGTATGGGAGGCAGCTTTACCCTTCAGGAAATGGTACACCAGCTCGATAGCATGGCTTTGTTATATCCTTCGCTGATAACGGTAAAACAACCTGTGAGCAATATTCAAAGTATTGAGAACCGCAACATCTGGTATGTAAAAATAAGCGATAATCCCGGCGTGGATGAAAACGAACCGGAGGTGTTGTATTCGGCATTGCATCATGCACGTGAAGGTGGAAGTTTATCACAACTCATTTTTTACATGTGGTATTTGCTGGAGAATTACAATTCAGATCCTGCCATACAAAGTCTTGTCAACAACAGGGAACTTTTTTTTGTTCCTTGCGTGAACCCTGATGGTTATTATTTTAATGAACTCAATAATCCCGGTGGAGGCGGCATGTGGCGAAAAAACCGGCGGTTGAATGCCGATAGCACCTATGGTGTTGATTTGAACCGCAATTACGGATACAATTGGGGATTTAACAATCAAGGCTCATCGCCTAACCCTGCCAGCGATACTTACCGGGGTACTGCCGCTTTTAGTGAACCCGAAACCCAGGCCATGCAGGCCTTTTGTAATTCGCGCCAATTCAAAACAGCATTGAATGCACACACCTTCGGAAATTTTTTGATTTCCCCCTGGGGTTTTCAGCAAAGCGGCAACACGCCTGATAGTAGCAGATATAAAGAAATGGGAGATTACCTTACCAGAGAAAATCGCTATTACCACGGTTCGGCAATGCAAACAGTAAACTATCCGGTGAACGGGAACTCCGACGACTGGATGTATGGTGAACAAATTTCAAAAGGTAAGATCATGGCTTTAACTCCCGAAATGGGCGGGCCCAACGATGGGTTTTGGCCACCATCCTTCCGAATTGTTGACATCTGCAAATCGGCACTTGAACAAAACCTGCGTATAGCGAAACTTGCAGGACCCCATGTGGCTTTTATGGATGAGCAGGACCATTTTGTTTCAGCAACTACTTACATCCGTTTTGGATTGAAAGATATGGGACTCCAGCCTGGAACCGCTACCATCAGCCTTTCTCCGATTACTGGAATACTGAATTTTGCAGCACCCAAATCCTATACTTTTCAACCCGGCCAAACAATTATTGACTCTATTGCTTGTACCTTATCAAACAACCAGCAAGTTGGTCAGGTATTGCGCTACGCCCTTATGCTGAATGATGGCGATCTGGTGTTTCGCGACACATTGGAAAAAGTGCTCGGGCCGGCTCAGACCTTGTTTTACTCCGATGGTAATAATTCTCCTAATAGTTTTTCATCGGGTAATTGGGGCTTCAGTACACAAGATCCTTTTTCCATGCCTTCTTCATGGAGTGATAGTCCTCTTGGGCCGTATCAGAGTGGAAGCACAAACAACCTAACTACCTTGAATCAAATTTCCTTGATTGGTAAACAGCACCCTCATTTACAATTCTATTTTAAAAGTGCCATTGAAAAGTCGTACGACGATGTTAAGGTGCTAGTTAGTACAGATCAGGGACTAACCTATACACCACTTTGTGGCAACTATGCCACCCCCGATTACACCTATGACGGACAGGTAGCTTTATACGACGGAAGACAAATTGCCTGGGTGAAAGAAGAAATAGATTTGTCGCCCTACATTGGCACCAATATATGGTTGCGTTGGCAAATGAACGCTGATTTTTTTGACGAAAGAGATGGTGTTTACCTTGATGAAATAAAAATCAGGGCAATTGGCTCAAGTACTACAGAGCTTCATCAATATGCTGAACCCCTCAATAAGTTGCGACTAGCGCCCAATCCGGCCAATCAGTTTATCCACCTAATCGCTGAAGGCAGGGTAACGGGTCGTTGCACGGTATTTAGCCTGCAAGGAAGCCAGTGCCTGAATGTGACTTTTGAAAACAGAGAAAATCCTAAGATCGATGTTTCGGACTTATCACCCGGAATTTATATCTTAAAATGGGAAAGCGATACAACTTCTCAAGTTTTAAAATTAATAAAAGAGTAAAGTTTTTTGTTACCACACCAAAGCCTTTCAGCTCCTAGTATGATAACTTTTTGTTGGCTCCTTCTCAGATTAGGTAAACAAGGCATGTTTTTTCTTCAGCCTAACAGAAGTGGCAGCTTGCGCTTGGGTTTATCCATTACTTTTTTGCATGCCTTGGTTACCATTGGTTTTGTTATGGTTTGGTCGGCGCAAGTTCTGGCTGCTGACACAGTGTTAGTTAAGAAAGTTTCACCACATGGAAATTCTGTTGAGACCTTTGTTTACAGTATTGATAAACAGGATACACTTTCTGCTCTGTTGTGTGAGAACGGGAAATGGCAGACCGTAATTGACTACAAAAACAACCTGGTGGTTTGCCGGAATAAAAATGGTTTATCCATGTTTTATTATTCCTATGCGAATAGGGAGAAGCCTTTTACCCTGATAGTGATGAACGCACCCGGACAATTTTTGGTAGAAGAACACCTGGGGCGAGAAGCGCATGGTGCCTTCAGCGCTTTTGAAGCGGGTCAGTTGGTTTTGAAAGGTCACTACAGGCATGGCAACCGTTGGGGATTCTGGTTCGACTGCCAGCGATTACCGCCTTATTCTTGCGGAACGTATTTTGTTTTTGGGCGAAGCAAGATGGGGAACAGGGAAATCATTTGGATACTACCTGAATTTGTTATGATGTGTGTTTACACGATTGCCATACCTCTGTGTTTGCTGTTGGCAATTTTGTTGGCCCTCCGTTGGAACAAGGTACGTCTTATAGTATTCATTGGTCTTTGGCTGCTCACCTTTCTCTTCTCATTACCTCTGCCTGATTCCAATTGGGCCAGGAGGGTGGTGTATGGAATACCCTTTTTTTCCAGCATGTTGTTTATACCGGTAAGATTGCTGCGTGGTAACACGAGTTTGCTGTTTAAAACCCTGGGTGGGGCCCTTTTTGTTTTAGAGGTACTGATCAGCCTATTTATTTATGCCTTAATGACTACCGATTTTTCCCATTAAACAATTCTATTCAGATTGATTGCCCTTCACAAAAAGAAATTAACCGGGTTTTTGTTTTTTCACGCATGGCTTAAACCTATTGGTAGTAGCATGTTTGTAGCAGGTACCAATGTTTGTAGCATCTGCATAGGCTGGTCATTCCAGAATATTTGGAAAATCAGAGAAAAGTGTAATTTTAAGGGGTTTGATTGCCGCACGGGCTACCATTTGTGAAAACGGAACCCCAAATTATTGCCAAATCTCTCAATATATTTTGCGTGTGTTTAAAAATTTATTGAATAGCCTTTTCCTAAATCTGTACCATGGGTAAAAGGGATAGATTGATGCCAGCAATATTTGATAAATGGGCTGGGATTTTGATTTGTTTATGGTAATTGGTATATTGGTTGTAATAGAAAACTGTGCTAAATGAATTGGGAAGAATTTAGAATTGCTGCAAAAACACATCATGAAAAAGGTGTCGAATTACTGAATGACTTTGGCAAACGAACAATTAATACTACTGATGATGTAGATAAATATCTTCAACAACGTAAAGAGTGGTTTGAGAAATTAAAAAAGGACTATGAAACTTTCCTCCCTGAAGAGTTCCTCAAACACTTTCTTAATTTCTTAGGACCACAACCTGCATCAAGGGTTATACCTAAAGCACAAATTAACGGGATAGCAGAAAGGAAAAGATTGTGGCAAGAATTTAAAGTCACACTTGACAATCTACTAAAATACCATACGTTTATAAAAACAGCGGATGTTTTGAGAAATCCTGTGTTGGCGGAAACAAGAAAGTCAATTTCTATTAAAGGCAAAAAGTATTTAATACTAAGCAAACTAAAACAGACAGGAACAAAAGAAATGTATAATGTTGTTGATCTTTTGTGGGCAAGCGGAGTTGAACCCGATGTTGATGAAGTGGCGGATTTGTTAGAGGGTATGGAAAGAAATGATTTTGTAAAGAGACTGCCCTCTGGTGCATATAGAATGTTTGGTTCAATTACAACAGCTGGGCTTGAGTACTTAGAGGAATTAGAGGAAGAACAGAAACAAGCAAAGGAAGAAAATTTTGCAGGTCGAGAAGCTTATGCAACAAAGGAGGACATTAAGCAAATGAACAAACGGCTTGATGAAGTCATGGAATGGTTAAAGCGGAATGACATGGGAAATGAAGTGTTGTTTAACGAGTTGGAAGACATGAAAGAAATGTCAGGCAAAATTGATAATAAGAATTGGTGGGATTTGGTTAAAGGTAAAATATTTAACGCTGTAGTTGAAAAAGCAATTGAACAACTACCAGATATAGCCAAAGTTGCGTTCAATGATTTAGCACATAGAATTGATTTGCCTCAAATTGGATAAGGATGAATTGGAAGGAATACGTATTAATGTTTGTAGGGGGGCTTGTTGTTTCAGTATTTGCTGCATCAATTGTTATTACGTTAAATCTTTCAGTACTTCATAATTGTTTTCCATCTGTGAAGCATCCTGTTTAACTCAGGTGTTGGGGCGATTCAAACCCTTAATTTACTCCTTTTCCTCCGCATTTTCTAAATGCTATTAAATCAATTAAGTGCCGAACAGCCAAGGTTATCTAATCCCCCCTGTTAACAAAAAATCTAATCCCCCTTCGTATCACTTTTCACCCTTCTTACCTTTAAAGGATGAACAAATTTGCGCTTGCCTTTCTTTCTCTTCTATTCCTTGCCTTTATTCCCAACTCTGAGAATACAACCGGTCCTGAATTCACTCAACTCGAAAGCCCCTGGGTCGATTCGGTGTTTAATTCCCTGAGTCCTGATGAACGTATAGCCCAGCTCTTTATGGTAGCGGCCTACAGCAACCGCGACCTTAAACACGTGAAAGAAATTTCAGATTTGATTCGCAGCTACAACATCGGTGGTTTAATTTGGATGCAGGGCGGTCCTCTGCGTCAGGGCAAACTGGCTAACTATTACCAGAGTTTCGCCAAAACCCCTTTGCTTTACAGCACCGATGGAGAGTGGGGCCTGGCCATGCGCCTCGACAGCACCATGCGTTACCCCAAACAAATGACTCTCGGCGCTATACAAAACGATTCTTTAATTTATGAAATGGGCCGGCAAATTGCCCGTGAATGCAAACGTCTTGGCCTGCATGTGAATTTTGCACCCGATGCCGACGTGAACAACAATCCTTTAAACCCGGTAATTGGCCTCAGGAGTTTTGGAGAAAACAAAATCAGGGTCTCTCAAAAAGCCTATATGTACATGAAAGGTTTGCAGGATGAACATGTGTTGGCCTGCGGAAAACATTTTCCCGGTCACGGCGATACCGATACCGATTCGCATTTGAATTTACCCCAGGTGAACCACAGCCGGGCACGACTCGATAGCTTAGAATTATACCCGTTTCGTTACCTTTTTGAAAAAGGTTTAGGTTCCGTTATGGTAGCGCACCTGAACGTGACAGCACTCGACAACAGCAAGGACCTTCCCTCCACCTTATCACCAAAAATTGTTACCGACCTGCTTAAAATCAACATGGGCTTTGAGGGTCTGATTTTTACAGATGCCATGAACATGAAGGGCATTGCCAAATTTTTTCCATCGGGAGAAATGGAAGTGAAGGCTTTGCAAGCCGGCAACGATATCTTGTTGTTTCCGGCCGATGTGCCGCTGGCTATTGAAGCCATTAAAAAAGCCATTACTGAAAACAAACTCTCACAAGCTGAACTGGATGCACGATGCAAAAAGTTACTGAAAGCCAAGTTCTGGTGCGGCTTAAACAAAAAGCAGGAAATTATAACCCGTAATCTCCACAAAGAGCTCAACACAAACGAAGCCGCCAAGCTTAACGAAAAATTAGCCGAAGCAGCCATCACGCTGCTGAAGAACGATAAAAACTACTTGCCCTTAAAAAATACCGACAGCTTAAAATTAATAGAAGTGTCGTTTGGGGTGGAAGAAGAAAATGCCTTGTATTACCAGCTAAAAAATTACGGCTATACCGAACACATTGGTTTTACACACGAAACTACCATTGATGTCATTAAAAAAGGCTTTGATAAAATCAAACAGGCTGATGTGGTTATTTTGCAATTAAATAAAGCCGGTGCTAAACCCGAAAACAACTACGGCGTGGGTTCCCAAACCTTGTGGCTAATGGATTCCATTGCCAGGCTCAAGCCCACAGTTTTGGTGGTAGCCACCAATCCATACATTCTCAACAAAATCAATTCGCTTAAAAATTACAAAGCTGTGCTAATGGCCTACGAATACATTCCTTCTCTGTTAAGAGCCAGCGCCAACCTTATTCTGGGAGCCCAGCAAGCCCATGGTAAATTGCCGGTCAGTTTAAAACCTTTCCCCTACAACACGGGACTCACACTAACTACGCAGGCACGTTTTGACCTCGAAGCCGAAAAACGCAAATACCGTGGCAAACAATTTGCGGCCATTGATAGTATTGCGCTGGCAGGTATAGAAGAGAAAGCCTATCCGGGTTGTCAAATTCTTGCCATGAAGGATGGTTCAGTGGTTTACCAAAAATCCTTTGGCTCTTTTACTTATGCTAATGATTCGAAGCGGGTGGATAATGGCACAGTTTACGACCTGGCCAGTATCACCAAAATTTCCTCCACTGCATTGGCCTTAATGAAATTGCAGGAGGAAGGAAAATTTGATTTCAAAAAAACACTGGGTGAGTATCTGCCTGAATTAAAAGGCAGCAACAAAGAAAATCTGGTAATTGAAGATGTACTCACCCATCAGGCCGGCTTAGAAGCCTGGATCCCGTTTTATCTTAAAACCATCGAAAAGAATGGGGATTACAAAAAGGGGTATTATTCCAAAACATTCTCAGATGAATTTCCGGTTCAGGTAGCTAAGGACCTTTATGTGAAAAAGGGCTATAACGACAGTATTTACCAACGCATCATTGAATCGAAAGTAGAACCCAGAGGCAAATACCTGTACAGCGATTTGGGTTATTATTTTATGCAAAGGATTATTGAAACGCTCTCTGGTCAGAGTCAAAAAACCTACGTCAACAAACTGTACTTTAAAAACGGCATTGGCCTCAATTACCTGCCCTTGAATTACCTTTCAAAAACACAAATTGCACCAAGTGAAAACGACGACAAATACCGACGCCAGTTGATACAGGGGTATGTGCACGATCCGGGAGCAGCGCTTATGGGTGGTGTTTCGGCGCATGCCGGACAATTTGGCAATGCCATGGAACTTGGTAAACTCATGCAGTTGTATTTGAACAAAGGAGAGTTAAACGGCATTCGCTTAATTGACAGCAACCTGGTGAAAGAATACACAGCCTGCCGCTTTTGCCCTGATAACCGTCGTGGTTTGTGTTTTGAAAAACCCGAAACCGGAAACGGCAAAGACAGTCCGGTTACAGCAGAATGCAGCCCTGAAAGCTTTGGCCACAGTGGATTCACCGGTACCTTTGCCTGGGCCGACCCCAAAAACAAATTGGTTTACGTGTTTTTAAGCAATAGGGTGTTTCCTAATGCCGATGACAATAAGTTGGCCAAACTGGCCATCCGCAGCAAAATACACAAGGCGTTTTATGAGGCGCTGAAATAAGTGGGCTAACCCGCAATTTCTGCTATTTTTGAAAAATGAAACTGCTCATACTGAGCCAATATTTCCCGCCTGAAGTAGGTGCACCTCAAAATCGTTTGTTTGAGCTGGCTGTTCGGCTGAACAGAATGGGAGTAGACGTGACCGTGCTTACAGCCATGCCCAATTATCCTCAAATGGAAATTCACCGGGATTATTTGGGCAAATCGTATGTGTTTGAAGAAATGAGCGGATTAAAAGTACACCGCTCTTCAATTTATGTTTCTAAAAAAAGGGACATACTTTCAAGGCTTAGAAATTACTTTTCCTTTGTAATTTCCAGTGCCCGTATTGGAAACAGGTTACCCGGGAGTTTTGATTTTTTGTTATGTGAGTCTCCTCCTTTGTTTTTAGGATACAGTGCCATGTATTTAGCCAAACGCAAAAAAGCCAGGTTAATATTCAATGTTAGCGATCTGTGGCCCGAAAGTGCCGAAAAATTGGGTGTGGTGAATAATAAACTGCTTCTGGGTTTTGCGTACAAACTTGAGGCCAGGCTTTACAGAAAATCGGTTTTTGTAAGCGGTCAAACACAAGGTATTTGTAAAAACATTAACCAAAGGTTTCCTGAAGTAAAAACGTATTGGTTGCCCAATGGTGTCGATCTGTCGTATTTTAATCCGGCAGAAACACAAGCCGGCAATTGGCGACAAAAACAGGGCTTTAAACCCGACGATCTGTTGTTTCTTTACGCCGGTATAATTGGTCTTGCACAGGGTCTGGAAGTGATTTTAAAAGCCGCAAAAAGCCTAAAGGGTGATCAAAACATCAAATTTGTGCTAATGGGAAGTGGTCCGGAGAAGCAACGACTGGAGGCACTCAAAGCGGAGTGGGCTTTACCAAATGTGTTTTTTCTGGAGGCTGTTACCAAAACGGCAATGCCGGAGGTACTCAAATCTGTGAATGCATCCATTGTACCGCTTCGAAAGCTGGATTTGTTTTTAGGAGCCATACCTTCAAAGATTTTTGAAAGTCTGGCAATGGAATTACCGGTATTACTTGGAGTGGATGGTGAGGCCCGGGAATTGTTTATACATCAAGGTCAATGCGGTTTGTATTTTGAACCCGAAAATGCAGCAGCGCTTGTTTCAGCTATTCGTGATCTTACAACGAATCCTGAGAATTTTACTAAGTTTGGAAAAAATGGCAGGGCCTATGTGCAGCGGCAGTTTGATAGGGAACAAATTGCCCTGGCGTTTCTTGAGGAAGTAAAAAAACATGAGTGATCTCGAAGAGAAAATAAAAGAGCAATACGGCAAACGTAAACACCTCAACCCTCTTTACAATTCCTATTACTCTATGCGCACCATGCATGAACGGGGTGAAAAGCTCCGGGAAATGCTCGAACAGCATCCATGTCGTGACCGATCGCTACTTGAAATCGGAGCCGGTCATGGGGGAAACATCCCCATGTTATTAATGTGCGGATTTAGAAAAGAAAATATTCACTTGAATGAATTGCTTGCCGAACGCATAAAAGCCATACGCGAAAATTACCAGGAATACAGGTTATTTGAAGGAGATTTTCTCAAAATCAATTTTGACCAACAATACGATTACATCTTACAATCAACGGTATTTTCTTCCATTTTGGATGAACACACACGCAAAGCCATTGCTGCAAAAATGTGGCATCTGTTAAAACCCGGGGGGTACATCTTATGGTACGACTTTGTTTATAACAATCCAAATAACGATCAGGTGAGAAAAGTAACGGCAAAAGAAGTTCTGGCACTTTTTCCAGATGCTGTAAATCCGGATATCCGTAAAATAACCCTTGCACCACCAATCGGCCGCCGTGTTGGTAAATTGTATAGCCTTTTTAACCTTCCTTTTCTAAGAACACATATCTTAGCTGTGTTGCAAAAACCCCGGGCATGATCCTAAGTTTAAAGAGGAAAATATTTTACCTGTTCCCCGTTTTATTTTGTTTTTGTTTTCCATTTGGTTTTAGAATTCTCTCGCCCATCCTTATGGCATGGCTGTTCCTCTCATTTTTTAACTGGGATCTGGTGAACATTCGCAAAGGACTGTTTAATCGTAACCTCTTGTTTCTGGCGGCGTTTTTCGGCCTTACTGTTCTGAGTTCGTTTTTGTCTGACAACCATATTGAGGCAAGCATTGCCATTGAAATTAAATTGTCATTTATTCTCTTTCCTTACCTCATGTTTTGTTTCGAATGGCCTTTAAATATTCTTCGGCGTTGCCTCGTGGGATTTGTTTCGGGCTGTTTTTTTGCCTGTTTGTACCTGATAGCCAGAGCCACCTTTTTTGCCTATGAAGGGCATTCGGAGTATTTTACCTATACCTATTTCTCTGATTTTATTCACGCCTCTTACTTTTCCATGTATTTGGTACTGGCCATTGGCATTATTCTTAATTATTACCGTCATTGGTTTTACACCAACCGCCAGATCTTAATCAGCTCCTATTTTTTTATTTCGGTGTTTATCACCACCCTTTTTCTTTGTGCATCCAAAATGGGACTTATCAGTTTATTTGTGTGTGTACCCTTGTTGTTGTATCAAAAGTGGAAGGAACAGTTAGGTATCAAACGTTCGATTTTTATTTTGGTAATTGGTATGGTGTTATTGTTTCTTGCCGGTCGATTTGTGCCCGGAGCGTTCGACCGTTTTTTGGCCATCCAAACCATCTCACTTCAACACCTCGATAAAACCTCTTCTGAAAGTAATACAATACGCTTGCTGATTTGGGATCAGGCAACGCACATCATTCAGGGGAATTTTTGGTTTGGTGTAGGCGTAGGGGATGCCAACGACGCACTTTACAAAGCCTATGAGGAAAATGGGATTACCGGGGCTCTTGACCACCACCTGAATGCACATAACCAATACCTGCAAACGTTTTTGGGTATGGGTTTTTTCGGATTTTTATTGTTGCTGTATTTATCCCTGGGTGAACTTATTAAAGGTATTGGCAAAAAAAACGTGATGTTGAGTTATTTTTCACTTTTGATTTGCCTGAACTTTCTGGTGGAAAGCATGCTGCAGGCCGTTGCCGGTACCTTATTTTTCGCTTTTTTCTTCTGTTTGTTCAATCTTATCGAAGAGAAACGAATGTTGAGTGAGTAGGTTTTCTCTTGTATATGTTTGTTTGTTCTCTGTGTTGATTACGTCGGCTCAGAACAAACCCGGCCTTATCTGGCCACTGGATTCGCCCAGGGTTCTCACCGGAAATTTTGGGGAATTACGACCTAATCATTTTCATACAGGACTTGATTTTTCAACCAATGGCAAAGAAAACCTGCAAGTATATGCCATTGAAGAAGGCTACGTGTCGAGAATACGAGTGAGCCCTTATGGATATGGTAAGGCACTTTACATCACGCATGCCAATGGTAAAGTGAGCGTGTACGCACATTTAAACAACTTCAGTTTAAAAATTGATAAGGCCTTAAAAGAGGAACAATATGCCAAACAAAACTTTGAAGTGGACTTTTACCCTAAACCCTGGTCCCTGTTTGTTCGGAAGAATGAAATCATAGGTTTGTCAGGAAACACCGGAGGGTCAAGTGGCCCCCACCTGCATTTTGAGTTGCGCGACGAAAAAACCGAAATCGCTATCAACCCGCTTTCAGTGTATCATGTGACTGATAAGATGGCGCCGGTAATTCTTGAACTGGCCTTTTACGATTTGACTGATACACTTCAACCCCTTTTTCTGCGCAGTTTTAATGCGAATGGAGATAAGCCTGCAACCGATACCCTCGAATTACCTACTAATCTTATTGGTTTAGCCTTCGAAGCCTATGATCAGTATCTAAAAAATGGCAAT
>JBPOHJ010000064.1:0-1843 GCA_052035725.1 Bacteroidota bacterium | reverse complement strand
TTGTGTCGTCCTGATTTTGGTTGACTCATTTTCACGTTATCCACAGCGGGATAAGATGGCTGTGTTTTTCGTTTTGGGTTTAGTTAATCAATTTTGCTTTATCAGTTGAAGCGTACTTCACTCAAGTTCTGGGGAGATCTTGATGAATAGGAATAAACTGATGCGACGAAGTATGTTTACTTTACAAAATGGTTGCCGTTACTGGTGGCCATTTTTGTTCATATACTTTGTTGCCTATGCCTCTGTCAAATCTCCCCATTGAAGTCTTTTGCGTTGATAACTTTTCCAGACCCTTTTTAGAGCACCTGTACACTGGTGTGCCTGGTTGGGTGTTAGCCATTGTACACTCCGGTGCGGCCGCTGGCGGTTATAAAACTCAATAAACTTCCTGATTTCTGCTTTTGCCTCTTCAATATTACTAAAATTTATTTGCCTGTCATGGGTAAATTCTTCTTTAATGGTTTTATGTATCCTTTCTGCTACAGCATTCTCCAGAGGGTCGCCGGTCTGTGTCATGCTAATTTGTATGTGGTTCTTTTGAAGCATACTTACATAAGCATGGCAGCAGTATTGTACGCCTCGATCGCTGTGATGTATCAAAGGCTGGCTTTTATCTTTGCGGCCCCTGATTGCCTGTTTTAGTGCTTCTATACACCCTTTTACGCTTAATGAATCATGAACACTGTGACCAACAATTTTCCGTGAATACAGGTCTGTTATGATGCTTAGGTAGCAAAATTTGTCCTGTGGTTTTAGCCACAGGTAAGTAATATCAGCTACCCATATCTCGTTTGGACGCAATGGCGCCATCTTTTCTATTAAATTTTTATGCCTGTTGAAATGATGATAGCTGCAGGTTGTTTTTGTTCTAAAACGCTTTGATTTAACAAGCAAATTATTGGCCCTGAGCAGGTCAAAAAACTTATCTCTCCCCATTTTTATATCCCGGCTTTCAAATTCCCTTCGCAAACTCTGGTGGAGGTTTCTGCCGCTGCCCCGTTTCCAGGTTTCCCGTTGCTTTTTGATTAGCCCAACGATCGTTTCTTCTTTTAGCGCCGTATCCGCATTTTGGTGTAGTTGTTTGTAATAAGCCTGTTTGCTTCGTCCAAACACACTACACATTTCGGTTACTTTTTCTTTGGGCCTTTGGCTTTGGAAGGAGTGGATGGTTGGGCACCAAACTTTTTTACAATGTCGATATTGAACTTTTTCTCTGCTATTTCTATGGCATGTTGCCATAGGTCGGCACGTAGTTCTGCAACCCTTAAAAGTTCCCGCAACTCTTTGTTTTCCTCTTCCAGTTTTTTGTCGTGAATATTCTTTTTCATTTCGGCAAAGTTAGCAACATGCTTTGTTTTTGCTTCATACCCTTTTAGGCCCTGGCTCTGGTTAATCCAGTAAAGAATGGTGGCGTTGCCCTTAATGCCGTAAATCAGCGAAGCCTGACGTTTATTGAGTTTGCCACTCAATACTTCATTTACAATTTTTTGTTTGAAGGCTTCCGTGTAAAATAATTGTTGTGTGCCTCGCCGGTTTGAGCTTTGTTTTTTACTCATTTTTAGTCCTGGTTTTAGTTGACTTATCCACTTTTTGGGAGTCAACCTATTTCAGGACTATACAGCTTGCGCTCCAACGAAAAGTATTTGCGAAGCGAGGGATTTAGGACTCGTCCGCCCGTTGCCGATGACTAAAAGTACTTAAAATTTTGAATTTGTACGAAATAACAGCCAGCGCCTGGGAGCGTAGCAAAAATCGCTGGCGGTTTAGGAAAAGTCCAGCTGGTAGCTGAAGCTAAATAGCACGAAAATGCTGAATTTACCCTCGTCCGCCCGAAGTTTTGCAA
>JBPOHJ010000069.1:0-2325 GCA_052035725.1 Bacteroidota bacterium | reverse complement strand
CAATATTCAAAATTAAAATCTACATTACAAATACCCAAAACGTGGTATTTTATAGGCTGATTCTATTTTCTTGAACAACTGTTCAAGATTTATTTGCAAGTCTTAAAATATTTCAATAATATTGCCTTACAATTTCCGCAGTTTTTCCGCAAAATTTCACGTAAGGGGAAAATTAAGGAAAATTTTAGGCAACTATGTAAAAACGATTAAGAAATGAAAAGGACTTTATTTGAGTATTTAAAAGCCCCTTTTTCCTACCGAAAGATAGACCCTGAAAAGGACGAAGAGCGGATTGACAAGTACTACCACCAAGGCGAAATGTGGGCGCTTTTTGTAGTGGCTTTTGTTTCATCCGGTGGCGCTGCTTTGTTTGGATGGTCTACTGCAAGCGGGTTTGTAGATTGGCTATGGTTTAAAATATTTGCCGCTGTTTTTTGCTTCGTGGCTTCTGCTGTGGTAACCGATCTTGTATTAAAAGACCTAATCCAAAAAATGGTTTTTGATTTCATGGTAGGGGCAAAGATTGCCATTGGCCGGGCTGTAAGCAAACTGGCTAGAGTTGTGCCGTTCAATTGGTTTATGCGAATCAATCAGTTTTTGGAGTGGGTGGTTATAACTGCACTTTGCATTGGTATTTACATTTTTGACTACTACCAAGTTCAGATTATTAAGACTCCTGCGGCTGACATGGTGAAGAAAGAGCAAACTTTAAATGTGGATAGTTTACGCAAAGATTTTGCAGCACAAGAGAATGCAAGGGTAGGAGCTGTTACCGCTGCTATTACCGCTGCCAAAATTGACATCCAAACCACTGAAAAGGCTATTGAACAGGAGCGGCGCAGGATTGCAAGCGGATACGACAAAGGGATTGAATTGTACGAAAAGAAAAATGCTTGGTTCTTTCAAAAAAAGCTTAACCCAGCTTTTGCCAACTCAAAGCGTTTGAAGGAATTGAAAGCCCAGCTTGCAGAACTTGAAACAAACCGACTTGCATTAACCAAGCAGCAAACTAAAGACCTGGAATACAGTTCTGCCGCTATGGCTAAAAACGATACAATCCTTGTTTCTACAAACGAAAAGATTAAAGCATCAAATGAATCTAGATCAAGCGGGGTTGCTTTCGTTATGGTGATGTTTGGCTTTATCCTTAAGGTCATTGCCGGGGCGTTCCGTATTATTCGCGTGTTCCGCTATCTTGGAAGGAATCCAGTTGACGCAAATGGAGATGGTAAGATTGATTATAGGGATGTAGATGCAGCCGCCAAAACGGGTTTTCTCCCGGCGTAGTGGCTGAACCTGTACCCGCTACGCCTGAACCAGAACAGGAAGAAGTTTATGACGCGATAGAGCGCGATTTAAATTTAGCAGAAATTCAGGCTGTTATTGATGCCCTTGAAAGCTGCCTACTTGTATTTGACGAGGAACAACAAAAACAAACATTAAAGGTTATCGACGCTTTGGAGTCGATTAAATTAATCGCAGTATGACCAAATCTGAAATTCAAAATCACATCCAGCGGCTACAAATTGGGCGGGCTGCTACAAACGATAGCCACCAAATTGAGTTGATTGATTTGGGGTTGAAAAAATATCGGGGAATGCTAGCAGAGCTTGAAAAAAAAAGCGAAGCAAAGCAAGTTCCCGAAAGGCTTGCGGCAATCGAGCCAAAGCAAGAACGGGAAGAAAGAATACAAAAGCAAATCGAAGAACAAGCAGTACAGCAAAGCCAAAGGCAGCAAGAAACAGCGCAGGCATTTGATATGAACCCCGTCCTAACCGCGCCACAACCAAAGGCACTTACCAAGATGCCAGCACCAACAAAGCCTATTAAGTGGGCAAATGGGAAAGTATACGAAATGAACGAATTGGATTTGCGGCGCAAGTCGGTGGACTACTTTAGCGACGTACTAAACGGAAAGCGAGAACCAAAAGACTTTTATCGTTCAACACAGTTTAACAACCTTGTGCGGTTCCAAATTGGACTGTATCGTTTTGGAAACGAAGTTATGGAGCATAAGGCATTGCACCCAACCTTGGAAATGTGCAAAAAGGAAACGCAAGAAAGGAGCGAAGAACTTTACAGGCAGATGGTTGAATACTGGAAGCAGTACAAAGACACCGACATTGTATAAATAAAAAAGCGGGCTACCTTTCCGGCACCCGCTCCCGACCCTGGCCAAAAGCCGGGGTTTTTTATTGCACCTCCCTTATCCATGCCCGCGTCGTATGCTGGTCTGGCATCATCCACCGTTCCCCGGCTTCATCCATTACCACCCGGATAGCCCGGCGCAGGGTGTTTTCACGTACTGCCGTTCCACGTTTCCGG
>JBPOHJ010000041.1:0-2059 GCA_052035725.1 Bacteroidota bacterium | reverse complement strand
AGGTAGGTCATTTTCCCCTTGCAATATGTATAATGTCGTCTAACTCAGTATCAAGCAATGTAAGACCGTGTTCGCTTAACATATGGTCAAACAACTTAGACAACGGAAAATCCGGTTCCTCCACCAGTGGCGAAATGGCCTTGGCGATTTCTGCGGCAATCTCTTGGCAGAATCCGGCGTGGGTGAAGTGTCCGCGATTTATTACGCCTCCAAATTCAACAGCAAGCCTGTCTTCTCTAGGGGAGGGGGCGGTTTCCTCTTCCAAATACGCCGCAATCGCGGCAATGATTTTATCTTGCATGGTTATGGGTTTAATATGAACCCTTTTACAAGTTCAATTTTTACGATAATAGGATGCAGTTTTTTTGGCGCAAAATATTCCTTTGCAGAGTCTTCGATTTTTGAAATCGGCAATTCGGTATAAAATACGCCCGCTGTTTGCTGCACGTTACCAAGGCTTCCATCTTTCAGGATTGCAACGGTTTTATAAGTTACTTTTTGCATGTCTGCCATAATCGTTTTGATTTTCAACAAAGGTCAAAAAATAAACCTTGCCAAAAAATACCACAAAACAGGTATTTTAAAACGGGCGCGGGCTTGATTATTCAACTCGTTACCTTCTTTAATCCGCTTAATGCTTTGCGGAACCCGTGTATTTTAAAACGGTATTTTGTGACTGATGTATTCGTGCATTCCGCAAACCCGAAAACTTACAATGTTAGTTTCTGTGCTTAGGTCGTGCGTATTGCGCCGCTTTGCAATTTGATGCAGACGACCATTTAACCCGTATTCTTGCCCGTTTTGGTCGCGGACAATCATGTAGTGGTGCTTTTCGCAAAGCTCAAATAGTTGGCCAATGGTGATATTTTTGAATAGCTTTTTCATGGTTTGATTTTTTGATTGTTTTAAAACGGCAATTCCCCCGCTTCCAGGTTCTCCCGCCCGGCGTTGGCTGGCACTGCGGTGTCGTATTTCGGCTGTGCGGCTGGTTCCTGCTTGACCGGGAATTGATTCGATACGGGTTCCTGCCACTCCCACCACGACCCGGTTTGACCATCAAACGCCCGGTTTTTGGCAATAATGTATTCGCAGTCGTAACGGTTATAGCTCGTTCCTTTGTAGTTGTAGCGGGTCACAATTTGCCCGTTGTCGTTGTGTTGTTCGCTCCAATCCTCATATGCCCCAGGGCGAAACAGCAGCAGCATCCAATCCGCTGCGTGTTCCATTGCGGACGATCCTAGTAAATCCTCTTTATGTGGTCTACGGTCAGCGCGGGTATCAACACCACGGTTGAACTGAGAAAGCAGCATACCAAGCACCCCAGCGGCTTTATTGAAAGCGGAAAAGTCTTTTGATAGCTTGGATAAAATCTTCACGTCGTTTCCGCTGTTATCGATCTTGTCAATCCCGGTTTCGCAAAGCTGAATGTAGTCTAAGCAATAGGCAAATAGATCGTACTTCCGAATGCACCAGCGGATTTTTTGCCGGATCAACGTTCCTTTATTTGTCGTTTCCTTCATGTCGAAAACGTAAAAGGGGATGTTTGCAACCTGTTTTAAGGCATCCGAAAGCATTTTCATTTTGTATTCAGGTAGCACCAGTTTGTATTTCCCGGTGGCGGGGTCAAGTACCCGGCTGGACAAATCCTTCATACTTAACCCGCTTTCGATCTTGTAAACCCGCTGCCAAATCTGCTTTTCGGTAAGCTCCATCGAGAAGAATGCAACGGGCTTGCCTGATTTTGCCAACTCCAAAAGCAATTTTAGTGCCTTTTCGGTTTTTCCCGTTCCGGTTGTCCCCGCAATGAACCCGGTTTGGCCTTTTTGTACGCCGCCTGTAATGTTGTTGAAGTCCTTCCAGCAGGTAGCAACCCCAATTTGCCCGGTTTCAATGTCTTGCCAAGCTTCGTACATTTTATCACCCCGGCTCTTTTCAGCTTCAACCTCGTTGTTTTCTCCGATTCTTGATAATATATATTCGCGCACCGCATAAGGGCTATCTACGTCTAATTGCCTAGCCGCCGAAATGTACATTGCTTGGTCGTTCTCCCTGTCATATT
>JBPOHJ010000037.1:0-44012 GCA_052035725.1 Bacteroidota bacterium | reverse complement strand
ACGAAAGTTTGAGTAAACTATTGCTGTCGCAGCCTATTGCTGCCTGGAAAACCAAACTCAAATACGATTACATCAGCACAAATGCCAACTTATTAAGTAAAGCATTTATCACTGCCAACTTTGAATTTGACCGTGTGTTCAGCGGTCAGAAAACGCAGAGCAGCCGGTGGAAAAAAATGGTTTCACGTGTAGATGGCGGTTTGGGTGAACTGCTTGGACAACTGTACGTTAAAAAATACTTCAATGATACCGCTAAACAACGCATGGATGAATTGGTGAACAATTTGCAAAAAGCTTTTGCCGCCCGCATCCAAAAATTGGATTGGATGAGTCCTGAGACCAAAGAAAGGGCCATGACCAAACTGAATTCCTTCATGAAAAAAATTGGTTACCCCGAAAAGTGGAAAAATTTTGATGATGTGAACATCGACAAAACCAACTTTTTCGCCAATGCCCTCTCTGTTCGCATGCATCACCAAAAAGAAGAACTAGCAAAAGTAAATAAACCTGTTGACCGCACTGAATGGGGAATGAGCCCTCCTACAGTGAACGCGTATTACAACCCTAGTAATAATGAGATTGTGTTTCCCGCCGGAATTTTACAGTTTCCTTTTTTCGACGCAAATGCCGATGATGCCATCAATTACGGCGCCATTGGAATGGTTATAGGCCATGAAATGACACATGGTTTTGATGATCAAGGAAGCCAATACGACGATAAAGGAAACATGGTGAATTGGTGGACCAAGGAAGACGGAGAAAAATTCAAGGCAAAAACCTCCGGTTTGGTAGATCTTTACAGTTCATATACCATACTTGATAATTTGCATGTGAAAGGCGACCTTACTTTGGGCGAAAACATTGCTGACGTTGGCGGATTGGCCATTGCCTATGATGCTTTTAAAATGACCAAACAAGGGCAAGACACTGCTAAAATTGACGGTTTTACTCCTGATCAGCGTTTTTTCCTTGGATATGCACAGGTTTGGCGACTAAAAAGCAGGGACGAAAATTTACGTAGCCGCATCACTACCGACCCCCACAGTCCCGAAATGTACAGGGTAAACGGACCGGCTTCCAATTTTGATCCGTTTTACGAGGCGTTTAAGGTAAAAGAAGGAGACAACATGTACATTGCCCCAGCAAACAGAGCCAAAATTTGGTAATTCTATCAGTATACTTGCACTTAACTCAGGCCCGGAAACTACCGGGCCTTTTGTTTAATTGCCCATATAACCATGCGCTTACCTCCACTTGGTGCCAAGGCGTTAAATTAAACTGATTAGCAATTGTTTGACTTTAATCAGTGTTGAAATTGACTTGTGTCAGTTATTGGCCCTGAGCTTCAATGTAACTTCGTGAGAACTATCCTCATCTTAAAAGCGTGAGAACTACCTGTACCTATGTACAAATTAACAACCATACTTGCCGCTACCGATTTCTCAGAAAGTGCTGAGAACGCGGTGGACTATGCTGCAGCCTTGGCTCAGAATTGCGGGGCAGGTTTGGTGATACTCAACGCGTATCATGTTCCTTTGGTAGCCTCTGAAGTACCTACCTTGATGTTTACCTTAAATGAACTCGAAAAAGGAGGGATGGAGGAATTAAAAACAACCGAAGCGCGTGTGAAAAAAAACAATCCGGGACTCAAATCAGTAGACTTGCTTTGTTTACATGGCTTTGCCGGTGAAATCATCAAAACACAGGTGGAAAAACTAAAAGCCGGGCTTGTGGTAATGGGATTGCAAGGTGGTGGCTTTTTTAACGAAAAAGTCATTGGAAGCAATGCCTATGAAATGGTTAACGATTGTAACGCGCCGGTATTGATTGTACACAGGCAATTAAGGTATAGTCCTTTAAAACGCATTCTGCTGGCAAGCGATCACAAAACCATTCCAACGCTCACCAGCCTTGATCCACTCAAAACCCTGGCAAAACAATTTGATGCCGAAGTCTGCATCCTTCATGTGAATAAAAACGAGAACCAAGTGCCAGGCATGGAAGCTGCTGTTGGTGGAGTTAGTCTCGACCATTACCTGGAAGAGGTAAAACATGGCTTTTACGAAATTACTGCCCCAAACGTAACTGAAGGCTTGAACGCGTTTGCAAAACAGCATAACATCGATTTAACGGTTGCACTTGCAAGGCACCACGGTTTTTTTGAATCCTTATTCAGGAAAAATCAAATGCAAGACATGATTTACCACCTTGACACCCCCATTTTAACGATACACCAATAAATACCATGTTACATAGTTTAAAGGAAGCATCTATGAAGATCAGCATTAACGACCACCGCAAAATTCAGGCCATTCAGGACGAGTTTAATGAGGCTTTTCCTTATTTGAAAATTGAGTTTTTCTCAAAACCACACGCAAGCGGAGGACCATCTGCCAAAAAAATAATGAAGTCGAGTAGCAAAACCCTGGGTGAGTGCCGCACCATACACAATAAAGGTAGCATTACCATAAGCCCTGAAATGACGGTGGATGAACTTGAACAACGTTTTACGGATGTTTATGGACTTTCCATTCAGGTTTTTCGCAAATCGGGCAAAGTGTGGCTTGAAACAACCATTACTGATGGCTGGACACTTGCAAAACAAAACGAACAAGGTAAGGAATTGAGCGAATCTTAATACCTGAAAACCGGTTTTTAAAAGGTTTGTGTCTTCTCATCTAAATTCCTAAATTGGTCTTCGGTAGGAGTTGACACCGTTAGATAATACAGTTGAAATTCATTTAAAACCTTTTAAGCATGACACCATTTGAGAACATCCATTATGCCATTGGCGAATTGGCTTATGCATTTGCCAAAATAGATGGTAGGGTAAATCCCGAAGAGCGTAAAAAATTCGAACAAATTGTCTTAACAGGTTTCAGGCATAAAAATTACAATTACGATGTATCTGATATAATTTTTAAAATTCTGGATAAGGACAAACGCGACCCGCAAACAGTTTACAACTGGGCTATGCATGAATTAAAAACTAACAGCCATTACCTTAGTCCTGAACTTAAAGATTGTGCAATAAAGATTATGAAAAGTATCGCCGAGGCGTTCCCGCCGGTTACTTCTGAAGAGGACGCCCTCTTTCAACGGTTTGTGAAAGACATCGAACCGCTGAAAGGCGATCCCATTTATTACAAAAAACCCTGAACGTCCCTAAGCATTTTTTATGAAACTTAAATTTATCGGTGCAACTGAAACAGTCACCGGAAGTAAACACCTTTTACTTACAGAAAAAGGGAAACAATTTTTGTTGGATTGCGGTTTGTATCAGGGACTTGGGAAGGAAACCGACGCATTGAACCGGCATCTGGGTGTACAACCATCGAACATTGAAGCAGTTGTGCTCTCACATGCCCACATCGATCATTCAGGCAATCTGCCCTATCTGGTAAAGAGCGGCTTTATGGGCAAGATCTATTGTACACCGGCTACCTACGATGCGTGTGAAATATTATTACTCGATAGTGCCCATATTCATGAAAGCGACATCCGCTATATTAATAAGCGAAGGGTAAAAAAAGGCTTTGACCCCTTGAAACCCCTGTATACCACAAAAGATGCCGAAGAATGCCTGAAAAGATTCAGGCCATTACCATTCAATCATGAATTTCACTTATGTGACGAATTATCGTTTCATTTTACCGACGCAGGCCACATTATTGGCGCCGCGGCTATTCAATTAAGCTCAAATGAAAACGGCCGCCAGGTAAAACTAAGTTTTAGTGGAGATGTTGGACGCTACAACGACCTCATTTTAAAAGCCCCGGCTGCTTTTGCTCAAGCCGACTACATCATTTGTGAATCTACTTATGGCAACAGTGTGCACGAAGATCCTGAAAATACCGAAAAAAAACTCCTTGATATCATTCTCACCACTTGTGTCGATAAAAAAGGGAAGTTGATCGTACCGGCCTTTAGTCTCGGCCGAACACAGGAATTGGTTTATATTCTTAATAACCTTAAAAATAAACGACTACTTCCTAAAATTAAAGTGTTTGTTGATAGTCCTTTGTCATCTAAAGCCACACAAGTGATGCGCAAACACAGCGAATGTTTTAACGCGGCCGTTAGGGCATCATTGCATCATGACCCTGATCCTTTTGACTTCGAAGATCTGAAATACATAGAAGACGCAGATGAATCCAAATTTCTGAATGAGTTGCAGGAACCCTGTATCATTATTTCTGCCTCAGGCATGGGCGATGCGGGGCGCATCAAACACCATTTGAGCAATGCCATTGGAAACCCCAATAACACAGTGCTCATTGCAGGTTATTGCTCGCCAGGTACACTGGGCGCTGATCTTTTGGAAGGTCAAAAACACGTTCACATTTTCGGCGAGGTTTTCGAAGTGAAAGCAGAAGTTGAATCCATACAATCGCTTAGCGCACACGCCGATTCTACTGACCTACTTCGTTTCCTTTCTTGTCAGAACAAAGACCAAGTAAAAAAAATCTTCCTGATACATGGTGAAGAAGATGCTAAAACCGGTTTCAGAAGCCAATTGGCCAGAGAAGGTTACAAAGAAGTTATTATACCGGAAAAAGGGGAGAGCTTTGTTTTATCCTGAATTCAAAAATTTTTATAAACTAATTCAAAACTGATCTTCATCATGTTTTGGCATTTACGCATTACCTATATTCGGTTTTTGAGGTCGGAAAATTAATGCCTACATTAGGTTCATCATATACTGCCATTCAAATGGAAAGCATTAATGCCTTGTTTGAGCATGCCACAGAAGGGATTATTATTGTGAACCACGAAGGCGTCATGATCAGAGTAAACCCAAGTGCGTATAACATGTTTGGATATGCGCCAGGGGAACTGGAGGGTTTACCTGTAGAAACCCTTATTCCATTAAGGTATAGTAAAAAGCACGAATCTCATCGGGCGCACTATGTCAAATCACCGCATTCAAGAGCCATGGGCAAAGATTTTAAGCTCAGTGCTCAAAAAAAGGACCAAACAGAGTTTCCGGTAGAAATCAGTTTAAGTTATTATAAAAAGGAAAACACAACTTTTGTTATCGCCTTCATAATCGATATTACTGAAAGGGCGCAAAACGAAGAGCGTATCAAAAAGATGAACTTTGATCTGGAATTAAAGGTGAAAGAACGCACAAGTGTGTTGCAGGAAGCCCTAATGCAGCTCGAAAGTTCGAAAGAAGAACTTAAACACGCGCTTAAACAAGAGAAAGAACTCCATGATCTCAAGTCTCGCTTCGTTACCATGGCCTCTCACGAATTCAGAACACCACTTAGCACGATACTCTCATCGATTTCCCTTATTTCAAAATACACGCAAACCGAAGACGATGACAAACGACAAAAACACGTGCAACGCATAAAGTCGGCTGTTACCAACATGACTCTCATTTTAAATGATTTTCTTTCTGCCGAACGGCTGGAAGACGGTCGTATTTCAGCCAAATACAGTTCCTTCTCAATTAAGGAACTTATGAATGAAACCCTTATTGAAATGCACGGCATACTGAAACCCGGGCAGCGTTTAGATTACAAACACGAAGGTCAGGAGGAACTTGAACTTGATCCTCAAATGATGAAAAACATTTTTATCAACCTTATTTCTAATGCGATTAAGTTCTCAGACGAAAATAAAACCATTCGAATCCGAACCGTTCTGCAAGCCAATAAAGCACTGATCACTATTGCCGATGAAGGCATGGGAATACCCCGCGAAGAGCAAGAGCACATGTTTGAACGTTTTTACCGGGCCAAAAATGTCACGAATATTCAAGGAACTGGTTTGGGCCTGAACATTGTGAGCAAATACCTTGAGGCCATGAATGGTTCCATTCAATTTGAGAGTGAATTAAACAAAGGCACTACCTTTACTATTTCGATTCCATTACAAAATATATTATGAAAACGATATTAATAATTGAAGACAACCGAGACGTAAGGGAAAACACGGCGGAAATACTTGAACTGGCAAATTACAAAGTGCTTCAGGCCGAAAATGGGAAAACCGGAGTTGAAATAGCACAACAAAAAAAACCCGACCTTATAATTTGCGACATCATGATGCCCGTGCTCGACGGATACGGAGTTATACATCTATTAAATAAATCGCCGGTTACTGCCGGCATACCTTTCATTTTTCTGACAGCAAAAAGTGAACGTAGCGATCTAAGAAAAGGCATGGAAATGGGAGCTGACGATTACATCACCAAACCTTTCAGCGACATCGAATTACTCAATGCTGTAGAGAGTCGCCTGAAAAAAAACGAAATGTTGAGAGCCGAATTCTCCAAAAATGTGGAAGGCCTTAATCGGTTTTTTGATGATGTAAAAAAACTGGATGAGCTCAAGAACTTATCGTCACAGCGACGCATCAAACAATTTAAAAAGAAGGAGTTGGTGTTTAGCGAAGGCAACCAGCCAAATTACCTCTATTTTTTATCAAAAGGGAAAATCAAAACCTTTAAAGCCCACGAGTATGGAAAAGAATTCATCACTACGCTGTATAAAGACGGTGACTTTTTAGGATACACCGCCTTACTCGAAAATCAATTGTATTCAGATTCAGCAGAAGCATTAGAAGATTCAGAAGTGGTGTTGATTCCAAAGGAAGATTTTTTTGCTCTCATTTATAATAACATGGAGGTAATGAAAGCCTTTGTGAAATTACTTTCTGATAACATTCTTGAAAAAGAAAAACAATTGGTGAACCTCGCTTACAGTACAGTAAGAAAACGTGTGGCAGAGGCCCTTGTGTTACTTTACGAACGCTACAGCCGCGAAACAGACCAAAACTTCAGCATATCCTTATCCCGAGAAGATCTGGCTAATATTGTAGGCACCGCTACCGAATCGCTCATTAGAACCTTGAGTGACTTCAAAGAAGAAAAATTGGTGGAAATACGTGGTAGTAACATCACCATTCTCGACATCGCAAAAATCAGGTCGCTAAAAGCCTGAGGGCTGCTGACTCTTAAAAAGGCAAACCGGCGGCACCGCCTGAGTAAACACCACTCAAATGTGGATGAATAGAAATGACAGGCTGTTTAGCAGTGTGAACCAATTCATGATCGTAAGAATTCAACTCCAGTAATTTGCCTCCCCTCTTTTGATCAGTCATGGTAATAATGAGGTCCACCTTGTGTTTTTTGGCGAAGGTATTGGTTTTACCTACTCTATGATTGGTTTTATCAACAAACGACTCAACCGGAATCTTCTGAACTTTACACACCCCCTCTATTTGTTTAGCATAAGTTTCAAGTTTAAACTTATCCCCTTTTTCATTCTCATCATAAAGGCCCAACACCGTAATTTTTGAGCGAAAAGCTTTAGCAAGACTTACCGCATAATCAACTTTTTGACGTGTGTGTTCTGAAAGGTCAATTGGTAATAAAATATTCGAATACCCCTTTTTGTTTGAAGCTTCCTTTACTGTCATTACCGGAATTTCAGATTTGGTGATGAGGCGATAAGCGTTACTACCTAAAAACAAGTCTGACTTGGAGTTGGAACCCTGGGTTCCCATAACTACAAGATCGATTTTGTTTTCTTCACACATTTCAACGATCTCGGATGTGATACTGCCAGTTGACACGAGTGATTTGGCTTTAATACCATAGTCCTTACGCACTTTTTCACATACGGTTTCAAGTTTATCATTTACCAGATTTACCAGCACCTGATTGTTTTTCATCTTAAACACCGGTAACAAAATATCCAGCATTTCTGACTTGCTGATAACGTGTAGTAGATACAAATCACATTTGAGTAAAGAGGACATAAAAGCCGCGTGGCTAAGCGCTTTATCGGCATTTTTAGAAAAATCGTAAGGCATTAAAATGCGCTTGGGATTAAATTTGATCATGGTTTAGTCTATTTATGCGTGAACCGACATTACCGGTACATTGGAGTTAAATGCAATTGTTTTGGTATTTGTTTCATTAAACAAACGATAAACGAGGGTGTGTTTTCTGCTGAACAACACAACCAGGTCGGATTTGTTTTGATTGACATACTTTTTGATGCCTTCGGCAAACCCCTTTGCCTTAAAAATGGTGATGTTCCACTTTTCCGCTTCCTTTCTTCTTAGGCCGGCTTCAATGCCAAAATCGAGTTCATCATCGGTTTGGATATGAACCAAATTAGACGTCATTTTGTGGTCTTTGGCAAATTGTTCCGCTTTGCGAATTACCACACGTTTAAGGTCTTGTTTATAATCAACTGCTGCAAGTAAAGTGGTATAGCGGTGTTGATGATACGACTCAGGCACAATAATAACCGGGCAATCAATCTTACCGGCAATGTCAACACCGGTAGAACCCCATATAAACTTAGAAATTTTGCTTTTGGATTCAAGCCCAAGTACAACAACGTGTATTTTCTTTTTGGCAGCAAGTTCCTCAACATAAGACCTGAATGACATGTTGGAATTCCCGATTTCAACTTGCAGGTTCTTGTGTTTGGCGATGGTTTTGGCTTTCAGTTGTTCCAATTTTGCGAGATCATCCCGCTTGATGGCTTTATAATCTACCATATATAAACCCGCATTGGTATGCACCACCGGAAATTCGTAAACATGAAACAATAGAAGGGAAGCGTGTGATTGTTTAGCAAGCCCTACCGCATATTCCAAAGCGTTTAGAGATGATTTGGTGTAATCAATCCCAACAAGGATTTTTTTACTTTTTTGCTGCTGTGTAGCCATAACTGTGTTATTTATTTAAGAAAAAATCAAGTGTGAACCGGGCCCATTCTTCGGGCATAACCAGTAAAACCGAAATGATGAGTAACCTGGGAAACACATGGCGCATATCCCAAACTGGTTCTAAAACAGAGAATGCCACTGCCACTAATATCACATCAAAACCCAATAACACAAGCACCAGATTTTTGAACAAACCCATTATCAATAAAATTCCCCCAAAAAACTCCATGATTGAGGTGTAATAGGACATGCCATATTGCAAAAATAGCGGGATGCGTTTTTGCCTGGCGTCGCGTTGGAAAAGTTCCACAACACCCTTTATCTTGACCACAAAAAGTTTATCATATCCCTGAAACATAAATATGATTCCGCAAAACAGCCGGATAATCAATTCAAGAAATTGGTATTTTAAGCTGGCATCCATCGTTAAAATTTTACCAAAAGGTACTTAATTATTTCAATTTTACAAATATTGCCTTTCGGTGGCACATGCCGGCTGAGAAGCGTCATGCAGTGTCATGACCATTGTCATGGTAAAACCCTTTAAAATGATGCAATTTTGCAACGGAGGGTTTGAGGCACATATTCAGCTTTCAACCCCATCCAAGGTAAACACCAAACAACCATTAATTACTTAATTATGAAAGAACAAGAAAAAATTTACGCTCAGCACAGTGAGAACATGGAGTGGAGCAACACGCTGAAATTTTATAAAGAAGAACTGGACGTTCTGAAAGCGCGGCTGGCTGAAATTGCGTCAAAAAATAACCATCAGGAGGTAATGAAGGAAGTTGAGCATTTCCAAAACCAGTTTATTATCCAAAAAGACAACATTGATAGAATTTCACACGAAGTGAAAATGCACGAACAAAAACTCCTCAACGACATTAAAGCCAACCCAACTGCCGCAGATCATCGTAAAGTTGAGTACCATTCAAAAGAAAAGGAACTTGTAAGCGGGTTTGAAAAAAACATGAACGAAATACGCAACGAATTTAAAAGGTTTGCGGCTAAATGGATGTAATCCACTTCTGGCTTTTTCTTCACATAAAAAAACCGGCATTTGAATTGCCGGTTTTTTTTTATACTCTCGATTCGATCAAACGACTAAGTTCGGCTGCTGGTACAACGCCAGATTGTTTCCAAAGTACCTGCCCGTTTTTAAACAGTATAAGCGTTGGCACACCTCTTACCTGGTAAGCTGCTGCCGCTTCAGGGTTTTTGTCAACGTCCACTTTAATTATAAGTGCCTTATCCCCTACTGTTTGTTTTACCTCAGATAAAATGGGAGCCATCATTTTGCAAGGCCCGCACCACTCGGCAAAAAAATCGACCAAAACCGGCACGTCTGATTGAATGATTTCTTGAAAACTTTTCATGCGATGATTTAGTTTAGGTTGCAGGAACCGCCTGAACAACCCAGGTTAAATAAACTAATAAAGGACAGGTAGGCGCCAGCCGCTAGTAAAATGCCGTCCATACGAAAAAGTCCTGCGCCCAGAAATAGCAAACCCAAAAGCAATTTTAAAAGCCTCCAGGCAGTCCAACCTTTAAGTAAGAGCGTTTTCATCAGCGCAATTTGTTATTTAGTGAATACCAGCCTCCCCCATTATATACCTTGGAAAAACCCATGGCTTTCAACTGTGATTTTGCAGCTGCACTTCGCATGCCACTGGCACAACAAGTTATTAGGGTCATTTCCGGTTTTAGTTGCTTTGGTAACTTATTCAGTTCATTCAAAGGAATGTTAATACTGCCTTTAATATGTCCGGAGGCGTATTCTCCTCTGGTTCGTACATCGAGAATTTTGGCTCCCTCTTTTACAAGCGCGTTAAAGTCTTCTTTTGGTCCTAGTCCAATTAGTTTTTTTAGTGTATTTATCATATTGTTAGAATTGTTGGTGATTGATTGTTGTGTCCTTGAATTAAATTCTGGTAAGTGCCTTTTTATGTGTTTGTTTGTCGTATTTATTGAAGAAATTCAGCCATAACAACCTTGAAAGCCTTATGGTAAGAGGGCTCAGGGCTATGATACTGATGGTTATTAGTACAGCAAATGTGAGGGTGTCCAGATGTAAAAAAAACATATCGATAAAAAACCAGACTATGAACCATCCCGATGTTAAGGCGTAAGAAGCATACATAGCCCCATAAAAGAAACTGGGTTCCTTTTCATATTTAAGCCCGCAGTGGCTACAGTTTTTGTGAATGCTGAACATGCTGCCAAGGCGATACGGGTTATTGAACGTAAAAACCTGGCCTTCATGGCAGCGTGGACACTTATTTAAGAAAGTTGAAGTAAGGATATTAAGAATTTTCATGAGTTTCAGGTTTTATGTTCTCTTTCTTAGAAAAAATACCGGCAAATAAATAGCCCATTAATGCCCCATATGGTATACTTATGTATAGATTAGATACGATCAAACAACTCCCACTTTTACAGCCAACAAAAAAATAATACAAAGCTCCGGCAACAGCACCTATAAGGGCACCTATCACTTCCTTTCGGTGTTTATGCATCCACTTTTTAATCATACAGCAAAGATACTAAGATGGTGGCTTTACCAACGGATACAAATGTTACATAAATCAAAATGTCTACTGCACAAAAAAGCCCCTCTGAGGGGGCTTTTACTACTTAACAGGAATGGATTGTTTAGGTGGTGTTTTGGCTATTTCCTTTTTTGGAATTTGCAGCAACAACACGCCATCCTTATAACTCGCCTGAATGCCATCAGCGGAAGCGGAATCAGGTAAACTGAAGGATCGGGTGAAACTTTGGTAATTGAACTCTCTTCGGGTGTATTTGTCTTTTTTATCTTCTTTTTCTTCCCTTTTTTCTGAAGAAATGCTGAGGATGTGGTTGTTCAACTCTACCTTAAAATCCTCCTTTTTCATACCGGGCGCTGCTAATTCCACCTGAAAATCAGACGCCGTTTCCTTCACATTAACCGAAGGCAGGGTAGAACCCATTTGAGAGAAATTTTTGGCATTCCAATCAAACACGTCCTTTGAAAAAAAATCGTCAAATACACTTCCAAAGTAGGGGAAGTTCTCTGCTTTTTTTACTAATGAACTCATGACTGTTGGTTTTAGGGGTTTAACTGGTACAAAATTAATAGGCAAAATTCCCTGGTGTTTTGACTTTAGTCATATTTTGGTCAAAACTTTTGTCAACTACCCGCTTGCTTTTGTAATTTTAACGCATGTCAATTGATATTTCTCTTGTTTTATCCGGGGGTGGCATGCGAGGGTGCGCCCATATTGGTGTACTAAAGCGGCTGGAAGAACTTTCCATACAAGCCCGGTTTATTTCCGGCACCAGCATTGGCGCAATCATTGGCGTTTTGATTGCCGATGGATACAGTGCAGACGAAATCCATGCCTTATTCTTAAAAAGCAAATTTGGATTCGACTTCAATTATCTCAGGCTAAGCGAAGCTTTGTTAAGTTCTAAGCGTATTGAAGACATCTTAAAAAAGTACCTGAGAAGCAAAACCTTTGAAGGATTGAAATTACCCTTCCATGTGTGTGTTACCAATTACGAAACAGGGCAAGCTGAATACCTTAACAGTGGCAAGCTATTACCGGCAGTATTGGCTTCAGCTGCCATCCCCTTGTTGTACAAACCCATTAAAATCGAAGGCAAACTCTACGTTGACGGAGGAGTAAGTCGGAATTTGCCCACCGTCCCCTTGAAAACCAAACAACTTCCTCTTATTGGCGTTCATGTTAACCCCTTACTCAGAAGTACCAAAATGAGTTTGACACAAAAAATTGACCATAGCATGCATTTGCTCTTATTGGAAAAAACCCTGGAATCATCAAGAGACTGCAGCGTTTTCATAGAGCCTGAAAAACTCGATACACATTCAATGTTTGAAACAAAAACCATTAGCCAATTGGTGGAAATAGGATACGCTAAAGCAAAAAGTGTGTTACAACCGGAATTAGTGCTGGGGCTCAGTAGGGGCTTGTTTCAACCTGGCTTGTAAAAACAGGGTGCTGCCAAAAATGAGAAGTGATATGACTTTAACCGCTTCCAGTACAATGTAAACGGTATGGGTAACCGAAGGTTCGAGAATTTCACCATTGATTATCTGAAGTGCTCGTGCATCCAGCGCCGGCAGTAGTTCCAGCGTTTGCACCGTGAGAATCATTAACGGAATTACCAGGAAAATCATTTTGTTGTTGGCTTTCCTGATTCGACGAAGTGCAAAGTTCAAAATAATCACAATGGCAAACACCCATTCAATCTGGTTAAGTGCTTTAAACACTATTCGTCCAATACCAAGCCCAATTGGCAAGGTAACTCCCGGCGCCTGAAATTTTAACCAGGCTTCCATAAAACTGATTGAACAAACAAAACCCACCCAAAGAAAAACTGAACTTACCACCAGGGGATTTCTTACGCGAGCCATCATAGCATCCTAGTTGAGAAATTTATACTCTAATTTAAGGTTTTCTTCCTGGAAAATTTCAAACTCCGGACTATTTATCATGCCGTGGTACTAAACACCTGCTTTTCGGGAACTTTATTCCAATACCGTTCATCAAACGCCAAACAAATGTTACGTAAATGCGGTTTACCCTGAGTTGTAATACTCAGCAAATGGCCCTTCTTTTCCAGCCAGTTTTGATCAATCAAAGCTTCTAATCGGGCAATAATGTTATGGTACAAGTACTCCCATTTTTTGTCATTTTTGAAAACTGTTTGATGTCTGCACATCAGATCCAGAATGTGTGAACGTATCAACACATCTTCTTCACTCAACATGTGCCCCTTGAGTATTGGGAATTTCCCTTCCTCTACTTTTTTTTGGTAATCCTCCACAGACTTGATGTTTTGAGCAAAAGTATGCCAGGTATCGCTGATAGAAGACGCTCCTAGTGCAATTAAAAGGCGGGTGTGTTGTGCCGTGTATCCCATAAAATTACGATGCAAGGTTCCGGCTTTTGCTGCTATTGAAAGATCATCTTCGGGGAGTGCAAAGTGATCCATGCCAACATCTTCGTAACCCGCCTCTAAGAATTGTTGTTTACCCATTTCATACAAACGGCGTTTTACCGTATCAGCAGGCAAATCCTTTTCAGCGTATTTTCTTTGTCCCGGTTTCAGCCAAGGTACATGAGCATAAGAATAAAACGCAATTCGCTCGGGTCGTAAGCTTATAACTTTTTCAATTGTGTCTCTTACGGTAGTTTCTGTTTGAAATGGTAAACCATAAACTAAATCCACATTCACCGAACGGTAACCAAGCTGTCTTGCATTGTTCATTACATTCTTCACCTCATCAAAACTCTGGAAGCGGTGAATGGCCTCTTGAACGGATTTATCAAAATCCTGAACACCAAAACTAACCCGTTTGAACCCTAAATCATTTAATACTTTTAAATGTTGGTAGGTGGTATTAGAAGGATGACCTTCGAAACTAAAATCAAAGTTGTTATGTCTTTCTGCTTGAGAAAGTATACTTTGCAGGAGGTACTTTAAATTATCGGGGGAAAAAAAAGTGGGCGTACCTCCACCTAAATGGATTTCTTTAATGAGGGGTTTTATTGAAAATTGCTGCAGGTACATACTCCACTCCTTTAATAAAGATTGGATGTACCCCTCTTCCACAGCGTGATTCACTGTAATGCGGGTGTTGCAGGCGCAATACGTGCACAAACTTTCACAATAAGGCAGGTGTATATACAAACTCATGCCTTCTTTTCCATATCGCACAGATGAGGCACGAAGTTGTTGTTTCCAGCCTTCCTCGTCCAGAGTGTTTTGCCAAAACGGCACAGTAGGATAACTGGTGTAACGGGGAGCGGGTATATCGAGTTTTAATAAATCCATTCAGTTTGAGTTGCTTGTGATATAGTGTTTTTGGTGTTCAACTACTCTAATTTAAAAGTTTGACTTTACATGAGAGGATAAATGGTGTTCAACGGTCTGTTATATTCTGCGGCTTACTTTACATGTATTTTCTATGTAACTCCGACTTTAATTCCATTAAAAAGGTGTCGATAATTCCTTGTTTTACGTGAGGCATTACAACTATTTTATACCATTTAGCTTTTTCACCGTGTTGATCAGGCACAAGGTTGTATTTTTCAGCCAATGCCGAACTAATGTATTCAGACTGTATGGTAATAATGTTCAAATCAGGGTGTCTGTAAAATTGCACTCCCCACTCTTTCAATTTTTCGCAGATGAAACTGGTCTTGTCTAACAATTGGTGCATTTTTACACTCCAACCCATGGAGCCATGGATTCTCAGAATCATCCATACACAAACGGCATTGGCCCCTGAGCGGCTACCCACTAGGGTGTAGTCTTTTCCTTTTACATAAGCCGCTTCGTCGGTTAAGGTATAATGCATGAACCCTTTTCTGATCAGAAAGATGCCGGTTCCATAAGGTGCCTGTAGCATTTTATGCCCGTCAATTGAGAAAGAAGAGATGTTGGTATTTTTAAAACTAAAGCTGTGTTTTTGACAGGTGAATGGAAAGATAAATCCTCCGTATGCTGCATCTACATGGAGTTTATAATTCACCCGCAGCAGGTTCAGGAGATCGGTGATCTTTTCTACATTATCTACCGAACCAAACATGGTGGTGCTCATGTTGACATTCACAATAAAGTATTTATACCCAGCGGTGATAGCATCCTCCAGCTTTTCTTCCAAATCTTTTGTGAGCATTTCACGGGTAATTGGCTCTACCGAAACTTCAATGCCTTGTAATCCCAAGAGATTTAAACCTTTTGGAATGGAATAATGTGTATCAGCCGAATAAATTACCGCAATATCATCCGAATTTGCCCCAAATTCCTTAGTAAAATAATTTCTGTAAATCCATAATGCCTGTATGTTGGCTTCTGTTCCTCCACTTGCCACATAACCATCGTAGTCATGGGTTCCGGCCCCGAATATTTCTTCAGCACAAATTTTTATTAGGTCCTTTTCGATCTCCTGAGTACCGGCAAAAAACGCTTCATGCTCATCACCTAAGGTGTGCACACCAATGTGATTAGGATTGGCAATGAGCGTAGATAAAAAAGGAGCATCCTTTAAAAATGGCGCATCTTCATAAAATATATCTGTGTCGAGAAATGTTCCGGGAATACCCAGTATATTTTCCGTTCGGTAATTGGTGTTTTTGCTTAAGGCTTCGAATACCTTGCTTTTAATTGTGGTGTATGAGTACTTTTCCCAGAACATTTTGGCGAGAAGGTTTAAAAATTTAAATGCTAGCAGTTGCTTTAAAAGTTGTTTTGTTCAATTCGTATGGTATTTTCTTTTTCCGCATCTATACAAAACTCACAGCTACTACTTACTAATTCTACATTCAAAAGAAACCGGATAGTTCGAGTACTGTCAATAGCCAGGCATGTTCACTGCTCTTCCCCTTTGATTTCGGGCTTTGCGCAGCATTCCATCATTGGTTCTGAATCTGAGCTGTGACAATTCATTGCTTTGTTTTCCTTTTCCACTATTCGAGGGCTGAGGTAAGGGATTCCTAAATTTAAGCCTCTTAATATCATGAGTATTGCCATGGCAGAAACAAAAACAGGAACCGCTTTGCGTATCAAATTGCGGTATTTTATTTGCATAAACTGGCCGAACAGTGAAAGACTTAGCATTGTTGGTAAAGTTCCAAGTCCAAATAGAAACATAAATAAGGCCCCGCTTAGAAAATGACCGGTAGCGGTAGCACCCGCCACTGCTACATATACTAAACCGCATGGCAGCAAGCCGTTTAACAATCCGATCAAAAACATGGAAGCACTGTTTTTTAAACGAAACAGCTTGCCAAATCCGGCTTTCAATCGAAGCACAAAACCATTAATGGTTCCAATGCTTAATAATCCTTTGGAAAAAAGAAACGAATACAATACGGCAATCAACAACAGGGCACCAATGGCAACGGAGAGCAGTTGCTGAAAGCCACCAACAAAAAAACCCTGACCCAGTAAACCAAATAGCAAACCAAAAACAGCGTACGTGATGGCTCTTCCCAGGTTGTATAGTACCACCGAAACTAATTTAATTAAGGGTGCTTGATGGTGAATAGGCAAAGCCAATGCAATTGGGCCGCACATGCCAAGGCAATGGAAACTTCCCAGCAATCCTAAACTTATGGCAGCAATCCATTCGACCATGTTCACAGGTTTATCACCACCTCTTTAAAAAAACTTTTATCGTGTATGTTCCAGCTCATGCGTAACTTGTACATGCCCTTACTAAGTTGATTTCTATTTATTACTAATTCTCCTTTGGCATCAAACTCCATAGGTAGTACCAGGTCTTTCGCTGCTTCGGCCGGGCAGTAGAAATGCAGCTCTCCTCTGATGCCATTAGTTAAAAAGTTCGCTGGTGCCTTTATCACAATACTTCCGTCTAACACCTGATGTTCTAAACTCTGTGCAAGGGCTTGCTCATTTGTAATGGCATCAATTTTATCCTGATAGTTCAATTCTCTTTTGTAATAATCCTTGTATTCGAGGTCGATATTCTCACGGGTAGTAAGTATTACCATAGTTACGATCATGGCCACAAAACCAAGGTACAATAAGGTTATTCGTATTCCCCAACTCATTTGTGTTTAGTTTTACGTGAAATGTTGCTTAAAAAATTCGTCTTTACCAGTTTAATTCTTTCGTTATTGGAATAAACGCCAATCTGTAATTTCGATTTTCTGTCGTGAATGGCATTTTTGTTCATCACAACAAAAAACGTCCCTTCCGAAACACCTTCACTTTTAACCACTATGGGTTTTCCTACAATTTTAATGTTTGCTTCAAAATTTTCCACCTTAATAGTTACCGGCAAGCTGTCGCGTGTTTTATTCACCAATTTAATGGTGTATAAATTACTCAAACTGTCTGTTCCTTGTTCCTGGTACAACATGCCCTTTGCCCGTAGGATGGTGGCATCAAAATCGCTTCGGGTTGCCAATAAAAAACCTTCGATTCCAATCAGCACCAGGAGCACTGCTGAATAGGCCACCATGCGGGTAGTGAGTTTCAGTTTCTCTTTATTTTTAATGCCATTCTCGGAGTCGTATCGGATCAACTTTGGTGGCAGTCCCACACTTTCCATCATGTGATCACATTCGTCAATACAGGCCGTACAATTCACACATTCGAGTTGCGTACCATTACGAATGTCAATACCGGTAGGACACACTTTCACACACAATCCACAATCAATACAATCACCTCTGCCGCGTTCTTCATTCTTTTTAAATTTATGCCGGGGTTCTCCTCTAACGTAATCGTAAGCCACTACAATAGAATTTTTATCCAACAACACACCTTGCATACGTCCGTAAGGGCAAACAATCAAACAAATCTGTTCGCGCATATACGAATACACAAAAAAGAAGGCGCCGGTAAAAATGATCATGGAGAAAAATCCCCCTTTGTGTTGTGATATGGGTTCTCGTGCTAACTTTAGTACTTCATCCATACCAATGAGGTAACTTAAAAACACGTTTGCAATAACAAAGGACAGAAGAAAAAACAAGGTATATTTCAGGCTGCGTTTCCTTATTTTCTCAGCATTTAACGGTGCTTTTTTTAAGGCTTGCTGATGTTTGTAATCTCCTTCCACCCAATATTCAATTCTTCTGAACAGCATTTCCATAAAAATTGTTTGGGGACAGGCCCAACCACAAAACACCCGTCCAAAAACCACGGTAAAGAGTGCGATGAAAACAATAAAAATCAACATGCCCAGACCAAAAATAAAAAAGTCCTGAGGCCAGAAAATCATTCCAAAAAGAATGAATTTCTTTTCCATAACATTGAAGAGAAAAAGTGGTTCACCATTCAATTTTAAGAATGGTAAACCAAAAAAGACCAGGAGGTAAATGTAACTTAAGTAAGCCCTCAGGTTAAAAAGTCGACCTGAGGGTTTTTTCGGGTAAATCCAGGCACGTTTGCCTGATTTGTCAATGGTGGCTATACTATCGCGAAAACTCTCCTGCTGTTCTTCGGGTTCCATTAGTACAAAGTTCTATTTTTTCTGCAGACTATCTGTAACCACCGCTGTTGGATTAACTTGCGTACTATCGGCAGGTGCTGCGCTACCACCTTCTGTATAAAGGTCGCCCTGAGCAGCTTTGGCATTCGGTGGATTAGACCCTACAAGCGATTTGATGTAACTTGCAACCTGTGCAATTTGCATTGGTGAAAGGTCTTCTTTCCAGGATTTCATGCCTTTATCAGGCCACCCGTATTTTACTGTTTTAAAAATATCAGTGATTCCGCCTCCATGCAACCAATAGTTATCAGTCAAATTAGGGCCCACAGTATTACCTTCACCAGATTTTCCATGGCAAGCGACACAATTAGCAACAAATATTTTGCCACCGGCATCTAAATCGTTGCTGGCTGTAAGATACTTAACCGAGGTTTCATCCACATTGTTTGCCGACGTACGCATAAACTCTTCCACTTCAGCTTTGCCTTTAGCAATTTCTTTTTTGTATTCAGCCTCCTGAAGATCGCCTGTACCAATCACGTGATAGTGAATTAAATAAACTACGCCAACCAGTATCGTCAAATAAAAGCCGTATTTCCACCAGGGCGGCAAATTATTATCCAGCTCTTTGATACCATCATAATCATGATCAAGCATGATCTCTTCTTCTTTCTCGATCTCAACAGAGGCGTTGAACACATCCATTATGGTGCGTTCAGGTTTAACAGGAGCTGCTTGTGCATCAGGCTGCATAACCACGCTCAATTCATTTTTGGTATAGGTGCGTAAAATATTGAATAACAAAATCACCACAATAACCTCAAGTAAAATAATGGAGATCAGAAAATAAAAGGTAAACTGATCTACTCCACCTATTCTGCTATCTGCTACAACCGGTGTTTGGGCCTGCAATTGGGATACAAACAAACTGATGAAAAGCACCATCAGTGTTTTTCCGGCTTTCATCTCTTTCAACTTTTTGTAACGTTCCTTAAAGTAGTCGCTTTGAATGATGTTGCGGATGGAGTTGCTAAGCACAATAACCAGCACTAACAGCATAATAATTACCACCATCAGTGTATTGAACAAGGCATTGGAGAAGTAGGTACTTCCTGCACTTTGGCTTTGCTGAGCCCATCCGAACACAGGGGCTAACATCAGCAGCATCAGCCATTTTGTATTACTCATGTATTTCATATAATCAATTTTAATTAAGGAATAAGTTAAAATTAGAGATCAGATTGAGGGTCTTCATTAACAGGTATTCGACTGGCACGTTCAACATAGGATTTATCCACACTAAACACATACCAGGTAACTGCTGCAAAAAACACAAAAAACATCAGCAGTGAAATCAGGGGATAGATACCTATACCCGAAATAGATTGGAGATAATTGATAAATTTCATGGCTCTTGATTTTAATTGTTAGCTTGAGTTTTGTCAGCACTTTTAATGTCTTTACCTAAACGTTGCAGATAAGCGATCATGGCCACAATCTCCTTTTGCGGATCGGTTTCTATTCCATCTTTTTTCAAACTTGCTGCAATTTGCTCGGCTTGCTTCAGCATGTCGGCTTCTGCAATTTTATCATAACCTTGAGGATAAGGCACGCCCAAAGTTTGCATGGCCCTGATTTTGGCTCCAATTCCCGCAGGGTTGTAATCCTCATCCAACAACCAACTGTATGTTGGCATGATCGAGCCCGGGGACATAGAGTTGGGTTCTAACATATGGTTGTAATGCCAGCTGTCGGGATACTTACCACCCTCACGCGCCAAATCCGGACCGGTGCGTTTTGAACCCCATTGGAATGGATGATCATAAACAAATTCTCCGGCTTTTGAATATTCGCCGTATCTGGCCGTTTCACTTCTGAACGGGCGGATCATTTGAGAATGGCAGGTGTAACAGCCTTCGCGTACATAAATGTCGCGACCTTCCAATTCAAGCGGCGTATAAGGTTTTACACTTGAAATGGTTGGAATGTTTGATTTAACCAAAAACGCGGGTACAAATTCTATAACGCCACCAATGGCAACAACAACCAGACTTGCAATCATAAATTGGATTGGTTTGCGTTCGATCCAGCGGTGCCAGTGGTCTTTGGAATGTGAATGGTATTCTCCGCTCAAGGCCATGGCTTCGGTTTCTTCGTTAGCTGTGAAGGACCCTATTTTAACCGTTTTGATTAGGTTATAGGTCATGATGATGGCGCCGGTGAGGTACAAGGTGCCGCCCACTGCGCGAGCAGCATAGAATGGAATCATTTTGGTTACCGTGTCCAGAAACTGCCATTTTAATTGGCCTTCCGGAGTAAAATCCTTCCACATGGAGCTTTGCATAAATCCGGCCCAATACATTGGAACCGCGTAAAGCAAAATACCAAGAGTTCCAATCCAAAAGTGCAGGTTAGCCAATTTGTTGGAATACAAACGGGTGTTGAACATTTTTGGAATGAGGTAATACAGAATACCGAATGTGAGGAAACCATTCCAACCCAAAGCGCCCACGTGCACGTGAGCCACAATCCAGTCGGTAAAGTGAGCAATGGCATTTACACTTTTAAGCGACAGCATTGGTCCCTCAAACGTAGCCATACCATAAGCGGTAACGGCCACCACCATAAATTTCAACACAATGTCCTCGCGCACTTTGTCCCAAACTCCACGCAGCGTGAGCAACCCGTTGATCATACCACCCCAGGAAGGTGCAATGAGCATCACTGAAAACACAACACCTAAAGACTGGGCCCAATCGGGAACAGAGGTGTACAACAAGTGGTGAGGGCCGGCCCAGATGTATAAAAAGATTAAGGCCCAAAAATGAATGATGGATAATCGATAGGAGTAAACAGGACGGTTTGCCGCTTTTGGAATAAAGTAATACATCAAACCCAAATACGGGGTGGTGAGAAAAAATGCTACTGCGTTATGGCCATACCACCATTGCACCAGCGCATCCTGAACACCGGCGTACCAGGAATACGATTTAGTAAGCGTAACCGGAATTTCAATAGAGTTTACGATGTGCAACATAGCCACAGTAATGAATGTGGCGATATAGAACCAAATGGCAACATAAAGGTGGCGTTCTCTGCGGCGAAGGATGGTACCAAACATGTTCCAGCCAAACACCACCCAGATAAGTGTAATTAATATATCAATTGGCCATTCCAACTCAGCGTATTCTTTGCCTGTGGTGTAACCCAAGGCTAAACTTATCGCCGCAAGCACAATAATTAACTGCCAACCCCAGAAATGTATGGCGCTCAAAAAATCGCTGAACATTCTGGCCTTTAAAAGACGTTGCAGGGAGTAATACACCCCCATAAAAATGCCATTCCCCACAAAAGCAAAAATGACGGCATTGGTGTGAATGGGTCTTAATCTGCCGAAACTGGTGTAAGGCAAATCAAAATTTAAGGCCGGGATAAAAAGCTGGAGTGCAGCAATTAGTCCGACCAGCATGCCCACAAGCCCCCAAAGCATGGTGGCGTAAGCGAACTGTTTTACAATTTTGTTGTCGTAGCTGAATTTTTGTAATTCCATAAGACTTGGTTTAATTGTTTTCTATTTCTTGGTTTTGGGGTTCCTGTTTATTGTTAGCGGGTTTTGTTTCTTCAAAAAGCATCCGCACCGATGGCGTATAATCGTCTTCATATTGTCCACTGCGCACTGACCATATAAAGGCTATGAGAAAACCAATAGCAAGTATCAGACTGGCTGAAATTAATATAAACATCACGCTCATCGGGTGGTAAAAGTAATTCCGTTAATTCTATTAAATTATGACTAAAATCAGTTGTGCAAGTGACCGAGATCAGAACCTACTTTTTATCCTCTCCTTCCAGCCTTCCGATGGCACAGCTAATATAGGATTTTAGATTTCTTCCCAACTTCTCCAGACCTTCGGTGGTTCCCGCTTTGGGGTAACCCATGGCTTTCAGCTTCTCGAGAATTTGATTCTCGTCAATGGGCTCCTCGTGCCGTATTTCTACCCATTGCTCTTCGGGATTCACCAACACCTCTTTCACCCCCTTTAATTCACGAATGCCATTTTTTATGGTGTTGGCACAACCTCCGCACTTCAGGTTTTCGACCTGTACTTTTAGTAATTCCAAAGCAATTATAGTTTAAATTTATAAAAACATTACAAAGGTATTTCGCATTTAGGCTCTTGTGTTGATAAATGAGTGCATTATAAATGACATATATCATGCATTAATTCCACTTGTCAAAATACCTTCGGAAAACCAATGACCTATCCGACCCATCGCAGTGTGAACCTGACAATGTGATTGCTGCCGAACAATAAAGTTTGCTGAAGGACAGGATTAAACATAGAAAAACAAAATGTTATGATTTTCAAAACACGCTTTTGGCTTGGCTTTTCTCTCCTGAACCTTTTTGTGGTGGCCCTTTTAGGCACACTGATGCGTTACAAGATAGGATTTGAATTCCCCTACTTCAATCAAAAATACATCCAATACGCCCATTCTCACTTTGCATTCGCCGGATGGATTAGTCATACCATTTACACTTTGCTGGTATGGTACCTGAGTCAAAAAACCAAAGCCATTTCGCTGAAACCCTATGAACGTTTACTTGCTTTTAACCTGCTTTGCTCGTATGGTATGCTTTTCTCCTTTTTTATCTATGGTTATTCCGTCAGTTCAATTATTTTATCCACCGGCACCATTGTTATAGCCTGCTTTTTTGCGTTTTATTTTTTTAGAGACCTTCGTAAAACTGAGGAAAGGGAAAACAACTGGTTCAGGGCAGCACTCTGGTTTAACATTCTTTCCTCAGCCGGTACCTTTTACCTTGCTTACATTATGGCCACACGTAACTTCAACGAAAACTGGTACCTGGCCGCCGTTTACTTTTACCTGCATTTTCAATACAATGGTTTTTTCCTGTTCTCCTGTTTAGGACTGGCACTAAACGCCTTAAAAGATAAGTTTCCTGAATTTCCTTACAGTAAGAGCATTTTTACATTGTTTTTTGCTTCTGCCATTCCTGCCTATTTCCTATCCGTTTTGTGGGCTAAAATTCCGCTTTGGCTCTATGCCATTGTAATACTTGCCGCCTTGGTGCAGCTTTTCGGTTGGCTGAAAGTTATCGTCTATCTTAAAAAACTAAAAGTTCAAGTATCTGCTCCGGATAAACTTAGTGTTTATGTTTTTCTTTTTGTGATTCTGGCATTCTCCATCAAATTGGTTTTGCAGTTGGGTTCAACCGTTCCCATTATTGCTAAACTGGCTTTTGGTTTCCGACCCATCGTAATCGCTTACCTGCATCTTGTACTTTTGGCCGTCATCACCGTATTTTTACTGGTATACAGTTATGTGCAGAATTTAATTCAGAGAAACGTCCTGAGTGCTATCGGTTTTGTATTGTTTTTATCCGGTGTGTTTTTTAACGAATTGGTATTGGCTATACAGGGTATTGCATCCTTCAGTTACTTTGTAATTCCTAAGGTGAACGAGACTTTATTTATAGTTGCCCTGTTGCTCTCGGCAGGCACTTTGTTTTTATTCGTCTCACAGTTTAAGCAAAAATCAATTACAGAATCTGCAAGTGATTGAACGAATGGTTTTGTGCAGCAAAGCGGAAATGACTAAAATATAAAATTCAGGTTAAGCATCACATTCCGGCCGAAACGAGGAACCTGACCGATGTCAAGATGTTCATGGTAAAGCAGGTCAAACACATTCTCGCAGGCCAAAGCCACCTGCAAGACGGTGCCTTTAATTCTGAAATTACGTGACGCTCTAAGATTTATCAAATTAAAGGCAGGTGTGGCCTTATCTCCGTAATCCACATTGATTCTGCTTTGCGAGGCAGCAAAGTCGTGTTCAAGCTGCAGCTGAACAAACTTTATCGTGTATCTTAAAGCGTGTTGCAGCTTGAAGGGTGGTACGAGTGGAAGTGGTTTTCCATCGTAGGTTTGAGCAAATACAAATTTCAGGTTTGCAATGTAAAAAAAGGACTCGTTCAATTCTGCTTTGCCTCCCGCTTCAAACCCTTGTGTCGTGGCATAAGAAATGTTTTTATATGTTTTTAATCCCAGTGCTCCAATTGTCATTTGACTATAGCCATCCAGACGATAGGCATAAATATAGTTTATGTTATGATGGTAAAAGACATTTGTATGGTATTCAATGTTCTTGAACTTTTGTTCAAAGCGCAGTTCACCTTGCAAAGATTGTTCGGGTTTTAGATGTTGATTGCCGAGATAATCGTACATGTCCTGGCGGTTAAACAAATAATACCCGTATCGTTCGTTAGAACTGGGAATTCGTTCGCCATAAGCTGCTGTGAGGAGTAACAAGCTATGTTGTTTGATCTTTTTAGAATACCCCAAACTGGCATTTTTAAGCAGGTTATATTGAGTTGCCGTTATATCTTCATTGTAAACAGTCCATTGCGATGCCCCAAATCCATTTGCCGCTGCCTGGGTATAAAAGTCCATTCTAAAATTTAAAAGAAGTTGTTGTTGTGCCTGAAACTGAAAGGTTTTTCCGGCAGCCAGTCCGAAATCGTGTAAATTATTTTCAGGCAGGGTTTGCATGTACATTTCCGCTTCATTGGGCGGATACATAATCATATCAGATCTAGTGTAGGCCTGATGGTAATCCAAACGCAATTTTAAATTTCTCTTACCACTTAATTCATTATAAAAACCCATGGTTTGACTCCAGCCCGGCATGTCCATGTGCATAGGAGCCTCGGGGCGCTGCGTATCATCCATTTCATGATACACACTATTGTAATAGATTTTTAATTCGTTTTGTTTAAACAAACCAGTATTAAAGGCTACGTTATGCGTGAGTGCGTAAATCCCCGCATCAGCCACTCCCACATCCATGGGCAAGGCCGGGTATCCGATGTTCCGTCCCCAGTCGCCAAGCACATCCAATTTTAGTCGATTTTTGCCATTAATCTGATAAAGTACGTTTGCAGAAAGATTCGCTTTATTATACGACGAGTGCTCAATCAGACTATCGCCTCCAGCCCTATAATTTCCTGCGGTTCTGTAGGTTGAACTAAGACGATAAGCCCATTTGGTAAACGATTGTTCAAGGTTAAAGTTGCCGTTATAAGCCTTGTTCACACTCATATAGGATTGCGCCAAAACACCTTTTACTTTATTGTGGCAATTTACTTCGGGTTCGCGCATTTTAAGGTTAATCTGACCACCAATGGTACTGCCCGCTTGAGCTCCTGAAGCTCCATGCGCCACATCAATGCTTTGTAGGTTTCCCGGTTCTATATATATCGAAATCGGATCCATCTTATCGGTGCAGGCGCCATACATTCGCATACCATCAATAACCAAATTACTTTGAGCGCCGGAGTAATTTCTTAAGCCCGGCTCTAATCCGTAAGCGCCGCGACGGGTGAGGTTCACGCCGGACATGCGTGCAAGAATGTCCTCCGTGCTAGCTAATTTGCTACTACGAAAAAAACCGAAAGCTTGATTTTTGTCCCCATCTGTAATGATACAGACCTCTTCTAACTCTACAGATTTAATTAAGGAGTCTTTGCCCGCTGTTTGCGAACAAAGACTCCCTGCCAAAAGGCCTAAAAGTGATGTAAAAATCGGTTTGTACATTATTCCAATGTCATTTCAAAATACTGATCTTCACTAATCAACACACCGGCTTTATAAATTTTTAATTTTATTTGCCACAATCCGGTCATGGTATAATTTACTTTCCCTTTGTAGTGCCCTTTACTTTGGTGTGTTGGATTTACATTATTCGGTGATCCATGTCCCATGCTTGGCATGTTTGGTTCAATCTCAATGGTGTAATTTTCAACGGGTACATACTCCATTCCTGACTTTTTATGATGAAGTACAATTTCAAGATCATTAATGCCCACAATTGGCTTTGAAGGTTCTAAGAAAGATAAAAACAAAACTTTGTTACTGTCTAAACTTAAAGTAGTTGTTTTGAACTTAGAAGGTGAACTAGCCTTCACTTCTGCACCTAAACTGCCTTTGCCATGTTTTTCATTTTTATAGTTGTGAAAGCTGAAGTCAAGTCGCCATTGGGACGCCGTTCCGGCCATTGAAAAATAAACCAGCGAATTAAAATATCCGTTCGTGGTCATGGTGTCTTCGGTATTTTCAACGGGACAGGAATGTTGCATCATGCCCATGTCCATCATGGGCACCACATCAAAGTGGCCGTTGTTTAATTTACTTCCATCAATGGAATCGTAAAGCGCTACAAATACTTCGTTATAGCCCGTTTCAAAAGCCTTTTTGGCATAAACCATTGCTTTTGCGCCTGCCCCTGTAAGGTAGGTTTCACCAATCTTAACAAGAGTTAGCGTGGGTGTAGGGTCCACCGGCGCAGGGCTGGGAGCCGGCTTAGTTTCTTCTCTTTTGCAACTAAAGGCTAGTAAAATAACTGCGAGAAGCAGGGACAAAAATTGATTTGGGTTTTTCATATTAATTTTAATGCATGGTGGATAAACGAAACAGTTGCGTTCTACTCCATTGTGGATTTAACAATACTAATTGATTAACAAATAATAGGTGCCTGAATTCGAAAGATAAAGGCACTCGGCATAATAAACGCCTCAAGAACGCAGGTTCGAAGGCGGATGAAAAATTGCGTTGGGGTAATCGTTTATTTCAAAAGAGAGGCACTCGCGAAAGCGCTGTAATTTACAGGCTATGGGCCATTTAACCAAGTCTTCCGAATCTTTCTGAAACAACACCATCTCGTTCAATTCTACTGTTGGCACCCTGCTTTCGTTGCTTTTTTCATTCTCTTCCGCCAGTAGCTTTTTCAAATGGCACATGCCCTGGCAATTCAGAGCCGGTTTCGCTTTATTCTCACAGTAGCGAATCGTAATCTCTTGTTTATTCAGCAAATAGTTGGAAATAACAAGCACCTTGTTCAGGCTTTGAATCATGGTGCCGAATACTAAAATTATAAGTAAAGAAACTTTCACGTGTTTTTAACGGAACAAAGGTAAGTGGATGTGAGTTTAACAACATGACAATTCTCATATTACCCTGCTCCAATGCCTAATTTTGCTCAGTTTATCCCCGAAACAGGACATTTATATCCGTTTTATTATGTGACACATCCAGGTAATTGGTTTTTGACTCCCCCAGTTCCATTAATGTTTCAGAACCATTCCTGAAATTTTGAAGGTAATAATTGCCTTTATACCCTTCGGTATCCAATACTTCCAGCATTTCGTTCATGTCTACTTGATCTAACAAATCCGAGTGTATGGTGCTTCTCACTTCAAACCGGATGCCTGAGGACAGCAGCAGCCTTAGACTTTCCCTGAAGTGAAGGTAAAAGCCGGATGAAGTGAGGCTTTTGAATTTATTTTTAGGGGCTTTAAAATCAAGAGCCACGTAGTCCAGCAAACCTTCCTGTATCAGGTAACGTAAAAGCCCGGGTTTGGATCCATTGGTATCCATCTTTACCAAAAATCCCATTCGCTTTACTTCTGTGATGAATTCGGGAAGGTATTGGTGTAAACTACATTCCCCTCCGCTTAACACCACAGCATCCAATAATCCTCTCCTGGATTTTAGGAAATTTAATGCATTGGCAAATGTTAGTTTCCCTTTGCCGAAAACAATCTCCGGATTGTAGCAATACAAACAACGCATGTTACAACCTGCAAACCAGAGTATGCAGGCTGTTTTATCAGGGTAATCAAGAAGAGTAAACGGGCTGATGTTATAAATAACTTTATGCGCAGCGTAGTTCCTCGAAATGTCTCCGTTGTTTGTGTTCACCTTTTTTTCCAATATTAAAACTTTCTACCGGTCTGTGGTATCCCATTACTCTTGTGTATACAAGGCATTTGGTACGCAGGTTATTGTGTTGCTCGAGCAGTTGTTGTGTTACTGTTTTCATAACTGTTTGTATTTTGAGTTAATTGTTTAAGTAATTCTTCATCGCATTTCGGACAATAAGCATGTTCTCCTGAAAGGTAACCGTGTTTTGGACAAACGCTGAACACCGGGGTAATGGTAATGTAAGGCAGGCTAAAACCAGAAATCACTTTTTTCACAAGGTTTCGACAGGCTTCAGGAGAACTTAACTTTTCGCGCATATACAGGTGAAGCACGGTTCCACCGGTGTATTTGCATTGCAGTTCATTTTGCAAGAGCAAGGCTTCAAAAGGATCATCGGTATGGTCCACCGGTAATTGAGAGCTGTTGGTGTAATAAATATTCTCTTCCTGTCCCGATTGCCAAATCTCCGGGTACCGCTTTTTGTCTTCTTTTGCAAAACGATACGTGGTGCCTTCTGCCGGGGTTGCTTCAAGGTTATAGAGATTGCCCGTTTCTGTTTGAAATTCCTTCATCTTCTTGCGGATAAAGTCCAGTATGCCGGCTGCAAAATCAATACCGGTGTTTGTACTAATATTGTCGGTTCCTGAACTAAAATTTACAATCATTTCATTCATGCCGTTCACCCCAATGGTGGAAAAGTGATTTCTGAAATGACTGAGATATCGTTTTGTATACGGGTATAATCCCCTATCAAACATATCCTGAATAAATGTTCTTTTTTTCTCGAGGGTAGATTTTGCAACTTCAAGTAATTCATTTAACCTTTTATAGAAGCCCTCTTCATTGCCTTTGTAAAGGTAGCCGAGTCGGGCCATGTTGAGCGTAACAACTCCTATGCTGCCGGTCATTTCAGCGCTGCCAAACAACCCGTTTCCGCGTTTGAGTAGCTCTCTGAGATCCAGCTGCAGACGACAACACATACTTCTAACAGCGTTTGGTTTATAGGCATTTTCGTTTTCAACGCGGTTGCCATTTGCATCCAGTGTGTATTGACTTCCGATAAAATTCTGAAAATACGAAGACCCTATCTTTGCCGTGTTCTCAAACAAAAGGTCTGTATTTTCTCCGTACCAGTCAAAATCTTCTGTGATGTTAACGGTTGGTATAGGAAAAGTAAAGGGTTGACCTTGTGCGTCACCTTCTGTCATCACCGTATAATAAGCCCTATTGATCAGGTTCATTTCCTTTTGAAAATGCTCGTATTTCAATTCGGTGAGGTCGTTTACACCTCTTGCCTTTGCATACTCTATCAAGTCTTCATCGGTTTCAGATTCAAACAAATGTTTGTTGTTTCTGTTGGGCACCTGTTCTTTCAGATCAGCGGGTACCACCCAATCCAGAGTAATGTTTGTAAACGGCGATTGTCCCCAGCGTGCCGGTACGTTTAAGTTGTAAACAAAACTTCGAATGGCTTTTAAGATTTCCGAATAAGGCAGTTTATCTTTAAATACATAAGGCGCCAGATACGTATCAAAGGAACTAAAAGCCTGTGCCCCGGCCCATTCACTTTGAAGTATCCCGAGAAAATTAGCCATCTGACCCAAGGCTTCCCTGAAATGAGAGGGTGGGCGGCTCTCCACCCTACCCCTCACACCATTGAAACCTTCGTTCAACAAAACTCTTAAACTCCAACCCGCACAATAGCCGGTTAAACAATCCAGATCATGAATGTGAATGTCTCCTCTTCGGTGGGATGCGCCTTCTTCAGATGAATACACTTTATCCAGCCAATAATTAGCAATCACCTTACCGGCTACATTGTTTACCAATCCTGCATTTGAAAAGGAGGTGTTGGCATTCGCATTCACCCGCCAATCCGTTTCTCCGATGTACTCTTCGATGGTTTGTGTGCTGTTCACATACGTTGTGGCCGCATCTATTTGTGCTGTGTGGTTGCGCTGCAATTTTCTGGTGTGGCGGTAAAGCATAAACGAACGCATGGCTTCGAAATGCCCGCGTCGGTATAATTCCTGCTCAATGACATCTTGTATTTCCTCCACGCTCCAGGTGTCTTTTTCCTGTAGCTTTTCTATCACATTTGTATACACTAGTAGGTCAACTTTTGATCCTACGCTTTCAAATCCTTTAGCAATGGCATCCTCAATTTTGAATGCCTGCATGGGTTGGTACTCCCCGTCTCTTTTAATCACGTATTTTTCCATAATGAACTTTTAGTTTGGTTCGAGTATATCGGTTATTTAATTTCTGAGGTAAGCTAATCCCTTGTCGAGATTAGTAGACATCTCCAGTAAGGTTGTGGTTTTAAGGAGATGTAAGATCTCCTTTTTAATGCCCTTGTATTTATGGTGAACAGGACAAGGATTTGTTTCTGAACAATGTTTAAGACCCAAAACACAGGCGCTATCCATAAATCCAGGATCGAGAGCCAGAACAATATCGGCCAGTTTAATTTTTTTCATTTCCTTTAATTCCAGTGCAAATCCACCTCCCGCTCCTTTTATAGAGTGGATGATGCCTCCTTTGACCAATTGTTGAAGTATTTTGGCCGTAAACGCCTCAGGGGAGTCGATGTGCTCAGAAATGTCTTTGAGATTTGACCTGTACCCATTCATGGACTGTTGTGCCACATATACGCTGGCTTTTATACCGTACTCTATCGCCTTTGAGAAAATCATAGAAAGTCTTTTCCCAAAAGTAAGCCTGAAGACATTAATCGGACATTTTTATCCTATTTAGTTATAAACAGCGGGCGGTAAATAGCAGTTATAAGCAACGGAGTCAGTTAATATTTTGTTAAAATGATTTCTCTCATTTTTTCCGGGGCTAATCCGTTGTAAACTTGCCTGTGGCCTTGTTGTTTGATGATATTGTGTTTGGTCCGGTGAACAGCCGTCGTTTTGGGCATTCGTTGGGCATTAACCTCCTTCCGCTTAGCAATAAGGTGTGTAATTTTAATTGCGTGTATTGTGAGTGTGGGTATACCAACCTGAAATCGCAAACCATACGTTATTTCCCTTATGAAATCATTTGCGCGAAAATTAAAAAGGCCTTTCAGGATCTTGCCACAAAAGCGGTGCCCATTGATTGCATCACCTTTGCCGGCAACGGTGAACCCACCATGCATCCCAATTTTAACGACATCATTGATAAAGTAATTGAATACAGAGATCTCTTTCTACCGGGTAAACCCATTGTTGTGCTTTCAAATGCGGCTTTGGCAGGAAATCCAAAAGTATTTAATGCGCTTCAAAAAGCTGATCTAAGGGTGCTTAAATTGGATGCCGGATCAGAGTCCATGTTTAATAAAATTGACCAGCCCCTTTCCGGAAAATCTCTGGAGTGGCATATCTCTAAGTTAAAATCATTCAAAGGCAGACTGATTATTCAAACCATATTTTTAAAGGGAACAATCAAGGGAGAAGCCTTTGACAACACGGAAGAAAAAGAACTGGAGCTGTGGCTAAAAGCCCTTCAGGAAATTAACCCGGAATCGGTAATGATTTATACACTCGATAGGCCGGCACCTGAACCCGGACTTGAAAAAGTACAAGCTGCAATATTAAACATGATTTGCAAGAGGGTTGAGAAGGTAGGAATCCCTTGCAAGGTTTATGTTTAGATTCAAGCCGCAGGTATTTCATTATTTAATCTTCTCATTTTATTTTCAAAAGGTATATCAATCATATAATGTATCATTGGCACTAAAAATACGGTCAAAATCAAAGAAGAAAGGAGCCCGCCAATGATTACCCAAGCCAGACCATTTTTCCATTCTGCAGCAGTGCCTGTTGCCATCGCAATTGGGAGCATTCCAAAGACCATTGAAAGCGTCGTCATTAAGATGGGTCGCATACGTTCCTTTCCCGCCATGATTACAGCCTCCTTGACTTGCATACCTTGCTTTTTTAATTGATTTGTAAAATCCACAATTAAAATGGCGTTCTTTACCACCAATCCCATTAACATAATTAAACCCAGTAAGGCAAACAAACTCAAATTATTTAAGGACAAATTGAGTGCAAAAAATGCTCCAATTGCGGCTAAAGGTATAGAAAATAGAACCACTAGCGGATAAACAAAACTGTCATAAAGTGCCACCATTATCAAATAAATAAGCAAAAATGAAATTAGCAATACAGAACCTAATGCTCCGAAACTATCATTTTGCCTTTTGATATCGCTACCCCAAGTCATTTGAATTCCATTTGGAAGTGGATTTTCCTTTAAATAAGAAACTACATCATCAGCAACTGTTCCGGATGGTCTCCCTAAAGCATCTGCGGTAAGCGTAACTGCCGGCTGACGATCTTTCCTTTCTAATAAAGACGGTGAAATGTCTTTTTTAATAGTTGCGAATTGTGAAACTTCAACCGACATTCCCATAGGATTAATAATGGAAAGTAGTTTTACATCATCATAATTTTGGCGGCTAAATTCGTCTAACCATATTCTCACAGGATATTCCGTTCCATCCTCAGTAAGTGTCGCATCATCATTTCCTGTAAACGCTGTTCTCAGGTTTAATCCAACATAAGCCGTTGATAAACCAAATCGTTGCATTTTGTCCTTATCCGGAATTACTTTGTATTCAGGACTGCCCGGCTCAACTGACAAACGCACATTGTCAGCTCCCGATATCTTTTCAATTACATCCTTTAATTTGCTGCCACTTTGCATGACTTGATTTAAGTTGCTGCCGCTTAAAGTAATTTCTATTGGAGCTGAACGAGGTATTAATCCCAAAGCAGCCATTGAAAAATTGATACCCGGAAATTTCAACTTTAATGATTCCCTTAAACTATTCATAAACGTTTCAGTTGGTACATTATTTATTTCCTTTTTGGATTTTAGCTGAATAGTGAATTCTGTTTTATTTGATGAACCCATTCCCAGGCTACCTATACCAGTACTTGGACCTCCAATGTTACTAAATACGGTTGAAACCTCTGGTTGTTGTATAATATAGGATTCAATCTTTTGTGATATTAGATCATTTTGCATAATAGCAATAGATTTGTCATATTCCAAGGTCATTCTAAACTTGCCTTGGTCACCAGTAGAAATTAACTCTTTACCAATAATACCCTGTTTCATTATACCGGCCGTCATAACAAAAAGCACCAAAACAATCGCAGTGAATAGTAATTTATGACTTAGCACCCATTCTAGTTTTCTGCCATACCAATTGGTGAATGTTTCCAGTTGGTGTTCAAACCACAATAAAAATCGATTAAAATAATTAGTAGGCAGCAACTCTTCTTTCTTACCAATGCGTGAAGCCAACCAGGGAGTAAGCGTAAAACCTACTAATAAACTTGTAAGCGTTGAAGTAACTACAACTACCGAAAACTGTTTCAACATATCGGCTACAAAAACTTGCAAAAAAAGTATCGGCAAAAACACAACCACATCAACCAATGTGATGGATAATGCTGAAAAACCAATCTCCATACGGCCATCCATTGCAGCGACTCTTTTCTCTTTTCCTTTGTCTAAGTGTTTTTGAATGTTTTCCAGAACGACCACTGCATCATCCACTAAAATGCCAATAATTAAGGACATTGCCAGTAAGGTCATGAGGTTAAGTGTGTAGCCCAAAATCCACATTACAGCAAACGCAGTAACTAAAGAGGTTGGAATAGCCACGATCACAATCAAAGAGTTTCTAACACTTCGCAGGAACAAAAGCATCACCAAGGACACTAATACCACCGCCAGAATTAAATCGTAAATCACGGAATTAACTGCGGCAATTGTATTATCTGTGCTATCATCTGCAATAATAAACGTTATGCCTGCGTTTGTGTTTTGCCCTTCAATAGCTTTAAACTTTTCTCGTACCAATTTTGAAACCTCCACAGCGTTTGCATCGCCCTGCTTTTTTAACAACAGACCAATGCCATTTTTACCATTGTAACGATTTATAGATGTGGTTTCCTTAATTCCATCTACTACCTCTGCTACATCTTTCAAATAAACCGGGCTTCCTGAAACGGGCATTGCCACTTGAACAAATTTAATATCTTCCAATGAGGTAAATTTTCCTGCTAAACGAACCGAATTGTTTTCCTTCTCTGTTTGTACTTTTCCGACAGGAAAATCTAAACCCGATCGATTGATGGCTTCAACAACCTGAACCATTGAGATTTTGTAAAACTTCAGTTTCTCTTGATTAATTTTTACTTGAATCTCTCTTTCTTCTCCACCTAAAACAGTGATTTCGGCAACTCCTTTTATTTGTTGAATCTGTGGCAAATAATTATCCTTCATTTTTTGATAAAACAGCGTAGCCGGCAAATTACTTGTTGCACTTATTGACATAATTGGTAAATCATTTGGAGACACTTTACTCATAACAGGGCTCAATATTTCCTGTGGTAAATCTTTTCGAATGTTGTCAATATATCGCTGAGCATCTTGCATCGCTTTATCTAAATCTGTTCCATATTTCAGATTAGCAATAAGAATTGATGCATTTGGTAAAGATTTTGTTACCAGGTAATCTACACCCTCCAGGTTGGATAAGGCATCTTCTATCTTTCGTGAAACTGATGTTTCTACTTCATTGGGTTCAGCACCCGGATAGACTGTTTTAATTACAACTACCGGCTGATTAAAGTCAGGCATTAATTCATAATTTAAATTTTTGTACCCAATATATCCTAGTAATGTAAATAGACCAAAAAGAACTATTATCAGTGAAGGGCGTTTAATTGAAATTTCTGTGATATTCATGTGTTATTCATATTAATTAAAAGTTACATTGGCTCCGTCAAAAAGATTGATAAATCCATTGCTTACAATCACATCCCCTTCTTTCAATCCCTTTTCAACCACTATCTTGTTCTGTATGCTTTTTAAAACAGTAATGTTCTGCAGAACAGCTTTGCCATTTTTAATCAAATAGACCTGTGGTTGATTTGAAGAACCTACTATTGCAGAGGAAGGAATGACAATGTTTTTTATTTGCGTATCGGTCATCAAATTCGCCTTACCAGACATTCCTGATTTTATTTTTAAATCTGTGGTATTTACAACCGTAAATTGAATTGGAAAACGGCTACCTAAATTTGCCTTACTACCTATCATGCCTATCTTTCCGATTAAAGGCAAATCAGAATAACTATCTGATACAATAGAATAGCTTCGATTTAATTGGAAATCATCTAAATCGTTTTCTGCAATGTAGATGGTAAATTTTAAAATTGTTATGTCCGTTATTTGTAGTAATGGTACTCCAGGCGCCGCAAACGCTCCTTCTTCACTAAGTTTTGCGGTAACCACACCATCAAATGGCGCTTTAACTAAAGTTTTATTGAGTTGTTCAAGTAGTGTGGCCTTTTGCACCTTTGCAGATTTTAATCCTAACAAGGTCTTCTCTAACTGTACACCCTGTATAGCATCTGCTTTGGCTAAAACAGTGTAACGATTTGCATCGGCCTCCAAGCCTTCTATTTGAAGTTCAATGGCTTGTAACTGTAAATTTAATAGTGAATTATCCAATTGTATTAAAGGTTGCCCTCTCCGAACAACGCTTCCTACATCTACTAATACAGCATTTATCTTTCCTTGTATTTCGGCGCTTACTTTTGTTTCTTTGTTTGCTTCAAATGTGCCGAAGTATGAATAAGTTACATTCACATTCTCAATTCGCAGGGTATCTGCCTCTACATGAATAGCTTGTTCTTTATTGTATTGATAAACTTTACTTTGTGTTATTGCTTTGTTTTTTTTCAGCTTGATTACTGCAAGGGCAATCAATACCAATAGGACGAAAACATATAATCCCTTCTTAAAAAATGATGCTTTTGTGTTCATTGTACAATTATTTTTCTTTTAAAATATTTCCTGTTAGTTTTTTCAGCTCTAAATCTGCCTTCAGGTAGTCGACCAATGCAAGGAGGTATGACTGTTGCGCTTCTCGTAATGAGTTATCTGCAATTAAAACATCAGAAAGACTTGCCGTTTTTTGTTCTTGTTGAAGTATCAATTGTTTATATACAGTTTGAGACAATTGGATTTGTTCAGCTGTTGTTTCCACAGAACTTTTAGCCACTTCTCTCTGTGATTTAGCGTTTTCGATAAGCATGTTGTTCTGCTTCATAAGCAAATCAGATTGCAATGCATTATTTTTTATCTCTAATTTTTTTTGATTCAGTTTCCTGAGTGTCACAGTGCCATCAAAGAGTGGGTATGAAAGTTGAATGCCTGCAAAACCGATTGGATAAAAATTAAGGAAGACAGAAGGTTGTCCATTGTAACCAAATCCAGTTGTACCATAAATTCCAATCAGATTTATAGAAGGAAGGAATCTTGATTTGTTTAAAGTACTTAGCTCACACGTTAATAATCGGTTCTGAGTTTGTAACATAGATAGCTCTATAGTTGCAGAAGGGGTATAATCTTTACCCGGCCGGTAGAAGACATCTGATACGATCTGTAATTGTCTTTCGGTTGAAACACCCATTGCTAATTTCAGAGCATTTAAAACTTGTTCATATTGACTTCTTATTTTTTCTCTTTGGGTGTTTAGTTGCAATAACTTCAATTTTGATTTGCTTACGTCTGTTCCAGTAATTAGTTGTTGCTGATTTAGCAATTGCATATTTTTTAGCAGGCGGTCAGCATTGATAATGTTGCTGTCTATAAAAGATAACTGATGGTGGAGGACTTGTGCATTGTAATACAGGTTGGAAACTTCAAAAAAGATCTGTTCTTCAGTTTTTTTGTATTGTAATTCCGTTACTTCCGACGCAATTTGGGTGGCTTGTATAGAACCATATACCTGCGGGTTATACAAAGGCATACTTAATTGCAAGTTGGCGTTAATGGTATGAGGAACGCCAAATTGTATTGCCCGGTACTCACCTTCAGGCACTGCGGGATTAAAGGCATTTACAGGTAGAAGTTGATAGGGTAAGTTTAAATAATACCTGTAATCGGCATTCGCTGTTAGTTTAGGAATAAGATTCGCTTTGGCTTCCTTTTCTTTCTCCAAACCGATCATCAAATTATTACGGTTGATTTGTAAGTTTATATTATATAACTGTGCGGTATCAAGACATTGTTCAATTGTCCAGACCTGAGCTTTAGATGTGAACGTTCCCATTAAAAAAAACAGGATCCATCTGATTTGTTTGTGAATACTTACTAACATACTTACTTAAAAAAAATTACTTCATGAGTACCAACTGACTTTCGGATATACCTTGCACCCAATGCTTGACCATTGGTTCTATATTAATATAATCTCCGGGGTAGAGTGTTTTGTTTTCGCCCATTTCATTTTCAAAAACGGCTTCCCCCTCCAGACAAAGTAAAAGCGCAGGTGTTTTGGTGATATGCTCTTTGAGTATTTCGCCTTTCAGAATTTGAATGGCTGTTGCATTACCAAAGTCGTTTTTAAAAAATACAGCTGCTGAAACCGGTTTTTCTTTAGTATGTAAGTCCTTTATGTTCATTGGAAGTATTGATTAAATGTTTTAAATGATTCTTGAATCTTTTCCATTTGATTTTTTGCTTCGGCTTCGCTATCAGTATTCTTGAAAACTTCAACCATATCGATGAAGGGTAATAACCACTTATGCAGTTCATCATGAGCTTTGCCTTGCATTGTGCAATTTGAAGTAAGAAGATCCAGATTTGACTGTAATTTCTGTGAAAGAACTTGGTAGTTTTTTGATTCTAACTTAGAAAAAGATAACACATCATTTTCCATATTACGAATATGAACCATCATGTTTTTATCGACAATCCATTTTTGCCCATTGTTTAATTCAATGTTCTCACTAATTCGAATAGGATTTAATTCCTCTGTGGAACTAACTTTGATTTGTTCTTTTGATGCTTGATGTGTTGAGTAATCGCAACCGGCAAAAAACAAACTAAGCGCCGGAATTAAAATTGCTAACTTATTTACTTTTTTCACTTTTGTTATTGTGTAATAGGCCATAATAGCAAACACAAAAGTGACAGACATTCTAAAAATCATTGCCTTTATTGTTTTAACTTCATAGATACCACCTGAATTGACATGAATCAGAAGACCAATAAAAGCTGTAAGCAATAGAAGTGTTGAAATCCCTAAAAGTTTTGTAGTCCATCCTTTGTGTTTAACAAAACCATAGGCTGAAAAAAGATAAAGAATACTGCTGATAAAATTTGACCACACAACAAATAGAACATAATTGCCTTCTTTCGCTCTGATACCAAATAAGTCAAATATTACAGATGTACTCAGAAAAAGTGTCAACAAACCGAAGCCTATCATAATAGTCGACAAGATATAGGGTATTGCTTTTTTCATTTTGTTTTGGTTTTAATTAAGGTTAAAACTGTTTGGATCATTTTTTCTCCATTCCTAATAATATCAAATTGAAAGTTAGAGACCCTCCATTTATACATTTGCAATCGGAAAGTGCCCATAATGATATGCACCAATTCATCAGATGTTATAGAACTTGTAAATACCTTTTTTTGCTGGCCTTCCAAAATGATAGGTAATAGATGTTTCATTTTAACGCCCATTATCTTCAAGATGGTTTCGTTGATGCGTTGACTTTCTTCCATCAGACCATCAGAAAATACGGCTGCAACAAAGTGTGGGTTCTTTTTAAAGAATGAAAATTGATTTTGAAACAATGTTGTGAATTTATTTTCGGGCGATTGTTCACTCGAAATTGCCTTTGTATATCGTTCATCCATGCTCCTGGCCAAAAATTCTAGCAAGGCGATGATAATCTCTTCTTTGCTTGTAAAGTGTCTGTAGATAGCGCTTTCCGAAAAATTCATTTCTTTGGCCAGATTCTTTATGGTTAAGCCACTCACACCTGACGCGGTTAGTATTTTCCCTGCCGATTCAATTATTTCAAGTTGTCTATCTGAAATTGTTGTTGTTGTCATTGTTGAAATTTTATGCAAAGTTGGCTTTCATCTTCAAAAAAGCAATTCCTATCCAAATTACTGAAGCAGTCATCGCCATTGCACCAAGTAGGACAAATATTGGAGACATCCCGAAGTATATTTCTGCAAGAATTCCGAGCGGCATCAATAAACCTGCCAGTGCCAAGCCAGAAATAGATTTAACGTTTTTGAGCTTATCTCTGAAATGAAAAAGCAAATAACCAATTAAGATGTTTAGAAAGGCAAACAGGTTACCGTGTACGTGAGCTAATCTGCTTTCAAAATGCTTTCCTATACTATATGAATTGACCCATTCCTCCTTTCCGGGAGCAAAATCGCGCAGATAAATTAATAGAAACCCATAGGCCATAAAAAGTCCCATGGTCAGGAATCCGATTGACATGTTGTATTTACCGTTCATAGTTATTTGTGTTTAGTTAGTGAATATTCACTCGCAAAAGTAATAAATATTTCAATATCCATTTTAATGTTTTCCGATTATCTCTTAAAAAATGACAAAAATCATGTAAGTATTTGCAATTAAAACCCTTCTCCTGCAATACTATCTATTGAAACAGATAAAAGCGATAATAAAAAGTGAAACAGGATCCGTTTAAAATTACAAGAAATGCAAGTGCAGTGACCTCTCGCTAGTTACTTTTCATTGTTTCATGAATTCAACCCGGCCTCTCTAATATTCATCAAGAAGATAAAATACCGATAAATAAAATGCCCAATCCTATAAAGTAGCAAACTAACAAAACCCCAAAACCAAGAACAACTTGTTGTTTCAATGCCCCTCTTTTCATGCGAATGTACTTACCAAGTAATATGGCAAAACCAACCCAAGACAGTGCAAAAACAAGGTATTTTAGGGTGTCCGGCATTTTAAATTATCTTTTGATTCTTACTTAGTAAAAGGGGTTGGAATAAAAAACCAATCAAGACAATTAGCGCAATAAACAATCCACATCCGGCGAGCAAAAAGGAAATAAAATACGGTTGCAGGTATTCCATCATTTTTGAATACAAACCCTGTTGTGCACTCATTTGCCAGAGGCCCTTTTTTATTCCTGCCAATAATAGTGATGCCCAGAATAGAAAAAGTGAGATTTGCAGAGCCCAGAACGCATAATTTAAACGTCGTGGCTGACTGGCCAGATTTTTTACAGGAGGCCACAAAAATTCAAAACAAAGGGCCAATAAAATCATGCTGTTAATCCCAATGGTAGTGCCCATGGCGTGTGCAACGGTAACATGTGTACCATGCGTGTAAATATTTATCGCCGGAACAGACATCAGGAGTGCCTGAGCCAAATTAATGAACACCCAAACATCAGCCGCCATCACAAAACGATAGGGGAAGTAATGAAAATGTTTTTGAGTTGTACTTACTGTTGCTCGCCAGTTGTAAATGATCTTGATCAAAAACAACCACTCTGTCATACTCACTGCGTAGCCTATATATTTAACATAGGCTTGTGTTGGCAGGGTATAGATGTGATGCCCCCAATTGAACATCAAATTAAATAAACCCAGGAAATACATAAAAAAAGCCAGTTTACTTCGACTTGTGCCGGTATTGCCAGTGATACGGTCCATCAAATAAAATAAAGCGCCATAGAGCAATTGATTCCAAGCACCAACGATAGAGCCATTCACTTTCCATTGTATGGTCATGTCAGTCACAAAATGTTCTCTGAAAAAAGGAAAGAGCCAAAGGTAATTTTCAAGAAAAATAAAAAAGAAAAACACTGAGCCGGTAAGCCACATCCAAACGTAAACCGGCCAGCTTTTAATTTTTCGTAACACGCTCAGCACATTCCATACAAAAAGCACCCAGGCCAATATGATTGGCAGTGCCCACACGGGTGTAAATTCCCAGTATTCTCTGCCGCCAAATCTGGCTGAAAAGTAGGAAAAATAGATGCCTGCAATAGCTGTTAGCCAAAGCACCCATTGCACCTTCACCAAACTTGAATTGAATTTCCCCACATCAAGACTTTGCAAAGAGCAATAAACCGCCCCAGTGGCACCGAGCAAAATCCAGAACAAAACCGAACTCACGTGCAATGGTCGCAAGGAAGCAAATCCTAAACTTTCTTTTAAAAACTCCGGTTGAACATAAACAATGGCTCCAAGTATGCCAAAACACAAACCCAGAAACAGCATGATTAGTGCACTATATAAATACAATTTTCCCATTCCGTTCTTATGGTTTTGCATGTTGCTGTATCATTCCGGACGCTGAGCTTGTAAAATCCCTCGGGTCGGCTGAGCCACTGGCATCGGTTGACCTTAAAAATTCCATAAGTTGTTCCATTTCTAATGCTGTTAAATGAAAGCCTGGCATTTGTTTTGTGCCTGATTTTATCAGGGCGCTGATGTACTCTTCTCCTTTGTTCTTGGCCGAATACACATTTGTAAGGTCAGGGCCCAAATAACCTCCTAAACCATAGAGTTGGTGGCAGGCCTGGCAATTGTACTTCTGCCAAACCAAACGACCGGAGGCGGCTTTTTTTGTATCAAAATTTTTAGTCCTTGCCTCCTTTGCACCGGCATAAATGCTTAACGTATACCAGATAAAAAGAATGCACAAGGCAACATAGGTTATGCGCAAAACTGAATTCATAGTTTTTCAAAGCGTGCCTGAAAAAAACGTAAGTATTTAGGCTCGTAAACCATTTTTAATCCCTTGATCGATTTTCTTCTTTCGTACACTGAGGCTGCTGATTCAGCGATGACATCCATGTGTGCCTGGGTGTACACCCTCCTGGGTATTGTAAATCTAACCAACTCCAGTTTAGGATAATAATTTTCCCCATTACTTTTTCTTCCGGCTGAAACGATGCCTCTCTCCATGGTTCTTACACCGGAGTCGATATAAATCTCAGCGGCGAGTGTTTGGGCCGGAAATTGATCCTGCGTTAAATGCGGTAGGAAAGCTTTTGCATCCACAAAAATTCCATGGCCACCGATTGGTTTTACAATTGGGATGCCGTATTCCATCATTTTATGTCCCAGGTATTCCACCTGTCCCACTCTGGCATGTTGATGTTTATCGTCGAGGCTTTCTGCTATTCCCACAGCGATGGCCTCCATGTCGCGGCCTGCTAATCCACCGTAGGTATGAAGTCCTTCATACACCACCACCAAATTACGCGCTTCTTCAAAAACGTCCCATTCGTTTGTGGCCATAAATCCTCCAATGTTCACCAGCGCATCTTTTTTGGCACTCATGGTCGCACCATCCGTATTTGAGCAAATTTCCTTCACAATCTCACGTATGTTCTTTTTTTCGTAGCCCTTCTCGCGTTGTTGAATAAAAAAGGCGTTTTCGGCTACACGCGTCATGTCGTGAATGATTCTGAGCCCGTGTTTTTTTGAATAGGCCCTGAGTTCTTTGATGTTTTGCATGCTCATGGGCTGACCGCCGGCCATGTTTACGTTGGTAGCAATGCTGATGTAGGGGATTTTGCTTGCCCCATATTTTTTAACAACAGCTTCCAGCTTATTCAGGTCAACATTCCCTTTAAATGGGTGTTCACTCAGGGGATTGTGTGCCTCGTCAATAATAATGTCAACAAATTTACCGCCGGCCAATTCCTGGTGAAGGCGCGTAGTGGTGAAATACATGTTGCCCGGAACAATATCCCCTTTTTTGATCAGCACTTTCGAAAGAATATTTTCAGCGCCACGGCCCTGATGCGTTGGAATCAGGTATTTATATCCGTAGTACTTTTGAACCGCTTCTTCAAAGTGGTAATAACTCTTACTCCCGGCATAGGCTTCGTCGCCTTGCATAAAAGCGCCCCATTGCTTGTCGCTCATTGAATTGGTGCCGCTGTCGGTTAATAAATCAATGTATACATCCTCCGACCGAAGCAAAAACGTGTTGTACCCGGCCTCTTTCATGGCTTTGATGCGTTCTTGTTTGGTGGTCATTTTAAGCAGTTCTACCATCTTCATTTTATAGGGCTCGGCCCAGGATCTTTTTTTATGCTTGATTTTCATACCTGATTTTTAATTTGAGGTTAAACCCATTGTGTTTTTGTGGGCTTGAAGTTCCGTACTTAATTCGGATAATTGTTTCAGAAGTTCCTTATACGCCTCGCTTCCAACTTCAAACATACGGTTGGAAATGTGCCTGTAGTAGTCGATTCCTTTTAACAGATTCGAACTAAATGTTTCGGCTGAATTTTTCCTTTTATCCGACATCTGAGTTCCAATACTGGTCATCTCCTTCTTAAAATAATCCACATACAACTTTAATTCATTCACGAACATGTGTGGCCGGTAAGTGGGGTTTAACACAGAATCGCGACCATAAATATGATCAAACATGGTTTTGAGGGACACTTTTTTAGAAAAAAAAGCGAGGTTTGGTCCGGGACATATCGTAACCGCCTTTAGCTTGTGTGATAAACGTGCTTTGTTTTTTAATAAAACCGAAGCGCCCAGACCTTCACACAAACAATCTTTTTCTGTTACTTTTTCCACTTCTTGTTTGAATCTTTCATCATCGCTGAATTGATTGCGCAATTGTTTGATTTTTAAATTCTGATATTCGCGGGAAGCTGTGCAAATAGGGCGTTCAGTAAAGTCAGTATTGAATGCCAGAAATTTTTTTT
>JBPOHJ010000068.1:0-2941 GCA_052035725.1 Bacteroidota bacterium | reverse complement strand
ATGAAATACTTACGGTTTCATTTACACTATTTGCCATCATAGACATGATTGGTAATATCCCTGTGCTGGCATCTCTCCGTACAAAAATGGGTGGGAAAATAAGGTCATTGCAGGCTACACTTGCTTCCGGAGGTTTGATGATCTTATTCCTGCTGGTTGGGCAACAGTTTTTAAATATCCTTGGCCTGGATGTAAAATCATTTGCCGTTGCAGGTAGCATCGTAATATTCATCATTGGCCTGGAAATGGTTCTTGGTATAGAATTTTTTAAACCGGATAGTGATCCCAAAAGCGGCAGTGTAGTACCAATTGCTTTCCCCCTCATTGCAGGATCAGGAACACTAACAACCATCATGAGTTTAAAAGCCAATTACAATGATGCAAATATCCTGATTGGCATACTCATCAATTGCGTGGTGATTTACCTGGTACTAAAATCGCTGAGTTGGATTGAAAGGATGCTCGGCCCCAACGGTATGATAGTAATAAGAAAATTTTTTGGCGTAATATTGCTGGCCATTGCGGTAAAAATATTTGGTACCAACATCCAGGGTTTTGGAAAATAGAGTTGGTTGAAAGGTATTAAGCATTACAAAAGGCCTCGTAGTACAATGGATAGTATAAGAGTTTCCGAAGCTCCAGATCCAGGTTCGATTCCTGGCGAGGCCACAAACAATTTAAGCGGGACGCGGGTTTTGTAGGAAAAACCCCCTCTTGGTAGACACTCTGGTAGACACGCTTTTTCCCTGACATGTTTTAAACACGTTAATTATCATAGGAAATAGAAAGTGATTGATAGATTCCTGATTTACAATATCTTTATCCATCAACTATGCCCTACGAATCAGAAAAATTAACTAGGAAAAGAAGAATTGACAAGCAGTTAAAAGCTGTCGGATGGCAAATTATACCCTATTCCCAAGGGATGAACCTTTCTCAACTGACTAACCATGCTGTGGAAGAACTGCAGACAAATAACGGGCCTGCAGATTACGCTTTGGTTGTGAATGGTAAACTTCTAGCTGTTGTTGAGGCAAAAAAACTTGAAGTTGGAGCTGCTAATGTGTTAGAGCAGGCAAAACGATACTCAAAAGGTGCAGAGAATACGATTGGTCAATGGAATGGGTACAGAGTTCCATTTTTATATTCTTCAAATGGTGAACTGATTTATTACTTTGATGCCAGGGAAAGTAAAAACCTAAGCCGACAGATTTACAACTTCAATACGCCAGAGGCAATTGAAACCTTATTCAGTTCTACAAAAGAAACTTCGATTCAATGGCTAAAGGATAAACCCATCAATACTCCGGGATTAAGAGATTATCAAAAGGAGGCTATAAAAGCATTTGAATATAATCTGGATGAAGGAAAAAGGCTTATGTTGTTGGCAATGGCAACTGGAACAGGTAAAACTTTTACTACTGTTAACCTGGTTTATAGAATGTTGGCTTCGGGCTACTCAAAGCGAATCCTTTTTCTGGTTGACCGTAAGTCTTTGGCGGCACAAGCTGTTACAGCTTTCGCTTCTTTTGACACGCCCCGAAATATAAAATTCAAGGACGAATATGAATTGTATTCACAGCGTTTTAGCAAAGACGATTTTGAAGGGGAGGCATACGACCCAACAGTTTTACCTAATTCATACCTGACAAACCCTGATGGCACAAAAACATTCCTCTATGTTTGTACTATACAGAGAATGGCCATAAACCTTTATGGCAAAGCAGCTGCATTTGGTGACGACGAAGAAAGCCATGATGAAGATGACGAAACTTATTCGATTCCATCACATGCTTTTGATCTCATCATTGCAGATGAGTGTCATCGTGGATACACCTCAAAGGAAACAAATGTGTGGAGAAACGTACTAAATCATTTTGATGCAGTAAAGGTTGGATTAACAGCAACACCGGCCTCGCATACAGTAGCTTATTTTGGCAAACCAATTTTTAATTATCCATTGCAAACCGCTATAGATGAAGGTTACTTAGTAGACTATGATGCAGTTGCTATCAATTCAGAAGTACTGATGAACGGAGCGTTTTTGAGAGAAGGTGAACAGGTTGGGATGATTGACACTGAAACAGGAAGAGAGAAGATCGATCAACTGGAAGACGAAAGAGAATTCACTTCAACTGAGATTGAAGAAAAAATAACTGCACCAGATACAAATCAAAAGATCATTGAGGAAATCAAGAAATATACAGATGAATTTGAAAAAGAGAAGGGCCGTTTTCCAAAGACGTTGATTTTTGCTTCCAATGATATCCCCATGATCTCTCATGCAGACCGGTTAGTTAACATATGTAAATCTATTTACAATAGAGGCGATGATTTTGCGGCCAAAATCACCGGAAGTCCAACAGTTGACAGGCCGCTGAAAAAGATCAAGGAGTTTCGGAACAGACCCAATCCTAAAATTGTCGTTACAGTTGATATGTTAAGCACGGGTGTTGACATACCTGCACTGGAATTTATTGTTTTTCTACGCCCAGTAAAAAGCCGAATCCTTTGGGAACAGATGCTAGGTAGGGGTACAAGAAAGTGTGATGACATTGGTAAAACTCATTTTGTGGTTTTCGATTGTTTTAATGGCACGTTGATAAATTACTTTAAAAATGCCAGCTATAATTTTAAGATTGATCCTCCGGGAACGGAAATAATAACCATAAAAGAGTTAATCGAAAAAATATACAACAATGAAGATCGTAAAGCAAATGCAAAAAGATTAAGCAAGCGGTTACATCGTATAGAAAAAGATATGAGCGGTAATGCAAGAGAAAAATTCAAAACCTATATTCCGGATGGTGATATGGGAAAGTTTGCAGAAAAAGTTGCTAAATTCTTTGATAAGTAATAATGGCAAAACCTTTTAATGAAATATTTGAAAGCTTCACCAATGTGATGGACTTGCTAAGGAACGAGCAATTTCAAAAGCTGT
>JBPOHJ010000038.1:0-70114 GCA_052035725.1 Bacteroidota bacterium | reverse complement strand
AGGCGCAACCACTTTGAATGAATACCAAAAGTATTTTGAGAAAGATAAAGCGCTGGAGCGCCGCTTCCAAAAAGTAATGGTGGATGAACCCTCTGCTGAGGACGCCATTTCGATATTACGCGGAATTAAAGAAAAGTATGAAACGCATCATCATGTTCGTATCAAGGATGAGGCCATTATATCGGCTGTAGAATTGAGCCAACGGTACATCAACGACCGCTTTTTGCCTGACAAAGCCATTGACTTGATGGATGAAGCAGCTTCAAAACTTCGCATGCAGATTAACTCCATGCCAATTGAACTTGATGAAGTGGAACGCAAAATCATGCAATTGGAAATTGAAAGAGAAGCCATCAAACGCGAAAAGGAAGAAAAAAAAGTTGCAGAACTCAATAAAGAAATAGCGGAGTTGCAAGACAAACGTAATGCTTTAAGAGCGAGGTGGCAGGCAGAGAAGGAAGCCATTGAGAACGTACAAAAAATTAAAACGCAAATAGAAGAATTAAAATTAAGCGCCAGCAATTATGAGAAACAGGGCGATTATGGCAAGGTGGCTGAGATCAGGTATGGAAAAATAAAAGAGGCTGAAGCCAAATTGTTAGAACTCGAGAATAAGCTGGGTGAAGCCAAAGCCAGTGGTTCACAACTATTAAAGGAAGAAGTAGATAGTGAAGATATTGCAGCGGTGATCAGTGCCTGGACCGGTATACCAATCAAAAGTATGCTGCAAAGCGAAAAAGAAAAACTCCTGCACCTTGAAGAAGAATTACACAAACGCGTGGTAGGTCAGGACGAAGCCATTAGCAGCATTGCAGACGCTGTTCGCAGAAGCCGGGCGGGTTTGCAGGACGCCAAAAGACCAATCGGTTCTTTTATTTTTCTGGGAACTACCGGGGTTGGAAAAACCGAATTGGCTAAAGCATTGGCTGACTTTTTGTTTAATAACGAAAATGCCATGACCCGGATTGATATGAGTGAATACCAGGAGCGGCACGCGGTAAGTCGCTTAATTGGTTCACCTCCCGGTTATGTTGGATACGAAGAAGGTGGGCAGTTAACAGAAGCCGTAAGAAGAAAACCTTACAGTGTGGTATTGCTCGATGAAATTGAAAAAGCCCACCCGGATGTGTTCAACATATTACTTCAAGTGCTTGATGATGGACGATTAACCGATAACAAAGGGCGAACTGTGAATTTTAAAAACAGCATTATAATCATGACCAGCAACATTGGTTCGCACATCATTCAAGAGAACTTCGAGAACTTGGACGAATTCAATAAGGACAAACTTGTGGCCAAGACAAAAGCAGAGGTTTATGACATGCTGAAAAAATCCATACGGCCTGAATTTTTGAACCGTATTGATGAAGTGATCATGTTTGAGCCCCTGAATCGCGATCAGGTGAAAGAGATTGTGATGTTACAATTCAAGGGCATACAAAAGCAATTGGAAGAACAAGGATTTAGTATCTCGATTACGCCAGAAGCTGCCGATTGGTTGTCTCAACTCGGTTATGACCCGCAATTTGGCGCAAGGCCGGTTAAACGGGTGATTCAGAAACAAATTCTGAACGAACTTTCCAAACAGCTCCTAGCCGGCACCATTACTAAGGAACAGGAAATTGTGCTGGATATGTTCGATAATAAATTTGTGTTTATGAATAAGAAAGCCTTAGCTTAAGGCTAACTTGGAGCGAAAACCCTGATTTTGAGCTTATAGCAATCGAACAAACCTTTGTTCATAATTAATTTGCTTTAGAAGATAACTTCCTGTATATTTGCACTCCGATTTACAAAGGCCTTTTTAACCCATTTGTCTTTAACAATCGAGTAACAGTGCGGGATAGAGCAGGGGTAGCTCGTTGGGCTCATAACCCAAAGGTCGTTGGTTCGAATCCATCTCCCGCTACCAACAAAACCCTTCAGCAAAGCTGAAGGGTTTTTTATTTTGCATCAAGCGCAAGCTTGCTTGCAAGCGAAGAGGCAAAATAAAAAACAAGACTCGCGCAGCGAGGCGGGTTTTGTTGGTAAAGCCTTCTCCCCAGGATCAGCGAGCCCGACTCTGGAGGCAATTGACCGCATGGGCTGCCACATCCAATAAATTAAAACACTTAATCGGTTTTACATGCCATCTTTACTTACTTTTGCATTTCATGTCTTCAACCCACAAAGCCGGCTTTGTAACCATCATTGGCTGCCCTAACGTTGGTAAATCCACCCTCATGAACGCCTTGGTGGGTGAGCGCCTGAGCATTATTACTTCCAAAGCTCAAACCACCCGCCACCGCATCATGGGCATTGTGAGTGGCGACAATTATCAAATTGTATTTAGCGATACGCCCGGCATCATCCAACCTTTGTACAAACTCCAGGAAAAGATGATGCAGTTTGTGATCAGCGCTTTTACCGATGCCGATGTTTTTTTGCTGATTACCGATGTGTTTGAAGACATGCAGCTTGACGAAGCTTACATTGATAAATTAAAACACAGCGCACGTCCTGTGCTTTTGCTTATAAACAAAGTTGATATAGCTAAACAAGAACAACTTGAAGAAAAGGTGCTGAAATGGAAAGATAAACTTCCACAAGCTGAAATCTATGCTGTATCTGCATTAAAAAAATTCAACATCGACAAAATCATGTCTCGGATCATCGAGCTTCTCCCCGCTTCCGAAGCCTACTATGATAAAGACGAATTCACGGATAAATCTGAACGTTTTTTTGTGAGTGAAATCATTCGTGAAAAAATACTGCTCAATTATAAAAAAGAGATCCCATACAGTGTTGAAGTGATTATCAACTCTTTTAAAGAAGAAGAAAAGATAATTAAAATTCAGGCGGATATTTTGGTTGAGCGAGACAGTCAAAAAGGCATCATCATTGGTGCGAAAGGCGCCTTGCTTAAAAAAACCGGCACAATGGCTCGCAAGGAAATGGAACAATTCTTTAATAAACAGATCTTCCTCGAATTGTTTGTAAAAGTAGATAAAGACTGGAGGAGCAACGAAAACCGATTAAAAAACTTCGGATACTAATCCAGGCGAAGGGTTTTCAGTGGCGTGAGGCGATTCAGCACTAATGTGGGCAATACCAAAACCAGCAAACAAACCAAAAGTGTGCCCAGGTTCAGGTACAAAAAGTACAGCCAATTTAACTCAATCGCTACATGGTCGGCATAATAGGTTTCAGGATTCAACTTCACAATTTTAAAATAATACTGAAGTAAACACAGGCCTATTCCACTTAGGTTACCATACAACAATCCTTTTCCTGTTAGTCTAAAACCTATCCACAAAAACAAATTTCTTACCCTGAGGTTAGGCATGCCCAGTGTTTTCATTAAGCCAACCATGTTGCTGCGCTCGAGTATCAAGATTAAAAGAGCTGTTACCATGTTTACTGTAGCAACCATTATCATCAAAATAACAATAATAACACCATTGATATCCAATTTGTCTAACCAGATAAAAATTGTATAATACAAGTCTCGTATGCCCTCAACAGAAAACGTATATCCACACAGCTCCTGTATGGCCTCCACCTGTTGATCAGCATGGTCGAGTCCTGTTGTCCTTACTTCGTATGCGCTAGCCTCTCCCCCTTTCCAGTAATTGAGATTTTGCACTTGTCTGAGGTCAATAATGGCAAGAGATTCATCAAAATCAGAAAAATCCGTTTTAAAAATCCCGCTAATTCTAAATGTTCTGGATCTTTTTTCAAACGCCGTGAATTCCTGTTGCAATAAACTATCGAATGATACTTTTTGCGCAATAAAATACACCAGCAGTTTACCACCGGTATCTAAAGCCAATTTATCTGCTAAACTTCGGCTAATAAATACTTCATTGCTCACTTCAGCGCTATTGTAATCTGGTAAGCGGCCCGCTACGAGGTTTTTGCGCAAAAAAGTAAAGTCAAAATTTCCGTCCACACCTTTTAGCACAATACCTTCATTTTCGGTTTTGGTTTTGATAATACCGTTTTTAAAACCCACTTTCTGAATTTTTTTTACAAAAGGCAATCGGACAATAGCATTTAATACGGAATCATCAAGTACAATGGGAGGAGGTTCATTGCCTGTACCAACTCCTCCCCCCTTAATTACCACTTCAGCATTTAATCCGGCTATTTTTGAAGAAATTTCCTTTTTAAAGCCCAATACAATACTAACCGTAAGTAACATCACAGCCATGCCTGTAGCAATGCCAATAATGCCTATTTTTACGATGGGTTTAGAGATGCTGCTCTTGTTTAGTCCTTCTCCCGAAATACGATCAGCTATAAATTTTTCTATGTTCAATATACAAGCGCTTTTGCACAAAAATAAGAAATTGTTACTCCCCACCCTTTCTTTGTTCTTCAGCTTGCTGGGCCATGCTCAAGAAACGCCGGCCATTAAAGCTTATAGTACTGTGGTAACGGGGGCAGCTCAGTTTGAGGCTTACCTACCATTATTAAAAAACAAACGAGTGGCCCTACTCACCAACTATACAGGTAAAGTAGGAAACACAAGTACAGTAGACACCTTAATCAAACTTAAAGTAAAGCTGGTCAAGATTTTTGGTCCTGAGCATGGGTTCAGAGGCAATGTGGAAGCCGGAGAAAAAGTTCAAACCAGTTACGATAAAAAAACCGGACTCGCTGTCATCTCTTTGTATGGAAAAAACAAAAAACCAAGCAAAGAACAACTCAAAAATGTGGATGTATTGATTTATGATATTCAGGATGTGGGAGTACGTTTTTACACCTACATTTCAACACTCACTTATGCGATGGAAGCCTGTGCTGAGAATAATAAAGAACTTATTGTACTTGACAGGCCCAATCCCAACGGCTTTTATGTTGATGGGCCGGTGTTGCAAGATGAATACGCCAGTTTTTTAGGTTTGCACCCGGTGCCCATAGTATATGGCATGACCACGGGAGAATACGCCCAAATGGTGAACGGGGAAGGTTGGATGAAAACCAAAAAAAAGTGCCGTTTAACTGTAATTGCCCTCAAAAACTACGACAGGAAAGCCAGTTATGCCCTACCCGACAAACCTTCTCCCAATTTACCCAACAGCACTTCCATTCTTTTGTATCCGGGATTAGGTTTATTTGAAGGCACCATCATGAGTTTGGGCAGAGGCACTGAATTCCCTTTTCAGGTGCTGGGTCATCCGGATTATCCCAAAAAGGACTTTACTTTTGAACCTAAAACCACCTCTTTTAGTTCGGGCCCCAAATACTTCAACAAAATCTGTTATGGTTTGGATTTGAGAACGTCCAATTACCTCAAACAACACCCGGGTAAGATCGATCTGAGCCTGCTTATACAATTGTACGGTGAAATGGGGCGCGAGGACTTTTTTGATGCCAATTTTGATTACCACGCCGGGAACAAAACACTGAGGTATCAGGTTGTTGCCGGAGAATCAGAGCAAACCATCCGACTTAGCTGGGAAGCCGGGCTGGAAGTGTTCAGGGCCATTCGCAAGAAGTACCTGATTTATCAGGAATTTTGAGGCCGGGATTTATTTGGCTTTTCCTCTCAGGAAACTTATTTTTGTGCAACTTAGCGATAAACTATGGCGAATTTTGATTTGATTATGCCCAAAATGGGTGAAAGTGTGGCCGAAGCAACCATTATTAAATGGACCAAAAACGAAGGCGACAAAATAAAAGTGGATGAAACGGTATTGGAGATCGCTACTGACAAAGTAGACAGCGAAATCCCCTCCCCTTTTGAGGGCACACTGATCAAACGTTTGTTCAAAGAAGGTGATGTGGTTCAGGTGGGCGCGGTAATTGGTGTAATCAGTTCTGAAGCCAACACTGCTGTAAGCGCAAGCCCTGCTGCACCGGCACCTGAAAGCAAACCGGCATCCGAAACAAAATCCGCACCGGCTGCAACATCAACAAACGCAGCTAAAGAAAATAACTATAAGGATTCTTCGAAATTTTATTCTCCATTGGTGAAAAGCATAGCCAAAGAGGAAGGTATTTCATTGGCGGAACTCGACAGTATTGTGGGCACAGGGCAGGAAGGCCGGGTGACCAAGGCTGATATACTTGCTTATTTACCGAAACGTGGTTCTGCAAGCCCTTCAACGGCTACAAGCGCTCCTGCCAAAAGCGAAGCCAAACCCGCTGCCGGTGTCACAGCTGGTGAGTTTGCGGTGATTGTCAACCGTCCGGCTGTGTCAGTTGGCGCTGGTGATGAAATTATGGAAATGGATCGCATGCGTAAGATCATTTCTGATAACATGGTGATAAGCAAACACGTCTCCCCACACGTTACTTCATATGTGGAAGCCGATGTAACTAACCTGGTGATGTGGAGAGACAAAGCCAAAAAAGAATTTGAGAAACGCGACGGTGAAAAACTCACCTTTACTCCCTTATTTATAGAAGCAGTTGCCAAAGCCATAAAAGATTTTCCAATGATTAATGTGTCGGTGGATCAAACTGCCTCAAAAATTATCAAACGTAAAAACATCAACATTGGCATGGCGGCCGCCTTACCGAGTGGCAATTTAATAGTGCCGATAATCAAAAACGCTGACGAGAAAAACTTGCTTGGCATCACAAAAGCCGTTAACGACCTTGCCAACCGCGCCAGAGCGAATAAACTACAACCTGACGAAATTCAAGGCGGTACATTTACCCTCACCAATGTGGGAAGTTTCGGGAATTTAATGGGTACTCCAATTATCTTACAACCTCAAGTTGCCATTCTTGCAGTTGGTTCTATTAAAAAGAAACCTGCAGTAATTGAAACACCCCAGGGCGATATGATTGGCGTACGCCAATTTATGTTCCTCTCCTTAAGTTATGACCATCGTGTGGTCGACGGTTCTTTGGGAGGAAGTTTCTTAAGAAGAGTAGCTGATTACCTTGAACAGTGGGATCTTAACCGCACGGTTTAATCGCCAGATTTGCCGCACAAAAAATACTCGATTTGAATAACGGCCATGTTGTTTTCATAAATCAGGTTTAAGTAATCCCTCAACACGTCAAAAGATTGGTCGACAAGGGATAAGTATTCGATATAATTGATCTGCTTTTTATTGAACGCCTCCAAAGCCTGAACAACCATCTTTTTAGAGTTTTTCAGGATAAATTCTTCATAGTATTCCAGGTTCTTTTTATTGAGAATGTACTTATTTACTACCTGTTTGAATTGCCCTTCCATGTCTCTTTGTGCAAGCATCAACTGCTCTTCGGCTATCGCTTCATTCACCTTTCCTGCCTTAATTTTAGCCTTTTGCGGACTGTAATACAGTGGAAAGATTAACCCAAGCTGAAACCCCTGCAATCGATCGGATGTGGTAAGGAAATAGTTCTCTCCATATACATTAGCCGGACCATAGATGCTTTGATTAAAATAACTCAGGTGTATATCTGGAATTCCTTTTTGTCGTTCCACCTGTTTTTGTTTTTTGCTTACTTCTATTTGTTCCTTCAAATAACGAAGGTGAGGCTGGTTAGCCAATAGATTTGTACTTGTATCAGGTTCAAGTATCCGTTGATCTTCAGGAAACACTGCTATATCAGGAATCTTTTCGCTTCGTAATAAATATTGCAATTTGATGCGATTGTCATTCACCTGCTCCTGCATTCGATTATAAGCATTTTGAATGAGGTGAGCTTTGGTAATGGTGGTGGCTTCTTCTAAATCGTGTTGCATGGAAGTGGAAATTTCCTTTTCTGCAAGATGCAAGAACACTTCGTAAATGCTGTCTTCCTTACTCAATAAACCACTCTCCTGTATGAGGTGTTGCAAGGTGTAGTACACTTCTTTCACTTTAAACGTCAGCTCAGCTTTCACAACTTCTTTTCGGATTTCTGCCCCTTTTAATTGCGCATTTCCCAAGGCAGATTGTGCTTTAAAATAGGTGGGAAACGGAATCACCTGTGTTAGAGCAAAAATATTATCGTAAGGATAAATGCTGTTAAATTGCCCTTGCGTGTATACCAAAGAAGTTTTTGGAATTTCATACAAAGTTTTTTTATGTTCACCATAATAGTTGTATTCCAGTTGTGCTACCTTAAGCATTTCATTTCTTGAATAAGCCATTTGCAAACACTCATCCAGGCTCATACCGGTGGGATTGATCGACTGAGCATACACAACCGTGTTTTGTACGTTCAGGCTGAAACAAACGCAATAGAAAAGGAAATACACGATCCTGTTATGCGCCTTTCTTTTCATAGTGAATTACAGTGATTTGAAACAGAGCTTAAAAATTGTAGCGTAAAGCGGACTTTATTCGAAAAGTTTAAAAACCACAGCGCTTAGATAGCCTGCCAATGTACTTAATCCAACCACACTCGTTCCACCAAGGTGCACCGCTTCGGGTATCATGGTTTGGGCAATCATCGTTAACATGGCACCGGCAGCCAAGCCCTCAATGCCAATTTCAACAATGTGAGGAATTGACGACCCTATGTAATACCCACCCAATGAGCCAAGGGCAATAATCAGTACAAGTGACATCCACATCATCATGATTTTTGCAACCGACATGCCTCCTTTTTTCATACCAAGGCTGGCGGATAAAGCTTCAGGGAAATTGGAAAGAAATAAACCCGCAATAAGAGTGTAGGGTAACACCTCTCCGAATGAAGGCTCAATGCCCACACTGAGTTTGGCGGATAATAAAGCCAGAAAACCGGCACCAATCACAAAACTTTCTGGAATGCCATCAATCAGCAAACCCAACCAAATGGCCAGAGAGGCCCCGTGTTTATCTTCCGATTCCGCTTTAATGGCCTGGTTTACATCTTTAACATGAATGTGTTTGTCCGGGTTTTTGTGAAGAATGTGCGTAATAATGGTCCCCGCCTTTCTTAAAAACCCTCCTTTGCTGTTGATGAATTCATCGAGACTATAAAACAAAAAACCACCCAGCACACATCCCAAAACCAGCGCGGTCATGGCTTCAATGGCGTGGTGTTTGTCCTGAGCCATATGGGTTGGGCTCGCCATGTGTCCGATAATTTCTTCAACCGTTGGTGCGATCAGTTCAACGCTCAATGCTGCCAAAAGCGCTCCTCCGCCAAATGCTGTAAGAGAAGCTGTAGTTTTGGCATTGGGTTTAAAGGCCAGGCCGGTTAGGGCTCCCAAGGGAAGCGAAATGGTAACCAAAGCCCCAATTAAAAACGACCACAAAGCATACTTGGTAGTAGGGTGCATGAACTCTTCAACCGATTCGGTATTGTGCCAGGCCACCCATCCCAACAGGGCGAACAAGAGGAGACCCAGGAATGAAAGTGTGATTTTTTTCATGATCAACTTATGGTTATTTAAGGTGGCTGTTATTTTGTGTTTTTTGCCTTACCCGATCAATGTAGTTTTCTTGGCTTAATCATTCCTCCCCTCACCGAATTGATGCTCTGCGTGGTCATAAAACAATCGGGATCGATCTCATTCACAATGTTCTTTACTTTGGTTAATTCCAGTTTGGTTACCACCGTGTAAATAATGTCCATGTCGTTTAAACCTCCCTCAATGGCCTTTTTACCCATTAGTCCGCGTTTGCCTTTAAATATGGTTACACCGCGCCCGAGTTGCGCGATGATGCGGCGGCGAACTTTTTCACTGCTTTTGGAAATAATAAATACCCCCGTGTATTCTTCAATACCATTGGTTAAAAAATCTACTGTTTTTGAAGCCGATAAATAGGTGAGTACAGAATAAAGCGCCACTTCAATACCATTGATAAATGCAGCAACTGCAAAGATCACCACGTTGATCAGCAAGATGATCTCACCTACCTGAAGACTGGCTTTTCTGGTCAGGTATAGGGCCAGAACTTCCGTTCCGTCGATAACACAGCCTCCCCTCATGGCAAAGCCTATTCCGGCACCAAGAAACAAGCCACCAAACACTGAAATGAGCAGTTTATCGTTGGTCACCACAGGAAAGTGGAAATTGTGCAAGATCCAAAGCACCACCGAGAGTGTAATGATGGCAAGAAAGGTTTTTAAGGCAAAGATCTTTGAGACCTGACGGTATCCCATAAAAATAAATGGAATGTTCAACACAAAGATGAATACCGAAACGTCGATAGGGGTTATGCCGGCTGCCAAAAGTGATATACCGGTAACGCCCCCATCCAGCAAACCATTAGGAATGATAAATCCCTCGAGGCCGATGGTTGCCAGTATTATACCAATAATGACCGTTATGGAATCCTTAATGTAAGTCCCCCAATTAAACGGTTCTGAGGTGGAATGGCTCCCCTGGAGTTTAAATTCCTTTTGATTTTCATCAAGGTTTGCTGACATTACACTCAAGTTAAGGGTAAATAAAAATTCTACTTAATCAAAGAAACATCTTTTTTACGAATTTCAAAACACCTCTGTATCAACCGTGTGCTTTAAGGGTTCAGTTACTTTGACTAAATTTGATCAGAAACCACTAACTGCATTCGCATGGGAAATGTATTCAACGCTTTGGTGATTGGTGCCACACTGTTTTTTTGTACAGCATTTTCAAGAGCCCAAAACTCAAATTACAACGACACCCTGGCAAAAAGACTGGGAGCCGACGATTACGGCATGAAAAAATACGTTTTGGTGCTGCTTAAAACAGGCAGCAACACCGGCGCCGGGAAAGCCTTTACCGACTCGTGTTTCAGGGGACACATGGAAAACATGGAAGTAATGGTAAAAACGGGAAAATTAGTTGTAGCAGGGCCACTGGGAAAGAATGAAAAAACTTACAGAGGAATATTCATCCCTAATTTGCAATCGCTGGAAGAAGCCAGTGCTCTGTTGCAAAGCGACCCGGCTATAAAAGCCAAACTTCTGGAACCCGAGTTGTTTAACTGGTATGAGTCAGCGGCTCTGCCGGTTTACCTCGAAACCTCAGAAAAAATCTGGATAAAAAACCATTAGGTACTGCCGGTTAACAACACCCTTACATTGCAGGTTTGCGTAAGAGGTAAATATTGTAATACGTTTTTTTGCCTTGTCTTGTTGAATGAACCGCAGATAGAATAAGTTCCTTCTCATCTGCATAAATTACCGTAAAATCAGTTACCTTTTTAAGATCGTTGATGTGTAGTTTTAATTTTTGAAACCCATTCGAATCATGAAGTTCATCTTTTGTGATCTCAAATGTTTGCGCACCAATACGCAATTGTTCAATCTCGTATTCGTTGGCACGTAGCATATAGATGGAGGCTAAATTATAACTGGCTTCCTTGATTTCGTGTTTGTATACCTTTTTGCTGGAATATGCCAGTCCTGACACTGTTACACCCGGAGTTTTAGTACTGCCATTTTCTCCGCCGTAAATAGCCTCTTCGGTGTTTTGTTCAAGTATGTATGCCACATTCCCGCCCAACATGGCTGTTTCTATCTTCAGTTTATTGTAAGCCCTGTCCTGTAATTTAACCAGACTGGTCCAGGTGGTGGCGCCTTTGGCTTTGGCACCAATGATATCGATTTTGAAAAGGCCGATTACCTCCGATTCTATTCTGGAGATTTGTACCTTGTTCCACTCCTTACAACCCTTTACCAATGCAATGTTGAGGTCAGCTGAAAAATCCTGCTTTCGACCCGACTTAAAGTGAATTTTTTTAACTGTGTTTTTCCCTAAAGCATTGCTAAAACTTTCGCCGGGGTAAACAAATTTAATGGCCGTTTCTGTTACTTCCGACACATGCACGAGGAGCATTTCTCCATCGTTTTTGTAGATGGTGTCTGTTTGGGAACTCAGTTGAAAGGCCGACAGGACAAGCAGAGCAAAACACAAAGTTTTCATGGTATACCGTAGAATTTAATTAGTTTTTTTTGCAAAACTAAATGAAATTCGAACTGCGGCTTATCACACAAACATGTTAATTTTTCTACGGTCGAATCTTTACGCGAATGGCGAATGAGGTGTACGAATCATTTACCGTGTCAGCCATTTTCTGGCGTTCACAAAGGCTTCAAGCCAGGGAGAAACCTGGTCCTTTTGGCCCCTGTCAGGATAATGTGCCCAATTCCAGGGGAAGGTGGAGCGTTCGATGTGTGGCATCATCACCAGGTGCCTTCCGGTTTTATCACACATCATTGCCGTATTGTAATCTGAACCGTTCGGATTGGCCGGATAATTTTCGTACGCGTATTTTGCTACAATATTGTAGCTGTCTTCGCTATAGGGCAATTTAAATTTGCCCTCGCCGTGCGAAATCCAAACGCCCAGCGTACAACCTTCCAATGTTGAAAGCATAACAGAATTGTTCTTTTGAATTTTCACCGAAGTGAATCCGCTTTCGTGTTTGCCTGAGGTGTTGTGTAGCATCTTTCCGTGTACCTCGTGTTCAGGATTGATCAGATCCAGCTCCATCCACAATTGGCAACCATTGCAAATGCCTACCGACAGGGTATCTTTACGTTGAAAGAACTTGCTAAGGGCCGTTTTCGCCTTTTCGTTGTATCTGAATGCACCAGCCCAACCTTTGGCTGAACCCAAAACATCTGAATTGGAAAAACCTCCCACTGCACCAATAAACTGAATATCTTCGAGTGTTTCTCTGCCTGAAATTAAATCGGTCATGTGTACATCTTTCACATCAAACCCGGCAAGATACATGGCATTGGCCATTTCGCGTTCAGAGTTACTACCTTTTTCACGAATGATAGCTGCTTTAGGCTTTGCTCCATCAGGAATTACCGGTAACTGACCGTTAAAATGGGCAGGGAATTGAAAACGGAGGGCTTGGTGTTTGTAGTGAGTGTAACGTTCGAGAGCCATTCCGTTCTTAGCTTGTTTGGTATCCAGCAAATAGGACGTTTTGTACCATACATCGCGGGTTTCAGAAATGCTGAAGCTGAAGGTATCCGAATGGTTCTTAATACTAATGGTATCACCTTCGAAAAGTTCACCGATCTTAAAAATCTCTATGCTCTTTTGTGCAAACACAGCCTCAACCGATGCGTCTGCCTGAAAAACCAAGGCCACATTCTCATTAAAGAGTGCTTTCACACTGTCTTTTTCATTTAAACTACTCAGGTCGTAGTGAGCACCCAGCTGATTATCGGCAAAACTCATTTCCAATAAGGTGGTAATTAAACCGCCACTGCCTACATCATGTCCGGCTTTGATCTTGCGTTCTTTAATCAAATCCTGCAAGAGATTAAAGGCTGTTTGGAAAAACACAGGACTGGTAATATCAGGTACCTCAGTACCAATTTTATTCAATACCTGTGCAAAAGAAGATCCACCCAATTTAAACTTATCCTGTGAAAGGTTCAGGTAATAGATTGCACCGCCACCCCTTTGCAACACGGGTTCAACTACTTTGGTGATGTTTGAACAATGCCCGGCGGCAGAAATAATCACGGTTCCGGGAGAGATGACTTCTTCATTCGGGTATTTTTGTTTCATAGAAAGAGAATCCTTTCCAGTTGGAATATTGATACCCAAAGCGATGGCAAAGTCTGAACAAGCTTTAACTGCATCATACAAACGGGCGTCTTCACCTTCATTTTTACAAGGCCACATCCAGTTGGCTGAAAGCGATACAGATTTTAAGCCATCTTTTAATGGCGCCCAAACGATATTGGTCAGCGCTTCACCTATGGCGTTGCGCGATCCGGTAGCCGCATTCACCAGGGCAGCAAGCGGAGAATGCCCAATGCTCGTGGCAATGCCTTCTTTTCCCTTATAATCCAGAGCCATTACACCCACATTATTCAAAGGCAATTGCAGAGGCCCGGCGCATTGTTGTTTGGCAACTCGACCGCCCACACAGCGATCAACTTTGTTGGTTAACCAATCTTTGCAAGCTACAGCCTCAAGTTGAAGCACCTGTTTCAAATACTGTGGTATATCTTTGGAAGCGTACTGTAATTCTGAATATTGGTTATTCACCGTTTTATCAGTCATGATAGTTTTGGGAGAGCTGCCAAAAAAATCTTCCAAAGCGTAATCCATGGGTTTTAAGCCGGTGGTTTTGGATAAAAAGGTAAAACGGTGATCGTTGGTAACATCTCCCACCTCGTACATGGGCGAACGCTCGCGTTCAGCTATACGTTGCAATGTAGCGGTATCTTTTTCGGCAATAACCAAACCCATTCGCTCCTGCGATTCGTTGCCAATAATTTCTTTTGCTGAAAGCGTTGGATCCCCAACCGGTAATTTGTCGAGGTCAATTAATCCTCCCGTTGCTTCCACCAATTCTGATAAACAATTCAGGTGCCCACCGGCACCATGATCGTGAATTGACACTATGGGATTTGTATCACTTTCTACCAAAGCCCTGATGGCATTGGCCGCACGTTTTTGCATTTCAGGATTTGAGCGTTGTATGGCATTTAATTCAATGCCTGATCCAAAAGCCCCCGTATCAGCCGAAGACACAGCAGCACCGCCCATACCAATACGGTAATTTTCGCCGCCCAGAATCACAATTTTGTCTCCGGCTTTAGGTGTTTTTTTGATGGCCTGATCCAATTTTCCATACCCAACGCCACCGGCCAGCATAATCACCTTATCATAGCCCAACTTGCGCTTATTTTCCTCGTGTTCAAAGGTGAGCACCGATCCTGCGATGAGGGGTTGACCGAATTTATTACCAAAATCGGAAGCACCATTGGATGCTTTAATCAAAATATCCATTGGAGTTTGATACAACCACTTTCTTTCTTTCATGCCATTCTCCCATGTTCTTCCCGCCTCCAGTCTTGAATACGCTGTCATATAAACTGCGGTTCCGGCCAATGGCAAAGAACCCTGGCCGCCTGCTAAACGGTCACGTATTTCTCCACCCGAGCCGGTAGCCGCGCCATTAAAGGGCTCAACGGTTGTTGGAAAATTATGGGTTTCGGCTTTCAGCGAGAGGACCGACTCAAATTCCTTCTCTTCGTAAAAATCAGGTTTATCCGCGCTTTTCGGAGCAAACTGCACCGCTTTAGGGCCTTTGAGAAAAGCCACATTGTCTTTATAGGCCGATACTATACTGTTGGGATGCGTTTCGGATGTTTTTTTTATCAGTTTAAACAGACTGGTGTCTTTAGTTTCGCCATCCACCACAAAAGTGCCATTGAAAATTTTGTGACGGCAATGTTCTGAATTGGCCTGAGAGAAGGCAAAAACTTCGGAATCGGTTAATTTTCTTCCTAATTTTTTGGAGAGGTTGTTCAAATATTCCACTTCTTCATCACTCAGGGCAAGGCCCTCAGATTGATTGTAGGCAGCAATGTCGGCCACCTCCTGAATAGGTTCAGGTTTCACATGGATGGTGTAAATGCTTTGATTGAGTTCCTCATACTTTTGAAACAACATGGGGTCGTAATCTGCGTATCCTTCCTCAACCTTGTGAAATTCTTCAATCCGAATAATGCCTTTGATGCCCATGTTTTGGGTGATTTCTACCGCGTTGGTGCTCCAAGGAGTAATCATAGCAGCGCGGGGACCCACAACTAGCTCTTTTAATTCAACTTGTTCTATTTTTTGGGAATTGCCAAAAAGCCAGTTCAGTTTTTGGATGTCTTCGGATGAAATCTCTTGTTGGGTTTGAACGGCGTAAATGGTGTTGTTTGAATTACCGAAAAAATGAATCATAGTGGTAAGGCTAGGTTATTTTGGAGGCACAAAGTTAAGGGAATTTAGTGAGGATTTAATTTAGGCAAATGAGAGATTATGAAGGGTTTTGAGCCTTGCCTTACTTTATTCCTCCTGATACAGCCGGCCGTGTTTCTCCTAACTTAGAACTACAATCAGGAGGGTTTCATCTCTCTTGCGGTCTTATTAAAAAAAGTAGGCTTATCCAGCTTTATCAAAAAACCAAAAAGCCCAAATTGTGCGGCAGAGTTCTTTTGCAATTTTTGGTGGCCCACAAGGAGTTTTTGACCTTAGGCCAAGTTTACTTCACACTCGAGCAGAAATAACAAAAGCCCCACGCTAAGCGTGAGGCTTTTTTGCTTTTATTCGTAGCCCGTACGGGAATTCCCTCAACTCCGCTACGCTGCGCTCGGGATGAACTTCAATTCCTTGTTTACTTCGTAAACACTGCTCGCTGCGCTCGCACGCACGGGCCACCCTGAAGTGAAAGCTGCAATTCTTAGAAAACAAAAAAAGCCTCGCTGATTTTTAATCAACGAGGCTTTCTACTTCAGGGTAGCCCGTACGGGAATCGAACCCGTGTTTCATCCGTGAAAGGGACGTGTCCTAACCCCTAGACGAACGGGCCATGTGTTTGGGGTGGGCAAAAGTAGAAATTAATCCGAATTTAAAAAAATAATTTTCAGGTTTTTTGGCAATTAATTCCTGAATTCAGGGCGACTGGCATTAAAATACCGCATAGAGCATACGCCCCATCAGAAAATAAATGGAGATGCCAATAATATCATTCAAAGTGGTAACAAAAGGCCCGGTGGCCAGGGCCGGATTAATTTTAAATCGGTTTAAGGTTAGAGGAACAAATGTGCCCAAAAAAGAAGCAAACATAATCACCGTTAACAAAGAAGCACTTACTGTGGCAGCTAACTTCCATTCTTCAATCAAATACGCATAAGCCCAAATCAATGAGGAACAAATGAGCCCATTCAGCAAGCCCACACCTAACTCCTTCACTAACTTTTTACTTATGTTATCTCCCAACAAACTATTGTTGGCAAGACCCTGAACAATAATAGCAGAACTTTGAACACCCACATTCCCCCCCATAGCGCCTATCAGTGGAATAAAAAAGGCCATTTTCGGATTGATCAAAATCTGGTCTTCATACGCACCAATGATTCTTGAACCAATGATACCACCACACATGCCAACCAACAGCCATGGGATTCTGGCCCTTGAGAGCCGCCACAATTTGTCGTTGCTGTCAACCGCGTCGGTTAAACCGCTCATGCGTTGCATGTTCTCGTCAGCGGTTTCTTTGATCACATCCATCACATCGTCGAAGGTGATGCGGCCCACTAACCTGCCCAGTTGGTCCACCACCGGCATCACAGCCAGGTCGTATTTCTGCATGTCTTCAGCAACTTCCTCACTGGGTGTATCGGTTTTCACAAAATGGATGTCCGATTCGTAAATTTCTTCTATTCGGGCGAGTGGGTGCGATATAATGAGTTTTTTTAAGGGCAACATACCCAACAGGCGTTCGTTATTGTCAACCACATACACAGCATACATCACATCTACATTGTCGGCTTTCTTTCGAATTTCCTCAATACAGGCCCCAACCGATTCAAACGCGTACACACTTACCAATTCCTTGGCCATCAAAGAGCCCGCCGTTCCTTCTTCATAATTGATGAGCTCAACGATATCGCTGGCCTGCTCAATGTCCTCCAGGTGCGACAACACTTCTTCCTGCATTTCCTCCGGTAACTCACCAATCACGTCAGCAGCGTCGTCGCTGTCCATGTTGTCAACCTGCTCGGCAATTTGTTTGGCACTAAAGGTGGTGAGTAGGTCTTCGCGTTTGTCGTCATCGAGTTCAAGCAACACCTGAGGTGCCAGCTCTTCATGCAGCAAACCGTAGATGTATGCTGCCTGACTTAAATTAAGCTGGTTGATGATTTCGGCAATATCAGCAGCGTAAAGTTCTTCCAGCTTTTCGTTGATAAAAGCAGAATCGCGGGCGTCAATGGCCTCTTTTAATTTATCTAATATTTCGCTGGTAAGCTCGAACTGCATGGTTTTGAAGCCGAGCAAAAGTAAAGAATTAAAGTTAAGCGTGCAGGCTTTTCAGGGCATTTTTTAACCTCACCCTCAAGGCAGGCGGCAGCTCTTCATGAGCCAGCTCATCCAGAACCAAAAGCATTTCCCGTTTCAATTCAGGATACGGCGCAACCAGGTGAGCAGCGGTAGTAATGGCGTAAGCCCTAATAGCGATTGGCCTGGAAGGATTGAGAATAAATTGAAAACACCGGTCAATCAATTCGCCATGGAAGTTTTCAGGCATGTCGTATTGCTGAAAAATGCGCATGATACAACGTGTAACAGCAGGATGATGCCCCTCCTGTTCCAACAATCCGATAAGCTGTTTCAAATGCGGTTCAATCAAACGGGGATTCCCTTCAGCCAGATAACCCAAAGGCCAGGCAGCGCGTTGTTGTAATTTTTTATCTTTTCCAAAAAAAATGGCAATCAATTCGTTGAATCTTGTTTTATCTCTTCCAACGTAGCGAATGATGTGATCGGTGATGGTCTTGCTATGTCCGCTTTCCAGCTCTTTTTGGATGTTCATTTAAATTGGCATGTCGTTTCTAACCAAACCTGCCTTGTTTCAATGCGAGTAATTCCTTTCACCAAAAATACTGCTGCCAATTCTTACCATGCTGCTGCCCTGCTCTATGGCCATACGATAATCACCACTCATGCCACAACTCAACACATTCCATTTTGGCTGATGGGCCTGCATCTTGAGGTAAAATGCCCTGAGCTCGGCGTACTCTTGTTGCAAAACTGCGTGATCACCTGTGTTGGTTCCCATACCCATTAATCCCCTCACCTGAACATAACGAAAATCCTGTAATTGCCCGGTGGCGATTATGGTTTCACATTCCTCATAGGAAAAACCGAATTTCGATTCTTCCTTTGCAATATGTATTTGAAGTAAACAGGCTATCACCCGATTTTGTTTTGCGCCCTGTTTGTTGATTTCCTCCAGCAACTTTATGCTGTCAACTCCGTGAATAAGGTGAACAAAAGGAACAATAAGCTTTACCTTGTTGCTTTGCAGGTGACCAATAAAATGCCAGCGTATATCCTTTGGCAGTGATTCGTGTTTGGCAAGTAATTCCTGAACATAATTCTCCCCGAAGTCGCGCTGCCCTGCATCATAAGCCTCAAGGATAGCCGAATTTGGTTTCGTTTTAGACACCGCCACCAACGTTACATGTGCCGGAATAGTACCTGTGATCTTTTGAAGTTGGTCCTTAACTGACATGCTGAGCTTCGCTTTTATTCTCCTTCGAAACTATAAATCACCAATCCGCTGCGCATTTTAGGTTCGACCCAGGTTGATTTTGGGGGCATGATGTTGTGGGTGTCAGCAATCCATTTTAAGTGCGTCATACTTACCGGAAACAAGCCAAATGCCACTTCGGCTTTGCCTTCATCAACAATTTGTTTCAACGCTTCTGGTCCTTTCACGCCTGGAATAAACCCTACGCGCTGATCGGTTTTAAGATCGTGGATGTGAAACACCGGCGATAAAATATGTTCGGTTAAGATAAAGGCGTCGAGACTTTTTATGGGATCAGCATCCAAGTAAACCCCTGGTTTAGCGTTTAAGGTGTACCAGGTTCCTCTCACATACATGCTGAATTCATGCGTTGCAACAGGCTTATACAACTTTGCATCCAGTTTGGTAATTTCAAACTTGTCTGAAATTTTTTGCAGGAGCTCCTCCACACCCAGGCCTCCGGTGTCTTTCACAAAACGGTTAAAATCAAAAATGCGTAATTGGGTTTCAGAAAAAAACACCCCCAGGTAATAGTTAAACGCTTCCTTACCGGTATAATTTCCTTTGCTCTGTCGGCGTTGTTTTCCCAACAGGGTGGAAGAAGCTGAACGGTGGTGTCCGTCGGCAATATATATCGCAGGCATTTTAGAAAATTCAGAAGCAATCAATTTCACCCGGCTTTCGTCGTTCACCAACCACAAACTGTGTCTTACCTTATCGGAAGTACTAAAATCGTACACAGGCGGTGTTTTGGCCACATCCTGCAAAAGATCATCCAACAAGCGGTTTTCGGGATAACAAAACAACACCGGTTCAGCATTGAATTCGCACACCTCGAGGTATTCCTTTAATTTTTCTTCCCTTTGCGTTAAGGTTTGTTCGTGAATTTTAATAACGCCATTGATGTAGTCATCAATACTGGTACAGGCAATTATGCCAAGGTATTCATTTCCGCTTTTGTATTGTTTGTAGATGTAATAAGCAGCTTGTTCATCTTGTTTTAGTACACCGTCTTTCACAAAGGACTTGAACTTTGATTTTACTTTTTGCAAGCGCTCCGGTGAACCCGCTTTGGTTTTACGGCCGTCGCCAAAGTCGGGGTTGATAACATGCAAAAACGTGTAGGGATTAGATGCCAGCTTATCATGTAATTCTCCGCTTTGGTAACCGTCAACACTGCGTGAGGCAACAAGATGCACCTTGTCTTTGGCAGGCCGCAAAGCCTTAAATGGTAATACAATTGCCATGTTTAACTTTATTGCAGTGCTGCAATCATTTTTTCAGCCAACTCTATTCCTATTCTTTCCTGCGCTTCATTGGTAGCTGCACCAATATGAGGACTCAGCGAAATTTTCGCGTGCGCCAATAGTGCCGCCGAGGGTTTGGGTTCATTTTCAAACACATCTAAACATGCATGCGCTACTTTACTGCTATCGAGTGCTTTGATAAGTTCAGTTTCATCAATAACCCCACCCCTGGCTGTGTTCACAAGGATAACACCATTTTTCATAAGGGCGAGCTCGGTTGCAGCAACCAATTTCCCGCCGGGCACATGAAACGTAATAAAGTCTGAGTGTTTTAACACCTCTTCCATTGCAACCGTGGTAATCGGTACCTGCACCTTTCTACCGGCAACTTCCACTTCAATTTCCGCCTGTTTCACAAATGGATCAAAGGCCAGGACATTCATTCCTAAACCAATTGCAATTTTTCCAACGTTCTGGCCAATTCTGCCAAAACCAATTATTCCCATGGTTTTACCTCTTAATTCAAGGCCTTTGGCGTATTTTTTTTTGAGCTCTTCAAATTTATCGGCACCATTGGCCGGCATTTGCCGGTTGCTGTCGTACAAAAAACGCACCGCGTTAAATAAATGGGCAAATACCAACTCAGCCACTGAATTGCTTGAAGCAGCTGGGGTATTGATTACCTGCAAACCTTTTGAGCGGGCGTATTCCACATCGATGTTATCCATACCTACCCCGCCTCTACCAATAACTTTTAATCCCGCACAGGCATCAATTACTTCTTTGCGCACAGTGGTGGCACTTCTTACTGTTAAGGCCACGTAGCCTTGAGAATTGATGGCAGATATCAGTTGGTCCTGCGCTACTTTATCGGTTACAACCGTAAATCCTGCTTTTTCGAGTAAGGCTTTGCCTTGGCTGTCGATGCCATCGTTGGCTAGTATTTTTCTGCTCATAAATAGGGTGTAAAATCAAGTTCAAAGAAAATAAAAAAACCGTCCGCTTGGGGATAAATCTTTCACAAGCAGAGAATTTGAGTAAATTTACCGGACAAGATAAATCAGATGTTGAACACACCATTGGACTGAGATACCCGCAGTGCCGGTGGAGCAAATAAATTATGAGCAAAGGGATTACCTCACAAAAAGAAGATTACAGTAAATGGTATAATGACATTGTGGTTCAGGCCGATTTGGCTGATCATAGTGCCGTAAGAGGATGTATGGTGATTAAGCCTTCGGGCTACGCCATTTGGGAAAAAATGCAACACACCCTCGACAGAATGTTTAAAGAAACAGGGCATACCAACGCCTATTTCCCTCTCTTTATTCCTAAGAGTTTATTTGAAGCCGAAGAAAAAAACGCTGAAGGTTTCGCGAAAGAATGTGCCGTAGTTACGCATTACCGACTAAAGACCGATCCACAAAACAAGGGAAAACTCATAGTTGACCCTGAGGCTAAACTGGAAGAGGAATTGGTGGTGCGGCCAACCAGCGAAGCAATCATCTGGAACACTTACCGAGGTTGGATACAAAGTTACCGCGACCTGCCTATTCTGGTAAATCAATGGGCCAATGTGGTGCGTTGGGAAATGCGAACCCGTTTGTTTTTACGCACCGCCGAGTTTTTATGGCAGGAAGGACATACCGCACATGCCAGTAAAGAAGAAGCCATTGCCGAAACCGAAAAAATGTTGAATGTGTACGCCGACTTTGCCGAAAATTGGCTGGCAATGCCCGTTGTAAAGGGTATTAAAACTGCTAATGAACGATTCGCCGGCGCCGACGAAACCTATTGCATTGAAGCCCTTATGCAGGATGGAAAAGCCTTGCAGGCGGGTACCTCACACTTTTTAGGACAAAATTTTGCCAAGGCCTTTGATGTGAAGTTTGCCAACAAAGAAGGTAAACTGGATTACGTATGGGCTACTAGTTGGGGCGTGAGTACCCGTTTAATGGGAGCGCTAATAATGAGTCACAGTGACGATAAGGGTTTGGTGATTCCGCCAAAATTGGCTCCAACACAAGTGGTGATTGTGCCTATATACAAATCAGAGGAAGGATTGGAGAAAATCCGTGAAGCTGTGTTGCCATTACAGAAATCGTTACAGGCTAAAAACATCAGCGTAAAGTTCGACGACCGCGATACCCAGCGTCCGGGTTGGAAATTCGCAGAATACGAATTAAAAGGTGTGCCGTTACGCATTGGCATTGGCGAGCGTGATCTGGAAAACGGCACCTTGGAATTAGCCAGAAGGGATACGCTAAGCAAAGAAACCATACGCATGAGCGACGCGGAAACAATCATCGAAAAGTTGTTGTTTACCATTCAGCAAAATTTATTTGAACGCGCCCAAGAACGAATGAAAAAAATGACCCACGTTTGCGATAATTACGAAGAGTTTAAACGTTTACTGGATGATAAGGGTGGTTTTATTCTCGCACATTGGGACGGTACCGCTGAAACAGAAGAAAAAATCAAAGAGGAAACCAAAGCCACGATCCGCTGCATCCCTTTGAATAACCCTCAGGAAAACGGCAAGTGTATCTATAGCGGGCAACCTAGCACCCAACGCGTAATTTTTGCAAGAGCCTATTAAATCTTTATAACCATGAGCGAACAGGAGAACAAACAAAGGGAAACCATCATTAAACTGCTGAGCCAAAAATCGGTGATGAAGCAGGATGTTTACACCAATACCATTGCGGTGTTCAACGAACTGAAAGACCTGCTCAAGGAAAAAGCCGATGATATGAGTCACCAAATCTCTCAGGTAGATAAAAGGGTGAATATTTTTTACAAAGACATCAGCATTCAATCCATGCAATTGAAAGTTGCCGGCGACATGCTGGATTTTGAAATGCACTCGAACGTGTTTGAATTTGACCGTTCTCATCCCATGTACAAAACCAGTTATGTGAAAGACAACGATTACAATTCCTATTGTGGTATCATCAGCGTGTATAACTTTTTGGCTGACTCTTTCAAATACAACCGGCTTGGCGACCTGGGGTATTTAATTGCCAGGATCTTCGTGAACCGCGAAAAAAAGTTCTTTATAGAGACCAAAACTAAATTTGGCGCTAAATACAACCGTTTCAGTGAGAACCCCATTACCAAAGCTGACCTCAGTGATATCGTGAACGAATTGATTATTTACTCCATTACCTTCGACCTGTTCACACCTCCATTTGATGCTGTAAGAATGGTTACCGTAAATGAAATTCAGGAAAAATCGAGCAGCAGTGCCTTACGCACAGGTAAACGCTTGGGTTACATTGGTGGCGACAGCGGTGGGGGCTTTGGTGATGAAGCTCACTTGTAGGCAACACCTTGTCTGAACTTAAGAAAGTTCTATGCGGCACCTTTCATTTTTTAATAAGGTGTTTTCTGAATCCACCATCAAGGCTATCCTGGCCTTTTGCAGTTCTGATTTGTAACTCGATTTTAATTCCTTGCGTTTAATGGCTTCCAGAAACCTCTTAATGTCTTCTTTTGTTTCCAAAATTAAACCGGGCACTTGAGTAGGCACGCCGTTTTCTTTGGCCACCATGGTGAAATAGGATGTATTGGTATGTTTAACCGTTCCCACCTTAAAATTTTCGGCAATTACCTTAATACCAATCACCATTGAGGTACTGCCAACATAGTTCACCGATGCATACATACTTACCATTTCCCCAACCTCAACCGGTTGTAAAAAATCCACATTTTCAACCGCAACCGTAACACAGTAATTTCCGGCGTGTTTGGAGGCACAGGCATAGGCCACCTTATCCATTAAAGAAAGCAGGATGCCACCGTGAATTTTGCCGCCAAAATTAGCGTAAGCAGGTACCATTAATTCCGTAAGTGTGGTGCGGGAATAATTTACTTGTCTGAAATCAACCATGAGCTGTAATTTTAATTGAATATAAAAAAAATATACGGTTTAGTGCCTACTCATAACTCAGGGCAAAATCTTTCCCTATTCAGGAAATACTCGTTACTTTTGAAAGGATGAGTACTGTTCATAAGAAGATTTTTATCATAGGACCCGGGCATCCTCTGCGCGGAGGACCTGCACAATTCAACGAAAACCTGTGTCGTGAACTTCAACAACAAGGACACGATGCGCAGATCATCTCCTATGCTTTGCAATACCCCAATTTTTTGTTTCCAGGTTCATCGCAATTTGAAAAGGACGCTAAAGCTCCCGGAGACATTCAAATACACACTCTCATCAACAGCATCAATCCCTTCAATTGGTGGAAAGTAGCCCGCTTTATTAAAAAAGAACAACCCGATTTTATTCTTTTTCGTTACTGGCTGCCTTTTTTTGGACCTTGTTTAGGCAGCATTGGCAGAATGGTACGATCATCAACTACTGTGCTGGCTTTAACCGATAATGTTCTGCCTCACGAGAAACGATTTGGCGACACCGTGTTTACCCGGTATTTTGTTAGATCCTGCGATGGTTTTATAGCCATGAGTAAAAAAGTGCTTGATGATATTGCGCTCTTCACATCAACCACCAACCGCGCCTACAGTCCTCACCCCATGTACCAAACCTATGGCAAGGCAGTTAGCAAGGAGGAAGCCCGAAAAAAATTGGGTTTGAACCCCAATGATAAGCTGGTGTTGTTTTTTGGCTTGATTCGGCATTACAAGGGACTTGACCTTTTGCTTGAAGCCATGGCTGAACCGGCGGTGAAACAAAACAAAATTAAACTTCTCATAGCCGGTGAATTTTATGAAGATCCGGAAAAATACAAAACCCAGATCACTGCGCTCGGCTTACAGGATCAGGTAATCCTGCACGAAAAATTTATTTCCAACGACGATGTGAGGTACTATTTTTGCGCCTGCGATCTGGTAGCTCAAACATACCGTAATGCCACTAACAGCGGCGTTACCATGGTGGGCTATTACTACGAAAAACCCATGCTGGTGACCAACGTTGGCGGCTTAAAGGAAATTGTGCCTGACGGGCAATGCGGCTTTGTAGTAGAACCTGAAATACATGCCATCGCTGAAAAGATTCAGCTTTTTTTTAAAGCAGCGCTTGAAAACCCCATGCGAGCCGCCGTACGCGAGGAAAAGAAAAAATACCTCTGGCCTGAATTCATCCGGGTTTTAATGGAACTGTACAAAACAAGCCACAAAACAAACGTGTAAAACCTTGGGCGCTGAGCCATTCTGGTCACTTCGAACCATTAGAGCCGCTATTTCTGCAATCCGGCAATACCGGTTGTTTATCAACACCTGTTCATAACACATAACACGTGTTTATACTTTATTTGAAGCAGGATATTCTCAAATACCTTCAAAATCAAGCACTTTAAACCTGATTCGTGAATTACCTCATTTTTTGTTGAAAACCCTGTTTTAAGGCCTCCCCCCTGCTGCGTACTTTTAAATGTTATCACAAGCCTATGGCATTACAAGTCAATGTAAACGATATTTTATCTCAACTCTACCAGCACCGTTCAGTGGTGGAATTTCTTTTCGCCAATCGCGAAAACATCACAGTGAACGAGCTGTTGGCGAGAGAAGACATCTCCCACGAAAATTATCAGAAACTGAAATCCCTCGACCTCATTTACGAGTACGAGAGCATTGTAAGTTTGAACGATGCCGTGGTAGCCATGTTTGAAGATTTTATGGAGATTGGGGAAGTAACGCCGGGCCTTATTAACGATTACCTCAACGAACTCAACCGCCACATTTCGTTTTACCAGGAAGTGCGAGAAATGCGCTTTTTGCGCAGCATAAAAAAGTACCTCAAACGCATCAACACAGCCATAACCCGCGAAATCATCAAACTGCAGAAAAACGTTGATGACACCTACAAAAACGAAAGCAATTATCGCATTAAACTTCAAAAACTGGAAGATTATCGCACCAAACGCGACACCATCATCGACTTTATCAAACGCAGCGGGTTGTTGTTGGAAGACAACCGCAACCTCTTCAGCCTTTCGGGAGATTCAGAATTGTATGGCATCGTTCAAAATCTTAAAGGCAGTTTGATTGAAAATCTCGATTACCTGATTGAGATACAAACCGACATTACCGACTTTATTAATAAAATTCAGTTTCAACTGGATGTATACATCAAAGCCCAGCACCTCAAAGAAATTAAAGATCACGGGGCCTTGTTTTTCAGAACGAATTTTAAGGAAGTGGTAGACAACATCAACACCCTGCGCCACAACGGGCATAAATCGCCCAAGACCAAAATACCTGTCGACTTTTTATTCAGCGACGATGGCCATGTGTTATGCAAAAAGGTAGCCGAAAAATACAAGCTAACTCGCCTGATGTTGCGCGGTGTTGCCGACAAAATGGGGGCCAATTTCAAAGAAAAAGGTCTTGAACAACAAATTAAACTGGATACCGAAAAACTGGTGCAACGTTTCCTATCTCAAAACAAATTGAATTTGTTTGAATACCTGATCGACTACAAATTTCCCAAAGCCATCGGAAACGTCAGTTTTGAGGAGCGTCTCTCTTTGTTTGTTGAAATTGCAATGGAGTACCAGAACAAACTCGATTTTAAATACCGTTTGCACTATTTCGACTACGAGGACGCGAATAAAAACAAAAAACGGCTGGGTTATACTCTCATTCTGCCGCTTTTGGAAAACAAAAAGAAAGAGAAAATTGTAAAACATGATTAACCAAACCTGTAGAAAGTTGCCAGGCCGTTAAAAATAAAAAGTTAAGCTAGTACACAACAAACGAAAAAATAAAAATCTATGTCAGCAGAAGATTACAACCTCCCCCGCCAAACCCACGAAATATTTGCTGTAATGGCCCGTGGGAATTTTATTTCCAGCAATGGCAGCCGCGACGGGATGAACCGTTTGTACGATGTGATCAACAATCCCGAAAATTTTGATCGCTTGCAGGCGTATTTCAACGTGATTCGTTTCAACATTGAAAGGGGTAACAATTACTTTTATTTTTCAAAATTAGGAGAACCCAATTCGGAGTTGGAGAAAAAACTCGAACGATTTGAACGGTACATTGATATTATTGACCTGCTGGCCAGTATGGACAACAAAATTACCATTGGCAGCCGTTTTCGTCCGACTGAAATTGCAGAGGAGTGCAACGCCAATGTGCGATTAAAACAAAAGTTGCAAAAAATCCCCCTGTATCGTTCAGAAACCCTGCATAACAAAGTGAGGGAAATTTGTGAACTGATGAGCAGGGATTCGTTTTTGGAATTGGAGGATGAAAAAACAGAATCGTATAAAGTGCTGGATTCTTATACCTATTTGCTGGATGTGATTAACGCGGTAGCCATATACGAAGACACAGGAAATTCTGGCGAAAGCACCCAGGGGTTAATTTACAATTGATAGGCGGTTGTAAATGACAAAAAAAGAACCAAATACCGCGTGAGGGATGCGCAGGGTTTAGCCACCGCAGGGCGGGAGAAGCGAAGCGCAACCCGCTTGAGGAGGCCGCAGCCCGAAGCAGCCCGACGGCGGGCGACGAGAGGAGACCGGCGGCACGCCCTTAGAAAAAGTAAAAAGTTGGATATAATACAAGAGTAAAAAGAGAAATATGGAAAATTGCAGAATTTTAAACAGGATTGTAGAAATCAACATTGCCAACGTTAAGTATGCCGACATTGAGTTAAGCGGCAATACCTGTTTTGTGGGTACCAATAATTTTGGTAAAACCTCTCTTCAAAGGGCCATCTTGTTTTTTTACAGTGCCAACAGTCGTGGTTTGGGGATTTCGGCCTCCCAAAAATCTTTTGAAGAGCACTATTTCCGTTACGAAAACTCCTATCTCGTTTATGAAATTGCCACCGAAGAGCACAACTTTATGGTGATGGTATACCGTCACAATAAAATTGTGTTTCGCTTTATTGATGCCCCATTTAATCCTGACTTTTTCTTCAACACAAACGATGAAGCAATGAAAGTCAAAGACATCATTTCCAACATTGAAAAGCGGGGCATTTATATTTCCAATCAGATTGACACTTTTGAAAGGTACCGTAATATTATTTACGGAACAGAAACCGACAAACAACTATCGAAATTTCACCTGTTAAAAGGCAACGAAAAATACCAGAATATTCCCAAATCCATCACCAATGTATTTCTCTCGTCAAAAAGCAGTATTGACTCACGCTTTATTAAGGATTTTATAGCCAATTCGTTAACCACAGAAAGCAGCAGTATTCGTTTAGAACAGGTAGAACGCCAGTTGCGCCAGTTCAATGAAAAATACACCGACATTGAAACTTACCTGAAAAAAGAAACACAGCAACTCATTGAGCTCATAGATAAAAAGTACGATCAGGTACACATGTTGAAAGGGGCTCAGATGGAAATGGCCGATAAATTGGGCAGCAGTTTAAGGTTTGCCGAATCACAAAATGAAGCCATACGTGAAGCAGCAAAAAAGAAAGAGGAAGAGTTGATAGAAATTTCGAATGCTTTCGAAGAACTCAAATTCAACATAGAAAACAAACAAAACAACCTGCATGAAGAGATTGGGTATTACGATAGGAGCATACGCGAGGCCAACAAAAAACTAAAGGAGTACAAAGACAAAAACATTGACGCCGCGCTGGAAAAACATGCCGAAAGGGAAAAACTGATGGTGGAGTTGAACATTGCCCGCAGGGAATACGAAAGTTTAACTTCCAATGTGGCCAATATTGAATTAAAATTCTCCTCATTGATTGAACAGTTGCGCAACGATAAAACCGCTTTTGTTAATCGTATTAACTCTAAAATAGGCGAAACCTTTAACCACTTCAATGAACTGCAATTGTTGCAAAAAAATGAGTTCAGCAAAAAAGAAAGCGAGCTCAAACAAAAACGTGAAGAAGCGACAGAAGCGGTGAATGCCGAAGTAACAGCAAGACAGATAGAATTTAACAGCCTCAAAAGTGATGAAAAGGTGATTCGCAGCACCAGACATTACGAAAACGAAATTAAAGCCCTTGAAAGTGAACTGAACGAGCTAAGGGGGGTGAGTTACAAAAACAAAAGTGAGCGAGCCATTAAACAAAACATGGTGCAAACCATTCAAAGGGAATGGGAAGCACTTGAGTTAAAACTAAAAAACTCCCTTTCGAACCGTGTTAACCAAACCAACAACGAGATACAGAAAGTTAAACTCGAAATCACAGAAATTGAAAACAAACTAAATGTACAAAGTGATGCCTTTTATGGTTACCTCGAAAAGAACGTCAAAAACTGGCACCAGAACATTGGTAAAGTGGTGAACGAAAAATTGCTGTTTCGCACTGACCTGACGCCTGAAATGAAAGAAGGGGCAAGTGAAACCTTGTATGGTATTAGTTTGAACCTGGAACCCGTAGAATTGGTTTCCAAATCCATAGAAGAATACCAATTCGAGAAAAACGAAAAACTTGCCCAAATACGCGATTTGGAAGAAGCCTTAACGCAGTTTCAAACCGCCAATACCGAAGAAAAAATGCTGGCGGCCGACAAGTTTGGAAAACAATTGGGAGAGCTGAAAGAAGACGTTAAAGTTTTGAGCTATTCTTTGGAATTAGCAGATAAACGCGAGAAAAAACTGGCTGATGAACTGGAAGACTGGAAGATACGCGCCGGTAAAGAGGTGGAAGAAAGCCTGAGCGGTAATCGCCAACGATTAAATATTATTGAGGAAGAACTCGCCATTTTAAATAAAAAGAAAAATGCCGTGCTCGGTGATTTCAATACCCAGATCGAACGCTTAAAAAGTTACAACGATGAGCGTCTGACCGAGCTCAAAGAAAAGCAGGAAAGCGAAATTGCCGAATTGGAAGTTGAAAAAAAGAACCGTGTAAAAGAGTTTGAGAAAAAAGAAGAAGAGTTAACCGGTGAAAAAGAAACCAACTTCAAGAGCAAGGGAGTTGACGCTAAACAACTAAAAGAAGTTGAGGGTCGCTTAAAAGACTTGCAGGATGCCCTTCAGGAGATTGAGCAATACGTTCAGGTTATCAGCGATTACCAAAAAGATAAACGCGAAATTTTTGATAAACTACCTGACTTTCATCAGAAAAAAGAGGAGTTTGTAAAAAGCAAAAACGATCTAACAGCTGAGTTGGAAGAAGCCAGCCGCAAATTTAACATGAGGCGCATTGAACTCAATAAAGAAAAGCGTGCATTCGACGAAGAGTTAATTGCCTTTAATAACGGCATTAACTTTTACAGCAATAATTTCCGTGAAACTCCGGTTTACACCAAGTTTGCCGACATTATCGAAAGGGCTGAACCCAAACGCACAAACCACAACATCATGGATTTGTGTACACAATTATTAAAAAACGACTCGCATTTTAATGAGGAATACGGGGCATTTCAGCGTTATGTAAATGAATTTGCGGGTAAATTCCGCATCGATAATCACTTCAATTTTGTGATTCGTAACGACGCCAGCCAGGGAGAATACGAACGCTTTGCTCAAAACTTGCGGTCCTTTATCAACGAAAACAAAATTGACCTTTCTATTGCCGAAACCGCTACTCAAATAGGATTGGTAACCGATAGTATTGCAACAAAGGTAAAAGAACTGAGTGGTCAAAAAGACAAAATTCAGCACATCATTGGATTGATAGCTGAAGATTTTAAAAAGGCCGAGTTCGAGGAAAGTAAATTAATTGAGTTCATAAAAATCCGGCTGGAAGAATCAGATAACAAGGTGTACCGTTTGCTTAAACGTATTCAGGAATTTCGTGAGGAAAACGGTATGGTGTACAACGAAGGTTTGTTTAATACCGACTTTGCTACCGGCATGAAGCGGGAAATCAGCGGAAAAGCCGTGAAACTACTCGAGCAATTGCGTTCGGCAATTAAAGAGCAGGAACAAGAGGAAATTCGTTTACAAGATTTGTTTGAATTAAAATTCAACATCAAAGAAGGCATGAACGAAACCGGCTGGACACACAGAATTGACAGCATAGGCAGTACAGGAACAGACATACTTGTAAAAGCCATCATCTACATTACTTTGCTGCACGTGTTTATTAAGGAATCTTCGCACCGCAGCAGCAAAGACTTTAAGGTGCATTGCATCATTGATGAGGTAGGACAAATCTCAGCACATTACCTAAGGGAGTTACTACGGTTTGCAAAAAACAGGAATATTATGATGATTAATGGATTACCTAACAAATCGGGTTTGGAAAGCCATTACAAGTACACCTACCAGTTTCGCAGGGAAGAAAACAACAACGTACGCATTTTCCCTAGCATTGTAACAGAAGTGGAAGCATAAGTGGGGAAGCTCAACGTCTTATTAAACGATAAGGGCCTGGTACTACTTTAACTGCTACCGGGTCTGGTACCAGGTAAATTTGGCTTGGGCTGCCTTCTCATAGAAGGATGGGGAAGCACACTTCACTTTATTCCAGTATTTTCAGGCTGACAAATATCACTTGTATTCAAAGTTGCATGGTGAAACACTTGCTTATTGAATTCTGTTATATTTGTATCCTAAAACCCTCTCTATGAATTACAAAAAACTACTTAGTTTGGCTGCCGTTACACTGGCTTTGTTCAGTGGCTGCAGACCAGGTGGAGCAGAGTACATCAGCGACCTGGACGTTGTGGGTACCGCTTACACCAAAGACATTGACTTTTCGAGTCGTAAAACCTACGCGATGTGGGACACGATTGTAAAGGTAAGCAGCGAGCAAATTGACGATCCGGACGCCAATAACAAACCGGATTATGTGCCTGCTTCCAGCGCGAATGTAGTTACCTCGCAAATCGATCAACAAATGAAAGCGCTTGGATGGACCAAGGTGGGGCGCAATCAGGATCCTGATGTGTACATTCAGAATGCTGCCATGACCAATACGTATGTTTATTATTATTACAGTTACTGGTATTATGGCTATTATTATCCTTACGGAGGATGGTATTACCCCGGTTATTACCCTCCAACTTACTCTAGTACAACCACCGGCAGTTTACTCATGATGATGATCGATGGTCGTGAAATGTCGCCTTCTGGCAGCCGTCCGGTATTATGGGTAGGTGTAATCAATGGACTGATGGAAGGATCCAGCACCTCCTTCAACTCTCGTGTAGCCACCAACGTTGGTCAAGCCTTTAAACAATCACCTATTCTTAAACGCTAATCATGAAAAAGATTATTTATATACTGGCCGCTGCCAGCCTGCTATTCACGGCAAAACCAGCTAAAGCGCAAGACCGTGAAAAAATATTTAACATGTATTACTCCATGGGCCTGGGAACAGGTGATATGGCAGATTATATTTCCAAATACAGCTGGAGAGGATTTGGAATGGAATGGAAAACAGACGTGTTTGATAACGCGTCCTTAGGTTTCGGCGCTGAGTGGAATGTGTTTTATGAAGACATGGGTTATGGCACTTATACACGTGACAATATAGCCCTGAGCGGAGAACAATTCCGATACGCCAACATGTTCCCAATGAGTTTGCGATTCAACTACTTTAAAGACAACGCAGCCGGTATGCGTTTGTTTGGAGGAGCAGGCATTGGTACAACCTACATGATTCATGACCTTGACATGAATATCTACCGCTGGAACCGCGACACCTGGCAATTTATGATTGCCCCTGAAGTTGGTGTATCATACGACATCAGTGCTGAAAACACTTTGTTATTGTCGGTGAAATACAACCTCAACTTTAAAACACAGGATGTGCCAAGCCAATCTTACCTGGCCTTTAATATTGGATTTGGTTTCCGCTAGACTTGTTATTTCAGATACAAAAAAAAGACCCGCCAGTGTGCGGGTCTTTTTTTTTTGCAGCTACTTGCTAACCGGGTCAATCGCCTTCGGTAACTGCGATCTGGAGATCGACCTCTTCATTTTTTCGTATAGTTACCGGTACACCTCCAACCACAATATACGGTGGCTGAATGGCAAAGTCGTTGCCATAACCAAAAAGATAATAATCCCCTTTATAACAGTCCAAACTAAAATTTCCATTAACGTCGGCCACTACTTTAGCGTCGTATACAGCGGTGTCCATACCCGGAAATTCTTTTGCGTTGAATTTGATAAACACCCTGGCACCCGGTATAGCCTTGGAATGGTGAACTACTTTACCTTGAATCTTTGAGGTACCGCCAAGTGCATTTTTTTTACAGGAAGCACTGATTAGTGCAAGCAACACGAAAGGTACTATAGCTGTGTTTTTCATTCAATTAAAGTTTGGATCGGCAAACCTTTTGTCAGATAACAATTTGTAATCGGTTAGTGTATTTAAAAACGCTATGATGTCGGTTTTTTCCTCTTCAGTCATAGGTATTCCATTCTGTAACAATGGATCGAGGTTAGTGAGATTGGTAATGCCCCCGTCATAATGGTTGAGGCATTGCTGAAGGGTGCTGAATCGACCATCGTGCATGTAGGGCCCGCTTTTAGCGATATTCCTGAGGCTGGGGGTTTTAAACTTGTAATAATTCTGAGGTTGATTTTCAATGAATCCGCGACCAATATCATTCAATGAAGGGTCGACCGCTAAGCCATTGCTTCTGATCACAAAATCGGAGAACAGTGGCTCTTTGTGACAATTACTGCATTTGGCTTGAAACAAAGCGTATCCTCTTTTTTCTGCCTCGTCGAAGTTGGCTTTACCTGCTTTGTATTGATCGTATTTGCTGTTGTAGGAATAAATCAAACCCTGAAATTGGGTAAAGGCTTTAAACATCCTTTGAGTGGTAACCAACTCATCGCCAAAAGCGTCTTTAAACAGTTGACGGTATTTTTCACTGGATTGTAATTTGTACACCACATTTGCCAAGTCCTCCCCCATTTCAACCGTGTTTGTAATGGGTGCCGGTGGCTGATTTTCAATGTGGTTGATTCCCCCATCGTGCATAAAGGAAGTATGCCAAGTGAGGTTAAACAGCGCCGGTGCGTTACGCATGCCGATCAGATCGTTGATACCATGACTGAGTTTATGATCGGTATTGGCAAAGGCTGAATTCAGTTGATGACAAGTGCCACAGGAAATTGTGTTGTCTTTGCTTAATAATGTTTCGTAAAACAAGGCCCTTCCCAGTACAAAACCCGCTTCAGTTACCGGATTGGTACTAAAAGTATAATTGGGTTGAGGCCATCCTTCGGGCACAACCTCAACCAGGTTATCCGACGGAAGTTCGGGTACAATCTCCGGATCAACCTTACAGCTGCTCAGGTACCATACTCCTATGCCCAACACAAACAAATTACACCACCTACAAATCATTCTATTGCTTTAAATGTGATCATGTCCTGGTAATTATCGGCAATCAACTTTGCGTTAGAGCCCGACGAAGTTACAATGGGTAAATTTGCAAAACTGATAGAATTGGGACTGCGAAACATTTCGTTGACGTTGCTTTGTAAAAGTAGTCGGGGGGTTTTGCCCTGAGCAACCTCAGCCCTAAAGGAAGTAAAGCTCAATTCTACATTGCGCTGGGTTTTATTTTGTCCTTTAAAACCACCCAAATGGTATTCGATGGTATTACCAAACACGGTTGAACTTGGTGCTGCACCTTCGAGTTTAAGCATGATATAACCGGTGTTCCAATTCCAAAACATGCCATTGGCGGGGTCGAGGGCCCCGGTTTGAGCACCTGACACATTCCTGGTACTGTCAACTCCCAAAACAAAACGTATACTTTTGTACTTACCATAAGGTACAGCATTGAGAATGAGCTTGCTGCTTGCGGGTTTTGAAGCATCCACCAGGTAATAACTTTCAGGTTGCGTATAAAGGGAGTTGTCTTCTTTCACCAAAACAATGTTGCTGATGTAATACATGAATTTGCTAACCGTAAAGGTATCGCCCGAGGGGTTCAGGAATTTTTTTCCAAATTCCAAAAGTTGTGCATCAACCGTGTTGGAAAACTCTATTTGTAATGTGCCATATTGTGCTGCAGGTGGTGGCGTGGGAGTTTGAGGTGCGGCAGCCACATCTTCCTTTTTACAGGAATTCAGAAACACAAGAATTCCCAGCAGAGGTACCAGGCTCGAGAACCATAAATGTGTTTTTTTTGGATCAGTGATCATATCCCATAAAGTTACGGTAAAAGCGCAGATTTTTCAATGAAGGATTAGCAAAAAAAGACAAGACCAAAGGATGTTCAAGGTAGGAAAGCATCGGTTTACGAGGTAAACAGTTACACCTTTGAATTTGTTTTGAATTCGAGTTATATTATTGGTATTCAGTAGTATAAACCACTTACTCTGGTCCAATCAATTTCAATCCCATTTTTCAAATTTTTCTATCTTTGCCCCCTAAACCAAAGTGGTATGACGTATTTGGATTTTGAAAAGCCCATTCAGGACCTTGAAGAGGAGTTGGCAGGGTTGAAAGAGATGGCATCAAAAAGTAAGGTAGATCTTACTGACAAAATCAAAGAGCTGGAAGGACATGTTCAGGAAAAAATAAAAGACGTATACAGCAACCTCACATCCTGGCAACGGGTTCAGGTTAGTCGCCATCCCGAACGACCTTACACACTGGCCTATATTGACCACGTGAGCAACAAGTCGTTTATGGAACTGCACGGCGACCGGACTGTTGGTGACGACAAAGCCATGGTTGGCGGCTGGGGTGAGATAGAGGGACAAACGGTTATGTTCATTGGCCAGCAAAAAGGCATCAACACCAAAATGCGCCAAATCAGACGTTTTGGGATGGCTAATCCCGAAGGGTACAGAAAGGCCATGCGTTTGATGAAAATGGCAGAGAAATTCAACAAACCCATAGTAACTTTTATCGATACTCCCGGTGCTTATCCGGGATTAGAAGCCGAAGAACGAGGCCAGGGAGAAGCCATTGCCAGAAATTTACTGGAGATGGTACAACTGAAAGTTCCGGTTATTTGCATTATTATAGGCGAAGGGGCCAGCGGCGGTGCTTTGGGTATTGGAATTGGAGATAAAGTATTGATGCTTGAAAACACCTGGTATTCGGTAATTTCACCTGAGTCCTGTTCTTCCATATTATGGAGAAGCTGGAATTTTAAGGAAAAAGCAGCCGAAGCCCTCAAGCTCACTTCCTACGACATGAATAAAAACGGATTGATTGATGGCATTATCCCTGAACCCATTGGGGCTGCACACCGTCATCCTGAAACCACATTCGAAACCGTAAAACAAGAGATCCTTAAACACCTTAAGGCGCTCAAAAAACTTACACCCGAAGAAAGAATAGAACAACGCATCGCTAAATTTTCCTCTATGGGAGTGGTGCATGACCTCGACGAAAACTAATAACAATTTATAATTCAACAGTACAATGGCAGACACAGGCGACATCAACGTAGGATCCATCATTCGTTTTAACGGAGATCTGGTTCAGATCATGGAATACCAGCACCGTACACCGGGCAATTTGCGTGCCTTTTATCAGGCAAAAATGCGTAACCTCAAAACCGGTAAACAAACCGAAAACCGTTTCAGAAGTGGCGAATCGGTAGAGATTGTAAGGGTAGAATACAAAATGATGCAATACATCTACACCGATGGAGAATTTGCTGTGGTGATGGACAACAGCACGTATGAGCAGGTGCACATTCCTTTGATGATGTTTGGCGATAGCGGACGCTTTTTAAAAGAAGGCATGGAAGTAAAAATCACGTTTGAAGGTGATGAACCAATTTTAGCTGAAGCACCAACATTTATTGAAGCGCAAATTACCTATACAGAACCTGGTTTAAAAGGTGATACCGCCACCAACACCCTTAAAAACGCCACCATCGATACAGGCACCGAAATACGGGTTCCGCTTTTCTTCAATGAAGGTGATTGGGTGAAAATTGATACCCGCACCGGCGATTACGTAGAGCGGATCAAAAAATAAGAGAAAGGCAAATCAAAAAAAGCGAGGGAATTGATCTCTCGCTTTTTTACTGTTTTATTTTATCCTTGAATACCTTTTCAAACTTTTCCAGCTTGGGTTGAATCACAAACTTGCAATACGGTTCTGTGCCGTTGGCATTGAAGTAATTTTGATGGTAATCTTCTGCCGGATAAAAGTTGGTAAAAGCGGTTATTTCGGTAATTACCGGATTATCGTAAGCCTTTTCCTCGTTCAGTTTTGCTTTGTATAATTCAGCGGTGTTTTTTTGTTCTTCACTGTGGTAAAAAATAACCGAACGGTATTGGGTACCAAAATCATTGCCTTGTCGGTTAAGCGTAGTAGGATCATGGGTTTTCCAGAACACTTCCAACAATTCATCAAAGGTAATCTCCTCCTTGTTATAAATGACCTGGCACACTTCTGCATGTCCGGTGGTACCATTACAAACTTCCTTGTAGCTCGGATTTTTTATACTGCCTCCGCTGTAACCGCTTTTTACGCTTTGCACACCTTTTAAACGTTGAAACACGGCCTCTACACACCAAAAACAACCGGCGCCGAAGGTAACTGTATCGATAGGACTTGAAGAATAAGCTTTCACTTTGTTTGGTTTTGTGTTTGCTGAATCAGTTGGGCTGTTACCTTTAGAATGACAGGAGCCTAGACCATTTGAAACTACGAAAAGCAGAGCGAATAACCCTATTTCGACTTTTATATGGCGTAATCCTAGTTGCATTGAATACTTATTCCTTTTTTTCGGTGGCCTCTTTGTTTGGATTGACCTCTACCTTTTTTTCCTTCTTTTGTTTTTTGGGTTTTCCACCTTTTTCTCTTCCCACAACCTCAAAATACCGCTTGATTTTGTCGTTTTTGGTAATCTTAAGTGTTCCATCCAAATCCCATTCCTGAATCACAATATTTAATATGGCTGTTTGATTGGCTTCATCGGTAATACTTGCCTCCAACTCCAGATAACGCACCTCAGTATCGGTAGAATCGGTATAAATGGAATCTTTGTTGATACGGTAACGAATCCATTTGTATTGGTATTTATCATAGAGGTAATCGCTAAAAAAACGTCCAGCCTTAAAGTAAAAAAGATCCGCTATTCCCTTTTTTGAAGACACACCATCCTTTACCTCATCCAATAACACATTGAACTTTCTTTTATTCAACGGGTCGATTTCCTGAGCCCAGGCTGAATTGCAACCCATCAGCACAAAATAAACAAGTAGTGGAAGTGATTTTGCAAGAATTGTACGCATGAAAACTAATTTTTAATTAACTTAACTGAGTAAAAATAGGAAATTATTGGCGAAGCATTCGTTAAAATAACTTAGAAAGATGGAGCCACTGGCGGAGCGCATACGACCTAAAGATCTTGAACATTACCTTGGACAAAGCCACATTATAGGAAAAGGCAGTGCGCTTCGTGGTGCCATTGAACAAAATCTTTTACCTTCCCTTATTTTTTGGGGGCCGCCAGGTGTAGGTAAAACTTCCCTCGCATTGATTATTGCGAAAGAATTACAACGGCCATTTTATTCTCTTAGTGCTATCAACAGTGGAGTTAAGGATGTGAGAGAAGTGATTGAAAAGGCCGACTCAAAAAATCTTTTCAATCAGGTGAAACCAGTGTTATTTATTGACGAGATCCACCGGTTTAGCAAGTCACAACAAGATTCTTTATTGAGCGCTGTTGAAAAGGGAGTAGTGACCTTGATTGGAGCCACTACAGAAAACCCTTCTTTTGAAGTAATTCCGGCTTTGCTTTCGCGTTGCCAGGTATACGTTCTTAAATCACTGGAAAAAACCGAATTACTACAATTGCTTGACAATGCCATTCAAACAGATGATGTGTTGAAGCGCAAAAACATTCAGCTTGAAGAAACTGATGCATTACTAAGAATCAGCGGAGGGGATGCAAGAAAATTATTGAATGCCCTTGAAATCACGGTAAACAGCAGCTTTTCAGGAGATGTTGTTATTACCAATGAGCTTGTACAGCATAGCATTCAACACAACCTGGCGCTTTACGACAAATCGGGTGAACAGCATTATGACATCATTTCTGCCTTCATAAAATCCATGCGTGGCAGCGACCCCAACGCGGCTTTGTATTACCTGGCCCGCATGGTAAAAGGTGGTGAAGACCCATTGTTTATTGCCAGACGAATGTTGGTACTTGCCAGTGAAGACATAGGCAATGCCAATCCCAACGCCCTGCTGATGGCAAATGCCTGTTTTCAGTCGGTAAATGTTATTGGTATGCCTGAAGCCAGAATCATCTTGGCCCAATGCGCCACCTATCTGGCCTGTAGTGCAAAAAGCAACGCCTCCTACATGGGCATAGAAGAAGCTTCGGAAACGGTTGAAAAAACAGGTGACCTATCGGTGCCATTGCACCTGCGCAATGCCCCTACCCGATTAATGAAAGAACTTAATTACGGTGCCGATTACCAATATGCGCATAGTTTTGAATCGAATTTTGTTGAGCTTGAGTTTTTGCCTGAACAATTGAGTGGCACTAAGTTTTATGAACCCGGCAACAACAGCCGCGAACAGGAACAACGAAATTACTTAAAGCGGCTTTGGAAAGAAAAATACGGCTACTAAAATATTTCTGTTCGCTAATGACCCGATTTCAAACATGATTTCCTGCAATCCGAAACAAAAATTCGAACTAATTCAGATGCTTTTTAACCAGAACGGTGTATAAAATTATAAATACCACTGAAGGGATAACCGTAGCGGCCGTAGCCCAAACATAAAAAGGGCTGAGCTGCCGGGAGGCATAATACATACTCTCTTGATAAGTAGAAGATAAACTAAACATTGGCGGAAGAAAAAGCCAAAGCAGAACCACAAGAATATTGGCGCATTGCGAAATCAGGTAAATTTTATACCCTGTCCGTCTTCCCATCAGCATGATAATCGCCGCCGCAAGTGTGCCTAGATTAAATACCAAAGACAGGTACCCAAAATGGTAGTTATTGTTACTGAAGATGTATTCGGAGGAATATACCAATTCTATGGCCAGGGCCTTAAGCATGCCTACAATGGAACCCAGTATTGTCATCACACAAAGAGTAATGAGTGCAGCTTCGCGGCGTGCTTTAGGAGTTGGATCTTTTTGTAAACCATCCGGATGTATCAGATAACCGCAGCCCGGACAATGTTTGACCTGTATTTCCGGTAGTTTGATACCGCAGTTGACACAAAAATTCATAAGGGCTTGTACCGGTGAAATTCCGTTTACCACTCGTCGGTTTTCACCTCGGTAGATACTTTTTTCATGCCCTCCTTGAGATCGGCAACTACCTGTGCGGCGTTTCTGAGGGCTTCACCTTTCATTTTTTTCCAGGTCACATCTTTTAACACCATGCTACCACACTCAGGTACCACATTGTCGATACTGCCACCATTTACCTTGCCGCTTTTGCTAACGTGCTTGATCTCAGAAACAGTATACCGGTATTTGGAATCCTTTACTTCAATCACCACTTTCATTAAAATTTTACCGGTGTAATCTACTTCAGGATTAAGTTCTTTGGGTTTAATGGAAAAACTGGCGATGCATTCGGCTTTGCTACCGCTTGAGGAGCCGCTTTTCTTCACATATTTTACACTTTCTTCCTTCATCCAGGCAATAGCTCTGTTCAGTAATTCGCTTGATGGTAGCGAGTCGGTTACCACTACTTCGGTTAGTTTTGTTTCTGCTTTCTTTTTTGGGGCGTCCTCTTCTTCTTTAGGTTTTACTTCTGTTGACTGGGCGACTGCACTAAAGGAAAAAAGACAAACCAGAAACAGCAGGCTGAACTTAAAAATGGACCTTGGGTTAAATATCATCATCATGTTTGAAGCAGACTAATTATAAAGAGCCAAATTTACTAATTTTCAGTACAAAACGGGGTATTGTTGTGGATTCGATTCGTGCATGAGACCATAAATCTTTTCAAACACCTCATCTGAGCTGGGTTTACTGAAATAATCCCCGTCGCTGCCATAAGCAGGACGGTGTTCTTTTGCGGTAATGGTGAGAGGTGCGGAGTCGAGGTAACGGAATGCGCCCTGATCTTCCATGATTTTTTGCAGGATATAAGCACTGGCGCCTCCTGGCACGTCTTCGTCGAGCACCACCAATCGATTGGTTTTTTTTACCGATTCAAGTATAGACTGGTGTAAATCAAAAGGCAATAAGGTTTGAAGGTCGATTAATTCCACTCCAATTCCGTACAATTCCAATTGTTTCACCGCTTCCTGCGCGATTCTTACACTGCTGCCATAGGTCACCAAACTTACATCACGGCCTTCATTCAATACTTCGGGTTTACCAAGCTCTACTTTGTACTCACCAAAATTAGATGGTTTGCGTTCTTTTAACCGGTAAGCATTCAGTGGTTCGATGATCAGGGCGGGTTCATCGGCTTCCAACAAGGTGTTGTAAAACGCAGAGGCCACTGTCATGTTACGTGGTACGCAAATGTTAATACCTCGGCAAGCATGAACAATCATGCCCATTGGTGAACCACTGTGCCAAACCCCTTCTAAACGGTGTCCGCGGGTGCGTATCAACACCGGGGCTTTTTGCCGCCCTTTACTTCTCCATTGCACTGTTGCCAGATCATCACTCATGAGCTGAAGGGCGTAGAGCAAATAATCCAGGTATTGAATTTCAGCAATCGGTCGTAAACCACGCATGGCTAAACCTATGGCCTGTCCCATGATGGTGGCTTCACGAATTCCGGTATCAAATACCCGGTGTTCACCGTATTTGGCTTGAAGCCCTTCAAGGCCTTGATTTACGCCTCCAATTTTCCCCGAATCTTCCCCAAAAATCATCACCTGAGGGTACTTGTTTAACACCGCATCAAAATTATCACGGATAATTTCACGGCCGTCAACTTGTTTTTCTTCGCCGTATTCAACGTTTTGAGCCATCACCTGCCCTACTCGTTTGGAGGATTGGGAATATAAGTGAGAACCATAACGTTCGCGGTTTACCTCATTTTCTCGATTCAGCCAATTTTGCAATTCGTTTCTGGCCGCGCTGGTTTGGCTTGCGCTCAAACGCAGCACATGTTTGACTGCCGAATGTACATCGCGACGCAGCGGTTCTTTAATACCAAGCAGTTCATTGGTCTTAGCCAAAACTGCCTCTCCGCCTATTGATTTAAAAAGTTCGCTAACTGTAGTTACCTCTTCTTTAATTGGGTTCAGGTAATCGGCCCAGGCTTGGTTTTTGGCCTCCTTCACCGACTCTTTGGCCAATTCTTCAATGGCATTCAATTCTTCATCGTTGGCCAAAGCGTTGGTGAGTATCCACTCCCGCATTTTTTTCACGCAGTCAAAATCACTTTCCCATTGTAAACGTTCTTTACTCTTATAACGCTCATGAGATCCACTGGTACTATGACCCTGAGGCTGGGTAACTTCTTCAACATGCACCAAAACCGGCACGTGTTCATCACGACACACCCTCACCGCTTTCTCATACGTTTCACACAAATGGGCATAATCCCAACCTTTGGTTTTGAAAATCTCAAACCCTTTTCCTTCCTTATCTCTCTGAAACCCTTTCAATACTTCAGAAATACTCTCCTTGGTAGTTTGGAATTTTTTTGGCACAGAAATCCCATGTCCGTCGTCCCAAACGCTTACCAGCATTGGTACTTGCAATACCCCGGCAGCGTTTATGGATTCCCAAAACAATCCTTCACTGGTTGAGGCATCGCCAATTGTACCGAAAGCTACCTCATTGCCCTGGTTTGAAAAATCGGTGAAGGGCGGCTGTTGTAAGTCTGGATTTATCCTGTAAAAATGTGAAGCGTAAGCTAATCCAAGTAAACGCGGCATTTGGCCTGCGGTTGGAGAAATATCACTGCTTGAATTTTTTTGGTTGACCAATTTTTTGAACAAACCAGATTCATTAAGACTGTGGGTAGCAAAATGGCCGCCCATCTGGCGGCCGGCACTCATGGGTTCAGAATCTAGATTGGTATCGCCGTATAGTCCAGCGAACCATTGTTTCAGTGTAATCGCCCCAATGGCCATCATAAAGGTTTGATCGCGGTAATAACCACTGCGGAAATCTCCATTTTTAAACACCTTGCTCAGGGCCATTTGTGCTACCTCTTTGCCGTCGCCAAAAATCCCAAACTTCGCCTTTCCGGTCAGCACTTCTTTGCGCCCTAATAAACTGGCCTGACGGCTTTCGTTTACCAAACGGTAGTCGCTGAGCACAATGCTCTTGAACTCTTCAAAGCTCAGTTTACCCGTTTTGGCTTCACTCCCCTGATTTCCCATAATTTATACTGAATACAACAAATATAAGAGATAGCCCCAAATAGTAAAAATTATTTTGGTGCAAAAGGCTGGATGGTTCCCTTCGCTCATAAACAAAGGAAACTGCTGCAATTTATATGTTTAGAAAATAAAAAATCCCGCCTTTTGAGCGGGATCTTTTGATTCATTTTAAATCCTTATTAGATTTGTGCATCTAACTTCGCAGCCAGTGTGGATTTAGGCACAACGCCAACTTGTTTATCCACCACTTGACCGTTTTTAAAATACAACAAGGTTGGAATGTTACGAATACCATAATTGGCGCTAATATTGGAGTTTAAATCCACATTCACTTTACCAACTACTGCTTTGCCGTCGTATTCTTTTGAAAGCTCTTCCACTACAGGCCCTACCATACGGCAAGGACCGCACCATTCTGCCCAAAAGTCAACCAATACAGGTTTATCGCTTTTTAATACCAGTTCTTCAAAATTTGCATCTGTGATTTCTAATGCCATTGTGTTTTTGTTTTAATGATTAATATATGAATGATTTCAATTTCTATTCCAAACAAAATTAGAGTCTTTATGACAGCTTTTTGGTAACCTTAGCAGCAATTTTACTGCCAATTAACTAACAATAACGTTGTTCCTTCGGTGCAGATAAAAACCCAAACCCAGACTGAGGATTAAAAGAACTGAACCTGCCAGGGCAATGCTGTTGGCAGTGTGGTAAGTTTGAGGTTCAAATTTAAACACCACCGCGTGTTTGCCTGCCGGTAAGGCCATTCCCCTTAACACATAATTCACCTGGGCGTGTGGCATTAAATTACCATCCACGTAAGCGTTCCAGCCTTTTTCATAATATATTTCTGAAAACACCGCAAACTGCGCTTCCTCCGATTCGCTGGCATAAGTAACTTCATTTGGTTTATAGGTTAGTAATTCAATCTTTCCCTTGGCGCTATAAACTTCTTTTGTTGCGGCCCTTTCCTTGAATTTTTCATTCATGATGGCCTCTGTTTTAGTGTCCAACCGCTTCAATCCTACAATTTCACTGTCGGCACTTTGTACCATTTTAACTGACTTCACAAACCAGGCATGCCCGTTGGCTTGCGGATTTTTGAGTGGAATCAGGGTTCGGCCCTCTTCACCTGCCGGAACAATGAGGTATTTGGTGTTGAGCATGTTCAGCACCCGTAATTCGGCAAACACGGCGTTCAGGGCGCTATCGTTTTGTGCGGCTTTACCAATATTTTTATAAAACGTATTGATTTCGGGCCTGAGGTGAAAATCAATCAAATCAACATATCGGCGTAGTTTGGCGCCATGGTATCCGCCTATGGATTTGTGATAATACGAAGTTGAAGCATCATCAAAAGGTCCTACACTCAGGTTAAGCACTCGGTAGTCAGGATCTTTATCTTTCAGAATTTCCTCATCGGCCGGTGTTTTACCTGAGGTGTATTCCTGATTTTCTGACTTGCTCACAAATGACCGGTCATTGAGATACCTCCTGTCAACCGACCAAAGATCAACTAAAATAAAAAAGCCCAAACTGGCATACAAAAGATGGCGTTGAATACGTCGGGTGAAGTACAGGTAAATCACGCCTAATCCTAATACAATAAATATCAGTGAACGCAAGGCATCTGAACGGAAAACAGCTTTTCGCGCCAATTCGATCTGAGGCAAAAATTCAGCAACTCCTTGTCTGGCTTGATCCTCAGGATACCCGCCTTTGATAAAACGTTCCACCATTTCTTCTTCTTCAAATCGGGAATGGAAGGTGTTTACCATGTCAGGAACCAGGTAGGAGATCAAACAAAACCCACCAACTAAGGCACCTGTTAGAAGTATAAGGCGTTTTGCTGAAATGTCTTTTTTGAACACCCTGAATTTTTCATCCCATGACTTTAGTTTGATCAATTCCTGCATGGCTAAAATGGCAAGCAAAGGCAGAATTAGTTCGGGCACAATCATGATCATGCTCACAGCTCTGAACTTATTGTAGCCAGGAACATAATCCATAAAGAAGGAGGTTAAGCCCATAAAATTGTGCCCCCAGCCCAAAGCAATGGTTAGTAAGCACACCAAAAACAAAGGCCATTTGAGAGGATTCCTGATCACCAACATACCCAGCAATGCCAGAAAAATTACAATTGCGCCAATGTAATCCGGGGCTGATAGTCCGGGTTGATCACCAAAGTACACATCGCTGTTCGAAACCATTTCGCGCATATCCGGATTTACTTTCTTCAAAGCATCAGCATCCACTTGTCCAATGGCTTTATTTCCTCCACCTTTAAAACTTGGGATTAAAAAAGAGAAGGTTTCACCAACGCCATAACTCCAATGTGTGGCGTAATCCTTGTCTAGCCCACCTGAAAGCACAGCTTTGTTGCTGCTCATATCCGGATTGATGCTTAGTTCGGCCTTACCCCTATTGCTAAGTTTCCCATACTCATTGGTGGTTAAAAGGTTACCTGCGTTTGGAAGTACGCCAATTAAAGTGGCAAGAAGAAAAAACAAAAAACTCTGCAAAAAGGCTTTTAGAGAAGATTGTGATATTGCAAGAATTAAATAGGCTACCAACAGAAATCCAATGGTCATGTAACCGTAATACGCAATTTGCACGTGATTGGCGTTTAGTTCTAGTGCTGTAAACAAAGCTGTGACGGATAAACCAAGCCAGTGTTTACCCCGAAACAGCAATACCACCCCACCAATCAAGGCGGGAAGATAACCAAGGGCGTTGGCTTTTGAATTATGCCCTGCCTGAATGATGCTTAAAAAGTACGTACTTAATCCATAAGCCAAAGCCCCTATTAATGCCAGCCAGGGATCTACTTCGAAACACAGCAACAGGATAAAAAAGCCCAGACATAGTAAAAACAAGTAGGCGCCCGGGCGGGGTAGAAATAATTTAAAAAGGCCCGAGTGCTCAGTGGTTCCATCTAAAAATCCCAACCAGTTGCCTGGGTATTTTGTTGAGATTTGGTAGGCTGGCATGCCCCCAAACATGGAGTTGGTCCATAGGGGTTCACTGTTGTATTTTTCCCGGTAATCGGCAATCTCCTTACTCATGCCTTTGTGCATGGCTATATCGTGTTGTTTGAGTTCTTTACCACTCAACAGGGGTTTAAAATACACAAGGGTTAGAATGGCAAAAAGCGCAATGGCAATGGCGTGCGGAAGGTAGGCTTTGTAATTGAATGACATAAGATGAGTTAAGGCTCACAAATATATTAAAATAAATTTCCGGCTTTGGAGGCACAGGCATTTGAGGAAATATAATTTCCCGAACTGCCCATAATTGCTATTTTTGTACTCCTTTTTTAGTATGGAAAAACACAACTACTTTTCACACCCAACAGCTGTTATTGATGAGGGCTGTTCCATTGGTGAAGGCACTAAAATCTGGCACTTCTCACACCTCATGAGTGGGTGTAGGTTAGGTAAAAACTGTAACCTTGGTCAAAATGTAGTTGTATCGCCAGGCGTAGAATTGGGCAACAACGTGAAAGTGCAGAACAACGTATCGATATACACCGGTGTAAGCTGCGAAGACGATGTGTTTTTGGGGCCCTCCATGGTATTCACCAACGTGATCAATCCTCGTAGCGCTGTGAACCGTAAATCGGAATACGCTAAAACCCATGTAGGCAAAGGCGCTAGCATTGGGGCCAACGCCACCATTGTTTGCGGGCATGATATTGGCAAATTTGCTTTCATTGGAGCTGGAGCCGTTGTGACTAAAAATGTACCCGATTATGCCTTGGTAATTGGCAATCCCTCGCGCCAAACCGGATGGATGAGCGAATACGGGCACAAACTCGAATTTGATGCTAACGGAAATGCCACTTGCAAAGAAAGTGGAGAACGCTATAAGCTGGAAAATAACCAAGTCACAAAAATGTGACTTCACACACTATGCATCTGCAACACATACAGTCCAAATTATATAAAATCAGAAAACAAAAGATGATGCCGGATTTTGATTTGGCAGAATTATATCAAGTGGAAAACCGTGTGCTGAACCAGGATGTAAAACGAATAGGCTATAAACTCTAAGAATGAATTCAACAACAAAAATAAAATTTGCGGTTGTAGGCCAGGGCCATATTGGCAAACGCCATGCCGAAATGATACGCCGCAACCCGCATTGTGAACTGGTGGCCGTGTGCGACAGCCTTGATAAAGACAAACTTGGGCTCGATGGCCTTACAGAAAAATTTTACAAATCGCTTGAGGAGATGCTCAAAGCACATCCTGAAGTTCAGGTAGTGAATGTGTGCACGCCCAATGGTTTACACGCTGAACATGCTTTGATGGCCCTTGACCATAACAAACACGTGGTGGTAGAAAAACCCATGGCTTTAAGCAAAAGTGATTGCGAAAAAATCATCTACTCGGCTCTTCACCATCACAAAACCGTGTTTTGCGTGATGCAGAACCGGTATTCTCCTCCTTCCGTGTGGTTAAAAGAAGTGGTCGAAAAGAAAATAATTGGAGACATCTATATGGTTCAGTTGAATTGCTACTGGAACCGAGATGATCGTTATTACAAACCGGGCAACTGGAAAGGCACACAAGAGCTCGACGGAGGCACCTTGTTTACACAATTCAGTCACTGGATTGATATCATGTATTGGTTGTTTGGGGATATAAGTAACATACAAGCAAAATTCGCTGACTTTAATCACCAAACATCAACAGCATTTGAGGACAGCGGTTTTGTGAGTTTTGATTTTGTCAATGGTGGTATGGGATGCATCAATTACTCAACGGCTGTTTATGATAAAAATCTGGAATCATCGCTCACCATTGTTGGCAGTAAAGGCAGTGTTAAAGTTGGAGGACAATACATGGATCAGATCGAAATCTGCAACATTAAGGATTACACCATGCCACAATTGGAAGCTACTAACCCTGCCAATGATTATGGAGCATACAAGGGTTCAGCCAATAACCACCACAGTGTAATCGAAAACGTTGTACACACGCTACAGGGCAGCACAAAAATCAGCACTAACGCCTTGGAAGGCTTAAAAGTGGTGGACATCATTGAACGCATATATGCGCTTCGCCCGGCTAATGTTTTAAAAAATAAATAATTGAATTGACACAAGAACCATGAATATTTACGAGAAGATCATCAAAAAACAAAGTTCAGTTGCTGTTATTGGTTTGGGTTATGTGGGCTTGCCCATCGCCTTGGCCTTTGCTAAAAAAATTAAAGTCATTGGCTTCGACATCAATGAGGGGCGCGTGAACCAAATGAAAAAAGGAATTGACCCAAGTCACGAACTCAGTAAAAAAGATTTTGTTGGAGCTGACATTCAATTCACACACAAGCTGGAAGATTTAAGAAAGGCCAGTTTTTTTATTGTGGCTGTGCCAACCCCGATTGACGAACACAATTTGCCTGATCTGAAGCCCTTAATAGGAGCTTCTACAACGGTAGGAAAAGTATTGAAAAAAGGCGACTACGTGGTGTATGAGTCTACAGTGTATCCGGGTTGTACGGAAGAAGATTGTATTCCGGTATTGGAACAACATTCAGGTTTAACGTTTAAAAAAGATTTTAAAGTTGGTTATTCACCTGAACGTATTAATCCCGGCGATAAAGAACACACCATTACTAAAATTTTGAAAATCGTAAGCGGCTGTGACGCTGAAAGCTTAGAAAACATTGCCAAAACCTATGAAATCATTGTTGAGCCAGGAACCCACAGGGCTTCGAGCATTAAAGTAGCGGAAGCTGCCAAAATAATCGAAAATACCCAGCGTGATGTTAACATTGCCCTAATGAACGAATTGTCCATCATTTTTAATAAAATGAACATCAACACATACGATGTTTTGGCTGCAGCAGGTACCAAGTGGAACTTTTTAAAATTTTCACCTGGTTTAGTAGGCGGACATTGTATCGGTGTTGACCCGTATTATTTAACGCATAAGGCTGAATCACTGGGTTATCACGCACGCGTAATCAACAGCGGACGTTATGTTAACGACAGCATGGGCTTTTATGTTGCAAAAACCTGCGTTAAAAAAATCATTGCAGCGGGCAAAAACATCTCCAAATCAAAAGTACTTATCATGGGTGCCACCTTCAAAGAAGACGTTACTGACATCCGTAATAGTAAGGTGGCCGATATTGTAAAAGAACTAAAATCCTTTGGTGTAAAAGTGGAAGTAGTCGACCCTCATGCCGACAGTGATGAACTAAAACACGAATACGGTTTTGGTTTGAACAAAATGGCTAAAAATTACGATGGGGTAATTGTAGCTGTTAACCATAAGGAATACAAAACACTGGACGAAAAATTTTTTAAGGGCGTACTTTCCAAAAACGGTGTTTTGGTGGATGTGAAGGGCATGTATAAAGGGAAGATGAAGGGGTTAACCTATTGGAGCTTGTAATCAGTTCTCGATACGACCCATATCGAATGCACAGGGGTCTACTCGAACTGACAAGAATAATTGTTGTCAATTGGAGTAGCTGAAAGCTTGGTTTGTGTGTGGATCAGCTTATAGAGTCGACTTACGTAATTTTAATACTTTTTAGAGTCCCTTCTCGATACGCGCTCCTATGGTCGCGCACTCGAAGTGACAAGAATTATTTGTTTTTACTCACCCAGTCCTTTAACTGGGTTTTGTAACTTGAGAAGGAAAACAGGTCGTAGGTTTTATAAAAGTTCTCTTTATCCACGGTTTTTTTATAGCAAAACTTCGCCGTCTCCAAACGTTTGTCGTCGAAAGAAAACAATTTCATCAACTCAACAACCTGATCGGTTTTGAGATTATCGTATTCAAAAGCTTCTTTTATCCTTTCCATTTTATCATCATCGAAGCTTTTTGATTTAACCTCATCGTATTTTCGCCTGAAAGCCGCATCGCCAATGGCAACAGGGGCTTGATACACGGGCTCTGGTGCTTTGGTAGGTGTTGCAATCGCTCTGGTGGGTGTGGGCACAACAGCTGCCGGGGTAGTTACCGCGGGTTCGGGTTCGTTGTCGTTCAATTGCAGGGTTTTGCTTTGAAGCAGCAGGGAATAACGCCCTACATTGTCTTTCACCAATAAATAGGCCGACACATAACGCGCTTCGCTGCTGATGGTGAAACTTAAGGGGCTGCTTGATCCGGCTTGAAGAATCTTAACGCGATAAGTCGATTCATCCACATAACGAAAAGTAACACTTTGGGTATAATCGTTGCTGAGTCGCACGCCATTCAGGGAAACGATAAATGCCGGGTCGCTTTTTGCAGCATTAGTGATGGTGATTTTACCACAATCCTGTGCTGGCAATTGAATAACAACAAATAGTAAAACGGTAATAAGATGTAAATGCCACTTCATACTTTATATTTTTATCTAAAGTAGTAAAATAGGACTAAGATATTTCACTACTCCCTAATTAGTTTTTTAGTGGCCAATCCACTTTAATTTCCTATGCTCAGAAAAAAAATCCAGTTTTAAATTCTTTATATCCAAACCCGCTTCGCTAAGATCATTTATGTTTATGTGGCAGGCTAGATTCAGGTTTTAGGCCTGGATAATTAGTCCTTTTAAAGGCAATATCCAAAAAAATAAAAATCTGACCATAGAGAGGGTATTTGTAATAAATTTACAAAAATTTCAATAAAAACCAAGTTTCAATGAAGATTTTAATCACAGGAGGAGCAGGATTCATCGGTTCGCACGTGGTGCGCCTGTTTGTAAACACTTACCCCAATTACACCATACACAATTTAGATAAATTGACCTACGCCGGAAACCTGGCCAACCTTACCGACATTGAAAACAAAGCCAATTACCACTTCATCAAAGGAGACATTGTAGATGCCGCGTTTATCAATGCCCTTTTCGAAAAAGAGCAATACAATGCCGTTATCCACCTCGCTGCTGAAAGTCATGTGGACCGCAGCATTACCAATCCTCTGGAGTTTGTAATGACCAATGTGATTGGTACTGTGAACCTGTTGAACGCTGCCAAAAGCCTTTACAACAAAGGCACCGGGCCCTTTAAACGTTTTTACCATGTAAGTACAGATGAAGTGTACGGTGCACTTGGAGAAACCGGCATGTTCACCGAAACCACCGCCTACGACCCACACAGCCCCTACTCAGCTTCGAAAGCCAGCAGCGACCATTTTGTACGCGCTTACCACGATACTTACGGTTTACCTGCAGTGATCTCTAATTGCAGCAACAATTACGGTCCCAACCATTTTCCTGAAAAACTCCTACCACTTTGCATCAACAACATCCTTCACCACAAACCCCTGCCCATTTACGGCAAGGGTGAAAATGTGCGCGATTGGTTGTACGTGATTGATCACGCCAGGGCCATTGATATTATTTTTCACAAAGCCAAAGACGGCAGCACCTATAACATTGGCGGACACAACGAGTGGACCAATATCAACGTTATCCGTTTACTTTGCCAAATTCTCGATAAAAAACTCAATCGCCCGGCTGGTACCAACGAAAAACTTATCACGTTTGTAACCGACCGTGCAGGGCACGATTTGCGCTACGCCATTGATGCCAGCAAATTAAAGCAAGATTTGGGTTGGGTGCCTTCGGTGACCTTTGAACAAGGTCTGGATGCCACAGTAGATTGGTACCTCAACAACTCGGAGTGGTTAAACAATGTCACTTCTGGTAACTACACCCACTATTACGAGGAGCAATACGCTAAGCGATAGGGTTTGGAAGGTTAAAAGTTTAGAAGGTGGTATTAGGCTAGCTCAATTGCCTCTTGACTTTTAATTCTTGACTTCCCCCATTACCAACTGGCAGGTGTTACGGCTGCGTTGTTCGATGAGGATGATTTTGTTCTGGGAGAGTTTATTTACAATGTCCTGATCGTAATTGCGGATGGTCATTAATTGAACATTGGAGTTGTAAAGCACCCTGAAATGGTTTTGTAAATCACTCAAAAGTGCCTGTATCTTGTGTTGATCGTCGTCAACGCACACCGAAAAACTGATGGCAGAATTTTGCATCATGTTTACCCTTACCCCGTGTTTAGAAAAAAGGTTGAAGATTTCACTCAAGTTGTCTTCTGCGATAAAGCTAAAATCCTTGGCTTGAATGGAGAGTAAAATCTGCTGGTCCTTAAATATATAACTTGCCATTTGCAGGCGTTTTTCTCCCTCGTGTATGATGGTGCCTGGTGCGTTGGGATCAAGAAAGGACTTTACAAGCAGTGGAATACCTTTGTTTTGAAGGGGTTTAATGGTTTTAGGATGAATTACCGAGGCGCCGAAATACGTGAGTTCAATAGCATCGTGGTAGCTCAGTTCGTCAATTTTTTTTGTATTTCTGAAATATTTTGGGTCAGCATTCAAAACACCAGCCACATCTTTCCATATCACAACGTGTTTTGCATTCGTAAAGTAAGCTATAAGTGCTGCCGTATAATCACTGCCTTCTCGGCCTAATGTAGTGGTAAAGTTTTCTGAAGTTCCTCCTATAAAACCCTGAGTTAGCACTAGTTTGTGTTCATTCAAAACAGGTATCAGCTCTTTTGTTACCAGGGCTTCGCTAAGGGCGTAATCCACCTTACCTTCACGATAGGTGTTATCCGTCTGTATCAGTCCACGGGCATCCAACCATTTGTTGTGTAAGCCCGAGCTTTCTAAAAAGGCTGAAACAATTTTCGTTGACAAAATCTCACCTTGTGAAACCAACTGATCGTAGTGATGATTATAACTGTAGGCCGGTTCTTCTTCCAGGGCCCATTGCATCTCAACAAACACGTTGTTAAGTTCAGAATATACTGCAGCAGCTACATTAGGAAACAGCTGCTCGGCAATATGCAAATGAAAGGACTTTACCTCTTCAAATAGGGTATTTACATCGCCCTCCTGATAAAAATACGCCTTTACCAGTTCTTCCAACTTATTGGTGACCTTACCCATTGCCGAGATCACCACCACTGTAGGTTCTTTTGCCTGCGATTTAAGAATAGACAGCACATTGCGAACCGCTTCGCTGTCTTTAACTGAGGCCCCGCCAAATTTGAATACCTGCATAATCGAGGGCTGAAGTTATAAAACAAAAAACCATCCGCAAGGGGATGGTTTTTGAGAATACTTTTGAAACTGGATTAAGGATTTGATGGGGCCGGCTGGGCAGGAACCGGTGCTTGTTGTTGAGCAGGTGCCTGTTGTACCGGAGCCGAAATAGCACTTTGTGCACGTTTTTTAGCTACTGAACCGGCATCCTCTTCAGAAGAGATGATACTTCCCTTCGGGGTCATCAAAACGCTCAACAAAATGAGCGTAATTGCCAAGCCCCAGGTGGCTTTTTCTATAAATTCGGTACCACGCTTAACCCCCATTATTTGGGTGGCTGCCCCAAACTGGCTTTGGATGCCACCGCCCTTAGAGTTTTGAATAAGGATAACGAGTGTAAGCAAAATACAAACGATAATGGTTAAAACAGAGAAAATCATGGAATTGTACTGTTATTGGTTTTGTTTAAGTTTTTGAATCAGGGACGCAAAGTAAGCACTTTTTTGGGGATATTTCAAACTTAATATTTCATAAGAGCGTATGGCCTTGGAAATATTGCCCTGCATGGCGTAAATTTTAGCCAAAGTTTCGGTTACCAGGTGCTCATTTTCCAATAAGCTCTCTTTGGCCTTGCGTTCAGGGGTGAAAAACTTCTGGTCTTCCTTAGGCCTAATCACCCCGGGACTACTCTCAATGATTTTATCGATCAGGGCTTTTTGTTTGTTGCGTTTAGCCTTTAAGGCCTCTTCTTGTTGGTCGGGAGTAACCGAAGTGTGAGATGCTGGTAACGGTTCCTGAAGCTCTTTTTTCTTTCTTAGGGTCGGTTTATCGGTTTCAACGGTTTTTTTAAGTTGCTCGAGCCAATCGCTAAAACTGCCGGGTTCACTTGGTTGGGCTTGTACTGCTTGTTCGGCTTCAACTGCCGGGGACTTTTCAGCAGAAATGATTTCCTTATCAACCACTGCTGCGGTTTGCTGTTTCCTGATCTCCTTTTCAAGAAAGTCATCGGGTAGTATTTCGCCAATACTAGAAGGCAAAGCTTTGGTGTTTGAGGACGGAACCTGCACTTTGGCCTCTGCACTGGCATTGACAATTTGTAACTCCTCCTCGGTGCTCAGATCCCTCATGCGCGGTTTTTCATCCTCAGCGGTTTTAGCAGGCAAAGGTTCCGGCACCGGGAACTGCATCATCCGTTCAACATTATTAACTAAATCGTACAAGTGGCCGCGGTTACTGGCTGCTATAGCGGTGCGTTTTAATTGTTGCTGGTACACGGCCGTGTCCCATCTGCGTGCTGCCATGCACAACAGCAACCTCGCAGATTGAAAATACGGAAAATCAATGGTAAGACGTTCCAACTGCGCCACATCCTCCTTTTTCAGCGTTTCAGGATGTTTAATCAAGGATATCAATTCGCCGGCCTGCATGCTCACCAATTATTAAAGGCTTTATAAAACACGTCCTCTGTGATTTGTCTGTAAATTTCGTCCACTAGTTGGGGCTCTTCTGTGCTCACATTCAGTTTGCTGTCGAAATCGGCAAAACGGGTGAAGTTTTGTTCAAAACATTTAGACGCTTCAAATTTATTGGTGTATTTCACATTTACCGTAATGGTCATGCGGTTTTGTGCGGCCTGATCGTTACTCTGCACGGCAATTGGCGCCACATTGTAATCGGCTATATACCCTTCAAATTGCAAATCGCCATTCTGACGAACCAAACTCAAATTGGTTTGCTGCGAAACCACATCCCGTAATTTTTCAGTGAAGCGTTGCGATAAACTGGGAGCCCCCAAACTTGTGTTATTGGTAAAAAAAGCCACGCTCACAGTTTTGGCCTCAGGAGGAATGGTTGCCCCACTAAGAGAAACAGAAGCCTTACAGGCTATCAACAACAGAACAGGAAGAAAAAACAACACATAGGTGCGCAGGGTTTTCATTGGCTAGTCCTCAATTGCGTATTCGTTTATTTTCCGGTACAAGGTTCTTTCGCTTATACCAAGTTCTTTAGCTGCACTTTTGCGTTTGCCTTTGTATTTACGCAAGGCCTTTTTGATCATATCGATTTCCTTGTCCTGTAACGAAAGTGTTTCCTCCACTTCAATCACCTGTGGTGAAGCGCCCATGGGTTGAAGTTTTCCGGGTTGCACACTTAAAGTAGCAGGAGCTGTGTGGCTGTGACTATCCTGGTAAATGCGATTAAAAACGGGTTCGCCTTCGGCGTTAATTACCGTGCTTTTTCCACTTACTGCCGAAGCCAGATCATACACCATTTTTTTCAATTCGTTGATTTCACTTCTGTAATCCCTCAGCACCTTAAAAATAATTTCCCTGTCGTTGCTTTCAAATACCGGTCCGCTGCCATACCCTTCACTTTTTAATACAGATGGCACATTGCTGGAGTTGTACTGTGGCAGGTATTTCAGCATGGTGTCTTCACTTATCTCCCTGTTCTTTTCAATGATCGAAATTTGTTCGGCAATGTTTTTCAACTGGCGCACATTGCCTGGCCAATAATAATTAACCAGCACTTGTTCGGCTGATGCATTCAAACGGATTACCGGCATGCGGTATTTAGCCGCAAAATCGCCGGCAAATTTTCTGAACAGCAGGTGAATGTCTTCTTTACGTTCACGTAATGGCGGAAGGTAAATGGGAACCGTGTTTAAACGGTAATACAGATCAGCCCTGAATTTTTCGCGTTCAAGGGCCTGGTAAAAATTAATATTTGTTGCTGCAACCACACGCACATCGGTTTTCTGAACCTTGCTGCTGCCTACTTTCATGTATTCACCGCTTTCCAATACTCGCAGGAGCCTGGCTTGAGTGGCTAAAGGCAATTCCCCTACTTCATCTAAAAATATGGTACCTCCGTTAGCTACTTCAAAATAACCCTTCCGTGTTTCGGTGGCACCGGTAAAAGCACCTTTTTCATGACCAAACAATTCACTATCGATGGTTCCCTCGGGAATTGCTCCACAGTTCACAGCAATGTATGGGCCATGTTTGCGTGCGCTATGCTGATGAATAATCTGAGGGAAAATCTCTTTACCTGTACCGCTTTCTCCGTTAATTACCACATTTAAATCGGTGGGTGCAACTTGGCGGGCAATATCAACTGCTCTTTCAAGCATAGCATTGTTACCAATGATACCATATTTCTGTTTTACGTCCTGGATGTTCATTCAACAAAATCTATTATGAAACAACTTCTCCAATTAAAGTACTGGGTGTGCAGCGTGTGGCTTTTACATTCACATAGTCTCCCGGTTGGTGATCCCCTTTTGGAAACACCACCACAAAATTCTGCGAATTACGTCCCATCAACATTTCAGCCGATTTTTTGGATGGTCCTTCCACCAAAACTTCATGAATTTTACCTACACCTTCGGCAGTGCGCAAGGCGCTGTGTTTTCTTTGCAGATCAACAATTTCCTGAAGACGGCGTTTTTTAACTTCCTCCGGCACATCGTCCTTGTATTTTCTTTCAGCCAATGTTTTAGGTCGCTCACTGTATGAAAACATGTAAGCAAAATCGTACTTCACCGTTTCCATCAAACTGAGTGTTTCCTGGTGTTCTGCATCTGTTTCACTGCAGAATCCTGTAATTACATCGGTGCTGATACCACAGCCTGGGATTATCCGTTGAATGGCTTCCATACGACTGAGGTACCATTCGCGTGTATAACCACGGTTCATCATGTCAAGCAAACGGCTGCTGCCACTTTGCACCGGCAAATGTACGTACTTACAGATGTTAGGGTGCTTAGCCATGGTTGTAAGCACCTCATCCGTCATGTCTTTAGGGTGAGATGTTGAAAACCGCACCCTGAGTAACGGATTCACCAGGGCCACTTTTTCCAGCAATTGGGCAAAATTCACTGAATTGGCTTTTTGTTCTGGCGTGAGAACGTCCTTTTTTAGTCCTCCGCCTGCCCAAAGGTAACTGTCCACATTTTGACCCAGAAGGGTTACCTCACGAAAGCCTTTATTAAAAAGGTCCTTTGCCTCTGATAGGATACTTTCGGGATCGCGACTGCGTTCCCGCCCTCTGGTAAAAGGTACCACACAAAAACTGCACATGTTATCACAGCCTCTGGTGATGCTGATGTAGGCCGAAACACCATTGCTTTCGAGGCGAACCGGACTGAGGTCGGCATAGGTTTCTTCTTTGCTGAGGATAACGTTGATTGCTTTATGACCATCCTCTGCTTCGTTAATCAGATTTGGTAAGTCCCTGTAGGAATCGGGTCCCACCACTATGTCCACCAACTTCTCTTCCTCCATCAGTTGCGACTTCAGCCGCTCAGCCATACAACCCAAAACACCCACAAGGGCCCCTGTGTTTTTTTGTTTAACCCGTTTAAAGTCATTTAACCGGTTTCTTACCCGCAATTCGGCGTTTTCGCGTATAGCACATGTGTTTAAAAAGATAAGATCCGCATCTTCAAAATCCTTCGTCAGGCTATAGCCTTCTTTCATTAAAATTGAAGCCACAATCTCACTGTCGCTAAAATTCATCTGGCATCCATAACTCTCCAAAAACAATTTTTTGCCGTTTTTTGCCTCGCTATCGATATACAAGGCTTGACCTTGTTTACTCTCATCTATGATTTTTTCCTGTGCACTCATTTGGAAAGGCGAAGTTAAGGATTAAGTGACAATTTGACATACTTTTAACATATTTAAATAGGCAAAGCATGCATTTTAATAAGTAGCGAAGCAAAACACTTGCAATTTGTATCATTATTTTTTTTCCTTTGCGAAATTTTAAAGACGTTGTTTCAAATTTTAGTTTTTAAGGGACCTATATAATAAAGTATGAGTAAAAATTTAGTGATCGTTGAGTCTCCGGCCAAAGCCAAAACCATAGAAGGGTTTTTAGGTAAGGAATTTACCGTAAAATCAAGTTTTGGACATGTGCGCGACTTGGTAAAAAAAGGGGCCGGTATCGATGTTGACCGGAACTTCACCCCTACCTACGAAGTACAGCCGGATAAGATGAGGGTGATCGATGAACTTAAAAAACTCAGCCAGAAAGCAGATACCGTTTGGTTGGCTTCCGATGAGGACCGTGAGGGAGAAGCCATCAGTTGGCACTTGTACGAAACTCTGGGGCTTCAAAAAAACAAAACCAAACGCATTGTTTTTCACGAAATCACCAAAGAAGCCATACAAACCGCGATTTCGAACCCACGGGAAATTGACATTAATCTGGTAAATGCCCAGCAGGCGCGCAGAATTCTCGATCGTTTAGTTGGATTTGAATTATCGCCCATTTTATGGAGAAAGGTGCGACCAAGTTTGTCGGCAGGCCGTGTGCAGTCAGTGGCCGTTCGCTTAATTGTTGAACGGGAAAGAGAGATTCAAAATTTTAATGCCACCTCGGCTTTCAAAGTTTCGGCCTTATTTACCGTTGAAGGCAGAACTGTTTTAAAAGCTGAGCTCGATCAGCGATTTAAATCAGAAGCTGAAGCCGCTGCATTCCTCGAACAATGCAAGGGGGCCCTTTACAAAATTGCCAGTCTTGAAACCAAACCTTCAAAACGCAGTCCCAGCGCTCCTTTCACAACATCTACCTTACAGCAGGAAGCATCACGAAAATTAGGATTTAGCGTGTCGCAAACCATGTTGATTGCGCAAAAACTTTACGAAGCCGGTAAGATCACCTACATGCGTACTGACTCTGTAACTCTATCAGATAACGCTTTGGGGCAAACGAAAGAAGCCATTGTAAAAAACTACGGAGCCCAATACCATCAACCCCGCCAGTTTAAAACTAAAAGCAAAAGCGCCCAGGAAGCGCACGAAGCCATACGCCCTACTTACATTAAAAACCAAAACATAGAAGGCGAACGCAACGAAATGCGTTTGTACGAACTCATCTGGAAACGTACCGTGGCCAGTCAAATGGCCGACGCTGAATTGGAAAAAACCACTGCTAAAATTGGAATTAGCACCCAAGCCGCACAGTTTATAGCGCAGGGAGAAGTACTTAAATTTGATGGTTTTTTAAAAGTATACATTGAAGGGAAAGATGATGAGGAAGATGAAGACAACTCCTCAATTTTACCTCCATTAAAGGAAGGGCAAACGCTCGAAATGAAAGAGATTAGCGCGGTTGAACGATTTACTCATCACCCGCCTCGTTACACTGAAGCCAGTTTAGTAAAAAAACTAGAAGAACTGGGAATTGGGCGTCCGAGTACCTATGCACCCACTATCAGTACTGTACAAAAAAGAAACTACGTTGAAAAAACCGATCGTGAAGGGCAACTTCGTAATTATACTGTTCTCAACTTTAACGGTTCTGCGATAAAAAGAGAAAGCAAAACTGAAAATACAGGGGCTGAAAAATCCAAGCTGTTCCCAACTGATATTGGCATGGTGGTGAATGATTTTTTAATCCAGTATTTTCCTGAAATCATGGATTTTAATTTTACCGCGCGTGTGGAAGAAGAGTTTGACGAGATTGCAGAGGGAAAAATGCGTTGGACTGATATGCTGAAAGAATTTTATCAGCCCTTTCATAAAGATGTTGAAAACACAATTGACAATAGTGAGAGGGCAAGTGGTGAAAGACATTTGGGTGTTGATCCGGTGAGCGGAAAAAATGTAATTGTACGAATTGGACGCTTCGGTCCCTTAGCACAGATTGGCGAAAACGACGATGAAACTGGAGAAAAAGCCCGTTTTGCAAGTTTAAGAAAAGAACAAAGCATTGAAACCATCAGTTTACAGGATGCACTTGACTTGTTTAAACTTCCAATGAGTGTTGGTGATTACAAAGGCAAAGATGTTACCGTTGCTGTTGGTCGATTTGGCCCTTATGTAAAATGGGATGAACAATTTATTTCCATCCCTCGCAGCGAGGACCCCATGAAAGTGGATTTGGATCGGGCCATTGAACTCATACGCGAAAAAGAACTTGCCGATGCACCAATTGCGACTTATCAGGGCAAACCGGTAACCAAAGGCAAAGGGCGGTTTGGCCCTTACATCAAGTACAATAATTTGTTTATTAACGTGCCCCGCGCGTACGACTTTAATAACTTATCGCAAAGCGACATCAATGAACTGATTGAGAAAAAACTTGAAAAGGAAGCCAACCGTTTTATTCAGCAATGGCCCGAAGAAAAAATTTCGATTGAAAACGGGCGTTGGGGGCCCTTTATCCGTTTTGGTAAAGAAATGCTGAAACTGGGCCGTAAAGCTAGTGGAGAAAAATTGGAAGCCGACGACCTTAAACAGTTAAGTTTAGAAGAGGTAAAAAAGATGATAGTTGAACAACAACCCGATGCCTTCGAGAAAAAGGGAAAAAAAGGCGCGAAAGTTGTGAAAAGTAAAACTACTGTAAAACAAGCACCAAAAACACGATTGGTAAAACAACCTACAAAGAAAAAAACCACTGTAAAAAAAGCCTCAGCAAAAAAGGCCGCATCGGTTAAAAAGAAAACAGCAAAAAAGTTGGCGAAAAGAAAATAAACGCTGGGGAATAGGGCCTCATCTTTCAGAGGAGTTGAAATTTAACCATTACATAAAACGTTTAACCTATTTTGTAATACACTACTTTTTTGGTTTCAAAAAAAGTTTCTTTGTAATAGTCCTTTAAGTCGAAGAATTTAGCTTTCTCATAATAGCGCCCGAATTCTTCTCTCAAATCTCCTCCCTTCAGGTATAAAATCCCATTGGGTAAATCGTTGAACTGCTCATGCAGACACTTATTTTTCACCCAATTGTAGAACACAGGAAATTCGGTTACAGCGCGACTCACAACGAAGTGGAATTTCTCTTTTACGTCTTCAGCCCTGGTATGAAAAGCCTCCAGATTTTTTAGCCCTATAGCAGAAGCCACCTCGTTTACCACTTTGATTTTTTTTCCGATACTATCTACAAGAACAAACTTACATTCGGGAAACAAAATGGCAAGTGGAATTCCGGGAAAACCACCGCCGGTGCCCACATCGAGAATACGGGTTGAAGGTTTGAATTCCATTACTTTCGCGATACCCAGCGAATGCAACACATGCCGCTCCTCGAGAGCTTCAATGTCTTTTCGTGAAATCACATTGATCTGTGCATTCCAATGCGCATACAATTCAGGAAGCTGAGAAAATTGCCTAAGCTGCAACTCGCTTAATTGCGGGAAATACGTTTGGATAAGCCCTGGCATGCTTACAATTTCTCTTGCCGGTTTTTAAGGGCATTGTATAAAAGGTCCCTGGCTCTGAATAGCTGAGCTTTGATTGTGCCTATTGGTAAATTAAGTTGCTTGGATATTTCCTCATGGCTCATTTCCTGAAAATAAAACAATTCAATCATCTCCTTGTATTTGGGTTTGAGGTTATCAACCAACAAACGAATGGCGTCGATCTTTTGCTTCTTGATAAAACTCTCTTCAGGGTCTGGCCCGGTTGCCTTTATGTTTACAGCATAATCAAAGGTTTCACCGTCGTCATTTTTACTTTCAATGGGCACCGCATATTTTATCTTTTTACGACGAATAAAATCAATGGCATTATTCGAAGCGATTTTAAATAACCAGGTACTAAAAGCAAAATCAGGACTGTATTGTTCAAGCTTTTTAAATGCGCGACCAAATGCCTCAATTGTCAGATCTTCGGCATCATCCTTGTTGCTGCACATTTTAAGCATCATAAAATACACACTTTCACGGTAACGTTGCAATAATTCAGCGTAAGCTTTCTGATCGCCCTGATCAAGCGCCGCCCTTACAAGTTTATAATCATAAACGGCTTTGGTAGTTAACTTTTGCTCGCTATTTTCTAATTCGTCCACTGTTTTGTTTTAAAGCTCAGCTTTGATAAGTGAAAGATAGGATAAATCAATAAGAGCACCAACTCATAGAAGAAGCTGCCAATTAAAAGATCACGTTCTTCTAGGATTTTTGAGGCTTTGTACAAGGTGAGCCATTGTAAACTCATCTTTAATAAAAGCAAGATCGGCACCAATAAAAGAGTTTCTATCGAAAAAAAGAGGGCTATGAGTGATGCGTAAAAAAAGATTTGTGAAAAATACATAAATGCGATTCGCGACTTGGTCATTGTAGTGTAAAGTGCCGCAGTTGTGAGATGACGGGCTTTTTGTAACCGCCAGTCTCTGAATGTTTTTTTCGGATTGGAATAGGTAATGGCACCATTGGCTATACAAATATTGACGTTGTGTTCATTGGCCGCCTGATTAACAAAAAGATCATCGTCTCCCGAAATGATGTGGTAATGATTGGAAAATCCTTTTTGCTTAAAAAAAAGATCTTTGTTGTAGGCCAGGTTTCGTCCAACACCCATATACGCCTTTTGTTTAATTGCAGAAGAAAGGTATTGTACTGCGATCACAAAGGTGTCGAAACGTATGAGTTTATTCAGAAATCCGTTTTGTTTGCTGTAAGCACCGTAACCCAGAACAATTTCTTTTTCACCCGAAAAACCTTTGACCATTTCTTTTAGCCATTGATTCGAAGAGGGGTAACAATCTGCATCGGTAAACACCAACCGTTTGTGTTTGGCAGCTTTGATACCTACCAGCATGGCAAACTTTTTCCCGTGCTTGTAATACGCGTCTTCTTTTATGTTGGCTTTTTTTAGATTGGAGTATTGCTTTGCCAATTCATCTATCACATTTTCTGAGTTATCCCAACTGCAGTCGTTCACAACCACCACCTCAAATTCCGGATAATCCTGGCTAAGCACTCTTGGTAGGTACTCCCGAAGGTTTTCATCCTCGTTTTTGGCACAAATGATAACGGTAACCGGTTCAAATACCTCGGCGGTTTCTAAATGGGTATTTTCCATTCGCGAGAGAGGCAGGTAATTTAGCAGATAGTTGATGAGAATCAGAACAAAACCAATTAAGGCAAATATCGTGAGCCACTCGGGCCAACCCAGGTGGTTAAAGTTAGGAAACAGCATATGTGCAAAGTTAGGCGGGGCTGCAAGGGGCAAATCAGATATATTTGCATTTATTAAACAAAATAATTAACAATGAAACGGGTTCCAGAAGCGGTGATATTTGATATGGACGGGGTGTTGGTAAACAGTGAACCCTTGTGGAGAAAAGCCATGATAAAAGGCTTTTCGGAGGCCGGAATCCTGCTTACGGAGGAAGATTGCCTTAAAACACAAGGCACCCGATTCAAAGAAGTAGTGTTGTTTTGGAAGGACATACACCCTGTGAGCACCAGTGCTGAGGCCATTGAATCTCATGTCATGCAATTGCTCATCAACCTTATACGTTCAGAAGGGCGACCCATGCCTTTTATTCCAGATATACTGGCGTTTTGCAAACAAAAAGGACTAAAAATCGGCCTGGCTACTTCCTCCGATGAACTTTTAATGCATACTGTGGTAGATGCCCTGAATGTTCGAAATTTCTTTAACACGTTGGTGTCAGCCCAATTTATGCGATATGGCAAACCACACCCCGAGGTGTTTTTACACTGCGCAAACAACTTAGGGGTCAAACCCGAAAAATGCCTGGTGATTGAGGATTCAATTAACGGCGTTATAGCGGCAAAAGCAGCACAAATGCAAGTGATTGCTGTACCCGACCCCGACCATATACACCAAAAACACTTTGCTCTGGCTGACTACACTTTTAGCACCTTTGAAGAAGCGCTTACCTGCATCCGTTTGCTATTGCCATAAAATGTTATTTGAAAAGCTGATTTTTTAAATAATCTTACCTTTAGGAATTTTGAAATTCGAATTAGAACATACCGATCCTTCATCGGCCGCAAGAGCAGGCAAAATCCAAACCGATCATGGCAGCATTGAAACGCCTATTTTTATGCCAGTTGGTACTGCAGGAACAGTAAAAGCCGTTCATCAGAGGGAATTAAAAGAAGACATCAAAGCTGAGATTATTCTTGGCAACACGTATCATCTCTACCTCCGGCCCGGACTACAAGTATTAGAACAGGCGGGTGGCTTACATCAATTTATGTCATGGAACGGACCCATATTAACAGATAGCGGTGGGTACCAAATTTTTTCACTTGCAGCACAGCGTAAACTAAAAGAAGAAGGCGCCACATTTAAAAGTCATATTGACGGAAGCAGTCACTTTTTTTCCCCTGAAGGTGTAATGGATATTCAGCGAAGCATTGGCGCTGATTTTATTATGGCCTTTGATGAATGCACACCCTACCCTTGCGAATTACCGTATGCCAAAAAATCACTCGATCTCACACACAAATGGCTCGATCGTTGTATTCAACGGTTCAATGCAACCGAGGCAAAATACGGTTACCAGCAGGAACTGTTGCCGATAGTTCAAGGCAGCGTATACCCCGAGTTACGAAAAAAATCAGCTGAATACATTGCTGCTAAAAACTGTTTCGCGAATGCAATTGGGGGTTTAAGTGTTGGAGAACCCGCCGAAGATATGTATGCCATGACCGATTTGGTTTGTGGTATTTTACCCAAAGAAAAACCACGTTATCTTATGGGAGTTGGTACCCCGGCCAATATTTTGGAATGTATTGCACTGGGAATTGACCTGTTCGATTGTGTAATGCCTACCCGTAATGCAAGGCATGGACTTCTCTTCACGCAAAACGGGATCATCAACATTCGTAATGAAAAATGGAAAAATGATTTCTCACCTTTGGATGCATATGGGCCCTGTTTTGTCGACAGCACTTATTCCAAAGCTTACTTAAGGCATTTGCTGGTGTGCAACGAATTGCTTGCTGCACAAATTGCATCGGTGCATAATCTGGGATTTTACCTTTGGCTTGTAAAAGAAGCCAGACAAAAAATAAAGGAAGGCGAATTTTCGACTTGGAAGAATAAAATGGTGAAACAAGTTAGCCAACGACTCTGATGAGAGCGCTTACCATACTTGACCGTTACATTCTAAAACGTTTTCTCAGCACGTTTTTCTTTTCCATCATGCTTATCCTGATGATCTTTATTGTTTTTGACATCAAGGATAAAATCCAAACTCTGAGTCGCGATGAAATTCCATTGAAAGAAATTGTATTCGATTATTACCTGATGTTTATTCCATATTATGGCAATTATTTTAGTCCGCTTTTCACTTTCATTGCTGTTATTTTTTTTACCTCCAAACTGGCCCAGCAAACCGAATTTATTGCCATTCTCTCAAGTGGCACCAGCTTTAATCGCATCATGCGGCCATACATCATCGGCGCCCTTTTACTTTCATTGTCTTCTTTAGCGCTCAACCATTTTATCCTGCCACGGGCCTTTAGGGTTAAAATCGCATTTGAAGACAAATATTTTAACAACACATACAACTTTGACGAGATCAATATTCACCGAAAAATTGGTGATCACCGCATGTTGTATTTTGAAAGCTTTGACAACAAGTTAAACACCGCATTTAAAGTGAGCCTCGAAGATGTGATTGACAATAAACAGGTGTATTTTCTCAAGGCCGACAACATGAAATGGGACAGTTTAAAACAGGAATGGAATTTTCACAATGTGGAAGAACGCACCTTGATGGTACAGGACCGGCTCGATACACTAAAAAATCAAAAACCACTTTACAAACAACAAATAAAACACAGTGCCAATAAATCCATCAAGTTGGAGTTTAGTCCCGGTGATATGTGGCGCTATGAGAGTAAAATTGAAACCATGACCTACTTTGAGCTAAAAGAATACATTAGAAAAGAGCGCGCCAAAGGCTCCAACCTCATCCCGTTTTTTGAGGTAGAGCAGTACAAACGCAGTTCTTTTCCCTTTGCCACATTTATTCTTACCATCATTGGTTTTTGTGTCTCATCACGAAAAGTGCGCGGAGGTGTTGGGTTTCAGATTGCACTTGGGTTATTGCTAAGTTGTATTTACATTATGTTGATGTATGTGTTCACCACCATTGCAACAACAGGATTTGCTCATCCTTTGCTGGCTGTTTGGACACCCAATTTGTTATTTTCGATTGTCGCGGCGTTTTATTACCAAACAGCCCAAAAATAAAGCAATGCCTTTCGGCTAATTTCCTTTTCTGTAATAAAGATCGAGCTCTTGAGTGGGCAGATTAATCTTTACCAACCCAGAATTTGCATATTGTGGTTCCTCGTGCTTATACACAATTACAAATCCACTCAAACCAGGATCGGCACTAAGGCTGATCCTCTTTTGGATGTAAAGACAGGAGTGCAAATTAAAATAGTTCCACACATTTGAGTTAATCCCAACCAGGCTTTCATTTCTTAATAAAGGCGTAATCAATTCAAGATCATGAGCCAGTGCTTTCTCACGCTTGTATCCACCCACTAACATGAGTGAATACACAATTGAAGCGATGAATACTATGGAAACTGCCGTCTTTATCCATTTACGATTGGCCAAACTCTCGAGCCATGCTATAAAAACCAACCATTGTGACTTATATACATAGGTGAGAAAAAGCGTCAAACTCAAATAAGCAGGCACCAGATAAAAACCCCTTTGAACCAAACTTACTGCAAACGGTAAAGTTCCTCCTATACATACCATCAGTAAAGAAATTCCAAGTTTGTCCTTCAATGGTGATAAAAACACCAACTTTGGAGCGAATTTTCTTTTAAGAATGGCATACAGAGATAAGACCAAAAACAGTAACCAAATCACCATAGTTTCCATAAAGGCCTGCCATACAATTGTCATGTGCGTATCGGTTGTAGCACCAACATCGTTCATTGTTAAAATCAATCGCGCTTTGTAATAACAGAGAAACCAGTTTTTAGAAGGCTGATAAAAAACAAGAATCAAGAAAATAAGCGTTAATAAAAAGAAGGAAGATACAAGCGCAAACCATAAAACCGGTTTGTCTTTTCTATTCTGCAGTGCGTAAACAAGAGGAAGCAGAATTATAAAACATGATTGAAACCCTTTTACAAGGAATAAAGCAAAAACAACCAAAACAAACCCTACAACCTGAACAGGTTTTTTTTCGATCAAATACCCCAGAAATAAATCGGTAGCTATTGCCACCAACATTAGCACCAAAGTTTCAATCACCTGATTAGCGAAACTCCAGCATATTGCCTGAATTGAAAGCAATAAAAAAAGGTTAAGCAGGAAAAATGGCAAAGCAGGACTAAATAATTTTCGACTTATTCGATACAAATAGTAAAGAAATACCAACAACTGTAAAAAAGTAAACACACGGTCGACCATAAAATGTGAGCCAAACAAACCATAAAAACTACCAAGCAGATACAGATAAAGTGGAGGCTGCTCACAGAAATAGGTCATACTGGTATTGGTATATTTCATTGTCCAGAATGAACCTTCCCCTATAGCATAGTTAAATGCCACTGTTTTGTATAACATGGCATCGATGAACGATCCCTTTTGGAACAAGGGCGTTATCACTAACACAAGAATAACAGAGAATAAAAACATCAGAGCAAGCCCAAGCGGACTTGTGAAGCGTGACACAAAGCTTTGATTAGAGGAATTGATCATGTTTTGTCTACCCGCAAAAATACCCTTTTCAATTTTGAAGAACCAGTTTATTGTGGAAGTAGCTTTCACCGCAAAACAGTTCAAGATGGTAAATTCCAGGGGTCAATTGAGGCAAGGAGATTTTCGTTCCTTCAACCAGCAAAGGAATTGAAACGCCGTTGACGTTTGTTAAACGAGCTTGTTTAATATTAAGCTTAGATTGAATATAAAGTGATTCGCCTGCTTGAATTGGATTGGGGTAAATTACCAATTCGTTGGTATAGGCACTCTCATCAACCCGAAGTTGCGTATTTTGATGAATAACACCAATGGCATCCAAATCAAACCCGCCCGATGGAAAAGGACTTGGCCATGGGTCATTAATTTTATTGTTGAAGGCATCGCGGGTGGCGTATTGGTTATTGATTGCACCCACCACATCCCTCACCCTAATATGCGTAACTGCCTGGGTATTGAGTGCCGCATGTCCTTGTAATTCCTGCAAATCAAATGGTGTGCCAAACCCTCCACGGTATTTGCCTGCAAGATTGTTTAGCTGTGTGGCATCTAAAGAATCGAAACTCCCTTTTTGAAGTAATGTGTCAGTTAAAGAATGGGAAGGAAACGCAAAAAAATCGGTGCCGTTGCTACTTACCTCTACTATGGCCAATTCTAGAAAATAGTTATCGAATCCATTCTCAAATACAGCAAAGTCGTACCCAGCACCATCGCGAATGGGCAAGGGAAAGCTGCAGGTTGCGCTGCCTCTATCACCTAAACTGACTACGCCGTTGGCGCCTGCTTTTCCGAGCGCCATGCTGCTGTCGCCCACCGAGGCATAACCTAACGCGGGATTAGAACAATCCATATAACCTCTGATTACAGAACAAGCACTGGCCCAATTTACAAACACCGAACTATCCTTATGAATTGCCGTTGAACCCGGATGTCCTGCAGGTGGCGGATAGGTTTGCCCCACTGCGGTACCAATGTACAACATTATACTTATGAACCATGTTTTTGTCATTTCCGTCTTCTAACAAACCATCTTTTCACCCACTCCCGGAAGCCAAAGGAACTACTTAAAGCCACCATTGAACCTTTTCCCGGGTTTAGGTTAAACAACTACGGCAGGTCTCCTGGCTTACCTCTTTCGTTCGCCTTCCCGTGTTAACAGTGGCTAAATGGAACGAAAGCACGAGGATTTACAGTTGCGGGTACAGCAATGGATTTTCACCATTTTCCCTTTTCATCTTTGCAGAACCGAAGTGCGGAACAAATATACAGTAATTCGGCCTTGTATGTTAGAACGTAATGAATTTAGCCGTGTTATACACTGCCATTTTTCAACCGACATGTTTGTTTTAGTTTATACGTTTTTGGGTGACAGAAACATCAGTTGTTTAGCGCTATGATAAAAACACTATCCTCTGAGAATATAGGCATTTGTAAGGGATCAGCCTGGATTGAATTATAGAAAAATCCAAAAAAAGTAAGTTGTTCGAATGAACAAACATCAAAATGTTGCGACTAGTGATTGTATTAAATAGGCTGGCAATTGAAACTTATGTGGTAGTGTGTATATGATTTAATTATTCACCCAACCAATCAAGGCTAGCACTTCCTCAGCGTCTACGCCTTCCCATTTTTTTCGAGTTGCGTTCCATACCATCAACCCTTGCTGGTAACTTTCCTGCCCAATTTTCATTTCTCTCACAAACCCTGCCACGTTGGTACCGGCTACAAAATTTTGTGAATCGAAATGGTATTTTCCTATTTCGTTACCATAAAGTTTAATGGTGTGACCAACTTTTTGATCGGGCTTGCAGCTATACGAAAATCCATTCATTGGTTTTGTGTACTCTTGTTCAGAAATGGTACCTGACTCCATATCAATAAACACGTATTTGTTTCCGAGTTTAAACATAACCTGATCAGAATTTAAACTTTGGATCTCAGCAAGTCCGGATTCACCTGTGATATCGAGACTGCCAATTTGTTCTGTTTTTTTGGTATCAACATTTACCTTTATAAACTTTACTTCTGTGTTGCCTGCATTGAAGTGACAAAACATAAAATTGTCGTTATCTATCCATACCAAAGGCGGATCAGGCACGTAGCTATCTTTCTCGTTCACCTGACCAAAACCGGCGTCGCTAATCAATTGCACCCTTGGTTTACCATTTGGAAAATACAAGAGTTTGAAAGGTTTGGTGCTTTTGTCAAATTCCACATCACGTCCGTATTTGGTTTTGAACAACAAATCCTTTACCTCAGCATAAGTGTTATTTGAAAAATTGAACACAGAATAGAAACGTCCCTTAAAAATGTCGTCAGTGTAAAAGATGGCGCTATCATTGCTGCACCGCATTAATTTCGCTTTACCATCGAACAGCACTTTTTTCTCTTTA
>JBPOHJ010000048.1:0-1632 GCA_052035725.1 Bacteroidota bacterium | reverse complement strand
AACATCGTCACAATTAAGATCATCGGATAATAGGCGAAATAGCCCATGTTAAAGGCTTCACTTACCCACATGTGGGGCATGGATTGACAAAACCAAATGGCAGGTTGTCCATTAAACATCCACTGTTCGGCTGCAGCAAACAGGTGATCTAAATTGGGGAAAAAGCGATTAAACTCATACGTATCGGGGTACCAATACGAAAGAAGACTCATCTGAATGGCAATACGTACAAAGGCAGAGAACTTACACGGAGCCAGGCGATACAGGTACATCAGCGAAAAGGTCATGCCGGCAATCATGGCTCGATCCAACAGCATACGCCCGGGATGATCCAGCTTCTGAAACATAAATAAAATCAATATCGAGGTCAACAAGTTGTATATCAACGTAACCTTCTCTACGGCAAACAAGCCCTTGCGGCTCTCTACGCGCTTAAATAAATCTAAAGCCATCCTTCTTTTTTATACCAGGCAATGGTCTCTTTTACACCTCTCTCCAAATCGTATTGGGGGGTGAATCCCAACTCATCGATAACAGGAGCTGTGTCGCATTGCCAGTTTCTTTGTTTCATTATCTTATATTTGTCCGAATTCAGTGTGCTACTCTTCCCAAAAAGACTCGCTGCGAATTCGGCCAGCAAAGATATAGCTTTTAAAACAATTAACGGGCATTTCAAATGGATAACAAACGGACTCCCTAACTCTTTTTGAATCAAATCGGAGAAAGTGCGGCTTTGATACACCTTTCCATCCGCCAAAAAATAGGCACGACCCGAGATCTCTTTCTCGATGCCTAAAAAGATGGCTTGTACAATATCTTTAACATAAATAAAAGTAATGTCCTGTCGGCGAAACCCAACAGAGAAGTCTAAATGGCTTTGAATGGACTTTGCCATAAGAAAATAATCGGTTTCACGGGGTCCGTAAACGCCCGTCGGTCGATAAATAACATAGGGAAATCCCGGAATACGTTGAATGTAACGTTCGGCTTTCAGTTTACTTAATCCATAAGCGGTATTGGGTGCGGGCGTGTCACTGTCTCGTATAGGCGAATAGTCATGCTCGCGCACAGGACCGTAAACACTGAGCGTACTCAGGTAGATAAACTGTTTCGGAACCATCTCGAGCTCTCCCAGCAAATCAACAAATGATTTTGTTTGAAGGTAGTTGACCCGGTCAAACTCCTGTTTGTCTTTGCATTTGGTTACTCCGGCACAGTGCACAATGTAATCAAATTTTCCACGTGTTTTTTGATGCTCTGCGAGTTGGGCTCTCAACGCATGAGGGTGAGCAAAGTTCAGTTCAAGGAATTGCACCTTCTCATCGCTCAAATACTTCTTGCTACTAGATGCACGAACGCCTGCCCATACCGAAAAACGACGCCTTAAAGCCTCTTCTACAATAAAACTCCCAATAAATCCGCTTGCTCCTGTTATTAAAATGCTTGCCATAACTAATGATTCGATCTGTTGTTACACCTATATACCTACGAAATTTGTAATTGCCAGGCAAATGTACAGGAAAATCTTGAATTATTAATATTTAATTATTTACTTTGTACCTACAACTGTTTTTAAAACAATCAATTATGGCAAAGAAAGAAAAGAAAGAAAAAAAGGCTGGCAAAAGAATG
>JBPOHJ010000051.1:0-21382 GCA_052035725.1 Bacteroidota bacterium | reverse complement strand
TGCATTTTGGTGTAATTGGGCTGATAACCGGTGTGGGTGGATTAAACACATTCATCAGATACACCGTTGAGGCCGGGCAAACACTAAGTATAGGGGTAGATTGGGTACTGTAAGTAAGCGGATACTGGCCAGTTGGCAGGCCGGTGGGAATAAAGCTGCCATTGGAAACAGAAGGCCCTGTCCACACACCATTGGTGGTGTTTTGAACTATGCCCATCAGGTTAAACGGCTGATCCTGCACACAAAGCGTGGAGGGGTTAGAACTTAAAGCAGGGGTAATAAACTGGGATACCGAAATAGTTCCGGAATTTCCAACAGTACAGGCACCTACCGAAACAGCATAAAACAAGGTGCTGGTGCCAATTGGGGCTAAAGCCGGACTGAAAGACCCCGGGCCACTTACTGCAGGGTTGGCACTCCAGGTGCCCCCACCGGGCGTGGCATTCAGCATAAACGCTGCAGCTGTGTTACATAGCGGAGGGGGAATGTTGAGTGTAGGCGTTAAGGGATTATTGATGGTTAAGGCCATGGTGTTTGTTGACGGGCATGGGTGAATGGTACGCGAAACACTCAAAGTATAGATGATAACCGACTGCGTATTGGCAATCAGCGGAGGCATGATGATGGTATTTGGCTGGTTGGTATTAAAAATCCCAAAACCAGGGCTAGGTGACCAGGTGTAAGAGTAGAGTGAAGGGTTGGTTACAGGTGAAAAACTAACCGAAGCATTTACGCTCCCACCCTGGCAGATGACAGGATTAGAAGGTGTGATTGAAAAGGTTGGGAATGGCACCACAGTAATAGCAATAGTTTTGGAGGAGGGGCAGTTGCCACTGGTGTTCATCGTATAAATGCCGCTGGCGGAGGGAGGGGCATTAGAGATTATAGGATTTTGAAGTGTACTGGAATAACTGTTCGGCCCAGTCCAGGTATAGGTTAAACCCGTTGATGGACTACTCACAGCCACCAAACTTAATGTTTGACCCGCGCACAATGGACTATTGGCCGACAAGGTGGCGGTTGCCGGACCAACATTCGGTGGAATTGGACCGATGTATATGGAATAATCTTCCGTTTCTCCGAAACCAAAAGTGCCACATGGGGTGATCGCTGTGCCAGCTGTTGCCCAGGCGCAACGAACACGCATTCGGTAAACGCCATTAGCTTGCAAGGGCGGAACTGTAAAGGTCATTACCGTCCAGGTGGCAGCTCCAGGAACATTCGTAGTTGCCGCAACTTGTTCGGCGGGCATATTAAAAATATTGTCCTGATTCCAGTCAATAAATATGGCAAACCCCTGTGCAAATGTAATACCCGATTGTATGCTACAGGTAATCACCTGCCCGGGGGATACCGAAAGGTAATGGTTACAGTAATTGGCGTAATTGTTGGGATTGCCATTGCAACCTGAATTGGTGTTACTGATGTTGGTATTGGCACCGGATGTAATAAAATTGTCGATAAAATCATTCACAGAATTCCCCGGTGAGTTGGTTGGACCACCCTGTAGACAGTTACCACTGGTATAGCCGCCATTGCAATAAGGCGCAGGGCTTGGGTTGTTTTGAGAATAGGACAAAACAAAAGCAAAGCCAAACAACAGGGTAAAGAACAGCTTATGAAAAAAAGGAGAATTCACTTTACGGTTTATAAATCAATTTGTTTGTTGGCAAAAGCACAATCACATCTTTAAACCCGGGCAATTCCACTATTCTTTCTGTATCCGCTTGTCTCAAATACTCAAAACGACTCACATCTATAATTGATGGATCGAGGGTTTCACCCGTTTTTAAGTGATTGCGTTTAATGTAAAAGGATTCAGAATAATACCATACCTCCTTGAGGTACTCATAAGGTTTATTTTTTTTGAACTCCGCCAAACCTTCGGCACCCTGATGCCTCCAAAGCATGTATGGGGTGTACATTTTTTCCTTCACAGGATCAATTTCCAAACCGTTTACTTGTGCACGAAAACTTGCACTCAAAAGGAGAAAACCAATAATCCAAAAATAGGCAGTGCGCATAGGGTATGCTTAGATAACAAATTTATAAAATCGGAATGTAAAAGCAAGGACATTTAAATCATCCAATACCCCGTTTTACTCACTATTTCTACCGTCTGACAGAAATCGCTCAGGAAACTACTGGTGGGGGTTCCATCACATGCCCACAGGACTTACAAGTTCTGAGGTTTTGGTCACCATAAAACTTTTTGAATTCTGTTTGAAATTGGGTCTGTATATTCTCCAAAGTAAAGTACACTTCATGCAGTTTGGCGTTGCATTTTTCGCAAAACCAAAGTAAGCCATCCTTTTCATCCGCTCGCCTTTTTCGTTCCATTACCAGGCCAATGGTATTGGCAAAACGCCTGGGGTTATGAGGCACTTTGGGAGGCAATAAAAAGATGTCTCCTTCCTTAATGGGCACTTCAACTGCCTTGCCGTTTTCTTGTATCTGAACAACGACATCTCCCTCCAGCTGGTAAAAAAACTCTTCGCTTTCATTGTAATGATAGTCTTTTCTGGAATTGGGACCACCAACAACCATAACGATAAATTCGGTATCCTGATATACCACCTTGTTGTTTACCGGTGGCTTTAACAGATGACGGTTATCGTCAATCCATTTTTTAAAATTAAACGGTCGTGTTACCATGCCACCAAGTTAAAATTAAAAACCAGAACATGAAAATTCTATGAGCTTAGTGAAGACCGAAGCTGCCCCAAAAATTAACAACAATAACCAAGCGCAAAAGGTTGGGATTCAGTTGGAAAAACGCCTAAAAACGCCCGAAATTCGTATGTACTAAAGCCTTGTGTATAGCACCGAATGTGGCCTATCCAAAGCTGCTTACACGAGTTTGTTTTTTAGCAAATATTCTGCAATTTGAACGGCATTGGTGGCAGCGCCTTTCCTCAGATTGTCTGAAACAATCCAAAGATTAAGGCTGTTGGCTTGCGATTCGTCGCGGCGGATACGGCCAACAAATACCTCATCTAAGTTGTGGGCGTTCATTGGCATTGGGTATACCTGGTTCTGAATGTCGTCCTGAACAACCACGCCTGGGGAATTAGTTAACAGGGTTTTGACATCATTCAAGTCAAAATCATTCTCAAATTCAATGTTCACGCTTTCACTGTGGCCGCCCATTACCGGTATTCGCACGGTAGTAGCAGTAAGCGCAATGGAGGTGTCGCCCATGATTTTTTTGGTTTCGTTCACCATTTTCATTTCCTCCTTGGTGTAGCCGTTTTCCATAAACACATCAATTTGAGGAATTACATTGAGGTCTATTTTGTATTTGTAGGCCATTTCATCGCTGTATCCGTTTTTGCGTTCGTTCATCAATTGGTTCACCGCTTTAACGCCTGTGCCTGTAACGCTTTGGTAAGTAGACACCACTACACGTTTGATTTTGTATTTTTTATGAAGTGGTTGAAGAACCACTACCATCTGAATTGTTGAACAGTTGGGGTTGGCGATGATTTTGTCGGTAGATTGCAGCACGGAGGCATTTACTTCAGGAACAACCAGTTTTTTGTTTGGGTCCATTCTCCAGGCTGAAGAGTTATCTATTACTGTAATTCCGGCTTCGGCAAATTTTGGTGCCCATTCAGTGGAGGTGCCTCCTCCGGCTGAAAATAAAGCGATTTGAGGTTTAGCGGCAATGACATCATTCATGGAATGCACCTTATAAGGTTTGCCTTTAAATCGGAGTTCTTTTCCTACTGAGCGTTCAGAAGCAACTGGTATCAGTTCAGATACCGGAAAATTTCTTTCTTCGAGCACTTCCAACATTTTTGTCCCTACCAAACCGGTAGCACCAACCACTGCAATTTTCATTTTTTTTTGCGCCAAAGTTAGAAATACAAGTGCATTAGTTAGGTTTCTTTTCAGAAAAAGTAACAACTTGACCGGCCACCTGGTGTTCTGAATAGTAGTAAACTGTATTTTTGATTGCGTGAAAAAAACATCCCTGGCCTGGGTATTATTGCTGGCCTTATCCCTTACCTGGGGAAGCTCTTTTATTCTTATGAAAAGAGGATTGGAAGCCTTCAGCAGTGATGAAGTTGCAGCCCTCCGTCTATCCATGGCCTTTTTGGTGCTTCTGCCGGTGTTCATTAAAAATTTTACCAAAGTCTACCGCGCTCAGATTAAGGGACTGGTGCTCACCGGCGTATTTGGCAGCCTGATCCCGGCTTTTTTATTCACCATGGCCGAAACAAGAATCAGCAGTGCTTTAGCCGGAATGCTTAATGCCCTCACACCAGTGTTTACAATCATTTTATCGATGATATGGCTGAAAATCAAAGTCTCCCGGCATCAGTTTTTGGGGCTTGCATTGGGATTGATATCAGCCATTGGACTCATCCTTTTTGATAAAGTTCCCGACTTGTTTAGAAATTTTCAATTTGGTTTTTTGGTTGTCATCGCTACAATTTGTTATGCCATCAGTGTGAATGTCATTCGAAAGTACCTGTCGCAACTAAAACCCTTAGGTACCACGGCCTGGGCATTTTCCTTAATTGGCCCCCTGGCCCTGATTTATCTGTTGTTTTTTACTGACTTTAAGCTTCATCTGTCCGAACATCCCCGGGCCCTCAGTTCTTTGTTATACACGGCTGTTTTGGGAATAGTGGGCTCAGCACTTTCGGTGATTGCATACAATTACCTCATTAATAAAGCAGGAACGGTGTTTGCCTCCTCCTGCACGTACCTGATTCCGATTGTTGCCTTGTTTTGGGGAATTTTAGACGGGGAGAGCGTTAATTTCTCCCAAATTGCCTGCGTTCTGATATTGATTTTTAGTGTATATCTGCTGAACCGCGATTAAAAGTTGGTGGTTTATCAATTTATGCCTATATTTGCCTCCCTTTTTAAAGGAATTTATTCACATTAAAACCCAAGTTCAATGTACGCAATCGTAGAAATAGCCGGGCAACAATTCAAAGTGGAACGTGGAAACAAAGTATACGTTCACCGCCTGGAGGCTAATGAGGGTGCAAAACTGGAATTCGACAAAGTTCTCCTGATCGGGAACGGCGAAAAAGTTTCGGTTGGTAACCCTACCGTGGAAGGAGCCCGTGTGGCCGCCACCGTTATCAATCATCTTAAAGGAGATAAGGTGATTGTATTCAAGAAAAAAAGACGCAAAGGTTATCAGAAATGGAATAACCACCGTCAAAGTTTCACTCAAATTCTGATTCAAGGAGTGTTGCCAAAAGGCGAATCCTTGAAAGACGAATTGGTGTATGTGAAAAAGGAACGCGTGAAAGCAGGAAAACCAGCTGTTGAAGCTGTATCTGAAGAAGCAGCAGCTCCGGTGAAAAAGGCCGCGCCTAAAAAAGCCGCCGCAAAAAAGGCTGCTCCTAAAAAAGCCGCCGCTAAAAAAACCACCAAGAAAAAAGAAGATTAATACCGAATCCGTAAGGACTCATAAAATAAACAACAATGGCACACAAAAAAGGCGCGGGTTCATCCGACAACGGTCGCGACTCGCACAGTAAACGTTTAGGCATCAAAATTTTTGGCGGTCAAACTTGTATTGCCGGAAATATCATTGTACGTCAACGCGGAACCAAACACAACGCCGGAGAGAACGTAGGGATGGGAAAAGACCATACCCTTTTTGCTCTTGTAGACGGAAAAGTGGAGTTCAAGAAAAAAAGGAACGACCGTTCGTATGTATCGGTTATTCCGGTTGAAGCGTAATCAAGTTTTCAAAGGAAAAGGAGCCCTCCGTGAAAACGGTGGGCTTTTCCTGTTTTTAAAGGTCCTTGATACTTGTAAACCCAGTCAGTAAAACTAACTTTAAGCCCTCAAACACCACACCAGTATTATGTTGCAAATTGCTTCACTCAGAGAAAACACAGCCGACGTTATAAAACGCCTGGAACTTAAAAATGTAAAAAACGCGAAGGCGCTTGTTGAGCAGGCGATTCAGTTGGACGAGAAAAGAAAAGCCGCACAAAAATCCGGCGACGATACCAAGGCAGAAGCCAATGCTATCGCACGTCAGATTGGAGAATTGATGAAGGCCGGTAAAAAGGAAGAAGCGGCAGTGCTGAAAGAAAAAACGCTTGAACTAAAAAACCGTGAAAAGGAACTCGATGAGCAGCAATTGATCATCGAACAGGAAATCTACAATCTCCTCATTACCTTACCTAACACAGCACACCTTTCCGTTCCGCCAGGTACTTCTGCCAACGATAACGCAGTCGTATTTGAACAAGGCAGCATTCCAAAACTTCACGATAAAGCCCTCCCGCATTGGGAACTTACCACTAAATACGATATCATAGATTTTGAATTGGGCGTTAAACTGAGTGGAGCCGGTTTCCCTGTTTACAAAGGCAAAGGAGCAAGATTACAACGTGCCTTGATCAATTTTTTTCTCGACAGAGCTATAGCGGCCGGTTACCGTGAAATCCAACCTCCTATTGTAGTGAATGAAGACAGTGGCTACGGCACCGGGCAACTCCCTGATAAAGAAGGTCAAATGTACCATGTGGGACTCGATAATCTTTATCTGATTCCCACAGCAGAAGTGCCCATTACCAATATTTACAGAGACGTTATTCTGAAAGAGGAAGACCTTCCAATCAAAAATTGTGGTTATACTCCGTGTTTTCGTCGCGAAGCCGGGAGTTACGGTAAGGATGTGCGCGGATTAAACCGTTTACACCAATTCGATAAAGTGGAGATTGTGCAGATAGCACATCCCGATAAGAGTTATGAAGTGCTTGAAGACATGAGAAATTATGTTGCTTCTTTGCTTGCTGAATTGGAGCTGCCGTTCAGAACCTTAAAGCTTTGCGGGGGCGATATGAGTTTTGCCAGTGCGCTTACCTATGATATGGAAGTTTACAGTGCTGCACAACAACGCTGGCTTGAAGTGAGCAGTGTGAGTAACTTTGAAACTTTTCAAACCAATCGTTTAAAATGCCGCTTTCGTAACGAGAAAGGGAAAACGCAATTGGCTCACAGTTTAAACGGAAGTGCCCTGGCCTTGCCAAGAATAGTTGCCGCTTTACTTGAAAACAACCAAACCGAAACAGGTATTCGAATTCCAAAAGTACTGGTACCATACTGTGGCTTCGACATCATCAATTAATGAGTAAGTTGTTTGTATACGGAGTGGCGTTGTGTATTGCCGGATTTTTTTTATCCTGCACCAATGCTCAAGTATATGAAAAAAGTGTGAAGCAGCTTGATAGTTTGGAAGGCGCCATGAGTTTGGCCTATAAAGAGATGCTGAATACCGACACGGTACAACTTCAAAAGGCCATCGAACGCTACACAACGTATCGCTTGTTTATAAAAACGCAGGCCAATGATACCTTGTCGCCAACGGAGGCAGAAACCATCCAGCGTTTTTTTCTAAGTGGAACAACTCTGGTGGTTTATTCAAAAAACAGAACCACACTCTTACAACGTGCAGGATGGATACACGTGCAGATAAACAAACTCAGGAACGATTGCCGTAAATTCCTAATCAGCGAACAGGATTTGCCAAGAGCCTTGGAATTAGAGCAAATGGCTGGCAACGAACTCAGCAGTGTGATGCTTGAACAACAAAAAAAATACCAAGGTGCTTTGCAGGAGTTTAAACAAGTTATGCCCCTAACCGAAGCGTTCATTAGAAAACATAACAATAACGAACTTCCACAATTGGTAGTGGAAAGGGAGGAGTTTTAAATGGCAATTACCTTTCAAAATTTAGAAATCAAATTTGTTCTCAAACACAAGACCCGCATTAAACAATGGCTTGAACATGTGATACAGTCTGAAAAAAGGCGCGTAGGTTCAATCAATTTTTTATTTGCGTCTGATGAATTTGTACTTGATCAAAATAAACGTTTTTTAAAACACGATACCTATACCGATATCATCACCTTTCATAACAACGAAGGCAACTGGTTGAATGCCGACATTTTGATCAGTATCGACAGAGTAAAAGAAAACGCGGTAAAACTCGATATTCCTTTTGAAGAAGAAGTAAAACGGGTAATGGTACATGGAGTGCTTCACCTTTGCGGGTATAAGGACAAATCTGCAAACGACATAAAAAAAATGCGGATGGCTGAAAACAAAGCGCTAAAGGTATATTCCCGACTTTTTAACTAAGGCCAGTATCTACTGACCGAAGGTAGCATTAGAAGATTCGTAACTTTTGTTGACATTTCTTAAGCTAAACGTGATGGGAGCCGTCATTTTGTAACGTACCCGTTTTCCATTGATCAGAGCAGGTTTCCAACGGGTGTTTTTAATTAGGCGAATAGCTTCTTCAGAACAACCTCCATTCACTCCTTTCTTTGTTTCAATTCCAGTGACAAAACCATTGGTTTCAACAATAAACTCAATAATCACTGTGCCTTCAATCGATTTTTCGATAGCCAGTCGGGGATACTCAATTTCTGTAAGAACATAATCATTAAAACCCTCGTCTCCGTTTTTATAAAATTCCGGAGAACGATCGGCTCGTGCGTAAAGCACAAAACTGCTGTCGGCAGGTTCAGATGTTTTGAGGTTGAATTTTGATTTTTGTTTAATGTAGTTTTTGTATTTGTCGTAACTGAGAGAGAATTTTAAAAAGTAAGGTCTGGATTCATTGGGCAGATTTAATGTGAGTTTGAATTTGAAAAACTGAAACAGCCTGTCCATTTCTTTGCTCAAAGCCAATGGAACCTGTCCCTCGTATTTGATGTTCAGCGCATGTCCGGAGGAATCAAGATCAAAAAAGGCAATAAAATCAGTTTTAAAGCCTGCGTTAAGGAGTTGTTTAGGCAGGTTAAGCTGAGTTTGCACTACCTGCTCCAGTTGCGACTTACCGCCAAATACCTGTGCCTCAAACTGGGGGTCGGTGCTCGACTTTTGCGCGCTTGCCGTGCAACACAAAAAACTGCAACACAAACCAAAGAGAAACTTCGAACGCATGAACTAATTTACGAAAATTCACGCAATATGCTTAGTCATTCTAAAACAAGTTAGCTTTTTCAACATGACTTGCCTGTCACAGTTGTTATACGTATTTATAGTCTTGAGTTGATCCCTATCGTAAAACCCGACCTTACCTTGTTGTTCAGGCCATAGGCCAGCACATAATCGATGCGCATAAAACCAAATATGTTCTCAATGGCAAAATTGATTTCGTAATATTGTTCCAGTTTGTTGTTGAAGAGAAAATGGGCGCCCACCACTTCCTGGGCTTTGAGTTTTTTAACAAGTGGAATAGCATTAAAAATAAATCCATTGAAATGGTGCTCCGCGTGGGCTTCAGCATACCATTGATCTGCGCTAAAGTCATAATAAGGTAATAGCCGATAACTGTTGAGGTAATCGTTGGTGTTGAAAATGGTTTGGTTACCTAAAAAATGTTTGTGGTCCATAAAAAACATGGTGTTGGACCCAATAAAACCACCCCCCCTTAAACGATAGCCCAGTTTACCAAACAACCCCAGGCTCACATCGTCGTATACCATCAGGCTTAGTAAATCGTATTTCGTTTGCGTTTGTAGTATGGGAATGGCCTTTTTGTAACTTAAATTAAGACGCGGGTATTTACTGCCCATAATCACCTTTTGATTGGGCCTTGAAATGTATTTTTGCCTAAACCGAAAAGAAAATGACAATTCAGTGGTGAAAGCCCTGTTGCTGATAAATGCAGAATCATCTGTGGTTGGATGCAAAGGATCATTACTGCTAAACAGTTGGGTTTTATCATCCACCCACAAATAATCAGCCGTGTTTTTTAATGGATCCCTTTGAGCATATTTTACCACAGCATTAAAAAACACCCCATTGCTGACTTCTGAAAAATAGCTCCCTTCCACAGCGCTCTCTTTAAAGAGTTTCATGTAGTTTTCGTTCATAAAAAGGGTGTAAAGGGAATTGACAATGGGCGTAATCGGATCGGCCATGTTAAATTGTTCAACAATAGACTTCACCTTAAATCCGTACCGGGAGAATTTTTTCGGGTTGTAAAAATAATTGTAGCCCAATTCGCCTCCCCAAAGAGCATTGCTGAAACCATATCGTACTTTTCCATTCAAACGTTTGATGCGTTCATCTTCAAAACTTTTATTCAAAGTAAAAACATAATTCAGGTTAACTCCTTCAACTGTGTTGTATTGAATACCGCTGCTGATTATGCCCGGACTGTTGATGTTTAACCTGTTTTTAGAGGATTGGTAGGTGTAACCAAAAAACAGGTTCGCCAAACGAAAGCGGTTACGCACACGATCCACTGAATCTTGGTATTTGGGATCAGAAGCCACCAGCTCCAGACTGTCCTTTTTTCTATAATCCTTTTTTTCCTCTTCAGTAAGTGGAATGGATCGCTGTTTGCTCCAGTAAGCACTATCCTTTTTATTAGCGTTATCTTCAATTTTTAATAGTTCATTTCCAAAAAAATCCGGACTCAAAACGGGATTCATTTCAAACGCTTTTACACTCGCATGTCCGTATCCGTCGCCAACAATGCCCATGAATTTAAAATTAAACGAAATGTTATGGCTCACCGGCAACCAAATGCTGTCGCCTGACACCGGCGCAAAGATCTGCCGCATGTGCAGGGTATCTAAAAATTTTATCTTCTGGGTTTTTGTCAGCATCAGATCAAGACCACAGAGTCGCCAGTTTTGATCTTGGATATAGATAACCCCTTCAAAACAGGGATTGCTGGCTTGTTTAGGTTGAATGTAGATTTTGTGCGTCAACCTGCCCCCTTCTTCAAAGCTGCCCATCAACCGGAATTTGTAATACCAGGTAGCGTTGTGATGCAGGGGAGATACAATCGGGCGTTCAGCAAGACCTTTGATGTTTACCAAATTTTCGTTGAATTCAAAACGCATCTGATTAAATTGATTAAAGCTAAAGCCCTGACTGGCTCCGCTTATCTTACTGCTGAACAAAATCTCTTTTTGTTTATCAGGATAAGAGAAATAATATCGGCTTTCGCTTTCACTGAGGTAGAGGATACCGAGCTGACTCGAGTCCAACTTTTCACCACTCTGCATTTGAACGAGTTTACGCAATTGTTCCGGGATGCTTTTTAACCTCTGCATGCCTTTAACATAGGTTTGGCAACTGTAGGTTTTCACTTGGCTCAGGTAATACGCTCTTTTTTTTATGGCTTCACGCATGATAGGATAAGCGGGATCTTCACCGGCAAGGATGGTAATTTCGTTCAGCGAAATACCATCCAACTGTAACTCAACATCCAGCTGGATGTTTTTATTAAGTTCTACTGGTATTGATTTGCTTTTATAACCAATGTATTGAAACACCAGAGTATAGGTGCCCTTGCTTAATTCTAAAGAGTAGTGTCCTTCCTGGTTAGCACTGGTGCCGGTGTTTTTTCCTTTAATAAGGATAGAAGCAAAAGGCAAACTTTCGTTTTTGCCGCTTACTTTACCTTGGATAAGAAAATGCTGGGAGTGGAGGTTTAAGGTGAAAAGTATCAGAAGAAAAACAGTGCACCTCATATACCTGAAGTTAGGAACAAAATGCTCAGCGTTTAAATTGAATTTGATAACGGATGAATGCAGTAGGGTAGATCCAGCGAGAATAAGGGACAAGAGGGTCATTTAAAGAAACCAGTTCGGAGGACCTGAAATAATAATCGTCTGTTTTGCCGTTACTCAGATTGGTAGATTCACTGCGACCTATATAGAAAGCAAAAAGTTTAGCCAATACTCCTGCTCCCAATGAAAGGTGTTTGGTTATATAAAAATTGGCATTTAAACCATAGTAAAATTGAAATGTATTGGAGTTTTGTTTTCCTGAATAACCGACAAATGCGCCAGTAGTGTCAATGCCTCTGTTTGAATAACTTAATTTCATATTCGTATAATTCAGAAGACCATTCACTGAGAGTTTAAAATGTTTTCCAAGCTTTAAAAAATTGATTTCAGGATTCAAAAAGGCACCGTATGCGTTTCCTGAATTAAAATAGTTGTATGCATCTTGTTTGTAATTGAAACTGTTCCATAGCTCATTGTTACAGAAGGTAAAACCGGCATTGATACGAACATCCTTTGTTTCGATGCCAATTCCTAAACTGTGGTAAGAAGCAATTTCATGATCATAGATGGTGAAATACATCAAACTCCAACTGGGTTTTGGCTTTGCAGGCACTTCTGTTTTCTGAGCGCTTAAAGTTTGAGTAATAACCAGCAAAACAGTGATGAGCCAGTTCAAATTGGTTTTGACCAAAAGGAATAGTTGCAGTTTCATGTTGTGCAAATTTTTAGATTAAGCATTACTTCACAAAAAAATAGTACCTCAACCCAACACTCGGACTAATGGCATCATAGAAGTTTTTATAATCAAGCCATTCCGTTTCGGTGGTAACTGTTGATCCTGCTCCGGAATCCGGATCGCTTAGCACAGAGGGAGCATGCCAGGTATACTCATTTGTAGTTTTAACAATGGAGCAATACTTAATGAATACACCCACGTTCGCACTGAAACGTTTGCTTACCCTAAAATCCAGTTTCATGCCGGCATACAAATCAATGCGGTTAACATCCTTTGCAGTGTAACTAGCACTTGTGCCCCATTTGGAATCTGAACTACTTTCAATGATGCCGTTACCCTCTGTGTATTGATTTAATAAATAGGGGGCTAAACGCATAAGATGTGAGTTGCGAAACAAATAGCCAATATTTAAATACACACCTTGGTAATTGCTGTAAGAGCTGTAATTTTCCTGATCTTTTTCAGAAGGATTAATGTTCAGGGCTAAACAATAACCAGTTCCTAACAAAACGTTTTTGTATTGGAAACCTATTCCCGCCAAATTCGCAACAAACAAATGCGGGGAATACACCATGCTGTATTCTACGCCTAATGCTTTTATGGTGGTGGGTAAAGATTTATCCTGAGCCTTGGCGATGCTAAGTGAACTCAAAAGAAGCCAAAGAAAAAATATACCTTTATTTTTTCTCATACCCCGTAAACGCATAGGAAATTAAATTCGCCCCCATTCTCAGGGCCTTTTGTCTGGCCTCGGGGCTGTCGTTATGAACCTCCGGGCTTTCCCAGCCGTCACCAAGATCGCATTCAAAATCGTAAAAACACACCAGCCGGCCTTTGTAAATTAAACCAAAGCCTTGAGGAGGTTTGTTGTCGTGCTCATGCACCTTAGGTAGTCCGTTGGGAAAATCAAATTTTTGGTGGTACACCGGATGAGAGAATGGGATTTCTACCAAATCCAACTCAGGAAAGATTTTTTTAAGCTGGGGACGAATAAAATCGTTCATGCCATAATTATCACTGATGTGTAAAAAGCCCCCTGCCATCAGGTATTTTCTTAAGTTTTCAGCCTCTTGTGCAGAAAAAATCACATTGCCGTGCCCGGTCATGTGAATGAAAGGGTAATTGAACAGTTCAGGACTGCCTGCTTCAACAATGGCTTGTTCGGGATGGATGCCTGTTTTTAGTTGTTCGTTGCAAAATTTAATGAGATTGGGTAGGGACGTATCCAAATTGGCATACCAGTCTCCGCCGCCATTGTATTTTAATACTGCTAATTTATATGCCTGAGGTCCTTGCCTGAAACTTAATAACAAGAAAAAACATAGAACGAGTAAGGGTTTGAAATATGGGCGCAACACAAGCACGATTAAAATTAAGCTAATTTATAATACGATACAAGAGCTATAGCCTGTTTGGCTTCCTGCACATCGTGCACTCTCAGTAAGTTGGCACCGTTCATGAGTGCAAGACTGTTTAACACGCTGGTGCCGTTCAAAGCAGTTACCGGGTTGGTGCCGATGACTTTATTGATCATGCTTTTTCTTGAGAGGCCGGCAAGCAGGGGATAACCCAGTTCAGAGAACTTACTGAGGTTTTTTAGTAATTGAAAGTTGTGAGCAGTATTTTTTCCAAATCCGAATCCGGGGTCCAGTATGATTTTATTAAAACCATGTTGGCGCAAGCCTGCAATTTTTGATTCGAAGAATGTTTTCACCTCCTCCACAACATCCTTGTATTCAGGTTGGATCTGCATGGTTTGGGGTTGGCCTTTCATGTGCATCAAAACATAGGGCAATTGTAATTGTGCCATTGTTTTGAACATATCAGCATCCATGCTGCCACCACTAATATCGTTAATCATGTTAGCGCCGGCGGCTGCGCTTTTTTCCGCAATCCCTGCCCGATAGGTATCTACACTGATCACACAAAACGGAAATTGTTTCCGTAGTTCCAATAAGGCAGGTTTTAACCGGCTCCATTCTTCTTGTTCTGTAATTTCAACAGCACCGGGTCGTGAAGAACTGGCACCCAAATCAAGAATGTCAGCACCTTGCCTGATTTTTTCTTCAGCATCCTGCATCACGGCCTTAATGTTGCCGTAACGCCCGCCGTCATAAAAACTATCCGGCGTGAGGTTGATAATGCCCATTACCAAGGGCTTATCAAAAGTTAGTAATTTATCTCCGGCTTGTAAGGCAAATGCTGTATTTTCGTTACTTATATTTGTCATAATTTATGTCCAACACCTCCAGTCAATACGATAAGGCCACTGCTGTTTGCAAAGATATCTTTTTAAAGAAAATGCACGATTATGGCACGGCCTGGAGAAATCTTCGTTTGGCTTCACTTACTGATCAGATTTTTATTAAGGCCCAGAGAATAAAAAGTATTGAAGAAAAAGGCAGTCAAAAGGTAAGTGACGACATTCGGGGTGAATACATCGGCATCATTAATTATTGCTTAATTGCTTTGATTCAGTTAGAACTGATACACGACAAACGTATGGATTTGCCGGCAGCTGAAGTAGAAACCTTGTATAACAAATACCTGACAGCCACAAAAAAACTCATGGAAGATAAAAACCACGATTATGGTGAGGCATGGAGAGATATGAGGGTGTCATCGCTTACCGATTTGATCCTGATGAAAATATTCAGGGTCAAACAAATTGAAGACAATGAAGGTAAAACCACTATTTCAGAAGGGGTTGATGCCAATTATATGGACATGATCAATTATTCCGTTTTTGCTCTGATTCGTCTTTCTGAAGTAAACGTTAAAAATAATTAAGGCGGTTTCAGGTCCTCGTTTGCTGTTCTAACTTTAAATTTTACTTAAGCCATTCAATATGAAAAAATTTCTATCTTCCTCTGTGTTTCGTTTTATCTGGTCGGCCGCATTAGCCCTGACGCTCTACTTTGTATGCCCTCCTTGTTTCAGTAAAACCACACTTGGTATTATCCTGGCTATTCTTTTGTTGCTAATTAATACTTCAACCTTTATATCCAAACTGCCTGTGATTACGCATGTGGCAAGAGTACTGGTTGGAGGGTTGTTTATATTCTCAGGATTCATAAAAGCCAATGATCCCCTGGGATTTAGTTACAAACTTCAGGAATATTTTGAAGTGTTTCAAAACGATAGCGGGATGGCCTTTTTCGGCTGGTTTGCTCATATTGCTTTGCCTTTGGCTGTGATTATTTGTGCGAGTGAAATAATTTTGGGAGTGATGTTGCTGTTGGGCATAAAAAGGGAGCTTACACTTTGGCTTTTGTTCGCCCAGATTGCATTTTTTACTTTCCTTACATTTTATTCGGCATGTTATAACAAGGTTACACATTGCGGTTGTTTTGGAGATTTTCTTCCCCTTAAGCCTTGGGAAAGTTTCTGGAAAGATGTTGCCCTTATGATATTGATTACACTTTTGTTTGCAGGAAAAACCAACATCAATCCGGTGTTTCACACCCTGGTTACTCAGGCCTTGTTGATTATCGGGCTGGTATTCTCCATAGGCTTTCCGGTGTATGCATACCGCAACTTACCACCACTCGATTTCAGGGCGTATGCTCCCGGCATGAGCATTAAAGAAAACATGAAATTTCCGGCCAATTACGCACCGGCTGTGTATGAAACAGGGTTTATATATGAGAATATTAAAACCGGCGCCAAAGAACACTTTAATTCAAAAAACTACCCTTGGCAAGATACCCTGAATTGGAAATGGTTTGCCACAGAAAACGTGGTAGTTAAGGAAGCTGTAAACCCACCTAAAATCAGCGACTTTAATGTAACAGGTCCAAATGGTGAGGCACTTACAGAAGAAGTGCTTAACGATAAGAACTATTCGTTTTGGTTAGTGGCTTATGACCTTAGTGCAACCGAAGATGATGAGGAACTTATGGCCAGGATCAACGATTTTTACAAGTTGGCTACGAATGATAAACTGAAATTTATAGGCTTTACAGCAAGTTCAGCCAACGACGTGGATGCTTTTAAACACAAACACAATGCCTTGTATGATTTTGTAAGCGTAGATGGTATTGTGCTTAAAACCATGATCAGAAGTAACCCGGGATTGATGCTGATAAAAGATGGCAAGGTGATCATGAACTGGCACCATAACAATTTCCCGGTTTATTCACATGTAAAAGAAACGTACATGAAATAGATTGGCTCAACCTAAGATTGGCTTAGTTACGAGGAGGCCATTCACTTATAAGTAATTCAAAAAAAAAGCTGTCTATATTCAGACAGCTTTTTTGCTTAAAACGTATAACTTAATCTCTACCTAGCTTCCAAAGCATTTTTTCGTGTGACCACAAGGCACCGGCAAAAGTTTTAGAACTATTGTAAGGGATATTAAATTCCTGAGCTGTTTCCTTTACAATTCTGGAGAGCTTAGGGTAATGCACATGGCAAATACTTGGAAACAGGTGATGTTCCACCTGATGATTGAGTCCTCCAACCAACCAGGTAAGCACAGGGTTTCTTGTTGCAAAATTCATTGTGGTTTTTAACTGGTGTATGGCCCAGTGGTCTTCCAAAGTGTTTTTTTCGTCCGGAACAGGAAACTGTGTTTCTTCCACCACATGAGCTGGTTGGAATATCATTGCCAAACAAAGGCTGGCAATGGCGTGAATTATCAAAAATCCGCTCAGCCAGTTTAAAAAACTCATTTCCTTTACAAGAAAATACGGTAAAAGCATAAAGGAGTAGTAGGCTAATTTTGACAGGATGAGAACAAAGAGTTCCTTTCCAAACGTTGCATTGGCAGTTTTCAGATAACCTCTTTTGTTGTAACGAATCAATTGGTTGAAGTCCTTAGTGGTACTCCACATGATGGTCATCAAACAATAAAAAAACCAGGCATAAAGGAATTGGAATTTGTGGATCTTTCTCTTCTCAGCATGAGGCTCAAAACGCATGAAGCCCGGAGGAGCTATGTCTTCATCGTGATTGTGAATATTGGTGTAAGTATGGTGAATGACATTGTGTTGTATTCTCCAGTTAAGCGAATAGCCCCCAACAATGTTCATTGACAGATAACCCAAAAACTTGTTGAATTTTGCATTTTTACTGTAACTGCCATGGTTGGCGTCGTGCATAACCGAAAGCCCTATGCCGGCCATACCCAATCCCATTAAAATGGATAACACTAACCAGATAAGTTTGCTTTCAAAAACACCAAAGGCGATAAGGAAATAAGGCGTAAGGTACATGCTAAACATAAACACTGTTTTGATGTACATGTTGAGGTTGCCGTTTTTGTCTAATTTGTTTTCTTTGAAGTAGTTATCTACCCGTTTTTTTAATTCATTGTAAAATGTTCGATTAGAATTATTGAACCGAACGATGTTTGTGTTTTCCATTAAGAGGTGTTAGTTGTGTTATCCCGTAAAGCTAGTCAAAAATGTTCAGCTATTCCACTGTTACATTCTCGATATTAACAATAAACTGCTTATTATCTAATGTGTCTTGGTATACTCTTTTGATCAGACTGATCGTGTATTGTCCTGAAGATAAGCACTTTAAATTTATATCCAAGCCCTTTTCTGTTCCGTGCCAAACAGCGCCCAAATCTTCAAAGGCCTGATAATTCTCATCTTTCACCACCTGCCAGGTTTCGCCTTTTTGATGGTCTTCTGGTAGGGTAATGCTGAATTTTTGATTCACTTTTAGGTAGTTAATTTGCGGAGCTTCCTGTTTAAGATTGGTGTAACCACAAGCAGAGACCACTAATAGCATTAGTGTATGCAGAATCTGACGTATTTTCAAAGGCTTCATATGCTCAAATACCGTTTGCGAATAAACCATTCAAGAGCCAGAGAAAACAAGACAATAAAAAACAGCACATGCCAATCAATCAAACGATTGAGACTGCTCACCGAATAGGTAATAGTTTTGATCTCTTTTCTGTCCAGAAGTTCTGTGATTAGGGATTCGTGATCCTTCATGGCATATAACTTCCCACCACTTCGTTTAGCTAATTGATAAAGCAAGCGATGATTCGCCACTAAATCCAGGTTTTCTAATTGCATCTCTCTTACCAAAAATTTCCCGCTTTTTTGTAGTACCTCTTCACCGGCTTTGGATGTTGCCGTGAACTCATACGTGTCAGCCGGTAATTGCCCCAAATTGACTTGATAAAATTTGCCATTGGAAGAGAAACTATAGTTAAAGCGCTCATTTTTGGCGTTTTTTAGTACAAGGCCTACCTCGGCGTTATGAATGGATTCATAGCTTTTATTATACACATCTGCTTCCATTTCAAGGCTTTCGTTTTCGTTGATCACTTTAGGAAAACGAAGCCTGAACTGGCTTTTATCGTTCTTCACGGAGAGGTAATGTATACTCGCAAATATCAGGTCGTTAAACAAAAGGTGATTGTTGTGTTCGGCATAGTCTCTCATTTTCCAAGTCCATAATCCATCACCAAGAAAACAGGCACTTTTTAGCCCGGCAGATTCGTTAAACAGGAATAAGGGTTCACTAGTTTCAACACTGCCAATTTTTTGGTAGAGCAGGGAGGTGGAGGTATTACTGATCAAGTGTTTACCAAAAACACATTTTACGGCCGGACAGGTTTCTAAAAATTTTTGAAGTTCTGACTTAAGTGTGAACAAGGCAAAGCTGCTGTTCACACGAGGTTCTGAATCATTGTAACGATTGCTGTTGCCATTTAACCTTAGTCCTGGAAATACCTCGTTGCTGCCCGGACTGATTATCATGAACGGCAAACCTTGTTCCTGACACAGTTCAATTAAAGGTTTTTGAGCGTTGCCCGGCCCATGCAAAATTAGTAAACTGTATGGTTTCAGGCTGCCTGTAAACTCATCGGTAAATCGGGTTTCCAATTCGTAAGCAGGGTTACCCAAAAGAGTTTCCTTGATGGCGTTGACATCCGGATGCGGTGTTTGACAAAGCAGTAAAATTTTTTGACGTTTGTCCTGCACCTCTACAACAAATTCCTGCAGATTATTGAGAGTGTTGTTTTCTTCCTTAAAAACATCCAGTTGGGCAGTGTATAAGTTAACCCCAATTGATTCGGCGTTTAGTGTAAAACCAAGGGTACTTGAAAAGTGATCATGGCTGATAGTGAAAGTAGTTCTTGCCTTTTCCTTACCGTTTTGCATCAGCTTGAGTACAGCCGTTTTTCCTTTGAGTTGGTTGGCCTGAACAAAAATGTCTACCGGAAAAGAATTGCCCAGATAGGCAAGTTGGTTGTGACTAAGTTTGGTGATTTTTAGGTCACGAAACTCGGTTGTGTCGCCTGTTGCGACGCAATAAATGGGATATTCGGATCGTTCAGCAAAACCGAGTGGCCCGGCGCCTTTGTTCTGAATGCCGTCGCTGAGTATTACCAGCGCCCCAACATTTCGGTTCGCATACCGCTCTTCAAGTGTCAAAAACAGCGATTCAAAATTACTTTCCTTATCCTTAAAGTCGGGTGTTGATGCGGCTTGAAATTCTTCTCCAAATAACACGGTACTAATTTCGAAGGTGTGTTCAAGTTTAGGGCGTATTGCTTCTAGTTCCTTGTTTACATAATCCAACACTGCATTACTGTCTTTACCAGACCTCATTGATGAAGAGTTGTCAATAGCCAGTACCAATAAAGGTTTCTCGTTTTGAATTTTGAAGGTTTTGAAAAAAAAATCACAAAGCAACAACAGCACCATTAGCGCCGTGAAAAACCGTGAGAATTGCAGGAATATTAAATAAGGTAGGGGTATTTCTTTGTTGCGTTGACTCCTGAAATACAACAGTGCAGTAAAACCCAAAGCCAGGAGAGTGCATAGTAAATAAGCGTACCAGGGACTATGCGAAATAAACTGGGTCATTTGGGTTGAAAGGAAGATCGGTTGTTGAGCTAGTAATCAGGTAAGCATGCCTCCGCATACATTGATACATTGCCCGGTGATGTAGGCGCTCATGTCGCTGGCTAAAAATAACGCTAGGTTCGCCACATCTTCAGCGCTACCACCGCGTTTGAGCGGAATGCTGTCCCTCCAGCCCTGCACCACTTTTTCATCCAAAGCACCGGTCATTTCAGTTTCAATGAAGCCCGGTGCTATCGCATTGCTGCGAATGTTGCGAGATCCTAACTCAAGAGCGATGGATTTTGTAAATCCGATTATGCCGGCTTTTGAGGCCGCGTAATTACTTTGACCTGCATTGCCTTTAACACCCACAACGGAGCTCATGTTTATTATGGAGCCGCTTTTGGCTTTTAACATAGGGCGCTGCACGGCTTTTACCATGTTAAATACAGACTTTAAGTTCGCTGCCATCACTTCATCCCATTGTTGTTCACTCATGCGCATCAATAAAGTATCGCGCGTGATTCCGGCGTTATTCACTAATACATCAACCGTTCCGAATTCTGATACAACCTGATTGACAAGTTCATCAGCGGCTTTAAAATTCCCTGCATCACTTTTATAGCCTTTTGCCCTCACGCCAAGTGCCTGCAATTCTTGTTCAAGGGCACGGGCTTTTTCATCTGAACTCAGGTACGTGAAAGCGATATCGGCTCCGTTTTTGGCGAAATTAAGGGCTATTCCCTTACCAATCCCGCGTGTGGCGCCGGTTACCAGAGCCACTTTTTTTGATAATAGCTGCATAAAATAAATGTTATTGGCTCAAATATACCTGAAAAAGTCTGGATAGTATTTGCTGGGCTTTTAACAAATTTTCGTTTTTGGCACAGTCTTTGTATTGAGTACTAAAAAGCGCATTGAAACCAAATTTTAGTATTCACCTCCTAACCATACACAACATGAAAACAACTAACAAAATCCTGATTATCATGTTCTTGCTGCTTTTTGCCGGCAAGTTTTCCGTTTTTTCTCAGGACAATTACAAATTGAGTCCGATGTACTCACACATTTTTGACTCCGACTCTCTTCAAGGTTTTGAAGAAGAGGCCGCGCGCGCTGCACTTCTTTCTGAGCAGTACTTTGGACAGGAATACAAAGTAAAAATGTATTGGGCTAAACGTTCATACATTAACAACAAGTACAACATTTGGGCCAAGCCGGTTAAGCCTGCAAAGTTTGACCTTAATGCAGGATCAAAACTTACGGTAGTTCCTGGCTGCACCAATGAGGATTTTGAAGCC
>JBPOHJ010000008.1:0-136903 GCA_052035725.1 Bacteroidota bacterium | reverse complement strand
ATGGGCTGCCGGGTCTGTTTTTTTCGATTCTCTTTTTTCTTTGTGTTTCAGAGCTGCTTGTTTTCAAATTATGAAACGGTACACCAAGTGGAGAAGCATGGCTCAGATAATAATCGTCTTTTTTTGCCTTCAATAATTTCTCCATGGTTTCCTCATCCACATTTGTTGCCTCAGGAACCAATAAAAAGGAGCTTCCCCAGCCCGTTGCATCCAGCTCATAATGATTCATAAGGAATTCGTTCTCCAAATATGTTCCAATGCCTCCCTGTGCTGTAATCCGTTGTGAAGGCAATTTGGAAAATTCTGTACGTCCTGCTGCTTTTAAAGCCTGATTACAAATAAGGAATAACTCATTCCTCAATTTACCCCTGTTCAACTTAAACTCTTCGAGAATGGGACCCAAGAGATGCCCATCAGCCACAAATGCATGCCCTCCGCAATTGATACCCGATTCGATGCGGAACTCGGAGACCCAAAGGCCTTTTTTTGCCAGGTACTTACTTTGTATACTCGCTGATCTGAAATCGCTGACTTTGAGAATGATCATCTTTTTTATCTTTTCTTCACGATTCGGAAAAAAATCATCGAACAATGTGCAATAATTAAATAATTTGGGATTTAACCCGGCAGAAAAAACAATTGACGATTCAAGACTGCTGCTTGCATATCCTCTGAGCGCTGAAAGGGCGCTTGAATACTCTTGTGGCAAGGCCTCTCCCGAATCGCTGTAGGTTAAGCCATCCACTTTAGTCATAATGTTCACATCAATACTTCCCACCCGCATCCCATTTTTTAAGTCCTCAATGGCCCTAACTTTTTCGATACCGGAATTCATTGGCAATCTCCTGAAGGATTGTTTTAAGGCGGAATCTTCCGGTAACATCTCAAAATACTTTTCGGTGTCGCTGCCGGCTTCAATGGGCCCGGTTCGAATGGTATTAAATTTGCGATCCACTAAATAGTTTAGCAGATTCAAATAGGACGTAATGCGCCTGGATCTGAAATCATCCTCATGTGGCTCAATTGGGTTAAAATGCAAGTTTTCTTCCCTGCAAATGATCTCCCGCATTCGTTCCACCAAATCATCTTCCGCGACCGAAATCACTGAGGAAATGCCGAATGGTGCCACTTTAAGAGGGGTGTCAATGGTAAAACTTAAACCCATTACGGGAATGTGTATTTTATGAATGTTGTCTGTTTTCACGGTGTTTTTTTCGGGGGAAGATGGTGCAAATATAGGCAATTTCATTTCTCGGACATTTTTATCCGATTTATATCAGTTTTCTTTTGCCACATTACTGACTTAAGTCATGTGGTTTATTAAAAGTAGGTTGTTACTTTGTCCCAGATTTAAATTCAAACCTATGAAAACAACCTTCAAATTACTTTTAATGTCAGGTTTACTCGGCTTGTTCTCTTGCGGAAGCAATGAGCAGAGTGGCAGTACTGAATCAAATGCAACAATTGCCGGAACAGAAACCCCTGTAGTAGGACAGTCAGGTGTGCAAGATAATGTATCAAACCCTAATGTGGTTCAAATTGCAGTCGGAAGTAAAGACCACACCACGTTGGTTGCAGCCGTGAAAGCCGCCAGTTTGGTTGATGCTCTCAGCAATGCCGGTCCCTTTACTGTATTTGCGCCAATCAATGCTGCATTTGATAAACTACCTGCAGGAACCTTAGAAGGTTTGTTACAGCCTGAAAAATTAGAGGCTCTTACCGACATTCTTGAGTACCACGTGTTCGTAGGCGTTCTCCCTGCAGAAAACTTTAAAGATGGACAAACCTTTAATCAGGTAAATCTAAAAAACATCACCATCACTATGCAAGATGGTAAACCGGTAATCAATGGCAAAGCTCACATCCTCGCTTCTATCCCTGCTTCTAATGGCATGATACATGTGATTGATGAGGTTTTGTTGCCCGGTCAATAAATTTCGTTTCATTTTTCGGGCTTTTTGATTGGTTGGAGACCGCCCGGCAACGGCGGTCTCTATTTTTAAATAAGATCCACTAAAAATCAAACTAAAACTAAAATTACCCTCCATGTTAATTTCGCAAATCAATACACTTAGCTACAACGAATACCGTGACAAAGTACTTCGGCTAGCCGCCCAAGGCCAGACGTCCGGAGAACAAACAGAGGAGCACATTGCCGCCACCTTAATAAATGCACAGCGAATGAAACGCATAGATCATCAATGCGAGCTAAAGCCACAATTGGAGGAGATGGCTTCTCTGGTGAGTGAAAAACACACCTGGTATGTGATTACAGAAGCCTGGTGCGGTGACAGCGCCCAAAACGTTCCTGTGTTGGCAAAAATGACGGAGGCTTCCAAAAACCTTGAATTACGTTTGTTGTTCAGGGATGAACATCCGGAAATTATGGAGCAATTCTTGAGCAATGGCAAACGTGCTATTCCAAAACTAATTTGCGTGCACGATGCTTCGCAAAAGGTGATTGGAACCTGGGGGCCAAGACCCGCCCTAATTCAGGACCGTGTAGCAGAATACAAATTACTGAATGCCTCAGGCTCAAAAGACGAATTCAACAAAAACCTGCATTTGTGGTATGCACGCGACAAAACCTTCTCCCTTCAAGAAGAATTTCTCAGCCTCTTCTCAGAATGGGGTCTTTTGAAACACACGGAGGTTTCCCAGTAATAAGTCAACACGTCCTACTTTAATTAACTTTTTAAACTCTATTCATATGAAAATCACTGAAACCATTGACCTCCTTTTATCAAATGCCGAAGTAACTGAAATGACCATTGGACAGGAAGTAGCAGAAAATTACCGTAAAGCCGAAGTCTTCAAAAAATACAACATCGATTTTTGCTGTGGAGGAAAAAAAACACTTTCAAGCGTTTGTAGTCAAAAAAACTTAAATTATACGGAGATCAGGAACGAATTAAACAAGGTTGAAGGCCTTCAGGGAATCGCTTCACAAAATTACCAATCCTGGGATGCAGGATTTTTAGCTGACTACATCATTAACACACACCATAGGTATGTGAAATCGGCTATTCCTTTGTTACTTGAATACACGAATAAAGTGGCCCGGGTGCATGGCAAGGAAAGGCCCGAATTGATTGACATTGCCAATTTATTTGCTGAAGCCGCTGATGAGCTGATTGCCCATATGTTCAAAGAAGAGCAGGTGCTTTTCCCCTACATCCAACAACTCAGTGCCACAAACGCCGATCCGGGTTCGCAGCGTTTTCCAACCTTTGATTCCGTAGAACAGCCTATCCATAGGATGGAACAAGAGCACGAAACCGTTGGGGAACTGTTTAAAACCATCCGAACCTTAAGTGAAAATTACACACCGCCTGAAAACGCCTGCAATACCTATCGGGTGAGTTTTGCAAAACTACACGAATTTGAGCAGGACCTGCATCAGCATATTCACCTTGAAAATAACATCCTGTTTCCCAAAAGTATTGAGTTGGAACTTGCTTCCGGAAATTGAAGGCTTAAGGGATCAAAGATCCTTGTTCCTGAATTTTGATAATGCAATGGTATAGGGTAAAAGCACCCAAACGGCTAGTATAACAAGCACCACGGCAATACCCGCGTTGCTTCCAAAATATTCCTTAAACACGGCTCCGGTGTATCCCATCATGGCTGAAACGTCTAAATGCAAGAGGATCATAATCCTTGCCAGATCAATGGGATTGCAGGCTGAAATAAAAACCACAGCCTTCTCAATAGGATATTCAGAAAATTGAAACAAAAGAAAAAGTAGCAGCCCATCGAACAACAAGGCAAAAAAGAGCCAAAGCAAAATGGCAATACCTATACCCTTTGCTTTATCCCGCGTAAACACCGAACTTAAAAATGCAATGGAGACAAACACCGTTGAAATGGTGATGCCCATGAGTAACATCATAAGGCCAACGTCTGTTGGTGCATAAATCAGAATTGGAATCCCCGCTCCTGTAAAAAAAGCGAACAAGAGCGATAAACTCAAACCAAGGAAAAGACTGAACCAAATCTTGCTTCGTTTCACCGGCTGGCTGAGTAACAGTTCAATAAATTCGGAGCTGTTGTACAAATAGATGGTTGAAAAAATTACTGCCACAAGGGGCACAATCAATAATACCACATTCAAAAGCGTAAGCAGGCCCTTTGTGCTATTGTCTTCGAGGGCAAAAACACTCCAGGACAGTGCGGCAAGAATGAGCGTGTAAATCAAAACCACCCTATTCTTCAGAATATCCAGGATTACAAATTTGATAATCCTATTCATGTTGACTTTGTTTTAAGATGGAAGAAATAGCTTTAGATAGTTTTTCTTCTCCGGTATCCGATTTAAGCTCTCCCACTGTTTTATGAAAATGAACTTTGCCTTCCTGCATAAATACAATTTGTGTAACAAGGTCGTCTAACTCACTTAAGAGGTGTGAGGTAATGAGTATTAACCGCCCCTTTAACTTTTCCCGAATGATCTTTTCCTTGAGAATTTCCGAAGCCAGTGGATCGAGCCCTGCTGTAGGCTCATCCAATATCAACACCTGGGGATTAAACAGAAAAGCCAATGTTGCACTTACTTTTTGTGTCGTGCCCCCTGAGAGGGTGCGCATGCGTTTGTGAAAGAGTTCATTCAGTTTAAATGCATCAATGAGTTCTTCATCGGCCTTGCCCTGGTAATTGCGGATTTCCTTGATCATTTCCATGATCTGACCTATCGACATGTTGTCCGGATAACGTCCAATTTGAGGCATATAACCAATATCATTCCTGTACTGATAGTGTCGGGCAATGGACTCCCCATTGAACCTTATCGAACCACTGTCGGGAATCACCATACCCAAAATACTTTTAATCAAGGTTGTTTTACCGCAGGCGTTTGGGCCAATGAGAGCAATACACTCTCCTTTGTTGCAACTTAAATTGACCCGATCCAATACCTGAAGCTTTCCGAATTGCTTGGACAAATTTTCTACGGCGATCATACCTTAAAGGGAGAGAGAATACATGAGTGGTTGATTATCCACAAAATTATCAGGGGTTAGGCTTGGCGATATTTTTTCTGATTTATCCAAAAGATCAACCATAAAACTACGAAATAATAACATTGCCGGCGGGGTTTGCTCAACAATTACCGAAAACACACTTAAGGGATGGTAGGGCACGTCTCCGGTTTTATTTCTATCCAAATCATATCCATTGTACTTGTCCCAATAATTGCCATTGAAGGTGTTTAATACGGTGCTGCCATTGGTGCTGACATCGAAGGTGTTACCCAAAAAATTATTTGAACGTACTTCATTATCCAAACAACTGGCCTGAATTTTCATGCCCCAGCCGTTCGCCTCAAAGCTGTTCTTTTCCGCAAGTATTCTGCTGGTGCCTTCCATGTAAATTCCGGTAGTGTTTTTTAAAAAGTGATTCCCGCTTATATAACTGTCTGATATTTCTTTAAGCATAAGACCATAGGCAGCATCGCCCCAATTCTCTTCAAAGTGGTTGTTATACATCTTTACATTTTTTGTAAACATAACGGCAACTCCTGCGCCATTGTGCTTAAAATAATTGGTGATATAGGCATCATTATTTGAAAACATAAAGTGCAGGCCATAACGGATGTTGTTAAAAGAACGGTTTCTCCAGATTACCGAATTGGTTACAAATTCAAAATAGATGCCGTCGCGGTGCCCTTCAATCTTATTGCCAATAATCAGCAAACTATCGCTTTTCCAACAATGTATACCATTGCCAATTTGCTGCTCTTCCATACCGTAGGCTCTAATGCGGTTGTTTTTCACCACACATTGTTTCCCATATTGAATGTAAATGCCAAAAAAATTATCGTCCAGAATATTATCTTCAATGACCACACCCTTACTGTCGTATACTTTTATTCCGCAGGGGTCATCTAATGACGCGTAACCTGAGCGCTGTATTTTAAACCCTTTAACGCAAGCATAGTCTGCCTTAACAGAAACTACCTCGTATTTTTTTTCACCATCAAGAATCGGATAGTTCAAACCAATTAATACAAGGCGTTTATCTACTACAATATTGCCCTCCTGATAGGTGCCTTCATGAACCCATACGGTATCCCCCGTATTTGCTCTGGTTAAGGCCACTTTAATACTTGTAAAAGATTGGTTTTTGCCCACATCAAGGCTGTTTGCTGCCGAAATGAGGGCAGAACAGGCCATCAAGAATATATAAACGATTTTGTTCAAGGACCTATTCGCTTAGCTGCGCCCAAGATAGGGGTTGTGCTGATAGCTTAACTAAAAACGATTGCGCGCTGTCGGAATTTGAAAACGCTGCGATATTGCCACCCATTGGACTTCCAATTTCCTCTCCCGAGACATAAAACAGTGAGTCCGCCTTTAATAAGGCATTCGGTTCAAGATAATCGCAAATGTAGTAATTAGCCGAAGCGGTGTTGGAATTTTCCTTTTTGTAATTAATCATACAGGATACATCATCAAATTTGTACACCCTGCCTTTTGACGTGATGAGTTCGGTTGCGAATCGTATGTTGGAAATCGTCATTTTACAATAATCGCAATTGTCTTTGTTCAAGGCGATAGGTTCGGGTCCTGAAGCACTGCAAGACGTTGCAAGACACAAAACCACCAGTCCTTCGACAGCCACGCTTTTTTTCTTTGCAAACTTTTTCAGTAGGCCCGTTTCAATAAGTGTTGCCAATAACATACAAACACCGCTTAAAATAAACAACCAACCGCCTTTATCCGGAATTGAATACGCACCAAAATTCAATAACTGCTTAAATCCAATCAAAGGGGGTTGATACGCCATTCCCGGAACAATGATCGCGGCATTCGGATCAAGGTTATGCCCATAATTGTATTCCCATCTCCAAAAATCCACCATGGCCACAATTCCGAAAAGAACAAAAAGCGACAAAAGCGTGTATAACACCTTTTTCCTGCCGACAATCGCGCTAAGTAAGCTGAAGGCGGCAAAAAACAGGATGCAATAAGGCAGCACCGTAAATTCAAAAAACTCTTCGGAGTGCAGCGTTTTCATTCCTATGTAGTGATTTAAACCATTAATGATTTCCACATTCCCGCCGAGTTTGTTGGCGTAAATCAATAAATTCAGGCCTTCAGGGTATTGTGGAGCATCCAAATCTATTCTCCAGATGGGCAAAAACAATGAAACGACTAGCAGTGCGGTTGAAAGGAAAAGCAATACTCTTGAAAGTGGGCTGATTTTGAAAGATGATGTGGTCATGACATAATAATTTATTGGAGGCTGCTGGTAATTGGTAGTATTTTGCACGGGTAAAAAAAAGGGAGCAGATTTTGCCTCTGCTCCCTCTTGAATCAGGTATTAGTTGGAGGCCGGAACTTCAGCCGCTGTTTTACCAACGTGGAAGGTCAAAGGAACTTTGCTGCCGGCAGGCGATACCCGCACGTAACCCTGCATTTCCTGATGTAAGGCGCTGCAGAAGTCGGTACAATAGATGGGCACGATGCCTACACGATCCGGAACCCACTTTAAGGTTTGTGTTTCTCCCGGCATGATTAAAAGTTCTGCATTGTCTGCACCTTTTACTGCGAAGCCGTGTGGAACGTCCCAGTCTTGCTCAAGATTGGTCACATGGAAATACACCTCATCACCAATTTTTATTCCTTCGATGTTGTCCGGCGCAAAGTGCGATCGAACAGAGGTCATGTACACATGTACTTTGTTGCCTTCTCTCACCACCTTGGCTTCTCCCTCACCTTTAGCTGCGTAAGGGTGTTTGTTTTCATCGATTTTAAATAGTTTAAGCTGGTTCTTCTCGATAATTGCAGCAGGACTGGCCTGAGCATAATGCGGTTCGCCAATGGTTGGGAAGTCGAGAATCATTTGCATTTTATCTCCACTGATATCATACAATTGGGCGCTTTGTGCTAACTCAGGACCAGTTGGCAGATAACGGTCTTTGGTAATTTTGTTGTATGCAATTAGATATTTTGCAGATGGTGTTCTTGAATCGCCACCGGGGATGCAAAGGTGACCAACAGAATAGTACGTTGGAACCCGATCCACCACTTTCAAATCCTTAATGTTCCATTTCACAACTTCAGAAGATACAAAGAAAGAAGTATAAGCATTTCCTTTGCCGTCAAACTCAGTATGCAGAGGGCCAAGACCTGGTTTTTTAACTTCACCATATAATGCTGACTCATATTTAATGATTGGGATACCGAGGTAATCGCCATCGTATTCTTTGTTGGCTATGGCTTTAATCATTTTATCAAAGCTGAACACAGGGATAAGAGCTGCTAATTTTCCACTACCTACAATGTATTCGCCGGTAGGATCCACATCACAACCGTGTGGGGATTTAGGGCAAGGCATCATGTAACAGATATCGGCAAGTTCCTTTGAATCCAATACCAGAACTTCCGTTTTAATGGTTGAAGTAGCTGTATGGGTTTCATCGTTGTAAACATTATGAGCATATTTTACTGGTGTTTTTTTACCTTTCCCGGCTTTGATGTATTCTTCCGCCTTTTTCCAATTAACGGCCATGATAAAGTCTTTATCACGTTGTGAAGCGTTAACTTCTAACAAAGTATTAGCTTGTTCAGTGTTATAGCAGGAGAAAAAGAACCAGCCGTGTGATTTTTGTTTACCAGCGCGGCTAAGGTCAAAATTAACACCCGGGCATTCGATTTGGAATGCGATGTCCATGGCCCCGTTTTCCTTGTTAATGGAAATAAAACTCAGATAGCCCTTAAAATTTTCCTTGTAGGTGCTGATTGGAACATCGCCATTAGCATTATCGGAAGGAACGCTAAAACGTGTTCCGGCAACTACGTACTCGGTGTTTTCGGTAATAAATGGAGAAGAGTGGTTACCCGCACTATTTGGAAGCTCAATAATCTCTGCCGTTCTGAAGGTTTTCAAATCAATTCGTGCTACCCGCGGCGTATTGTTGGCATTACCGAATACCCAACGTCCGTCAATTTCACCTTCGGTTTTTGACAATTGTGTATGGTGCAAGTCATCCCAAGGCACCATTCCATGAGAGGTATTGAGCATGGGTTTGGTTTCTTCACTGTATCCCCATCCTTTTTCAGGATCAACGGCGAAGACAGGTATGACGCGTAGCAAACGACCGCTAGGCAGGCCGTATACACTCATTTGACCGCTGAAACCACCACTTACAAAGTTGTAATATTCATCGTGTTTGCCGGGTGCTACATAAGCCTTACCGGCGGCATCGCCGCTAACGGCATTGCTGGTGCTTTTTGGTTTGCAGGATTCCATCACAGAAACCAAAGCTAAACCCGCAATTACTGCTGTTGTTATTTTGCTTTTCATTTGATTTGGTTTTATTTTTTTTATTTAACTCCATCTATTTTACGCATGTATTCTAAAATATTCCTGGCATCATTATCACTCAGGTTTTGATTCGGCATTCTCACCAAACAAAGTTCTAACATGGCCTGCACTTCTGGATCTTTGTCAATCATAGGGTCAGGATTGGTTATAAAATTCATGATCCACTCCGGGGTTCTTTTTATTGTGGCACCTTTCCAACCAGGTCCAACCAGTTTCTCTTCTGTCATTTTATGACAAGAAGTGCATTTTACCCCACTAATCTTCTCACCCTCTGTTGCCATCGCAGCATCGAGACTTGCTCCCAAATTAATGTTCTCGGATGTCCATTTGCCTTCGCCACGTTTAGGATCGTAAGATTCAGGGTCGGCGACCATACTTTTTGGCGCTTCGCTACCGGTTTGTTCTTCTGTGGCTTTTTCACTGCCACCGCAGGACCAAAGCATTAAAGCGACTACTGTTGTTAAGAGAATTTTTGGTGTTTTCATAGATATGGTTTTTATGGGTTAAGATCAGGGTTTAATCTCGGACTCAAATGTCCGATTTATGGAAGAGGAAATACATGACCTAAATCATGTTTTCGCACGAGAATTGTCAACTTTCATTAAATAATCAAAGAACCAGGAGCACAACGAGTAGGGGGAACAATACTTTTAAAAAAACCGTTGAGCGTTCGAATATACTTATTTAATTCAGATTGCCTTACCCCAACTTTTTAGCCAGCATAAACGTGGCTCCTGAGGTAAACAAAACAATGCTGATGGAACTTATGGGCATTAATATGGCCGCTATTACAGGTTCCAGCTGCCCGCTAACCGCGAAATATAAACCTATTATATTATATAGTATCGATACGACAAAGCTTATATAGATAATGCGCTTTTGACTTTTACAAAACCGGATAAACTTATGAAACAAGGGGAAAGAGGCCCCGGAAAAAATAACATCGCAGGAAGGGGAAAACGTATTTGTATTATCACTTATGGCTATCCCAATATCGCTTTGGCGCAAAGCACCGGCATCGTTTAAACCATCGCCCACCATCATTACTCTTTTGTTCTGGGCCTGCAGGCGTTTAATATAATCGAGTTTATCCTGAGGTTGGCGATTAAACAGAAGTGTACTTTCTTTTGCAAAAATTCCTCTTAGACGCTGTTCTTCCGCAGCATTATCGCCCGAAACCACAGCCAGGGTATAGGTTTCGCGCAATTCTGACACCACCTGTTCAAGTCCCTTGCGGTAATGGTGATTAACCTCAAAGTAACCCAAAACTTTTCCATCCAAAGCGAGGTAAACCGAACTGCGTTTGGTGTCAACCGTATGAAAGTCCTTCGTTATCCAATCGGCTGAACCCATGCGTACCTTATGCCCTTCGATGCTAGCCGAAAGTCCTTTCCCTTTTTCCTCGGAAAAATCACTCAATTTAAGTTTTGAAGACGCCGGTAATTGAGAATAAACACTTTTACTGAGGGGGTGATTGGACTGTGAAGATAGTGTCCTGAAAAGTTGTTGTTGATAGTCGTTCAAGGCTTCTCCTTTGTAGAGAAGCGTGGAGCCGGATTGTTCGGTGATGGTGCCCGTTTTATCAAAAACGATGCAATTAATCGTTGACATGTCTTCCAGCACTCCGGCGTTTTTAACGTAGATGCCTTTTGAGCCCAAAGCATGTAACATGTTGCCATTGGTGAAGGTGGCGCTCAATAACAAAGCACAAGGACAAGCCACAATTAAAACCGCGGTGAGCACTTGCCAGGTTTTGGAGGCATCTTGCATTTGCCAATAAACGGTAGAAACCAAGGCAATGCTAAAAAGGATGTATGTAAAATACCTGCTGAGGTAATGCACGAAAGAAGTTTTATCCCTTTCTTTTTCCTGCTTAAAACTATCGTTGTTCCATAAACGGGTGAGGTAGCTTTGAGAAATCTCTTTTACGACTTCCAGTTCAATGGCGCCCCCACACTGTTTACCGCCGGCATACAAAATTTCTCCAATTGACTTTTCTACCGGCAGCGATTCCCCACTCACAAAACTATAATCGATACTTGCCTTTCCCATAAATAATATGGAATCAGCGGGAATTATTTCACCGTGATGAATTTTAATGCGATGACCCGGCTTCAATTCAGAAACCGGGATTTGTTTCTCGTTACCCGCTTCTTCAAGTAGTGTAACACCCAAAGGAAAATACGATTTATAGTCTCTCTCAAAGGATAGGTTTTGGTAGGTTTTATCCTGAAAATAACGGCCAACAAGCATAAAAAATACAATCCCACTCATCGAATCCAGGTACCCCGCACCTGTACCGGAGGCAATTTCATACAAACTTCTTGCGAAAGTGATTACTATTGCCAGTGCTATTGGTGCGTCGATATTCAAAAATTTCTGGCGTAATCCTTTATAGGCTGATTCAAAAAACTCCAAAGCGCAGTAAAAAAATACCGGCAAGGATAAAAAAACATTCAGGCTACTGAACCATTTGTCGAGTCCCGGATGTTCAGCTGGATCCAGAGAAAAATACTCAGGAAAACTCAACATCATGATATTGCCAAAACAAAAACCCGCTATGCCAATTTTGACAATACGGCCGGTGTTGTGTTTTTTCACTTTTCGATCCGCTACGTCCTGTAAACTGATATGGGGTTCATATCCGATTAATGTAAGCGTTTCAACAACTTTGCGTAAACTGGTTTTGTTTTTATCGAAAATCACACGCACTTCCTTTTTGATAAAATCAACTTCGGATTTTAATACGCCATGATTGACCTGAGGAAGATTTTCCAACAACCAAATACACGAACTACAGTGCATTTGAGGTAAATACAACATTACGTGGCATTGCTCATTCTGCTGAAAGTGCAGCAGTTTACGAATCACATTTTCGTCGTCCAGAAACCCAAACTTCCCTTCCCTAATCTGGTGTTTTTGGTTGATACCCGGTTGAGCCTCCAGATTGTAATATTCGCAGAGGTTATTTTGGCTGAGAATCTCGTACACTGTTTTGCAGCCACTACAACAAAATTGTTTGTTATCAAGGTGTATATCCTTTTCAACAATGTCTTCACCACAGTGGTAACAAATCGCCCGGGGATCAATTTTGACCGATTCTTTTAGCATAAGTAGTTGTAAATCGTTTAAAAGCTGCCTTCAAAACAAAATTAGAAGAATAGCTTTAAAGCGCAAATGTACACAGGTTAAAATCGCCTGAACCGCAGAAGGTCATTCTATGGTATGATAAAAGTCAGGTATTGCCTTCTTTTGCACTAACCGCTATTTCCATCCTTCTTAAGCAGTACGTTTTTCTCCCGCTTGGCCGCTATATCCAAAACCGCTATTGCTGCCATAGAAGTAAATACTGGCATAGCCATTTTATCACTTTCAATAAACCCGTTGAAAAAGGAATGCACATAAAAAGTAATAAGCCCCATGTAAAGCACCATAGAGAGGTGACTTTTTCGTTTATCGGCATAATTGCGCCTGATGTTTCGGGATGCAGTGATGGCAACAAATAACATCATACCAAGAAAAATTAGCAAACCCGGAAGCCCCGTTTCGCTCAAATAATTCAAGTACTCTGAATGTGCATGCCCCTTATCTCCTGCATAGGTGCTATGGTAGTTTAAATCACTGCTAACCTGAAATTGCCCGTAATAAAACTGATAGGTGCCCGGACCGAATCCCAACAGCGGCTTGTCCTGGAACATTCGCCATGCGCATTTCCATCGGTTAATCCGTTCCACATTAGATGCGTCAGTGCTGATATTGGTCATAGATTTGAAATGCTGACCCACATCGCCGCCGTGACTTTTCACTTTATTTCGGCTAAAGGACTCTAAGAGACTGTTGCTAAAGGCCAAACCAACGGCAGCCAAAACCATAATTCCGAATAGGATGGTTCTGGTTTTGATCTTCCATTTAAAAATCAGAAACACAATACATGCACAAAATAAACTCAACCAGGCAGCACGCGAATAGGAGAAAAAGGAAGCGGCAAGAATAAAAACAGTAAGAACAATATAAAACAAACGATAGGTAAAATTCTGAATGTAACGAAAGGTATAATAATATAAGAAAGGGAGGAAAAAAACCAACACTGCGCCATATACTGTGTGGTCATTATAAAAAGGCCTGCTAAAAGAGGTAGATCCTTGAATAGCGAATCCAATCTGCCGGTGCTGAAACAAATAATAGGAGATTGGAACAATTAAACCCAAACAATAATAGGACAGCAATCTGGGGATATTTTTGCTGTCTTTTAAAAACAATTCAGCGAACATGAAATAATACACACACAGGTAAACCGCTCGAATAATCCAACGTTTAATAGAAACTTCGGGCATTTGGCTACCCATGGCGGTAATAAACATCCATATAAGATCCAGCATCAACATAATACTCAAGGGATGTTTGATCAGTTCTTTGTTGATTGTCTTCCCGTTTAAATAGACAACCAGAAAATACAAACTAAGAACAGCGCAGATAAGTTCAGATGGGCCATTGAGTGTATTACCTTCTCCAACAGGAAAGGTTATACTTAAAGGGATTAAAAACACCAGAAGGTAATATAATTGATCCCTTTTTTTCAGGAGCAAGTACACCAGTAACAATAAAAAAACGGTACCGGTTATCAGCAAACTGATGCCTGTGTCTTCAAATACTATACCCAAATTAACTGCCAGTACAAGCAGTACTACCAATATCCCTACACCAAGTTCTACCCGATTTTGATTGGTATGAAGAAGATTTTGCACTCAAACTCTGGGTTTGATAATAAAATAAATACTGGTGAACAAAAATCCAAGCACAAATGAAATCAACACGTTAAGCGTTACCATTGGATATGTTTTTCGGTAATTGGGTTCTGCTGAATCCAATATGTGGATCTGTGATACAGGGTACTCAAGCATTTTGCCAATACGTTTTGATCGCGTTTCATAGTCATTTTGACGATCAAAGTGAAAGCGGTACTTCAAAATCTCAGTTCCAAGCAAACTAGAAACGCCGGCTTCTGTTTTTTTACCGGTCATTTCATGCAAATTAAAATTCAATTGCGCATTTGGCGCCAACAAGAGTAAGCCTGAAATTCCTTCTTCATTAAACCGTTTTTGCAGGATAGCATATAAAGAGTCGGTAATTCTTTTTTCTCCATAGTACTCATCTAGAATTTTTTTATGCGCCAACCTTACATTTTGTTTGTAAATGGTTTCTCTCACCTTATTCCCAATTTCCAGAATATAATTTACAATGTTGGCAGAAAGCTCTGGGTCTTTGGTTTGGCAATTGATTACAATCGACATGAAGGTGCTACGTTTGAATTCCACATCCTTTCTGTAAGCCCGATCTGCTTTCGAAAGCCAATCCCGGTCATCACGGTTGATTTTGTAATAGTCCACCAAATTAAACCGCTTAATAACAGAATCTCTGATTTCTTTCGATTGGAGGATTTGTAACAAACGATCTGCTTCAATGTCGTATCCAAAATTGGGATTCTCGGTGCTTAAATCCAGCGAAAGGCTGGCCGGAGGGAAAACAACGGCTGTGGATTCGTATTCTTTAGGAATAAAAAGACTTATAACAAACGACAAAATCGCGCAAGAGAATGACACCAGTAACAGGGGCATTCGGTATTGCTTTAAAAACTTGAACAATACTTCTAATTCTGTTTTTTGTTTGGCGTCCTGTGTCATGAGTCTGGTGTTGAATTTGGATAATATGGCGAAATTAAATAAATCTTTAAACCTGCGTTACCAATTCTGCAACTTGAAGAGCGCATTTATAAAAAAAGGCCTGTTTACAACAGACCTTTTCGATTTTTGGCTTATTAGTTGTCTCTTTTCTTGAGCCATGCCGTTACCGCCGGGGCCAACTCTTTTTGCGATTTGCCACCTACAAACACGCCAATGTGTCCGCCTTTGAAACTATACAGTTCTTTATCTGTACTACCTACTAAATCATTTAAAGGAATTGTAGCCGATGGTGGTACCAGATGATCTTCGGTTGCATAAATGTTGAGCAAGGGACTGGTTAGATTTTTCAGGTGTACTTTTTTTCCACCCACTTCCAGTTCCCCGCTTACCAATTTGTTTTTTTGGTACAAATCGGTCATGAACTGACGGAAACATTCTCCGGCCTGATCGGGACTTTCGGAAATCCACTTTTCCATGCGAAGAAAATTCAAAAGTTTTTCCTTGTCATCCAAAGAGTTGGTAAGCGCCTGTTGTTTTTGCACTTTCATCATAGGTTTGAGCATGTCAAATCCTTGATTCAAAAAATCGCCCGGTACAAGCCCGTGATTAGCATCTACCAATTTATCAAAATCCATGTCTTTGCTCCAGCGGAACAACAAACCATCATTACCTCTAAAATCGATTGGGGTAACATGTGTAACAAGATTTTTTATTTTATTGGGATACAATGAAGCATAAATAACGCTCATGGTGCCTCCCTGGCAAATGCTCATCATGTTGATGCTTTCCAGGCGGTGTTTTTTGCGAATCACATCCACACAATTGTTGATGTACCCGTTTATGTAATCGTCGAGACTCAGGTATCTGTCGCCTTTACCCGGAAAACCCCAATCTATAAGGTATACATCAAGTCCTGCGGCGAGCAGATTTTTAATGTATGACCGGTCTGGTTGAAGGTCAAGCATTTTATAGGTGTTTACCAATGCGTACACAATCAGAACGGGTGTTTTATAGGTTGGTTCGGTTTCTCTGTCGTAACGGTAAAGGGTCAATTTATCTTCTTTGTAAACTGCTGTTTTAGGACTAGTTGCAATATCCACCTCCTGAATTTTACTTAAGGTGTCAAATCCTTTCATGAATTTGTTACTCATGTTTGTAAATTCCTGTACGAGTTTTTCCATGTTGATCAATTTTACACAAAAATACGATTAATTCCACTTTCCGGCGGCCTCAGGGAACGATTTCAGCGCTTCTGTCACAAAGCATTACCTCCACGTTTGCTTCATCTACAAACATTCGTCCTTGTCGGGAGGGATTCCAAAGATAAACAGCCACCTTGTTATCCTTCAACTTTGAAATTTCCTCAGATGTAAATTCGTGCCCAAATTGTAATTCCGTCCATTGTTGAGGTTTTAGTACTTGTTCTTTTACATAAAAGGGAAAAGACAGGGTTTGAGACTTGTCTTTTGAATAAAAATTCATGTAAACCTGAAATTCAGGAAGCTTTTCATCAGCAAAAACAAAAATGGAAAACCGGATTTTCGCTATCCCTTTCTCAAAAAAGAAATCAGGCAGATCACCTCCGAATTCGCGGGTATAGTCATTTTTATCATCGAGCACTGAGCTGTAAGTTCCCTTGTAAACCTTACTGTTCAACCGGGGGCCATCATAAGTTGCATGCTCAAACCCTTGTAAAAAGGCCTTGTGTTTTATAATAGAATATGGAGGTACGGCAAATACCATGGTTGGATGTGTTGTGAAAAAATGCTGGAAGTAAAGTTGGGCATGTGTGTAATTGGCATCCAAAATGCCCCTTCGAAATTGCAGTTGTTTGAGTTGATAATACCCCACACACAAAATGAGTATAAACACCAGCAGTGCACGCTGAAAGGGATTCGCTGAAAAGCGAACAAGCAGTGCACCTAAAATAACAGCCGGAATCCAATAAAAATCAATGAGCGCCCTGTTGGTGATGGGCCAAAACCACCAGGCAGCATAAATGTAAAAGATGCTCAGAAAAAACCCCGGTAAAATGATACGTTTAAATTTGCCCTTACAACACCATGGACCAGCAAATACCACTAACAATAGCGGTGTGTACAAAAACATACCATATTGAAACCCAAATGCGGCTTTGAAGAGCTGGGGTTGAAAAAAATGAAAAGGTTCATTGGTGTAAGTGTTGGGAAAAAACTCATTGGTGGCTGTTTTGAGTACATAAAATTGCCACAGCACTACGAGTAAAGTCAAGAGAAGTAACCAGAAATGCAGCCATTGTGGTTGCATTCGAACAGACCATTTTCTTGTGGTATTTTTTGATATCAATGCTGGTAATACTGCCAGTATAAGGCCATTTAAAGGGCGAATTGTTACAAGCAATACCAATAAAAATAAACTCATACAACAATTATACAGAACATGTTCTTCCTCATTCAATAATTCATTGGCATAGAATGCAAAAGCCGTGATAAGGCAAAACGAATACACATGCGACAGGGAATTCAAATTAATGGCATAGTCAAAAAGTGGTGTGCCATAAAAGAATAATACGGGTACTGCCAAGGCTATCCAGGCTTTGTTTGTGAATTTAAAAATCAGTTTTCTGAGATAGAATAAACCGATAAAGAGATAAACCAGGGAGGCCAAGCCAATACCCCATTGGTAAGGCAAAGAAAATCCATTGGCAGGAAACTGGAACACAAGAGCGCAAGCATGGGCCAGAGCGAAAAAGGGCAGCCACAACAAGGACAATCCGGGGTAATACTTGTTTACGCGTTTTCCTTCGCGCTCAACCAAAAAATGTTCATCGGCACTGCCGGCATCGATACCGGCGTACTCCTTTTCAAACACCCCATTGAACCATTTGTATTCGTATTGTTTATCGTGGAAAATAAACTGCGCAGGCAAATAGGCATAGTACCCCAAGCCATCACCTGCGATAAACCTGTGCCAGGGTGAATTAAGAGGGCGCACAATAAAAAACACAATAAGAATTGATGTCAGAAATCCGAGGAAAAGGAGACGGTATGTGAATTTACTGAACACCAGGTGTTATTTGAATGGCAGGTATTTGAGCATGCCGAAACAAAATAAACAAAAAAGGCCGTATGTATACACACACGGCCTCATTTAATGGTAATTCTAAATTACTTTTTGCGGCTTTTAGAAACGCCTTCTTCAGTTAATTCAAGTGAAGAGCTTGCTTGCCCGTTCAGTTTAGAGGTAAGTTCTTTCACTTGTTTTTTAAGATCGTAAATGGTTTTGTGAAGTTCTTCTACTTCGCTTTTGAAAACCACCGGAAAGTGCCCGAAGTTGTTCTCAAATTGTTTTTCGAATTGTTTTTTCACATCCAAGCTCAGGTTAATTGCCTCAGCTTTTACCTTGCTGAATTCTTCGCTTGCAAATAATTCGGTGAACAATTGTTCGTTAATCTTTACCCATTCGCTGAACATTTCCTGAGTACTTGGCAATTCAGTCATGTTGGTGATTTTACCATATTTAGCTGCAAATTGCTCAGCTACTTTTTCCAAACTGGTTTTAGTTGTATTTGAAAGGAAAGAGTGCATTTCAGCTTGTTTAATGGTGTATTCAGCAATACGGTCCATTAAAGCAATTACTTCCTCTATGTTTTCTTTTTCTTTACCTGGATTAACTACTTTCATTAATGGTTCGAAAGTTTTTCCAAACACATTGCTCATGTGGCCGTAAAGATCACGAAGATTCGCAGCAGCGCTGTTGCCAAACAGGTTCGGGAAATTGTTGCTGATGTTCTGCATTTGCGTGTAATACTCCTTACTCAAATTGTTTTGACCGGCAAAAAAAGTATGCAATTGTTTGATGCTGTTGTCATACACTTCCTTAATTGAAGTTTCATTCATCATCATGCCACCAAACAATTGTTTGTTAAGTTTATTGATTTGATCGGCATTGTAAAAATTCTTGAAAGTTTCCATGTTAAATTGCCCTTTTTGCATTGCGTCCATCATGGGCTGGAAAATCTCAATCATTTTATTGTACACCTGATTGCCTTGCATAAAGTTGCTGAACACATCTTTATTAAAGGTTGTGTTCATTTGGCGACTCATTGTATCGTAGGTAGAGTTCAAGGTATTCATCCAGGCATTGTAAATATTAGTAAAAGCCGTGTTGGCCTGGTTAAAGTTGGCCATGTAATCTTGAGCAGGCATACCAAAATTCTGGAAACTGTTATTGATGCTTTGGTTAAAGTCAGCCATTTGTTTGGCTACTTTGGCTTGTTGGTTGAACCAGTTTTTGAAAAACTCCTGAGGATTGTTCTCCTGAGCATCAAACATACCAGTTGTTTGTTTCTGGAAATTTTTGAAGACTTCCGTTTGTTTATCAAAATACTCCTTGTAAAGGCTTTGACCTTCGTTGGCAATATTTCCATTGGTGAAGGCCGCTTGCATTTTTTTAGCAGAGTCCATCCAATTGTTCATGAATTGAGTTTGGTTTTCTACCAAAGTGTCGATTACAGGGTTTGTTGTTTTCATTTTAATTTTCTGTTAAATATTTGTTAATCAGTATGTTATTTGTATCTTATTGATTATCAATTAAATACACTAACACCAGATTAGCTGCCGCAAATATCGGTATTTAAAGGTCATTCCTGCAAATTTTTGGTGTTAAATTATTGTTAAAGCATGGCTCTGAGCCACATTTGCAGACAATTCTTGTTAAACAAAGCCAACATTGACCATGCCTGATTTACTCGCTGTTGGATTCGCCGTTTATTCTTTCACTTTTAAAAAGTACACCGGATTATTTTCATTGAATCTGCGGATGTAGCGGTAAAGTTGTTCTTTTTGTTTTCGATTGCTGAGTTTTGCGTATTCTTCATACAAAAGTTTATCCCGGCTCAACAGCACCTCCACATCAGATTGTTTTAACTCGTTAAGTTGTCCGACGTAAAAATTCATGATAAACTCCCGCTGCTCGGTTGTTACCATACTACCCGTGTAACCGCCAAAACGGGGATCGTAAAACCCGCTTTGTTTCACTTCAACCAAGGCAACCAAAAACGAGATGGCGCCAAAAACAGGAATGCGGTAAAACTTACTTTGGTAATTCACATAAAAGGTGCCGTTTTGCACATACCCCCATATTTCTTTGCTGTTAATGCTTACAACATTTCCATTTAACCGGTAGTTGAACTTTTCCTGCTCCAGTGCTTTTCCAACATAATCCAGCTGCTCTTTGTTATTGGTAAATTCAATTTGATCTTTGTGTATCGCGTTGTTCCTCCTAAAATCCCAATAGGTGAGGTATACCCCATCTTCCAAAGGCATGCCAACCTGATAGAGACTGCTGTCGTTTTGTGCACCGCTCGAAAAAACACACAACTCTAAACAAATCAGTACTACTTGATACGCCCGCATATCAGCAAATCTCGGGCTTTTTCACTAATTTAGGCAATAAATTATCTTAAATGAGGCGCCTTACGATATGGCTTTTGTGTTTATTGCCGGGCCTATTACTTTCTCAAAGCAGCTTTTACAACACCCATTTGCTTTTCGCCCTCGAACCACCTAAGGCCGATGAACAACTTTTGGATTTGCTAGTAGAAGGTGATGTTTCCCAACTTCATCACTTTTCATCTGTTCACGTTAAATACCAATTGAAACATCTGGCCTCAATACAATGCCATGCCAAGCAGCTTACCGAACTAATTCGTAAGGGCATTGTAGAAAGAGCGGAACTGATACCCGCTAAAAAAGTTCCGCTCAACGACACCTTGTATTATCGCAACCGGGTGCAAGGCGTAAAGGTATGGACAGCACCTTTACCACAAGCCTACGACGGAAAGGGTGTGCTCATGGGCATCATCGATACCGGGATTGATTTTTCTCATCCCGACTTTAAAGACTCAGTTGGTAATACACGTATACATTACCTTTGGGATCAACGACTTGCCAACAACCTCTCCACCCCACAACCCTATAATTACGGGCAGCAATGGACCTCGGCTGAAATTAATGCTAACCTCTGTACACATGGTGATCAGCAATATTTTGGTCATGGCACCGGTGTTGCAGGTATAGCCGCAGGCAACGGCCACGCAAGCGGCCGCTTCGAAGGCCTTGCGCCAAAATCCGACCTTATTGTGGTGGCAATTGATTTTAATCGGCCCGGCCCTACAGTTGCCGATGCGGTTCACTACATTGTAAGTAAAGCCGCACTTCTTAATCAACCCTTTGTGATAAATGCCAGTTTAGGCAACTACTATGGCAGCCACGATGGCACCGATGCAGAGGCTAAAGCCATTGACGCTATGATGGCTAATATCCCGGGCCGGGTGATGGTGGCTGCGGCCGGAAATGCCGGCCATGTGCCTTTTCACACAACAGCACAGGTAATGAATGGAGACACGGTTTTTACCTGGATCAAAAGCACCAACCTGCAACTTGATCACACCTTGTATGGCAACCTTAACCAAATTCAACAATTGCAATTCAGTATTGGAGCCAATCGCGGCAATTATTCCTATATCGGCAACATCGGGTTTAAACCCTACTCCTATGCCCTCAACACCATTAAAAAAGACACACTTCAGCTCAACAACAACAGAATTGGAATCATAGAGAGTGCTGCCACCATTAACACATACGGCGTTTATGAATTGAGTTTTAAAATTACCGCCGACAGCAGCAACCTGTTGTGGTCAATTGAAACACGCGGCCAGGGCCGTCATGATGCCTGGAACTTCGACTTTGTGAATGCGCCCTTGCCATCGCCAATCCAATACCCGGCCATTGCCCGCTATGCCAAACCCGATTCCAGCATGAACATGGTAAGCAGTTTTCAGTGCAGTGATGAAATTTTAACCGTGGCCAATTATGTGAACACCCGTGATTTTGTGAGCATCACCAGCACAGTTAATACCGGAGAGTTTGCCGGCTATCTCTCGCCTGAAAGCAGCTCGGGGCCAACCCGCGATTTGCGTCAGAAACCCGATGTTAGTGCTACAGGCAACAACGTAGCAGCCCCCATGTGTTTGTTTTACCAAAACTATTACCTCCAGTTCAATCCCACAGTTGTTGCGCAAGGCAGCTTTCACATCCAATCAGGCGGAACTTCTGCTGCCTCTCCGGTTGTGGCAGGCTTAGCTGCATTGTATTTGCAAAAGAACCCCAATGCCACCAATAGAGAGATCATCAGCGCAGTTCGCAATTGTGCTTACTCCGACAATGCAACAGGAAACAATTTGCCTCACCCCCGCTGGGGATTTGGCAAACTCGATGGGAAAGCCACCCTTTTGTGCAATGAACCCATTGTACTTGGTGAACCCGAAAAAAGATATGCCGAATTTGCTCAGGTATTTCCGAATCCCTTTTCGAGTGCTTTCACAGTGCATATCAACCATGTTAGTGAAACAACTTTTACAAGGTTATACGATGCTAAAGGCGTTTTGTTACACGAGCAAAAATTACTGAACTCCAGTACTACATTCAGCCTTCCTCCAACACTGAACCATTACCATGGTCTGTTACTTTTACAAATCAGCAATTCAACGGGCCATTACTATTACAAATTGATCAGGGACTAAATTTATGCGCATCTCCGATAACACCCTGAACGCCATGAAAGCGTATTACGAAAAAGAATTGCTTCCAATTTATGGAGAGGGCGAAACCCGGGCTTTGTTTGAACTAGTAGTAGAACATTACCTTGGTATAACAAAATCAAAAGTAATGTCGGAACTCGGGCGCCGTTTGCAGCAGAGTGAAATTTTGGATATTTACGATTGCGCCAAGGATTTAAAAAATCACATTCCCCTGCAACACATTTTAGGGGAAACCTGGTTCATGAATTTAAAATTTAAGGTTAATCCCCGTGTTTTAATACCAAGACCAGAAACTGAGGAATTATGCGATCTCATCATTCGAGAAAACAAAAACGCAAACAACATTCTGGATATTGGCACCGGTTCGGGATGTATCCCAATCAGCTTAAAACACCATTTGCCTTCAGCGCACGTATGGGCGTGTGATGTTTGCGCAGAGGCCCTTGATGTAGCAATGAACAATGCCATTTTGAACAACACCGAAATTCAGTTTTTTAAGGAAGACGTGTTGGCTTCAGATTTCGCATCGCGAGTGGATGGGCGTTTCGATGTCATTGTAAGTAACCCTCCATACATTTTGCGTTCAGAATCAGCTCAAATGGAAAAACAAGTGCTTGAGCATGAGCCTCATCTTGCTTTGTTTGTAGAAGGAACGGACCCTGTTTTATTTTACAGAAAAATTATTGATCACTGTTCTCTGCTTCTTAATCCCGGTGGAAAATTGTATTTTGAATTGAATCCCTTAACAGCAGAGGAAGTAAAAACGCTGGCCATGGCCTCCGGACTATTCAAAGAAGTGAATTTACTGAAAGACATGAGTGGAAAGGAGCGGTTTTTGAGGGCTATCACCTAAGCATACATGGTATCCCCACTTATTTGTTCTGTCAATTCGTGTAGGCTCCTGTGAATTCGGCATGAGCTGTATTGAGAAGGGATCACGTAAAAGTTTACAAACTCCATCAAGCCTCGATACAAGGTTCATCACACTGCATTTGCTGCTCCACTCGGTCTGACAAATAATTGTGTCACTTCGAGTAGCTGCCGATAAGCATTGAGGGGAGGCGCAGCATATCGAGAAGTGACTTCAAAAAATTTCCTGTCTATCATCAGGTCTCGATACGGCTCCTCCCGCTACCTTCCCTGCCTACTCGACCTGACAAAAATTTGGCTCACTCCACCTTTACCATCCTGAGGTTGCTAGTAAAATTAGGGTTACTCAATTGCAAATTGTACACCCCAGCCTTTACAGCTGATATATTTATGGTATTCGCACCTTGTTGAAGTGCAAATTCAAAGATTAGACTGCCGTTTAAATCGAAAAGTTTTAAAGTTCCTTCGGCTGCACTTTCAATTTGAATTTCATTCACCACAGGATTAGGATATACTCTCCAAATACCAGCTGACTCTAGGTCCTCAATTCCTAGACAAGGGTTTACTGTAACAGTAAAGGTTTTTGATTGGGTACAACCATTGGCTGTTGCTGAAACAGTGTACACCGTAGTTTGGGTTGGCTGAAGGGCTACAACACTTGCTGTTGAGCCCGTACTCCATAAATATGTACTACCCCCACTTACCGAGTAATTGTACCTATCACCTTTGCAAATTAATGTTGGTCCTGTTACAGTGGGCGTTGGGCCCAACGTGGTAATGTTAACCGATTGTATTAAGGTATCGTTTGTACAGGCGTTTAATATCACCAATTTAACGGTATAGGTTCCTACAGAAGCGTAAACGTGATTAGGGCTACTTAAACTGGAGCTGTTAGCTGTGCCTGATGAAGGTTCTCCAAAATCCCATAAATAACCATTCGGTGGATAGGGAGTGCTGCTACACCCACTACTAAATGTTGGTATTGGCGGTGGACTAAAATTGACTTGATTACAAGTAACGGTATTGGTAAAAGGCTGTGGGGAAGGTTTGGTATAGGTATTAACGAAATTAGGGAGGCCTAGTGCACTGAACTTTGGGCTTAAATTAATGGCGTTAAAAGAAAAGGACATTGAGGGACCACTTAAATTCGGTGCATTTATGACACATAGACTTTGTTGATTAGAGACAGCTAAGTATATTTTACTGTCTATTGCTCTTTGTAATGAACCTGCAACAATTTGACCAAGCCCAATGGAGTACTGTGAAGCTGCAATTGCAGACGGAGTTCCTGCGCAAACGTTCCATTGATATAAATAACTTGAAGTGACAACAGAACCAGTACCCCAACTGGAAGCACCATATAATTTTGAACCATCAGGTGAAAACTCTGTTCCATATGCCTGCATAGCATTATTTAAAGTGACAGAATTTGATATTATGCCTGAGGCTGCATCAAAATCAAAAAGATAGAACCCACTTTTACAAGCTGAACTAGGATTGGAGTCCCTAAATACTGCCATAGCAATTTTTTTTCCATCTGGGGAAACCTTTAACTGACCTATAGCAGACCCTATATCTCCCGTAAGTGTTCCTCCACAAGCAGAAATGACAGGAGTAGCCGACAAGCCTGCAGATGTAAGGAGGTAAGCTCGAAAGTTGTTGGAATTGTATTCATGACTTACAATCCATACGTCTTTACCATTACAATGACGTATTGCGACTTGATTTTCACACGTAGATGAGTAAATGTTTGCATTTTTAACTGTAACAGAACCTAGCCCCGCTGCTAAATTCATATCTACAATTGAGTAATTTGCGTTTCCCCAAATTGTAAAAATGTAATAGATGTTAGTACTTCCTGGAAGTTGAACAATCATGCCTGATTGAGTAGATGTACCATTACCTGCCAGTCCTGTCCCATTAGCCATCATAGCATGGGTACTATTTCTTACAAACATACCGTCTGTATAGAATAATAGATTCCCTGTGTTGTCACAAATGGAAGCACAGCCTTCACCTGCATTCATTGAACCTGTGGTAATTGGACTTGGAGGGGATGAATTAAAATCTAACCCTGTGTAGAAACCAAAATGCCAAATTTTAGACTCGTTTTGAGAATTTAGCAATGAATAATAATTCATTGCAATTAACATTAGTAAAGCTTTGGTGAGTTGCATTTTCATAGGACTTCATGTTGGCTTAAAGAAATTTTAAAACCCTAACTCTCCTTCAATCCTCTGCCCGCTTTTTGAATTTTGTTTTGCTGTTTGAGCTCAGCAATGATTTTATCCAAGACCCCATTCACAAACACTTTACTGTTGGGCGTGCTGTATTCTTTAGAAATATCGATGTATTCATTCAAAGAAGCTTTTACCGGAACACCGGGTATGTAAAGGATTTCTGCCAGCGCCATTTCCATCAACAACATGTCCATACTGGCAATGCGTTCAATCTCCCAGTTTTGGGTATGCCTGCCTATGAGCTCTTCGAATTGTTTTTTGTACATCACGGTTTTGGTGAACAAGTTGCTCATGAACTCCAAATCGTCCTTCTCATCCTTCAGCAAAGGCTGTAGTTCGAATTTACCTTCAAATGTTTCGAGATTTCGGATCACCGAATTAAAAGCCACAAAACTATCGTCGGCCCAGTGGATGTTTTTTTCTTCGAATACCGAATGCAATACTTCGTGCTCACTTAAATGCTCAGTTAAAAGAGCAAGAATAAACTCTTTATCTTCTTTAAATGAAGAAGAAGGCAAAGCCAGGTAATTTTTATAAAGTTCTCCATCTCTGATTTCCATGTACAATTTACGCACCAGATCCATGTCGTTTTGCCAGGAGATATGACGTTTTTCCAACTGCGTTTTTAATTCAGGGTTTTCGGCCAAACTTTTTAAAAGGGCATTATTGACAAAACGCAAATTAGGATTCAAATCACTTTGATTCGGTAAACGTTTGTTGCGACGCTCGTCAATCTTTACCATTGACACGTGTTGCAGGTCCACCAACAAGGCCAAAATGTAGAGGTAGAGCTCGTAGATCTTATCCAGATTTTTAAAAAGGTCTCTTTCAAAAGTTTTGATATCGCCTTTCTCGTGCTGAAAGTACGAGTATAGGGCTTGCATAACTTTTATTCTGAGAAACCTTCTGTTGAGCATGGTAAAATTTTAAAGAACCGGGAACGTAAAATTCAATTAATAGATGGCATTAATTTTTGCAATGGCTTCAATGCGTTGCTCACCCAAACGGTTAGCTGCCATGTAAGTTGGTATACCCTCTTGTTTGGCCATTTGAAAAATATTGGAGGTAGTCGCGTAAATTTTTTCGGCGTGGGCCAACGCACGTTCGCGGTTGTAACCTTCCAATTCATAATACACATTAATGATACCGCCTGCATTCACTACAAAATCGGGAGCATACAAAATTCCTTTTTTGCCCACCAGTTCGCCATGCTTTTGTTCATCGGCCAGCTGGTTGTTGGCAGCACCACAAATAATTTTGCATTTGAGTTTGGCAAGGGTATCATCGTTTACTGTTGCACCCAAGGCACAGGGAGCGTAAACATCAATATCCAAATCAAACATGGTATCGGGCGACACCACTTCGGCTTTGTATTTAGCGGCAACCACTTTTAAACGCTCTTCACTGATATCGTGAATGTAAACTTTCGCGCCTTCTTTGGTTAAATGTTCTACCAATACCTCACCCACGTGGCCTATGCCTTGCACCAACACTTTTTTTCCACTCAGGCTATCGCTGCCCCAGGTTTCTTTAGCGCTGGCTTTCATACTCACGTAAACACCATAAGCCGTTACCGGACTCGGGTTTCCGCTACCGCCCATGTTTTCAGGCAAACCACTCACGTAGTCGGTTTCCATGTGGATGACTTCCATGTCGTGTGAGGTCATGGCGACGTCTTCGGCGGTAATGTATTTACCTCCCAAGCTATCGACAAACTTTCCGAAACGGCGCAACAAAGCTTCGTTTTTAATTTTTTTAGGGTCACCTATGATAACGGCTTTGCCTCCTCCGAGATTAAGGCCGGCAACAGAAGATTTGTAGGTCATGCCCCGTGATAAACGCAGCACATCGTTCAGGGCTTCCATTTCGTTATTGTAGTTCCACATGCGCGTACCGCCTAATGAAGGGCCTAGTACCGTGTTATGTATGGCGATAATGGCTTTCAGGCCTGTGGCGTTATCGTTGCAGAAAAGGATTTGTTCGTGATTATACAATCCCATTTGTCCGATTACCGGATTTTTGCTAAGATCAATGTCTTTGAGTGTTTTTACTTCCATAAGAATGGCGCTAGAGCAGCAAATGTAAGCTTCCTGGCCCGATTGTCCAAATACATCTGTCTGGCGGTTTGATGTTGTCAGTAGGCAGTTGGCAGTCATCAGTCATCAAAAAAACCCGGGGCTGCATGAGGGACGGCAGAAGCCCTGTGCTTTCACACAAGCTGGCCCAAACATGTACAACATGTTTGTCCTGAGCGGGCTAGTGTGGTAGGTTGAACTTAGATTGCGTGAGGGATAGCAGCGCCCGCCCGCCTGAAGGCATTCGGGCGGGGAAAGCCCGCAGCCGCGAGTGAGGCTTTAGCCCAACCTTTTGGCGAGGACTTGTAGCGCCCGCCTGCCGAAGCCTGGCTTGTGCTTCGGCGGGCAGGAATAGCCCGACGGCGAGTGAAGCCTCAGAAAAATTATCCGGCTGAACTTCGCCGGCACGCCCTAAATAAAAGAATCAGCGCCTTGTACTAAGATGAATCGTAAATTATCAGTTAAATTCGCCCCGTGAAACACCTTAAGGTTCTTAATCCTTACTTTTTTAAGTACAAAAAATACCTGTTAAGCGGCTTAGTATTTGTTACCCTTTCTTCCTTGTTTGGTACTTATCAGGGTGTGATTGTGCGCAAGGGCACTAACCGGGTAATAGAACTTATTAACCAGAACAGTCAGGCGCCAGCCGGTAAATTTATTGAATACGGCCTCAGCATTATTGCCCTAGCTCTTATATCGGGCTTGTTTATGTTTTTGATGCGGCAAACCATTATTGTAATGAGCAGGCACATTGAGTACGATCAAAAAAACGAAATCTATGCACATTATCAACAGCTGGATGCCGGGTTTTACAAACAAAACAGTACCGGCGATTTGATGAATCGAATCAGTGAGGATGTGGGTAAAGTGCGCATGTATACCGGACCGGCCATTATGTACCTTACCAATACGGTTGTAACCACTATTACCATTCTCATTTTTATGTTCAGTGTAAACGTTTCGCTTACACTTATGGTGTTTTTACCTCTGCCTGTGCTTTCCCTTATCATATACAAAGTTTCGGATCTCATAAACAAACAAAGTACACATGTGCAGGAAGAATTGAGCGGACTTACATCACAAGCCCAGGAGAGTTTTAGTGCCATTCGTTTGATAAAAGCGTATGCGCGAGAGAAGTTTTTTGGTGATGAGATGGAAGCCAAAAGCAATGCCTACCGTAAAGCATCAATAAAGTTGGCCATGACTGAGGCTTTGTTTGCGCCGGTGATGGCCCTGATGATTGGTTTGAGTGTGTTGATTACGGTGTGGTATGGCGGCCGTATGGTGGAGCAAGGAGAAATAGAACCGGGTAACGTTACCGAGTTTATTCTGTATGTTTTTCGTTTAACCTGGCCATTTGCTTCTTTAGGTTGGGTGACCTCACTGGTACAAAGAGCGGCTGCCTCACAGGAACGCATCAATGCGTTTTTACTTCAGGAAAGTAAAATCAAATACCACAACACCGATGTGTACCCAATTAAAGGGGAGATTGAATTCCGTAGCGTTGGCTTTGTATATCCCGAAAACGGAATTCAAGCCCTTAAGCATATTTCTTTTCGTATTCAACCCGGAGAAAGTCTGGGCATCACCGGGCAGATTGGCAGCGGAAAGTCGAGTATAGTTAATCTCCTTACCCGGCAATACGATGTAAGTGAAGGAGAAATTCTCATCGATGGTAAAAACATTAAACAGCACAACCTTGATTTGTTAAGAAAAAGCATGGGAGTGGTGCCTCAGGAAGTATATTTGTTCAGCGATACCATCTCCAACAACATTGGTTTTGGAAAAGAACATCCACCCGAGCACTCAGCTATTGAAAATGCAGCGAAACAAGCGGGGGTTTACGACAACATCATGGCATTTAACGATGGGTTTGACACCATGATTGGCGAAAGGGGTGTGATGTTGAGCGGAGGACAAAAACAACGCATCAGTATAGCCAGGGCTATCCTTCGCGAACCCCAAATTCTAATTTTCGATGATTGCCTCAGTGCGGTTGACAGCGAAACGGAAGCTGAAATTCTCGGGAATTTAAAAACCCTAATGCGCTCAAAAAGCGCAGTAATTGTGAGCCACAGAATTTCAAGCATTAAGGATGCGCAGCAAATTTTGTTTTTGAAAGACGGTGAAATAATTGAAAGTGGTACACACGATGAACTGCTTTCCAAAAAAGGCGAGTATTATAAGCTGCATTTACTGCAACAATAATTAGTCCTCTACTCCTTTTGCATCTTCCGTGTTTTCTTCAGGTTCAGGGCCTTTGGTATAAATGTAACGGATGTGAATTGGCGGCGGAGGTTCAGATGGTTGTTCCGTTTCAGATTCCTCTTCTTCTTCTTCATTTTCCCAGCGGTACACTTTGCGTTGTGGTCCTTCTTTTCGGTAGTTAAATGCTACCAGCAACCCGGCTAATGCGCCAAACAAATGCCCTTCCCAACTTACACCTGCCTGTATTGGAAAAACACCCCACACAAGGCTACCATATAAAAATACCACCAGCGCTGAAACTACCATTAGAGGGATGTGCCTTCGCAGAACACCGCTAAAAAATAAAAAAGATGCGAGACCGTAAACCAGTGTGCTTGCGCCAATGTGGTAATTTGGATGAAGATCAGAATTACGTCCGCCAATCCACAACCACAGGCCGCTTATCAACCAAATCCAGAGAAAAGCCGCTTTGGCGATTTTTTTGTAGAAATAAAACAAAAGCGTTCCCAAAACTACTAAGGGCAATGAATTGGAGGTGATATGACCCAAATCTCCATGTACAAATACCGAGGTAATGGCCCCATGTAAGCCTTCCAGTTTTCGGGGCAACACTCCCAATTTCAGAACTTGCCAGCCTGAAAAAGTTTGTAGCAAAAATACCAGCCATATCAGCAGTACCAGCAAGGCCGGATAAAACATGCTACTGAACAATTGTTTGCGAACGTAATGCTTCATCACTTAGTGAAGTTCTGAAAAAATAAACTGAACGCGATTGAAAGAAGGTTAAAATTACTTTTTTGCCACCGGTACCATGATGCGGGTGAGCCAGGCATTAGAATCAGCAGTTTGAATTGGGCTTACTATGTAAAATTCCCGCATGGGTCCGGTTTGTATTAGTCCGGCCGAATCGGTGTGGGCTTTTATTTTGGCATATGACCGATACAAGTTACTGTAGGCACCTTTGTGGTTGTACACTACCATCGAACTTGCTTCGAGTACAACAATTTTACTTTTTTGCGGGTTCACTTTCGGCATTTGGCGAATCAGCATCAAACATTCGAATTTAAAGTTGGCAGGATCGTTGTTGTAATAGATGCTACCGGGTGACCCATCAATTTCAGCACCCATGTATTGGATATCCGCTTCAATTTTAGCAAAAGCTTCGGCTCGTTTTTCAGCTACTAGCGCAGCCGGAGCAGAATCCAACACCACTACCGACAACATTTCGGGCACATGGTAAACCCCTCTCAAACCAATCGCCTCAGGTGCATTCACTTCGTTGTTGAACCGAATCATCTCCTTGGCCATCAAGGTATCTTCCCTTGTAGGTACCGGAATTTTCTTTGTGTTTAATTCATTCTGTTCGGCTGTTTCACATGCAACCAGGAGACACAAACCTAAAACACCACCTGCCCACTTAAATGAATGCATACTTACTTTGTTTTACCGGGATATACTTTCAGGGCTTCGGCCAAACACGTCATGGCATTTTTCAAATCTTCTTTATTTAGCACATAGGCAATGCGCACTTCATTAGTACCAGACCCTGGTGTAGAATAAAATCCGGCAGCAGGCGCCAGCATCACTGTTTGGGAATTGAATTGAAATTCTTCCAATAGCCATTGGCAGAATTTATCTGAATTATCAATTGGTAATCTGGCAATGCAATAAAAAGCGCCGCTAGGCTTAGGACAAAACACACCCGGCATTTTATTGAGCGCTTCAATAACAAAATCTCGACGCGATACATATTCCTTTTTTACCTCTTCGAAATAAGAAGCCGGGGTGTCAAGCGCCGCTTCGGCCCCAATTTGGCCATAACTTGGCGGACTCAGGCGTGCCTGAGCAAATTTTAAGGCGCTGGCCATAACTTCTTTATTTTTGGTAATGAGAGCGCCAATCCTTGCTCCGCAAGCGCTGTAGCGTTTACTGATTGAATCCAGCAGAATAACATTGTTCTCTATACCACTTAAATGCATCACACTTACATATTCCTTTCCGTCGTAGCAAAACTCACGGTACACCTCATCACTAAGTAAAAACAAATCGTGCTTTTTCACCAGCTCTTTCAGGGCTTCAAGTTCTGCTTTGCTGTATAAATACCCGGTTGGATTTCCTGGGTTACAAATCATGATACCTTTGGTTTTAGCGTTGATGAGCTTTTCGAAATCAGCAATTGGTGGCAAGGCAAATCCACTCTCAATGCTGCTGCTAACCGGCACCACTTTCACATCGGCGGTTTTACTGAAGCCGTTGTAATTGGCATAAAAAGGCTCAGGAATGATCAATTCATCGCCGGGATTAAAACAGGCCATGATGGCAATAGAAATGGCTTCGCTGCCACCACAGGTGACCAATATATCAGAGGCCTCTAAACTGATATTGTATTGTTGATAATACCCGCATAGCTTTTTTCTGTAAGATTCGTTTCCGGCACTATGGCTGTACTCCAGTACTTTGAAGGAAGCAGTTTTAACTGCATTCAAAAAGCTGGAAGGTGTTTCAATATCTGGTTGTCCAATATTGAGATGGAATATTTTTACGCCTTTCTTTTTTGCTGATTCGGCAAACGGCACCAGTTTACGAATAGGCGATGAAGGCATTTCCTTGGCTTTTGTTGAAATAGCTGGCATGACTGAGATTTAAGTAGTTGACAAATATAAAAAAACCTTCCCTGTATTGGGGAAGGTTTTCGAGGACGAGTTAGTTAGAAACGGCTTTTGCCGTAACTTTTTTTCTTTTCAAAACGGTTTCCACCGCGGTCCCCGCCTCCAAAAGAGGATTTGGAGAATGACCCTTCTTTACGGGGGCGTTTGTTACCGCCATCTCTGCGATCGCCGCCTTTTCCGCCGCCAAAATCCTTGCCGTAGCCTTTTCCGCCACCACTGCTTTCTTTCATGCGTTTGTTAGCGAGTTCAAGAGAGATCTTACGGTTATTAAATTCGATGTTCTGGTTGTTAAGCGCCAGGAAATTGTCAACGAATTTACTTTCCGTTTCAAAAAAGGAAAAGCTGTTTTTCACATCCACATTAAACACCATTCGTGGGTGCAATTTGCTGGCGTCGGCCAGAAAATCTTTTAAGCTATTGAAGTTGAAACCATCCATGTTGCCCATGTTGACAAAAAAACGGGAAGTGCGGTGATTGCCAAAAGCTCCGTCAACACTGCCTTTGGCGATGTTCAGGTCAGGTGCGTTTTGGTAATATTCATGGAAACGGTTAAACTCTTCGGAAATAAAGCGTTTAATGAGTTCTTCCTTGCTGAGCTCTTTCAATTCTTCGTAAATGGCAGGTAGAAAGGTTTCAATCTCTTCGTCTTTTACTTCCACATTGTGCAGTTTGTGCACCAGGTTAAATAATTGTTTCTCACACACGTCAATACCATTCGGCACATCTTTTTTCTCAAATTTCTTTTTGATGATGCGTTCAATGTCTTTAATTCTGCTGCTGTCTTTGGGTGTTGTAATAGTAATGGCTATGCCTGATTTACCGGCACGTGCCGTACGGCCTGTGCGGTGGGTGTAATTTTCAACATCTTCGGGCAGGTTGTAATTGATTACGTGAGTAACGTCGTTTACGTCTATTCCCCTTGCTGCCACATCGGTAGCTACCAGCATTTGTAATGTTCTGCTGCGAAAACGTTTCATCACAAAATCACGTTGACTTTGCGAAAGGTCGCCATGAAGGGCGTCTGCACTGTAACCGTCTTTAATTAATGAATCGGCCACTTCCTGCGTTTCGGCTTTGGTGCGGCAGAACACAATACCGAATATATCGGGATAATAATCAGCCACGCGTTTAAGCGCAAGATAACGGTCGCGGCCCTGAACAAGGTAATAGATATGAGAGAGGTTATCAGCGCCTTCATTCTTTTTACCGGTGCTCAACTCTTTCGGGTTGTGCATGTAGTTTTTAGCAATACGTTCTACCTCTTTTGGCATGGTGGCACTGAATAACCAAGTGCTTTTGTCTTTGGGAGTTTCTTTAAGAATGATATCGAGATCTTCTTTGAATCCCATGTTTAGCATTTCATCAGCTTCATCAAGAACCACAAACTTCACCAGATTAAGGTTGATCACGCGACGCTCAATCATGTCGATCAATCGACCCGGGGTGGCTGCCACAATTTGCACGCCTTTTTTGATGTCTTTTATCTGTCCGTCAATTCTGGCTCCTCCATACACTGCTGTAATGGAAAAACCTTTCATGTACTTACTGTAATTACGAATATCGTTGGTGATTTGTACGCACAACTCGCGTGTTGGCGCAAGAATCAAGGCCTGAACGGTTCTATCGTTGGTATCAATGGCTTGTAAAAGAGGCAGCCCGAAAGCGGCGGTTTTACCGGTTCCGGTTTGCGCTAAGGCTACCAGATCTGTACGTTGGCCTGCTAATAATGGAATGGTTTGTTGTTGGATGGGAGTGGCTTGTTGAAAGCCCAACTCGGTCACAGCTTTTAATAGGTCGCTATGCAGACCCAATTCTTGAAAAGTCATACGGATGTGTTTAAATAATTAACTGCAAAAAAACATCCCGCAGTTAATGTGTCCGACCATACAAAAATGGCGAGATGAAATTCAGACGCCGCAAATATACGATATTTCCTGATAACCAGAAGGATAAACTTTTTTTAACGCTTGCAAAAGCTTTAATTTCTATTTTTGTGTGAATCCTTATGAAGCATCATTACGCGATAATTATGGCCGGAGGTGTTGGTACACGATTTTGGCCCATGAGCACATCGCAATACCCTAAACAATTTCTCGACGTTTTAGGCACCGGCGAAACCTTGCTGCAGCAAACCTATAAACGGCTTGTTAAGATAATACGCAACGAAAATATTTATGTGGTGACCAGCAATGCTTACGAAGGCTTGGTGGCTGAACAATTACCACAGGTTCTGAAAGAGAACATACTTGGCGAACCGGCCAGAAGAAATACAGCGCCCTGTATTGCTTACGCTTCATACAAAATTCACAAACGCGATCCAAAAGCCATAGCGGTAGTTGCTCCAAGCGATCACCTGGTAAAAAAGGAAGAGACTTTTATCAAAGCGCTTAAATCCTGTTTCCAGAAAGCTGGGCATCAGGATTGTTTGATTACTCTCGGTATTAAGCCTACAAGGCCGGATACAGGGTATGGCTACATTCAGTTCGTAAAGAGCGATGTAGAAGAAAGGGATCGCAGAATTCACAAGGTAAAAACCTTCACTGAAAAACCGGATACCGACATGGCCAACTTTTTTGTGGAAAGTGGAGATTTTTTGTGGAACTCAGGCATTTTTATCTGGAGTACTCAAAGTATCATTACGGCCATTGAAAAACACGACCCTGAATTAGCCAATGTTTTTAAAGAAGGATGGGATAATTACAACACAGCTACTGAACGTGAATTTGTTGCCCGTGCCTACACTACTTGCAAAAACATTTCGATTGATTACAGCGTAATGGAAAAAGCCGAAAACGCTTATGTAAGGGCGAGTATTTTTGGCTGGAGCGATTTAGGCACCTGGGGGAGTTTATACACACACATCCACAAGGATGATCACAAAAACGCTCTGATTGGTAAAAATGTGATAACATATGATTGCAATAATTGTATTGTACACATGCCCAACGATAAACTAGTTGTGTTGCAAGGCCTGAACGACTATATTGTGGTAGAGAGCAAAGGAGTGTTAATGATCTGCAAAAAAGAGGACGAACAACAAATCCGCAATTTTGTAAATGATGTTAAAGTGAAAAAAGGCGAGAAGTTTGTATAATTATGGTGTGATTCTTGTAAAACCTGAATTCGTATTCATCTAATAACCCTAAATCAATACCCTATGAAAAAAACAACAACGCTCTTTCTTTTTCTTGTGATGGGCTTTTTTTCCATTGCACAGGACAAAATTAATCTGGTCATCTTTTCAGAAGATGGTTACACTTTTTATGCCTACATCAATGGCGTGAAACAAAATAACAAGCCCGAATCCAATGTAAAGGTAACCGGACTTTCACCTAATGTGAGCTTAAGAATTGAATTTGAAGACAAGGCAAAACCTCAACTCAAACAAAACATGGCCTTGGAACCGGGTTTTGAACACACGGTGCGAATCAAAGAAGACACCAAAAAACAACTAAAACTGCGTTACTTCGGACAAACTGCGTTGAACGATCCCGGAAATGCCGGAGCCGCTACTGTTGCCTACCACAGTACCGAAACAACAGGTAATAACGAAACCAGTGTGAATCAAACCACATCCACAGGAGGAAGCGTATCTCAAACCACAGTTACCACAACTACCACTCAAGTGAACACCAACACCAATGTTGACCCTAACAATGTGGCTGTAAACGTAAACATGGCAGGTGTGGGTATCAGCATGAATGTGAGCGGAATGGAAAACATGAGCGGAGGTACCTTAAACTCCACCAGCTCAACAACTGTTACCACTACGAGTTCCAGCTCTTCCAATACCAATTCCAAATCAGAAGCTGCTGCTTCAAGTGCACCGGTTGCTAAAAGTACGGGTTGTACTACGGCCATGGGGTCGTCTGATTTTGGCAAACTCAAACAATCTGTTGAATCCAAACCTTTTTCTGACACAAAAATGAGTACAGCGAAAGTAGCCACAAAAAATGCCTGCCTTTCTGTGAATCAAATCAAAGAAATCTGTGGCCTCTTTAGCATGGATGAAGATAAACTCGCATATGCGAAGTATGCATACGACTATTGCACCGAAAAAGGAAATTATTACCAGGTTGGGGATGTATTTTCTTTTAGCAGCAGTGCTGATGAACTGAATGCATTTCTTGAAAAATAACTACCCAGTTTAACAAGATAAAACCCGGCAAAACCGGGTTTTATTGTTTTGTAAAGTGCCTGTTTGGCTATTCTTCCAGATGCCCGAATTTTCCGTTGTTAAATTCCTCAATGGCTTGATGAATTTCCTGCATGGTGTTCATCACAAATGGGCCATATTGTGCAATAGGTTCATGAATAGGTTCTCCTGCAAGGAACAACAGGGTACACTTTTTACGCGTTAAAATGCTGATCGTTTCTCCTTCATTGGAAAACAACACAAAGTCATGTGCATTAAAAGCACTCCCATTAGCGCTGCCCTCTCCTTCTATCACAAGCAAGGCCGAATTATACGATTCAGGGGTTTGCCAACTCACTTCGGCACCCTGTTCAAGCCGTAAATCGTAAGCATGAATAGGCGTGTGTGTTTTAGCCGGACCTTTTATGCCCAGTAATTCGCCTGCTATTACTCTTATCTCGCCTTTGTTATGTGCTAACTGATAGAGTCCCATTTCGCTTGACAGAATACTTTGGTAAGCCGCCGGTACCGATTTATATTTAGCCGGGAGGTTCACCCACAATTGTACCATTTCAAATGGTCCACCGGTTTTTGAGAATTCTGATTCGTGGTATTCCTTGTGAAGAATGCCTTGACCTGCAGTCATCCATTGTACATCGCCAGGATGAATAACGCCGCTATTGCCTGTGCTGTCGTGGTGCGCCACATGTCCTTTATAAGCAATTGTCACCGTTTCGAAGCCTTTGTGAGGATGTACGCCAACACCACGGGGCTGAGCCGAAGGGCCAAAATCGTGCTCAGGATTAAAATCAAGCATCAAAAACGGACTGAATTGGTCTCGTATGGGATAAGCGCCGGGGAAATAATTGTAAACTCTGAATCCGTCACCCACCATGTTAAAGCGGGCCGGTCGGGGTAATACCTGACGCACCTTCTTGTCGGAAGCCATAGAAATAAGCAAAATTTAAGTGAAGAAGGCTTCGTTAAGCCCTAAAGTTGACATTTAGAAGGTACACGTTCTTTACGGGATCAAAAGCCATAAGACTTTCTTTGTTAAGGATGTCTTTGATCTGCAGATCAATGCTTTCTAATTCCTTTTGGATCGCTAGCTTCCTTTCCTGCAACAGCTTCACCTTTAAATAGGCTTCTTTCAATTTATCGTTAGTGCTCTCCACCGCTCTCGTGTTAATAAGTTATTACAAATGTAATTAAAAAAAAGCCTGTTAGGGCAAATTTAACATTAAGGCTAAGGGAATAAATAAAAAACCCCGTTTTACCGGGGTTTTATCTGATAGTAAATTAATGTCCGCCTTCATCGGCCTCTCCTGCTTCGAGCGGTACCGTTTGAGGCACAAAATCCTTGTCCTTGCCGGGTTTACTGTAATCGTATGCCCAACGGTGTACAACTGGCAATGGTCCGGGCCAGTTACCATGCACATGCGCCATTGGTGTGGTCCACTCAAGGGTATTGGATTTCCAAGGATTCTGAGGCGCTTTTTCGCCACGGAACATACTATAAAAGAAGTTGAAGAGGAAAATACCCTGTGACAAAGCGCCGATGATAGCGCAAATCGTCACAATTTCATTCACGTCAACCAGGTTATCAAACATGGGGAATTCGCTGTTGGTGTAGTAACGACGGGGTACGCCGGCTAATCCAAGAAAGTGCATTGGGAAAAACACCCCATAAGCACACACAATAGTGGTCCAAAAGTGCAGGTACCCTAGTTTTTTGTTCATCATACGCAGGAATAATTTCGGGAACCAGTGGTAAACCCCTGCAAACATTCCAAAAATGGCACTCAATCCCATTACAATATGGAAGTGGGCCACCACAAAATACGTATCATGAACGTTAATGTCGAGCGTTGAGTCGGCAAGTATGATACCTGTTACACCTCCAGTGATGAAGGATGACACCAAACCAATTGAAAACAACATGGCCGGGGTGTACTGTATGTTTCCTTTCCACATGGTTGTGATATAATTAAACGCTTTAACTGCAGATGGGATCGCGATCAACAAGGTGGTAAACACAAACACCGAGCCAAGGAAGGGGTTCATACCTGTCATAAACATGTGATGACCCCAAACGATGAATGAGAGGAAACCAATTGCTAAAATAGATCCTATCATGGCCCTGTAACCGAAAATTGGCTTACGTGAACTGGTAGAAATAATTTCAGAAGTGATGCCAAGTGCCGGCAACAACACAATGTATACCTCCGGGTGTCCTAAAAACCAGAACAAGTGTTCAAATAAAATCGGACTACCTCCCACGTTATCTAAGGGACGTCCGCCGATATAAATATCAGAAAGGTAAAATGACGTGTTGAAACTGCGGTCAAAAATCAACAACAAAGCACAGGAGAATAATACCGGGAAAGAAAGTACCCCAAGAATAGCGGTAATTAAAAAGGCCCAAATGGTAAGTGGCATACGAGTCATTTTCATGCCTTTGGTGCGCAGGTTGATAACCGTAATGATGTAATTCAAACTACCCAAAAGTGAAGAGATAATAAAGATGGCCATAGATGCCAGCCACAAAGTCATACCTAATTTAGACCCCGGCATAGCCTCAGGTAAGGCAGATAAAGGAGGATAAATAGTCCAACCACCGGAAGCCGGTCCGTCATCAATAAATAAGGACGTTAGCATGATAACGCTTGATACAAAAAAGAACCAATACGAAAGCATGTTCAGGAAGCCTGATGCCATGTCTCTGGCACCAATTTGGTAAGGAATGAGGAGGTTACTGAATGTACCGCTCAACCCACCGGTTAACACAAAAAACACCATGATGGTACCGTGAATAGTTACCAATGCGAGGTACATGTTAGGATCGAGAATTCCATCTTTTCCCCACTTGTCACCCAACATGGAGTTGATGAAAGCGAATTTTTCACCAGGCCAGGCTAGCTGCAAACGAAAGATAACTGACATTACCATCGCAACTACCGCCATGATCACCGCTGTAATCAAAAATTGACGGGAGATCACTTTGTGATCCATGCTAAAGATGTACTTGCTTACAAAACTCTCCTCGTGGTCATCGTGATCGTGCACATGATCGTGATGCGCCAGGTGTTCCTGTTCTAATGCGGTTGATGTAGGAGTTGACATTTTATATCGATTTAGAAATTTTTAAATTACTTATTTACTGGCAACAGTTTTAACTGCCTTTAGTTTAGCTTTCCATACTTTGTAGTCTGCGGGCGAATCTACCACTACATTCATTTGCATGTTATAGTGAGATGCTCCACAAATTTTGTTGCATAACAAGAGGTAATCAAACTCCACCGGCTCTTTATTTTCTTTGGCACGTTGAGCGTTGATGCCGGCCATCATCTTTATTACGTACGGATCCTTGCGCATTTCTGCTGTAGTTTTGGTTGGCTTAAATTTAAAATACGTAATCATCCCCGGAACACAGTTCATCTGGGCGCGGAAATGCGGTAAGTACGCGCTGTGAATAACATCGCGGCTTCGCATTCTCAGTTCAATTTCGGTGCCTACAGGAATATGAAATTCATTTTTTACCAACAGGTCATCGTTACCTCTTGTGTCGCTGGTATCCATACCAACAGGATTGCTGCCATTGATCTGACGGAAATCGGTTTCTCCCAATTCATTGTCTTTACCCGGATAACGAGCTGTCCAGTCGAATTGTTTAGCGTAAAGTTCAACAATTACCTTGTCCTTGTCGTCAGAAGGGTCCATGATTTCGTTCCAGTATTTCAATCCAAAAATGATAATAAATGCCAAGGCTACTGCGGGAACTATGGTCCACAACATTTCAAGTTTGTTGTTATGCGGAATAAACTCAGCTCTTACTTTACTGTTGCCGCGGTATTTATAGGCAAACCAGAACAAAAAGAAATTTGTTACAAGAAACACAAAAGTGATAAGGTAAATGTTAGCGTCCCATAACAGATCCACTTTAACGCCATGTTCTGAAGCGGCCGGTGGCAAAGAACGATCCATCCAACGGTTAACCTGCCAGAAAAAGAATGCGAAAAACACCACCATAAACCACAACATGGCTTTTCCCATCAGGTTATTGTCTGCGTCACTAACCTGCCATTCCTTGGTTTTTTTCAATCCGCGGCTCAGCTCTATCACCCTGAGTAATTGATGCCCTGCTACAACAAGTAGTATTATGGCTAAAAGAACTAATAGATTCATCGTATGTGTATTTTAATTTTTACTCGTTTATGCTCAATAACTATATCAGGTAGAATGGTGTAAGCTTTCTTCCAGGAAGGGGTGATGTTTTACCATCAGCGGTGCCTTGGCAAGTGCATTCAACACCACATGGATAAACAATCCAAGGAAAAAGAAAAAGGTGCCAAATTCCATCCAACTTAATCCGGTCCAATGGTGACCAACAGTTCCCGGCATCACAATCATGATCACATCGAGGTAGTGCCCGATAAAAATGATGGTGCCAACAAACATGAGGAAAAAGAAATTGCGTTTGCTGTCGCGGCTCATCAACATCACCATCGGTAAAGCGAAATTGATAAAAAACACCGTCCACATCAAAGCCTTGTAACTTTCCCAACGGGTTTGGTAATACACCACTTCTTCAGGGATATCGGCATACCAAATCAGCATAAACTGAGAGAAATACAAATAGGTCCAAAGGAAGGAAATGGCGAACATCCATTTACCCATGTCGTGCACAGTACTTTCAGTAACAAATTCAAGGTACCCTAATTTTCTTAACCAAATAATGAGTATGGTAATGGCCACCAAAGCGCTGATCCACATACCCGAAAAAATGTACCAGCCAAACAAAGTAGAAAACCAGTGTGTATCAATGCTCATTACCCAATCCCAGGAAGCGGTTGAGGAGGTTACAGCAAACAATACCATAAACCAGGCACCTAACTTCACATTTTTCCAATGGTAGCTGTTGTTGATATCAACATCAAGTTTATCAGCTGCCAATGAGTTGTTTCTCAACTTAAACGTGAACCACATCCAGCCAATGATGTATAGAATAGTTCTCAGCCACCAGAACCAACCAAAGTAGCCCATCTTATTAGCTATCACTTCATCGTAGTTGTCATGGCCAGGTGTGGCAATGCCATCCGCCATCCAGTGATAAATATGGTGAACATGAAATTGTCCGAGAATAAATAACAACATCAAAAAACTCAAACCCCATGGCAAATACATGGTCACAGCCTCAATCACACGTTTGATGGTTGTGGCCCAACCTGCTTCTGCGGCGTATTGCAATCCAAGGAAAAATGCCGCGGCTAAGGCAATTGCCATAAAAAAGAAAGCACCTGCAAACACATTACTCCAGGCGCGGTTGTTATGGTAATGCGCATCACCTTCCACATGATCAGTTAAAAACATCACAATAATGGAAATGAGCCCCACCGCCATCAAGGCCATAGAAAACATTCTGGCTTTAGAGGGTACTGTAAAATTTAGCTTTTCGGTATTCATAAGTTCTTACACAGTTAATTTATAACATCATTTAGTAGTTGTGGTAGCAACCGGAGCAGCAACAGCAGTACTGTCGTTACCGGTGGTTTTAGGGCCTTGTAACTTCTGAACATAAACAACTAGCTTCCAACGCTCTTCAGCAGTTAACTGACTTGCATGAGCACCCATGGAGTTTTTTCCATAAGTAATGGAATGGAAAATTTTTCCTTCTGGAAGATTTTTCAAAGCACCATCGTATGCAGGAGGAGGGCCGGGTAATTTTCCGCCCACTTTGCCATCACCGGCACCGGTAGCGCCGTGGCAATGCACACAGAATTTCCCATACAGCACTTCTCCTTCTTTCTCCCATGTTTCTCTTTTTGACGCATCAAGCGGGTTCTTTAAATTTAAACCGGCTTGCTCATACCCTTCAGGGGTATTTGGATAGGTGTAAGGAATGTACCCTCTAGCAACCGTGCCACTCACGGGATGCATAGCATTGTAAACGGTATCTCCATCTACCGTATGAACATTGTAATATTCAAGTGAAGGGGAACGGTACATGTCAGGGAAAAATTCAACTCCCGGACTGTTCGCGTCTCTCTTCCCGCAAGAACTCATGGCAGCGATTAACAACCCGCCAAAAGCCGTCGCAAATGAAAAGCGGATGAGGCTATAGTGTTTTTTCATGATCAGTTTAATGTGTTTCTTCAATTACGTATTTGGGTTCAACGGTATATGACCCTTTGTGATTTACTTCTTCAGCACCGCACTCTTTAAGCAAAGCTTCGGCCTTTTTTGCCTGTTCGTCGTTGAGGTCGAGGTAAACTAAAAACTTATCATCTGTGGTTCTTGGATCCGGATTTTTTGCTTTTGCACCCGGAACCAACCAACAACGCAGCAAATACGTTAAAGCCATACCATGTGCAGCACAAAAAACAGTGCTTTCAAAAGTGATAGGTATAAACGCCGGTATATTGAAATAATACGCCCAGTTTGGTTTACCACCAATATCATTTGGCCAATCGGATATCATCATGTACCACATCATTAAAGTAGCCAATCCAAGTCCGGTTAAACCATAGATAAACGCACAAATGGCCAATCGTGTGCGAGGAACACCAATTACGGAGTCAATTCCGTGAATCGGAAAAGGTGAGAACACGTCCTTCACCCGAATGCCGGATGCTCTCAATTTTTTACATGCTTCGAGTAATGGCACTTCGTCGCCAAATACACCGTGAATAATATGTTTTGTAGTCGCCATAGTTAATTTATTTCAAGCATTAATGATGTGCGTGTGAGGCCACGGCTTTTTTCTGGGCTTCACCTGATGATTTAAGTATTGTTTTAAGTTCAGCCTGTGCAATTACAGGGAAATACCTTGAGAACAAGAGGAAAAATGTTCCGAACATGCCAATGGTGCCAACAAAAATACCCACATCAATAAAGCTTGGCGTGTAAGTGTTCCAAGAAGAAGGGACATAGGTACGGCACAAGGTGGTGACAATGATCACAAAACGTTCGAACCACATACCAATGTTCACCACAATGGAAAGAATAAATGTTGCTACAATAGATGTACGGATTTTTTTGATCCAGAATAATTGTGGGGATACCACGTTGCAACCCATCATGATCCAATACGACCAAGCCAAAGGACCGGTAGCCCGGTTAAGAAACGCGTATTGTTCCCACTCCACACCCGAATACCAGGCCACAAACAATTCAGTTAAATAGGCTACCCCTACTATTGATCCGGTTACAATGATTACAATATTCATGTATTCAATATGTTTCACCGTTAAATACGACTCAAGTTTGTAGATCTTTCTAACCACCAACATTAATGTAAGTACCATCGCAAAGCCTGAGAACACTGCCCCGGCAACAAAGTAAGGTGGGAAAATAGTGGTGTGCCAACCCGGAATTACCGATGTGGCAAAGTCAAAAGATACAATGGAGTGAACCGAAAACACCAGTGGTGTGGATAAACCTGCCAGAACCAAAGACACTTCTTCAAAACGGCTCCAATGACGGGCACTTCCACCCCAACCGAATGATAGGAGACCATAGAATTTCTTTTGCCATGGTTTGATCACACGGTCACGGATCATACCGAAATCAGGTATTAAACCAATGTACCAGAACACCAACGAAACGGTGAAATAAGTGGATACAGCAAACACGTCCCACAACAATGGCGAATTAAAATTCGGCCAAAGAGACCCAAATTGATTAGGCAAAGGGAACAACATGTAATCCAACCAAGGACGACCGGTGTGCAACAATACGAATATTGCAGCGCACATTACGGCAAAAATGGTCATTGCTTCGGCCGAACGGTTAATGGCCATGCGCCAACGCTGACGGAATAATAGTAATACCGCCGAGATGAGCGTTCCGGCGTGACCAATACCAATCCACCAAACGAAATTGGTAATGTCCCAAGCCCAATCAACACCATTATTACTTCCCCAAGAACCTACTCCGATTCCAATGGTATAAGCAAGACTGCCTATGCCCCAAAGAAAACAAAGTGCAGAAATGGTAAGCAAAGTGTACCAGCCTCTGGCTGCTTTTCCTTCGATTGGCGCAATAATATCGTCTGTGATCTGGCGATAGCTTTTATTGCCGAGTATGAGAGGGATCCTGATTTCTGATTCTGCGTGCATATGATCTCTGAATTTTTAGCCTTTATGAATGTTTTTCTTCGTGATGTTCCTGTTTGCCTTCCGCTTTAACAGCGCCGGCCTTTTCAAAGATCATCTGTTCTTCCTGGTTTCTCACTTTCACTTTGTATGAAGTGGTCGGACGAACACCAATATCTTCAAGCAGGAAATAAGTGCGTTCATCGTTTCTTTCTTTGCTAACCATAGACTCACTGTCGTTGAGGTCGCCGAACGAAATCGCGCTGCTTGGGCAAGCTGATTGACAAGCGGTTTTGATAGCGCCATCTTTCAAAGCGGTTCCTGCTTTTTTAGCCTCCAGTTTGCCGGCCTGTAAACGTTGCTGGCACATTGAGCATTTTTCCATCACACCGCGGCTGCGAACAACCACATCCGGATTCAATACCATGCGGCCCAATTCTTGCTGTGCAGGATTTACATCAGCAAAATCAGGATTTTCATTCAGGTTAAACCAGTTGAAACGGCGAACTTTAAACGGACAGTTGTTGGCGCAATAACGGGTACCAATACAACGGTTGTAGGTCATCATATTCAAACCTTCGGTGCTGTGGCTGGTAGCCAAAACCGGACAAACCGTTTCGCAAGGTGCGTGATTACAGTGCTGGCACATCATTGGTTGGAAGGTCACCTGAGGATTAGACGATGGATTTTCCATCTCAATGTACATTTGCTGAGAACCCAATCCTTGTTCCTCACCCTTACGGATGTTCATATCGGAACTGTAATAACGGTCGATTCTCAACCAATGCATGTCTCTGGTTTTCCTTACCTCATCTTTACCTACAACTGCCACATTGTTTTCGGCAGTACAAGCCACAACACAAGCGCCACAACCAAAGCAAAGGTTCATGTCAATACTCATGCCCCATTTGTGACCCGGACGTTCGTGCTGAGCCCAGAGGTCGATTTCGCCAACAGGTTTTTGCTCCCCATGAACTGTAAGTTCTACTGGAGGGTTCCAGTAATTTTTATCTTTTTCTTTAAATTCTTTTAATGACACTTCACGCAACAGGTACTCTTCCCTGCCCATGATGGTGTGTTGAATTTGTGTTGCAGCAAACCGGTGAGTTTCGCCATTTGCTTTAAGTTCTGCATTGCCGGCAATGTTTTGAATAGTGCCATTGCTGAGATTCAGAAATTGGAATGCGTTAACACCCACTCCATGGGCAACTTTCAGGGTTTCTGCATTTCTGCCATAACCAATTGCAAGACCAATAGAACCGGGAGCCTGACCAGGTTGTGGATAAACAGGAACAGTAACGGTAACACCATTCACTGTTAAATCTACTATACTGCCTTCAATGTCTTGACGCAACATTTCATTTAGTCCGAGCGCCTTAACATCAATCGGACTCATGGTGATGTAATTGTCCCAGGTCACTTTTGAAATAGGATCCGGCAACTCCATCAACCAAGGGTTGTTGCTATATGTACCATTGCCTGCACCGGTTTTTTCGTAGATGTACAATTCCATCTGACCGCCTTTAACCGAAGTGGCCATTGCGGCAGCTTTGTTGTAATCAGCGCTTGGGGCCGCAACTTCAGCAACGTTTGTTTTTTCATCTTTGTCCGGAGCAGCAGGAGTCATAGCTGCAACAGCACTGCTGTCATTCCCTTCTGTTTCTTCACTCATAGTAATAGGTGAAGCACTGCCGGCAAGAATTGGTTTACCGGTAGTATCTTTCGGGATAATAGCTTCAAGTGAAGCAGGTGATTGAACGTACGTTTTCACCGCACCATCATGCAAGGCATTCGCCCAAAAAGATTGGAAGTCAAGGTGTTTTCCTTGATTTGGAAACACCCGGTTGTTCCAATAACCTTGCAAATAAGTTAAGTAATCACTCTTTATACCTGACCATTTTAACATGGAATCCTGAAACTGACGAGTGCCTTCGTGGCGAGGCGCCATAAATACAGGATTGATGGTAGGTTGTTGCAAGGTGAACCAACCACGTTTTGGATGAGCATCACCCCATGACTCGAGATAATGATGATCAGGGCAAATCACATCGGCAAGCTGAGCCGTTTCGTCTAAAACAGTTGCGAACGAAATTTTATTAGCGACTTTTTTGTAAGCCTCGGTAAATTTTAACGCTGCTGGTGAGGTATAAACCGGATTGCAATTGTAGGTTAGAAGTGTACTCACTTTACCGGAAGCCATTTCAGCTACCAGGTCGGCAAATTCTTTATCGTTTCCTTGTTTAAAATTGCTGTAATTCTCAACATCTACCGTTTTCCCATAGTTGTCGAGCATTTGATTGATGCCGTTAATTAAAGTCTGAACACCTTCGTCATTTACTCCCGAAACCACTAAGGATTTTCCTTTGTGGGAGCTGAGTTTCGAAGCAATGGCTTTGATTGCTTTTACCGCATCGGCATTTTCAATTTTGTCGTTTCCTGAAACTTTGCTGTTGGAGGTAAGCAGCGCAACTTCATTAAATAAAGCAAGCGTAACTTTTCCGAGCTCACTTGGTTTCACCATATAACGGTAGTCGGCATTGGCGCCGGTAAGCGACATGTTACTTTCAAAATGAAAGTGCTGACTCATTTCAGGATTGTCTTTGCTGACTTTCCTGTTTTTTGCGTATTGTTTAGCGAACTCAGGGCCAGACAACCAGTTACCCAAAAAATCACAGGCAATGCCCACAACCACTTTGGCCTTACTGAAATCGTAAGTTGAAACAACAGACTTGCCAAACACGTTTTTGTTTGCAAGCACCAGCGCGTTGTATGAAACCGCATCGTAAGAAACATGTTTTGTACCTGGGTGCTTTTCGATAAACTCAGCAATCACGGCTTTGGTTGATGGACTGATGATGCTGGAACTCAAGATGCGAATATTACCACCTTTCAATGCGGCATTTACAGCGTCATCGGCTGCACTCCAGGTAGCTTCTTTACCTTTTACTACCGGGCCCCTTAAACGGGCACCATCGTATAAGCCAAGAACAGAAGCCTGAACTCGAGCGTTGGTATTGGTATAAGGCAAGCCTTTTACATCGTTGCTTTCAATTTTGATTGGTCTGCCTTCGCGGGTTTTTACTAAAACAGATGCGAAATCGTGTCCGTCGTAAAAGGTACTGGCGTAAAAATTGGCTACACCAGGAGTGACTTCCTCAGGTTTTACAACATAAGGAATGGAACGGTTCACCGGAGTTTCACAAGCCGCTAAAGCCACGGCTGCGGTTGAGAAGCCCATTACTTTTAAAAAGTCGCGACGGCTGGTACCTGATTTCTCAGCTCCATTGCTGCCTAAAAACTCTTCCATAGGAAGGGGTTCTGCAAACTCATTCCGGTGTTGTTCTGCAAATTCGGGACTGTTGTGCAGTTCGGGTAATCCTCTCCAGTATTTCTTTGACATAGACATTAGGTGTTATGAATCTTTAATGTTTCTAAAATTTAGTAGTGGCACTTGGCACATTCCAAGCCACCGATTTTTTCAACCGTAAACTTCACGTCGTACTGGCCGGCATATTTTTCTTTTAGCGCTTTGTGTAAACGATCGTAGTAAGGGTTGTCTTTCATTGCCACTTCGGTTTTGCGGTGGCAATCTACACACCATTTCATGGTTAATGGCGCTTTCTGCTCAGCCACAGTCATGGTTTTAAGGTCTCCATGACAAGTAGCACATTCAATTTTGCCCACCACCACGTGTTGTGAGTGATTAAAATACACGTGATCAGGCAGGTTGTGCACTTTTATCCACTTTAAGGGATTTTGTTTACTTTGATCATAGCTGCCTTTAGAAGGGTCAAAGCCGGCTGCCTGATAAATCTTGGCGATCTCAGTTTCACCGTATTGCGGCCCTTTTTGAATGCCCTTATGGCAATTCATACAAATGTTCACAGAAGGAATACCTGCGTGACGGGATTTTTCAACTGAACTGTGACAGTACTGACAAGCAATTTCATTGTCGCCGGCGTGTAATTTGTGAGAGAATTTGATTGGCTGTTCAGGTTTATACCCTTTTTGAGTTTCCCAATCGTAATACACCCCAATGTCGTAACAAGCATCCCAGCAACTCTTCATGCCCACAAACACTAAAATGATACTGAACACACCCACCAAACGGCGGTGACCGGCCATCCAGGACTTCACCTCTTGCCAGAACGACATTTCAGGAAGCTCCTCTTTGCCTTCGATACGGTTAGTAGTATTTTGCAATGAGGTGCGGATACCTCTGAGAGCACCCAATAAAATTGCCAGAATGACTATGGCCGCAAGTATGAGGTACAAAGGCTCAATGCCCCTGGTTTCCTCAACTGATTCACCAACAGTTCCAACAGCAACAGGTCCTGTTTTTGGGGCTTCAGGTGGTGGTGCTTTCAAGAAATCGAGGATCGCGTTAACATCTTTGTCATTCAATTGCCCTTCAAAAACGGTCATTGCCGCTTTTCCGTAATCGTTGTAGATTTTGTTGGCGTAGGCGTCGCCGCTCTTGATCAACTTTTCGTTGTTCAGAATCCACTTGACTAACCAATCACCTTTGGGAGCACGGTCAAAAATGCCTTTAAGACCGGGGCCCGTGAGGCGCTGATCGGTGTGAGAAGCGTGACAAACAGCACAGTTCTGCTTAAAGAGCTTCGCTCCATCCTGAGCCTGAAGGCCGGAAGTAAACATAAAAACCATGATAAACGCGGCTACCATGGTTTTTAGAGAAAATGCGGGGATTTGGTTTTTCATATAAAAATGAGAAGAATTTGATCCTTTTAACATCGAATTAATGACAAATTAATGACACAAAACGTTGGCAAATTTAACAGAAGATTGAGAATTAATTGGCGATTTTTTGATTTCTTTTAACAATTCGGGTAATTTATAATCATTCTAAATAGGCTGGATTACGCCACCTTTTTTTCTGGTTTTCTTCTGATTTTTTGAAGCCAATTTTACAACTGCAACTGATGCAAAGTTGATTTTTATTATGCCACTAAAAGCCTTGAAGTTTTGCTTTACTTTGTGGATTCGACACCTTAAAAATTCAAGCCAATTGAAAACCTTAGCATCCTCAGCATCCAGCACCAAACTTGTTCAAGAGCTTTCGCGAGAATTGTTCCACTTTGGCGATAATTCGGGGCAACGCAAACAATCCTTGCTTACACTTTTACTGCAACGAAAGGACCTGAAACCATTACAAATAAAAGAATACACACGTTGCCTTTTATTTATAGCAGCTTATCCCGAAACTTTAGACTTGCACAAAACAGCTATCAATAGCCTAAATGGTTTGTTTGTGAAAATTAAGGCCCTTACACGAAAAAACAGGTCAACGCTCGAACAAAGTGGACTTCCGGGGACCAGAATGATGGGTGTTTACAGTTTCAGGCTTGTGTACTGGCTTTTACAGAATACCAGAATTGCCTTGCAACTAGCCTATCTTGAAGAAGGTGCTGTTCATCCATCTACAGTAGTAAAAGAAGGTTTGGATGAAATGGAATTTGAGCTGGAAAATTCCGGTACTTATTCCCCCATCAAATGGCTGGAGATGGCCTTTGGCACAGCTGACCGTAGCAAATTATTACAAGATTTGATTCAGCATTTGAACGCTTTGCCACTCAATGATCAACAAAAGGACCAATTGTTTGAATCCCTTCGGGTATGCATCTCATTTGAATGTGTTGAGCATGTACCGGTTTTGCGTTTTTCAACGAAAACGGTTTTGCAACATGATGGGATTTTGAAACGATTTGATGAAAAAGCACTACTTGCTAAACCCTTAACTCATCCAAAAAAACTCAGTACTGGCCAAAGGAAAGACCTGATTTATTGCGCCCGATTAAGCCTTTTATTCCTCAACAGAGAAACCGACCCAGTAAGCTTGTGTGATGAAAAAGGTTTGGAATACTATGAGTTGGAAAGAGGGTTCAGTATCGCGTTTTTCAGTGCTGTTGCTGACCGCCGTTTACCCTTAGAATCCTACATTGGTTTTATGATGTTTAAAAATGGGTATCCGGTTTCCTATGGGGGTGCCTGGCTTTTTGGAAAACGAAGTTTGTTAGGAATAAACATTTATGAATCGTATCGAGGAGGAGAATCCGCCTATTTGTTCGCACAGCTACTCAGGAGTTACAAACAACGATTTTCCCCGAGTTATATTGAGGTTGAACCTTACCAATTTGGGAAAGGAAATCCTGAAGGAATTAAAACAGGCGCCTTTTGGTTTTACTACCGATTTGGATTTACGCCTGTGGAGAAAAGCCTGCAAACATTGGCCGCAAGAGAATTTGAAAAAATCAGAAAAAACAAATCTTACAGAACCCCAGTAAAAATACTGAAAGCCTTCACTGCTTGCAATATGGCATTGCGATTAGAAGAAAAGGTGGTGAACCTCGACCCTTCCATAATTAGTATCCACATTACTCAATACATTTGTGATAGATTTAAGGGCAGTAGATCACTATTCAGCACCTGGGCTTTAGAACAATTGAAGACGGAATTGGGAATAGAGTACGCCAAACTTAATCGTGATGAAAAAACCGGCGTACGAAAACTCATGGCCTTTGTTAGTATCTGCCTTGATTTGAAAAATGCAGAACCTCGAGACCGAGCGAATTTGCGGCTCTTACTAATGGAAAAGGGAAAATCTGAATTTAACTATGCCGAACTCTGCGAAAAGTTTCCTTTCGAAAAACTGATCACCTCTACCACTTTAAGAAAAAGTTTGGGTCTTTACATCTGAGATGGTCGGCCCCATGTGGCCGCTTGCCTTTTTGAGAAGCGAATGCCCAACATGATCTCATGGGTTCCACTGGAATATTTTCTCACATTGCTGGTGGTAAAATCATAAGAGTAACCAATCATCAGGTAATTTTTAAACATGTACCCTACCATCACCGAAAAGGCATCTTTGGTACGGAAGTTTAAGCCAGCCCAAATTTCATCCTTATATATCACCCTTGCACCAATATCTATTATTGGTGAAGCTGGCTTTACGTATTTCAATAAAAAACAAGGCTCTATCGCCAATTGTTCGTTTAACGTATACGTGTAAGCACCACTGATATTAAAATGGCGAATAACACGACTCTCCTTATCTGTCGTATACAATCCAATTGGGGCCTGATAGATTTGAGGAATACTAACACCTACATAAAATTGTTTGGCTTTACGGAAATACAATCCAGCTCCAAAATCAGGCACCAGTGTGGTCTGATAAACATTCGACAAACTTGGATCGTCTTCTTCACGTATGGTCAATTTATTTCCGTCAATACCCCACTGCAGTACCCCGGCTGATAAACCCATGGACAAAGTCATGTCATCCTTTAATTTAAGATGATAGGCATAAGAGGCATTGATTCCGGTTCTGCGTGTTGGTCCTACAATATCTGTATACACTCCCATTCCAATTCCCATATGTTTGGCTTTGATGGGTCCATTGAGGGTTAACATGTAAGTTCGTGGTGCGTCGGTTATTCCTACCCATTGTTGCCTGTTATTGGAACACACTTCCGGAAATTCTTCCATACCGGCATAAGCAGGGTTAACAGCCATTTGGTTCAGCATGTACTGAGTGTATTGCGGCAACTGCTGGGCCTTGGCAAACATCACAAGGCAAAATGACAAAGCTGTATAGAGTATCCTGTTCCTCATTATCTAAATAGGGTTAATGGGCCTGTATATGTTTTAATTCCACTTTTTGGTGTTTTCAGGCTGATGATATAATAATAGGTACCCACCGGAAGGTTCTGTCCTTTGAATTTACCATCGAATGGCGTTGAAACGTAATCTTCTGTTCTGAACAACTGTTCACCCCAACGGTTATAGATCTCCACAATACTTCCCGGAAACTGATCAATGTAATCAATTACCCAGAGGTCGTTTTTCTGGTCACCATTCGGACTAAAAGCGTTAGTGAAATAAATTTCAGGTAAAATAGTCACCCTAACCGTATCAGACGACACGCAGAAATTATCATCCTGCACAGTTACTGTAAACACTATATTAAATGTGTTTGAAGTAACCGGATTTGCAATGTTGGGGTTGTTCAGGTAAATCGAAGGAGACCACGTATAACTTACTGCTGTTGGGCCTGTTGGATTTCCACCAATTTGTACGGTAGCATCTAACGGTATCGTAGTTGACGTACCTGCCTCAACCGGTGGTAAAGGATGCATGTCAATAAATACAGTATCTGAGTCGAAGCAAGTTTGTACCGATGATGTAACCACTAACATGTAAAGTGTTGGATCAGCGATATTCATAACAGTATGTTCTACAACTGCCGAAACTGTAGTGGTATTATCAGGCAGTTGATACCACTTAAACGATTCTGCACCGCTTGAATTCAAACCTGTGAGCGCAATAGTGCCGGTATTCGGGCAGAGTATGGTGTCATTTCCGGCCATGGCCACCACTGTGATGGTAGGCACAACGTCCAAAGTATCGGTTTGCTCGCATCCCAGATTGTCGGTTACCGTGTAAATATAGGCGCCGGAGAATAAAGTAGTGAGCGTGGTGCTACTTGAGGTAAATCCTCCCGGACCTTGCCAGTTTACCGTGTAATTTGGCACTCCACCTGTAAAGCCAATAGTAATTGAACCATCGTTAACTGAATTACAGGATGAACTGAAAGAATTTGCCGTAACAGAAATGCTGCTAAGGTTGGTGAGTGTATATACCGGTGATGGTATCAAGGTACAAGAGTTAGCATCAGTTACAGTTAATGAATAGGCTCCCTCACAAAGTGAATTCAAAGTGCTTCCGCTCGAGCCATTACTCCAACTATAAGTGTATGGTAAATTTCCGCCCAAAGCCTGAACACTAATTGAACCATCACAAGGGGTTAAACCCAAACAAGTCGGATGGTGGATCAGTTCGCGGTTCATTACCAATTGTGGCGGATCTAGCAGTGTAAATGATTGAATGGTATTACATACTGTTGAACCATTGGTACTTGTAACAGTAAGTGTTAGTAGTGTAAGGGTAGTAGAAGGTATACCACTCACCGATGATAAGGTGGAAGCATTGCTCCAATTGTACGAAATACTTCCGGTGCCTGTACCAATAGTTTGAATAGAAGCCAAGGAATAATTGTAACAAGGGTTTGGCGTAACCGTAGAGCTTATACTTGGGCCGCCTGGATTACTTAAATTAATTACCTGTGAGGTACTGCAATTGTTAGTACTGCTTTCGGTTACCTGCAATGTATATTGCCCGGCACCTAAGCTCGATGTTACAGCGCTTGTTCCACCAATTGGTGACCATGAATAAGTATATGGGGCCACTCCTCCACTTACAGATACCGAAATCGAACCATTATTGATGCCACAAGTTGGAGGTGTAATAAAAGGAGAAACAGTGAGCGTGATTACCGGATTAATATCAACGGAAGCTGTGCGAACACAATTCTGCGCATCTGTCATTTGCACAAAATACGTACCGGGACAAAGGTTGTTAATCACCGAACCGCTGGTAACAGGACTTAACCAATTGATGGCGATTGGAGGATTACCGCCAATAGGGGTGATGGTTGCAGCACCCGTGCAATTGCCAAAACATGGGATCTGCTGAACATTAATGGTTTCGCCAGTAATACCATTGGAATTGTTCACAATAACAGTTTGTGCAACCGTACACAAAGAGTTGTCGGCTACCGAAACAACATAAATTCCGGCTGCAAGCCCTGAAACGGATGGCGTAGTGGCGCTCGTGCTCCAGGTGTAAGTGAAAGGTGCCGAACCTCCGCTCACCGTGGTGGATACCGCACCATTGCTAAATCCGCATGAAGGCTGGGCCACAGCAGTACTTAAACTTAATTGAGGCGCCGAACTCACCGCACTCACCAAAGTATCTTGGCATCCATTATTATCTGTAACAATTACCGTGTAAGAACCGTTGGCCAGGTTTGTGACATTGAATCCGGTTTGACTGGTATTCCAACTAGCAGTGTAAGGAGATCCACCACCACTTACTGAAATGCTAATTGCGCCATTAACGTCACCGAAACAGGCGTTGTTGGTAATGCTTGGCACAATTGCCAGACTGTTTTGGTTGGGGAAACTAAATGTTGTTGTGTCTGTACAAACTCCGTTATACCCAATTATTACCGTATAATCACCGGCACATAAGCCCGTTTGTGAAGGGTTGTTTGCAAAACTGCCACCTAATGAAGAACTCCATGTATAGGTATAAGGCGCAATGCCTCCTGTTGGGGTAAGAGCGATGCTTCCATCACAAACTCCATTACACAAAGGAGCTATAGAACTTGATGAAACCGTGATAGATGAAGGTTCTGCAATTGTTACATTGGTAAACGATAAACAGCCCGCTGCATCAATTACTCTCACCTGGTAAAATCCTGCACTAAGATTGGTAATTGGGTTGGTGGTATTAGTAAATTGTGGAGGAGCCCAACTGATGGTATATCCCGGGGTACCTCCGCTGATGCCTGCAGGGTCTAAAGAAGCCGTACCGTTACTGCCTAAATGACAACTTACAGAGGTGGATACTACCGCAGGCAGAACAGGACCATTGATGTTGGAAATAGCTAATGGCACCAATGTGCTGCATCCTGCACCATCTGTTACCAAAACAGAATAGGAACCCGCTGCAAGATTCACCACGGTGGCTGTTCCCTGACCTTGTGGTATTGTAATTCCCGGTGACCATGAATAGGTATACGCCGCAGGAGAACCTGGTGTTCCACCGCTTACATTAACGGAAATTGATCCGTTGGAAATACCGCATGAAGTCGTTGCAACTGAACTTACAACTGAAAACGTTGGAGGGTCAATCAAACTGATGGTCTGCTGAGCCGTACACAAATTATTATCCTGAATAAACACCGTATATACCACGTTCGGACTCAAACCTGTAGCAATTTGTGTTGTTTGAGTGGGTGGTCCGGTTGGTACCCAGGTAAATGAGGTTGCACCAACCGCGTTGGTTAAACTCACTGCTGCTGAACCGTTACTACTGCCGTTACAAATAGGATTTGTTCCAGATATGGCTGCAATAATGGCCGGAGGATTAGTAAGCGTAGTCGTAAGTGTAACTTCACAAGCATTTTGGTCAGTTGCTACTAAGGTATAAACCGCTGTTGGTGTAGCTGAAAGTCCGCTTGGGTTAGCGCCGCTTCCGGCCGGCGACCAAACATAACTAACAGTTCCCTGTGCACCGCTTAAAGTACTGGTAATACTTCCATTTGTTCCATTATTACAAAGTGGGCTGGTAGGCGTTAGTGTGCCTGTGAAAGCCGGAGGAGCGGCAACTGTAAATGAACTACTTGCAGTACAACCGTGAGAATCTGTTACAGTGGCACTAAAGGTGCCTGGACACAAACCACCCAGAGTTGAAGTAGTTGCAGGACTTGAAGACCATGAAAAGGTATAGCCCGGCGTGCCTCCAACAGCTGTTTGACTAGCAACCGCATTGCAGGAATTGGAACAACTTGTTAATATAGAACTTACGGTGTTGGTTAATAAGGGTGGCTCAGCAATGGTGTAGGTGCTAACATTCGTACAACCATTGTTGTCGGTAATTGTTAGTGAATAATTCACGAAAGTTCCCGTGTTGGCACAAAGGCCTGTAACCGTTGGTGAAAAACTTCCTGTTAATGTAGGATTGCCCGGCGCTGTCCAACTATAATTGAGTGCCCCCGTGCCTCCACTCGCGTTAGCTACAATGGATCCGTTACAAACTCCATTACACAACAAACTGCTGGTAGTTGCTGTAACGGTGAATGGATTGGGCTGTGTAAGTGTAAAGGTGTGAAGTGTTAAACAAGCATTACCGTCGGTGAGATTTAAGGTGTAATTGCCGGCAGGAAGGTTTGAAACTGTAGCTGTTCCTTGTCCGTTAGTGCCTGTAATGGCAGCTGCGGGTAACCAACTAAAGGTGTAGGAAGGAGTACCTGGTGTACCACCGGCTGGAGCAACCGTAATGGAACCGGTATTAATGTTGTTACAAGCAAGATTACTGAATGTGCTATTCAGAGTTAATGCAGGAGCAGATTGAATGTTCACCGTATTGGTTGTCACACAGGAATTCACATCGATTGCTGAAAGAAAATACAAGCCGGTTGGTAAGCCACTCGCCGTAAAACTGGCGCCGGCTGAAACTGTACTGCCTGCTACAGGACTAATAGAATATTGAAACGGTCCGGAACCAGTTGCTGTTGAAGAAATAACGCCGGTGCTGAAGCCACTACAAGCAACGGAAGAGGAAACAATACCCAGCGTAGGACTTGTTGGATTTACCAAAGTTGTGATGGAAGTAGTTGAACACCCGGAACCATCTGTTACCAATAAGTTAAAGGCCCCACCTCCTAAACCTGAGAAACAGCCGGTAAGGTTAGATGTACCTGGAGGGGTAAGTGAATAGCTGTACCCCGAACCGGAACCCCCACTTGCTGTGGCGCAAATACTACCATTATTTGAAACACAGCCTGTAGGATTAACATTGGTGAAAGTAATAGCTATCGATGATGGCTGTGTAATGGTTACAACAATACTTGCTGTACACAAATTCGCATCCCTTACGTTTAAAGTATAAGAACCTGCACTAAGGTTGGTTAAAGAAGTGGAAGTGATGCCACCAGGCGTCCAGGTTGGGCTTAGCACACCTGTTCCACCATTTATCGTTGTTGTTATGCTTCCGTTAGTGAATCCAAAACAAGATACATTAGTCACTGCTGTGGTGATTGCGATAGCGGAAGGTTGGCTCAGTTGAAAGGTTGAAGAATTTGCGCAAAGGTTGTTGTCGATTACCGTTACAGTGTATACAACTCCTGCTGAAAGCGAACTCACGGCTTGAGTGGTTAATGTTGGGGCACCGGGTGCCACCCAGGAATAAGTAAATGGAGCAACGCCACCTGTGTGTGTAACCAAAGCGTTACCGGTGGAAGCACCAAAGCAATTTACCGAGTTACTGGCGAGGGATAAGGATATGTTTACAATAAACGGCACATTGGTAGTAAGTGTAATTGCACATAAACTGGCATCTCTTATGGTAACCGAATAGTTACCCGGGGCAAGGTTTGTAGCCGCCGATGCGGTTCCCCCTGCAGGTGTCCAGGAATACGTGAAACTGCCATTCCCTCCTGCTGCAATTACCGCCACAGATCCATTATTGGCACTGCAACTACCAACTAACCCGGTAATTGTTGCGGTTAAAGGCGGTGGTGTGCCAATGCTTAAAGTAGCCGTTTGAATACATCCTGCAGCATCCAGCACACTGGCGGTATATACACCTGTTGGTTGTCCTGTAAATAAACCACTAGTATTCGTTACCGGTGTTGGGAAATTAACACTATATGTATATGAAGGCGTTCCTGGTGTGCCGCCAGAAGCCTGAACGGTGGCAGTACCATTGGAATTGCCGTTACATTGTACGGCTGTGGTGTTAACTGTTGTTGTTATTTGTGACGGCGATTGAACAGTTCCGGTAGCAGTTGCGGTACAGGAATTCACATCGGTAATCAACAAAGTATAATTACCTGGCGACAAACTGTTAATGTTTGGCAATGTACTAATGGTGCCGCCACTGTTGCTCCATAAATGTGAATAACCCGGCGTACCGCCTGATACAGTTGAACTGAGGGCGCCGTTTGAGCCATTGAAGCAGGAAATACTGTTTGTACTAATACTAATTGAAAGTGAACTTGGAGCCGTGACTGTAAACACAGCAGCAGCCGTACAACTTTGTGCATCGGTAACTTGCACAGTATAATTACCGGCAGCACTGATGGGTAAACTGTTTCCTGCAAGCGTTGAAGAAGGAGGTGAGGTCCAAATAAAGGTGTAAGGACTTGTACCTCCGGTAGCCGATGCCACTGCAGTAACCGTGCTGTTTGAACACGACATGGTTGGAACTGTAGCCTGATCACTCAAGAGCGGTGGTTGGGCAATCGAAAAAGTAGCTACAATCGGACAGTTAGAGGCATCACGGGCATTGATAGTATAGTTATTAGAACAAATTCCGGTAAACGAAGCAGCTGCTGTAGATGGGCCCGTGGTTAAGGTAGTAGTAGAGGAAAAAAGTGTATAGGTAAATGGGGCTACCCCACCAATTGGTGTAGTAACCACACTACCATTACAAGGTGCGTTACCTGAATTACAGGTCAAACTTGATGAAGTGACGGCAGCTGTAAAGGTAGCCGGCTCGGCAATAAATACGGTTCCTGAAATAGGACAAAGCGAAGCGTCTCTAACAGATACGGTGTGTGTGCCTTGTGGTAAATTCAATATTGACGAACCATTTACACCGGGCCCACCGGCAGACCAGGTAAAAGTGAATGGTGCACCATTACCACCAGAAGGGCTGGCAGTTGCAGAACCGTTATTGGCTCCAAAACACGTAATACTCTGTGAAGTAAGCGCTAAACTTAATCCTGGTGTAGGTTGAGTAATGGAAATCACTACTACACTGGCACAACCGTTAGCATCTAAAACAGCAACAGAATAGTTTTGCGCAATTAAATTGCCAACATTGGAGCTTGAAGCTACGTTGGTAAAAATAGAATTAGACCCTGAAGCTGGAGTCCAGGTGAAATTATATGGTCCTGTTCCGCCGGTAGCTGTTACTGTGGCCGCACCGGTGGCTGAGCCTGTACAAACCACATTTATAGAGTTTGGCGTTAAGGTTAAACTGTTGGGTTGTGTAATATTAAAACCCACTGTTTGTGTACAAGCGTTTTGGTCGGTAATGGTCATGGTTTGAGGACCAAAACTTAAGCCGCTTGCCACGGAAGAGGTGCTGGCTGAAGGCGACCAGGCATAAGCATAGGTAGGTGTACCACCTGCTACAAGAACGGTTGCGCTACCATTCGCTCCACCATTACAACTCACATTGGTTTGCGATTGGGTAAATGAAATTGCCGCAGTTGGTTGGGTAATAGATGAGCTTGTGACTAAAGTACAACTGTTCACATCGGTAATTGTCGCTGATATTGCCCCTACGCCCAAATTTCCAGTAGATGCTGTTCCGCCACCGCCAATAGCTACCGAAGAAGTGGACCCTGCACTAAAGTTAACAGTAAATCCCGGTGTTCCGCCTGTTGGTGAAAGAGAATACGCGCCTGTAGTACTACCATTACAACTGATGCTGGTTGTGATAGCATTTGGAAGAATAGGTGAAGGGCCAACCAAAACGATATTGGAATTTGAGCTCACACAACCAAAAGCATCTGTAATATTAAAAGTGTAGTTACCGGCACACACGTTGGTTAAACTATAGTTACCCGCCGATGTAAAAGAAGCAGGTGCAACGGTTCCGGGCAAAACCGAAACCGTATAAGGCCCTGTTCCAAAAATAAACCCTTCTAGTGTTCCATTACATAAGTAACTACAGCTTGGGCTTTGATCAAGCCCGGGCACTACAGTTGCCGTGTTGGGAGTAAAGTTGGCATTTGGTAAAAATGTTTGAACCTGATTTGCTCCATCCCTTACAATAATCAGGTAGTTTCCTCCTCCACAGGCACAGGCATTGGTAACTGTATAAACCGAAGGAATATTTGTATTACTCAAAGCAGCAGCGAATGCAGGACAACTTGGGTTTGTTACTTGAACGCTATAATTTGGAGTAACACAAGCGGGTGATAAACTTACTGTGAGTACCCCCGTACAGGAACCTGTACAAGCAGGGGAAACCGAAATCGTTACAGGGCAAAATGCATTGACATTGTTATTCGAAGAAAACCCTTTAGAATTTGAAATTGATAAAGGCACATCAAAATTCCCCGGAGTAGTGAGGTCAGCAATAACATACATGTCTTCTGCCTCAATATTTGCAGGGCTAAATTTAAATTGGCGTTTAGATTGAAAATAGGCATTTTTAATTTGAAATTCTGCTCCAAGGTCAGTGTTTATAATGCTTCCAGCAGAAATATATGTATCTTCAAGAATATACTTACCAATGCCAAATCGTAACGTTTTCCCTTCATTTAAAAATAAAGGGGCAATAATGTATTTCCCTTTTCCAAATGTTACATCAGATTTCAGGTAAACCGATCCAAAGTCTATTGTTTGAATTTCAGAACTTTCTGAGCTTAGCGTAATAGGAGCCTGAGACCTGAAATCTGCCTTCTGCGAAAAACGTACTGATCCAGAAATGGTTAAGTGACTGCTTGGAGAACCATTAACCCTCACAAAGTTGGTGGTACTTTGAATGAAAAACCCTTTTACTTGGTTAAAACTTCCCAAATTGACGTCAATTACACCTTTACCGGAGTTGTTGTCGAAAACAACATCAGAATTTAGATTTGGTACTTGATGTGCAACTGCTCCCCCCGAACTCAAACTCCAATGTTTGGGATCGTTAAAATTACCACTTCCCCCCACCCAATACAGGGTTTGAGCCCCTAAAACAGCGGAAAAAATCGACAAAAACAGGAAGAAAACGTAGCGTTTGAATGTCAACAACATAGGGTGATTTGGTGCTTTTAACGAAAGTTTGGTTATTTTGGTTACTAAAATACTACAAATTAACATTCTATTCACAACTTTAAAGCACATATTTAAGCCTTAGGCCGTTGAAAATTCCATGAAAAACGAGCAAAAAAACCCCTGGACCACCCTTCAAACTGAACTTAAATTTGACACCCCCTGGATATCGGTGAGTAAGCATGATGTCTTGAACCCCTCCGGAAAACCAGGCCTGTATGGGCTCATCCACTTCAAAAACCTGGCAATAGGTGTACTTCCTCTTGACGATAACCTGAATACCTGGTTAGTAGGTCAATGGCGCTACCCCCTAAATGCCTATAGTTGGGAAATTCCTGAAGGTGGAGGCCCGATTCATCAAGACCCTCTGATTTCTGCCCAAAGGGAACTAAAAGAAGAAACCGGGCTGGTAGCAGAAACTTACCGGGAATTGTGCCGTATGCACACCAGCAACTCGGCTACCGACGAATTTGCTATACTTTATATAGCCCAAAATCTTAGGCAGGAAGCTGCCGAACCTGAAGAGAGTGAGGATTTGCAGGTAAAACAGGTACCTTTTGAAGAAGCATACCAAATGGTAATGCGTGGCGAAATTACCGACTCACTTAGCATGGTTGCCATTCTAAAAACTAAACTTCTGCTTGAATCCGGAGCACTTTGATACTACCTGAAATTGCGAGGCCAAGGGGCGGTGCTTCACATTAAATTTCTATTTTTGCAAACCCGATATGAAAGAACTCGTACAGAATTTCAGCGCTCAGCTTCGAGAAGCTAAAAATATAGCCGATAAAGCCCTAGTGACCCCGGGTAAGCATATCCAAAACATTGTAATTAGTGGTTTGGGTGGTTCAGGCATTGGGGGAAGTATCGTTTCCGAGCTAATTTCCGATTCGTGCAAGGTGCCTGTGATCATTAATAAAGATTACCATTTGCCGGATTTTGTCAACACAACAACACTCCTCATTATTTCCAGCTATTCGGGCAATACCGAAGAAACCTTGAGTGCCTTGGAGCAGGGCATGTCAAAACAGGCACAGATCGTTTGCATCAGCAGTGGGGGAAAAGTGCTGGAATTGGCAAAACAACACCAGTTTGACTTTATTGAAATTCCCGGAGGATTTCCTCCCCGTTCCTGTATTGGCTATTCGCTGGTTCAACTCATAAAAGTTTTAATAGCCAAAGGGTTTGCCAAATCTTCCCTCTTACATGATCTTGATCAAGCCATTCAGCTTCTTGACAAAGAAAGTGCTTCCATAAGAAAAGAAGCCAAGGAGATTGCTTTAGCCTTAAACGGTAAACTTCCTGTAATTTACTCGCTAGGATCAAGCGAAGGCGTAGCCGTACGTTTCAGACAACAAATTAACGAGAACAGCAAAATGCTTTGCTGGCACCACACATTTCCTGAAATGAACCACAACGAATTGGTGGGCTGGACAGAAAAAAACAACACCTTGTTAGTTGTGACCTTTCACACTTCATTCGATTATTCACGTACGGTAAAACGTTACGAGATTTGTAAACCCATCTTTCAAAAATTCGCTTCCGGTGTTATCGATATAACAGCCAAAGGAGAAAGCAAACTCGAACAATTTTTCTACTTGATCCACATTGGTGATTGGATCAGCTGTTACATCGCCGACCTGAAAGGAATTGACGCTGTTGAAGTGAACGTGATCAACCACCTGAAATCGGAGTTATCGAAATTCTGATTCTATTGCCGGCACCTTAAGTTTAAGGAGGACTCATGCAGAATAGAAAAATACTGTTTACCGACCTCGGACAAATGGATTACAAAGCCTGCTGGGACTTTCAGGAAACCCTGTTCAAAAAAACTATTGATCGTAAAACCACTAACCGTTCCCTAACTGACGCAGAACTAACACCGACAGAAAATTATTTGTTATTTGTTGAACACCCGCACGTGTACACTCTCGGAAAAAGCGGAGATGAAAACAACCTGCTCATCAATTCGGAACAACTTCAAAGTAAGCAAGCAACGTATTATAAAATTAACCGCGGCGGAGATATCACCTATCACGGTCCGGGACAATTGGTGGTTTACCCCATACTGGATCTCGACAACTTTTTTACCGATATACACAAATACCTTCGTTTGCTTGAGGAGTGCATTATTCTCACCCTAAAAGAATACGGTATTGAAGCCGGCAGAAGCAATGGAGAAACCGGCGTTTGGCTCGATATAGAGAACCCATTAAAAGCAAGAAAGATTTGCGCCATGGGGGTACGCTGCAGCCGTTGGGTGACCATGCATGGATTAGCGTTTAATGTCAATTCTAATCTGGATTATTTTAACCACATTATCCCTTGTGGGATCAACGACAAAGCCGTTACCAGTTTGAACAAGGAATTAGGAAGAGATGTGGGCCTTGACGAAATAAAGTCAAAAGTTAAAAAACACTTCTCTCAGCTTTTTGAAGCTGAACTTATCGAACAATATACATATACTCATTAATAGGGGCTTTGTCTGCGAACCAGTTTCGAAAAAAGCGCAGGAAAAAACCGACGAATTTTTACCAGCAGCAGCTCCTTTCCTCCAATGTAGAGTTCTTCCTTGTTCCTAAGGATGCCTGAAACAATTTGCCTTGCCGCTTCCTCTGCGCTCATCGCTTTTTCGTGACTAGGGTCCATGGCATTGTGTGTTGCTCCGCTCGAAGTAATCGCATTCAATGACACAGAGGTTTTCACTTTTCCAGGGCATACCATTAAAACTTTTATTCCCTGTTGCTCCGTCTCTAGCCGAAGCGATTCAAAATAACCGTGAAGGGCATGTTTAGCCGCACTGTAACTGGAACGCAAATAAAAACCAAATTTACCGGCTATGCTGCTAATTACCACTATCTGCCCCTTCTTTTGTCGTTTCATGTAAGGTAGCACGGCCTTTGAAAGGTTGACTGCTGAAAAATAATTCACTTCCATCAACTGCCGCTCAATTTCCTCTTTGGTTTCCATGGCTTCGCTGCGTTGGCTCATGCCACCATTGTTAATCAGCATATCAATTCTTCCGAATTTATTCATCACCTGTGCCGCCAGCCCACTGGCATTGGAAGTAGCATTCAAATCAAAAGCCAAAATCATCAGATCGAGTTCAGGAAGCTGAGTAGCCAAAGCCACTCGTTTCAATTCTTCTTCGCGTCGTGCCGATAATACCAACCGGGCACCTAGTTTTGCAAAAGTTAATGCCAAAGCTTCTCCAATACCTGAAGAGGCACCGGTGATCCAGATAACCTTATCTTTAAAAGTAGTCATATAGTTTGAAGTAAATCCATCACCTGTTGTGCTCTAATCTCTCGAATGCAGTGACAAGCTGCACTTTTTCTGCAATCATTGCATTTTTTATCGAGTGCAAGCGCGTGGGCTTTTACACCCAAAGGTTTCCAACGGCCCGGATGTATGGGTCGCATGGGGGCAAACAAACCAATGGCAGTTTTACCCAGAGCTGCTGCAAGATGAAGCGGACCGGTGCTTGCAGCAACCAATCCATCGCAGGCAGCAATAAATGCAATAAACTCCTTTAAATTCATGCTTCCGGTAATATCAATAAGTTGGGGTTGCAACTTTAACCACTCCTTTAGTTGTTCTCCATCTTCTTTTGTTCCGCTTACAAACACCTTGTATTTTTCAGAAGGCAACAACTGAATTAGTCTTTGAAAGTTATCCAATCCCCATTCTCTGGCACTTCCTTTAGACTTAGGGTGAAGGATAAGGTTAAAACGAGTTCCATCAATAAGCGATTTGAACTCATCGGGTAATTGGGGCAACTTTTTGAACCCGTAATACCCTGCAATTTCCTCCAACGTGAGATTTACCGAGATACCTAAAGGTGCAAGTAATCTCAGATTCAGCTGGGCTTCGTGTTGCTCAGCGTTTTTCCTGGGCAGATGCAATTTACGGTTGCATGTATACCAATGGTACAAGCGGCTAAGTGTTCCTACTCTTAGCGGAATTCCGGCTTGCTCGGCAAGCAAGGCAATTTCCTTTTTTGGAAACACATGCAGAATTACTTCTGCGTTTATCTTTTTAAAAAATGCGATTTGCTCTGCATGTGACAGGTTCTTGCAATCATCAAAATTTTGAAATTCATCTACATGCTCACACAAAGCCACCACATCTCTGGTGTAAGTTCTTCCTAAAAATATTACCCGTGCTTTTGGGTAACGCAACTTGATTACTCCGGCCATAGGCAGGGTGAGCACTACATCTCCAATGCTATCACAACGGCTAATGAGTATGTTGGGCGACTCAGTCAAAGGCATACATCCTCCTGGCTTTTTTGTATTTCAGGTAAGTGGCGTAGGCCGAATACCAGGCAATTTTGAATCCCGCCCAGCCATCCAAAAACCCCAAATGTATAAGGTAGTGCGATACAAACTTGGCCCAGGCATTTAAGTACATTTTGTATACTGCCGGACGTTTGCCACGATTATACAAGTCTTTGGCTGCAATGCCGGTGTACTTCTCAATTTGGCTTAAATGGTCCTTAAGTGTATAATAACTGTAATGAAGAATATCCAGATCAAGGTGTTTGACTGTCTCCCCTTTTGGCAGGTTTAGTTCTTCGTGAAGTGTACCCTGCCATTGGGTTGTTTTGCGATTAAACAAGCGGATTTTGCTATCCGGATACCAACCACTGTGTTTGATCCAGGTGCCACAATAATTCGTTAAACGGTTAAATGACATGGTTTGAAGTTGGTTTTGTTTTTTTAGTTCAATCAATGCCTTTTGAAGCTCTTCGCTCAGTGCTTCATCCGCATCAAGGGAAAGAATCCAATCGTGTGTGGCCTGTTGGTTAGCATAATTTTTACTGGCTGAATACCCCTCCCACTCTCTCTGAATAAAGGTAACGCCGTGTTTGGCGCAAATCTGGGCCGTGGCATCCTTTGAAAATGAATCCAGCACAATGACCTCATCAGCCACTAACTGAACTGAAAGTAAACAACGCTCAATGTTTTTCTCCTCATTAAAGGTGATAATAACAACAGAAATAGCTAACACAGGCTAAAAATACGAATTTAAAGAACTGTTATATTTGTCTTGTTCTGCAATTCACAACACATACGATTAAATCTCACAAATTTTTGATTGCGCTACTAGGGCTCTGTGTTCTGGTGTACGCTAAACTGTTTACATACCCTCACATGAGCTGGTGGGACGACCCTGAAATGGTATTTGCCAACCGGGATGTAAAATCTTTTGATTTAGGTGCTTTCTTTTCTTCGCATTATCTGGGAAATTACATTCCGGTGACTATGATGGGGCATGGGCTGGCTTACTTGCTTTTTGGGACAAACGATGCCGGACATCATGGTATAAGTTTGCTCCTGCATCTAATAAATGGAGTTCTGGTATATCAGCTTACCTTGCAGCTTTTTAAGAAAGAACACTTGGCTGTATTTTGCTCAGCTGTTTTTTTGCTACATCCTGTTCAAATAGAATCTGTGGCCTGGATCAGTGAACTTAAAAACGTGCTTTCAAGCAGTTTTTATCTGCTGGCCCTGCTGCATTGGACGAAGTACCTTGATCATCCTAACCCCAAACATTACACATACACGTTTTTATTCTTTCTGCTGGGTTTGCTCAGTAAACCCGCTCTGTTAGTGTTTCCCTTGGTGATGTTATGTATTGAAGCATTCTTTCTGCCCGATTTCAAAAGCCTGAAACTGCTGAACAAACTGCCTTTTCTGCTCATGGCGTGTGTTTTTGGTTGGATCACTATACAAACACAGCGTGCTGACTTAATGTTGAATGCTGCACATGAATTCCCTTACTGGCAACGGTTGTTATTTGCCGGATACGCCTTGCTGGCCTACTGTGGCAATTTTATCGCGCCGCTAAAACTCAGCCTTATCTATCCCTATCCTCAAGCCGGCGTAGGCACTTATATCATTGGAGCGTGTGGAATTCTCCTTTTCCTTTTGCCTTTACTTTGGTTGAGTGTTAAACAACAACTACGTTCTGCTGCTTTACTTGCCTTTCTGCTTTTCAATTTTATTTTGGTACTTCAGTTTATTCCGTTTGGGGAAGTGTTGTATGCCGACCGTTATGCTTATGTGCCGGTAATTGGTTTTTCGTGGGTACTGGGAGCAGTCGTTTCAAAATTTCAAATCCCACAAAAAATCCTTTTAATAAGTGTAACGGCTTTGTTTGCCTTGCTGAGTTTTGTGAGATTAAACATATGGTCGAGCACGCTTTCACTGTATGAAGATATTCTGAAAAAATTTCCAAATTCTGCCGTCGCTCTTTATAGTGCAGGGGTTGAATGCATGCGACTCGACCTTGACGAAAAAGCCTTGAAGTATTTGAATCTTTCGGTAAAAGCAGCGCCCAATAATTACAAGTCGCATTACAACCGGGGTTTACTCTACTTAAAAAATCAAAAACCCAATTCAGCCATACAAAATTTTGATAGGGCACTGGAATTGCAAGCGTACTACAAAACTTATACAGCGAGAGCTACCGCTTACCTTCAGCTGGGTGATGTAGCAAAGGCAATGGAAGATGCTAACCAATCATTGCAGTTGGAAAAAAACAACCCCAAAGCCCATTATGTTTTAGGAAACGGATACGATAAGCTTGATCGTTTAGAAGAGGCTTTGGCAGAGTACAATACAGCATTGCAAATGGACACAGAAGATGCTGAATTGTATTTTAAGAGAGCTATTGTGTATGGTAAACAACAGGATTTCAAAAGCTGCAAAAACGATTTGGATGTTTGTGTGCAATTGCGTCCTGATTATACCGAAGCCTATTACTGGAGAGGTGTAGCTAAAATCAACCTTAATCAAAACGCCTGTGAAGATTTCAAACATGCCGCGCAGAAAAATTTTGAGCCCGCAGTAACGGCTTATAACCGCTATTGCCGTTAAGCCGTATTATTCCTTACTTTTATAGGAATGAAAGTCACTTATATTCAAACCCAATTGCATTGGGAAGACCGGGAAAAAAACTTAAGTCATTTTGACACCTTACTCCATTCCATAAAGGAAGAAACACAATTGATCCTGCTTCCCGAAATGTTTACTACTGGGTTCAGCATGAATCCTAAAAAAACTGCCGAACCTGCCAACGGCACCACCTTAAAGTGGATGCAACAAAAAGCCAAAGAAAAAAACGCCGTGATTTGTGGCAGTGTAGCAGTAAAGGACAGGGAAAATTATTTTAACCGTTTGTTTTGGGTGCAGCCCAATGGGGAATTTCTAACCTATAACAAAAGACACTTGTTTAGTATGGGTCAAGAGAATGAGCATTTTAAAGCAGGCGCTAAAAAACTCATCACGAGTTACGAAGCTTGGAATTTCTGCCCTTTGGTATGTTATGATTTGCGATTTCCGGTTTGGAGCCGCAACAAATTTAATTCGAAAACGGGGGGCTGGAATTACGATGTGTTGATTTATGTGGCCAATTGGCCCGAGGCACGGGTGTATCCCTGGAAACAATTGTTGATTGCCAGGGCTATTGAAAACCAATGTTACGTGATTGGCGTGAACCGTATAGGTAAAGATGGGAATGGCATTTCACATGCCGGAGAAAGTTTGGTGATTGATCCTAAAGGAACCGTGATTAGCCAACCCAATACCCATTTGGAATGTGTTGAAACCATAGCATTGGATCGATCCTTGCTGGATGAATTCAGAACCGCTTTTCCGGTTGGTAGGGATGCGGATGAGTTTAGTGTTTGAATGTCACTTAATGATAAAAACCAAAACTCAGCCATTTATTGAGTGAATACAGGCTTTCAATGAAGGAAATCTGACTTTTTCGGGAATAGTTACAGTATCTTAACAACAAAAAAACACATGTTTGACCCAACCCTTTTGAACTTTTAATGGTAAGGTGGTGTGAACCTTGTTTTGTTTATTAAAACCTTGGTATTGTCACCCTATTAACCTTGGTAATAATCAATATAACCTGGTGAGGCGAACCAAAAATGCGTAGATCAACTTTCACATACACAATTTCCTTTCTTCTCTTTTGCATAGTTTCACTTAATTTAGAATCATGAAAAAAATTACACTTTTTGTTCTTCTGTTAACCGGCATTTTTGTCGCAGAACTGCGTTCTCAAACCTTCAGTTTTACAGTCAACCAACCACAACAATGTTATTTGAACGGGCTAAACACGGCCTCTGCTAATGTAACATCGACTGTTGCCGGAACTACCAACTACACCTGGACGGCAGTTGGAGGGAGTTGCAGTGCCACATACACTTTTGTTACCGGTAATGGGTCATCTATTAATCTTACCTTCCCATGTGCAGGTAATTATACCATTAGCGCATTTGCCATGAATGGCGCTGTTAACCTGGCTGCGGCCGTACAGGTGGTAACCATCAATCCCACACCTGTAATTACAGCTACTATTCTTCCGGGCAATTTCCCGACTTGCGCAGGAACTTCTTATACGGTTGTGCCAGGCGGTGGCATTACCTACACTATTAATGGTCCTGGTTTTACTTTTACTCCCCTTGCCAGCGGATGTGTAACAGTGGCCGGTAGCAATACCTTGGGCTGCAATGGTTTCGCTTTTGCCTGTTACACCGTTCAGCCCAACCCTACATTAACCATTTTAGGTCCAAATAACCTTTGCACCGGAGGAGTAGCCACCTTGGTAGCGGCAGGCGCAGCCAGTTATACCTGGCAACCCGGTAATATTGTGGGTAATTCCATTGTGGTGAGCCCCTCGGTGAGTACTTGTTATACTGTTGTGGCCTCAAATCCTAACGGTTGCACCACTACCAGTGTACATTGCATTACGGTAGCCCCCGGCTTAAACGTTGTGGCGGTCGCCAGTTCTACGGTAATTTGTGCAGGCACATCTGCAAACTTGTTTGCAGCAGGAGCAGCCACTTACACCTGGTTCCCGGGTTCTCAAACAGGGGCTAACATTGTGGTAACGCCTACTGCAAGTACCTGCTACACCGTTACAGGCTCTTCAGGAGCAGGTTGCAGCGCATCTGCTGCGGTTTGTATTATTGTAAATCCCGTTCCTCCTATTACGGTAGCACCAACCAACAGTATATGTCCGGGGGGATCAGTAAGTCTTACGGCATCCGGTGCCATGAGTTATTCGTGGAGTACCGGCAGTATTTCAAATCCAATTGTTGTATCACCTTTAACCAGTACCTGTTTTTCAGTAATAGGAAGCGGGGCCAATGGGTGTGTTGGTATGGCTGTGGCTTGTGTCACTGTGGCAAGCTTTCCTTCAATTAGTTTCAGTACCTCAGTACCCAATGGCAGTTACGTTTGCGAAGGTTCAAGCATCACCTACACAGCTAATGGCGCTTTATCGTATACATGGAGCGGTGGGTCTACAAGTCCAACGTATTCTATGATAGCCGGCACGTTTGCCAATTACACCAACCTTACCCAAACCGTTACAGGATTATTTGCAAATGGATGTTTGAGTACAGCCACAGTTTCTCCATGGATGCTGACGTATACTTGTTCCAATGTTTGGCCGGGCGATGCTAATCGCGACGGGGTGGTAAGCAGCACTGACGTGTTTGAGATTGGTTTGGCCTTTAATGCCACCGGTGCTGCCCGTACTACTACAAGTAACGCCTGGGCTGCACAATTTGCCAACCACTGGACCGGAACTTTGAGTACTGGATGGAACCGAAACCATGCCGATTGCAACGGGGATGGTACCATCAACAATGCCGATACGCTAGCCATTTTCACAAATTTTTCTCTTAGTCATGCCTTTAAAACAACTCAAAACAATGCTGTAAATCCAGATATTACTTTGGTATTACCGGCTACGGTGTATGCCGGACAATGGAACAAGGCCGATGTTTTGTTAGGAAACGCATCTGCTCCAATCAATCAATTGTACGGTGTTGCTTTTGATCTGGGAATAGATCAAACTCTTCTCGACAACCATTCGGCTTATCTTCTTTACACACCTTCATTTTTAAATGCAAACAACCAAAATATTGAGTTTAGAAAATACAATCTGACAAACGGAATCATCCATGCGGCTTCTGTTCGAATTGATGGCAACAACACAAATGGCAATGGCAAGATTGCTGAACTCTGGTTTAAACTCAGCTCCACCGCTCCTAACAACGCCTTATTGAACCTGTCTGTAAACAACAGCGTTAAGATCAATAGTTCAGGCACAAGTTCAGCTATTACCGGTGGCACTGCCAGTGCTGTTGTGGCAACTGATGTGGTTGGCGTAAAAGAATCCAACGTTCTATTCAGGAACCTTTCGGTTTATCCGAATCCCGCTACGAGCCATGTAACCATACAAAACACAAGCGGTAGTACTGTGCATTACATTATGGTTGACGTTTTAGGAAGAGACGTATTGAAGGGAGAATTTGTGGGTGTGAAAACCCTCGATGTTTCGACACTTCAGCAAGGTGCCTATTTTATACAATTTGAGTGTGCCGGAATGCGCGTGCATAAAAAATTGGTTATAGAAAAGCCTTAAACTTTTTATCCGCCTTTAAAAAACGCACCTTCAGGAATGGAGGTGCGTTTTTGTTTAATCCCTAATGCTGCGCAAGGGACCGAGGCGGCAGCCTTTTGAGCCGGACCTTACAAGCCCTAGGGCGAGGAGGCTGTGATTTATAGAGTAGACCCCGAAGCCATAGGGCTTGTTGGGTACGGTTAAAAAGCTAAAGCGGAGGGCCCGGTAGCGAGTGAGGCTATAGAGATAATTTTGCTGGCCGAAGCTCGCTATGCGCCCTAATTGACCCACTGCTACCAGTAAACACTTAGCTACATTTTGTAGCAAGACATCGCTGCTTTACATAGTAATTTAGCTTTCCCTTACCGTTGGTTTGTTTTACCCCTAAGGTATTTCAGGCCGGCATTGGATGCCGCAATCTGTGGCATCCAATCGGTAGGGCCAAAGAGCGATGAACCGGCAGGTGATGCATATGGATTTGGACAGTTTTTTTGTGTCGGTAGAACGGCTCATTAATCCCAAACTTATTGGCAAACCCGTTTTAGTGGGCGGCAGCAGCGACCGGGGCGTGGTGGCCTCCTGCAGTTACGAAGCCAGGGCCTTTGGCATTCACTCGGCCATGCCCATGCGTTTGGCCCGGCAATTATGCCCTGAGGCTATTGTTGTACGCGGCGACCACGACCAATACAGCAACTACTCCAACCAGGTAACCGATATCATCAAAGAAAATGTGCCGCTTTACGAAAAGGCCTCTATTGATGAGTTTTACGTGGACCTTACCGGCATGGATCGTTTTTTTGGTTGCTACAAACTGGCTACCGAAATCCGGCAAAAGATCATTAAAGAAACCCGGCTCCCCATTTCGTTTGCGCTTTCAGAAAACAAAACCGTTTCGAAAGTAGGCACAGGAGAAGCCAAACCCAACGGACAAATGGAGATTGGTTTTGGTACCGAAAAAGATTTTCTGGCTCCCCTGTCCATCCGTAAAATCCCCATGGTGGGCGACAAAACCTACCTGCTGCTACGCAACATGGGCATAGAAAAAATAAAAACCCTGCAGCAGATGCCCGTAAAAGTAATGCAACAAGTGCTGGGTGAAAACGGGTTGCTTATTTGGAAAAAAGCTCAGGGTATCGATCATTCTCCGGTAGAACCCTACAACGAACGCAAGTCCATTTCAACAGAATGCACCTTTGAAAAAGACACCATTGATGTGGGGCACCTGAAACGCGTGTTGGTGAGCATGACAGAAAAATTGGCCTATCAATTGCGGGAAGAAGAAAAGCTCACCTCCTGCGTAACGGTAAAAATTCGGTACTCGGATTTTAACACTTTTACCATGCAATGCCGCATTCCTTACACGGCGCTGGATAGCTTATTGATTGAAAAAGTAAAAGAGTTGTTTGACAAACTGTTTCAAAAACGCATGCTCATCCGTTTAATTGGCATACGGTTCAGTCACCTGATACAAGGCACCTACCAGTTTAATCTTTTTGAAGACAAAGTGGAGCAAGTACAGCTGTATGCCGCTATGGATAAAATGAAACGGCGATTTGGGGAAGACGCTGTTATGCGCGCGGCAGGATTAAATTTAGATAAAAGGGATACAAATTTGTTTAATGGGGTAAAAAGTCGTGCTTCGGCTCCGCTCAGCACGACCAAGCAGAACGGAGCCCAACCGGTCACTCTGAGCGAAACCCAACTAGTCACTCTGAGTGAAACCCAACTAGTCACTCTGAGCGGAGCCGAAGAGTGACGTACACAGAAACCAACAACATCACCTGCATGAAAACACTATTTGTATACATCTTAAAATGCGCTGATGACACATACTATACCGGTGTAACCAATAATCTGGAAAGAAGATTACATGAACACAATAACCAGAGTGAGTTCCAATCCTATACCAGCACCAGAAGACCGCTTACACTGGCATGGCATAGCGCATTTTCTCCACCAATGAAAGCCATACGCTGGGAAAAAAGGATAAAAGGTTGGACCAGAAAAAAAAAGGAAGCATTGATCGCTGGTCGGTACGACCTATTGCACGAATTGTCCGAATGCAGGAACGAAAGCCATAGTAAAAATTATGCTTCGGCTCCGATCAGCACGACTAAGCAGAGTCCGCTCAGCACGACTAAGCAGAACGGAGCCCAGCAAGTCACTCTGAGTGAAACCCAACTAGTCACTCTGAATGGAGCCCAACTAGTCACTCTGAGCGGAGCCGAAGAGTGACTATGCTCCTCAACTGCCATAGCTGCTACAGTTATTGTTACGGTCTTCTTTCAATAGAAGAACTGTTGCATGCCATACAGCGTGCAGGGTATACCCGCTTTGTGCTTTCTGACATCAACAGCACTTCGGGGATACTGGATGCCTTGCGATTAAGCAAAGGCAAAGTTCCGCGGGTTATCCCCGGTATTGATTTCCGTAAAGGCGTGAACCCGTTTTACATTGGCATTGCTCGTAATTCTATTGGCTACCGCGAAATCAACGAAGCGCTGAGTTCTCAACTGCATGGACTAAGCGAGCTTCAGGCCCGAGCGCCTGAATTCACAAACGCCTACGTGATTTACCCATTTCAAAAAGCACCCAAAGAGCCCTTGCGTGAAAACGAGTTCCTTGGTATTTCATACAAACAACTTTCTGTTCTTGAACGCTCGCCACACAAAAAACAACTGCACAAACTGGTGTTACTGCAACCCTTCAGCTTTCTGAATCGCAGTCATTACAATGCCCATCGTCTGCTGAGAGCCATTGACAGTAACAAACTGCTGAGCAAACTAGCGCCCGATGAGCAAGCCACTGTTGATGAAATGCTGATTCCTGCAGCGGAACTAAAGCAACTTTTTTCGGCCTACCCGCAAATAATTAACAACACCGAAGCCTTGCTCGACGATTGTTTAGTGGATTTTGAATTCGGAAAACTCTCCAACAAAAACCTGAAGCACTATAAGGCTTCCATACAGGAAGATATGGAGTTGTTGCGTTCTCTTGCCCTTGAGGGTTTGCCCTACCGCTACCCGAAAGCTAATACCGAGGTGTACAAACGCATCGAAAAAGAACTTGAAATTGTGCGCGATAAACAGTTTGCCTCCTACTACCTCATCAACTGGGATATTACCCGTTACGCGCGTCATCAGAACTTTTTTTACGTGGGCCGGGGCAGCGGAGCCAACAGCATGTTGGCCTATTTGCTGCGCATCACCGATGTGGATCCCATTGACCTGGATCTTTACTTTGAGCGATTCATCAACGAGCACCGCAGCAACGCCCCCGATTTTGATATTGATTTTTCGTGGACCGATCGCGATGCCATCACCCGTTACATTTTTGATCGCTTTGGTTACGCACGCACAGCCCTGCTCGGTGCCTACTCTACGTTTCAGCACGACGCTGTAATTCGTGAACTTGGTAAAGTATTTGGATTACCACCACAGGAGATTGATAAACTGCAAACGGTAAAAAAACCCGGCGACACCGACCAGTTAGGACAACTGATACTCAAATACAGCCAATTGATACATGGGCTTCCCAGCCACCTCAGCATTCACTCCAGCGGCATTCTCATATCAGAGGAACCCATCAGCAGTTACAGCGCAACCTTTCTGCCGCCCAAAGGTTACCCCACTACCCAGTTCAGTATGCTGGAAGCCGAAGACATTGGTTTGTTCAAATTCGATATCCTCAGCCAGCGCGGACTGGGAAAAATAAAAGATGCCGTGGAAATCGTGCGCGAAAACTGTGGCGTTGACGTTGACATTCACGATATCCCCAGACTCAAACAAGATCCTGCTATCAAAGATTTGTTGCGCAGCGGAAAATGCATAGGCTGCTTTTATGTGGAATCACCGGCCATGCGCATGTTATTGGCCAAATTAAAAGCTGAGGATTATCTGCGTTTGGTGGCGGCCAGTTCCATCATCCGACCGGGTGTTTCAAAAAGCGGCATGATGCGCGAGTACATTGTGCGTTTCCGCAGTGAGGAAAAAAGGCTGGAAGCCAGGAGTAAAAACCCTGAACTCTACGACATGCTTGCCGAAACATATGGTGTGATGGTGTATCAGGAAGACGTGATCCGCATCGCTCATCTATACGCCGGCCTCTCGCTCGCCGATGCCGATTACCTGCGCCGGGGCATGAGTTGGAAATTCAAACAGCGCAACGAGTTCGATAAAGTAAAAGAACGGTTTTTTCAAAACTGTTTGGCCAGAGGCAATCCGCCCGATATGGTAAAGGACATCTGGAACCAGATCGAAAGCTTCGCCAACTTTGCCTTTTCTAAGGGTCACTCCGCCAGCTATGCTGTAGAAAGTTACCAGGCGTTGTTCCTCAAAGCCCACTATCCTTTAGAATACATGGTGGCCACGTTGAATAACGGAGGCGGCTTTTACCGGCGCGACCTGTACATACACGAAGCCAGGATGCACGGAGCGGTTATTGAGGCCCCTTGTATCAACCGCAGCGGTGCCTTATCCTCCATAACAGGCCATAGCATTCATCTGGGTCTTTCCTCCATCGCTGAACTGGAGGATAACACCATCAAAGCCGTGCTGAACGAGCGATCCAAACATGGAACATTTCTCAACCTGCAGGATTTTGTCAAACGTATATCACCCGGTATTGAACAATTGCGCTTGCTGATCAGGGCAGGAACGTTTCGTACCCTACACCCTGATAAAAGAGCTTTGCTTTGGGAAGCTCAGATGATGGTGAACCCCCAGCGCAAAGAAGAGCAAAAACAAGAGCTGTTTGAAGTACCTCTTGAACCCTTTGAATTACCACAACTTGAAAATAGCAGTCTCGATGAGGCACTGGACCAGATCGAGCTTCTGGGCTTTCCTCTCTGCTCGCCATTCAGCTTGCTCCGCGAACCTTTGAAAAATAATTTGCTCAGTGCTGATCTGAAAAAACTGGAAGGCAAAACCGTTGAGATTGTGGCTTACCTGGTGAGCATCAAATACACCGGTACTTACAAGGGCGAAAAAATGTACTTCGGTACCTTTCTCGATCAAAAAGGTTTTTGGATCGACACGGTTCACTTCCCGCCATCGGCCAGAGCGTTTCCCTTTAGCGGACCGGGCTGCTACCGGCTGATTGGCAAGGTGTGCAGTGAGTTTGATTTTATTTTTATCGAGGTAAGTCACCAGTACCGGCTCCCGCAACTCAACCGTGACGATGAGTTAAAGCCTCTTCAGGTGCTTTGAATGCTTCAGGGCAATAAAATTGGAAAAAACCGGGGAGCCAATCATCTTCCAAAAATAACCGGGGGTGTGATCATACAACGCACAAAGCCCCATCACAACAAAACGCCAATAGCTGAATTTATTTATCTTTGGCCCTTATTGCAGCAAAGATGGACTATAATTTTACAGAGATAGAAAAGAAGTGGCAGGCGTATTGGGCAAAACACAAAACATTCAAAGCCGAAAACAATTCCGATAAACCAAAATACTACGTACTCGATATGTTTCCCTACCCTTCAGGCGCGGGCTTACACGTAGGACACCCCCTGGGCTACATTGCATCCGACATCATGGCAAGGTATAAACGCCACAAGGGATTTAATGTACTGCACCCGATGGGATACGATTCTTTTGGCTTACCGGCTGAACAGTATGCCATACAAACAGGCCAACACCCTGCCATCACTACTGAACAAAACATTGCCCGTTACCGGGAACAACTTGATAAGATTGGTTTTTCATTTGATTGGGAACGGGAAGTTCGCACCTCTGACCCTGAGTATTACAAATGGACGCAGTGGATATTTTTACAGCTATTCAACGCCTGGTACAACCCAATCAGTAATAAGGCCGAACCCATTTCTACACTCACAGCGATATTTGAAAGAGTTGGTTACTCTGGCCTCGAACAAGGCATCCTTACTGGTGATGTTGAAAATGCATTGCAACCTTTTAATGCGGTTGAATGGAACAATTTTGATGAAAAAACACGAAACGAAATTCTAATGAATTTTCGTTTGGCCTATCTGGGAGAAGCCTATGTGAATTGGTGTCCCGCGCTCGGAACAGTTCTGGCCAACGATGAGGTGAAAGATGGGGTGAGTGAACGAGGCGGCTACCCGGTTGAGCGCAAATTGATGAAACAATGGAGCATGCGCATCACTGCCTACGCTCAACGTTTGCTTGATGGATTAAACACACTTGATTGGCCAGAAAGTCTGAAAGAATCGCAACGCTACTGGATCGGAAGATCAGAAGGCAGCAGTATCAAGTTTAAAATCCAGAACTCAGGGGAGGAAATAGAAGTATTTACCACACGCCCTGACACCGTGTTCGGTGTTGCTTTTCTTACCCTTGCACCCGAACATCCGCTTGTGGAAAAGATCACAAGCCAACAACAGGAAGCCGAAGTGCGAGCGTACGTTGAAAAAGCTAAAAATCGCAGTGAACGCGAACGCCAGGCCGAAATCGATAACATTAGCGGCGTATTTACCGGAGCTTATGCCGAACATCCCTTTATGCGCAAACAAGTGCCCGTATGGGTAGGCGATTATGTGTTGGCCGGCTATGGTACCGGTGCCGTAATGGCTGTGCCTGCTCATGACCAGCGCGATTTTCGTTTCGCAAAACATTTTGGCATTGAACGCCCGCAAGTTATTGTACCCAATCAGGAACATGATTTTGAAAAAGCAGCATGGGAAGAAAAAGCCGGTAAGATGCAACACTCGGGTTTTATGAACGACCTGTTGGTTAGCACCGCCATCAGTGAAGCCATTAAAACAATACAAGAAAGAGGCATTGGCAAACACAAAGTCAATTACCGTTTGCGGGATGCAGTATTCGGTAGACAAAGGTATTGGGGAGAACCTATACCCATCTATTATAAGAACGGTGTTCCCTATCCAGTTCCTGAAAGTGAGTTGCCATTAAAACTTCCTGAAGTGGATAAGTTTTTGCCAACCGAAGATGGAGAACCACCTCTTGCAAGAGCTAAAGATTGGAAATACCAAAACCAATACGAATACGAACACAGCACCATGCCAGGCTGGGCCGGAAGCTCATGGTACTACTTGCGTTATATGGATGCACACAATATTGAAAAATTTGTGAGCAAACAGTCGGTAGAGTATTGGAACAAGGTTGACCTATATATTGGGGGAAGCGAACATGCCACAGGGCATTTGTTGTATGTGCGCTTTTGGACCAAAGCCCTTTTTGATCTGGGCCATTTGCCTTTTGATGAACCCATGCAAAAATTGATTAATCAGGGCATGATACAGGGAACTTCAGCGATTGTGCACCGATCTAATCATGATAATAAAATCATCTCCGCAGGTTTAAAAAAGAATTTTACAACTTCAGAAATTCACATTGATGTCAATCTTGCCGATAACAACATTGTTGATGTTGAAGGTTTGAAAAAATGGCGGGATGATTTCGCCAACGTGGATTTTGAACTTGAAAATGGAAAATTAATTTGTAGCGCAGTTGTTGAAAAAATGAGTAAACGCTGGTACAATGTTGTTACTCCAGATTCGATTTGCGAAAAATTTGGCGCTGATACCTTGCGTTTGTATGAAATGTTCCTGGGCCCCCTTGAACAAAGTAAACCCTGGAACACCAATGGCATCACAGGGGTTTCAGGATTTTTGAAAAAACTCTGGAGGTTGTATCACACACCAAATGGTTTTGAAATAAGCAATGCATCGGCATCCAAAGCTGAACTTAAAACCCTTCACAAAACCATTAAAAAAATTAGTGAAGACATTGAACGTTTTTCATTCAACACCTCAGTGAGCAATTTTATGATTTGTGTGAACGAACTCAGTGAATTGAAATGCAATAAAAGAGAAATCCTTGAGCCTTTGCTAGTGTTAATTTCTCCTTACGCACCACACATCGCTGAAGAGTTATGGGAAAAAATGGGCCATACCGAAAGCATCTCCCGTGCACCGTTTCCTGAATTCAAAGCTGAGCATCTGGTGGAAGACTCATTTAATTACCCCATATCCTTCAACGGTAAAATGCGTTTGAACATTGAATTACCAGCAACTTTAAGTGTTCAGGAAATTGAGAAAGAAGTAATGGGTCGTGAAGAAGTGATTAAACACCTGAATGGAGCCAGCCCAAAAAAGATTATCGTGGTGCCTAAAAAAATAGTGAACATTGTGCTTTAAGCGCGTTCCCTACTTTTTCCATCACGGTATTGCTCTCGCAACCAGGAAATCGCTTCTTCCCTATCGGTGAACAATTTGGTTTTTATGTGCGGTTTATTCACCCGTATGTAAAAATTGCCAACTATACGTTGACTTAATCCTGAAATCAACAAGGCTTTGGCAATTGCTACCCCCGCAAACTTTTCACTGGCCACCAATTCTCTGGCCTCTGCAGAAAAACTAGTTAGTTCTTCTGCTGTTGCTAAAACCGTGTAAGGTTTTGACTTTACCAGATGGTAATTTACTCTACTCAATTCGTAAAAATCTTCCACCTCAATGTTTTCTCCGGAATTAAAATGGTTCATTACGATACCTTCTTCGATTAACTGAGCTGAAGCCTTCTTAAGTTGTACAATTTGATTTGGCACACTATTTTTTTTCGGAAAGCAAGATAGAATTAAAATTGAAGAAACAAAAACAAGAAACGTTGCAACACTTAATTGTGTTAGAGAAAAAAGTGAATGGATCTGGCCAGGCTTTCCCTATTTATAAGAAGTTTTTATTGTAAAGGGATCACACTTTACTTTTGTGCGAATGTAACTCTTGTCTCAACCAATCTGTGGCCTTTTCACGATCGGTAAATAACCTTGTTTTTATATAGGGTTTGTTCACTTTCATATAAAAATTACCTATCAAACGTTGCCCTAAACCTGAGATCAGAAGCGCCTTAGCAATAGTAATTCCGGCAAATGCTTTGCTTGCGATTAACTCTCTCGCTTCTTTTGTAAAACTGGTTAACTCTTCTGCTGTAACTAGTACCGTATATGGCTCGTGGTTCATCAAGTTCAAATTTGTTTCCCTGAGTTCATAAAAATCTTCCGCCTCAATGGGTTCACCACTTTTAAATACGTTTTCCACCATTCCTTCTTCCAATTGAAACACAGAAATCTTTTTAAGATGGATTGGTGACGTCACTTCGCTTCAAATTTTTCGGAGCCCAAGATAGAATTTAATTGCTAGAAACAAAAAATGCAGTCTTACGGGACTGCATCTTATCAGGAGTCAACCTGAATTAGTCAGGCCGGTCGTGTAGAAAAGAATTGTTCTGACGAATTTCGAGTTTTTTATCGCTGCCTTCACTCAAGGTATAGCGCGACACATTAGATTCCTGACTAGGCATCTTGTTTTCAAGCACAATGTTCTTTCTTTCAAATGCTGTTTGTTTTTCAAGTGCTGCCAGCCCTTCAGGACTCCGCATTTTTAATGTTATTTCCTTTAGTTTTCTTATCCTTTCCTGTGCCAAACGAATTTGTTCCTCCCGCTCTAAAGTGTCTTGTTCCTGTGCAGTGGTATTTTCAAATGCACCTGAAGCTTGCACTGAAGGAGTTTCGTCATTCACCACATTAAATGTAAATTCTTCTTTTACATTATCTGGGGTTTCATCGCTTGCATTTTCACTAGTAAATTCACCAACTTGTGTTATCTGCAACTCTTCGTTAAGGTCCATTTCCGGCAGATTGGTTTCTGTAAGCAATTCCTCCTCAATTTCAGTACGTGTATAAACAAATGGTTCGTTGCTTTCGATAGCATCGATGATGTTGGTTTGTGTTGGTTCATTTACCACTTCCACCGGCGTTTCGTCTAAACTCACAACTTTACGATCTCTGGTAAACGGATTTTCCTGTGCTGAAGTTTGATTGGTTTTGAAACCGGTTGCGATTATAGTGACGCTCACATTATCACCTAAGGTTGGATCTGTACCATAACCGGTGATTAATTCAGCGCTGCCTCCTGCGGCCTCTTGAATATAATCTGTTATGTCGCCAAACTCATCCATATCAATATCATCGCTTCCACTCATGATGTTGAGTAACACATGACGCGCACCCGAGATATCACTATCATTCAGGAGCGGTGAGTTTAGTGCCTCCTCTACAGCTCTGAGTGAGCGCTTTTCTCCACTGGCAATTGCCGATCCCATGATGGCCACCCCAGAATCTTTCATCACAGTTTTTACATCATTAAAGTCCACATTAATGTGCATGTGCAAACTGATAATCTCAGCTATGCTCTTGGCCGCGCCCTTCAATACATCGTCGGCGTGAGCAAATGCTTCACTCATTTTCAGGTTGCCGTAAATCTCACGCAGTTTATCGTTGCCTATTACTAATAGGGTATCCACGTATTTTTTTAGTTCTTCCAAACCGGTTTCGGCTTGCGCCCGGCGCTTTTTGCCTTCAAATGCAAATGGAAGTGTTACGATGCCTACTGTTAATATTCCAAGTTCTCTGGCAATACTGGCAATTACAGGCGCTGCTCCGGTTCCGGTTCCACCACCCAAACCGGCAGTAATAAATACCATTTGGGTATTGTCGCCCAGGTAATTTTTAATGTCTTCGATTGATTCCAAAGCGGCCTCTCTGCCAACATCAGGAATGGAACCGGCACCCAACCCTTTTGTGGATTGCGCACCGAGTTGAATTTTATTTGGCACAGGGCTTTTCTCCAAAGCCTGTTTATCGGTATTGCAAATGATGAAATCCACTCCTTTGATTCCTAAACGGAACATGTGGTTAACTGCATTGCTTCCCCCTCCACCAACTCCAACCACTTTTATGATGGAGCGTTCTTCTTGCGGTAAATCAAATTGCATCATGGTATTTTTGTTTAAGGGTTTTTAATTGATTTTATTCTATATCATCACTCATCCAATCACGGGTCTTTTCAAGTATGCCGGTGAAAAAACTTCCGAGTTTGCGTTGCGAATGTCCAACCACCTTTTTCTCGTTCTGCACCTCTTCAACCTGTGTGTTTTCAACTTGCTGTTTGCTGAAGTTATTGCCACGTTTCGCAGCCTTTTCATATTTATCGATTCCTTTCATCACCAAACCAACACCAGTGGCATACAATGGGTTCTTTAATTCATCATCGCTGCCACCCGCCAAATGCTCATTAGGGGTACCAATTCGGCAATCCATACCCGTTGTGAGCATGATGAGTTGGGAAAGGTGTTTTAACAAGGAACCTCCGCCTGTAACCACAATACCTGCCGATAATTTTCTTTCAAAGCCGCTGCTTTTTATTTCAAATAACACAAATTCAAGAATTTCTTCCATTCGTGCCTGAATGATTTGAGCAAGGAATTTTACTGAAATCTCCTTGTGTGGACGACCGCGTAAACCCGGAATAGAAATGATTTCGTTTTCCTGATTTTCCTGTGCGAGCGCTGACCCGAACTTCACTTTCAATTGTTCAGCCTGAGTACGAATGATACTGCAACCTTCCTTAATATCGTCAGTAATAATATTTCCGCCAAATGGAATCACTGCGGTGTGACGGATGATGCCGTCGTAAAAAATAGCCACATCGGTTGTACCGCCACCAATGTCAACCAGAACCACACCGGCTTCTTTTTCCTCATCGCTTAATACTGCGTCGGCACTGGCCAATGGCTCAAGGTTAAGATCAACTGTTTTTAAGCCGGCACGGTCAACACACTTAAAAATGTTTTTTACAGCACTCACTTGCCCGGTGATGATGTGAAAATTGCCCTCCAAACGAATGCCTGCATGCCCAATTGGGTTTTTGATACCGGCTTCGTTGTCAATGATGTACTCTTGTGGAATAACATGGATGATCTCCTCTCCCGGACTCATTACCAAACGGTGCATGTCGTCGATAAGGTTATCGATATCCTTTTGACCCACTTCATCTTCAGTACTTTGACGCATGATCATACCGCGGTGTTGCATACTTTTAATGTGTTGTCCGGCAATTCCAACCACTACTTCACCAATATCTACATTGGCCTTATCGGCCGCTGCCTCTACAGCCGCACGAATAGATGCCACGGTTTGTTCGATGTTCACTACAACCCCCCTGTTCACACCCAGTGATTCTGCCTTGCCAACACCTAAAATCTCCACCTTCCCGAATTCGTTTTTTCGGCCTACAATCGCTGCAATTTTTGTAGTTCCAAGATCAAGACCAACTACCAGTTCAGAAGGCAAATTCGGGTTACCGGGGTTTAATTTTTTTTCCATATACCTTATTTTTTGGTGCAAACCACCATGTTTTTGTATTTGAGATTAAGACTTGCGTATTTTTTCCAACTATCGGTTTTCGTTATTCCTTGTTTGTAAAACAATTTTAGTTTATTGAACTTTTCTTCCAATGCGAGGGCATCTCCGAACACAATTTTCTGACACCCAAACATGGGATACAATTCCAATTCCTGCTCTTTATTCACATAAATCTGATGAATGAGTGCGTTTAACAAGGTGTCTGACTGAATGTACCTGGTAACTGCAAGAATATCATCCAACACACTTACTTTTTTAAAAGTTTCGCTTCTGCTGATTTGATCAACCGAATAAAGCGATCGCCTGTCATAAGGCTCATAGATCTCTCCATTAGCGACCATCACGCGAGCCGAATAGTTTTCATTCAATGGCATCAATTTCGATTGTTTGTCTATGTAATAACTTTCACCATCCTTGTTAATAATTCTTACAAGTGGTGTACGTTGAGTTACTTCCACATTCACTTCACCGTTCAAAGTTGCCGAAACTTCAGCATTTTCAATTGCGGGATGCGTATTCAAGGCCTTCTCTAATTCCGGTATGTTCAATTTCCCATACGACTGACCAAGAACGGGCTCTTCTCTTTGTTCAACAAATCCTTTGACTTCGTTTTCATTTAAAAAAAGATTTTCCTCGTTGTTCAGAATTTCAATACTGAGTGTGTTTGCAACAATTTCCTTTTCTTTTTTTGAAACGAAACCCAATGAAAACAAAAGCAAGCCCGTAACAAGCACCCAGGTACTCCATCTGATCCACTTTTTGTATTCAGGTTGAATTGTCATTTTATGCTTTTGTCAGACTTTTTTCTATTGGTTCGATTAATTGATCAATATCTCCGGCACCCATGGTAAGTAACAAGTCTCTCGGATTTTTTTTAAGGTCGTCAAGCAATTGTTCTTTGGCCATACATTTTTTGTTCTTCCCCTTCATGTGCTGGAGCAACCACTGAGATGTAACGCCTTCAATGGGTTGTTCACGAGCTGGATAGATATCCAACAAAATACATTCATCGAGTAAATCCAAACTGAGGGCAAATTCTTCCACAAAATCCCTTGTTCTGCTGAACAGGTGAGGTTGAAAAACGCCGGTGACTTTTCTGTCGGGATGCAAGCGTTTTACGGAAGAAATAGTAGCCTTAAGCTCCTCGGGATGGTGCGCATAATCATCAATGTAAATATGATCAGGCGTATTGACCCTGTAATCAAAACGGCGTTTCACACCTTTAAAAGAACGTAACGCCCCTTTTATCACTTCCCCATTCACACCTAATTGCTGGGCGATAGCAATAGCGGCGATTGAATTTTCAACATTGTGAAGTCCCGGTAAACCCAGTAGTACTGAGGAAATGTTCTCAACGGGACTCTTCACATCGTACACAAACCGCCCCTCCTCCACACGTATGGATTCAGCGCGGTATTCAGTATTTAAATTTAATGAGTAGATAAGGTGATGTTCGGTGAGCCTCAAATCATTATCAACATTTTTTTTAACAAGTAAAACACCTCCAGGCTTCAGTTTTTTAGCAAACAACCGGTACCCTTCCTTAACGCTTGAATCATCCCCATAAATGTCGAGATGGTCGGCATCCACACTTGTAATCAGAGCAATATAAGGTTCAAGTGTGAGAAAAGACCTGTCGTACTCGTCGGCTTCAACAATAAAGAGGGGATTGGGAGAATGCCCATCTCCAAGCAGTAAATTGCTGTTGAAGTTTTTTGAAATTCCGCCCATAAAGGCAAAACAATTCAAGCCCGCCGAATGCAGAATGTGTGTAACCAGGGTAGTTGTAGTGGTTTTACCGTGTGTACCGGCGATGGCAATGGTTTTATACTGTTTGGTGATCTCACCAAGCACCACTGAACGTTTTTGAACAGTGTACCCTTCCTGAACCAAATAAGCATATTCGGAGTGCGTTTGCGGCACGGCCGGTGTAACTACCACCAAAATTTCGGTTTTTGAATAATGCTGGAGCACTTTTTTAAGTCCATCAAGATCCTCTTCAAAATGACAAACAACGCCTTCTTCTTCCAATTGTTTGGTGAGCGCTGTAGCCGTTTTATCATAACCCCAAACACTTTTTTTATGGTGATTAAAAAACCGGGCCAAGGCACTCATGCCAATGCCGCCAACCCCCAAAAAATAATAGAATTTGTATTCAAGTACGTTCATGCTGTTGGGTAATTTGCAAGTATCAGTACTTCTTTTGCAATTCTCATGGCAGAATCGCGCTGGGCAAGCTTGGCACTGTTTTTACTTAACTCGCTTTGCAAACCTGTATTTTGGAGCAAAGCCATGAACTGGGGAATCAATTTGTCATTGCACCACTTGTCTTCAACTAACACAGCCGCCCTTTTGTTCACCAAGGCCATTGCGTTTTTTGTTTGATGATCCTCTGCTGCGCTTGGCAACGGCACAAGAATAGAGGGTTTCGCTACCAGACAGAGTTCAGAAATTGCACCGGCACCCGCCCTTGAAATAACTATATCAGCAGCCGCATAAGCCAAATCCATGCGAGAAATAAATTCCGTTAAACAAATGCCTTTGCCACTGAAACCTTGTACTTGTTGTTTTGCTGTTTCATAGTAAGCCCGTCCGCATTGCCAAATGACTTGAACATCTTGCTCAATGAATTTGGCGAGCTGTTGTCCAATGGCTTCATTGATAGCTTTAGCCCCTAAACTTCCACCCACCACAAGTACCGTTTTTTTTGTTTCATTCAATTGAAAATACTTCAAACCTTCCACACGTTTTCCCTCTATCGCAATCACTTCAGGCCTCACGGGGTTGCCTGTCACAACAATTTTAGTTGCCGGAAAATAGGTTTCCATGCCTTCATAAGCAACGCAGATTTTGCTCGCGTGTTTTGCGAGTAGTCGGTTGGTAATACCGGCGTAAGAATTTTGCTCCTGTAGTAAAACCGGAATATTTTTTGAAACTGCGGAGCGCAATAACGGACCACTCGCATAACCACCCGTGCCAATAACTACATGTGGTTTGAAGGTGGTAATGATGCGTCTGGTTTTGAGTAAACTTTTGATTATCAGAAATGGTAATTTTAGGTTTGCAAGGCTGAGTTTTCTTTGTAGTCCGGCAATGGGAATGCCCTCAATTTTGTATCCGGCTGCCGGTACTTTTTCCATCTCCATTCTTCCTAAGGCACCCACGAATAAGATCTCCGCCTGGGGTACCAATTGTTTTATTGCGTTGGCAATTGCAATCGCAGGAAAAATATGGCCTCCTGTACCACCACCGCTGAATATGAGTTTAAGCGGCTTCAAGATTTTCTTCTGTTTTGTCTTCTATACTTTTGCTCGCACTAATAATTATGCCAAGAGCAATCATGGTAAACGTAATTGAGGTACCACCCATACTTATCAAAGGTAATGGCTGACCTGTTACAGGGAAAAGGTTGACTGCCACTGCCATGTTCACGAGTGCCTGAAACACAAGGCTAAATGAAAGCCCAACAGCCACTAGTCCGCCGAAAGGTTTACCATTATCCCGTAAAATTTTTACGCCTCTGTACAATAAGATCATGTAAAGAAACAGAATGCTGAGCCCAACCAACAACCCGTATTCTTCAATAATAATGGCGTAGATAAAATCAGATGAAGCCTGGGGTAAAAACGCCCTTTGTGTGCTGTTACCGGGTCCCTTTCCGATTAAACCACCGGTAGCGATGGCAATTTTAGCCTGTTCACTTTGGTAATTACTTTTAGCATCTCCACTCGAAAAACTTTCTATCCTCGATTTCCAGGTTAAACCCCTTCCTCCCGGAATTGATTCAGGTGCCAACCACACCCAGGTGAAAAACAAGGCAGCAAATACCAAAATCACGCCAACTAACTTGAGTAGAATTTTGGTGCTTATGCCTCCGAAAAACAGCAAAACCATACAATTGATAAACAAAAGTGCTGCTGTAGAAAAATTAGCCGGTAAAATAAGCAAACAAACTACCGCAATTGGCAGGATGAGGTGTTTGAGTACTCCTTTGAATTCTTTCAATTCTGCAGCTTTTATGGTAAGTATTCGGGCAATGTAAATGATCAACATCAACTTTGCAATGTCAGATGTTTGAAAGGTGAGTCCTAGTCCCGGAATTTCCAACCAACGTGAAGCCTCTCCGGCGCTTACACCTTTCAACAACGTATACAATAAAAGCGGTATGGAAATAACGATTCCGATCTGCGACACTTTACTAAAAATCGTGTATTTCATTTTGTGAAACAGATAAGCCAGTATAAAGCCAACCGGAACGATTACCAATTGTTTGAACAGGAAGTACTCTGTATGTCCTTGTTTAAATTTATGCGCGAGTGTTACCGTTGCACTATAAACTACCAATACGGATAATATGGAGAGCAGAAACATTACAGCCCAAATCACCTTATCACCTTTTAAATAATTAAATAGTTTCATGCCATTGCCGGTTCAAATTGTAAACGTAAGGTATCGCAGTATTACAAACTTCTCACGGCTGCTTTAAACTGCATCCCTCTGTCTTCGTAGTTTTTAAACAGGTCGAAACTTGCACAAGCGGGAGATAACAACACCACATCGCCTTTTTTACCCAATTTGAATGATGTAAGCACGGCTTCTGATGCATTATCGGTTTCAATAATTGTGTCGACTACTTTTTTAAAAGCTGAAATGATCTTTTTGTTATCCTTGCCTAAACAAACGATGGCTTTCACCCGTGCTTTTACAAGATCGGTCAATTCATCATAGTTGTTGCCTTTGTCCTGCCCGCCGCAAATCCAGATCACGGGTTTTTCCATACTTTCGAGCGCATACCAGGTTGAGTTCACGTTGGTGGCTTTGGAATCGTTGATGAACTCAACGCCGTTAATAGACGCCACAAACTCGAGGCGATGTTCGATATTCTGGAAATCCTGGAGGCTTTCACGGATGATCTCCTTTCTTACGTCAACAATGCGGGCGGCCATTGATGCAGCCATGCTATTGTAAACATTGTGTTTGCCCTGTAAGGCGAGTTGTTGAATTGTCATAATTAAGGGTTGTTGGTTGGGTTTATAATTAAGGGTTAGTTGTTTTTCATTAAGGTAGGCGCCATCACCACTTAGCTGTTGTTTGATAGTAAAGGGCACACAGGTTGCATGCACAGGGTGCGTTTGCATGTAGCTAGAAATCGTGGTGTCATCCAAACAATACACAAAATGTTGTTCAGCAGTTTGATTTTGGACAATGCGGAATTTGGACGCTGTGTATTTTTCGAAGCTGTACTCGTAGCGATCGAGATGATCAGGAGTTATGTTAAGCAAAACGGCAACGTCGGCTCTGAACTTATACATGCCGTCTAATTGAAAACTGCTTAATTCCAACACGTAATAATCAAAGTTCTCGCGCGCTACCTGCCATGCGAAACTCTTACCAACATTCCCTCCAAGTCCCACATTGTATCCGGCCTTTTTGAGGATGTGATAAGTGAGTAAAGTGGTGGTTGTTTTGCCGTTGGATCCTGTAATGCAAATGGTTTTGGCTTTGGTGTATCGTCCTGCAAATTCGATCTCAGAGATAACAGGGGTGTTTTGTTGCCTTAGTTTAACTACCAATGGCGCTGAATCCGGAATACCCGGACTCTTTATCACCTCATCTGCATTGAGAATCAAGGATTCGGTATGTTGTCCTTCTTCGAACACAATGTTTTCTTTAATCAACTCGGTTTTATATTTCTCGCCTATTTTTCCGAAATCACTTACAAAAACCTCAAACCCTTTTTCTCGGGCCAATATGGCACTGCCAACCCCACTTTCACCACTCCCAAGTATTACCATGCGTTTCATCTTCCTACCTTAGTTTTAGAGTTACGAGTGTGAGTACGGCCAGCATGATACCGATGATAAAAAAGCGTACGACAATTTTTGATTCATGAAATCCTGACTTTTGGTAATGGTGATGCAGAGGCGCCATTTTAAACAAACGGTTCTCACGTGCGAATTCAATTCCTTTTTTCTTTTTCTGGTATTTGAAATAATACACCTGAAGAATAACGCTGGCGTTTTCCACAACAAAAATGCCGCACAAGATGGGCAACAATAGCTCTTTGCGTATGGCAATAGCGTAAACGGCAATGATACCCCCAAGAGCCAAACTTCCGGTATCACCCATAAACACCTGAGCCGGATACGCATTGTACCATAAAAAGCCAACACACGCTCCTATGAAAGCCGCAATAAACACCACCAGCTCTCCTGTATTGGGTATGTACATGATGTTGAGATAATCGGCAAACACCATGTTGCCCGACACATAAGCCAGAATTCCCAAAACAGTTCCGATAATAGCGCTTGTACCGGCCGCCAAGCCATCAATTCCATCTGTAATGTTCGCACCATTCGAAACGGCCGTGATGATCAGAATAACCAAAGGAATAAACACAATCCAACCATATCTCAGGCAGTTATCACAGAACCATGAAACTGCTTTTCCATAATCGAGCTCATTGTTCTTAGAAAATGGTATGGTTGTTTTAAGTGTTTTGGTTGGCGTTTCGGCGTATTTCGGAATGGTGAGATTATTATTGGCATTGGTATTGTTGTTCGACCAGGCCTCACGTTGATTTTGTGTAAGCCTTTCCTTTACTACCACATCAGGATGAAAATAAAGTACTGAACCCACAAGTAATCCAATTCCTACCTGACCAATCACCTTAAATTTTCCTTTTAAACCTTCTTTGTTCTTTTTGAAAACCTTGATATAATCATCGATAAAACCAATTGTGCCTAACCAAACAGTGGTGATAATCATCAATAAAATATAAACGTTGAACACTTTGGCAAACAACAAGGTGGGGATTATGATTGCAGCCAAAATAATCAAGCCGCCCATGGTTGGGGTGCCTGCTTTTTGTGTTTGCCCTTCGAGGCCCAATTCACGAATGGTTTCTCCGATTTGTTTTTTCCGTATCCAACCTATGATGCGTTTTCCTAATACTAATGAAATCACCAGCGAACTGATCAAGGCTAATGCAGCCCTGAAAGAAATATAATTAAACACACCGGCTCCGGGGAAGTCAAATGCTTTGTCGAGATAGGTAAACAGGTAATAAAACATACTATATGCCCAGTGTTTTAATTGTTTCTTTTAATATTTCGAGATCATCAAACGCATGCTTAACACCTTTAATCTCCTGGTACTTCTCGTGGCCTTTCCCGGCAATTAAAATGATGTCGCCTTTCTGGCCTAAGGAACAAGCCGTACGGATGGCTTCTTTTCTATCGGTTATGCGAAGTGTTTTTTTCTGATCAGCCGGTGAAACGCCAGATTGCATTTGATTCAATATCTCCTCCGGATCCTCACTTCGTGGATTATCTGAAGTGAGTATTACCTTATTGCTCAGTTCACATGCGATAGCCGCCATTACAGGGCGTTTTGCTGCATCCCGGTCCCCACCGCATCCAATAAGGGTGATAACCTGTTCGTTACCTGTGCGAATTTCCCTGATTGTTTCAAGTACATTTTTTAAAGCATCCGGAGTATGTGCATAATCCACAATGCCGATTACACCATTTGGGGATTTGATGTACTGAAAACGGCCTTCTACCGAATTCAGGTTACTCAGAGAGGTTAAAATACTTGTGCTGTCTTGTTTTAATAAATGCGCAGCTGCATAAACCGCAAGCACATTATAGGCATTGAATGTGCCAATGAGTTTAACCCAAACTTCAAGATTGTTGATTTGCAGGAGTAAGCCATTCAAATGATTTTCTACAATGCGGCATTTGTAATCAGCCAATGTTCTTAATCCATACGTGTACTTTTTTGCTTTGGTATTTTGGATCATCACCATACCATTCTTGTCATCCTTGTTAACCAGAGCAAATGCATCGGAGGGCAGTAGATCAAAAAATTTCTTTTTTGCTTTGATGTATTCGTCAAACGTTTTGTGATAATCGAGGTGATCGTGCGTGATGTTGGTAAACACGGCCCCTGAAAATTGCAAACCTGCTATCCGGTTCTGTACCACCGCATGCGAACTCACTTCCATAAAAGCATACTCACAACCATGTTGCACCATGGTATTCAATAGTTCGTTAAGTGACAAGGCATCGGGAGTAGTATGGGTAGCCGGGATGATAGTTTGGTTGATCTTATTCTGAACCGTAGAAATCAAACCAACAGAATACCCTAATAATTTAAATAAACTGTAGAGCAAGGATACGGTTGTTGTTTTTCCGTTTGTTCCCGTTACGCCAACCAAAAACAATTTTTCAGAAGGATTATCATAAAAATTACAGGCTACAAAACCCAGGGCCTGACTTGAGTCGCTTACTTTGATGTAAGTGATATTCTCTTGCCGCTTAGCAGGCAAACGTTCGCACAAAATAGCAACAGCTCCCGCTTCAATTGCGTTTTGTATATAATCGTGTCCGTCGGATTGTGTACCCGTTGTGGCAGCAAATAAACTGTCCTTTTTTACTTTTCTCGAGTCAAATGCCACCGAAGAAATAGCCATATGCGTAGAGCCAATTACCTCTTCGAGTCGAACTTTGTATAATAAATCACTCAGCAGTTTCATGGTTAGTGGTTATCCGAGAGTAAGTGTTATGCTATTTCCTTTTTCAAACTTTTGACCCGCCTGAATGCTCTGCTTTTTCACAGTACCCATGCCCATGAGTTTTACTTCCACCCCATTGTTCTCCAATAAAAACAAAGCATCCTTCGCCGACAATCCCATCAGGTCGGGCATTAAGCCCCGCTTCAATTGAGCCGTGAGTTTTTCTGTGTTATGTAAAAGCAAAGGCGTATTGTTTTCGTTAGGGGTTTGCGAAGTATTTGGTGTAAGTTGCGCCTGATTGAATCCAAAATACCTGCTCACGTAGTCCAATTCATCTTTCTGAATTCGTCCAACAGCCGGGTATTGTGTTAGTATGGTGCTACGAGTGTTTACCGGTTCAATACAATTTAAACTGCCACTGTAAACTTTCTCGGCAATTTCTTTAAACACAGGCCCTGCAACCGCGGCACCATAGTAAACACCGTTACTTGGCGAATTAATAACTACGATGCAGGAATACAAAGGATTATCAGCCGGAAAATACCCGACAAAAGAAGCCTGGTAAATTCGGTTCCCCGCTTCCCCATAAGCGTTTTTACCTTTACCAAACCGACCCTGTTTGGCAATCACTGCTGTGCCTGTTTTCCCTCCTACTTTAAATGCACTGATGTTGAGATTTTTTCCCGATCCGTTTTCCACAACACCTTCCAGCAGTTTTTTGGCCTTTACTATGGTTTGATCCTTCACAATTTTTTCCGACAAAACTTCTGTATCAAAGGTTTTTATCACCATGCCGTTTCGTCGAATGGTTTTCACGAAACGTGGTTTTACCATCTTGCCATTATTGGCAACCGCATTATATAAGGTGAGGGTTTGCAATGGTGTGATTAAACTTTCGTAACCATAACTCAACTGGGGCAATGTAACCCCCGACCAATACTTAGTTCTGGTTTGAGGAATCCTCGGCACACCTTCACCGGGAATGGCAATTCCCAATTTTTGGTTCAGATGAAACGAATTTAATTTGTCAACGAACTGTTGAGGGTTTTTTGCATAGTATTTGGTGATGAGTTTACTAACCCCAACATTGGAAGAGGTTTCAAATATTCTCTGCACACTCAAAACCGGTGTTTCTGGTGCATGGGCATCGCGCACCACTTTATCAAAATACATGCATTCACCGTTACCAACATCCACCTTTTCATCAAGACTGATTCCGTACTCATCAATAAGCGCCAGCATGGATGCAAGCTTGAAGGTTGATCCCGGTTCAGAAGGATACCCTATCGCGTAATTAAAACTCTCGGAATATTGAGAAGAGTCTTCTCTGGATAAATTCGCAATTGCTTTGATTTCGCCAGTTTTCACTTCCATTAAAATGGCGCACCCGTGAGAAGCATCATTTTGAACTAAGGTTCTTAGCAGGGCGCTTGAAGCTACATCCTGCAAATTGATATCAATGGTTGTATAAAGGTCGCTGCCATCTTTAGGCTCTACTTCGTTCTCATCGTTGATTGGTCTCCACACATCGCCTGCAATTTTTTGCATCAAACGTCTGCCGCTCACACCACTTAACACCGAATCAAAAGCACCTTCCAAACCAACCGGTTTTATGCCTGAACGCGACATGCCAATGGTTCTTCCGGCCAAACCCTGAAACGGGCGTTCCCTTCGGTTGGTTTGAAGTGTTACCAGTCCGCCTCTTTTCCCTTTTCTTAAAATTGGAAAGGTTTTTAAGGTTTGTAAATCTTTGTAACTGACATTTCTTTTCAATACTACGTAGCGATCCTTGGCTTTTCTTGCTTTATTTAATATTGACAGGTATTCGCGTTGCGATTTATCTTCAAACAAATTGCTAAGCAAATACGCGAGTGAATCACGGTTGCTTTTAAATACTTTGTCAGTAATAGCAGGTGTGTTGATATCGATGGCTACTTCATAATAAGGAAGCGAGGTGGCCAGTAATGCTCCGTTGGCGTCGAAAATGTTGCCCCTTAGTGCCTCCATTTCAACCAATTTGATGGTGGAAGCTTTAGCTTTGGCTTTCCATAGTTCACCTTCGGCAAATTGGATAATAACAATGCGGTACACTATTGACAGTGCAAATACACAAAGCACAACATAGGCGAGATACGTGCGTGCCAATATGTTCTTTTTGTTTTCCATTACGGTTTTGTTTCCCCAAAGAGTTCTGCACTATCGGTTTCTATAATTACCGGTGGTACAACAGGTTCCTTTAATCCTAATTTTTCTGCTGATTTAGCTACCTCGCTTTGTTTGCTGGCGAACATGAGTTCACTTTTTGTGAAAATGTATTCTGTTCGTAATTCTTTTAAGTTGTTCGACAATTTGTTCACCTCCCTTATCTTATCATCGGCATAGTAGCCATTGGCGATATAGAACAATGCAATGCAAGCCAGAAACAGCACAAATGGCATGTTTCGGAGCGATTTTTGGTTTGTAAGAAAGGTGCCGCTGAAAACTGAGGAGATTCCTTTTGCCAGAACGCCCTTGTGTTTTACTGTTTGTTTTTCTCCTTTTTTACCGGTGACGGTTTCCCCGACAAGTTCTTTAGCTTGCCCTAATGCATCTGTTTTTGTGGGTATATCTCTGAACTTATTCGCCAAATTTCCGGTGACTATTTTGTGGTATTATCGTATTTAAATTTTTTCTGCAGCTCTCAGTTTTGCACTTCTTGAGCGTGTATTGATTCTCATTTCTTCTTCATCAGGCACAATCGGTTTTGAGGTGAGTACCTTAAACATTTTTGTTCCTCGCCCGTATATCAGATCTTTCTCTTCCACCCCTTCAACATTTCCGCTCCTCATGATGTTTTTACTCAGGCGATCCTCAATGCTGTGGTAGGATATTATTACCAAACGGCCCTTTTTATCGAGCACTTCCACGCACTGAGTTAAACATGCTTTAAGCGCCTCCACCTCCTGATTCACTTCCATCCTTAAGGCTTGAAAAACTCTTGCCAGGTATTTATTTTCTTCAAAGCGGGGTATGCAAGGCGCAATTGCTGATTTTAGATCTGAGGTGTTCACAATCGCTCTTTCAGTTCTTGCTTTAACAATTAGTTTAGCCAACTTATAAGATTGATTTAGATCGGCATACTCTCTGAACATCTTACTCAATTGTTCCTCTGTATAGGTATTCAAAACGGTTTGGGCACTGATTTCATTCTTTTTGTTCATGCGCATATCGAGTGCTGCATCGAATCGTAGTGAAAATCCGCGTTCAGCATCATCGAACTGATGAGAGGACACTCCCAAATCGCCCAGTATACCGTTCACTTTTGAAACACCATATACCCTCAGGTAATCTTTCAAATACCTGAAGTTGTGCGGAATGAGCGTGAACCTTGGATCCTGCAAGGCGTTTTGATGCGCATCTTCATCTTGATCAAAGGCGAACAGTTTGCCATTTTCACCCAAAGATTTAAGGATATGAGCTGAATGCCCGCCACCACCAAATGTGAGATCCACATACACCCCGCTGGGTTGAATGTTGAGGTAATCAATACAAGCTTGTAAAAGAACGGGGCTGTGGTAATCGGAATTACTCATCAGCCGTATCATTGAAATTCAATCCCCCCAACACATCCTGAGCCAATTGTTCAATGTCCACATCCTGATTCAGGAAGTCTTCGTATAATTTTTTATCCCATAACTCAATCACATTATTGCTACCCAGCACTTTTAAGTCAGCTTTAATGTCGGCGTATTCTCCAAGCGCCTTTGGCAAAAGCAGGCGGCCCGACTGGTCGGCTTCCACATTGGTTGCCCCACCGGTAAACTTCCTTACAAACACATCGTTGGCTTTGATTAAGCGATTGAGTTTGCTGAGTTTTTTATTGAGCCTTTCCCACTCATTTATTGGGTATAAGACCAAACATTTCTGATGGAGGTTGCGGTTGATCACAAACCCCTTTTCAAATACAGCCTCCAATTGTTTGCGCAGATCAACAGGGAACATAAAGCGCCCTTTTGCGTCCACTTTGCAATCATATTCCCCAATTAGGCTGGCCATGCTTGATTTTACTGCTTGTTGGCAAAAATAGAGAGTTTTTTACCACTTTTTACCACTTATCTCCATTTTTTACCACAATTGTTGAAAAATCAAGGCTTATAAACAATGTTCATAATAAAAAATACTGTATAAAAACGGAGCGGTAAATGGCCTGAAAGTCGCTGTTTACGTGCAGCAAGCAAGGCTTGGCAAAAAAAATGAGGGGTGAGGAAATGGCGGTTTTGCCTTTTAGGATATTAACAAAACCAGGCTTGCGTTTCTGTTAGCTGAGTAAATTGAAAATACAGGGGTAAAACGCCGCTAGAACCTAGATAAAGTCTTCTTTTTTGAAGTAATCCACGATGGCGCTAATCATCAAGTTGTTTTGTTGTTTGGCGTCAAGAAAAGGTAAATTCTCCTTGAGTTGCCAATGTGGCCAGCCCTCTTCATCCTTTCCGAGGTATTCGTAAAATCCGAATGGTTCCAATAAAGTACAAATTGCCACATGCATGATCTCCAATTTCTGGTCTTTTTTGTATCGCTGAAAAGGCTTACCTAGCTCCTGAAGGCCTATCATAAATAAAATGGCATCAACATCCATTTCAGAATCGAAACGGGCTTTCAATTTGTGTTGAAGTGTGTCCCAATCGCTGGCCATAGTGGTTTGTTTAGTCATCAGGAGACAAGTCTCACTGAACTTTTATCTGATGATCAATAAATTCAAGTAAGTCCTCTTTGCCTTTGCCCGCTGCAGAGGAGGTGATGAAAGTGTTTGGCAGTTCTTCCCAATTCCGAAGCAAATCACTTTCAATGGCTTTTATGTTTCGGTCGAGTTCAGATCTTGAACACTTATCTGTTTTGGTGTACACGATAGCAAAAGGCGTTTCGTTTTCAGAACACCAGAGCATAAACTCCAAGTCGATTTTTTGCAAAGGCAAACGGCTGTCAATCAACACAAACAAACACTTCAATGTTTCCCGTTTCTTACAATAATCATATATCAGCGTTTCAAACTTTGCTTTTTTTTCTTTCCCGGTTTTTGCAAAGCCATAGCCTGGCAAATCCACCAAGTACCAATTTTCATTAATTACGAAGTGGTTAATTAATTGTGTTTTACCGGGAGTGGCGGATGTTTTTGCCAATTTGTTATTGTTGCAGATGTAGTTGATCAAAGATGATTTGCCAACATTACTCCTGCCAATAAACGCAAACTCAGGCAAGCCCGGTTTTGGGCAATCGCGAATGGAAGCCGCGCTTTTTTTAAATGTTGCAGATCGTATCAGCATCAGCCCAATTTTGAACCCTTCTCTGCCAGATAGGAATTGAGGTGGCGTTCCTTTTTGCTTTCGTAAATGTCGGCCATGGTCACTAAAATGCCCGTTTCTTCAACTCCACCGAAACCCGGATTGATAGCGGTACCAAAGGACTTCATGGTGGAACTTAAATTCATGTAGGCGTTCACCAACGGCGGAATATTCTCGCCCAGTGCCCTTACTTTTTTATTTAAATGCGCGTGCCCTTCTTTGTAATCAAGGGGTTTCAATTCACTCACAAATGCTGTGGTATCGGTTTCAGTTTTTACAGGGTGTAGAGGAGTTACCAAATTATCGGGATCGGGGAAATAATGTTTCATAAACGATAAAATCAAATCCCTTGCCACAACATTGTAATCGGTGTACATGGTTACCTTACCATAAAAGTGCTTTTGTGAAGGATTATCCACAACCAAAGCCCCTAATCCATCCCATAAATTATCTAAGCTGAACAAACCTTTGCGTTTACCCTCGGCCGGTTGATACATGGGTTGAATAAACGATCGACCAAGTTCAATAGTATAAGGAAGATACTCATCGTAAAATTTTTTACTAAAATGAAACAGCTCAGTGGTGGCCAATTTCACTTCACCATTTACAAATTCTGCATCGCGACAAAGAATAAACCGATAGGCGCCAACTATTTCCTTGTCTTCAGGGTTCCATACCAACAATTGCTGATAAGGATGGGAGCTGGTGTCAAACTCATCCAGATCAATTGATTTACCGGTTCCTCCACCTGCATGACGAAATGTAAGTTCCCTCAGCCGTCCAATTTCTTGCATCACCTGAGGAGAGTTGTGCGCAGTAACAATATAAATCTCATTGTTCCCATTGTTTGTTTTGCGCACATACCGTTCTGCATTCAATTCCTGCAGCAAGGCATCTTTACTTATGGCATCAATTACTTTTTCCATAGACCAATCGTAAATATACAACTTAAATAAAATTTCGACCAAGTACTTTTTACTGATCTGTTATGCGGTACAATACAGCTATGCGGTAAAACCTGCCTTTTAAGAAATAAAACTTGCCGTTTCTATCGCCTCTCTGGTTCTAAGCAAGCAGGCATTATACCTTTATCATAAGATCAATTATTCACTATTCTTAAAAAGGAGGGCCAAATGAACTACCCGAAATCCATGGATGACATCATCTTCAAAAACCGCAACAAGGTATATGGAGCTTACGTGTTGCGATCAGAGTTTTCGTTTACTCTACTAAAATCACTTTTCACCACAATGGGCATTGCACTAGCAATTGCATGTATTTGTTTTAAACTTTCGCAACAAGGCCCTCTGCCCCAAGCCAAACCGCTGTTGCTTCCACCACAGCAAACCATCCTGCATACCACCCCTATTGACCTCAGTCCTCAGCAAAGAGAGCAACAAAAGCAAACTGCTACACCCAATGCAAATAACAATTCTAATCAAGCCACTGTTGTGGTGCGCGATTCAGTAAATTTTACTACCGACACTGTTCCAACTACAACGCAAGCGATAGTAGCTACCAATGAACATAAGGTTATTGACGGCGAAGGCAAACCCGAAGGTAAAGAAGGCGGTTTGAAGTCAACCACCGGGGTAGGGACAACGAATGATACTGTTGTGGCCTTGATTGCCGATGAGTACCCCGAATTTGAAGGCGGTCTGGCTGCGCTTAACCGTTGGATTGCTTCTCAATTGCGTTATCCCCCTGAAGCAATTGAATACACCAAACAAGGAAAAGTACATGTTAAGTTTATTGTGGATGAAGAAGGTCGTGTGCAATATCCCATGGCGCTGAACAAGCCGGGCTATGGTTTGGAACAAGAAGCACTAAGAGTAGTTTCTGGTATTCCCAAATTTAAATCTCCCGCTAAAATTAATGGACAAGCAGTAAAGTGTTACTTTGTTTTACCCATTAATTTTAAGTTGTATTAATAAGTGAATTAACAAGACCCTGCTTTTATTGTTTTGGGCGCCCCCCAACAAATCAAAAAACCAAATTTATGTACCAAAGTTTTTTGATTGTTGGGGCCGGGCTTTCCACTTTAACGCTGCTTGTCCTTTGCCTGGTTTGCAAGGCCTGTGGTAGCTTCTTTCGGTCGCTTCCTCGGCCAGCAAACCTAAGGCCAACTCCGGCGCATCGTTTTCGTTACAATCCCATGGCGCGGTAATTTATAAATCAGGTGACCATTGCTTGAGAGAATACCAGCACCTCTTTACTCATTGCCTAAAAAGCCCAGGAAGACCATTTTTAAATGACCTTTGGCTACTTACAACCTTATAGAGTCACAGGTTGTTGGATTTTTAACCCAGCAATTGTTTCACCAAAGCCGATACCACTTTATTGTCGGCTCTACCGGCAAAAGCTTTTGAAGCCGCACCCATCACTTTACCAAGATCTGACGGACCTGTTGCCCCAACCGAAGCAATGATCTTACCAAGTTCGGCTTTGATATCGTCTTCTGAAAGTTGTTTGGGTAAAAACTCCTCCATCACGGCAGCTTGCGAAAGTTCTACCTCCTGCAAATCAATTCGGTTCTGGCTTTTGTAAATATCAGCTGATTCCTTGCGTTTTTTTACTTCCTTCTGCAAGGCTTTGTTCACCGAGTCTTCCGTTAATCCTTCAGGTGAAGTTTTTAAAAGCAAAATCACTGATTTTATGGCCCTGAGGGCTTCCAGGCGTGCCGCATTTTTCGCCAGCATGGCGGTTTTTATTTCTCCGTTTATTTTCTCTTCAATATTCATGGATGCAAAATTAAAAAAAGCCCGCCCGAATGTACCGTCTTCGGTATGGGCGGGCCAATAAAATTAGCTCTTATTGGTTAATCAATTATCAGCAGTTTCCCTGTTCTAAGGGTTTTACCTTCTTCACTTCTAATCGTGTAAAAGTAAACACCCTTGCGGTATGCATTGAGGCTTATATTGCTTAAGCCATTTTTAAGATCATAGCTTTCAATTTCCCTTCCTGCTACATCGCTAATGCTAATTACGTCGGCCAGAGCATTGTTAGTAGAAACTATCATAAAGTCGGCAGCAGGATTAGGGTAAATCAAATAGTTGTAGGCATTTTCTTCAGATTCGGGAATAGCATTGGGTGGGTTTGCAGGTGTTTTGTATCTGGTAACCAAAGTTTGGGTAAATATTCCCAGGGTGGTATTGGCTGTAGATGTAGAAATAGCAAATACCGGAGATTTTATTCCTCCGCCGAAATACTCGTAATTCACCTGCAATAAAGAGCCTGCGCCAACAATGGTGACAAAATTAATTGTTTGAGAAGTAATAACTCTCAACACATTGGTATAGGTAGTTCCACCAGGTAAATTGATAGTACCTGAGGCGTCCGCAAAAACCATAGCAGAACCGGTAAATGTGCCGGTAACAGGCAATGGAGAGGTGATGTTAATTGAACCACCGGTAACAGAAGTAGTTGTGGTGTTTAAATTCATTGGATATACTGCCGAAATAACAGGTGATGTGTATGTAAGCCCGGCAGCCACATTGCCAACAACAACGTTTCCTCCGTAATACTCCAAATTTGCAGCTGTAGATTTGTAATAGCCATTCATTGCTGCACCGGCAGATAAAAACACATTGGCCTGAGGATAAACTGTATTGTTAGCTGTGCTTCCAGTATATGAATTAACAATACTACTGCGAGTGGCGATGGATGCATAGTTCCATAACACACCGGCACCAGAGCCCCCCAAACTAATGTTAGTTGAATCGCACTGCCAGGTATCGTACATGTCGCCGTTAGCCGGAGCATGATTGGCTTGTGTAAGCTGAGCAGTACCAATTTGGAGGCCTGCAAAAAATAAAAGAGAAGTAAATAGGTGTTTCATGGTTGTTCGTTTAAAACAAATATATAAAAATTACCGGAATTACACGCTTACAATTCAATCAACATGGCATCACCATAACTTAAAAACCTGAAATTGTTTTGTAAGGCATATGCATAGGCTTTTTTCCAGTCATCACCCAACAGGGCTGCCACCAATAGAAGCAGAGTGCTCTGAGGTTGATGAAAATTGGTTAACAAACCTTTTACCACCCTTACGGTATAGGGAGGAGCAATCAAAATCCCGGTTTTACAAAGCAATCGCTCAAGGCCATGTTTATCCATCCAATTGATGAGTGACAAAAAACTTTTTTCGACTGAAGCTTGTTGATCGTCTAATGTGTATACTTCCCATTGCTTTAGTTCCAACTCTTCAAGTTCAATCAAAGGATTGGCAAGCGTTTTTACTCCCATCCAATATAAACTCTCAAGTGTTCTTAATGATGTAGTACCTATGGCTACAATGTGCTTGGTATTGCTTTTCGACAGGGTAAGAAGAAGCGAGCGTTCAACATCCAGCCACTCTGTGTGCATGTCGTGATCTTTAAGCTGTTCGCTTTTCACAGGCTTAAATGTTCCCGCTCCAACATGAAGATGAAGGTATTGCATGCTCACTTGCTTTGCTTTTAGCTGGTTCAAAACATCTTCTGTAAAATGTAACCCAGCTGTTGGCGCCGCAACAGAACCTTCTTTTTTTGCATACATGGTTTGGTAGGTGGAGCTGTCGCTTTTTTCGCTGCCTCTTTTCAAATACGGAGGAATAGGCACTTCACCAAAAATTTTCAACACATCAGAAAAGCTGGCCGATGTCTTATTCCAACTGAATTCCACCCGTACATGACCCGGCAACTTTTCAAGCAATTTTGCTTTTAACTCAACGCCATTCAGATTTAGATTCAAGTCCTCTTCTTTCCAGGCCTTAAGGTTACCCACCAAACATTTCCATTGCTGAGGTGATCCGGCACACAAGGCTTCGGCAGGATCTGTTTCCGCCCAAGGTTCTAAACAAAAAACCTCAATTTTTTTATTTGTACCCGAACTAAAATTCAACCTTGCATTAATTACCTTACTTGAATTAAATACCAGTATACTGGCATCAGGCAGGTAATTTTCAATTTTGTTGAAACGTGTTTGCTGTAATAACCCCTTTTGGCAAACAAGTAATTTGGAGCTGTCGCGCTCTAATAAAGGGTGCCTGGCAATTTTCTCCTCTGGTAATTCGTAGGTAAAGTCGGCTATTCGAAGCTGTGCCGGGTGAGAAGGGTTTTGATGCATTATTGGATTCGCATTAACTTCAGTACTTTTTCGATGTCTTCGGGAGTATCAATACAATGGCTGTCATAAGTTGTCTCTACACAATTGATCTTGAAGCCATTTTCCAGCCAACGCAGTTGTTCAAGCGACTCTGCTAATTCAAGCTGGCCGGGTTGTAATGCCGTAATTTTTTGAAGGATATCTGTTCGGTAGGCGTACATTCCAACATGACGGTAATAATTATACATTGTGTGCCAGTTTTTCTCTTCAGCATGTTTTAGAGCCGGTATCACACTTCGGCTGAAATACAGTGCGTGCTGGTCCTTGTCCAAAACAATTTTCACTTCGCCTTTATCGAATAACACCTCGTGGCTGCTGCATTTAATCATTTGTGTGGCAATTTCCACTTTTCCATCGCAGGCAGTTGCGAGTGAATCAATCTGTTCAGGGTGTAAAAAAGGTTCATCTCCCTGTATATTGATCACGTAATCATACATTTTGCCATATAATTGATACGCTTCAAAACAACGGTCGGTGCCGCTCGGGTGCGAGCTTTTAGTCATCACACAGGGAGCATTAAAATCTGCAGCATGTTCGGCAATGCGTTCATCATCGGTTGCAATTATTACCTCATCCAGGTGTTTCGCCTTCCTGCTTTGTTCATAAACCCTTTGCAGCATACTTACGCCATTAATCAATGCAAATGGTTTGCCCGGAAAACGGGTGGAAGCGTAACGGGCAGGAATTATTCCCAAGAGTGAAACCATAATTTGATTACTGAATGAACAAGGCAAAAATAAGGAAACAAATCTTTACATTAGTGCTTTTCTGATGTGAAACCTCTAGTTTTTATCTCGCTCTGTTTGGCTTTGGGCTTTTGTTTTACTGAACCAGTAACTCAGCAAAACAAACCACTAAAACTATTAGTTGGCATGTTTGATTCAATCAAAAACATTAAGACCCTTCAAACAAAAATTCACGCCATCGAAAGGGTTGAAAACACATTTAACACAGCACATTCTGAAATAAAAGTGAACATTCATCCGAGGAAGTTGTACTTTATCAATCCTGCAAAAAAGTTGGAGGTACTTTACAATTCGGAGGTTTCAAAAAAAGCCACTGTTAAACCACATGTATTTCCCTATCTTACTGTTCACCTTGATCCTATGGGTAATCTCATGCGAAAAAGTCAGCATTATACCATACACGAATTAGGCTTTGAGTTCATTTCAAAAACCATTGCCCTCACTCTTCGAAATGAAAAAGAAATTCCAGAGCATTTCACCTATCATGGAAAAGTTCAGAAGAACGCTTATAACTGCCACCTGCTGGAGTTTGAAGACAATTCATTCGCCTACAGAAAATACACAGTGGGTGACAAAGAAACGGCCACTTCTATTGCATACAAATTGTGTGTAAATGAATACTTGCTTCGGCACAAAAACGATTTGTTGAACGAATTTGCTTTTTTAAAAAAAGGAAAAATGTTGCTGGTCCCCACTTTATACTGTAAAAAGGCTGTAATTTATCTGGAAGAAAAACACCTCTACCCCGTTTCAATCAGTTTATTTGATGACGAAGGTTTATTTGAAAGTTACTCCTTTAGCGCCATCACTATTAACCAACCTTTTCCCAAGGATGAATTTCTGGTGACAAACAAATCATATGGATTTTAAAGTTCATTGAGTAAACATTGGTAGATTTTAATCATTCCTTCAATGTCTTTTTTGTGAACCTTTTCATCAGGTGTGTGAACATGCTGTTCTGCGGCTCCAACAAAACACCAATCCCAGGAATATTCCGCCATCTGAAGTTCTTTTGCGTCACTCCCGCCGCTTTCTTCAACTTCCAGTTGAAAAGCACATCGACTTGCTTTAGCAATTGAAATAATGCGGTTAAGGTAACTGCGTCGAGGTATTAAACTATCACGCATACTGATTACCGGACCTTTACCCTCATGTACGCCATCCGAAATCCAGGAAATATCAGAAATCAAAGCTTGTCGGATTTTGTACTTTTTTTGCAGGTAACGCTGTATATACGACACACTTCCTCCCCCATGTTCTTCCCAACTGCAAAAAACAATCACACCATCTTTAAGGTCTTCCGCCAGTTTTAAGGCATTGTAAATGCCCAAACGGTTATCCATGTAACAACACTGCACATGGGTATTGGTTTCTCTCCACACTGGTTTAAAAACCAGTTCGGTGCCTCTTTCAAATTCGCGTTTGGCTTTGTATTCCAAACTTTTATGCCCGGTTTTTTTATCTTGTTTCACCACAAGTTCAGCTTCTTGTTTGCCATTGCTGTCGGCACCAATCAGCTTAAAGCCGGTTTTGCAAACCGGTCCGCCAATTCGAACAAGTTGTTTCCCATACCGCACCGTAAATCCAATGCTGTCCATATGGGCAAAAACAGCTGTGCGGGGTTTTCCAAAAACCAGAATTACGTTATCCTGCCAATTCTCCCCTTCGATAATTTTTGGAAGGCATTTCCAGGAAGAAGCATGTTTTTGTATGTATGCCATGATAAATTGTTTCATCCCCAGCTCATTTCCACTTGGGGCATGTATAGCACACATTTCTTTAAGCAGGGAGTATTTACTCGAAGGGCTTTTTTTTGTTTTCATACGGCTATACGGTTTGAAGGTAAGTCAAGGTTGTTTTATACAGGGTTTTTAGTTTTTCTTCCAGCGCAAGGGCAAGCTGTTTTCGTATACGGTATACCAGTATATGTTTGTTGTCGTAATTGCGGGATACAATATTGGCGTCGTGTGTCTTCAGTAAATGCATCACCTGGCTGATGTTATCTTCATCAAATACGATACTGTACTCTTCAAGAATGTGTTGTTCCATCACCTTGTTATTCGCCAGTGCCTCAGCAGCAGCTGATTTGTATGCATTGATAAGACCTGGCACGCCCAATAAACTGCCGCCAAAATACCTTACTACCACAATCAAAACATTACTTAGATCCTTAGAAAGAATTTGTGAGTAGATGGGTTTACCAGCTGTGCCGGATGGCTCACCATCATCGTTTGTTCTGAAAGCACTTTTATCCGCACCTAACCTCCAGGCATAACAATGGTGCACTGCCGATGGGTGCTCTTTTCTCAGAAACGCCAGTTTTTCTTTGACATCTTGGGTTGATTTCACCGGGTAAACAAACGCTAAAAACTTGGAGCCGCGGTCCTTGTAAATGCCTTCCGATGGCTGACTTACAGTGAAGAAAGAATCAGAGAAAAGCATAGATTGATTACCTTTGAGCGCTAAATTAGTCTTTAGAATGTAATATTAATGCAAAACCCAGGTTCTTCAGGTTTATTGTTTATTTGTTTCTTTTTGTGGGCGTTCAGTGGATTTTCACAACACATCTATTTTAAACATCCTGAGCGTGACTTTGTCACAACCTTTACTGATTCTAATTACCGCGTTGCAATTGTTAATCCCGACAGCAATTCCATATTAGAACACCAGTACGCTTACCTGCTGAAGTTTTATCCTAATCTTTTGCTAAAAACAATTCGTGTAAAATTTGTCAATTCCAAACACCCGTTTAAGATCAAGCCTAAGTTTTCCTCTATTTTTAAAGCCCCGATTCAACGGGAATACCGGGTGTTTTACAGTAAAACTACACACTCCACCATGGATAGTGTGTTGCTGAATAACCTGAGCTTTAATTCTCAACTTGGTTGTATCAGTATACAGTTGAGTTTAATAGAAGACCTCAGCACCGGTGGTTTCTTCAACTTCTTATATTGGTATGCTAGAAACTGGAGCAAAAAAGGCCGTCGAAAACTTTACCACGATGCTGAGCACCGTAGCCTTGAATTAGGACTGGGTTACCAGTTGTATGATTACAATACCGAGTTTTTTCACCGCTTGCAAATTGACAATTGGCAAAGCACCAAAGGGTACAGCACCTATATGCACCATTACCGCAACCTGCCCATGAAACCGGCATTGATTTTAAACTTAATCGGCGATTTGCCGGTGTACATGTCGAATAGTTATAAGTAGGTGTAAGTGGAGTCGGGAGAGTTTAGTCCTCATTGGTAATTACACAGCACTAAGGCACAAAGGGCACCAAGGAATACTATAAGAATTCTTTGTGAATTCTGTGCATTACTCAGTGCCCTTAGTGGTTAAAGCAGAAATCCGCCTCGTATTTAAAATCAGTCCTTAGAACTTGCTTATCTGAGATACAACATCTCTCTGTATTTTGGTAAAGGCCATTGGGCATCATCTACTATGGCTTCTAACTTGTCAACATTGTAACGAATGGAATCAAAATACGCTTTTACCTTTTCGTTATAGGCGTTGGCTTGTTTTTTAGCACTGTCGAGGTTATTCGCTTTTTTGCGTTCTTCGGTCATCAACACGGCTTCATTCTTTATTAGACTCACGCGATCCGAAATTTCCTTAATTAAATCCATCTGGCTTTCTGAATACTTTTTAAATTCGGCAGCACTCATGATCTCTTTCATGCCTTTTACTGATTCAATCAACCCTTTTTGGTAAGTTAAAGCGGCAGGTATGATTTGGTTGTTTACCATCTCCGCAATAATGCGACTCTCGATCTGAATCTTTTTAGTGTAGGTTTCCAAACTGATCTCATAACGGGCCTCTAATTCACGGTGGTTTAAAATCCCAAGTGATTCAAACAACTGCTGTGATTTTTTGTCGATCATGGCGTCCAGAGCCGGTGGTGTGGTTGGCACATTGCTGAGTCCGCGTTTTTTGGCTTCCGCCTTCCATTCATCACCATACCCATTGCCTTCAAAACGGATCTTTTTGCTTTGTGTGATGTACTTTTTTAATACCTGAAAAATAGCTTCATCCTTTTCAACTTCTTTCTCCATCAGGGCGTCCACATCCTTTTTGAATTGCACTAATTGTTCGGCAACAATCGCATTCAGCACAGTCATTGGCCAACCACAGTTTGCCGAAGAACCCACTGCTCTGAACTCAAATTTGTTTCCGGTGAATGCGAACGGGGAAGTGCGGTTACGATCGGTATTGTCCATTAATATATCAGGAATTCGACCTATGCTCATTTTGAGCGCGGTTTTTTCTTCCGGGCTCATTTTACCACTGTGTACGGCTTTTTCCAACTCATCCAGAACATTGGAAAGTTGTGCACCCAAAAATACCGACATGATAGCCGGAGGGGCTTCATTGGCACCCAAACGGTGATCGTTATTGGCTGAGGCAATGGAAGCACGCAACAAATCAGCATGTTCGTAAACTGCCTTCACTGTATTCACAAAAAAGGTAAGGAACTGCATGTTGGTTTTAGGTGTTTTGCCGGGTGACAATAAATTTTTACCGGTATTGGTGCCTAAACTCCAGTTGTTGTGTTTACCGCTGCCGTTCACTCCTGCGTAGGGTTTTTCGTGAAGTAACACGCGCATTTTATGGCGGATGGCTACTTTTTCCATCACATCCATTAACAGCTGGTTATGATCCACTGCGAGATTAGCTTCTTCATATACCGGTGCGCATTCGAACTGCGCAGGGGCAACTTCGTTGTGGCGCGTGCGCACTGGAATTCCCAACAAATGGCACTCGTATTCAAAATCGCGCATAAATGCAACAACACGTTCAGGAATCGAACCCCAGTAATGGTCTTCCAATTGTTGCCCTTTTGCAGAAGCATGCCCAAAAAGCGTGCGGCCAGTTTGCTGCAAATCGTAACGAATGTTATAGAGTGCCGAATCAATCAAAAAATACTCCTGTTCCCAACCCAAAGTGGCGATCACCTTGGTGACATTTTTATCAAAGTACTGGCACACATCGGTAGCTGCTTTGTCTAAAGCATGCAAGGATTTTAATAAAGGGGTTTTGTAATCCAAAGCTTCTCCGGTGTAGGAAACAAATATGGTTGGGATACACAAGGTACCTCCCCAGATAAAGGCCGGAGAAGTGGGGTCCCATGCGGTATAACCGCGGGCTTCAAAAGTATTGCGAATGCCTCCGCTTGGAAACGACGAGGCGTCAGGCTCTTGTTGAATCAATTGGTTGCCGCTAAAACGTTCTATGGCACGCCCGCCTTCAATGGGTTCAAAAAAACCATCGTGTTTTTCAGCGGTGGTTCCTGTTAGGGGTTGAAACCAGTGCGTGTAATGCGTTACACCTTTGCTTTGCGCCCAGGCTTTCATGCATGCGGCGATCTGATCAGCCATTTTGCGTTCAATGGTGGTGCCGTGGGAAATAGAGTTTTGAAGGCTTTCGAAGGCCTCTTCCGATAAAAATTCGCGCATGGCATCCAAACCAAACACGTCAGACCCATAGTAATTGGATACTTTTTCCGCTTTGCGGTTATTGTCAAGTGGTTCGCGGTTTACCACCTGTTGCATGGCTAAAACTCTTCTGTTACTCATAAATATTTGGGGTTAAATGGATAAATTTTGAATTATTTGACAAAACTAGCTCAAAAATAGGGGGGTATCAAGAAAATAAATCACAATTTTTGAACTTAACCTCGATTTTTTGGGGTTAGTTCTCTATTTATTTGGTTTTTATTAAAAAGTAACAAAAACTCTACATTCAGCACCTGAAGTCACATTAAATCAACACAAACCATGTAACTAGGGCTTGAAGAACAGGATAAAGCCAGAGAGAGAAGAGTTAAATCAGGATCTTTCCATCCTTCATCTGTAATTTCCGATCGGCCATCTCGGCCAATTCAGCATTGTGTGTCACGATAACAAAAGTTTGATTTAATTCCTTTCGTAATTTAAAAAAGAGTTGGTGTAGGTCCTTTGCATTCTCACTATCCAGGTTGCCGCTGGGTTCATCAGCCAAAACCACCCTGGGTTTATTAATCAAAGCTCTGGCCACAGCCACGCGTTGTTGCTCACCCCCGCTTAGTTCAGAAGGTTTGTGCTGGACCCGGTCTTTTAAGGCAAATGTGTCCAACAACTCCATAGCTCTTAGTTCAGTTTCTCTTTTTCCGTTGCCGGCTATCCAGGCCGGTATACAAACATTTTCCAGCGCGGTAAATTCGGGGAGCAATTGGTGAAATTGAAACACAAAGCCAATGTTCTGGTTGCGAAAAGCCGAGAGTTTTTTATCGTTCCATTTAAACACATCCTGCCCATCGAACTGTAATTCCCCCGAATTTGGTCGGTCGAGCGTGCCCAAAATACTCAAAAGGGTTGTTTTCCCGGCGCCCGAAGAACCAACAATAGAGATGATTTCTCCACTGCCAATTTCCAAGTCAACCCCTTTTAGAATTTCCAGTTCTTTATAGGATTTGTGTATGTTTTTTGCAATGATCATAATTAAGCAAGGTAAAAATAACACCAGGTGGTGATTAATAAAATTCCAATTGCATCCAAAACTATGCCTACCCGCAACATATCGCGCATTTCAATTTCCTTAGTACCAAACACAATGGTATTGGCTGCGGTAGCAACCGGCAACATAAACCCCAGCGAAGCAGCAAAGGTAGCTGGCATCATCAGTAACAAAGGGTCCACATTCAACTCTTTATGAAGGGCTAGCATGATAGGAATCACTAATTGTATACTGGCAATGTTGGAAGCAAATTCACTGATAATAGTAACAACCACACAAATGCTTAGTATAAGTACAAATGGTGAAACAGATTTCACTATCTGCAAACTGCCGGCCAGCCAATGACTAAGGCCACTTTTCTCAAAACCATACGCCAATGCAAACCCCGAACCAAACATTAAAATGATATCGTACCGGATTTTTTTTGCGTCTTCCCATTCCAATAATGATTTTCCCTTATCGCTTTTTGAAGGAACTAAAAACAAGGCCAATGCAGCCATCAAGGCTACCAGCGAGTCATCGAAGTAACTTGGATAAGGAAACAGGTGGTTCCAGCCTTTGTACTGAAAGGCCTCAAAATTGATATCAGCCCGTGTTAACCAAAGTAAAATAGCCAGAAAGGATATACCAAATACTGCCCTTTCTTCATATGACATGGGCCCTAATTTGGTGAGTTCTTGTTTAAAGTAGCCGGTGTTCATTTTCAGTTCTACTTTGCCGCGAATAAAATAGGCATTCAAAACAAAGAAACAGCACAACAAAAACGTAATTGCCAACGGAAAACCAATTGCACTCCAGGTTACAAAATTCAAATTGCGTTCAGGAAATGCATCCTGAAATGCTTTAAAAAAGTACATGTTGGGTGGTGTTCCAACAGGCGTGGCCATGCCTCCAATAGTTGCAGAAAAAGCCAAACCTAACAACAAAGCAGCGGCAAACCTTCCTGAGTGTTTTTCGATGTATGCCCTTGTTTCATGAATCAGCGCATACACCGCGCTGAATAGCATAATAGTGGTAGCAGTGTTACTGATCCAATTGCTGATTACAAATGAAGTAACCATCACGCCAAACAAAATGGTTGAGGCTTTGGTGCCAACGAAGGTTAAGATCCTAAAGGCAATACGTTTGTGCAGATTCCATTTTTCGATCGCAAAGGCCAGCATAAATCCACCTATAAAAAGAAAAATAATGCTATCGGTGTATTGCTGAGCTACCGCTTTCACCTCGCTGATACCCAGCAGGGGCAGCATTAAAACAGGCACTAAAGCCGTAACAGCCAGGCTAACTGCTTCACTGAACCACCACACGCACATCCAAACTGTAAGTGCCGCCATGTAAGTCACTTTTTGATTCAGAGGATCCAGATTAGTGAACAAGCCTATCAACAAAGCCAAAGCAGGGCCAAGCAGTTTAAAGAAATTCCTGCGGTTGAGTCTCACGCCATGAAGATAAGTAATACCAATGTGATTTACTGTGTTTGCACCTAATTATGCTTCCGGCATTTACAGGATGCTGTACATCATTTTTGGACCAATGCCTATTCCCAACCAGACAATTTAGCCTGGTACAGGGAATATTTTACTAATTTCGCTACTTATGGCAACGCTTATTCAAGGCTTACTCAAACTATGGAAATTTGTTAGTTATGACATTTGGCATATACGGTTGAATAAGGTGAACCGAAAACAGGGGATTCTTATTCGACAACTGAGAGTTTTGGGCCTGGCTTTGAAAGGTTTTAAAGATGATAAATGTATTATTAAAGCCACTGCACTTACGTTTTACTCTTTATTATCTATTGTGCCCATTCTGGCATTAATTTTTGCAATTGCGAAAGGTTTCGGTCTTGAGCAGAATCTCGAAAACCAAATTCTGAATTCCTATCCTGAATACAAAGACATCCTTACCAAATCATTCGAGTACGCCAATTCCATGTTATCCAATGCCAAAGGTGGTGTTATTGCGGGCTTCGGAGTATTATTGCTTTTATGGACCGTGCTACAGTTGTTGGTAAGCGTGGAAGACATATTTAATGAAGTGTGGGAAGTGAATCAGGGGCGAAATTGGATTCGAAAAGTGACCGACTACCTTACCGTTATGCTCATAAGTCCTTTTCTGCTTATAGTTGCCGGGGGCCTCACGGTAGCCATACAAACCCAAATTGGCGGTATGCACATGATGGGATTTATCAGTACGTTTCTTGTCAAACTTTTAGCCTATTCACTGGTTACGGCGGTATTTACCTTTCTATACATGGTTATGCCCAACACTAAAATTAAGTTCAGTTCAGCCATTGTTGCCGCAATAGTGAGCACTATTTTGTTCGAATTGGTACAATGGGTTTATCTCGAGTTTCAAATTGGTGCCAACCGCATGAATGCCATTTACGGTGGTTTTGCAGCGCTGCCACTCTTTTTTATTTGGGTGCAGTACAGTTGGTATGTGGTGTTATTTGGTGCCGAAGTGGCTTATGCCCATCAATATGCTGATCATTATGAATTGCAGGATGAAATTAATTCAGTTTCGCAACGTTATAAAAAAACCATCGCTTTGATGGTGTGTAATTTGGTGGCGCGCAACTTCTACAACGGCAATAAGGCCTTTACAGCTAAAGAGATTTCAGAAAAGCTGGACCTTCCGTTTAAACTCGTAAAAATCATTCTAAACGAGTTGGTTGAAACCGGGTTGTTCTCTGAAACCAAAAGTGAATCAGGTTTTATTGCTTACCAGCCAGGTGTAACCGAAAGTAAATTTACTGTACGACATGTGTTTGACCAGCTCGATAGAAAAGGGGTGAACGTTTTGCCAATTAATGAAACAACTGAATACCTTGTTGCCAACCAAACCATGCTGGCATTCGAAAAATACCTCGACAACGAACTGGGTAATACCTTTGTTAGGAACCTCGAACCAAAAGCGTGAAACCTGTATTCACATCAATACTCTTGTGTATTTTTTGTTTTTCTGTGTTAAATGCACAGCAACTTGATTCGCTTCGCATTAAGGATAGCCTTGCAACAGAAAAAGTAAAGAAGAAAAAGGTGTATTCTCACGCCCGACGCGCCACCCTTATGAGTGTAATTGTACCTGGCTTAGGGCAGGCTTACAATAAAAAATACTGGAAAATGCCAATAATTTATGCTGGGTTGGGTGGCTTCACATACATGTATATCAACAACAATCAGGAATACAATTATTATCGCGAGAACTTACAAGCCATTTATGATGACGATCCTACAACAGTGAACGCTACCAACTATGAAGATTGGCAATTGAAATCGTTGAAAGACCAATACAAAAAAAACCGGGATCTCGCCATCATTGGGTTTTTTGCTGTTTATGCACTCAACATCATTGATGCCAATGTTGACGGGCATCTTGTGAGCTTTGATGTTAGTGATAATTTAGGGCTTCAACTTGACCCCTGGTACATGCTAAGACCGGGCTATTCGTTTGGCAGAAGCAGTTGTGCAGGACTAACACTTACACTTAATTTTAAATAAAATGAAGATTGTTTTATTCGGCTACGGGAAAATGGGAAAGGAAATTGAACAAATTGCCCTTCAGAGAAAACATGAAATAGTTTTAAAAATAGACGAAAACAATGTGGATAAAATTACCTCAAACGATCTTAAAAAGGCCGATGTAGGCATTGAATTCAGCACGCCACACAGTGTTATTAAAAATATACACACAGCGCTTGAAGTGGAATTGCCGCTTGTAATTGGAACCACAGGTTGGTATGATCAACTTGATTCCATAAAAAAAATCTGCAACGAAAAAACAGGTGCCCTATTTTACGCAAGTAATTTCAGTTTGGGTGTTAACCTGTTTTTTAAAGTGAATACTTACCTAGCGGAGTTGATGAACAAATACCATGATTATGAAGTCAGCATGGAAGAAGTTCATCACATCCATAAGCTTGATAAACCAAGCGGCACAGCCATTAGCCTGGCTCAACAAATTCTTGAAAAGATAGAACGCAAAAAAAACTGGAGTATTACCGAAAAAAAGCCGGATACGCTTTTTATTAAGGATGTTCGTGAGGGTGAAGTCCCCGGTACACATATCGTGCGGTACACCTCTGGCATTGATGATATTGAAATTATGCACAAGGCCCATAACCGCAAGGGCTTTGCTCTGGGCGCGGTGCTTGCCGCAGAATTTTTACAACACAAAAAAGGTGTTTACACCATGCATGACCTGATTTAACCTCCAAACGCAGCACCATGTCGTACCATTGGATTAAAATCTACGAAAGTGAAGAAGCCATGGTGCACAATCTGCTCCCCGGACGTTTGATGCGGCTAGAATTACGCGGTAACAACATTTGCCTCAGCCGAAATGAGAACGGTGTGTTTGCGGTACAGGATAAGTGCCCGCACAACGGTGCCAGCCTTAGCAGAGGATACTGCAGCCCAAATAATGAAATAATTTGTCCTCTGCACCGGTATTCCTTTGATCTGAGTAGTGGAAAAGCCACAAGTGGAGGGGCTTTTGCACTGCAAACTTATCCTGTAGAAATAAAAAGTGACGGGGTATGGCTGGGTATAAAAGCCAAGTGGTGGGAGTTATAACTCAGTTCATGTTGCCATGAACCAGATCAGTTGTGGTAAATACTCTAACCGGGTACAGGGCAGCCAGAAATGCAATGCCCATTATCAGCCCAAAAATTTTTAAAAGATCACTTACCTGAATTTCGATTGGGTAATACGGAATGATAAATTCACTTCCAAAGCTCACCAAATGAAATTGCAGTTGCAGCCAGCATACCAACAAGCCTATAATTAAACCAAACACCGCGCCAATACAGGAGATCAATAGCCCCTCCCTCATAAAAATGCCCTGAATGCTTTGCAAATCTGCACCTAAACTATAAATCGTTTTGATGTCTTTCCTTTTTTCGATTATGAGCATGGTAAGTGCACCTATGAGGTTAAAAGTTGCAATAACCAAGATAAACGCTAAGATTATGAAGGTCGCCAGCTTTTCGGTTTCAAGTGATTTAAACAACACATCATTCAATTGGTATCTGCTTTTTACTTCAAAATCGGCGCCCAACAGCTTTGTTAAATCTTCCTGAAGGCGTTTGGTAGCCGATTGATCACAAGCTATTTCCAAAGCATTTACTTTGCCATTGCTTTCGAATAATTCTCGCGCCATGCGCAGATTAACAAAAGCATACTGGTAATCGAGTTCATCATTCAGTGAAAATTGGCCGCTGACACTTCCTGATAATTGTATAAACTCATCTTCAGGATTCAATGAATGTGATTTTCCTTTTCTTGGACTAAATAACTGTACATCTCTTGAATACCTTTCGTTGCTAATTCCTAATTGATCGGCAACACCCCTGCCTAAAACAAGAAAGTTCTTTGTACTGTCATTTACACCATTGAACCCCTCCACCAAAATGGTATCGAGTTTGGTCATATGCTGGAAATTTTCATCGACCCCCTTTACTGAGACCAGGGCTTGTTTCTCTCCGTTTTTTAAAAGGGCTTTGTCAATCAGTGTCATTGAAACAAAACGTACGCCTTCTGTTGATTTGAGCTTTGCCAGTTTTTCTGCTGACAGTTGGAATCCTTTGCCACGTTTGGCCGTTATTTTCAGATCGGGCTCCAGCGCATTGTATAAGCCAGCTACTGTGCCGGTTAATCCATTCATGGCTGAAAGGATTATCACCAGTGCAGCGGTGGTTAAAGCAATAGCGGCAACACTGATCCAACTGATGATGTTGATTACATTGTTGGACTTTTTTGAAATTAGGTAACGTTTGGCTATGTAGCTGGAAAAATTCAGCGTTTACTTTTTTAGCAAGGCGTCGATACGCATAGCGTAATCTAAAGAATCGTCGATAAAAAAACTCAGTTCAGGAACTATCCGTAATTGTTTTCCAACAATCATTCCCAATTTTTTACGGATCAGATGGGTTTGGTCTTGTATCAATTTAAAAATGGCGTCCTTATCCTTGGTAGCCATAATACTCACATATACCCTGGCCACACCCAAATCAGGACTAATTCGAACCTGAGTAACGGTAATAAAACCTCCGCCAAACATCGAACGGGCTTCACTTCTGAATATCTCCGCGAGTTCTTTCGCCAATAGCTTATTTACTTTTTGCTGCCTGAGGCTGTCCATACCACAAATGTACTTAGATTTTGTAGTATATTCGCCTGAGGTATGAAAAAACTCTTTTCGGTTTTAAAATACACGAGCAACTACAAGGGCTACACAGCGCTTAACATTCTGTTCAATGTATTTTACGCTTTACTCTCAGCCTGCCGACTAGCGCTAATTGCCCCCTTTTTAAAGTTGCTCTTCGAGAACAACACCCGCGACCTGGAACTGATTCTTGCAAAAGGGCAACCTGCCTTTGAACTGAGTTCAAATTACCTCAAAGAAGCCTCAAATTACTATTTGGGTGGGCTCATCTATGAAAACGGGAAGTTCACCGCCCTGATTTACATCTGTGTGCTTTTTTTCGCGGTCACTTTTCTCACCAATCTTTGCCGTTACTTTGCCATGTTTTTTATTGCCCCGATCAGAAATGGTGTGGTGCGCGATCTGCGCAATAAAATGTACAACAAATCCATGAACCTGCCGCTCAGTTATTACAGCGGAGAACGCAAGGGTGATCTGATGAGCCGGATGAGCAGCGATGTTCAGGAAATAGAGTGGAGCATCATGCAAACGCTTGAAATGATTTTCAGGGAACCACTCACCATTGTGATCCTCTTTACCATCATGCTTGTGATAAGTGCAAAACTCACGCTCTACATTATACTTTTACTGCCAATAGCCGCGCTAATCATAGCCATACTTGGGAAAAGTTTAAAAAACGCTTCCCGAAACAGTAAAGAAACCTTAGGCACATTAATTAGCGTAATTGAAGAGAGTTTAGGCAGTTTAAAAGTAATCAAAGCGTTTGGAGCCGAAACTTTCATGAAAAAAAAATTTGGTGAGCTCAATCAGTCCTACTTTAAACAAAATGTAAAAGTGTACCGAAAAACAGATTTGAGCTCCCCTCTAACAGAAATAATTGTAACGGGAATTCTAATGGTCATCTTATTCATTGGAGGTAGTATGGTGTTCCAGGATGAACTGACCGGTGCCTTGTTTATTACCTATTTTGCACTGGCCTCCCAATTAGTGCCGCCTTTAAAACAACTCACCAGTGCCTACAATAATATTCAAAAAGGTATTGCATCAGAAGAACGTATCGATAAAATAGTGTTAGCCGAAGAAAGCATAACCGAGAAACATGGCGCCAAAGTACTCACCGGTTTTGAACACGGAATTGCGTATAAAAACGTCTCCTTTGCTTACCATAAAGGCGATGAGGGATATGTGCTTAAAAACATTCACCTGCACATTCAAAAAGGTAAAACCATAGCTTTGGTGGGGCAAAGTGGCAGTGGAAAAACCACCTTAGCTGATATGCTACCGCGTTTTTACGACTGTGAAGAAGGAGAGATTCTAATTGATGGGATCAACATCAAAGATTTAACTATCAAAAGCTTAAGAGACCGTATTGCTGTTGTGACTCAGGAAAGCATTTTGTTTAATGACTCCATAGCCAATAACATTGCTTTTGGAAGAACAGACATCAAACAGGAAGATATCGAACAAGCTGCCAGGATAGCCAACGCACACGATTTTATTATGGCTATGCCCGATGGTTACCAAAGCAACATTGGAGATCGCGGAGGAAAACTCAGTGGCGGCCAACGTCAACGTATCAGTATTGCCAGGGCTGTTTTGAGAAACCCTGATATCCTAATATTGGACGAGGCAACGTCTGCCCTTGATACCGAAAGTGAAAAACAGGTGCAGGATGCGCTTTCCCGCTTGATGAAAAACCGCACTAGCCTTATCATCGCACATCGGCTCTCCACAATTGCAAGTGCCGATGAAATTATGGTGATGCAACAGGGGCAAATTATAGAAAGAGGTAACCACAAAGAACTTCTGGCTCTAAATGGGGTGTACAAAAAACTGTGTGATATGCAGAATTTTAAATGAGCGCTTATTTATATATCGTTCCAACCCCAATCGGCAATCTGGAGGACATTACACTTCGGGCAATCAGAATTTTACAAGAAGCCGATTTGGTGCTAGCTGAAGACACCCGCAACAGCGCCTTTTTGTTGAAACATTTAAACATTTCTAAACCTCTAAAGTCTTACCATCAGCACAACGAACACAAGATTCTTCAGGAATTGCTTGATTTATTGCATCAAGGAAAAAACATCGCACTCATCTCAGATGCAGGCACGCCAGGCATTTCTGACCCCGGCTTTTTATTGGTAAGGGAGGCGCTGCAACACAACATCCCTGTTTGTACGCTGCCCGGACCAACTGCTTTGATTCCTGCATTGGTGAATAGCGGTTTACCTTGCAATGAATTTTCTTTTTACGGTTTTTTGCCGCAAAAAAAAGGACGTCAAACCAAATTGAAACAACTTGCTCAGGAAGAAAAAACTTTTGTTGTTTACGAATCACCCTTTCGGCTTATTAAATTACTTGAAGAGTTTAAGATCTACCTGGGCTCGAATCGAACCGCATGTGTATGCAGGGAGCTAAGCAAGGTGTTTGAAGAAAATAAACGAGGGACTATAGAAGAGTTGATTGCATATTACAAGGATAAACAAGTGAAAGGCGAAATTGTAGTGGTGGTGCAAGGAAATAAACACGCAGAGGATATTGAAGATGAATAAAACCAAAAAAATCGGAAGCCCTCCCGGAACCTTACATTATACCGGAGAACATGGCACAGAGCGTATTCGGATTACCCTGATTCGTTTCAACGAAAAGGATTATTTTGAGAGAGATTTTTATGATTTATCAGAATGCCTTACCCATACCGAAGACGATAAGGTGAATTGGATTAACGTAGATGGGGTGCACAACCTGCCACTGATAGAAAAAATCGGGCAAATTTTCAAAATCCACCCATTATCACTCGAAGACATCGTTCATGTAGAACAACGTCCGAAGTTCGAAGATTACGACCACTATCTGCTGGCTATTTTAAAAATGGTTACCTACAAAGAAGTGATGCAACAAGAGCAGTTGTCGCTCATTCTCTTAAAAAATACTGTGATATCATTTCAGGAACCGGATGGAGGCGACGCATTTGACATGATTCGTGATCGCTTGCGCGCTGCCAAAGGCAGGGTGAGAAAACATGGCGCCGATTATTTGTTTTACGCTTTGATGGATTCGGTGGTAGATTGGTATTTTCATGTGGTAGACAGAATTGGAGAAAAAGTGCAGGTGGTAGAGAATGAACTGCTGAAAGAAAATTCAAAAAACACTGTTTTACAACTCTACAAATTGAGACGGGAAGTGATAAACCTGGCTAAACACGTGATGCCGCTTAGGGAATTGGTGAATAATCTCTCCCGTTCAGATAACGAACTCATCACCGAAAGTTTTGCCATATTTCACCGTGATTTGGCTGACCATGTTACACGCATTATTGATTCGGTTGGATCGCACAGGGATTTGCTGAACAGTTTAATGGATTTAAACCTGAGTTACAATTCCAATAAAATGAATGAGGTGATGAAAGTACTCACCATCATTTCAACAGTATTTATACCCGTAACGTTTGTGGTTGGGGTCTACGGAATGAACTTTGATTATATGCCCGAACTCAGATCACCCTATGGCTATTTGGGCGTGTGGGTACTGATGCTGATAATAATGGGTGGACTGGTGTATTATTTTAGAAGAAAAAAATGGTTATAAGGAGGAGATCAAATGATCTCAACGGCATCCGGATATTTTGTTTTCCAGTTCTTTAAACTTTCTTTTGTTCTTACCATAATAACAGTCTTAGGATCAATTCTCAATTTCACAAGGTAAGTGCTCCCTTTAACCTCCTGACGTTTAAATTTTACTGCTGCTCTCATTGTACTTGTTCTGTGTTGTTCTTACTTATTATAACACAAGATAGGGTATAATGTTGTTTGACTAAAGTTAAAATAGCTAATCAGAAACTGATTAATGTTATAAAAACAAAAACGCCCAGAACGGGCGTTTTTGCGAATAATATAGAAGGTCAGGCTTATTTTACCTGATTCACCACAGCTTTAAAAGCCTCAGGGTGATTCATTGCCAAATCGGCAAGTACTTTACGATTTAAGGTAAGTCCTTTGCTGTTGAGTTTACCCATAAATTCTGAGTAGCTCATACCGTGCTCACGAACACCGGCATTGATACGCTGAATCCACAAACCACGCATGCTGCGTTTTTTGTTTTTACGATCACGGTAAGCGTAGGTTAAACCTTTTTCGAGGGTGTTTTTGGCGATGGTCCAAACATTTCCTCTTGCACCCCAGTACCCTTTAGTCAGGTTGAGGATTTTTTTTCTGCGCGCCCTGCTGGCGACATGGTTGACTGATCTTGGCATTTTTTGTTTTGTTTTGTGATGAAGTAGTTGTTACTCTCCTTCATCGGTTTTGGGGTTTAGTGGCGTTTGTTTTTGCACTTGTAACTAAAACCCGGGTTAAACATTGTTTTAATTAACCGGTTTCTGATCTTGAGGTTTCCGCTTAGATTAATCCTAACATGAATTTCACGTTCGGAGTATCTGAAGCACTCACCAGACCGCTTTTGGTTAAGGCGCGTTTGCTGTCCTTAGCTTTTTTGGTCAGGATGTGACGCTTGTAGGCGTGTTTCCTTTTGATCTTACCGCTTCCAGTCAGGCTAAAACGTTTCTTAGCACTGGAATTCGTTTTTGTTTTTGGCATCGCTTTGGTTTTAAGGAGGGCAAAGATAGGAGATTCCCTGATATTCACAAAAAAAAGCTTGAAAAACCTGCGCTTTCTATTTTGGCTATCCCCTTGGTTAACAGAATTTTAGAAATTCCTGCTCAGGAATTCAGTTGTTCCCATAACAGGTCTTTTAACTGCATCACGTTTTTGCCTGTTGCTGAAGAAAAAAAGAGGAAAGGGACTTTGTTTTTGCCTTTCAGGCGTTTGTTTAAATCCTTGCGCATTTCTTCTTCCAGTTCATCATCCATTAAATCGGCTTTGCTAATGCCAAGTAGCCGCTTTTTATCTAACAATTCGGGGTTGTATTTTTTGAGCTCATTGAGCAGTATTTTGTACTCGTCAACAATATCCTTACTGTCGCAACTTACAAGAAATAACAGGGTTGAATTGCGTTCAATATGCCGCAAAAACCGCAAACCAAGGCCTTTTCCTTCATGAGCACCTTCAATAATACCCGGTATATCAGCCATCACAAAACTTTTATAATCCCTGTAGTTTACGATACCCAAATTGGGAACCAAGGTGGTAAAAGGATAATTCGCAATTTCAGGTTTGGCAGCACTCATTACCGAAAGCAAAGTAGATTTGCCGGCGTTCGGAAACCCCACCAAACCCACATCAGCCAATACTTTTAATTCTAGGATTTTCCATTCATTTCTTCCTGGCTCGCCCGGCTGGGCAAACTGTGGACTTTGCAAGGTGCTGCTTTTAAAGTTAGCGTTTCCAAGACCGCCTCTTCCCCCAGGCACAAGAATCACTTCCTGCCCGTCTTCGGTAATTTCGCACTCCAGTTCCCCTGTTTCAGCATCTCTTGCCACAGTGCCCAAGGGTACTTCCAATATTTCATCTTTTCCCTGTTTACCTGATGAATTCGCACTCGAACCGTTCTCCCCGGCTGCAGATATAACATGTTTTCTGTATTTCAGGTGGATGAGGGTCCAGAATTGTTTGTTGCCTTTCAGAATAACATGTCCACCCCTTCCTCCATTACCACCATCTGGCCCACCCATTGCGGTGAATTTATCACGGTGAAAATGCACTGCTCCTGCTCCCCCCTTGCCGCTTCGGCAACAGATCTTCACATAATCGACAAAATTGTTATCCATGTTTGAAAAATAAAAAAGTCCAACGCTGATGTGCAACGCCGGACTTTTTATGCGTTTAAAGTTTTATTTGCGCCGTTTTGCTTTTTTAGGTGCCTTGGCTTTTGCTTTCTTAATTGTCTTCTTAATACCAGCCCTCTTTATTGGTTTTTTGGCTATGGCTTTTTTACCTGTTTTTTTCGCGGACTTGTTGTTCAACTTCTTTGTCAACTTTTTGCCGGCTTTTTTTGGTGCTGCTTTTTTGATTGCCTTTTTTGCTTTTGCTTGCGCGCTTTTGGTTTTTTTCGGGGCAACTTTTTTTGTTGCCTTTTTCACCACAGCCTTATTTGTTTTTGACCTGGTGTTTTTGGATTTTTTAGGCGCTGCCTTTTTAGTTGCTTTTTTAGCGGCCTTTTTCGGAGTAGCTTTTTTGGTTGCTTTTTTTGCTGCTTTTTTGGCTTTTGACTTTTTAGCTGTTTCCTTTTTCGCCTCTGCCTTTTTTGCTTTGGTACTTACGGCTTTTCCCGGCACTTGCTTTTGTTTCAGAACTTCCGTTTTAGCAACTGTTGTTTTTGGTAATTCAACTTTGGCTTTACGTGCTTCCGTTTTAGCTTCCTTAGCTTCCTCAGCCTCTGAACGCTTGATAGCATCAATTTCCAATAAGAGTTCCGGTTCAATTTCTTTGGCTACTTCATAATCTTGAACTGTAAGATCAAGGTGTTCAATATCTGTTTCCAGTGCGGTAAGATCCATTTCGGCATTCATAAAATTCAAGCGCTCAACAATAGCGTTAAATATTTCATCGATAGTTCCCATGCCTTTGATGGAATGGAATTTGCCTTGCTCACTGTAGTAAGCTTTAAGTGGCATTGTTTTGTTATTGTATTCCTGTATTCTTCTGCGAATGATGTCTTCATCCTGATCGTCACTGCGTCCACTGTCTTTTCCGCGATTCAACAAACGCTTCATGAGTTCTTCATCTTCTACTTCCAGCGACAACATACCGCTGATGCCGGTACCCTTTTTCTGCAACAAGTCATCAAGTGCTATGGCCTGAGCTGTCGTGCGCGGAAATCCATCAAAAATGAACCCTTTGGCATTTTTATTGTCATCCACTTTCCCTTCAATCATACTAATCACAATATCATCCCCAACTAATTCCCCACGATCCATAATTTCCTTGGCTTTCATTCCAAGCAAGGTGTTACGCGAAATTTCAGAGCGCAGCATATCACCTGTGCTCATGTGAACAAGACCGTACTTGTGAATTAAACGTTCTGATTGAGTACCCTTGCCCGCGCCTGGAGGGCCAAATAAAACAATGTTCAACATTTTTTCCATGGTTTTTGGTTTAAGCTAATACGTATATCTCTTTTAAATTTCGTCCAAGTCCGTTGTAGTCTAAACCATATCCTACAACAAACTCATTGCCAATACTAATGCCGGTATATTGTATCGGAAAATTGCCACGATACAATTCCTTTTTTATCAAGAGGCTGGCGATGCGAACACCCGCAACACCGAGTTTTTTTAATTCATCCAATACCACTTCCAGGGTGGTGCCGGTTTCAACAATATCTTCTATCAGCACAACCTGTTTGTTTTGAACTTCTTTGCCAATGCCATGAATGAGGTTCACCTGCCCGGTACTTTTGGTGCCCTCATAACTAGATGCCTTGATAAAGGCCACTTCACATTGTTTTCCAAAGGCTTTCAGCAAATCCGAAGCAAACATAAACGCACCATTCAAAACTACCAGAAAATAGGGCGTTTCGTTTTTAAAATCGTGTTCTATTTGTTTTGCCATTTTTTGCACGGCCTGGGCAATTTGTTGTTCAGAAAGGTAAGGCCTGAACTGTTTGTCATGTAAAGTAACGAGTTGGCCCATAATTAAACAAATATAGGCTTTTTTGATATTCGTATATTTGCTGCCTTGAGTGAGATAGGTAAAAATACAGCCCTGGCAGCCCAATTTTTAAGAGATGGCAAGCTGGTTGCCGTTCCAACCGAGACGGTTTATGGACTCGCGGCCATGGCGAGTAACCAAAAAGCGGTTTTAGCCGTGTTTGAAGCTAAAAAACGTCCGAGTTTTGACCCGCTTATCCTTCATTTTCATTCAATTGAAGCCATACATCCCTACGCTGAACTAAAAAATGGGCCCTTATTGAAATTAGCGCAGCGTTTTTGGCCGGGCCCCTTGAGTTTACTATTGCCCAAAACCGCATTGGTGCCTGATTTGGTAACTTCAGGGCTGGATAAGGTGGCAGTACGCATCCCCAATCAGGCACTTACACTCGCGCTTTTACAGGAGCTCAATGCCCCCCTAGCTGCTCCAAGTGCAAACCCCTTTGGTTACATAAGTCCCACTAAAGCTGAACATGTTAAAAAACAATTGGGGGATAAAGTCGCTTATATATTAGATGGTGGTGCCTGCGAAGTAGGTCTTGAATCTACCATTGTGGGCATGGAAGGTGAGCAACTTTGCGTTTACAGATTAGGAGGTCTTTCGCTTGAGGAAATAGAATCGGTTTGTGGAAAAGTGGAGTTGAATTTGAATATCTCCAGCAATCCAAAGGCCCCAGGACAGCTAAAAAGTCATTATGCCCCTAAAAAACCGCTTTATTTCGGCGATTTACTTGAGTTGGTACAATTGCACAAAGCTAAAAAGCAGTGCGTATTATGTTTTGGAGGTTTTCACCATTCCACGCTACCGCCACAACAAGTTTTAGACCTCTCCCCAAAAAAGGACATGAAAGAAGCGGCAATGAATTTATTTGCCATGTTAAGAGCCGCAGATGAAAGCGATGCTGATGTGATTCTCGCTCAACAAGTACCAGATAGAGGCTTAGGAAGAGCTATCAACGATAGGTTAAGACGTGCATCGGCATAAGTTCTAATCGAGTGTTAACCGGCGCTGAATAGTTCCTTTAGGCGTCAGCACCTCCAAAATAAAGGTGCCATTGCCGAGGTGTTCCAGATCAATTACCTGTTGGTTTTTTGTACAAGTTGCGCGGTATACTTCTTTACCAAGCATATCAGTAACAAGCACTTGAAAGGCCGACTCACAATTTACACTCAAATGCACCTGTCCTTTAGATGGATTAGGGTACATCAGCAATTGAATTTCCAAACTGTTCTCGTTACTGTTCAAAGGCGCAAGGCCAGTATACCAAATTGGTGAAGTGACAATAAGTTGTTGATCCTGCTGTTTAATCTGCGCATAATAGTAGTATTCTTTATTCGGTAGCAAATTAAAATCTGTGTACTGTAGTGTGTTATTTCCGGTACTGCTGTGCACCTGTTCTGCCCAAAGTGTGCCGGTGTTAGCCGACCCTCTATAAAGTTGAATGGTATCCGCATTTTCACCATCTGGATCGATGTGCGTAATTTGAATCGTGGGGTACATTGTACCTTGAACAACAGAGCCCATAACATGACCATTCAAATTAAAGTCAATCTTAGCATTAGAATCATCGCTTCCATAAAAACGCCTCTTTTGCATAGCTTGTACAAGATTTGCTCTACTTAGAGAAGGGGCAAGAATTACCAGCCGACCACCATTGCTGCGACCAAAATTGGTATAATGGTTGTCGTGATCGTAACCTATTCCCAAATGGTAACCCTTATAAAGCAGTTGCCTGTAATAGGAAATATAATCCCCAGAAGAGTAATCGTCGTAGGTATCGGCCTGACTGAAGGCCAAACCACTCCTTAATGGTACGCCAACTATTGCACTGTCGTATGCTGCGTTATAGGGCAAATACGCCAATGCACCAGAGAAAGAACCGTTAGTGCTGAAATCGGTGTGATAAGGATGTGCCAGGTAACAAAAGGCGTTTGGGTTGTTTTTTACTTTGTGAAACAAACCGTCATAATCCGATTTATCGTTATAGATGTCGTAATTGCCGGGCTCCCACCCAATCAATTGATTAAAACCGTATACAATAACATGTCCATTGTAATTGGATGACACGCCAAATTCAATACCAAACAAAGCCGCGAACACCCCATCCTGGTTAGCTGTGTTAGCCATGTTTAAACCGACTGTGTAATTTTGAATTTCAAAACCAGGGTTGTTATTATTCGAATAATGGTTGTGTTCAGAAATTCCAAGAAAATCAAAATCGTTACTGAGTTTCGCATAGGTATAACTTCCATCCGGACGGGAAACGCCCGAACTGAGAGAATCCTTGTTGCCATCGCTGAAACCGGTGTGGGCATGCAGGTTGCCAAAGTAATAATTGTAGGTTTGGCTCCTGGTTATTAAAACAAATACACTTAATAGTAAAACTAAAATGCGTTTCATCACCATTAAAGATAACAAAATTACTGCGAAGCTTTTACTCACGAATAGGCGACGGGTTAAACTTCAAAAGTGCTTTCCTGTTTGGGCGCCTGATAGCGCTTTCACTTCAAGCCTTGCTTTCTTTTGCTGTGGCGCTATGGCTGCGGTGGCTTTCTTTGGCCGCCTCCTCGCCTAAGCGCCACAAGGCAAAACCCAAGCAAGGGCTTTCCATTCAATCGCTGACGCATCAGGGTAGTTTTAACATAAAAACTTATCCGTAAAATATTAATCCTTTCGGATTAAGTACTTCAGAAAAACGAATTTGTGTATTCAATAAAACACTTTGCCAACTGGTAAAGAAATAATCCGGTGATCCAAACTAAAGCAGAAAGGTTCGATTTGATGTGTTTATCAAATCTTTATTTTTTTAAAATCAGAACTACGGCAAAGGCATTTACACCTTCAGCGCGTCCTACATACCCCAATTTCTCATTGGTGGTGGCTTTGATGGAAATTTCGCGTGTACTTACTTTCAATAGCGGGGCCAGAATTTCCTGCATGGCAGGAATGTGTGGATTGATCTTTGGCGCTTCAAGACTTAAGGTAGCATCAACATTACCCACCACAAATCCTTCTTTATCCAGAAGTGCAACGACTTCCTTCAACAGCAGCTTACTGTCGGCATTTTTATAATTGGGATCGGTATTTGGAAAATGAAAACCAATATCCCTCAGGTTGGCGGCACCCAGCAAGGCATCGCAAATTGCATGTAACAACACATCGGCATCGCTATGCCCGACACACCCTTTATCGAAAGCTATTTTTACTCCTCCAAGCCAAAGTTCTCTTCCGCTACCTAATGGATGTACATCGTAGCCAAATCCAACCCTAATGTTTATTCCACTCATGTTTTTCTTTTTTATTTAGCTAAACAACTGGTGTTGCTGGTTGATAAACCTTCGCAGTGTTTTTTGGCTTTGGATTTTGTTGTTTCTACTTCACCTGCGCTGTATGTGCCATTGGAGTTGGTACATTCGCAGGTATACGTCTTTTTGCAAGAAGCCAGGTTCATGATTACCGGAACAAGTATGATCACTAACTGCCTCATGCCTCAATGGCTCTTACACCTGGCAAACTACCCTGTTCAATATATTCAAGCAGCGCCCCGCCTCCGGTGCTCACATAACTGACTTTGTTTGATAAATCGTATTTATTGATGGCAGCAACGCTATCTCCCCCGCCGATTAAAGTAAAAGCCCCATTTTTGGTGGCTTCAACAATATCATAGGCAGCCGCTTTGGTACCGTTTTCGAAACTCGACATTTCAAAAACCCCCATGGGGCCATTCCACAAAATAGTTTTTGAGCGTTTGATTACGTCTCCAAAAAGGCGGATACTTCTGCTACCAATGTCTAAACCCATCCAACCTTCCGGAATTTTATCAATATCCACTTCTTTTTTGGCGGCTTCATTGGCAAACTGATCCGCAGCAATCGCGTCAACTGGTATACAAAGGTTGACTCCTCTTACTTTGGCTTTTGAAATAAGCTCTTTAGCAATATCTAATCGATCGTCCTCGCAGAGTGATTTTCCAATCTCCCCACCCAATGCTTTAACAAAAGTAAAAGCCATACCACCTCCAATCAAAATATTGTCGGCTTTTTCCATCAATTGTTCAATAATGAGTATTTTATCGCTCACCTTGGCGCCCCCAATAATAGCTGTAAAGGGTTTTTGCGATTGGTTCAACACTTTGTTTATGCTTGCCACTTCATTGGCCATAACGTAACCAAAACATTTTGCTTCCGGTTTAAAATACTTGGCTATTACAGCAGTTGACGCGTGTGAACGGTGCGCGGTTCCAAATGCATCATTCACATAAACATTACCGTGTTTGCTCAATTTTTCGGAAAAAGTCTCGTCTCCTTTTTCCTCTTCTTTATAAAAACGAAGGTTTTCGAGTAAGAGCACTTCTCCAGCTTTTAGTCCCGATGATTGAGAAAAAGCGGCTTCACTGATACAATCATCTACAAATTTAACAGGAGTACCCAAGTGTTTACTCACCTCGCCTACAATGTGCTTTAGTGAATATTTGTTGGTTGGCCCCTCTTTTGGGCGACCCAAATGGCTCATCAGAATAATACTCCCGCCATCGTTAAGAATTTTCTTTAGGGTGGGAATGGCTGCCCGAATTCGGGTTGTATCAGTAACCTGAAAATTCTCATTCAGAGGCACATTAAAATCTACCCGAATCACAGCGCGTTTGCCGGCAAAATTAATAGAGTCTACGGTTTTCATCTTTGTTTAAATTTAAACTAATTTTTTCAATGCGATGTCAAATGCTGCAATGGTTTTATTAAGGTCATCCTGGCTGTGTGCTTCACTCACAAATCCCACTTCATATCCGCTCGGGCCCATATAAATACCCAATTCCAATAAGGCATGATAAAGTGTTTTAAAATACCTCATGCTATTTGGGTCAATATCTTCTGAACAGCTGATTCTATCTTTATTGGTAAAAGCCAGCCAGAAAATGGAGCCCAGATTAAATATCTTGAAAAGCGGAAAGCTGTTTACACTCATGATTCCATTTACAAGGTAAGCGGTGTTTTTTTCGAGGTTTGTATAAAACCCGGGTTTTAGGCATTCACGCAATTGAGCAATACCGGCGGCCATGGCTACTGGGTTACCGCTTAAGGTTCCCGCCTGATACACTGGCCCCAGTGGTGAAACACAAGCCATGATTTCATCGGAAGCTCCGTATGCTCCTACAGGAAAGCCTCCACCAATTATTTTTCCATACGTAATGATATCGGGTGTTATATTGTAATGGCCGGCTGCACCGGTAAATCCAAGTCTGAACCCTGATATCACCTCGTCAAAAATGAGGAGGGACTTGTGCTGAGTGCAAATAGCGCGCAAAAACTCCAAAAATTCTTTGCTTTGAAGCAGCAGGCCATTGTTTGCCGGAACGGGTTCAATAATTACACAGGCAATTTCATCTCCATAATGTGTGAAGGCTTCTACAACCGCGCCTTTGTTGTTCAACGGAACAGTTATGGTTTCGGCGCTAACACTTTCGGGAACGCCGGCGCTGCTGGAATTACCGAAGGTGACCAAACCGCTGCCTGCTTTTACCAAAAGGGCATCCACGTGACCATGGTAACATCCTTCGAACTTCACTATTTTATTTCGTTTTGTAAATCCTCTCGCCAAACGTATGGCACTCATCACGGCTTCGGTTCCGCTGCTCACAAAACGCAGTTTGTTGATGTAGGGATTGTTGCTTAAGATCAGGCTGGCCAATTGATTTTCCAATTCAGTTGGAGCACCAAACGAGGTGCCTTTACGCATGGTGGTATTAACTAAATCAAGTACCATGTCATTCGCATGACCCAAAATCAATGGTCCCCAGCTGCAGCAATAATCGATGTACTCATTACCGTCAGCATCCCACACCTTAGAGCCTTTACCGCGGTCGATAAATAGGGGGTTGCCGCCAACACTTTTGAAGGCCCTAACCGGAGAATTGACGCCTCCGGGAAAGCACTTTTTTGCAGTTTCGAATAAGGCGATAGAGCGTTTGTTATCCATAATTAGAGAGGTGTAAAATTAGAGAAATAATGGCTGTGAGGTTGATTTTTTTAACGTTAATTGCTCTCGGTTTCTCAAAATAGGCTCAATATTTGTGTATAATTGCATATCAAATTTTATCTAATGAAACGACTTCTTTTGGCTCTGGTTGTATTAGTTTCTTTCGCTTTTGTGCTTCCTTCAGGCGATTATGGCAACATACCAACAGCAACTGTAAAAAAATTGGATGGCAGCAAGGTCAGCACTTCCACTTTCAGCAACAATGGCAAACCAATGATTATTAGTTTTTGGGCCACCTGGTGCAAACCGTGTAAAAAAGAACTGGACGCTGTGCATGAAAACTACGAAGAATGGGTGAAAGAAACCGGTGTGAAACTGATCGCCATTTCTATTGATGACGTGAGAAGTTCAAGTAAAGTGGTAACCGATGTAAAATCAAAGGGATGGGAATTTGAAGTGTATTTGGACGAAAATTCGGATTTTAAACGTGCCATGAGTGTGAATAACATCCCTCATACATTTTTGGTAGATGGAAGCGGTAAAATTGTGTGGAGCCACAATTCTTATACCGAAGGTGATGAAGAAAAATTGTATGAAAACGTAAAAAAGCTGGTAAACGGTCAGGCCCTTTCCCATTAATTCCCTTGGCTCAGGTTTTTGTTATTCAACAAAATTTGAGTTTATTTGCCCATGTTTTTCAATACCCTTAAAAGTAGCCTAAAAGCTACTTTTTTACTGTTTACTTTGGCTGTTTTTACTAAAACAACAGCACAAAACACCAACGATTACGGTTCTATACATGGAAATTTCCAGATTGATGCACAGTACTACAATGCCGATTCACTAATAGGTGCTCCTGAAGTACCTGAAAAAATGTTGTCGAATGGTTATGGTATTATTAACTACAACAGAGGAAAATTTTCTGCAGGAATCCGTTATGAGGCCTACAACAACGTCATGCAGGGGTTTGACAGCCGTTACAAAGGGCAGGGCATTACCAACCGTTTTGTGAGGTATGAGGACCAATTGTTGGATATCACCATTGGCAACATTTATGATCAGTTTGGCAGTGGCTTATTATTTAGAACTTACTACGAACCCGGATTGCTTTACGACAACTCCCTTGATGGCATACGTGTTATTTCGCGCCCCTATAAAGGTTTCACCTTCAAAGGCCTGGTAGGTAAGCAACGGTCATTTTTTACTGTTGGTCCCGGTATTGTTAGGGGATTTGACGGGGAAATGAATTTAAAGGAATTGCTTGACAGTGCGGTTAGCGCCCGGTTTCCCACCATTATTTTAGGTGGAAGTTTTGTAAGTAAATATCAGGAAGATCAAGATCCTGAGTTCAATTTACCGGAAAACGTAGGCGCATATGGAGGCCGTATCAATGTAATTACTGAGAACTTTAACTTTTTTGGAGAATACGTTTACAAAGAGAACGACCCGAGTGCCGATAACAAATCATCGGCAAACGGAGAAACTTACTATTCTTATAAGTTCGGTGATGGCATCTTCCTTTCGGCATCTTATGCAATAAAAGGTTTAACCTTTTTGGCCCAAATCAAACGCATTGATAATATGGGCTACCGAAGTGATCGCGATGCCACGCTTCAAAACCTGTTGATCAACTATCTTCCGGCTACCACTAAACAGCACACGTACCTGATGCCTGCCTTTTTCCCATATGCTACCCAGCCAAAAGGCGAGTTTGGAGGCATGGGTGAAATACAATACAAGTTCAAAAAGGGCTCTTTATTAGGTGGGAAATACGGCACTGAGATCACCCTCAACGGCTCTGTTGCTTATGGTTTAAAACAAATAGGGGTAAATGACAGCACTACTACAATGACACTTTACAAAACCAATTATTTCGAAGTTGGTGATCAATATTACCATGATGCCTTTATTGAAGTAAACAAAAAATTCAGTAAGGTTTGGAAAGGCACATTTATGTATGCCAATCAGTTTTACAACCGTAACATGGTTCAGTTTGGCTCTCCAAACGCCGGGTACGAAAACATCCTTTCTCATATTGCTGTAATTGATCTCACGTATAAATACAATTCAAACAGTGCCTTACGTTTTGAGACACAGGGCTTTTTCTCGGCTAACAAAACCAATCCCAATGCCGGTAGCTGGGCAACAGCGATGTTGGAATGGAGCCCTAACACCCATTGGTTTGTGGCAATTTTGGATCAATACAATTATAGTAACCCCAGTGATGCTCTTCAGATTCACTATCTCCTTGGTACTGCAGGTTATACAAATGGCCCTCATCGTATTTCTATGAGTGTAGGAAAACAACGAGCAGGTATTTTCTGTGTAGGCGGGGTTTGTAGAAACGTGCCAGCCAGTAATGGGGTAGCTATTTCAATTACCAGCAGTTTTTAGTAACTTTATTTCATGAAACATTTTATTCTCATTGGGATGCTCTTCGCCTTAATTGGCGTATGGTCGTGCGACAAGGTAACAGAACCTCGTGTGAAAGAGCCAGAAGTAGTAGGAACACAATTTGTAACTAAAACAAACACTTCCATTGCCCATTTCAAAAAAGTTTTACTTGAAGATTACACTGGACACACCTGTGGAAACTGTCCGGCTGCCGCTGACGTAGCTCACCAGTTGGCTGTGAAGTACGGCGATACTCTAGTGGTGTTGGCTGTACACGCAGGATTTTTTGCAAAGGTAAAATTACCAGAATATCCTGCATCCTACACCACCACAGCAGGTAACGACTGGGATGCAACATTTATTGGTAATGCCGGTAATCCAAACGGCATGACCAACCGTAAGAATTATGCGGGCAATGGCGTTGTAAATAAGGAAACTAAGTGGCCCACAACCGTATCTCTAGCGTTAAAGGACCCAATGGTTGTTCGCCTTGATCTTGAAACTAAATACGACACCATCGTGCGTTCATTAAGCACAAATATCAAAGCAAAGTTTCTGTCTAGTTTTCCGAATGGCACTAAATTGTCAGCCGTATTAATGGAAGACGGAATTGTTGGTGCCCAAACGGATTACAGAGTATCACCAGATTTGGTTGAGGATTATGAATTTGAACACATGCTCAGGAAAAGTTTGAATGACTCTTGGGGTGTAGTTTTGAAAGACTCCCCTATCGCCGCTAACGATTCTGTTTCATTGGCTTACCCTAATGTTGGGATAGAAAACACGTTCAACGATAAAAAGTTAAGCCTTGTAGTGTTTGTTTACGACGGCAACACCAAAGAGGTGCTTCAGGTAGAAAAACTGAAAATCCGGTAATTCAATATTGTTCTCCTTCGTTCGGAAAGTCTGAACTTTTTACATCTTTAATATAAGATTCAAAAGCTTTACCCATACTTTCGTAGAGGTTAAGGTAACGACGTAAAAACCGTGGGCTAAACTCGTGGTTCATGCCCAGCATATCATGGGTTACCAATACTTGTCCGTCAACACCTCCACCCGCTCCGATGCCAATCACCGGTATAGAAATACTTTTAGCTACTTTTTCAGCCAGTTTAGCGGGAATTTTTTCCAGCACCAGCGCAAAACAGCCATAACTTTCCAATAAGCGGGCATCTTCCATTAATCGTTCTGCTTCCTCTTCTTCTTTTGCCCTTACAGAGTAGGTGCCGAATTTATAAATGCTTTGGGGCGTTAAACCGAGGTGCCCCATTACCGGAATGCCGGCTGTTAAAATACGTTCAATACTTTCTTTGATTTCTCTGCCCCCTTCCATTTTAACCGCATGAGCCCCACTTTCTTTCATGATGCGGATACTTGACATTAATGCCTCTTTGGAATTGGCCTGGTAAGAACCAAATGGAAGGTCAACAACCACGAGTGCACGGCTAACCGCCCTTACTACTGATCCGGCGTGATAGATCATTTGATCAAGCGTAATGGGTAGCGTGGTTTCATGTCCGGCCATTACATTGCTGGCACTGTCTCCAACCAAAATAACATCTATGCCTGAACTGTCGATGATTTTGGCCATGGTGAAATCATAGGCTGTAAGCATGGCAATTTTTTCGCCACGCTTTTTCATTTCCTGTAACACGTTGGTGGTTACCTTTTTGATCTCTTTGTGTACCGACATGATTCCTTTGCAATAAAAGTAAACAAAAAACCCAACCGTTTTATGGGATGGGTTTCTTAATGGTATTTAGATGAGATTAAAATCCTTGTTTATCGGTGATTTTGTGTTCGATCAACAAACCTACACATGCTGCATCAGTCGCTTTGTGTTTATCTTTTTCGGTAGCGCCTTGTGGCACCATTACTTCAATCACCAACTGGCGGGTGCTTACGCTTTGGAATTCGAAATTCTGAATATTGTCGGCTGTAGCGTTATCAAACAACAATTCGTTGGTACGAGAATCGTAAATTTTAAAGTTGACTTTATCGCCTAACTTATCGGTTTCACAGCAAACAGAAATGCGGTAATCCATGCCTTTGTATATAACACAACGCAATTTGGATACCATGCCCTGATTAAACAAACCGCTTTTGCTTTGGGCATTGTATTGCCAATTTTCACTTTTAGTATCTTCAAAAACACAATACTTTCTGTGAAACTGACCGCACACACTGGTTTGGGGCAATAGTAGGGAGCTGTAAGCAAAAAATAAAATGGTGAAAATATATTTCATAATGCGACGTATTATTTTGTTAATGTATAAGAGTTGCGGATCTCTTTAATTTTTGTGACAATGGCAGTGTAATTGGCCTCAGTAATAACCAACTGTTTTCCTCCGGCCAGCATCATCTTATCTTCCCCTTTGGTTTTGGCGGCTTCAGCATCCTTTTCCTCAATTTTGTTGAACTCGGCCAGCAGACCTTCAAAATCTGCTCTAACCGCTGCAACGTTGGCGTCGCCTTCGTGCTTTTTCAAAAATTCGATCAGGTTTTCAAGCGTGTATTTTTGGTCAGCCATACGTTCCACAACCGGACTTCCGGCTTCGTATTTCGCTAATTGGCTCGCGATGAAAATGCTCTCCAACCAGCCTCCGGCAACAACCATGGCTAAGGTTGGACCCTGTTTACTGTCTTCGAGCGTTTCAAATGATGAGAAATAAATATCATCGGTAATAACTCCCAGTGAATCGGCATTTGATAAGTTATTTTCCAGGCGTTTAAGCATTTCAGGCTTGATGGCTGTAGAAACACCAATTTGGTCGCCCATGGTTTTTACCGTTTTAAAATACTTAATGGATTCAGAACCAATCTCAAATATGCTGCAATAACTCAGATCGCAACTATAGATTCCAAAATTAAGTGCTTTGGATTTGTTATCGGTGTAATTTTTTTCGTTGGCTAAAGGATTCAAGAACGATGTGTTTTTATTGTTCTTGCCCCCAACAATTTTGATAAAGGACAGCATTTCTCCGGGAGATGGCACCTGAAAGAAAGTTTCTGAAACGGCACTCACAGGAGCTTCCTGAGTTTTTGCTGTATCTGAGGCTTCGAGTTCTTCTGACTTGTCGCCACCGCCACAACTTCCTAGAGTAAAAGCGGTGAGGGCCGATAAAATTAACAGACTAGATTTATTCATGTTTTAAAGATATGTTTTTTTTAGTTTGACTTTAAGATTTTATTCACTAAAGCGGCTGCTTCATGAAATTCAATTGCTGAGTACACTTTTAAGCCTGATTCGTCTATCAGTTTTTTAGCTATATCGGCATTGGTCCCTTGCAAACGTACAATAATTGGCACTTCGATGTTACCCATGTTTTTATAAGCGTCCACAATCCCTTGTGCCACGCGATCGCAGCGTACGATACCGCCAAAAATGTTCACCAAAATGGCCTTTACATTCTTGTCTTTTAAAATGATTCTGAATGCTTTTTCAACCCGCTCGGCGTTTGCGGTTCCACCCACGTCCAAAAAGTTAGCCGGTTCGCCTCCGCTAAGTTTGATTAGGTCCATTGTAGCCATTGCCAAACCAGCGCCATTTACCATACACCCTACATTACCGTCGAGTTTAACGTAATTCAATTCGGCGTTACGTGCCTCAACATCCGTTGGATCCTCTTCTGTAATGTCGCGCATAGCTTCGTAATCCGGATGGCGGAATAAACCATTATCATCGAAACTCACTTTGCTATCTACAGCTATGATTTTATCATCGCTGGTTTTTAGCACAGGGTTAATTTCAAATAAGGACGCATCGATGCTTTCGTAAGCTTTATAGAGTGAAGTAACAAATTTCACCATTTCCTTGAAGGCATTACCGCTCAATCCTAGGTTAAAGGCAATCTTTCTGGCTTGGAAGCCCTGAAGACCCACACGAGGATCAATTTCCTCCTTCCAGATTTTATCTGGTGTATGTTCAGCAACAGCTTCGATATCCATACCACCCTCTGTGCTGTAAACTATGGTATTACGGCCCTTGCTCCGGTCGAGCAATACACTCATGTAAAACTCCTTGGTTGGTGATGCCCCTGGATAATAAACATCCTGAGCAATCAGCACTTTATTTACCAATTTGCCTTTAGCGCTGGTTTGAGGCGTGATAAGATGCATACCAATGATTTGGGAGGCTTTTTCCTTTACTTCATCCAGATTTTTAGCCAACTTGACCCCTCCGCCTTTCCCCCGTCCACCGGCATGGATTTGCGCTTTCACCACCACCCAATCGCTATTGTATTTTGATTTAAGTTCTTTAGCAGCTGCAACAGCCTGATCGGCGTTTTCTGCAACTATACCTTCCTGAATGGCTACTCCAAAACTCTTTAATATGCTCTTTCCCTGATATTCGTGTATGTTCATACCTAATGCTAGTCTGCCTCAAAATTAAGCTTTTATTTGAATCTGAAAAACACCAAAAAAAAGCCCTGACACTGGGTCAGGGCTTTCAGAATAATTTTAGGAGGCTTTACCTGAACAAGCTAACGGTGCCTTTTGTATCGTAGGCTTTGCCGTCTTTTCCGGTGGCTGTCATGATGTAGAAGTAGGTACCCTCGGCCGATTCTTTGCCTAATTGGTTCTTACCATCCCACTC